>NZ_BONX01000020.1 GCF_016862935.1 Plantactinospora mayteni
CCCCGGCCCTCGGTGGGCGCTCGCCGTCGGGTGGCGCGGGTGGGTGGGTGACTGGGCCGGGTGGTGGCGTGATCCGCGATGGCTGTGCGGCGGTGGCAGGTCGGCTGGTGGCGTGATCCGCCTTGGGTGTGCGTGAGTATGAGGAAGAGGGAATCAGCGGTGAGTGCGTTCGCGGCGGTCGACGTGATCCGGGTGAAGCGGGACGGTGGGGTGCTGTCCGACGAGCAGATCGACTGGGTGGTCGACGCGTACACCCGGGGGCGGGTGGCCGACGAGCAGATGTCGGCGCTGGCCATGGCGATCCTGCTCCGGGGCATGACGCCGGGCGAGATCGCCCGTTGGACGGCCGCGATGATCGCCAGCGGGGAACGGCTGGACCTTTCCGGGGTACGCCGGCCGACCGTGGACAAGCACTCCACGGGTGGGGTCGGCGACAAGATCACGTTGCCGCTCACTCCGCTGGTGGCGGCGTGTGGTGCCGCCGTACCGCAGCTCTCCGGCCGAGGGCTGGGGCACACGGGCGGGACGCTGGACAAGCTGGAGTCGATTCCGGGGTGGCGGGCCGGGCTCGGCAACGACGAGTTCATCGCCCAGTTGGGTGAGGTCGGCGCGGTGATCTGCGCGGCGGGTGAGCGGCTGGCGCCGGCCGACCGCAAGCTGTACGCGCTGCGCGACGTGACCGGCACGGTGGAGGCCATCCCGCTGATCGCCAGCTCGATCATGAGCAAGAAGATCGCCGAGGGTACCGGGGCGCTGGTGCTGGATGTGAAGGTCGGCTCGGGCGCGTTCATGAAGTCGGAGGCGGACGCCCGGGAACTCGCCGAGACCATGGTGGAGTTGGGTGGCGCGCACGGGGTGCGGACCGTCGCCCTGTTGACCGACATGTCGACGCCGCTGGGGCTGGCCGTCGGGAACGCGGTCGAGGTGGCTGAGTCGGTCGAGGTACTGGCCGGGGGCGGGCCGGCCGACGTGGTGGAGCTGACCGTCCGGTTGGCCCGGGAGATGCTGGTGGCGGCCGGGCTGCCGGACGCCGACCCGGAGCGGGCGCTGCGGGACGGCCGGGCCATGGACGTCTGGCGGGCGATGATCCGGGCCCAGGGTGGGGACCCGGACGGCCCGTTGCCGGTCGCCCCGGAGGTGGAGGTCGTCCGGGCCGACCGGGACGGTTACGTCGCCGCCGTCGACGCGTACGGGATCGGGATCGCGGCGTGGCGGCTCGGCGCGGGACGGGCCCGCAAGGAGGACCCGGTCAGCGCCGGGGCCGGAGTGCTGCTGCACCGGAAGCCGGGAGATCCGGTACGGGCCGGTGAACCGCTCTACGAACTGCGGGCCGACGACGCGGGCCGGATTCCGGCGGCTCGGGCCGTCGCGGCCGGGGCGGTGTCGGTCTCGGCCGGGCCGCCGACCCTGCCGGCCCTGGTCATCGACCGGATCGGTTAGCCGTCCGGGAGGGCGTTCGACGGCACCGGCGATCTCGGCTCGCCGCGTGGGTGGAACGGATATCCGCCGCGTATCGGCGGGGTGCGGGGTGGCGGGTCGGCCCCACCGGGCCAGGTGCGGTTTCCGGGCGGGTGGCGAGGTCCTCTTCGACGGCCGGCCGGTGCGGCTGCCACGCCGGGCGCCCATGGTGTCGGCGCTGCTGACCGGCTATTCTGCGTCGCCTGGGGGTAGCACGGGGTGCTGAGTCGGCTCGACGACCGGGTCCGCGCCGCATCCGGTGCCGTGGGTGCCGTGCGCGCCCGAGGCGACTCCGACGTGACGGGAAACAAGGCTGTGACCGTATCCGCTCCCGACCCGCAGGCGGTTCGGGCCGCCAACGTGACCGAGTTGCAGCGGTTGGGACTGCCCGTGCCGCCGGCGCAGTTTCCGCTGGTGTGGGAGCCGGGTGACGCGGTCGAGCTGCGGCCCACCGCCGAGATCGAGGCCCGGACGGCCGTACTGCACCTGGTACTGGCGCGGTGCTTCGGCATGCCGCCGCAGGCCGGGATGAGCTGGCTGCTCGGCTCGCACCTGGTGGAACAGGTGACCCCGCCGGAGTGGCAGTTCGTGATGGGCAGCCGGGGCGACCACCGTTCGTTCGTACTGCACCACGACGCGATCTTCGCGCTGGCCTGGGTACTCGGGCTGAGCCGGCACCTCGACCCGACGGAACCCAGCGACGAGCGGCTGATGGAGCAGTTGCCCCACCTGGCGGCGGGGGAGACCTTCGGCCAGTGGCGCTCCCGCACCCTGGCGGCGCCCCGGGACGCGGCGGAGGTGGCCGCGGTACTCGACTTCTACTACTGCCTCGACTGGGGCTACCTGGAGGCCGAGCAGGAGGGGCTGCAACTGCCCGGGATGATCGACAGCAACGCGATCGGCCAGCGGCGGTGGGCGCTGGAGTGGGCGGTGGTGTTCCGGGGACCGTTCCACGACCCGCCCGCCGGGTGGGAGGAGGTCGACCTCTCCACCTGACCGGCCGGCGGTCAGCGGGGGTGGTGCGCGGTCACCTGGACCGCGACGGTCACCGTGGCCGGTTCCGGGAGTTCGTCGATCCGCCGGTCGAGCCGGTCGGGGTCGGCGTGCCAGGCGCTCGGGCCCATCCCGACCAGGGTGCGGATCGCGGTCCGGTCGAGCCGGAGGGTGGCCCGGTGTACCGCCGTCGCGCCCGGGGTGAAGTGCTCGGCCAGGCTGCCGGCGACCCGGGTCTCCTTGGCCGGGTCGACCCGGAGCAGGCCGAGCCGGTCGACCAGTTCGCCGAGATGTTCGGCGGTAGGCGTGACCACCAGCAGCGCGCCGTCGCTCCGCAGCACCCGGCGGAACTCCGGTCCGTTGCGCGGGGCGAAGACGTTCAACAGCAGCCCGACTTCGCCGTCGGCCAGCGGCAGCCCGCGCCAGGTGTCGCAGAGCGCGGCACCGGCCCGGGGGTGGGCCCGGGCGGCCCGGCGCAGCGCCGGCTTGGAGACGTCGAGGGCCAGCCCGACGGCGGCGGGCAGGGCGTCGAGTACCGCGCCGAGGTGCCGGCCGGTGCCGGCGCCGGCGTCCACCACCAGTTCCGGGTACGTCCCCGGTGCCGACCCGGCGACCGCCCAGGCGAGATCGGCGAGCGCGGTCGAGATCAGGTCGTAGTGGCCGGCACCGAGGAACTCGTCCCGGGCGGCCACCATCGCCGGGCTGTCCCCGGAGTGCGTGACCCGACCGGCGGTCAGGTTGACGTACCCCTGGCGGGCCAGGTCGAAGCTGTGTCCCGCCGGGCAGCGCAGCGCGACCACGGCGGCCGGCGGTACGGCGGCCAGTGGCCGGCCGCAGACCGGGCAGCGCAGCCGCCGCAGGACCTCGGGTGGCACCTCGTCACGATAGTGCGCGCCCGGGCCGGGGCCGGCGGTGCCCCGTGGTGCCGTCGCCGCGCGACCCGCCCGGGCCACTAGGGTCGGTGCATGGCGGCAATCGGCTACGACGACATCGTCCGGGTTCCCAAGGCGCTGCTGCACGACCACCTGGACGGCGGGCTCCGCCCGGCGACGGTGGTCGACCTCGCCGAGGCGGTGGGGCATCCGTTACCCAGCACCGACCCGGAGGAACTCGGCCGGTGGTTCGTCGAGGCGGCCGACTCGGGGTCGCTGGAGCGCTACCTGGAGACCTTCGCGCACACCGTGGCGGTGATGCAGACGGTCGAGGGGCTGCGCCGGGTGGCGGCCGAGTGCGCCCTGGACCTGGCCGCGGACGGCGTGGTCTACGCGGAGGTCCGGTTCGCCCCGGAGCAGCACCTGGAGCGGGGCCTCGACCTCGACGGCGTGGTGGAGGCGGTGCTGGCCGGCTTCGCCGAGGGCGCCGCCGAGGCGGCGGCGAACGGGCACCCGATCCGGATCGGCACGCTGCTGACCGCGATGCGGCACGCCGCCCGGTCGCAGGAGATCGCCGAGTTGGCCGTCCGGCACCGGGACACCGGAGTGGTGGGCTTCGACATCGCCGGTGCGGAGGCGGGCTTCCCGCCCACCCGGCACCTGGACGCCTTCGAATACCTGCAACGGGAGAACTTCCACTTCACCATCCACGCCGGTGAGGCGTTCGGGCTGCCCTCGATCTGGCAGGCGATCCAGTGGTGCGGCGCCGACCGGCTGGGGCACGGGGTACGGATCGTCGACGACATCACCCCGGGGGACGCCCGGCCGGTGCTCGGCCGGCTGGCCGCGTACGTCCGGGACAAGCGGATCCCGCTCGAACTGTGCCCGTCGTCCAACGTGCAGACCGGTGCCGCGCCGTCCATCGCGGAGCACCCGATCGGGCTGCTGCGGGACCTGCGGTTCCGGGTCACCGTCAACACCGACAACCGGCTGATGAGCGGCACCTCGATGTCCCGGGAGATGGCGCTGCTGGTCGAGGCGTTCGACTACGGCTACCCCGAGTTGCAGTGGTTCACCATCAACGCGATGAAGAGCGCCTTCATCCCGTTCGACGAGCGGCTCGCCATCATCAACGAGGTGATCAAGCCGGCGTACGCCAAGCTGCTGCCCTGACGGGTCGGTCGCACCGAAGCGGCGGGGGATCGGCCGCCGAGTGGGGACGTTGTCGCACGATTTCCGGTCTGCTATCTCTTTTGGTCGGGAAAACTGCCGGGCCGGTCAGTCCGGCTGTCCGGGCGGCCATTCGGTGGTCCGCACGGACCGCGTAATCCGGCACTTCGACCTTGCCGGAGCGGACCGGTCGGGCAATGGTTCACCGCGCCGTGCGAGTGCCAGGCTCGCGGTGCGCCGGAGCCGAACGCGGGCACCGTGGGCGAGGGCGTAGGGTTTCCCCGTGCCGGCAACGTTCGATACGTTGCGGGTGCGGGTCCCGAGTTTCGGGCCGAGCGGTGGCCAGCCAGTTTCTGGACGGTCGAGGGCAGTGGAGCGTGGACAGGATGCGTGACTACCCTGGGTGACACCAGAAAGACAGACTGCTGTCAAATCGCGGGGACATCCCGATGCGCTTCCAGTCGGTGACAACCTGGGCTTTCTTCTTGAGTTGCGGCGTGATGGAATCTCGGAGGTCCGACCCGCCCGGGTCGGTCGATCAGCGGTGCCCTGGGCCATTGGCCGGGTACTGGATGGGAAGGCGGTGACGTGAGCAAGCGGCCGAAGACATCAAGCCCGTTCCTGTCGCGTCTCCGCTGGCCGGTCGCCGGCCGGCTGCGCGACATGCCGATCTGGTCGAAGCTGGGTCTGATCATGATCGCGCCGACCATCGCGGTCGTCGTGGTCGGCACGACCAGCATCGTCGACCACATGCAGACGTTGGACGACGCGAACCGGGCGCACAACCTGGCCACGCTCGCCCAGACCTCCGGTGAACTGGTGCACGACCTACAGGACGAGCGGGCGGGCGCCGTACTCTTGCTCGGCTCGCGCAACGAGGCCGCTCGGAAGGCGGCCCGCGACGCGTACGGCAAGGTGCACCCCGAGGTCGACAAGGCCAAGGGCCCCTACTCGGAGCGCCGGGCGCAGCTCGACGAGCTGCCGGGCAACTTCGACGCGCTGCTGGCCCAGATCGACCAGGGCCTGGCCGACCTACCGGGGATCCGCAGCCAGGTCATCAACTCCAAGCTCAAGCTGACCGACGCGGCGCAGTCGTACGAGGGTCTGATCAACGACCTGCTGAACATCCGGGACCTGGCCTCGCAGCTCGCCGGCGACTCCTCGCTGAGCGACCGGATGCGGGCCGCCGCCGCCAACGCGCGCGGCAAGGAGTTCCTGTCGATGCGGCGGGTCGTGGTGCACCGCGCCCTGATCGACGGCCGGTTGACCGCCGCGTTGCAGACCGACTACATCGCCACCGAGACCGGTCAGCAGCAGGCGCTACAGACCTTCAAGGCGATCGCCACCGGCCCCGAGTCCGCGTTCTACGACGAGACGGTCACCGGCGCCGACGTGCGTGAGGTCGACAGCTACGGCGGCTGGATCCGGGGCCGGACGAACGAGAGCATGTCCGACGCTCCGTTCGACGCCGACGACTGGGACTCCGCGATGGTCGGCAACGCCCGGCTGATCCGCGCGGTCGAGGGCCGGCTCGACTCCGACGTACTCACCGAGGCGAGCGCGCTCCGCAACGACGTGCAGCGGCAGGTGTTCCTGGAGACCGGTCTGCTGCTCAGCATGCTGCTGCTGGCGGTGCTCTTCGCCTACCTGGTCGCCCGCTCGATGGCCCGCTCGCTGCGCGAACTGCGGCACGGCGCGCTCTCCATCGCCCAGTACGGGCTGCCGCACGCGGTGTCCCGACTGCGTGACCCGCAGGTGACGGCGCAGATGTCACCGGTACAGGTGGCCAACCAGATCGCCGAACCACTACCGGTACGCAGCAAGGACGAGTTCGGCCAGGTCACCGAGGCGTTCAACGCCGTCCACCTGGAGGCTGTCCGTACCGCCGCCGAGCAGGCCGCCCTGCGGGCCTCGGTCGCGACGATGTTCGTCAACCTCGCCCGCCGTTCGCAGATCCTGGTCGACCGGCTCATCGGTCACCTGGACCGGCTGGAGCGGGGCGAGGAGGATCCGGACCGGCTGGCCGAGCTCTTCCAGCTCGACCACCTGGCCACCCGGATGCGCCGCAACGACGAGAACCTGTTGGTGCTCGCGGGCGCCGACTCGACCCGGGTGCAGCGCGAGCCGGCGGCCCTGATCGACGTGCTCCGGGCCGCGCAGTCCGAGGTCGAGCACTACACCCGGATCGAGTTCGGCATGGTCGACCGGGACATCGAGGTCCAGGCCGGCGCCGTCAACGACCTGGTGCACCTGGTCGCCGAGCTGTTCGACAACGCCACGGCCTTCTCCCCGCCGGACTCACAGGTGATGGTGGAGGCCCGCCGGGTGGGTGACCGGGCGACGCTCTTCGTCGAGGACCGGGGCATCGGCATCAGCGCCGAGCAGCTACAGGACCTCAACGAACGGCTCGCCACGCCGCCCGCCGTCGACGTGACCGTCTCCCGGATGATGGGTCTGGTCGTGGTCGCCCGGCTGGCGTCCCGGCACGGTGTGAAGGTCGATCTGCGGCCCGGCCCCGACCGGGGCACCGTCGCCGACGTCACGCTGCCCACCTCGATGCTGATCCCCCGGGCACTCTCCGGCCGGCAGCAGCCGGGCGGCTTCCCGCTCGCGCCGGAACCGACCGCCCGTCCGGCGATGGGCGCCCCGCTCGCCCTGGAGAGCGGTCCGGCCACGGCGCCGGCACCGGGCTTCGGCGGCGGCGACCGCGCCCCGGCCTTCGGTGGCGACCGCAGCCCGAGTTTCGGTGGCGATCGTTCCCCGAGTTTCGGCGGCGGCAGTCCGGGTTTCGGCGGCGACCGCAACCGCGACGGCGCGCCGCTCGGCCGGCCGTACGAGCCGGCGGCGAACGGCGGCGGGCAGAGCAGCGCCCCGAGCCAGCCCAGGGACATGCCGGCCTGGTCCGACCTGACCGGTGCCCGGGCGGGACGCAACGGAAACGACCCGTTCACGCCGCGGATCCCGAACGGGCACGACATCGAGCCGCTGCCGCAGCGGCGGGCCACCGAGCAGGATCCGGGCGGCCTCTCGCCGACCGAGACGATGTCCGGGTTCATCCCCCGGCAGCGTCCGGCCACCCCTGATCCGCAGCCGAACGGGCTGACCGCGCTGCCGCCGGTCTCCGCGCCGCCGGTACCGCCGGTCTCGGCTCCGCCGGCCGGGCAACCGCCGGTATCCGCGCCGCCGTTCGGCCTGACCCCGTCGCCGGCCACGCAGCCGCCGGCTCCGGCGGTCAACGCGCCGCCGGCCTGGCCGCCGGTGAACGCGCCGGACCGGGAGGCCGCCGCGCCGCCCGTTCCAGAGCGCCTGGCGGCGGCCCTGGACATGACCGCCGAGCTGCCCCGGATGGCTCGGCCCCCGGCGACGGACGCCGCGGCCAGCACGGAGGCCCGGCCGAAGTTCGCCGACGAGACCATGGAACTGCCGATCTTCCGCGAGTTGGAGTCGGCCTGGTTCCGCACCCGCCGGAAGCCCGAGGAGACCGGTGGGCAGCCGCAGGGAGCCGGTACGGCTTCCCCGGCGCCCGGCCAGGCCGTCGCGGTGGACACCGCCGTTCCCGACGTGGCCCAGGCCGGATCCGTACCGACAGGCAACGCGGCAACGATGCACAGCCCGAGGCCCGGTGGTCAGCAGCCGGGGAGCGGGCCGATCACCAACGGCACCGGTCGACCGGGCGAGGGCGGCTGGCGTACGGCTGCCGACGACGGTTGGCGGGCAGCCATGGCGGCTACGGCAACCGCCACCACGGGTAGCCAGACCACCCAGACCGGACTGCCCAAGCGGGTGCCGATGGCCCAGTTGGTGCCCGGAGCCGTGGAGAAGCCGACCACCTCGGTGCAGCGTCGTACGCCGGAGGCGGTACGCGGGCTGTTGTCCGCGTACCACCGTGGGGTGCAGCGTGGCCGCACGCACCCGACGGACGACCAGTCGACGAACCCGGAGGCGACTCCGGCAGGGCAATCCCCGCAGCCCGAGGTGGGCCCCGCGACCGCGAGCGGCCAGAAGGAGCATGAAGGATGACATCTACGCAGGATCTCGGTTGGCTGTTGGCCAACTTCGCCGATCGTGTGCCCGGCGTCGCCCACGCGATCGCCGTCTCCGCGGACGGCCTGCTCCTCGCGTCGTCACGGGACCTCCCGCGCGACCGGGCGGATCAGCTCGCCGCGATCGCGTCCGGCCTGGTCAGCCTCACCCAGGGGGCGGCGCGCTGCTTCGAGGGTGGGGCAGTTCTACAGACTGTGGTCGAGATGGACAATGGTTTCCTGTTCCTGATGTCCATCTCGGACGGCTCGTCGTTCGCCGTGCTCGCCGCCCGGAGTTCCGACGTCGGGCAGGTGGGTTATGAGATGGCACTGCTCGTCGACCGGGTGGGTGACGCGTTGACGCCGCCACCCCGGGCCGCCGCGGGGATGCTGAGCTAGGTGGTACCCGGCCGGTGTGCTTCGCTGGCCGGTGCGACGACAATGGAACAATGACGAGCTCCAGGCTTTGAGTCTCGGGTACGACGAGAAGGGGGTGAACGGCGATGATGGCCGAACGCGACGAGCCGACGGGCGCGCTGGTGAGGCCATATGCCGTTACCCGTGGTCGTACCAGGCCGAGGCTCGACATCGCCCTGGAGGCGCTCGTCGAGACGACGGTGCGCGGTCGGTCCGCTGGTAACGGCAATGGCGGCCAGGGCCGGGAGCATCAATACATCGCCGCGCTGTGTGATGGTCGGCTGCAATCGCTCGCGGAGATCGCGGCGCGGTTGCAGTTACCGCTCGGAGTGGCTCGGGTCCTCATCGCCGACATGGCCGCCGATGGCCTGGTGGCGGTGCACGAACCGACAATTCTGGACGACTCAAACGACGCGGTGGGCACTGAACTGCTGGAGAGGGTGCTGAGTGGACTTCGCAGGCTCTGACATGTCGCACCGCCCAACGGCCGGGCGCGTGACATCGGCGAAGATCGTCATCGCCGGTGGCTTTGGCGTCGGCAAGACAACACTGGTCGGCTCGGTCTCGGAGATCACTCCGCTGACCACCGAGGCGATCATGACGTCGGCTGGTGTGGGTGTCGATGACACCCGCCAGGTGCCGGGCAAGACGACCACCACGGTCGCCATGGACTTCGGTCGGATCTCGATCGACCGGGATCTGATCCTCTACCTGTTCGGCACCCCGGGCCAGACGCGGTTCTGGTTCATGTGGGACGAACTGGTGCGAGGGGCGATCGGTGCGGTGGTCCTGGTGGACACCCGCCGACTGGCCGACTGCTTCGCGGCCATCGACTTCTTCGAGCACCGGCGACTGCCGTACCTCGTAGCGATCAACTGCTTCGACGGTATGCAGTACCACGACCCGCAGGACGTGCGGGACGCGCTGGCGATCTCGAGTGACGTGCCGGTCGTCGCGTGTGACGCCCGGAACCGGGAGTCGACCAAGCACGTGCTGATCTCGCTGGTCGAGTACGTGCTCACCATGCGGCGCTCGCGCGCCGTCACCCCGGCCTGACCGGCGAGCACGTCGCCCGTCGGGAGTGGACCGGCCGTAGGCCGGTGTCGGCACGCCCGACGAGGCCGCCCGGCCCACACCGGGTAACCGGCTGCCCGCGTCCCGGCGGCGACGGCGCGGAACGCGCTCTTCGCCGTCCGCTGGGCCGACGCCCCGCCGCGGCATCGTCCAATGTCGCGGCATCCGTCCACTGTCGCGCTGGCGTCGCGGCGCCGGATGGTCGACGACGGCGGTGTACGCCGCCCGCCGCGCCCGCCGTGAGCCGATCCCGTCGAGGCTCCCCGTCCCGGTTCTGACTGCCACGGCCTCAGCCGGGACAGACTGCCCGCCTCAGCCGGGACAGGACGGTTGGCCCGCCCGGCGGAGCGGTCGGCGCGGGAAGTGAAGGTCAGGAGACCCGGATCCAGGCGCCGGAAACCACGGTGAAGACGCCGAGCGAGTCCGGCTCCATCCCGCCGTGCCGGATCGGCGCGAACGAGTACGCCCCGGCGATCCCCTCGGTGATCTGGTTGCCCAGATAGGCGCGTAGCCGACCCCGGTCGACGCTCTTGCCGAGCCGGGCCGCGTTGACGACCAGGCGCACCGCGTCCGAGGCGTACGGTGCGAAGCCGCTGAACGAGCCGTGCAGGTGGATGTAGCGGTAGACGAAGTCCCGCCGGTCCAGCCCGGCCGTGCTGGTGTTGGTCAGGGACGAGCTGTTCAGCGAGCCGGGGTGCACGACGTACGCGCCCTCGACCGCCGGTGCGTTCTCCTCCGAGAGGGTGTCCTCGGCGACCGCGCCGGCGTCGAAGAAGATCCGGCCCTGGTAGCCGGTCTGCCGCAGCGCCCGAGCCGCCGTACCGGAGAACGGGGCGGTGCCCCAGACGACCACCGCGTCCGGATCGGACTGGGTCACCTTGCGGACCGTCGAGCGGTAGTCGGCGTTCTCGGCCCGGGGCAGCCGGATCGCCTTGACGAGGTCGATGTCCGACGCCTTCAGGGCGGCTGTGATGGCCCGTACGCCGGAATCTCCGTGCGCCCCCGGTGTCGCTAGCAGACCGACCTGTTTGAGGCCCTGCGAGCTAATCAGCCGGGCCAGCGCGCGTGCCACGTCCCGGGCGTCCGGCGTGAGCTTGAAGATGTACGTCCGCTGCGCCAGCGGCACGGTGAGGTTGTCGGCGGCGGCGAACGAGATGAACGGCACCTGTTGCTGCTGCGCGATCGGGATGATCGCCAGTGAGGTCTCGGCGAGGCAGCCGCCGATCAGCGCGTGCACGTTCTCCCGGGTGGCCAGTTCGGTCGCGTGCTGGGCGGCGAGCCGCGGTTCGCTGGCGTTGTCCCGGACCACCAGTCGGATGGTGCGGCGCAGGTTGCCGACCGGTACGCCCTGCTCGTTGAGCTTGTCGGTGGTGATCTGGAGCGCCCGTTCCTGGAGTACGCCCAGTACCTGGCCGGGGCCGGTGAGTTCGAGGCTGGCGCCGATGACGAGTTCGCGCGAACCGGGCCCGGGCGGACCGACCGGGCCCCCGTCGTCGCGTCCACACGCGGCGAGCAGGGTGGTGGCGGCTGCCCCCAGGAGACCTCGCCGACTCAGCGTCCACGCCTCGACTGCTGCCGGTCCGGCCATCGTCGTCACCCTTCCTGCACTGGTCGTAGGTGTCGCCTACGGTCCCGGGGTATGTTGGCGGGCACTTCTGGGCGCCGTCAACTCTGCACAGAGTGGCAAGAAACACCAGGTCGACGTAGGTCTGAGGCTGACTGTCCGGTCAGCCGACGGGTCCTGACCGGACAGTCCGAGCGGTGGCGTCGACCGGCTGACCGAGCGAGCGGAGCGTGTCCGGCCAAGTACGCGCAGCCCCGTTGACGCGGAAAACCCACACCGGCCGTCCGATGACGGGTGCCGGTGTGGGTTCTCGGTGGAGTGGTGTATCCGCTCCGTCAGGAGCGATAGCTGGCGGAGCGGTATTCGTAGTCGAGGTTGCCGGCCCGCTCGTCCGGATCACGGCTGAAGTCCCAGCCTCCGGCGGCCTCCCGGCCCGGGCGGCCACCCACGGCGTAGCCACCGATCTCCTGGCCACGCCGCCAGCCCCGGAAGTAGCCGGTGGTGTGCTCGGCGATCCGGGCCGCGTCACGGACGATCCGCAGCGGCCGGTCGTCCCGCAGCGGCGAGCCGGGTACCAGGTTGGCCTGCGGCACCCGCTTGGGCAGGCCGGCGTTGGTCGAGGCGCCGACCGAGGGGCGGGACGCCTGCTGGGCGGCCTGCCAGCCACTGTCGGCCGTCGACGCCCACTCCACCTCGTCCTCCTCGGAGTGACCGGTGAACCAGGCGGACCTGGCCGCGGCGAAGATCAGCAGGTCGCCGTCACCCTCGTCGGAGACCGGCGGCGCGCTCGGCTCGACAATGCGGCGCGGCAGAGCCGACCCGGCCTGGGCGGCCGGCTCTCCCCGGTCCACCAGGCGCAGCGGAGGGTTGTCGGCGGGAAGCCCGTTGTGCAGGGGCCGGTCGGCCAGCGGCGGCGGCTCGACGAGGCGCAGCGTGGGCGGCTCCGGGGGCAGGTCGTCCGCCTGCCACGGCGGGGTGACCCGGCCGTCGGAGGGCGCCGGGCTGACCGGCGCGTCCCGCTCGCCGGACGGCCCGCCCGGGTATCCCGGGTATCCCGACCCGGTCGCCCGGTCGTCCTGCTCCTCGCCGGGGTTGACCAGCGGCCAGTTGGCCCGGGAACCGGGCGGTGGCGGCGGCTCGGGCCGTGTCGCCGGCACCGACACGGTCAGGCCGGCGGCGGAGATGGTGCTGCCGGGACGTGCCGTGCTGTCCCCGTTGGTCTTCGGCCGGGGCGTGATCGGCGTCGGCCGCCGCTCGTTGCGGGCGCTGTTGATGGCGGCGGTGGTCAGGGTGGCCCGGAAGGGTTCGCCGGCCTCGGCGGGCGGGATCGGCCCACGCTGCGGCGGTGGCATCGGGGTCATCCCGGGTGGCGGGGGTGGCGGTGCGGAGACCGGCCGGTTCGCCATCGTGTCGCCCTGGTATGCCGGCGGCGCGGAGGAGGGCGCGGCCGAGCGGGCTTCGCGGGGCGGCCCGGAGACCGGCACGACCGGCATCGAGAGCGTGGCGGCCGGCGACAGCGGCGGCGCGGAGGAGGGGGTGACCGGTGGCGGCGCCATCGGCGGCGGCGCGACCGGTGCCGGCGCGACCGGCGGTGGCCCCATCGGCTGAGGGCTGGCGGGCGCGGTGCTGGCCGCCGCCGGCTGGTGCCGGGTGCGCCGCCCCGAGCTGGGTACCGGCTCGCGGGCCGGACCGGGCAGTCCGGTGCCGGCCGGTGTCGGTGCCTCGCCAGCGCTGCGCCGCCCGGTCCGCCGGCTCGGGGCCGGCGCCGTGCCGACCCGGGCGGTCAGGGTGGCGACCAGCGCGTCGCAGCCGGCGTCGCAGGCGCGTACGGCTGCCACGGCCTGTCGTACGGTCTCCGCCGCGGCGGAGGTGAGGGCCTTGTTGGCGGCGCCCCGACGAGGGGTCTCCGCGATGGCGACCCGGAGCGCGGTGACCGCGTCGGTGATGACGTCGGCCTCGGCGACGCCGTCCGCGGCGAGGTGCGCGGCGATGGCGTCGGTGGCGACCGAGGTGTCCCGGCCGCGCGCACTGGTGCCGCCGATCATGCCCGGCTCGGGCAGTGCCTCCAGTACGGCCAGGGAGACCGGCTCGGCCGGATCCGGGTACGCCCGCAGCGCGGCCGGGTAGAGCTCGCGCAGCACCTCGCGCAGGGCCACGGCGGCGGCGTGCCGGCCGTTGGCGAGCGCGGCGTGCGCGGCGAGTACCGGCTTGAAGCTGACGAGTTCACGCGGCGGCGGCAGGGTGGCCGCGGAGAGGGCGCCGGCCTGCAACGCCCGGGCGAGCCCGACGGCACGCCGCTCGGCCGGGGCGGACTCCCGCTCATCCGCCGACTCGTCGTCGGCGAACCGTTCGGCGAAGTCGTCGACGGAGTCGTCGTCGGCGATGACCAGTGGACGCCCGGCCGCGCTCAGCAGCGAGGTGACCATGTGGTCGTCGCTGTCCGCCGCGACGGCCACGCCGCTCGGCCCGCTGCTCCGCTCGACGAGCACCGCGCCGAGCTGGGCGTAGCCAGCCGGGTCATCGGTGATCTCGCAGACGTGGAGCAGCCTGCCTGCGTCGTCGACGACTGCGGAGGTCAGCGTCGCGCCGGCCGAAGCCGACCGGCCCGTGGCATCCGCAGAGGCCAGACCGCAGTACACCCGCACGAGCGCCACGGCGTCGTCCTCCTCCCGAGACACAAGTGGTGTGCCAAAGACTGATGCTCCCTGGTAAGGGGTCAGTCGCGCCAGTCCACGGCGGCAGAGATCTTGCCGATAATCGTGCGCCACCCGAGACTTGCGGTTTGTGCCCCGATTTTCTTGAGTCGCCGCCGACCCCGGAATCCGCCGAGACCGCCGGCTACGGTCGCCCGGAGGGCCTCGTCGAGGTCGTCCAGGCTGGAGCCGGCAGAAAGCATATCGAGTACGGCCGGGAGCCGAAGCGCGTAGGCCAGGTCGCGGGAAACCTCACCGGCCTCGATGAGCAGCGTCGAGTCCCAGACGTCGTGCCCGCCACGGAGGTTCTCCACCACGAGGTCGAGCTCGTAGGAGTCCTCGTCGAGCGGGGCGACGTCGGCCGGCGTGATCCGCTCGACGAGCTGGTCCCAGGTGTCCAGGTCGGCGAGATCGTGCGGTGCGCCGGACTTGACGAATGTGACAAGTGCCTCAGGATTCTTGAACAGCAGCAGCTTGCCCCGGTGGGTGAGGAAGGCCGGTACCTCCTCGCCCTCGTCCTCCTCCTCGACCTCTTCTTCCTCGTCCTTCTCGGCGTCGGAGTCGGCGGCCTTGGTCTTGCCGTCCCGCTCCGCCTCCTCCTTGTCGGCCTCGGCGAACTGGTCGGCGACCTCCTCGTCGAGGATCACGACGGTTTCGTCGTCGTCGTCCTCCTCGTCGTCCTCGGCCTGCCGCGACCGGCTGGCGAAGAGGTCGTCCTGCTCCCGGTCCTCGATGTCGGTCGGGGTCAGCTCACCCGCCGGGCGGTAGGTCCGCAGGGTGAAACCGGCGCCCGAGGGGAGGGCGATCTCGACCGGGTCGATCCGGACCTCTTCCCAGAGCGACCGGTCCGGAGTGCTGCCGGACGTCGCCGGGGCATCGTCGGTGCCGGCGTCGTCGTCGCTGGCTTCCGAGGAGCCGGCGTCGATCTGCCCGGGGTCGACAGCCCCGTCGCTTCCGGCGGGCTCGTTGCCGGGCTCGTCGGTGTCGGGCCGGTGGGACGACTGGCGGGCCACGCTGACCTCCGTGTGCGCTCGATATGGGCACCCGACCCGGCGAGGGTGCCGGCGGATCGGTGACTCTGCGCACACACCCTAGTAGGCCGGCGGCGGGCGTGGATGCCGGCACCCCGTTGGAGTTCGCCGCATATATTAGTAGGCTTGCTACCTATGAACGCCCAGGCGCTGCACGGCCATCTCGATGCGCTGCTGCTCGCGGTGCTGGAGCGGGGCGCGCTGCACGGTTACGCCATCATCGAGGCGCTCCGGGCCCGCAGCGGCGGCGTGCTCGATCTGCCCACCGGGACCATCTACCCGGCGCTGCGCCGGCTGGAGCGGGCCGGCTACGTCAGCAGTGCCTGGAGCACCGTCAACGGCCGCGAGCGCCGGACCTACGAGCTGACCGGTGCCGGGCTGCGTGCCCTGGCGGGCGAGCGGACCAGTTGGCAGGAGTTCAGCTCGACGGTGGGGCAGTTCCTCGGCGGAGCGCCCACCCCCGGCGCGCCCGCCTGACCGGCCAGTCGTGCTGGCCGGCGGGACTTCGGCGTTGGGGCTCAGGTGCCGGGTTCAGGTGCCGGGTTCAGGTGCTGATCGCCAGATAGTCGCGTTCGGCGTCGGTCTGGCGTAGCCACTGGTCCCGATACCAGCCGGGTCGGCCGGCCAGTTCGGCGTGGCTGCCCCGGTCGGCGATCCGCCCCTCGTCGAGGACGACGATCTCGTCGTACCGGTCTAAACCGGATAGTCGGTGCGTGACGAGTAGCACCGTGCGGTTCGGGCCGGCGTGTGCGGTCGCGGAGGCGAGCACCGCGTCGGCGGCGCCGGGGTCGAGACCCTCGGTCGGCTCGTCCAGCACCAGGATCCCGGCCGGGGCGGCGAGCAGGGCTCGGGCCAGCAGCAGCCGTTGGCGTTGCCCACCGGAGAGTTGACCGCCGTCCTCGCCGACGATTGTGTCCCAGCCGGCGGGCTGCTGTCGTACCCAGTCGAGCAGGCCGGCCGCCGAGACCGCGCCGGCCAGGTCGTCGTCGGTTGCCCCGGCCCGGCCGAGCAGGAGGTTCTCCCGGACCGTGGCGTGGAAGACGTGTGCCTCGGCGAGCAGTCCGCCGACGATCCCGGGCAACCGGTCGACGGGCAGGTCGGGCAGGTCGACGCCGTTCAGTACGACCCGGCCGTGGTCTGGCCGGACCATCCCGGTCAGTACGCCGAGCAGGCTGCTCTTGCCGGCGCCGCTCGGACCGACCACGGCGACCCGGCTCCCCGCCGGCAGGTCGAGGCTCACCCCGTCGAGCGCGGGTGGGCCCGGCCGGCGGTATCGGAGGCTCACCTCCTCGACCCGGCAGTGCCACCGCCGGGCCACCTCCTCCGCCCCGGAGCCGTCCCCGGGCTCCCCGCTCGGCGCCGGCTCGCCGGTCGACGTCTCTGGCGTGCCGGGCGACCTTGCGAAAGTGCCGGTCGGCGTCTCCGGGGTGCCCTCGGGGGCGGCCAGCAGGTCGGCGACCCGGGTCAGGCCGGTGCGCAGCCGGGCCCAGTGCCGGGCCGCGCCGACCAGCGCCAGGGCCGCTTCGACGGCGGCGAGCGTGCCGACCGCGAGAACCCCGACGAGTACGCCGTCGACGCCCGCCCGCAGTGCCACGGTCAGCACGGCGGCGCTGGTCGCACCGGACAGCAGTACGCCGAGACCGTCCACGGCCCAGCCCACCGCCGCCGTCCGGCGTTCCAGCCCGGCGAGTTCGCGGGCCCGGGCGTCGGCCCGGTCCAGTGCCGCCCGGGTGGCACCGAAGGCGGCCAGGTCGGCGGCGCCGGCCGTCAGGTCCACCGCGTCCCCGGCGAGCGCGCCGCGCAACGGCGCCACCCGGGCGGCGGTACGCCGGGTGAGCACCGCCGCCAGCGCCGGAAGCACGACTCCGGCCAGCAGCAGTCCGCCGGCCAGGGCCAGCCCGGCGACCGGGGCGACGGCGGACGCGCCGAGCACGGCGAGCAGGCCGACGAGCACGGCGGCGGCGCCGGGGACCAGTACCCGGAGCAGCAGGTCCTGCACCGCCTCGACGTCCGAGACGAGCCGGCTGAGCAGGTCGCCGGAGCGCTGCGGCGCGGCGGTGCGCCGGGCCGCCAGCGCGGCGAAGACCCGGGTCCGGACCTCGGTGACGACCCGCAGCGCGGCGTCGTGCCCGGCCAGCCGCTCGGTGTACCGCAGCACGCCCCGGCCGATCGCCAGGGCCCGCACCGCGACGATCGCCACGGTGAGGGTGTCCAGCGGCGGCCGGTCGGCGGCGCTGACCAGCAGCCAGGTCGCGGTCGCCAGCAGGGCGAGCCCGGCGAGTTCGGTGCCGGCGGCGAGCAGGCCGGCGCCGAGCAGCCGACCGAGGTACGGGCGGGCCAGCCGCCAGACGGTACGTTCGGGTCGCAGCCTCACGCCACCACCTCCCGGGGCAGTGCCGCGACGGGCTCCTGCTCGGTCACCCGTCCGTCCTCGACCCGGAGTACCCGGTCCGCCCCGGCCAGCAGGGTCGGGCGGTGTGCCACCAGCAGGGCCGTACGCCCGGCGACCAGCCGTCGGGTGGCGGCGAGTACGGCCGCCTCCGAACCGGCGTCGAGTCGGGCGGTGGGCTCGTCGAGCAGCACGATCGGGGCGTCCCGGAGGAAGGCCCGGGCCAGCGCGACCCGCTGCCGCTGCCCGCTGGACAGCCCGTGGCCGCGCTCGCCGAGCGGGGTGTCGAGACCGTCCGGGAGCCCGGCGACCACCTCGGCCAGGTCGGCGGCGCGTACCGCGTCCCGAACCGCCGCGACGGGCGCGTCCGGTACGCCGAGCCGGATGTTGTCGGCGAGGGAGGTACCGAACAGGTGGGCCCGCTGCGGTACCCAGGCCAGGTGCCGGCGCCACCACGCCAGGTCCAGCGCCGCGAGGTCCGTACCGTCGACAATGATCCGCCCGCTGCTGGGGCCGACGAATCCGAGCAGCAGGTGCAGCAGGGTGCTCTTGCCGGCGCCGCTCGGCCCGACCACGGCGATCCGCTCACCGGGCCGGATGGTGAGGGTGACGTCCCGCAGCGCGGTGGTGCGCTGGTATTCGACCGTCACCGACTCGAACCCGATCTCGCCGTGCCGACCCGGCTCGGGCCGGTGTCCGCGGTCCCGGTCGTCCGGGTCCCCGGTCACGGGGGCGGCGGCCGGCCGGTCGGTGGCCCGGGCGCGCGGCGGGTCGGCGGTGCCGGTGGGGGCCTGGCCAGCGGTGCGGGCGGTCCGCTGTTCGGCGGTGGGAGCGGTTGTCCGGTCGGCGGTGGGGGTGGTCGGCCCGCCGGAGGGACTGGGGGTGGCCGGCACCGTGATCGTCGACCTCTTCCTGTGGGCGTGCGGCGATCCGGCGGTGGGGGCGGGCGGCTCGGGGCCGAGCAGGGTCAGCGCGTCGTCCAGTGCGGTCAGTCCCTCCTGGCTGGCGTGGAACTGGCTGCCGGCGGCGCGCAGCGGCAGGAACGCCTCGGGGGCGAGCAGCAGTACCAGCAGCGCCGTCTGCAGGGCGAGGCCGCCGCCGAGCAGCCGGAGGCCGATCGGCACCGCGACCAGGGCGACCGAGAGGGTGGCGACCAGTTCGAGTACCAGCGCGGAGAGGAACGCGATCCGCAGCGTCTTCATGGTGGCCGAGCGGTGCCGGTCGGCCATCCGGCGTACCACGGTCACCTGGGCGGGGGCCCGGCCGAACAGGTGCAGGGTGGGCAGCCCGCGCAGCATGTCCAGGAAGTGGCCGCCGAGCAGCGCCAGCCGGCGCCACTGGCGTTCGGTGGCGGCCTGGGCCTGCCAGCCGAGCAGTGCTCCGAAGATCGGGACCAGCGGCAGGGTCACCGCGATGACCAGGGCGGAACTCCAGTCGGCGAAGACCAGCCGGGCCAGTACGGCCAGCGGCACCGTGACGCTGAGCACGAGCTGCGGCAGATAGCCGGTGAAGTACGCGTCGAGCGCGTCGAGCCCGCGCCCGGCCAGGGTGGCGAGCTGGCCCGTACGCTGCCCGGACAGCCAGCCCGGTCCGCGCCGGCCGACGGCGTCGAGCAGGTCGGCGCGGAGCGTGGCCTTGACCGTGGCGGCGGCCCGGGCCGCCACCGTGCCCTGCGCCCAGAGCAGGGCCGCCCGGCCGGCCACACTGGCCAGGAAGCCGGCCAGCGCGGCCCGGTCGAGGCGCCCGCCGGCCGCCTCGGCCAGCACCATGGCGAGCGTGGTGGCCTGGGCGATCACCAGTCCGGCGGCGGCGACGCCGAGCGCGCCGAGCACTCCGAGTTGACGCCGCGCGCCGGGCACTCGGCGCAGCAGCCGGGGGTCGAACGGGCGGCGGCGGCTCACCGGTGCCCCGGATTGCCGGTGTCCGGCCGGTGTGGCCGGCGACGATCCAAGACCCATGTCCCACGCATCTCTTCGGGCAGCTTCCGTGACAGGACCAGCTTACTACGTGACGTAGTAGTTGCCCGGTGGGTCAGTGCAGGAACAGCGACACCGGCAGCGTGACCAGGACCGTCGCCAGCGCCAGCGCGGTCGCGCCGGGCAGCCGGCCCGGTCGGCGCGCGGTCAGCAGACGTTGTACCCGGGCGTCGAGTTCGCCGTCCGCGACGCCGAGCGCACCGGCCGGGGTGACCCGGGCACCGACGCTGGCGAACCGTAGCAGCGCGGCGGCGAGCGGGCCGTCGGCGTGCAGGCGTCGGGCCTTGTCGTCGGCCCGCATCTCCACCAGCAGGGCCACCGCGTCGTGTGCCGCGCGTACCCAGCGGACGCCGGGGAGGGCCCGGCAGAGCGCGGTGAAGGGGAGCAGTACCAGGTCGTGCCGCTCGTCGGCGTGCGCCCGCTCGTGGCTGAGTACGGCCGCGAGCTGTGCCCGATCGAGCAGGCTCAGGGTGCCGGCGCTGACCACCACCTGCGGGCGTACCCCTGGCAGGCAGTAGGCGGCTGCGCTGGGGTGGTCGAGTACCAGCGCGCCGGGCGCGGCCGGGTCGTCCCGGGCCACCAGGGTCAGCAGGTCCCGGTGCCGGCGCTGGGCACGCAGCGCGCCGAGCAGGCTTCGCGCCGTCGAGCCGAGCAGCACCACCGCCACGCCCAGGCCGATGCCGACCAGGCCGAGGTGGGTCAGCCCCAGGCCGGGCGGCAGGTCTCCGCCGCCGAAGAGGTCACCGGCGAGCGACCGCAGCGCGGAGCCGGTGCCCTGGCCGTACGGGGCGAGCCCGAGCGAGATCGGCAGACCGATCGCGGAGAGCCCGAGAGCCAGCCCGACGAACTGCCAGCAGACGATCGCGACCCGGGGACTGTGCCACGCCCACCCCGCGCCCAGCTTGCCGGAACGGCTCAGCACCTGGGCGGCGAGATAACAGGCCAGCACGGCGAGCGCGAAGTGCGCGGCGTAGAGCATCGGCTCAGACCTGCCGTTTCGCGGCGGGCGGCCGGTCGGTCGCCGCCAGGGTGTCGTCGGCCTCCTCGGCGAGCGCCGCGCGCAGCACGTCGGCCTCGGTCCCGGTCACCGACCGGGCGAACCGGACCAGCGCGGCGTCCCGGCTGCCGGCCAGGTCCAGGGCGTCGAGCATCAGCCGGGCGATGTGCGCCTCGCGGCTGGCGGCCGGCCGGTAGCGCCAGGCCCGTCCCTCCCGCTCGCGTTCGACCATGCCCTTGCCGGCCAGCCGGTCGAGCACGGTCATCACCGTGGTGTACGCCAGCTCACGGTCCCGCAGCGCCTCGGCCACCTCGCGGACGGTCGCCCCGGCACCGGTACTCCGGTCCCAGAGCACGTCCATCACCGCACGTTCGAGATCACCGAGTCGCGTCACGCGGCAATTCTACTACCCACTGTCGTATAGTTGCCGACCGCCCGATCCGGGCGGAGCAACGATCGCGGCCCCGGCCGGACGTCAGACGCCCTTCGGGTGCCAGACCGTCTTGGTCTCCAGGAACGCGGTCATCCGGCCGACGCCGGGATCGGCGCTCCAGTCGACCGGTCCGGCGGCCGGCCGGAGTACCCGCTTCAGGTTGCCGGCGGCGGCCCGCTCCCACTCGGCGGCGAGTTCCGGGTCGGCGACCCCGGTCAGGTCGAGCGCGTTCACGTCCATGTGCCCGGCCAGCCAGGACGCGGTCTCGGCGGGCCGGCCGGTGAGCAGGTTGACCACCCCGCCGGGCAGGTCGGAGGTGGCCAGCACCTCGGAGAGGGTGATCGCGGGCAGCGGGCTCGCCTCGGCCACCAGCACCACCACCGTGTTTCCGGTGACGATCGCCGGAGCCAGCACGCTGACCAGCCCGAGCAGCGCCGGCTCGGCCGGGGCGAGCACCCCGACCACCCCGGTCGGCTCGGGTGCGGAGAGGTTGAAGTACGGCCCGGCGACCGGGTTGGCGTTGCCGTACACCTGGGTCAGCTTGTCGGCCCAGCCGGCGTACCAGACCCAGCGGTCGATCGCCTCGTCCACCTCGTCGTCCGGCACACCGAGACCGACGAACTGGTCCCGCCGACCCTCCAACATCTCGGCGACCCGGTAGAGGATCTGCCCCCGGTTGTACGCGGTCGCGCCGGACCAGCCCTTGACCGCCGCCCGCGCCGCGAGTACGGCGTCCCGGACGTCCTTGCGGGAGGCGAGTGCCACGTTGGAGTTCTGCACCGGATACGACCGCCCCGACTCGCTGCGCGGGAACTTCCCGCCGATGAAGAGCTTGTACGTCTTGCGTACGGCAACCCGGCCGGTGGAATCAGACATCGAGGTACGCCTCCAGCCCCTGCCGGCCGCCCTCCCGGCCGTAGCCCGACTCCTTGAACCCGCCGAACGGCGAGGTGGGGTCGAACTTGTTGAACGTGTTGGCCCAGACCACTCCGGCGCGCAGCCGATCGGCCATCCAGAGGATCCGGGAACCCTTGTCGGTCCAGATCCCGGCCGAGAGTCCGTACGGAGTGTTGTTCGCCTTCTCCACCGCCTCGGCCGGGGTCCGGAAGGTGAGCACCGAGAGCACCGGCCCGAAGATCTCCTCCCGGGCGATCCGGTGCGCCTGGCTGACCCCGGTGAAGACGGTCGGGGCGAACCAGAAACCCCGGTCCGGCAACTCGCACGGCGGGGACCAGCGCTCGGCCCCCTCCGAGGACCCGATCTCGGCCAGCGTCCGGATCCGGTCGAGCTGTGCCGCCGAGTTGATCGCGCCGATGTCGGTGTTCTTGTCCAGCGGGTCACCGACCCGCAGCCGGGCCATCCGACGTTTGAGCGAGGCGAGCACCTCGTCGTACACCGATTCCTGGACCAGCAGCCGGGAGCCGGCGCAGCAGACGTGGCCCTGGTTGAAGAAGATGCCGTTGACGATGCCCTCGACGGCCTGGTCGACCGGTGCGTCGTCGAAGACGATGTTCGCCGCCTTGCCGCCGAGTTCCAGGGTGAGCTTCTTGCGGGTGCCGGCCACCGAGCGGGCGATCTGCCGGCCGACCTCGGTGGAGCCGGTGAAGGCCACCTTGTCGATCCCGTCGTGCTCGACCAGCGCCCGGCCGGTCTCGCCGGCCCCGGTGAGGATGTTGACGACGCCGGGCGGCAGGTCGGCCTGCTGACAGATCTCCGCGAAGAGCAGCGCGCTCAGCGGGGTGGTCTCGGCCGGCTTGAGTACGACGGTGTTGCCGGCGGCCAGCGCCGGGGCGATCTTCCAGGCCAGCATCAGCAGCGGGAAGTTCCACGGGATGACCTGACCGGCCACCCCGAGCGGGCGCGGGTCCGGGCCGAAGCCCGCGTGGCCGAGCTTGTCGGCCCAGCCGGCGTAGTAGAAGAAGTGCGCGGCGACCAGCGGGACGTCGACGTCCCGGGACTCCCGGATCGGCTTGCCGTTGTCCAGCGACTCCAGTACGGCCAGCTCGCGGGCCCGCTCCTGGATGATCCGGGCGATCCGGAACAGGTACTTGGCCCGGTCCCGGCCCGGCATCGGCCCCCAGACCTCGTCGTACGCCCGGCGGGCCGCCCGTACCGCCCGGTCCACGTCGGCCGGGCCGGCCTCGGCGACCTCGGCCAGTACCTCCTCGGAGGCGGGGTTGATCGACTTGATCGTGCCGCCGTCGGCGGGCTCGACGAACTCGCCGTCGACGAACAGCCCGTACGACGGCTTCAGGTCCACCACGGCGCGCGACTCCGGCGCGGGGGCGTATTCGAACATCAGATCAGTCCAGGGTGAAGTAGTCGGGGCCGGAGTAGACGCCGGTGCTCAGCTTGGTGCGCTGCATCAGCAGGTCGTTGAGCAGGCTGGAGGCGCCGAACCGGAACCAGTCCGGGTGCAGCCAGTCCGGGCCCGCGGTCTCGTTCACCAGTACCAGGTATTTGATCGCGTCCTTGGTGGTCCGGATCCCGCCCGCCGGCTTGACCCCGACCTGCCGGCCGGTGGCATCCCGGAAGTCCCGGACCGCCTCCAGCATCACCAACGTGACCGGCAGGGTCGCGGCCACCGGCACCTTGCCGGTCGAGGTCTTGATGAAGTCGGCGCCGGCCAGCATCGCCAGCCAGGAGGCCCGCCGGACGTTGTCGTAGGTGACCAACTCGCCGGTCTCCAGGATGACCTTGAGGTGGGCGTCCCCGCTGGCCGCCTTCACCGCCACGATCTCGTCGTAGACCTCCCGGTAGCGGCCGGAGAGGAAGGCGCCCCGGTTGATCACCATGTCGATCTCGTCCGCCCCGCCGGCCACCGCCGAGCGGGTGTCCGCGAGCCGGATCTCCAGCGGCGCCTGCCCGGACGGGAACGCCGTGGCCACGCTGGCCAGGTGTACCCGACCCGCGTCCCCGGCCGATCGAGTGGTCGTGCCCCAGAGCGCGGCGGCGGCCACCGGGACCATCGTCGGATAGACGCAGACGGCGGCGACCGGCGGGCACGACGGGTCGGCCGGGTCCGGGCGGAGCGCCTTGGCGGCCAGCGCGCGTACCTTGCCGGGCGTGTCGGCGCCCTCCAGCGTGGTCAGGTCGACCATCCGGATCGCCAGGTCGATCGCCCACGCCTTGGCGGTGGTCTTGATCGAGCGGGTGCCGAGCATCGCCGTCCGCTGCTCCGCGCCCACCTGGTCGACGCCGGGCAGGCCGTGCAGGAAGGTCCGTAGGGTCGCCTCGGAGCGCCCCACCTCGGAGAGGTCGGACCGCGCCGACGCCGTTGTCGCCGTCATGGCGGGAAGTCTACGCACCGGCCCCAGCCTGTGATCTTGGCCATAGCCGCTCCGCGCCCGGTGCGGCGGGGACCGGTGACCAGGAGAAGGGTGCACCCGAGGTTACCGGTAGGTTGAGCGACCGTGGACGTACTCGTGGTTGACCATCCCGTGGCCCAGACGCGGCTGACCGTGATGCGCGACGGCCGGACCGACTCGGCGTCGTTCCGCGCCGCGCTGCACGAACTCACCACCATGCTGGTGTACGAGGCCGCGCGCTCGCTGCCGGTCGAACAGTTCCCGATCGAGACGCCGGTGGCACCCACCCAGGGCATCCGGCTGGCCAACCCACCCCTACTGGTACCGGTGCTCCGCGCCGGGCTGGGCATGGCCGACTCGGCGCTCGGCCTGCTGCCCGAGTCGTCCATGGGTTTCGTCGGGCTGGCCCGGGACGAGCACACCTACGAGCCGCGCGCCTACATGGAGTCGCTGCCGACCGACCTGACCGGCCGCCCGGTACTGGTACTCGACCCGATGCTCGCCACCGGTGGCTCGCTGGAGCACTGCTGCCGGCTGCTCGCCGACCGGGGCTGCACCGACATCACCGTGCTCTGCGTACTCGCCGCGCCGGCCGGCATCGAGCGGCTGGACCGCTCCGGGCTGCCGCTGCGGCTGGTCACCGCCGCGATCGACGAGCGGCTCAACGACCGGATGTTCATCGTGCCGGGGCTCGGTGACGCCGGCGACCGGCAGTTCGGCGGCATGCCCCGGTTCTGATTCCACCGAACCGGTCCTGACTGCCTGGCACCGTTGCCGGTTCCACGGCAGCGGCGCCGATTCCCGGAACCGGCCGGCGGGTCCGGCCGGGACGCATGCGCGGCTGGCGCGGAGCGGCTACCGTTCCGGGCCATGACTGGTGTTGGGCTGGCCGAGGAGTTGCTGCTACTCGGCTACGACGATATATCCGGCAAGGCGACCGGCTCCCGGATCGGACTCGACCTGGGCATGGCCGCCGCCGTGCTGGTCGACCTCGCGCTCGCCGGCCGGGTCGCCTTCTCCGACGGTTCGATCGTGGCCACCGACGCCACGCCGATCGGCGACCCGATCGCCGACGACGTGCTCGCCCGGATCGCGGCGGACACCCCGCACACGCCGGCCTCCTGGGTGCAGCGGCTCCGGCACGGGCTGCGCGACCGGATCCTGACCGGCCTCTGCACTCGGGGCGTGATCAGCGACGTCGACGAGACCGAACTCGGCTACATCCACATCCACCGGTATCCGGTGCTCGACCCGTCGGTCGAGGCGGAGATCCGGCGCCGGCTGGTGGACGCGCTGACCGGGGAGGCCGTACCGGACGAGCGGACCGCGGCGCTCGCCGCGGTGATGGCGGCGATCCGGGTACAGCCCAGTCTCGGGCTGACCGGGCCGGCCGCCGAGGACGCCCGGAAGCGGCTGACCGAGATCGCCCGGGGTGCGGGGTTCACCGACGACGTGAGCCTGGAGGAGTCCACCATCCGCCCCTCGGTGGCGCTGGTGATCGCCGCGCTCTCCCGGGCCATCGACGCCGCGCTGGGCAGCCGGACCTGACCTGACCGCCGGCCCGTCCCGGGCCGGCGGTCGGTGGCCTACCAGATGCCGAGGGCCGCGGCGGTCTCGGTGCGCAGCGCGCGTACCGAGGCGGCGGCCCGCTCCCGGGCCGCCGGTACGTCGCCGTCGACCACCGGTTCCACCACCTCCAGGTACGCCTTCAGCTTCGGCTCGGTCCCGGACGGCCGGACCACCACCCGGGCACACTCGGTACGCAGGACCAGTACGTCCGCCGCCGGGCTCAGGTCCCGTACCGAGGTCACCGGCTCGTCGAGCAGCGTCTTCGGGGTCTTGGTCCGGATGTAGGTCATCGCGTTCTCGATCTCGCGCAGGTCGTCGACCCGGACCGAGAGCTGGTCGGTCAGGTACACACCGAACTCGGCGGCCAACTCGTCCAGCCGGTCGGCGACGGTCCGCCCCCGCGCCTTCAGCGTCGCCGCCAACTCGGCGAAGGTGAGCGCGGCGCTGATCCCGTCCTTGTCGCGTACCTGGTCGGGGGCGACGCAGTAGCCGAGGGCCTCCTCGTAGCCGTAGGTCAGTTCGGCGTCGCCGGATTCGGCCCGGACGATCCACTTGAACCCGGTCAGCGTCTCGCCGTACGGCAGGCCACGCGCCTCGCACAACACCCTGAGCAGGGACGACGAGACGATGGTGCTGGCGTACAGGCCGGTCCGGCCCTGCCGGATCAGGTGGTCGGCGAGGAGTACGCCCACCTCGTCGCCGTGCAGCATCCGCCAGCCGCGTACCGCGTCGGGGATCGCCACGGCACACCGGTCGGCGTCCGGGTCGTTCGCGAGCGCGATGTCCGCGCCGATCTCCCGGGCCAGCGCGACCAACCGGTCGGTCGCGCCCGGCTCCTCCGGGTTCGGGAACGGGACGGTGGGAAAGTTCGGATCCGGTTCGGCCTGCTCGGCCACGATCCCCGGTACGGCGAACCCGGCCCGGGCGAAGACCGAGGTGAGTACGGCGGCACCCACCCCGTGCAGCGGGGTGTACGCCACGGTCAGCCCGCGCGGCCCGTCCGGGGCGATCACTCCGGCGGTGGCCCGGACGTAGCCGGCCACCACGTCGTCGCCGAGTACCCTGCCGGGCTCGCCCAGCGGGACCGCCGCCAGCGGCCCGACCGCCCGGATCGCCGCCTCGATCTCGGTGTCGACCGGGGGCACGATCTGCGCACCCGCGCCCCGGGGACCGCCGGTCGAGGCACCCAGGTAGACCTTGTAGCCGTTGTCCTGCGGCGGGTTGTGGCTGGCGGTGACCATCACCCCGGCGACCGCGCCGAGGGCCCGGACCGCGTACGCCAGTACCGGGGTGGGCAGCGGTCGGGGCAGCAGCAGGGCCGGCCGGCCCGCGCCGGTGGCCACCTGGGCGGTCCGCTCGGCGAACTCCTTCGAGCCGTGCCGGGCGTCGTACCCGATCACCAGCGGGCCGGACGTGTCGCGGGCGGCGAGCCAGCCGACCAGCCCGGCCGCCGCCGCGGTGACCACGGCCAGGTTCATCCCGTTCGGGCCGGCCCGCAGCGGTCCCCGCAGCCCGGCGGTGCCGAAGGTGAGCGGCCCGGCGAACCGGTCGGCCAGCTCGGCCCGGCTCGCCGGCAGCCGGTCGAGTACGCCGCGCAACTCGTCCCGGGTCGTCGGGTCGGGATCGTCGTCGAGCCACGCCTGGGCCCGGGCGCGTAGCCCGGCCAGCGCGTCGGGGGACTCGTCGGGGTTCACGTCGTCCCGCTGGTTCGGTTTCGCCACCATCGGACTGTGATAGCACGCCGGCCACCCCCGGACGCAGCCCGGCCCCGCCCGGCGTGGTGTACGCCGGGGCGGGGCCGGGTGGAAACGCGTCAGCCGGCGCTGGTGAGCCGGAACGACTTGACCATCTCGTCGAAGATCGGCCTGCTCTCCTCGAACCGCTCGTCCGGAGTGGTCAGGAAGAACGAGTACGCCTTGCCGTCCTCGGTGACCGCCCGCCACACCCCGTGCCGCTTGCCCGAGCCCTCACCGCAGGTGTATTCCAGCTCGGCGGCGGGCTTGCCGGCGACCTCGACCTCCTGGAGCGCCACCTGGGTGTACGGCTTCTTACAGGTGCTGCTGCCCTTCTTCAGGTTGCCCTCGGCGACCTTGATGAAGCCCATCGGGTTCTTGCCGCTCTCGACCAGGATCCGGATCCGGCGGCCGGCGTCCTCCGGGTCGGTGTACTCGGTGTAGACCCCGGCCCCGCTCTTCTTCCAGCCCTTCGGGACGTTGACCGCGACGCCCTTCGCGCTGTGCGACTGGGTGGCGAAGGCCGCCTGGACCGGCGCCTGGCTGGTCGGCCCGGCCTGCGGTGCGGGTGTGTCGGCCGGGTCCTCGCCGCCGCCGAGCGAGAACGCGACGATGCCGATCAGCAGCACCGCAGCCACCCCGCCGGCCACGGCGAGCTGGACCTTGCGCGGCCAGCCCTGGACCGTCCGCAGCACCGAGTCGCCGGTCTGGCGGGCACCGGACAGGCCGCGGCCCAGGCCGCCGCCGCTGGCCGTGTGCACCGTGCCGCCCCGACCGCCGTGCCCGGACATCGCGCCGGTCGGCGTGTCGAGCGGCCCGCCGCGCCGGCCGGCCGAGCCGGGCATCGCCCCGGTCGGGGTGTCCAGCGGGTTCGCGCCGGCCGCCGGGGGCCGGTTCGAGGCGGCGGCCTCGCGGGAGTTCCGGGCGATCCGGTCAGTCGGGGACTCGTCGGGGGCGAGCATGGCCCGGCCGCCGATCTCACTGTTGGCCGGCGGGCGGCCGGGCTGGCCCGACTGGGCTCCGGCCGGCGCCGGTGACTGGGGAGTGCCGGGGGACGGCTGCTGCCACGGCGAGCGCTGGCTCGGCACCACCGCGTACGGGTCGGTGACCATGTGCCCGGCGGCGTTGCTGGCCAGTGGGCCGGCCAGCAGTTCGCGGAGCATGGTGCGGGAGGCGGTCACGTCGAGCCGGCGGGCCGGGTCCTTCTCCAGCAGGCCGAGCAGTACCCGGGTCAGCGCCCCGGACCGGACCGGCGGCGCGGGCGGGTCCTCCACCACCGCGTGCATGGTCTCGATCGGGTCGCCCTTGTCGAACGGTGGCCGCCCCTCCACCGCCGTGTAGAGGGTCACGCCGAGCGAGAAGAGGTCGCTGGGCGGGCCGAAGTCCTGGCCCATGGCCCGCTCGGGCGAGATGAAGTGCGGCGAGCCGAGCACCATGCCCGGGGTGGTGAGCTGGACGTCGGTCGGCATCCGGGCCACCCCGAAGTCGGTGAGTACGCACCGGCCGTCGGAGGAGATCAGCACGTTGGCCGGCTTGACGTCGCGGTGCAGCACCCCGATCGCGTGCGCCACCTCCAGCGCGCCGAGCAGGGCGATGCCGATCTTGGCGACCGCGCGCGGCGCGAGCGGGCCGTCCTCGATCACCATGTCGGCGAGGCTGCGCGCGTCGAGCAGCTCCATCACGATCCACGGCCGCCCGCCCTCGGTGACCACGTCGTAGACCTGCACCACCGCCGGGTGCTGGAGGGCCGCCGCGGCCCGCGCCTCGCGGAGGGTGCGTTCGTACATCGCGTCGCGGTCGCTGGGGGCCAGCCCCGGCGGGAGCACGACCTCCTTCACCGCCACGTCGCGGCGCAGCAGGGTGTCGGCCGCGCGCCACACCGTGCCCATGCCGCCGTGGCCGACCGCCGCCCGCAACGAGTATCGACCGCCGATGGTGATGCCGGGTGCCGCACGTCCGTTGGTGGGATTGGCCGGTCCGCCACTCCACGTCGGGATCTGAGTCACAGAAAAGCCACCGAAGAGATCGAGGGGGCACAGGACAGAACCCCCCTATATTGCGGGTTCCGACCGCAGAAGGGAAAGACAACCGCCGGAAGTCCCGATAACTAGACCGTACGTGTTGACTCCCTCACCCAGTGTTCGCATTTGTCGACGGCGCGTGCCGGTCCGCTCACCTGGGTCGGAGGGTGCGCCGAGCCGCCCCGCACGCTCCCGGCCACCTGCCGGTTCGGTCCGGGAGAGCCCGCCTCAAGGGGTCGGATCTACCATGCCGGTCATGAGTGAAGGTCGGTCGAGCGAGTCGGGTTTCCCGATCAGGGCGGTCTACGACGCCGACGACGTACCGGGAGGTCTGGCCGCCCGGCTCGGTGCGCCCGGCGAGTTCCCGTACGCCCGGGGCGTCTACCCGACGATGTACACCTCGCGGCCGTGGACCATGCGCCAGTACGCCGGCTTCGGCACCGCCGCCGAGTCCAACGCGCGCTACCACCAGCTCCTCGCCGCCGGCACCATGGGGCTCTCGGTCGCCTTCGACCTGCCCACCCAGATGGGCTACGACTCCGACCACCCGGTCGCGCACGGCGAGGTCGGCAAGGTCGGCGTGGCGATCGACTCGGTCGAGGACATGCGGACCCTCTTCGCCGGCATCCCGCTGGACCAGGTCTCCACCTCGATGACCATCAACGCCCCCGGTTCGGTGCTGCTGCTGCTCTATCAACTGGTGGCCGAGGAGTCCGGGGTGGCCGGCCCGGCGCTGAACGGGACGATCCAGAACGACATCCTGAAGGAGTACATCGCCCGGGGGACGTACATCTTCCCGCCGAAGCCCTCGCTGCGGCTGGTGGCCGACACCTTCGGCTACTGCCGCAAGGAAGTGCCGAGGTGGAACACCATCTCGATCTCCGGTTACCACATGGCGGAGGCCGGGGCGACCCCGGTGCAGGAGATCGCCTTCACCCTGGCCAACGGCATCTCCTACGTCCGCGCCGCGCTCGCCGCCGGGCTCGCCGTGGACGACTTCGCGCCCCGGCTCTCCTTCTTCTTCGTGGCCCGGACCACCCTGCTGGAGGAGGTGGCGAAGTTCCGGGCCGCCCGGCGGATCTGGGCCCACCTGATGCGGGACGAGTTCGGCGCGCGGAACCCGAAGTCGCTGATGCTGCGCTTCCACACCCAGACCGCCGGGGTGCAGCTCACCGCCCAGCAGCCGGAGGTGAACCTGGTACGGGTCGCCGTGCAGGGCCTCGCCGCGGTGCTCGGCGGCACCCAGTCGCTGCACACCAACAGCTTCGACGAGGCGATCGCGCTGCCCACCGAGAAGGCGGCCCGGCTGGCGCTGCGTACCCAGCAGGTGCTGGCGCACGAGACCGACCTGACCGCCACCGTCGACCCGTTCGCCGGCTCGTACGTGGTGGAGTCGATGACGGACGAGATCGAGTCGGGGGTGCGGGAGCTGATGGGCCGGGTCGCCGAGTACGGCTCGGCGGTGGAGGCGATCGAGGCGGGCTTCCAGAAACGCGAGATCGAGTCGTCGGCGTACCGGGTGGCGCAGGAGATCGAGTCCGGCGACCGGGTGGTGGTCGGGGTCAACCGGTTCACGGTCGACGAGGAGGAGCCCTACCAGCCGCTCCGGGTCGACCCGGCGATCGAGGCGGCCCAGCGCGAGCGGCTGGCCCGGCTGCGGGCCGACCGGGACAGCGCCGCCGTCGAGCACGCCCTCGCCGACCTGCGCACGGTCGCCTCGGGTACCGAGAACGTGCTCTATCCGATGAAGGAGGCGCTGCGGGCCCGGGCCACCGTCGGCGAGGTCTGCGGCGTGCTGCGCGAGGTGTGGGGGACGTACCGGCCGAGCGACCGGTTCTGACCCGCCGATCCAGGGACGCCCGCCGCTGCAACCTCCGCCCGCTGCCGAACGTCTTTGATAGAGAACTCCTCCGCCGGCTCGGCGGGGCCCGCTGTCGGATGATCGGCGGTCCGTGGAGTGCCGGCGCGGTTTTTCGGGTATCGGGAGGTGACCAGGCCCGGTCGGTGCGATGACGGACAGCCTGTGCGCGGCCCGTTTGACCCCGACTGTCACTCTGGGGACCCCCGCCACCCCACCCGGTGGTGCTGCACCGTCGCCTACCCGAGGGCTGTCGGATAACTCGACAAACCGGACAGGTGGCGTTGCTGCCGAGCTAGATCGTGACCGGTGAAACCGTCACGCGTTGTAGGAGGTGTGGCACAGATGGCGGGGTCTGATGGCGGGATAGGCAGCGTTCCGTACGTTGCCGAGCGCTCCTACCAGGGCTTTCGTGACGCTGTGCTGTCTGATCACTACCAGAACGAGGTTGCGCAGCGTCACCGTCGGCGGTCTAGGCTGTCCGAGTCCCATCCCATCCACAGTGATCGAGAATTCGACGTGACGAGTGCGTTGCAACTGCCGACCGGCAGCCAGCCGGCGTCGTCGGAATCCGAGACGCCGCCCGGGGCCGAGCCCCTGCCCTTCGGACTAGACCGGCTGCTCGACGCCCGGTTGCCCGATCTGATCGCCACCCGCCGGTTCCTGCACGCCCACCCGGAACTGTCCGGCCAGGAGTTCGACACCGCCGCGCTGATCGCCCGGGAACTGGCGCTGGCCGGTCTGGAGCCGCGTCTGCTGCCGAAGGGCAACGGGGTGATCTGTGACATCGACGGGCGGCCGTCCGGGCCGGTGGTTGCGCTCCGGGCCGATCTCGACGCACTGCCGCTGACCGACGTCAAGGACGTTCCCTACCGGTCCACCGTGGACGGCGCCTGCCACGCCTGCGGGCACGACGTGCACACCACCGTCGTGCTCGGGGTCGGCCTGCTGCTGGCCCAGCTCGCCCGGCGGGGCGAGCTGGACGGGCGGGTCCGGTTGATCTTCCAGCCGGCCGAGGAGATCCTGCCCTGCGGTTCGCTGGAGGTCATCGAGGCCGATGGGCTGACCGACGTGACCCAGATCTTCGCGCTGCACTGCGACCCGAACCTGCCGGTCGGCCAGGTCGGCCTGCGGGTCGGCCCGATCACCGCGGCGGCGGACAACATCACAGTCCGGCTGACCGGGCCGGGCGGGCACACCGCCCGGCCGCACCTGACCGTGGACCTGGTCGACGCGCTGGGCCGGCTGGTCACCGAGGTACCGGCGCTGGTCAACCGCCGGGTGCCGGCGAACAGCGGACTGCTGCTGGTCTTCGGCCAGGCATCGGCCGGTACGCAGTACAACGTCATCCCGAACGAGGCGATGGCGGCCGGTACGCTCCGGGTGCTGGACCGGGACACCTGGGAGCAGGCGCCGAAGATCGTCGCCCAGGTGGTGCGGGACGTGATCGCCCCGACCGGCGCCACCGTGGACGTCGAATACCTGCGTGGGCGTCCGCCGGTGGTCAACGATGCCGGGGCGATCCGGGTGCTGACCGCCGCGACGGTGGCCTCGGCCGGCCCGGCCGGGATCGCCGAGACCCCGCAGAGCATGGGTGGCGAGGACTTCTCCTGGTATCTGGAGCACGTACCGGGTGCGCTGGCCCGGCTCGGCGTCGGGCGGGCGGCGGCCAACGTCGACCTGCACCGGGCGACCTTCGACGTGGACGAGCGGGCGATCAGGGTCGGCGTACGGCTACTGGTGCAGACCGCACTCAAGGCGCTGGCCGGCTGAGCACCTCCGTCCCCGTGGCGCTTGGCGTCCGCTTGGACAGCAGGGCGGCCCAGTCGATGACCGGGGTACGCCGGGTGCCCGGAGTCGCGGCACCCGGCGTACCCGGGAGGTCGGCTCAGCCGGGCGGGGCCGGCGCCTGGGCGGGGACCGTGGGCGGGGTCCGGGGCGGAGCCGGCGGGGTCGGCGGAGTCGGCCGGGAGCGTCGGCCGCGGAGCCGGCGGACCAGCCAGACCACCGCGAACGCCGGCAGGCCCAGCCCGACGGCCCAGGGCAGCAGTGCGCCCAGTACGGTCAGCAGGATCCGCAGCGACGCGACGAACGCCTTCCAGCCGCCCTCCAGCCCGGCCAGGAACCCGGTCGACGGCTCGTCGTCCTCCGGCACCTGGGCGTTCGGCCCGAGCAGTACGGCGGTGACCGTGGAGAGTGCGGTCAGGTCGGCCAGCCGGCGCTTCTTCGCCTCCAGCGAGGCGAGATCCGCCTCCCGCTTGGCCAGCTCGCTCTCCAGCATCACCAGATCCGACAGGGACTTGGCCTGGGCCAGCAGCCGCCGGCCGCTCTCCACCCTCGCCTTCTGGGTGGCGATCCGGGCGTCCAGGTCGAGGGTCTCCTCGGTGACGTCGTCGGTCTTCACGTCCCGGCGCAACTGCTTACCGAGCCGGGCGACCTCGTCCACCACGGCGGCGAACCGGTCGGCCGGGACCCGCAGTTGCAGGGTCGCCTCGGAACGGGACTCGTCGCTGCTCCGGTTGTCGCCGCCGACGAAGCCACCGGCCCCGGCCACGATGCCCACCGCCCGGGCCGCCGCCGCCTCGACGTCGTCCACCCGTACCGTGACGGAGCCGGTGTAGATGATCGCCCGCTGGCCGACTGCCAGGTCGGTCGCCGGTTCCTTCGCCGGCTGGCCGGCCTGTGGTGCCCCGCCTCCGGCCTGCGGCGCCTCGGCCGCGCCGGGCTGTGCCTGCTCGGCCGGAGCGTCCGCCGCCGAGGTGCCGGAGGCGTTGTCCCCGCCGTCGGAAGCGCAGCCGGCCAGCGCCAGCGCGGCGGCCAGTGCCACCGCACCCAGCAGCCCGGCCAGGCGGTGCCGCCCCGGCCCGACCATGATTCCGCTTCGTCCGCGCACGGTCCTGTTTCGTCCGCTCATCGTCCCCTCCGTTTTGTCCGACCCCCCGTAGAGGCGTTCCGTCAGACGCGCCGCGAAGTAACACCGGTTCCGGCAGACTGCGCTGAAGACATCACGATTCGGTGACCGAGGAGTCTCGATGCGACTGACCAGGTACGGCCACGCGTCCGTACGGGTGTGCCGGCGTGCTGCGTACGGTCGAGTTCGGAGCGTCGTCCGAGCCGACTGACCACGCCCGACCTGGTGACCCGGACCGCCCCGACCGAACCGGAGAATCGAGAGCATGCCCGGTCTGCCCCGTGACCTCGTGGAGCGGCTCTACGCCGCCCCGCCGGACGGCTTCGTCGCGGCCCGCGCCGAGGCGGTCGCCGCAGCCCGGGCCGCCGGTGACCCGACCGCCGCGCGGGAGATCGCCAAGCTGCGCAAGCCGACCGTGGCGGCCTGGCTGGTGAACCTGCTGGCCCTGCGCCGCCCGGAGCTGATGGCCGAGCTGGTCGAACTCTCCGCCGCGCTTCGTGGCGCACAGCGGGAGCTGCGCGGCGACCGCCTCCGGGAACTCTCCGCCCAGCGGCGGGGCGTGGTGGGCGCGCTGGTCGGCCAGGCCCGGGCGCTCGCTGAGGAGGAGGATCCCCGACTGGCCGCCGGGAAGCTGCCGCTGGCCGAGGTGGAGGCGACGTTGAACGCCGCGCTGGCCGACGTCGAGGTCGCCGAGCAGGCCCGGTCCGGCCGGCTGGTCCGGGCGACGAGCTACGCCGGCTTCGGCGAGGTACCCCGGCCGCAGCTCCGACTGATCGTCGGCGGCCCGGAGACCGACGAACTGGCCGAGGACGCCGTCGACGAGCTGGTGGAGGAGGCCGTCGAGGAGTCCACGGCGGCGGGCCGGGAGGCCCGGACCGGCGCGGCGGGTCGGGCGCGGGATCGGCGTACCGGAGGCGGGGCGGCCCGAGCGGGTGCCACGGCGGGGCAGCAGGGCACCTCGACCGCCGCCCGGGCGGCAGCCCGGGCCGCCCGGGCCGAGGAGTCCGCCCGGGCCGCCCGTCGTCGTACCCTGGACCGGGCGCTGGCCGAGGCGCGTAGCCGGCAGGAGCGGGCCGAGGCGGAGTTGGCGGCGGCGGTGGCGGCCGAGCGGGACGCCGCCACGGCGCTGACCGCGATCGAGTCCGAACTTGCCGAACTGGAGCGGCGGCGGACCGCCGCCGAACAGGAGTCCGGGCGGCGCAAACTGGCCCGCAGAGCCGCCGAGCGGGGCGCGGTCGCCGCCCGGCGCCGGGCCGGCGAGGTGCAGGCGGCCGTCGAGGCGACGGCGGAGGACGGCGACGACACGCCCTGACCCGGTGCCGGCCCCGCCACGGGCGTACGGCCGGCCGGTCCACGCCAGCGGCAGCCCTCCGTGCCCAGCGGGTCGTTCCGCGCCCGGCGGGTCGTTCCGGCGCGGCTGGCCGTCGGGACTGCCGAAATGCCGGTCCGCGAGGCAGACTCAACCGGGTGACGCGGGCGGAACCCGGAACGCAGACCGGAAGGCAGTGTCGTTGACCCCCGAGCAGGCCGCCGGCGCGGCCAGGCCGGCCGTGCAGAAGTTGGGCAGCGGCTTCATCGAGTGTCCCCGCACGTTGCGCCGGGCGCGTCAGATGGGCATCTCGGGCTGGGCGTTCCTGGTGACCGGTCGCGGTGCGGTTCTCGGCGACGTACGGACCGAGACCGTGGCCGCCGCGATCGGCATCCTCTCGCCGGACGCGGTCGCCGACGGCTGGGAGGCCGCCGCCCGGGTGGCCACCCCGAGTGCGGTGGCCGAGGTCAGCCGGGCCGAGTGCTGCCGCTGGGGAATCGACTACCTGGCCGGCTTCCCGCCACTCGCCCGGCTGGTCGAGTTGGTCGAGCCGGTCGTGGCGGCGGCCGACGCCACCGGGATGCCGCTCTTCGCGGCCTGGCGGGGCATGCCGGTACCGGCGGACGCCGCCCCGGCCGCCCGGGCGGCCGTACTGCTGCACCTGCTCTACGAGTACTACTCCGGCGCCAGCCTGATGGCGGTACGCGCGGCCGGCATGACGGCGATGGAGATCATCCTCGCCGGTCCCGAGGGCGAGTCCGGTGCGGTGACGTACGGCTGGTCGCCGCCGTACCCGCCGGTGGGGCCGCTGGTCCGGCGGCGGCTCTGGGTCGAGTCGGTGACCGACCGGATCGTGGCCCAGGCGTACGGGGTACTCGAAGCGGCGGAGCGGGTGGAACTGGTCAACCTGCTCGGCGCCGCGGCGACCAGCGTCCGGATGTCACCGCCCAACCTGGACTGACCAGCCCGCCCTGTCCGGGCGGTCGCGCACTGCCGCCGTGGTTCCGGCCAACTGTGGCGGAACCACGGCGCGCACCGGGTCGATCCCGTCGGCCCGGGCCAGCACCTCCAGGGCGAGGGCCGCGGCTGTGGCTTCGGTGCTGAACCGCAGCCCGTCCCGGGGATCAGGACCAGCGGAACAGCTTCGCGGCCAGGGCTCCGAAGAGCGCGGTGCAGCCCACCAGCACCGCCAGGTGCAGCGGCTGCGGCCAGTCGCCGGTCCAGGTGTCCTGGAGCGCCTGGGATGCGGCGCCGAGCGGGGTGAAGTCGGCGACCCGGCGTACCGCCTCCGGCATCATCGGGCCGGGGGTCCAGACTCCGGCCGCGAAGAGCATCGGGTAGTAGACCAGGCTGCCGATGCCCATCGCGGCCCGGCTCGTCGGGGTGAAGGCGGCGAGCAGCAGGGCCAGCGCCACCATCGAGGCCGAGCCGAGTACGAAGGCGGCCAGCAGTCCGGGTACGTTCGGCCGGGCCTCGATCCCGAAGACCAGCCAACCGCCGAGCAGTGCCAGTGCGGAGCCGACGAGCAGCGCGGCCACGTTGACCGCCAACTGCGCCACCAGCAGCCGGACCGGCGAGACCGGGGTGGTGGAGAGCCGGCGCAGTACACCCTTCTCGCGGTCGGCGGCGAGCACGTTCAGCAGGCTGACCAGGGCGACGGTGCCGATCGCCATGGCCAGGATGATCGGCAGGTAGAACTCGACCGGCTTCCGGCCGCCGATGTCGGCGCTCGGCTCGTCGAAGCCCGGCATGGCGCTGCCGAGGACCAGGAGTAGTGCGGCGGGAAAGATCACCGCGAAGAAGGAGCCCAGCGGGTCCCGGACGAAGAGCTTCGCCTCGGTGACGACCAGCCTGGCGGTGCTCCGGCCGGCGGTACGGCCTCGGCGCCTCCGGCCGGCCGCGCCGGACTCGACGGTTTCGGGCAGGGTAGCGGCGTTCATCAGGGTTCCTCGATCCTTCGATTCGGGCGGTACGCCGGAGATCAGTAGCGGGCACGCCGGGGTCGGCAGCGGCTATGCCGGGGGGCAGTGGCGGCTACGCCGGAGGTCAGTGGCGGCAACGCCGGGGGGGTCAGTTCGGGGTGCTGGCGGTCGGGCCGGTCAGGGCGAGGACGGCGTCCTCCAGGGTGGGCCGCGCGACGCCGGGCACGTCGGCCCGGGCCACCAGTTCGGCCGGGGTGTCGATCGCGACCACCTCACCGGCCCGGACCACGGCCAGCCGGTCGCAGAGCCGCTCGGCCTCGTCCATGAAGTGGGTGACCAGGACGACCGTCACGCCCCGGTCCCGGACCTCCCGGACGAGCTGCCAGGTGTCCCGGCGGGCCTGCGGGTCGAGCCCGGTGGTCAACTCGTCGAGTACCGCGATCCGGGGGTTGCCGACCAGGGCGAGCGCGACGGAGAGCCGCTGCTTCTGCCCGCCGGAGAGTTTGGCGAACACCGTGTTCCGCTTCGCGGTCAGTCCCAGCTCGGCCATCAGTGCCCGCCAGTCCGCCGGCTCCGGATAGAACGAGCTGTAGAGGTCCAGCGCCTCCCAGACCTTCAGCCGGTCCGGCAGGTGACTCTCCTGGAGCTGGATGCCGACCTGGCGGCGCAGCTCGGCGCGGTCCCGGGCCGGGTCCAGCCCGAGTACCCGGATCATCCCGCCGTCGGCCCGGCGCAGCCCGGTCAGGCACTCGACCGTGGTGGTCTTGCCGGAGCCGTTGGGTCCGACGATCCCGAAGATCTCTCCGGCCCGTACCTCGAAGGAGACGTCCCGGACCGCGACCTGGTCGCCGTACCGCTTCTGTAGGTTGCTGACCTCGATGACTGTCATGGGAAGAACGCTAGGAACTCCGGCGGGCGGCCGGAATGCGTCCACCTGCCCGGCCGGGGTGCAGGTAACTACACCCCGGCCGGGCGTCTGGCAACAGTCCGCCGGAGGGCGCCGGGCGGCCAGACTGGACGCATGTCGCGCCGGTACGGTCTCGCGTTCGTCCGTAACCTCGCCCAGACCGGGCTGGGCCTGCTCGGCCTGCTGATGTCCGTACTGCTGGTGATGGCGGCGACCCTGGTGGTGCCGTACCTGCCGGCGGCCCGGGCCGCCAAGCGGCTGGCCGATCTGGGTCGGCGGCTGGCCGGGCGTTGGGGCGGGATCCCGATACCGGTCGAGCACCGCCCGGGACCGCCGGTGCCGCAGCGCCGGGCCGACGGCTGGTACGTCCACGAGAACGAGCTCTACCGCTCGCCCCGGCTGCCGGCGTACCTGATGGAGCTGTCCTGGCGCGGCGACGACCCGGCGCTGCTCCGCGAGTGGGCCTGGCTGCACCTGACGCCGTTCGCCGGCGGTCTCGGCACCCTGGTCCCGCCGGTGCTGGCCGGTGCCGGGATCGGGCTCGGCGGGCTCGGGCTGGCCGACGGGACGGCCCCGGTCGTCGGCTCGCCGCCGCTGGCGCTGGCGCTGCCGGTCGGGCTGGCGCTGGTCGTGCTCGGTTTCGCGGTCGCACCGCTGACGCTGCGGCTGCACGCCCGGTGGACCCGGTTGCTGCTCCAGTCGCCCGAGCGGTCCTGGTGGCACCGGTCCGGGCTGGCCGGCTGGACGAACCGGCGGTCGGGCACCGCCTGGAACGGTGCCGGGCTGGTCGGCCTCGGCTTCGCGGCGTTCGGCGGTTTCCTGCTCAACCTGGTGACCCTGCTGGTGGGCTGGGGCGGGCTGTCGCCGCAGGTGTCGAGGCTGACCCGGCCGCTGGTGAGCCGCTACCGCCGGTACGCCCGCACCTGGGCCGGGGTGGCGATCCCGGAGCCGTACCGGCCGTTTCCCGAGCCGCCCCGGCCGGAGGAGGACGGCCGCTACCGGGTCGGGCGCACGCTGTACGCCGACCGGGCCACCGCGGTCCGGGTGCAGGAGTACGGGTGGCTCTTCAGCGATCCGGCGTTCTGGCGGGACCAGCTCTGGATGGCCACCAACCCGCTGGTCGGGGTGCTCGGGCTGATCCCCGCCGCGCTCGTCTCGATCGGCCTGTTCGGGCTGGTCGGGCAGCCACTGTGGTGGGCGCCCTGGGCGGTGCCGCTGGGCCTGTTCACCGGGGAGTGGGTCACCCCCTGGTACATCTGGTACGGCGTCACGCACGTCGCGCCCGATCTCGCCGGGATACCCGGCTGGACCAGCGCACTGCTCGGCCTGGCACTGGCCGGCCTCGGCGTGCTGCTCGCCCCGGCCCTGCTCCGGCTCCGCCTCCGGTACGACCGGCTGCTGCTCACCCCCACCCGGTCGGCCGGACTGGCGCTGCGGGTACGGCAGCTCACCGAGACCCGGGCCGACGCCGTCGACACCCAGGCGGCCGAGCTGCGCCGGATCGAACGGGACCTGCACGACGGGGCACAGGCCCGGCTGATCGCGGTCGGGCTCAGCCTGGCCGGGGTGGAGCGGCTGATCGAGGAGGATCCGCCGGCCGCGCAGGCGATGGTGGCCCAGGCCCGGGCGGCCTCGGCGACCGCGCTGACCGAACTGCGGGACCTGGTCCGGGGCATCCATCCACCGGTACTCGCCGAGCGGGGCCTGCCGGACGCGCTCCGGGCGGTGGCGCTGGACAGCCCGGTCCCGGTACGGGTGACCGGGGAACTGCCCGGCCGGCTCGACCCGCCGGTGGAGTCGGCGGCGTACTTCTGCGCGCTGGAGGCGCTGGCCAACGCCAGCCGGCACGGCGGGGCGAGCACGGTCGAGATCGCCATCACGCACACCGGTACGGCGCTGCGGGTCACGGTCGCCGACGACGGTCGGGGCGGCGCCGACCCGGACCGGGGCAGCGGGCTGCGCGGCGTACGGCGCCGGCTGGGCGCGTTCGACGGGACGCTCACCGTGCACAGCCCGGTCGGCGGCCCGACACTGGTGACCGTGGAGATCCCCTGCCCGGTCCCGGAGTAGCCGATCCGATCCGATCCGACCCGACCGGAAGCGACCCGACCCGGGACGGGCCGAGCGGTGCCGGGGTGGCCGACCCGGGACGGGTCAGGCCGAGGCGGTGCCGGTGGGGCGGGAGCGCAGTTCGGCGACGTAGTCGTCGGGGGCGCCGGCCTTCTCCGCCGCGTTGGCGATCTCCGACAGGTACCAGGCGGTCGGCAGGCCGCCCTCGTAGCCGGCGAAGACGTACACCCAGGCGGTGATCTCGCCGTCCAGGGTGACCACCCGGACGTGCAGCTTCCGGTACGTGCCGGAGGCCACCCCCTCGACCTCGTCGAGTTGGGCGGCGTCCCAGGAGTGCACGTCGTAGAGTGCGACGAAGACCCGATCGCCGGGCGACTCCACGATGGTGGTGACCGCGCCCTCCCAGCCGATCACCCCCTCACCGGCGAAGGTGAGCCGCCAGCCTTCCAGCCAGCCGGTACCCACCATGGGTGAGTGCGGGCAGTAGGCACGCATCCGGGCGGGATCGAGGTTTGAGCCGTACGCGGCGTAATGACGCACGGCGATGACGATAGCCCGGTGGAGGGGTGGGGGAGAATACGACCGTGCGTGTCGGACGGGTTCTGAACAAGATTGTCACGGGAAGCAGCGACGGAGGGCGAGCACTGTGAGCCGGATTGTGATCATCGGCGGGGGGCCGGCCGGCTACGAGGCGGCGCTGGTCGCCGCCCAGTTGGACGCCGACGTGACGGTGGTCGAGACCGACGGGGCGGGCGGGGCGTGCGTACTGCACGACTGCGTACCGTCGAAGACTTTCATCGCCAGTTCCGAGGTGGTGACCGGATATCGGGACACCGAGGAGTTCGGGGTGCACTCGGACGGGCTGGAGGCGATCACCGTCGACGCCCCGACCGTCTACGGCCGGGTCAAGCGGCTCGCGCTCGCCCAGTCCGCCGACATCCAGGCAAAACTGATCAAGGCCGGCGTGACCTATGTCTCCGGCCGGGCCCGGCTCGGCGAGGACACGCTCGGTCACACCCACCGGGTACTCGTGACCCCGTCCGACGGTGACTCCACGTACTCGATGGACGCCTCGACCGTGCTGATCGCCACCGGAGCCACCCCGAGGGTACTGCCCAGCGCGGTCCCGGACGGTGAGCGGATCCTGGACTGGCGCCAGGTGTACGACCTGCCCGTACTGCCGGAACGGCTGATCGTGGTCGGCTCCGGCGTCACCGGCGCGGAGTTCGCCAGCGCGTACCTGGCGATGGGGGTCGAGGTGACCCTGGTCTCCAGCCGCGACCGGGTGATGCCGCACGAGGACCCCGACGCCGCGATGGCGATCGAGCAGGTCTTCCGGTCCCGGGGGATGGAGATCCTCAACAACAGCCGGGCGAACGCGGTCCGCCGCTCCGGCGACGGGGTCGAGGTGGAACTCGCCGACGGCCGGGTGGTGAACGGCTCGCACGCGCTGATGGCGGTCGGCTCGGTCCCCAACACCGCCGACCTCGGCCTGGCCGAGTACGGCGTGACGGTGGCACCGGGCGGCTACGTCAACACCGACCGGGTCTCCCGGACCAACGTGCCCGGCATCTACGCCGCCGGTGACTGCACCGGGGTACTGCCGCTGGCCAGTGTGGCCGCCATGCAGGGCCGGATCGCCATGTGGCACGCGCTCGGCGAGGCGGTCTCGCCGCTGCGGCTGCGTACCGTCGCCGCCAACGTCTTCACCGATCCCGAGTTGGCCACGGTCGGGGTGTCGCAGAACGAGGTGGACTCCGGCAAGGTCCCGGCCCGCCAGGTGATGCTGCCGCTGGCCGGCAACGCCCGGGCCAAGATGGCGGACGTGCGGGACGGTTTCGTGAAGCTGTTCTGCCGGCCGGCCAGCGGGCAGGTGGTCGGCGGGGTGGTGGTGGCGCCGAACGCCAGCGAGCTGATCCTGCCGATCACGATGGCGGTGGAGAACAATCTCACCGTCGACCAGTTGGCGATGACCTTCACCATCTACCCGTCGCTGTCCGGGTCGATCACCGAGGCGGCCAGGCAGTTGATGCTGCACGGGTTGGAGTAGTACTCCCTGCGTGCTTCGGGGCGGCTTCGCGCGGTGGTACGGATAGCTACGCGGGGCGGTGGTACGCGGACTGTCGGCGTACCGTTGTCGGCGCGCGAACCGTATCCCGTCGGGTCCCCCGTTCCCGGTGGTCGAAGCGGTTCGCCACCGGGCCGCCGGCGGGTCCCGCGCCGGCGGCCCTCTTAATGAGGCGAGCCCTTCCGCATCGGTGAACCACGGCATTGAACCTGTCGGACGCTCGGGGCAGTCATATACCTGTAATCGGTATATGCTCTCGTCATGACAGAGGCGCTCCGGGAACCGACGTTCCTCATCCTCACCGCGCTCGCCGAGCAGCCGCAGCACGGCTACGGCGTGCTCGAAGACGTACGCGGGATCTCCGAAGGCCGGGTGAACCTGCGCGCCGGCACCCTCTACGCGGTGCTCGACCGGCTCCGCGCCGAGGGGTTGGTCGAGGTGGACCGGGAGGAGATCGTGCAGTCGCGGCTGCGGCGCTACTACCGGATCACCGGTCTCGGTGCCCAGCGACTCGCCGACGAGGTGGTCCGACTGCGCCGGAACGCGACGGCCGCCTCGGCGCGGCTGCGCAACAGTGGCGTCGTCCTCCCCGAGGGAGGCGCGGCATGACCGGCGAGGAGTCGCGACACCACGCCGACCTGGAGCGCCGCTACCGGCGACTGCTGGCCTGGTATCCGTGGGAACACCGCCGGACGTACGAGGAGGAACTGCTCGGGGTGCTGCTCGCCGACTCCCGTCCCGGTCAGCGCTGGCCGGCGCCGGCGGACGCGGCGAACCTCGCCCTGGCCGCCGTCCGGACCCGGTTCGGGTACGCCGCCCGGGCCGTGGTCGACCGGAGTTGGTCCGAAGCGGCGGCCACCGCCGGCCTGCTGATGGCGATCCTGCTCTGCTGCCTGCACGTGCTCCCGCTGCTCCGGCAGGTGGCCTGGGCGTCGGTCTGGCCGGCACCGGAGCTTCCGCTCTGGTATCCCGACCGGGCACTGTGGATCCGGGCCGGGCTCTGGACGCTGACCGTACTGGCGGCGGCGATCGGCCCGCGCCGGCTGGCCCCATTCCTCGCCTGGCCGGCCGTACTGCTGGAAGTCGTCGCACTTCCGGCCCGCTACCAGACAGAGCCGGTGACGGTACTCCAGGGGGCGGCCCAGACACTGCTCGGCGTGCTCTGCGCTGACCGTGCCGGCGCCGCGCCGGGCGGCCCTGGCGGTGCTCGGCCGGATCCGGCTGCTGACGATCGGTGGCACCGCCGCGCTGATGCTGGCCACCACCGCACTGCTCGACCGTCTGGGCTATCCCGGGCCGATCGATCCCGTTGCCCAGTGGGCGGTTTCGCTCCTGCTGCCGGTCGGCGTGCTGGTGGTCGCCGTCGCGGTCTGGGGTGTTCCGGCGACGGTCCGGCGGCGCCTGCTGGTGCTGCTGGCGCCGGTCGCCGCCGTACTGCTCACCGTCCGGCTGGGGCTGGCCGGCTGGGAGTACTCCAACCAGCACATGGGACATCCGGTCTATCTGGCGCCGGTCCAGTGGGTGCTGCTGGCCCTCGTACCGCTGGTGGCGCTCGCCCTCGGCTTCGTCGGGTTGCGCCGGCGGGAGCAGACGCTCCGACTGGTCGCCCTCGGCCGGAACGCCGACCGGCAGCACCCCGACCCGGGCGGGCCGACGCCCACCGACCGGTGATGGCATCGACAGATCTGAGATCAACCTTATCCGTACCGCGTCCGGGTGGCCCCGTTGGCCTGGAGTCCGGTCGGGATCTGGTGATCATGTCGTGTCGCCGTGTTACGCGGGCGCAACGAGATCGGCGTAACGTCAGGTCATGGCGGACTTGTTCGAGGACTACCGCCTCGGCCCCGGCTGGGACGAGATGTTCGGCGCGCCCGGGATGCCACGGGACGTGTACGAGGCGCTGCACGCCACCCTGCAACCGCTGTCCAGCGTCGAACTCCGGGTCCGGGCCGACGTGCTCGCCCGGGCCTTCCTCGACCAGGGGATCACCTTCGCCCTCAAAGGCGTCGAGCGGCCGTTCCCGCTGGACATCGTGCCCCGGATCATCGCGGCCGGCGAGTGGCGGGTGGTCGAGGCCGGAGTCGCCCAGCGGGTACGGGCACTGGAGGCGTTCCTCGCCGACATCTACGGCGCCGGCCAGGTGCTGGCCGATGGGGTGGTACCGCGTCGGGTCGTGGTGACCAGCGCGCACTTCCACCGCGAGGCCGCCGGGATCGTCCCGCACAACGGGGTACGCATCCACGTCGCCGGAGTCGACCTGGTCCGCGACGAGCGGGGCGACTTCCGGGTGCTGGAGGACAACGTCCGGGTCCCGTCCGGGGTCAGCTACGTGATGGAGAACCGCCGGGCGATGGCGCACGTACTGCCGGAGGTCTTCGCCGCGACCCGGATCCAGCCGGTGGAGTCGTACCCGGGGCAGTTGTTGCGGGCCCTGCGCGCGGCGGCGCCGGTCGGGATCACCGACCCCACGGTGGTGGTGTTGACCCCCGGCGTGCACAACTCGGCCTACTTCGAGCACGCCCTGCTGGCCCGCGAGATGGGGGTCGAGCTGGTCGAGGGTCGGGATCTCGTCTGCGTGGGTAACGAGGTCGCCATGCGGACCACCGCCGGTGAGCAGCGGGTCGACGTCATCTACCGGCGGATCGACGACGAGTTCCTCGACCCGGTGCACTTCCGGGCCGACTCGGTGCTCGGGGTGGCCGGGCTGCTGAACGCGGCCCGGGCCGGCCGGGTCACCATCGCCAACGCGGTCGGCAACGGGGTCGCGGACGACAAGCTGCTCTACTCGTACGTCCCCGAGCTGATCCGCTACTACCTGGCCGAGCAGCCGATCCTGTCCAATGTGGAGACGTACCGGCTGGAGGACCCGGACGTGCGCGACCACGTCCTCGACCGGCTCGACGAACTCGTGCTGAAGCCGGTCGACGGCTCCGGCGGGGCGGGCATCGTGATCGGCTCACAGGCGACCGACGAGGAGTTGGCCGAGCTGCGGCGCCGGATCAGCGTCGACCCACGGGGCTGGATCGCCCAGCGCGAGGTGGCGCTCTCCATGGTGCCGACCCTGGTCGGCAACCGGCTGCGGGCCCGGCACGTCGACCTGCGGCCGTTCGCGGTCAACGACGGGCAGCGGGTCACGGTGCTGCCGGGCGGGCTGACCCGGGTGGCGCTGCCGGAGGGCGCCCTGGTGGTCAACTCCAGCCAGGGCGGCGGGTCGAAGGACACCTGGATACTCGCCGAGCCACCGTCCGGGCTCAGCCCGGTGGACCTCACCTCCGGCATCGATACCCCGGGAGTCGACCCGGCCGACCCGGCCGCGTCGGTGTCGTCGACCGTGCCGGTGCCGCGTAGTCCGGACCCGGGACCGGACGCCGGACTGGTCAGCGTGCAGCAGCAGCAACAGCAGCAGTCCGCCCGGGAGGCCGCGGCCGGAGCGGGGCGGTCGCGGTGCTGAGCCGGATCGCCGAGTCGCTCTACTGGATCGGCCGGTACGTCGAGCGGGCCGAGGACACCGCCCGGATCCTCGACGTACACCTGCACCGGATGGTCGCCGACCCGTGGGTGGACGAGGCGACCGCCTGCCGCTCCCTGCTCACCGTGATGGGGGTCGGGCCGCTGGAGCAGCCGGTCACCGCCAACCGGGTGGTCGGGGTGCTCGGCCTCGACGAGGAGAACCCGAGTTCCGTGGTCGGTGCCCTGGCCGCCGCCCGGGAGAACGCCCGAGGCGCCCGGGAGACCATCTCGGCGGACATGTGGGAGTGCCTCAACTCGACCTGGCATGGCCTGCCGGCGGTCCGGCGCCGGGCCGAGCAGCAGGGCGTACACGCGTTCTTCCGGTGGGTCCGGGAGCGCTGTGCGGTGATGGCCGGGCTGACCGACGCCACCATGAGCCGGGACGAGGGCTGGCTCTTCCTGGTACTCGGCCGCAGCGTCGAACGGGTCGACATGACCGCCCGACTGCTCTCCACGCACGTACGGGCCGGTGGCAGCATCCCGTCCTGGCTGACCCTGCTGCGCTCCTGCGGCGCCTGGGAGACGTTCCTGCGCACCTATCGTGGCTCGCTCGACGACCGGTACGCGGCCGAGTTCCTGCTGCTCGACCGGCTCTTTCCCCGCTCCGTCTTCGCCGCGCTCTCCCGGGCCGAGGCGTGCCTGCGCGAGCTGGAACCCTCCGGCGGTCCCGGGCAGCCCGGCCGGACCGGGGTCTCCACCGACGCGCAGCGGATCATCGGCCGGGCCCGGACCGGCCTGGAGTTCCGGGCCGCCGACGAGCTGATCGGCGACCTCGCCGTGGTGCTGGCCGGACTGGAACGCACCTGCTCGCAGGTGAACGACGCGGTCTCCCGGCGCTACTTCCGGCAGACCTCGGCGGTGGCCTGGCTGCCGGAGGCGGTGGCGTGATCGGGGTCGGGCTCGGTGGCGTGATCGGGCTCGGGCTCGGGCTTGGGCGGACCGACGGAACAGTGCGGCGGGCCGGGGAGGGAACGCGATGACGGTCGGCAGTTGGCGGTTGAAGATCCGGCACCAGACCGGCTTCAGCTATGCCGGCGCGGTCGCCTCGTCGTACAACGAGGCGCGGATGTCGCCGCGCAACGAGGCCCGCCAGGCGGTGCTGGAGGCGCGGGTGGAGGTGTGGCCGTCGGCCCGGACCTACCGGTACGAGGACTACTGGGGGACCGTGGTGACCGCCTTCGACGTGCACAGCGCACACGACACGCTGCGGGTCACCGCCATCTCCACGGTGGAGACGCTGGGCCCGGGTGACCAGTTGACGGCGACCGACGGGGTGGGCTGGGCCGACCTGCGCGGGCCGGAGTGCGCGGACCGCTGGTACGAACTGTTGCTGCCCACCCCGCGTACCGCGCTGGACGAGGAACTGACCGGGCTGGCCGAGTCCGTCCGGGCCGCCCGGCCGACCCCGCACGCCGCCGCCTTGGCGCTCTGCGAGCAGGTCAGGGACGAGGTCGCGTACGCCTCCGGCACCACCGGCGTGCAGACCGACGCCGTACATGCCTGGCGGCAGCGCAAGGGGGTCTGCCAGGACATCAGCCACCTGGTGGTGGGGCTGCTGCGCACCATCGGCATCCCGGCCCGGTACGTCTCCGGCTACCTGCACCCGGCACCCGACGCCACGATCGGGGACAGCGTGGTCGGGCAGAGCCACGCCTGGGTGGAGTGGTGGGTCGGCCGGTGGACGGCCTTCGACCCCACCAACGGGATACCGGTCGGCGAGCGGCACGTGGTGGTCGGCCGGGGCCGGGAGTACGGCGACGTACCGCCGCTCAAGGGCGTCTACGCGGGCCCGGCCAACACCGGGCAGGGCGTCGAGGTGACCATCACCCGACTGCGCTGAGGCCGAGCCGGGCGAGCAGATCGTGGCCGGGTGGAAACCGCGTGCGCTCGGGTGGCCGGCGGCAGTACGGTGGCCGGCATGTGCAGCGCGATGAGGAAGACGACGACGCCGGGACACCCCGGCGTGCCGCGCTGACGCAGACCAACTCGTCGACTGGCCCCGGGGCGATCCGCTCCGGGGCTTCGTCGTGCGTACCAGATCGGCGCGGTCCCCGGGGCGGAGCCGCCGCAGGGCCGTACCGGATCTGGGAGCTGACATGCACGACCACCGCAGGCTCGGGCGCGAACTCGAGCTGTTCCACGCCGACCCGCTCTCCGGGGCCGGCCTGCCGGTCTGGCTGCCGGCCGGCGCCGCCGCCCGGCACGCCGTCGAGGAGTACGTCCGCGAGCTGGAGCGCCGGGCCGGCTACCAGCACGTCTACTCGCCCCCGCTGGGCAAGCGCGAACTGTTCGAACTCTCCGGGCACCTCGGCTACTTCGCCGACGACATGTTCCCGGTGCTGCGGCTCTCCGCCGACGACGAGTTCGTACTCCGGCCGGCGCTCTGCCCGCACCACGCCCTGGTCTACCGGGCCCGGGGCCGGTCCTACCGGGAACTGCCGCTGCGCATCGCCGAGCTGGGCGGGATGTACCGGCCGGAGCGGTCCGGGGTGCTCGGCGGGCTCAGCCGGGTACGGGCGATCTCGCTCAACGACGCGCACAACTTCTGCGCACCCGAGCAGGTCGGCGCCGAGGTCGCCGAGGTGCTGGAGTTGACCCGGGCGGCGCATGCCGCGCTCGGGGTACGCCCGGCGGGGTTCCGGCTGTCGCTGCGCGGACCGGGCGAGAAGTACGTCGGCGACGACGAGGAGTGGCAGCGCGCCGAGGAGCTGCTCCGGGCGGCACTGGGCGGCCTGCCGTACGTCGAGGCACCCGGGGAGGCGGCGTTCTACGGGCCGAAGATCGACATCCAGGTCCGGGACGCGGCCGGTCGGGAGTCGACCCTCGCCACCATCCAGCTCGACTTCGACAAACCGGCCCGGTTCGACCTCTCCTACACCGACGGCCGGGGACGGCGGGCGCGGCCGGTGATGGTGCACCGGAGCCTGGTCGGCAGCATGGAGCGGCTCTTCGCGTACCTGATCGAGGTGCACGCCGGAGCCTTCCCGGCCTGGTACGCCCCGGTCCAGGTACGGGTACTCCCGGTCGGGCCGGCGCAGGTGGCGGCGGCGGAGGCGTTCCGCCGGGACTGCGTACTCGCCGGGCTGCGGGCGGAGTTGGTCGTCGACGGATCACTCGGTGCCCGGATCCGGGACGCTGCCCAGCGCCGGGTCCCGTACGCGGCGGTGCTGGGCGCCCGGGAGGTGGCGGCCGGGCAGGTGGCGCTGCGGCTGCGGGACGGCCGGGGGGTCGACCCGATGGCGGCGGGGGACGCGTTGGGCCTGATCGCCGGGGTGGTGGCCGACCGTTCGGCGGAACTCCTGCCCTGAGCCGGTCAGGTCGGTCATGTCGGTCGGGTTGGTGAGGTCGGTCAGGTCCGTCAGGCAGGCAGGTATCTTGTCGATGGCAAGATATGCTGATCGCCATGAGCGAGGAGAGTGCCGCCGGTCGGCCGTACCATCACGGAGACCTGCGGCGGGCGTTGCTGTCCGCCGCCGCGACGGCGATCGAGGAGTCCGGCCCGGCCGGGCTCAGCCTGCGCGACCTGGCCCGTCGGGCCGGCGTCTCGCACGCCGCCCCGGCACACCACTTCGGCGACAAGGCCGGGCTGCTCACCGCGTTCGCCACCGAGGGCTTCGAGACGCTCGCCGACACGCTGGCCCGGGTCCGCCAGGAGTCCGGCGGCAGCCTGCTCGAACTCGGCGTCGGCTACGTCACGTTCGCGGTACGGCACCGGGCGCACTTCGAGGTGATGTTCCGGCCGGAACTCTTCCACCGCGACGACGCCGGGCTCGCCGCCGCCCAGCAGCGGGCCCGGGCGGCACTCCGGGCCGGAGTGGCCGGACTGCCGGCCGCACCGGTCGGCCCGGAGGCGGCCCGGACCGAGCTGGCCGCCTGGTCGATCGTGCACGGCTTCGCCACCCTGTGGCTCGGCGGGGCGCTCCGGCCCGACCAGGTCGGCGACGACCCGGAGGCCGCCGCCAGGCTGGTGATCGGTCGACTCTTCGCGTCACCCGGTTGAGCCGCCGCCGGGGGTTCCGCCACCTCACATGACGTGGTGGCGTTTGCCGTCACCTCACCAGTTGGTGGGCAGCGGCATCCCCTCGGTGTAGCCGGCGGCGCTCTGCACCCCGACCACCGCGTTGGCGTGGAACTCGGCGAGATCGGCCGCACCCGCGTACGTGCACGCGCTGCGTACCCCGGCGACGATCTCGTCGATCAGGTCCTCCACGCCGGGCCGGTCCGGGTCGAGGTACATCCGCGCGCTGGAGATGCCCTCCTCGAAGACCGCCTTCCGGGCCTGGTCGTACGGGCTGTCCTCGGCGGTACGCGCACTGACCGCCCGCGCCGAGGCCATGCCGAAGCTCTCCTTGTAGCGCCGGCCGTCGGCATCGGTGTAGAGGTCACCGGGTGACTCGTAGGTGCCGGCGAACCAGGTGCCGATCATCACGTTCGACGCCCCGGCGGCCAGGGCCAGGGCGACGTCGCGCGGGTGACGTACCCCGCCGTCGGCCCAGACGTGCCGGCCCAACTCGCGGGCGGCGCCCGCACAGTCGAGTACCGCGGAGAACTGCGGCCGGCCCACCCCGGTCATCATCCGGGTGGTGCACATCGCCCCCGGCCCCACCCCGACCTTGACGATGTCCGCACCCGCCTCGACCAGATCCCGTACCCCGGCCGCGGTGACCACGTTGCCGGCGGCCACCGGTACCGGCGGATCGAGGCGGCGTACCGCCCGCAGGGCCCGGAGCATCCGCTCCTGGTGGCCGTGCGCGGTGTCCACCACCAGGGTGTCCACCCCGGCCTCGAAGAGCGCGGCGGCCTTGCCGGCGACGTCGCCGTTGATGCCGATCGCGGCGGCGATCCGCAGCCGGCCCTTGCCGTCCAGCGCCGGCCGGTACAGCGTGGCCCGCAGCGCACCCCGGCGGGTCAGTATCCCGACCAGCCGGCCCTCGACGTCGACCACCGGGGCGAGCCGGCGGCGCCCCCGGGACAGCCGGTCGAACCCGGTCCGGGGATCGGCCTCGGCGGGTACGGTGTGCAGTTCGGTGGACATCACATGCCGCAACTGCGCGAACCGATCCACCCCGACCGTGTCGGCCTCGGTCACCACGCCGACCGGCCGGCCGTCCGGGTCGACCACGATCACCGCGCCGTGCGAGCGCTTCGGCAGCAGGTGGATGGCGTCTCCGACGGTGTCGGTCGGGCCGAGCCTGATCGCGGTGTCGTGCACCAGATGCCGCTGCTTGACCCAGCCGATCACCTCGGCGACCACCTCGATCGGGATGTCCTGCGGCAGTACGGTGAGCCCTCCGCGCCGGGCCACCGTCTCGGCCATCCGCCGGCCCGCCACCGCCGTCATGTTGGAGACCACGATCGGGATCGTGGTGCCGGTCCCGTCGCTGCTGGCCAGGTCGACGTCGAGCCGGGACTCCACGGCCGACCGGACCGGGGCCAGGAAGACGTCGTTGTAGGTCAGGTCCTGGCTGGGCTTCCCACCGGTGATGAACCGCACCTGGCCATCATGCCGGAGGACGATCCACCCGGCCCGACAGTCCCGCCGCTCACCGACCTCCGGTCGCCTGGACGTCCGTCACGTGATGAGGCAGACGTCGGTCAGTTGATGACGCAGATGACGGCGCCGGCGGTGAGGACTCCGCCGACCTCGGCGGCCAGTTGGCCCACCACACCGGCCTTGTGCGCGTGCAGCGGCTGCTCCATCTTCATCGCCTCGATGACGACGATCAGGTCGCCCTCGGCAACCGTGTCGCCGTCGGCAACCGCGATCTTGACGATGGTGCCCTGCATCGGGGCGGTCAGCGCGTCTCCACCTACGGCGGCCCCGCCCGCCGTACCGGATCCGCTGGTGCGACGGGCCGGACGCCGGGCGGCGGCACCGGAGGTACCCGGGCCGGCGGCCGGGGCCGTACCCGCGCCGAAGCCGGCGGGGAGGCTCACCTCCAGCCGCTTGCCGGCCACCTCGACCACGACGGTCTCCCGGGCGCCGACCGGCTCGTCGGCCGCTGCGGCGCCGGTGAACGCCGGTACGGTGTTGTCGAACTCGGTCTCGATCCACCTGGTGTGCACGGCGAACGGCGCCGAGGTGAACGCCGGGTCCCGGACGACGAGCCGGTGGAACGGCAGCGCGGTGGCCATCCCGTCCACCACCATCTCGTCGAGGGCCCGACGGGCGCGTTCCAGCGCCTCGGTACGGGTCTCCCCGGTCACGATCACCTTTGCGAGCAGCGAGTCGAAGTTGCCGCCGACCACGTCCCCGGCGGCGATGCCGGCGTCCACCCGTACGCCGGGTCCGGTGGGGAGTCGCAGCGCGGTCACCGTGCCCGGTGCCGGCAGGAAGTTCCGGCCCGGGTCCTCCCCGTTGATCCGGAACTCGATCGAGTGCCCGCGTGGGACGGGATCGGTGTCGAACCGGAGCTTCTCGCCGGACGCGATCCGGAACTGCTCCCGGACCAGGTCGATGCCGGCGGTCTCCTCGGTCACCGGGTGCTCCACCTGGAGCCGTGTGTTCACCTCCAGGAAGGAGACGGTGCCGTCCGCGCCGACCAGGTATTCCACCGTGCCGGCACCGTGGTAGTCGGCCTCCCGGCAGATCGCCTTCGCGCTGGCGTGGATCGCCGACCGCTGCTCGTCGGTCAGGAACGGGGCCGGCGCCTCCTCGACGAGCTTCTGGTGCCGGCGTTGCAGCGAGCAGTCCCGGGTGCCGACCACCACGACGTTGCCGTGCTGGTCGGCGAGGACCTGCGCCTCGACGTGCCGGGGCCGGTCCAGGTAGCGCTCGACGAAGCACTCGCCCCGGCCGAACGCGGCCAGCGCCTCCCGGGTGGCCGACTCGAAGAGCGCCGGGATCTCCGCCATCGTCCGGGCCACCTTGAGCCCCCGGCCCCCGCCGCCGAACGCCGCCTTGATCGCCACCGGCAGGCCGTGTTCGGCCGCGAAGGCAAGCACCTCGTCCGGCCCGCTCACCGGCTCGGAGGTGCCGGGCACCAGGGGAGCGCCGGCCCGCTGCGCGAGATGCCGGGCGGTGACCTTGTCACCGAGGTCGCGGATCGCCTGCGGCGTCGGCCCGATCCAGGTCAGGCCGGCGTCGATCACCGCCGCCGCGAAGTCCGCGTTCTCGGAGAGAAACCCGTAACCCGGGTGTACGGCGTCAGCGCCCGACCGGGCGGCCACGTCGAGCAGCTTGTCGATCCGCAGGTACGTCTCGGTGGCGGTCTCGCCACCCAGCGCGTACGCCTCGTCGGCGAGGGTGGCGTGCGGCGCGTCCCGGTCGGAGTCGGCGTAGACGGCGACGCTGGCCAGTCCGGCGTCCCGGCAGGCGCGGACGACCCGGACCGCGATCTCGCCCCGGTTGGCGATCAGTACCTTTCGCACGCGGCTGCTCCTCCTCGATTCGCTCCCCACCGTCGCCGGTCGCCAAGGTGGCTGCCAGGGACGTTGCCAGGGGACATTGTCAAACGTTTGCCTGCGGCTCGGCTCGGGGCCCGCCTCCGGGTCGCTGCCGTCGGCGGTGTCGCTCCCGGTCACAGGTCCGGCTGCGGACCGGTCACCCCGACTGCTCGGCCCTGCCACCGGAGGGCGTTGGTCACTAGTCAATTTTGGCTATTACTCTTCTGGGTGTGTCGGCTACCCGAATGATGATTCTCGGCCTGGTCCGGTGGATGCAACCGGTGCACGGCTATGACGTACGTCGCGAGCTGCTGAGCTGGAGTGCGGACAAGTGGGCGAACGTCCAGCCCGGTTCGATCTACCACGCGCTGCGCAAGCTGACCGAGGAGGGGTTGTTACGGGAGGTGGCCACCGAGCAGGTCGGATCCCGTCCGGCCCGGGTCACGTACGGGATCACGCCGAAGGGTGAGGACGAGTTCCAGGGCCTGCTCAGGGGCAACTGGTGGAGCCTCGGCGAGGTCGTCGACCCGTTCTTCGCGGCCTTCTCCTTCCTGCCCGCGCTGCCCCGGGACGAGGCGTCGGCGGCGCTGCGTAATCGGGCCCGACTGCTGCGGGCGGTCAACGACAGCCTGCGGGCGGCGGTGGAGTCCGGCTGGATGAAGGAGGGCAAGCCGGTACATGTCGCCTGGATGTGGCAGTTGTCGATCGCCCGGGCGGAGGGGGAGATCGGCTGGTGCGAGCGGATCGCCGACCTGATCGACGCCGGGGTGTCGTACCTGCCGGAGGAGTACGCCGAGAACGTCGAATGGGCCCGGTTCGGGGAGTTGGCCGCCGAGGCCACCTGGTACGGCGGACATTCGTCGGCGAGATCCGCCCCAGCCAGGTCACCGTCGCCACCCGTCGACACCACCCCGTCCGTCGACGCCGACCCGTTGGCCGGCTCCGAGCCTGCCGCCGGGCAGCCACCGGTGCACGGCGGATGGCCGTCGAGCAACGCGTAATAATCAACGTTGACTAGATGCGCTATATCGCGTTAGCCTTCCGGAAGCGTTGCGGTGGGCGCCTTCTGGCGTGCCCCGGGGGATGGGACCGGCGGGGATGCCGGTCCGGCTGACCAGGAGCAGGCATGATCGAGACGAAGGGGTTGCGGAAGTCGTTCCGCTCCCGACAGGGCAGAGAGAAGAAGTCGGTCGACGCGGTCCGCGGGGTCGACCTCGTGGTGGCCGAGGGGGAGATCTTCGGCTTCCTCGGCCCGAACGGCGCGGGCAAGACCACCACGCTGCGGATGCTCGCCACACTCATCGAACCGGACGGTGGCGAGGCCAACATCGCCGGCGTCGACCTGCGGACCAATCCGGCTGAGGTGCGGCGGCGGATCGGTTACGTGGCCCAGGGCGGCAGCACCTGGGACGAGTCCACCGCCCGCGAGGAGCTGGTACTGCACGCCCGGATGTACGGCCTCGGCAAGGCCGAGGCGCAGCGGCGGGCAGTACGCGCCCTGGACGCGTTCCAGCTCACCGAGTACGCCGACCGCAAGTGCAAGACGTACTCCGGCGGTCAGCGGCGCCGGGTCGACATCGCGCTCGGCATCATCCACGAGCCGAAGATCGTCTTCCTGGACGAGCCGACCACCGGCCTCGACCCGCAGAGCCGGGCGCACATGTGGGACGAGATCCGCCGGCTGCGCGCCGAGGGCATGACCGTCTTCATCACCACGCACTACCTCGACGAGGCGGACGCGCTCTGCGACCGGATCGCCATCATGGACCACGGCGAGGTGGTCGCCGAGGGGACTCCGGCGGAGTTGAAGCGGGAGATCTCCGGCGACGTGGTGCTGGTCGCCATCGAGGGGTCGGCCGAGGACGCCGGCAAGGTGCTGGAGACCGAGTCGTACGTCACCAAACTGGAGACCTCCGACGAGGGTGCGCTCCGGCTCTATGTCAACGACGGGGCCCGGGACATGCCCCAGATCCTCCGCGCGCTCGACGGCGCCGGCATCGCGCTCAGCTCGATCGAGCTGCACCGGCCCAGCCTCGACGACGTGTTCCTCACCAAGACCGGCCGCTCGCTGCGCGAGTCCTGACCGCTCGCCGCGCGAGTCTTACGCGCTCGCCGCACCCCCAACAGGAGACGTGGAATGAAATTCGCCCGCGACACATGGTTGATCTTCCAGCGGCAGTTCCTGCTGCTGGTCCGCCAGCCCGTCTGGCTCTTCGTCGGCATCTTCCAGCCGGTGATGTACCTGCTGCTCTTCGCCCCGCTGCTCAAGCCCGCGCTACAGGCGTCGAGCAACGCCGAGGCGTACCGGATCTTCGTACCCGGCCTGCTGGTGCTGCTCGCCATCTTCGGCGGGCTCTTCCAGGGCTTCGGTCTGATCGCCGAGCTGCGGGCCGGGGTGATCGAACGGTCCCGGGTCACCCCGGTCAGCCGACTCGCCCTGCTGCTCGGCCGCTCGCTGCGGGACGTGGTGTCCCTGATCGCCCAGGCGATCATCATCACCGTGCTGGCGCTGGCCTTCGGGCTCTCGGTCTTCATCGGAGACCTGCTGCTCGCATACCTGATGCTGGCCCTGATCGCGCTGATGACCTCGGCACTGTCCTACGGGATCGCGCTGGTGGTGAAGAGCGAGGACGCGCTGGCGCCGCTGATGAACACGATCGCCCAACCGGTCCTGCTGCTCTCCGGCATCCTGCTGCCGCTGAACTTCGCGCCCGGCTGGTTGCAGGGGATCGCCGACTGGAACCCGTTCTCCTGGGCGGTCGACGGTGCGCGGGCACTCTTCGCCGGCGACCTCGGCAACGACGCCGTCTGGCAGGGACTGTCGGTGATGGCGGTGATCACGGCGCTCGCCGTGGTCTGGGCCGCGCGCGAGTTCGCCCGCAGCGTCCGCTAGCTCCCCATCGGGTACGGGTGGAGCCGGCTTGCGGGCCGGCTCCACCCGGCTGCCCGGACGGTACTGGTGACGGTGCTGGTGACGATCAGCGGCGGCGGGCCAGGGTGAGACCGTCGGCGATCGGCAACATCACCAGTTCGACCCGCTCGTCATCGAGTACCGCCTCGTTGAACTCGGCGATCGCCCGGTCGGCCACGGTCTGCGGGGCCAGGATCCGGCCGCCCCGCAGCACGTTGTCCACCACGATCAACCCACCGGTACGCATCCTCGGCACCAACTCGGCCCAGTAGCTCGGATAGCCCGGCTTGTCGGCGTCGACGAAGGCGAAGTCGAGGTGTGGCTCCACCGGCAGGCTCCGCAGGGTTTCGGCGGCCGGGCCGATCCGCAGCTCGATCCGGTCCTCGACCCCGGCCCGCGCCCAGTAACGGCGGGCGACCGCCGTGTACTCCTCCGAGATGTCGAAGCAGGTCAACCGGCCGTCGGCGGGTAGGCCACGGGCGATCGCCAACGAGGAGAGCCCGGTGAACGTGCCGACCTCGACCGCCTGCCGGGCGTTCACCAGCCGGGTCAGGAAGGTGAGTAGCCCGGCCTGCTCCGGGGCGATCTGCATCTCGGCGTCGGCCGGCAGCAGGGCGACCGTCTCGTCGATCAGCTCCCGGGCCAGGGCGTCCGGCGGGGAGCCGTGCGCCAGGACGTACGCGTGCAGGTCTTCGGTGAGCGGGATCGACTTCGTCGGCACTGCTCGACGCTATGCCAGGTTGGCGGCGGGCGGTAGCGGTTCTCGTCAGTGTGGGTCGGCCGCCGCTGTCGCCGCGGTCTCGGGAGTGATGCCGGACGGCGTCGTCGGGTCGGCCCAGAGGTCGGTGATCCGCAGGTCGAGTTCGCCGAGCAGGGTGCGGAACAGCGGCAGGGAGAGCCCGATCACCGTACCGGGATCGCCGTCCAGCCGGTCGACGAACGGGCCACCCAGCCCGTCGATGGTGAACGCGCCCGCCACCTGCAACGGCTCACCCGTCGCGACGTACGCGGCGATCTCGTCGTCGGTGATCTCCGCGAAGTAGACGGCGGTGGCGGCGACCCGGGCCACCTCGCGCCCGCTCGACAGGTCGATCAGGCAGTGCCCGGTGTGCAGCACGCCACTCTTGCCCCGCATCGCCTGCCAGCGGCGGGTCGCCTCGTCCGGGTCGGCCGGCTTGCCGAGGATCTCCCCGTCGAAGGCGAGCACCGAGTCGCAGCCGAGTACGAGCGTACGGAGCGGGGATCCGATCCCGCTGCCGGCGCCGTTGCCGGCGCTGCTGCTGTTCAGGTCCGCGCCGAAACGCTCGGCTACCGTCCGTGCCTTCAGTTGGGCCAGTGTGAGGCTCAGCGCTTCCGGGGTCGAGGGGTCCACCTGCGACTCGTCGACCCCGCTGACCAGTACGTCCGGCTCGATGCCAGCGGCTTGCAGGAGCTTGCGTCGAGCCGGACTCGCCGAGGCGAGCACCAGGCGTAGCCGATGTGTCGTCTGCACGACGGCCAACGCTACCCGCCCCGCGGACCGCTACCTGCGATCGGGCCGGGTGTTCGCGCGGGTTCTATTCAGAGGCGGCGGGGCCGCTGTCGCCGCCGGACCAGGAGTACCACCAGAAGGGTCACCAACAGGCCGAGTACGACGAGAGCCACTAGGACACCGATCAGGATCGTCGAGCCGACGTTCGACTTGTTCTCCGGCTCCGGAGCTGCGTTGTCGGCGGGCTGGGTCTGAGTGGGGCTGGGCGCGGCGCTTGCGCTCGGGTTGGCGCCCCCCTCCAGTGGAGGTACGTCCGCCGTCAGCGCCTTGACCAGGTTTACTACCCCGTACCCGTACTCCTCGTCCCGACCGGGCGTCCCCTTGTCGTCAGCGGTAGCCGTGAGCCGATGTACGACTTCCTCCGCCGACAGATCCGGAAACTTACTCCGTACGAGCGCAGCCGCCCCAGCAACGATCGCAGTTGAGGGGGAGGTGCCGGTGCCGGTTCGGTAGCGCCCGTTGACGGACGTGCTCGAGATGTCGACGCCAGGTGCGCTGAGGGAAAGTCTCGTGCCTGTCACAGAAATGGCGGCATGCGCTCCCTTTTGGTCGGTCGCGCCAACTGCTACGACTCCCGCTGCTGCGGCGGGAAATTGTATTAAAAAGTCCTCCGGTCGGTTTCCTGCTGCTGCGACAATGACGATATCTGCCTCGAGTGCTGCTCTTAATGCTGCGTTCAGGCGAGATGTAGATCCTCCTCCTGAAGACAGGCTAATTACATCAACTCGTTTCGATACTGCCCATTCGATCGCCTTGGCTGTATCGTCAGTGTCGTGACTTCTATTCCCGTTCCGAATTGGAATGATTTTGGCTTTGGGGGCGATTCCCAGGGCGCCGTTGCTCCCGCGACCGTGGGCGGCTATCAGGCCAGCCATCCCGGTTCCATGTCCTCCGGGATCGGTATCCTGGCGACCGTCACCCGAACCGTCGCCTTCGGTGACAGTGCCCGTTAGGAGATTGTTGCGAAGGTCAGGATGCGGGTCGACGCCGGTGTCGATGACGGCAACAGTGACCCCTTCGCCCTGGCTGATCTTGTGTGCTTCGGTGACTTTCAAGTACCTAAGATGCCATTGGTTGTTCCGCGCCTGATCGGCCTGGGCTGCCGTGGCAGGTAAAACGGCGACGGCCGTGGCACAAAGGAGTGCCACGGCCGCGCGGGTCGTGCGAAGAATCACCGCTTATAGCCGATCGCTGGGCCGGGGTCGATCCTGCCGTTATCGCGGCTGGGCAACATGACCGGCGCAACTCCCTCGTCGGTCTCCCACGGGTTATCGGGATCCCATTGCCTAGCCGCCTCCTCGTCCCTGCTTTGGGTACTAGGACGTGCGCCCGAGCCGACTCCGAACTGACCGCTGCCAATGGAGGTGCGAGTCAGTCCTGAGGCGCCTCGTTGTCCAGCGCCGCCGAGGCCCGTCGCGCCCCCGCCATTACCACCGATGACGCCGCCAACTGGATTGATGCGTCGAGCTGCCCCAGTCCCGGAAGCAGGCTGCGACAGACCTGCTCCCGGAGTTCCGCCGATCATTCCGCCTGGAGGCATTGCCCGTGGACCCAAGCCAGAATTCGGGCCGGGTGCTGACTTGTTCATTCCTGGCGGCAATGTCGACGTCGTTGGATAGCCAGAAGGTAGCCCTGGTGGCTTTGCCCCAGGTGGCAGCCCTGGCGGCTTGGCCCCGGGCGGCAGTGTCGGGGGAATTGGATGCGGCGGCAGGCCCGGTCCGATGTTTGGCGGCGGAGGTGGAATGACGCTTGGAGGCGTCGGTGGTACGGCCGGGGGCGCAATCGGCCCAGTGCCGCCGAGGATGGGACCGATGTTTGGCGGCGGAGTCGTGGGGACGACGGTCTGGATGGGAGGAGTCGGAGGTGGAGTGTAGCTCGTGCCTCCGCCCGAAGGCATCGGCACAACGGGCGGGAGGACCGGTGCACTTGAACCGCCCATCACCCCACTACTGCCCGACCCGTTTTCGCTACCAGTCTCATCTCTCGAACCGCCCGGAGTCTTGTACACCGGAGGCTTCCTGAGTTGTACCTGCCCGGTGGCGAGTTCGCTGCTGAGCCCGTACATGATGCTGCGGGCGCGCCAGTTCAGGTCTTCCAGGTCGGATTGGGTCGTCGGCTGCTGGCCGGCAGGCGGCCGGCCGTTGTTTGCCGTGACCGCCGCGTCGTACTGCTGCTTGGCCTGCTCTTTGGCAAGGTACTGCCGGTGGATCTCCTCAAGGTCCCTACGCGACTCCCAGATCGCCTGCGTCACGCCCGTGAGGGTCTGCTGGTTCGCAGCGGCCGTGTCGTAGACGCCCTGCACCGTTTCGACGAGGTAGTCGAGCCGTGCGACGTACGCCTTCGAGGCTTCGCTCCTCTCCGGCGGCCACGCCTCGATCAGGTTCTCGCGGTACTGCTTCAACCGCCACAGATGCAGCGAGCTGAGCTCGGAAGTCTTCCGCCAACCGCTGACGTGCTGCCAGTGCGTGTCCGTCTGTTGGTTGGCCAACAACTCCCACATCTGCCGGACGTTCTGGGCCGTCCAGTTGGTCGTGCCGGAGATCTGGCCGCTCGACCCGCCTCCATCATCAAGCATTGGGGCTCCCCGTGTTCTCTGTGCCGCCCTGCGGCGCTGTCGCGTTCTGCGACCCGGGTGGCGGCGCCGCCGCTGCACCAGTTTCGTCGAGCGCGGTCTCGACGTCGCTGACCCGGGCGCGCGAGAACGCGTCGGCCTGGCCGTAGTTCCTGCTGACCGTCTCGGCGGCGGTGGCGAGGCCACCCGTGCCATCGCCGACATCCCAGACACGTGTGGAGGTGTCCTGCTGGACGTTCCGGTGCGCCTCGAAGAAGGACACCAACTCGGCGAAGCCATCGTGCGGCGACGGCAGGTTGGGAAGCATGTCCGACTGGACTTCTTCCATGTGTGGTACGTAGTTCTTCTGGACCTCGGCGAGGAGCTGCTGGGCGAACTCTTCCATCCGCTGGATGTCAGCTTCTATGGCACCGCCGTAGTCGCGCAGCCACGCCGGGCCGCGGTCTTCCTCAGGTATCACGTCTTCTCCCCAGGTGCTACGTACTGCCCCATACCAAGGTTAGTGGGTACAGGCCGGTGTGGGCAGCCCCGTCGGGTGGCCCGGAGCAGGTCAGTCCGGAGCAGGTCAGTGGGGAAGCCCGGAGACCCGCCAGGCGTCACGGCCAACGTGGGCCGGCATGCCGGACGGGGACACCGTACCGGGACGACTCCTCCGTGCCCAGGTTGACACGGCGGCGGCTCGGGCCGATGTGGCCGGTCGGTGACGAAGAAAGATCGCCCCGACCAGGGCGGCCAGTTCCTCCGGTGTGGGGGTACCTCGGACCACCCGGACCACCCGGAGCAGCGGTTCTTCGTCAGCCATGGCATTGAGGGTACGTCCTCGTCAATTGGCGGGCGTCTCAGATAGGCGTGCCGAGGGTGTGACTCTTGTTGCCGTTGGGTACCGTCCACGGGTGTCTAGTGCGCCTCCACAACTCATCGCTGACCGGTACCGACTTGTCGAGCCACTCGGCCAGGGCGGGATGGGTCGGGTCTGGAAGGCGCGGGACGAGGTGCTGCACCGGGACGTCGCGATCAAGGAATTGGTCCCGCCACCCGGGCTGACCGAGGACGAGCGCCGGGAGATGCGCGAGCGCTCGCTCCGCGAGGCACGGGCGATCGCCCGGCTCAACAACGCCAACGTGGTACGGGTCTTCGACGTGCTGCGTACCGACGGTGACCCGTGGATCGTCATGGAGTACGTCCCGTCGCGGTCGTTGCAGGACGTCCTGGCCAGCGACGGGCCGGTGTCGCCGACCCGGGCCGCCGAGATCGGGCTGGGGGTGCTCGGCGCGTTGAAGTCCGCGCACCGGGCCGGGGTGATGCACCGGGACGTGAAGCCCGGCAACGTGCTGCTCGGCGACGACGGCCGGGTGGTGCTGACCGACTTCGGGCTCGCCACCGTGCCGGGGGACCCGAACGTGACCCGTACCGGGCTGGTGCTGGGGTCGCCCGCGTACATCGCGCCGGAGCGGGCCCGGGACGGCACGGCCGGGCCGGAGGGCGACCTCTGGTCGCTGGGCGCGACGCTCTACGCCGCCGTCGAGGGGCAGTCACCGTTCGCCCGGCCGTCCGCGATCGCGACGTTGGCGGCGCTGGCCACCGAACCACCACCGGTGTCGCGCCGGGCCGGCCCGCTCAAGGCCGTGCTCACCGGACTGTTGCGCAAGGACCCGACGAGTCGGGTCAACGCCGAGGTGGCGGAGCGGTTGCTCCGTCGCGCGGCAGGCCGGCGCAGGAATCCCGGGATGTCACTACTGGATGGGGTACGCCGACCAGGGCCGAACGGCCCGCGCGAACCGGGCGAGCCGCGTACCCGGATCGTGCCGTTGCCGGCGCCCCGACCGGCCCCCGCCGCCCCGCCAACCGCACCGGCCGCCGGCCCGGCGGTCCCGCCGGCCGCCGAGACGACCAAGTTGCCGCCCGCCCCGCCGGCCGCCGAGACCACGAAGTTGCCGGCCGCCCCACCCGCCGCCGAGACCACGAAGTTGCCGAGCGCTCCACCGGCTGCCGAGACGACCAAGCTGCCCGCACCGCCGGTCGAGAAGGAGCCGGCGGCGGAGTCACCCGCACCGGCGACGCCGGAGGAACCGGCCAGCTCGGACAGCGTCCGGCCGCCTGCCGAGCCGACGGTCGTCGTCGTGCCGGGCGGGTCGGCCGACGGGGCCGAGGCGAAGTCGGATCCGGCGCCCACCGCGGTCCAGCCGAAGGCGGAGGCCACCCCGACGCAGTCGCCGGCAGCACAGCCGGCGGGTCGGGCAGCGATCCCGGCCGGCGGCGACGACGGGTACGACGCTGGAGAGGGCGACCGGCGTGGGCCGCTGGCCTCCGTGGCGGCCGGCAACCGCCGGATGTGGCTGCTCGGCGGGCTGGTCATACTGCTCCTGCTCGCCCTCGCCGTGGTCGTGCCACTGGCCCGTAACAGTGGGTCGGGCGACCAGGACAAGGACCCGACCTCCGGTTCCGCGCCGACGAGCCAACCCGCCGGTACGCCGCCCGGCCCCACCGCCAGCGCGCCGCCGACGCCCACCCCGGCCCCGACTTCGGCCCAGCCGACCCAGCCAGCGGTGACGCCGACGGGGCAGGCTGCTCCGCAGCTACCGGCGGGCTGGCGGCTGCACCGGGACTCGACCGGGTTCTCCGTGCCGGTGCCGAACGGTTGGACGGTTCGCCGGGACGGCCCGCGGGTGAGGTTCAACGATCCCAACAGCCGGCGGTTCCTGATGATCGACCAGACGAACCAGCCTCGCCCCGATCCCGTCGCGGACTGGCGGGAGCAGGAGCGCGACCGTCGGGGCAACTACCGGAACTACCAACTGGTGACGATCCAGGCCGTCGACTACTGGCTGAAGGCCGCCGACTGGGAGTGGCTGCACGATGAGGGCGGGGTGCGGATGCACGTCCGCAACCGGGGCTTCGTCACCAGCAGCAAGAAGGCGTACGCGATCCGTTGGGACACCGAGGCCGCCGACTGGGACCGGGAACTCGCCACCTTCAAGATCATCGCGGATGGTTTCCAACCCGCGAAGAGTTGACAGGCGTGACCTCAGTCCTCACAAATGCATGATCAACAAGGCGGCTGCGTTCACGTCATACACCCTCCTCGGCCACGTGCCGCAAAGGCGCCGCCGCATTTCGTGAGGTCAGACCGCAAATGGCGGCTGCCGTACCGGCGTCGATAGTGTTCATGACACCGGGGGCATGGCCAGCCAAGCTCTGCCTCGATGGCGGCGGCGTTGCGCAAACCCGTATCGCAAGTTTTCCTCAAGATCGCTGCGCAACTCTCGGACTGTAGGGGAAACGGTGGCACAGTCTCCGGAATGAAGCGCAGGATTATCGCCAGCATTGCATCTACTACGGTTATGACCGCTCTTGCCGTACTCGGTATCAGCGGTACGGCACAGGCCGCGGTGACGGAGTTCTGCACCCAGCCGTTCGCCAAAGCGGGATTCGCCTGCTTCTACTCGTATGGCGACAAGTTCAAGGTTACCGACAACTACAAAGATGGCCTCCGGGCGGTTGTCATCTGGGCCACCGACTATGGCCGCAGCGGCGAATGCCACGACGCGGACGGCGCCGACAACGGCTATACCTGGTGCAACTACGACTTCAAGGAGAACCAGCTGGTCTTCTTCGCGGTCGTGGCTCGCGACGGCGCAAACGGCAAGGACCAGTACCCGACGGCCACGGTGATCGGCCACACCTCCGGCCGGTAGACGCGTCGACGGGCCAACCGGATCTACCTCGACAAGGTCCTGACCAGAACCAACCGGGCCTGGCCAGGACCGCCTAGGCCCACACGGCGTGCCGGTTCGGCGACCAACTGGTGGTGATGAAGCTGGACCGGCTTGCCCGCTCGGTCTCCGACGCGCATGACATCGCGACCTACGTGACCGGTGCGAAGATGATCCCCACCATCGTAAAGATCAAGGAAGGATACTACTGTCAGTGAGTCGAATGAAGACGGTCCGGGCCGCACTGCTCGCCGTTCTGACCACCGCTGTTGCCGTATTTGCCGCACCGTCACCAAGCATGGCTGATGGCGACAACTACCACTCTGTGTGCACCTCATGGACCGTGCGCTGTCAGACCGGCGTCGAGGTCGTCGGACCGGCCGGCGTGTGCGATACCGCAAACGCGGATAATGGCTCTACCATAGTCTGCGTTGACTACTACGGCGACTATGTCTATGTCAAAGACAATGACGCTGACGGCCGTTCGGCGATGGGCTTCGTTTCCGCCGAAAACGGCATCGCGTACCGGTATTGTCGCAACCCACACGGAGCCGGCTCCTGGGCAAAGTGCAACTTCGACTGGGCCGAGGCGGGTGGCCATGCCGTACGCGCTGGAACCCTCCCAAGCTACTCCGCCGAGATGAGGCTGCAACGCCTGTGGACCTTCTACGACAACTGATTCCCTATACGGGATCGATTGTCAAGGCGAGGATTTGGGTGGGGAAGGTCGCGTCGTTCGTACGCTTCGAGCGTTCTCTCTGATCATGTCCCGTGAGGACTTGTCGAGAGGGCCTTCCCTGCCCTGCGCTTGCGGCCAGGTGATGGCGGGTCCCGCTGTCGGTGACTCGGGTCAGGGGCGGGGCCAGCGGGTGTTCAGCCGTCGCGCCACCTCCGCGATGTCGTGCCGGTCGTGGGTGAGCAGGCTGCTGCGGGCGTCGCGGTAGCGGGGGCAGGGCCAGCGGCGCCGGCACGTGACGCACCGCCACATGCCGAGCAGTCGCCAGAGTGGTGCCGGCCGATGCCGTTCGACGAGTAGCATCGCGCGGTCGCGTTCCACCGGTACCTCCCGGGAGTAGGCGGGCGCGGCGGCTCGCCGGCAGGCCGGAGGTAGGGAGGGCGAGCCGCCGCGCGGGGAACCGACTCCACTAGCTGCGGACCAGGGGTCGGTTACCAAGAACCTAGGGCATTACGAAGCACTAGGCAACACCAGGGGCGTCTTAATGTTTCTTAAGGCTTGTGGTCTTCCATCACGTTGTGATCAAATGGCCCTGCGGACCAGGGAGCAGCACATTGCCTACATCAAAGACTCAGAAGATCATCAATGACCTGACCGAGAAGATTGAGTCGGGAGAGTTGGTGCCAGGAGCACAGATCCCCAGCGCCGCCGAGCTGCGGGCGCAGTACGGTGTCTCGATCACAGTCGTCCGAGGCGCGATCAACTGGTTGAAGGCCAAGGGCTTGGTGGAAGGTCACTCCGGCCTTGGAGTGTTCGTCGTAGAGCGCGAGGAGTAGCCGACGCCCGTACGGCCGCCGGCTACTTGAGCAGCGTGGCCGCCCCCTGGTGAGCCTGGGCAAACGGCTGGCCGACGTAGACGTGAGCTAGGCTCGCTCGGATGTCAGTGGATGGCTTGACAGACCTCTGGGACAAGCTCTTCGGGGCGCAACCCGACCCACCCCCGCTGCTGGTCCTGATCACCGGGCTGGTAGCCCTCACGGTGGTGGTCACCCGGGTGCCCTGGCGCGTCGGGCGCAACGCCATCACCATCGCGCACGAGGGCGGGCACGCGCTCGCGGCGGTACTCACCGGACGGCGTCTCCAGGGCATCCGGCTGCACTCGGACACCTCCGGGCTGACCCTGTCGGCGGGCCACCCGACCGGTCCCGGGATGGTCTTCACCCTGCTGGCCGGCTATCTCGCACCCTCGCTGATCGGGCTGGCCGGTGCCTGGGTACTCGGCGGGAACCGGATCACCCTGCTGCTCTGGGTCGCGGTCGCACTGCTGCTCGCCATGCTGGTGATGATCCGAAACGTCTTCGGCATCATCTCGATCGTGGTCACCACCGCGGTCGTGCTCGGGGTCTCCTGGATGGCGTCGCCGGAGGTGCAGGCCGCGTTCGCGTACACCGGGGTGTGGTTTCTGCTGCTCGGCGGCGTACGGCCGGTGGGTGAACTCCAGACCCTGCGCCGACGCGGTCAGCTACCGCAGTCGGACGCCGACCAGCTCGCCTGGCTCACCGGGGTACCCGCGCTGGTCTGGGTCGGACTCTTCGGCGTGGTCAACGTGCTCGCGCTGCTGGCCGGGGCGGCCCTGCTCACCGGGCCGATCCTGGACAGCCCCGGCCTGCTGGGCTGACCGGCACAACCGAGGAGTTGGGCCCTACCGTCGGCGGAGGAAGGCGTACACCACTTGGCTGGCGCCGAACTCGGTGACGTTCAGCAGGTCCCAGCCGTACGGGGCGAGTGCCTCCGCGGCCATCAGGGCGTCCGTTACCGACGTCAGGCCGAACCCGTGGGGTGACGCGATCGCGAGGTGCCGGTACGGATACTGACGCAGGTCGGCGGTGTTGGTAAGGATCGCCTTCGCGCTGACCGTGCGGGTCTGCGCGATCGATTCCGGTGTCTCGCGGTTGAACATGTGGACACCTTAGTCAGTACGCTTGGGCGGCGGGTGAAGCGGCGGCCGGTGGGCAGCGCGGACTGCGGCGACGGCTGGACGCCCAGTACGTTGGTCGGCCTGGGTCGGGCATCTCACACATCCGGGAACTTTCTCCGGAACCGGTCGGCGGGGGAGTGGGCCGGAAGGTGGTGCGACGCATGAAGGCGTAGACGCTCACAGCCCCACTGCTCGACCATCTCGACCGCCGCGGCAATAGCCGCACACGTTCACCCATGACGTGAATACGCGAGTGTATGGTCAGATTGCGGTACGGGTAAAAACGCGTGTCCGGGCGGCCTTCGATCAGCGCCTTGGCGGAGACATACCGTTGAGAGGCAATGATCTCTGCGGATTCGAGGTCGGGTATGCGATCAACCGTATCCAACGGGTAGATTCTCGCCATGATCCTTCGACGCGCCCTTCCCCTCGCGCTGACCGTGCTGTCCTTGGCCGCGTGCACCGAAGGCACGCCGGCACCTCCCCCGGCGGCCGAGGCGACGACGCCGCCGGCTACGGCGACTTCGCAGTCGCCGCTCCCGGCCTATCGCTACTCCGACCTGGACCTGTGCGCAGCGACCGATCTCGCGCCACTGGCCGCTTTGAAGCTGACGCTGAAGGAGAAGCGGCGCGCGGCGCCCGATGGTTACAGGAAGGGCGAGGGCGAGGCGTGCCTGCACGAGATGACGACGTCGAGCGGCGACATCGCGCGTTTGACCGTGGAGGCGATCCCCGCCAAGTCGGCGGACGAGGCGCAGGGCATCTATCGGACGCTGGACCGGGAACCGATGAAGCTCGATGGTGCGGTCGCCGGGCCGTGGGAGCAGGGCGAGGGGCGCACGCTGGACACGGTCGAGAGCTACAAGCACTCGCGATACCAGGTCCAAGCGCTCAGCGGCAACCTGTACGTCTCTGTCTGGCTCGCGGTGGGTGGGGACGCGTACACGCCGAAGGAGAAGCTCGCTCCGATTGTCGAGGCGATCGCCGCGGAGACGTACGCGACCGTCGCGCGCGCCTGGAAGTAGCCCGGCCGTCACACGCCTGAGGCGCTCCCGGGCGGCGAACGGGAGCGCCTCACACGTGCGTTCAGGGTCGGATCAGCCCTTGACGGCCTGCGGCCAGGCGCCGCTGGGGAACTTGCCGTAGTCCACGCGGTCACTGACGGTCTTGCGGACGTTCTCGCCCGCTTCCACGATCCGCTTGGCGATGCTGAGCAAGGTGTTGACCGCGGTCTCCACGAGGGCACCCACCGCCGCAGCGAGGCGGTCGATGGCCCATGGGATGTTGATGATCGTCGCCGATTCCAGTGCCGCCGCTGTGATCTCGCCGAGAATCGTGCCGATGACCGTGGACAGCTCGGTCACGAAGGTCACATTGGACATCGCGATGCCGTACAGCCACTCGCTGATGAAGCCTGCCTTGGCGGCCAGGGCGTCAACGGCGTCCTTCTGCGGAGGCTTCACCTCCTCCTTGTAATAGCTGGCTGTGCCGCCCTCCCAGTAGGCGAGGTTGGCGTTGGCGGACCTCTGGACCTCGGAGCTCATGTTGGAGACGGGCTTCTTGACGGCGTCCAGCCAGTGGAAGCTGATGTTGACCAGCGACAACACGGGGGTGTAGTGCGCGAGAACCTCGCGCGCATGCTTCAGGATCTTGTCGAGCGCTTCGTTCAACTTGTCGATGCTGCGGGTGATCCACAGCTTCACGGCCGGCGACAGCCAGAACCATCCGCTGTTGGCGTTGTCGATCCCCGCGTTGACCTTCTCGACGATCTTGGTGATGTTCTCCCGAATCTGATTGACGGCCCGCTCGATGGCACTCGTGTGCTCGCTCGCGCTTCCCTGGGGTTCGCCCGGATTCGACATGTGGGGGTGTGGTTCCTTCCTGAGGTCACGGCTGGGTGTAGATCTTCTCGAGATTGGCCTTGGCCGTCTGGTCGGTGCGGTCGAACTCGTCGGCCATCCGGTCCATTGCACCGCCGAGCTGGTCCCACTCGGTGACCGCGCCAGCGACGAGCTTCTGAACGTGTTCGTAGTAGCCGTTGTAAGCCTGGGAGTGCATCGCCGTGGCGACGAGTTCGGTCTGGCCGATGAAGAACGCGGTGGCCCCGAGCATGAGGCCCTGATTGCCTACGGGGTTTGTCTTCACGGCGTCCATGTCGTCCGACAGGTCACGCCATTTCTTGCCCTCCTCACGGACGTTCTCCGTGATGACCTTGGTCGTCGTCGGGTCACTCACAGGTTCTCCCTCCCCGTCAACTCCTCCGCCCGCCGGAACAACTCCAGCGCCGCGGAGCGCAACTGTTCATTGTCGGCCTGATCGACCAGCGTCAGCTCCGCAGTGATGCGGGTGAGCGCGCGGCCTTCGCAGGTGCCTTGAAAATGCCCGATCGGGCTGGAGATGGTGCGAACGCGGTCAGCGGCTGTCTCCCGGGACAGCTTGTCCGCGCGATACATCACGTCCTCGACGTCAGACAGCATCCGCCAGATCTCCGCGATGTCCGGCTCGGGCGCCTCCGGCAGGGGCCGCGGCTCCTGCGGCTCGTCGTCACCGTCGGCAGCGTTGCGCTCCTCCTCCGCGAGCGACGCCAGGGCGAGAGAGTTCATCATCGCCGAGTTCGCGTTCTTGTGGGCCTCGAGCAGCGCCGGGCCGAGGGCCTGCGGCCTCAGGTCAGCTCGCCAGTCCGAGCGGAAATGAACGTCCCTGACGGCGCCCTTCTGGTCGACAGCAACCCGGACACAGCCCGTGCTGTCCGAGGCCTCCTCATACTGCGGGGCCCGATAGTTCTTCCCGCCGACCGCCTCTAGGTCCGCGAGCGCCGCCACGCGCAACTCGCGCTGGTCGCCCAGGAAATCAACGCTCCGCAACTCGTACTCATCCCGGCGGTCAGGTTGCACTCCACGCCCTCCAGAAGCCCGTCGCTGAACAGACCGCGCGGTTCCGCCGATGCGACGCGGGCCGAACTCACGGACTGAAGGCGATCTACACACTTGGGCTTGACAATACTAGTTGCAGTCCACCCATGTTGCTCCCGTCCGTTGCGGCCGTCCTCCGGCCAGGGGTATGTCGGCAGCAGGGTCGTTCCACAGTGGAGTTCACGTCACCCACGCTGACCGCCATCGGAGTGCGGTGACCAGTGGACGGCGGTGTCGCCGGGAGTAGGCAGGGTGTTTCACCAGTGGTGATTGATCCACATCGCGTGCAGACCCGGCTGGGCCACCGGCTGGTCGAGGTGCGACGGTCGGCTGGTCACTAG
>NZ_BONX01000021.1 GCF_016862935.1 Plantactinospora mayteni
TGCCCGTGTCCCGTACGGGCAACCGCCCCCGTTGACGGAAAGACGACCCACCATCGGGGCGGATCTTGCGGGCCACGCCCCCGGCATGTTGAAGCGGGCCGCTGTAATGGCTCCTCCGTCTGCCATCCACCCTGGACGGCCGGGCAGGGGTGACGGAAGATATTCGGACAACAGTAAACGTGGATACTCCGACCCCTGGCCGGTTTAAGAGAGGCGCTGAACATGAGTAATCTCCCGGCAAGACTCAAGGAACTGCGGGCCGAGCGTGGGGTTACTCAAGATCAGGTAGCCGACGCGGTGCAGGTCAGCAAGTCCTTGATCGCAGCCTTTGAGACTGCTCGTCATGTCCCTCGGGCGGAAACGGCAGTCGCCCTTGACGACTACTTTGGAACCGGAAACGAGCTTCAGAAGTTGGCCGTTGAGGCCAGGGCGAACCGGAAGCAAGCCCCGAACTGGTTCCGACCGTGGCGAGACGTTGAAGACGCGGCGTCGATGCTCCGCTACTTCCAAGCCACCCTGGTCCCCGGGCTACTCCAGACAGAGGCGTACGCGCAAGCCCTGTTCGCCAGCACGGGAACGCTGACCGCTGAAGAGATTGCGTCCCGGCTCGACTACCGGATGGAACGACAGAGCGCGATCCTTGATCGGGATGACCCGCCGTTTTGCGCGTTCATCCTGGATGAATCCGCGTTGCGGTGCGGGCACCCCGAGATCGCCAAGGATCAACTGCTGCACCTGGCCGACGCGGGCGCCCGCGCCAACGTCTTCGTCTACGTGGTTCCCGACGAAGCCGGGCTGCACGCGGGCCGCTCGGGGTCGTTCGCCCTGGGCACGATGCTCGGCGGAGGGATGGTCGGCTACCTGGAGGACTTCTACGAGGGTCGAGTCCTCGCCGAACCGACCCGCGTGGCCGTCCTCGACCGGACGTGGCAGGCTATTACGGCAGTCGCACTGCCGTGCGATCAGTCCAGAGACCTGATCTTGAAGATGGTGGATGAGAGATGACGACCGACTCCCCGAGCTGGCGGAAGTCCAACCGCAGCAATCAGTCCGGTGGGGACTGCGTAGAGGTTGCCGACAACCTCACCGGCGTCGTCCTGGTCCGGGACACCAAGGACCGGGATGGCGGCACGCTGACCTTCGGCCCGGCCGCCTGGCGCGCGTTCGTCAGCCTGGCGAAGAGCGTCTAGCTTCTCCGCGCGACCACACGGTTGAGCACCGGGCCGAGCTGGCGACGGTCCCACAGGGCGGCCCCGACTGTCCGGGCGTACGGCGTGTAACGACCATGACGCTAGGTCGGTCCGACATGGCGCCGACGGTACCGGAGTCCCGGCACCAGCGGGCCGGGCCAGCCGGCCGCAGAACGCCGAAAAGCCCCCGGCCCGGGGTACCCGGGGCCGGGGGTTTCGTCACCTCAGAGGCCGGCCGCCAGGAGGCGGCCCGGCACCCGAGCCGGGTAAACGGGTCACCGGCCGGTCAGCAGTCCGGCACCCGGCCAGTACGCCAGTTGCGCCACGGCCAGCACCGCCGGCAACAGCCAGTTCCGGACCAGTCCCATGACGGTACGACGATCGGGCCGGCGCGGCCCGGCGGGCCGGCTCGGGTTATGCCGCCGGGCCTGGTGCCGGTTCGGCGGCCCGGCCGATGTCCCGTTAGCGTCGACGGGGCACGCTTGGCCCCATGACAACCGCACCCGCGCCGGGTACCCCCTATCACCGGCTGGCCCGGACCGAACGGCACCGCTGGTGGCGTCCACCGCTCGGCACCCTGCTGATCCTCGGCGGCACCCTGCTGGTGCTCTGCCTGCTGATCGGCGTCGGCACCGCGATCGCCACCCTCGCCGGCCGACCGACCGGCCCGGACGGCCTACCGGCACTGGGCACGCTGGGCGATCTCGCACTGCTGCTGGTCAGCATCGCCGCCGCGCTGCCGTTCGTGCTGCTCGCGGCGCGCTGGGTGCAGGCCCGTCCGGCCGGTACGGTCTCCTCGGTACTCGGCCGGCTGCGCTGGCGCTGGCTCGGCTGGTGTGCGCTGGTCGCGGTGCCGGCGGTGCTGCTGTTGCTCGGCGGCAGCTTCGGCCTGCTCGCCCTGACCGGCGGGCTGGACGAGGGCGAGGACGCCGGCACCGGCTGGCCGGGCTGGGCCGGCTTCCTCGGCACGCTGGTCCTGCTGCTCCTGCTGGTGCCGTTGCAGGCCACCGCCGAGGAGTACGTCTTCCGGGGTTGGCTGTTGCAGGGCGTCGGTGCGTTCCTCCGGACACCGTGGCCGGCGATCTCCCTCCAGGCCGTACTCTTCGCGCTGGCCCACGGCTGGGGCACCGGATGGGGCTTCGCCGACCTGGCGGTCGTGGGTGGCGTACTGGGCTGGCTGACCATCCGTACCGGCGGCCTGGAGGCGGCGGTCGCGCTGCACGTGGTGAACAACCTGATCTCGTTCGTCGGCGCGGCGGCCCTCGGCCAGCTCGCCAGCGACGAGACGGCCGCGGACAGCCCCTGGGAGATGTTCGTGGTCAGCCTGCTGGTGCACGCCGGCTACGTGGTCGTGGTGCTCTGGCTGGCCCGCCGCCGCCAACTGCCGACCGTCGCACCCGAGCGCCCGGCCCCGCCACCGGCAACCGCACCGGCATATCCGACTGCGATTCCCGGGTATCCGCTCTCGATGCCCGCATACCCGACCGGCATCCCCGGACATCCACTCGCCCCGCCCGGGCATCCACTCGCCGCACCCGGACACCCGGCCGCCGCCCCCGGACATCCACTCGCCGCGCCCGGACACCCGGCCCCCGCACCCGGACACCCGCTCGCCGCACCCGGACACCCGCTCCCCGGATCTGGATATCCGGCGCCCGGGTCCGGGTATCCGGCGCCGGCCGTTCCGGAGCCGGCGCAACCGCCGAGAGCTGGGGAAACGCCGATCGGACCGGTCGGCTGACGCCGGCTGTCCCGACCGGTTACACCCGACGGGGTGGTTCCGGGCCGCCAACTGCGGGGGTGCGGCTCGGTCCAGCCCGACCGGCGGGCAGGATGGACGCCGTGGACGGGAACGAGATGCTGCTCTCCCCGGCTGGGGTGGACCAGCTCCGGACGGCACTGACCAGCACGGGCTACACGTCGAGCGGCATCGCCGACCGGCTCGGCCCGGCGGCGACCAGCGGACTGGCCCGCAACGACTTCCGGGCGGCGCTGCGGGTCACCGAGGACCGGGACCCGCTCGCCACCCTGATGCGGCTCTTCGTCTGCGCCCAGACCGAGCCGGAGGCGGCGGTACGGGCCGCCTTCGCCCCGCTGCCGCTCGCCGACGCGCTCGCCGGAGGGCTGCTCGAACGGGTCGGCGACGGACTGCGCCAGGGCGTCGACCTGGAGCCGTACGGCGACACCTGGTGGGTCCTCTCCGACGTACCGGCCAGTGCCCGGCCCGGCCAGCCGCTCGCCGCCGACCACGTGCTCGGGATCGGCGGGGCGACGACCACGCTGGTCGGGGCGACCGTCCGGCGCCCGGTCGGCAGCGCCCTCGACCTCGGCACCGGCAGCGGCGTGCAGGCGCTGCACCTGGCCGAGCACGCCCGCTCGGTGACCGCCACCGACGTCTCCGACCGGTCGCTGCGGTTCGCCGCGACCACCGCCGCGCTGAACGGACGCTCCTGGGAGCTGCTGAAGGGCGATCTGATCAGCCCGGTGGCCGGTCGCCGCTTCGACCTGGTGGTGAGCAACCCGCCGTTCGTGGTCGGCCCGGGCACCACCACGCACAGCTACCGCGACTCGGGCCGGGTCGGCGACGGGATCGCCGCCGAACTGGCCGCCGCCGCGCCGGGACTGCTCACCGAGGGCGGCACGATGCAGTACCTGGCCAACTGGTTGCACGTCGCCGGGGAGGACTGGGGCGAGCGGGTGGCCGGCTGGTTCGCCGGTACCGGCCTGGACGCCTGGGTGATCCAGCGCGAGGTCGCCGACCCGATGGCGTACGTCGACCTGTGGCTGGCCGACGCCAGCGAGGCGGCCGACCCGCACCGGGTGGCAGCCTGGCTGGACTGGTTCGACGCGCAGAAGGTGGAGGCGATCGGCTTCGGCGTGGTGAACCTGCGCCGGGGCGGCAACCCCGATCCGGTGGTACGGGTCGAGGACCTGCGGCAGGCCGTACAGCCGCCGATGGGCGAGCAGATCGCGGCCTGGTTCGACCGGCAGGACTGGCTGCGCGGCCGGGACGACGAGGCGCTGCTGGCCACCCGGTTCCGGGCGGTCGACGGGCTGAAGCTGCGCCAGGAGGCGTCGATGGGCGACGACGGCTGGGCGGTGGACCGGCAGGTTCTCGTCCAGTCGCACGGGCTGCGCTGGACCGAGGAGGTGGACCCGCTGGTGCTGGCCCTGGTCGGCGGGGCCAGCGGCCAGGTGCCGCTGCGCGAGCAGCTCGCGGTGCTGGCGCTGGCGCACGACGTACCCCCGGAGGACCTTGCCGACGCGGCCGGGCCGATCATCGCGCACCTGGTGGAGCGCGGCGTCCTGGCACCCGTGGCAGACTGACCGTCGTGCGGGCGGTGGTGCAGACGGTCAGCCGGGCCAGCGTGACGGTGGACGGCGAGGTGGTCGGTGCGGTCTCGGACGGCCTGCTGGTGCTGCTCGGGGTGACCCACGCCGACACCCCCGGCACCGCCGAGACGATGGCCCGGAAGGTGCACGAGCTACGCATCCTGGACGACGAGCGGTCCGCCGCCGACGTCGGGGCGCCGGTGCTGGTGGTCAGCCAGTTCACCCTCTACGGCGACGCCCGGAAGGGCCGCCGGCCCAGTTGGGGCGCGGCGGCCCCGGCCGAGGTGGCCGAGCCGCTGGTGACCGCGTTCGTCGAGGCGCTGCGGCTGCGGGGTGCCAAGGTGGAGACCGGTCGGTTCCGGGCGCACATGCTGGTCGAGAGCGTGAACGTCGGCCCGTGCACGGTGCTGCTGGAGCTGTGAGCGCCGACCCACGCCGGTCCGGCGGGTCGACGGTGTCGGGTCGCCTCAGCAGAACGGG
>NZ_BONX01000022.1 GCF_016862935.1 Plantactinospora mayteni
TCGGCTCGGTCGCCTCAGCAGAACGGATCGGCTCGGTCGGCTCAGCAGAACGGATCGGCTCAGAAGAACAGGCCGCGCTTCTGCATGGACTGGCGCAGCCAGCCGTCGAGCTGACTGGCCCAGTCGGTCCGGTCCACGGACGCGTAGTCGACGGTGAACCGGCCGAACGCGTCGCGGCCCTCGGTGAAGAGCCCGCCGCGCTTGTCGATCTCCAGCACGATCTGCAACTGCTGCGGCGTGGCCACGAAGGTCAGTTCGAGCTGGTTGATCGCCCGGGCGTACTGCGACCCGGGGTAGAACTCGATCTCCTGGTAGAACGGCAGGCTCTGCTGTACGCCGTAGATGTGGCCGCGCTCGACGTCCGCCCGGCTGAACCGGAAGCCGAGCCGGACCAGGGCGTCGATGACGCGCTCCTGTGCCGGCAGCGGGTACACCGCCACCGGGTCGAGGTCACCCTTGTCCACCGCCCGGGCCACCTCCAGCTCGGTACGCAGCCCCATGGTCATCCCGTGCAGGTGCTGACCGCCGATCTCGGTGAGCGGCGTCTCCCACGGCACCTCGAAGCGGAACGGGATGTCGCGGCGCTGCCCGCTCTCCAACCGGAACGGCCCGGTCACCCGCTGCCGCTGGAACTCCTGGGTGGTGTTGTACTCGCTGTCACCGCTCTCCACCTCGACCCGGGTCACCAACCCGAGCGAGACGTACTCGACGTCGACCGGATGGTCGCCGCCGGCGACGTGGACCTGGCCCTCCAGATAACCGCCTGGCCGGCAGTTCGGGTTGGTCAGCACCGTCTCGACCGACGGGCCGCCCACGCCCATCGCCTGCATCAACCGCTTGAAGACCACCACGTCCTCCATCCGTCGTTGATCTCGATCCCGTCTCGCACGGTAACCGTCACCGACAACTACCGCCCGGGGCGTGCACTGGCGGCCACCGCCCGGGCGGGCGCCGGCACGTACCCGCGCCGACAGCCACCGCCCGGGGCGCGTGCCGGAGCGGTTTCCGGGCGGCCGGCGATGATCAATCGGATCAAGGTCGGAAAACCGGGACGAATCATCCCCCGGCTGCCTCCCGGTTTCATGCCAACCCGACGCTCTCCTCACCTCGGCTTCACGCCCTACCGGCCAAGCTATGTGTCACCAGCGCGGTTGTCCGCTGGGACGCGCCACATTGTCGAAGCGGGGAGGCGACAGATGATGGTCCTGCAACAGAGCGAGAGCCACACTCACCCGGCCAGCGCGGCCGGCGTCGAGAACGAGCCGGCCGGGGACGGTGGACCGGTCATGGTCGACCTCGACGCCACCGACGAGCGGGGTGCCTCGGCCGACCTGGTCCGGGCCTACCTGAACGGTATCGGCCGGACCAAGCTGCTCACCGCCGTCCAGGAGGTGGACCTGGCCCGGCGGATCGAGGCGGGGCTCTACGCCGAGGAGAAGCTGAACGCCGACACCCGGGGGGCGCTGTCGGCGGAGCTGCGGGCGGACCTGGAGATCATCGCCGTACAGGGGCGGGCCGCGAAGAACCACCTGCTGGAGGCGAACCTGCGGCTGGTGGTGAGCATCGCGAAGCGCTACACGGGGCGGGGCATGGCGTTCCTCGACCTGATCCAGGAGGGCAACCTCGGCCTGATCCGCGCCGTCGAGAAGTTCGACTACACCAAGGGCTACAAGTTCTCCACCTACGCCACCTGGTGGATCCGACAGGCCATCACCCGAGCCATGGCCGACCAGGCCCGCACCATCCGCATCCCGGTACACATGGTCGAGCAGGTCAACCGGATGGTCCGGACCCGCCGCGACCTGGCCACCCAACTGGGCCGGGAGCCGAACGTCGCCGAGGTCGCCGCCGCGCTGGGCGTACCGGAGTTCCAGGTCATCGAACTCATCTCGTACGACCGCGAGCCGGTCAGCCTCGACCAGGCCGTCGGCGAGGACGGCGAGAGCGCCCTCGGTGACTTCGTCGCCGCCGTCGACCCTCGGGAGGAGCCCGGTGACGCCGTCTCGCAGGGCATGCTCCGCAACGAGGTGGAGATCGTGCTCGCCACCCTCTCGCACCGCGAGCAGGCCGTGATCCGGCTGCGCTTCGGCCTGGACGACGGCCGGCAGCGCACCCTGGACGAGGTGGGCCGGGAGTTCGGCCTCTCGCGGGAGCGGATCCGCCAGATCGAGAAGGTCACCCTGCTGAAGCTGCGCCACCCGTCCCGGGCCGACCGGCTGGAGGCGTACGCGAGCTGAGCCGTACGACGCGGGAGCCCCCGCCACCTGCCCGGTGGCGGGGGCTCCGCGTTGTTGCCCGCCGGTTCGAGCCTGCCCCAGTCGGGGTGCGGCACCAGGTCGCGGCGGGCAGTCGTCAGCCGATTGCCAGGTCGCGGCGGCGGAAGGTCGCCAGGCCGAGCCCGGTCAGCGCGACCGCGACGGCGAGCAGCAGCACCAGTGGCGTGGCGCTCGGATCGGCGGCCGGCACCGCCGGCAGGTGGGTGAACGGCGACAGGTTCAGCACCGGCTGCGGCAGCTCCAGCAGCGCGCCGAGCTGGCCGAGCAGCACGCAGAGCAGGAAGGCCGACCAGGAGAGCGCCACCGACAGCCGGGGCAGCAGCCCGAACAGCACCACCACCAGGCCGGCGAGGACCAGCGCCGCCGGTGCCTGGACCAGTCCGGCCACGGTGAGCCGGGCCACCTCGCCGGGCACGTCGCCGCTGACCAGGCCGTAGCCCAGCCCGGTACTCGCGCCGGCCAGCGCCAGCAGGACGACCGCGCCGAGCGCGGCCCAGAGCAGGTGGCTGAGCAGCCAGCGGGGCCGACCGACCGCGGTGGCGAGTATCCCCTCCAGGGTCCCGGCCGCCTCCTCGGCCCGCAGCCGCAGCACCGCCTGCACCGCGAAGCCGGCCACCGCGAGCGCGAACATCGCCATCATGGTGCCCAGGAACGCGTCGACCAGTTCCTCGGTCCCGCCGAGCTGGGCGATCAGCTCGCTGGCAGCCTCGTTCTCGCCGACGAAGCTGTCCAACTGGTCACCGACCGAACCCATCGACAGCCCCATCACCAGGATGCCGATCGCCCAGCCCAGCACCACGCCACGCTGCAACCGCCAGGCCAGGCCGCCGGGGTTGAGCAGGCCCCGGGCCGCCACCGCCGGCCCTCGGCGTACTGCCAGCACCCCGCTGCCCAGGTCGCGGTGGGCGGTCAGCACGAACGCCGTACCGATGGCGAGCAGCGAGAACCCGGCCGTCAGGGCCAGCACCGGCCAGCGGTTGCCGTCGAACGGCTGGACCTGGTTGGCCCAGCCGAGCGGGGAGAGCCAGGACGGCCAGGCACTGACCACCCGCATCCCGTCGGCGGAGACGGTCCCCCAGGCGTCACCGGCGGCCCGGAGCAGGAAGGCGAGCCCGACGACGGCCGCGGCCATGCCGTTCGCGCCGCGCGCCGTACCGGAGATCTGGGCGGTCACCGCGGCGATCGCCGCGAACGAGACGCCGATCCCGGTGATCGCCGCGCCGAGGGCGAGCGAGCCGGCCACCGGCAGGTCCCCGGCGACGAGCACCAGGGCGAGCAGCAGCCCGCTGAGCACGTTGGCGGCCACCGTGGTGAGCAGGGCCGCCGTGAGCGGGGCGTGCCGGCCGACCACCGCCGAGCCGAGCAGCTCCGCCCGGCCGGTCTCCTCGTTCTGCCGGGTGTGCCGGACCACCGCGAAGGTGCTGAGCAACGCGGCGAGCAGGGCCAGCATCGTGTACGCCTCGGCGGTGACCACCGACCCGAGGCTCGGCCCGGAGACCGGGCCGTTGAACGCCCGCGCGACGACGCTCGCGGCGCTGGTGGTGGCGTAGCCGATCCGGTCGGACTCGGTGCCGTAGATGCCGGAGACGCTCTGCGCGACCGCCGCGCCGACCCCGGGCACGGCCAGCGCCCAGACCAGGAGTTTCACCCGGTCCCGGCGCAGCGCGAGCCGGGTCAGCCGGGTGGTACCGGTGAACGCGGTCATCGGGCACCCACCGGCACCGGACGCGGGGCGGTGACGGCGACCTCGGACCCGTCGCCGTAGTGCCGCATGAACAACTCCTCCAGGGTCGGCGGCGTACTGGTCAACGCCCGTACGCCGAACCGGGCGAGGTGGGCCAGCACCGGGTCGAGGGTGCCGGACTCGACCTCGAACCGGGTGGTCGCGCCGGAGGCGGTCACCGCGTGCACCCCGGCCAGCTCGGCGAGCCCCGCCACCGGGCGTTCCGTCTCGACCGTCATCGGGGTACGGGTCAGGTGGCGCAGCTCGGCCAGGGTGCCGGACTCGACCGTACGGCCGGCCCGGATGATGCTGACCCGGTCGCAGAGCGCCTCCACCTCGGACATCACGTGGCTGGAGAGCAACACGGTCCGGCCCGCGTCGCGCAGCGCGGCGACGTACTCCCGGAAGACCGCCTCCATCAGCGGGTCCAGCCCGGAGGTCGGCTCGTCGAGCACCAGCAGCTCGACGTCGGAGGCGAACGCGGCGACGATCGCCACCTTCTGCCGGTTGCCCTTGGAGTAGGTGCGGCACTTCTTGGTCGGGTCGAGGTCGAAGCGCCGCAACAGCTCGTCCCGGCGGGCCCGGTCCAGGCCGCCGCGCAGTGAGCCGAAGAGGTCGATCGCCTCCCCGCCGGAAAGGTTGGGCCAGAGGTTCACGTCGCCGGGCACGTACGCCAGCCGGCGGTGCAGTGCCACGGCGTCCCGCCAGGGATCACCGCCGAGTACGCCGACCTCGCCCGCGTCCCTGCGGAGCAGGCCGAGCAGGATCCGGATGGTGGTGGACTTGCCCGCCCCGTTCGGTCCGAGGAACCCGTGCACCTCGCCGGACCGGACGGTCAGGTCCAGTTCGTCCAGCGCGCGGGTGGCCCCGAAGGTCTTCACCAGGCCGGCCACCGAGATCGCGGTCATGACGCTCCCTTGCTAGTTGCCGATTCCGCGTCGTCCCCAGCCAGGACGACGCGTCGAGCCGGTTCGTGACGGTGTCTCGATCCCCAGTGTACTGACCGATGGTAGGACGACCGTCACAGATGCCTGATCAACGGTCAGTGGCCGGTACCCTGGACGGATGGATCGACCGCCCGCCCTCGACACCCGGAGCCGGATCCTGCGTACCGCCCTCGACCTGTTCGGCGCGCAGGGCTACCAGCGCACCTCGCTGCGGCAGATCGCCGACCGGCTGGGGATGACCAAGGCGGGCATCCTCTACCACTTCCCCAGCAAGGAGCACCTGCTGGTGGCGCTGGCCGAGCCGCTCGTCTCCGACCTGGAGGCGGCGCTGGACCGGGCGGCCCGGCTGCCCTGGCCGGCGGCCCGCTGGGCGGCACTGGAGGGCTGGCTCGACGCCCTGCTGCGGCACCGCCGTCCACTGGGGACGCTCTACCACGACATGACGCTGCTGGCCCGGGGCAGCACGTACGCCCGGATCCTGCGGCTCGCCACCCAGGCGCACGACCTGGTCGCCGGGCCCGGCGCGACCCGGCTCGAACGGATCCGCGCGATCCAGGCCACCGGGATGCTCGGCGATCCGATCGTCTTCTTCGCCAACACGCCGGACGACGAGCTACGCGCGGAGATGCTCGACGGCGTGGCTCGGCTGCTGGGCGAGCCGACCCCGCCACCCGGCGAGCCGGAGCCGGAGCCGTTCCCCTCGCCCGGGTCCGCCGGGCCACAGCCGGGCGACGCCGGGCAGGTGCCGGCGGAATCCGGGCCGGCAACGACGGTGGCCGGGCCAGCAGCGCTGGTAACCGGGCCGGTAACGGCGGTGGCCGGATCGGTAACGGCGGTGGCCGGGCCGGTGGCGGCGGAAGCCGGGGCGGGCCGGGGGCCGGAGCCGTCCGGAAGCCGACACCCCGGCCCGGAGCCGAGGCGGCCGGACCGACGCCGCCGGGCCGGCCGACCACCCGGGCTCAGCGCCGAGCAGGTACGGACGGTCCAGGCGATGCACGCCGCCGGACTGCACACCGTGGACCAGATCGCGGCGAGCGTCGGCGTCTCCCGGGCCACCCTCTACCGGCACCTGCGGGCCGCCGAACCGGCCCGACCCGAGCTATAACGAGACAGTTTTCGACACTAATTCGAGACTATTTTGCGACGACTCCAAAGGTCGTCACCGTACCCCGGGTTCGGTGACCAGGGTGCCCGCCTCGGCGTCGATCGTGGCCTTCACCCCGAGCGGTACGGTGAGCTGGTCCTGCCCGTGCCCCAGCGGCAACCCGCCCAGCACCGGTACTCCGAGGCCGCCCAGCCGCTCCCGCAGCACCGTACCCAGGTCGTAGCCGGCGACACCGACCGAGTTGACGAACTGGCCCACCGCAACTCCGGCGATCCCGTCCAGGGCACCCACCCGGAGCAACTGGGTCAGCATCCGGTCCACGCTGTACGGCGCCTCGTCGACGTCCTCGATCAGCAGGATCGCGCCGGTGAGGTCGGGAAAGTCCCGGGCTCCGACACTCGTGCCCAGCATCGTCAACGTGCCGCCCAACAGCACCCCGCTGGCCACCCCGGGCACCAGCACGCCGGCGCTCGACTCGGCCGGATTCCGGGTGATCGTGACCGGATCGGTGGTCATCACCGCCCGACGCAGCGACTCGATCGACGCCGGGCCGGTCCGGGCGTCGCTCCAGTTCATCAACGGGCCGTAGAAGGTCGTCGTCCGGGCCGCCCGCCACAGCCGGCCGTGCAGCGAGGTCATGTCGCTGAACCCGACGAACACCCGGGGATCCGCGCCGACCCCGCTGACGTCGAACCGGTCCACGATGCGCTGCGCACCGTAGCCGCCCCGGCAGGTGAAGACGCCCCGGATCCCCGGGTCGGTGAAGGCGGCCCGCAGGTCGGCGAGGCGCGCCTCGTCGGTGCCGGCGAACCAGCCGTGCTGGTCGTAGACGTGTGCACCGAGTTCGACCGTCAGGCCCCAGCTCTCCAGGATCTGCACGCCCCGGCCCAGCAGGTTCGGGTCGGCGGGCCGGGCCGGGGCCACCAACCGGACCCGGTCCCCCGGGCGCAGCGCGGGTGGCCGGACAGCCCGCCGACTCGCCGGCTTGGCCGTCGCCGGCGCGGCCAGGGCCGCCGACCCGGCGACCGCGCCGGCGAGTACGCCGCCGGCGGCCACCGTGCCGGTCCGCAGTAACCGTCGTCGGGTCAGGGTCTCGTCGCGCTCCATCATGGCCTCCCCAATCCGCCGTCCCCAGTGGACGCCGCCCCGGAACTATAGGAGGCGCGCGCCAAGATCTATCGAGAACGGTCGGTCCGGAGCACCGATCAGAGCGCCGGATCCTGCGGGTCGAGGCCGTGCAGCGGGAAGACCGCCTTGCGGGTCGCCATGATCGCCCGATCCACCGCGTCCGGCTCGCCGGTCGGCTGCCACGGCTCGTACGAGCCGTCCGCGTCGTCGGTCATCCGCAGCGGTACCTCCCGCTCCGGACGGCGGGCCTTGGCCAGCGCCCGCCAGGCCGGCGGAGTCAGCGCGGCCGGGTCGACCGGATCGCCGGTGGCCACCGCGAGCAGGTGCGTCCAGGCCCGGGGCACCACCTCGACCAGTGCGTAGCCGCCACCACCGGTGGCCACCCAGCGCCCCTCGCAGAGTTCGTCGGCCAGCGCCCGCAGCGCCAGATAGCTCGCCCGCTGGCCGTCCACGCTCAGCCGCAGGTCGGCCAGCGGATCGAGCCGGTGGCTGTCCGCACCGCACTGGGTGAGCAGGATCTGCGGCCGGAACGCGCGGAGCAGCGCCGGAACGGTGGCGTGGAAGCCACGCAGCCACCCCGCGTCACCGGTCCCCGGCGGCAGCGGCAGGTTGACCGCGCTCCCCTCGCCCCCCGGACCACCGGTCTCGTCGGAGAACCCGGTACCGGGAAACAGCGCCAGCGGCGTCTCGTGCAGGCTGATCGTCAACACCCGGGGATCGGTGTAGAAGACCTCCTGCACCCCGTCGCCGTGGTGCACGTCGACGTCCACGTAGGCCACCCGCTCGGCGCCGAGGTCGAGCAGCCGGGCGATGGCCACCGCCGGGTCGTTGTAGACACAGAACCCGGCCGCCCGGCTCGGCATCGCGTGGTGCAGGCCACCGGCCACGTTGACCGCCCGCCGGGCCTCGCCCCGCCAGACCGCCTCGGCCGCCGCCAGGCTCGCCCCGGCCACCAGGGCGCTGGACTCGTGCATACCGTCGAAGATCGGGTTGTCCGGTGTGCCGAGGCCGTACCCGGAGAAGAGCGGGTCGCTCGGCGCCGCCCGGACCGCGTCGAGGTAGTCCGGCCGGTGCACCCGGGCGAGTGCCGCGTCGTCGGCCGGGGTGGGCGCCACCAGGCGTACGCCGGGGCGGTCCAGTACGCCGAGTTCCCGAGCCAGGGCCACGGTCAGTTCCACCCGTACCGGGTCGAGTGGGTGGTCACCCAGGTCGTAGGTCAGCAGACTCTCGTCCCAGACCACCACCGTGTCGTCCGACATGGCGTTCATCGTCGCACGGCGACCGGCGACCACCCGCGACCGCGTACGCCGGAGCGCCGCGCGCCGCTACCGCGACGGAACGGTGTTCAGGAGCCGCTCGGTGCCGGGTCGCCGGGGTCGGGGCCGAGCGCGACCGGCCGCACCGGCTCGGTGATCCAGTGGCTCCACGACCCGACGTAGAGCGCCGCCTCGGGATATCCGGCCCGGTGCAGGGCGAGCACCGCCTGCGCGGCGGTCACCCCGGAGCCGCAGTAGGCGCCGATCCGTACCCCGGGCCGGACGCCCGCCTCGGCGAACCGGGCCCGCAGCGCTTCGGCGGCCGGAAACCGGCCGTCCACCCCGACGTACTCGGTGGCCGGGACGTTCACCGCACCGGGGATGTGCCCGGCGACCGGGTCGACGGGCTCGGTCTCGCCCCGGTAGCGGGCCGCCGCCCGGACGTCGACCAGCACCCCGTCCGCCGCCACCCCGGCGGCCGAGCCGGCGTCCAGCACCGGCATCCCGCCGGGACGGACGGTCACGTCTCCCGGCGTCGGCGACGGCGGCTCGGCGGTGACGGGCAGCCCGGCCCCGGCCCAGGCCGGGAAGCCGCCGTCGAGCACCCGGACCTCGGCATGTCCGGCCCAGCGCAGCGTCCACCAGGCCCGCGCCGCCGCCATCCCGTCGCCGCCGTCGTAGACCACCACCGGCCACCCGGCGCGGACCCCGGCCGCGCGGAGTACCCGCTGCAACGCCGCAGGATCGGGCAGCGGATGCCGACCACCGTCGCCGGGCGCCCCGGACAGCTCGCTGTCCAGGTCGACGAAGACCGCGCCGGGCAGGTGCCCGGCCAGGTAGTCCGTGCGGCCGGGCGGCCCGACGAGCCGCCAGCGGAGATCGAGTACGACCGGCGGCTCGGCGGACGCCAGTTCGGCGGCGAGCCCGGTCACGTCGACGAGAAGGTCATCGGGTACGGACACGGCGTCCAGTCAACACCATGCGGCACGGAACCGCCCGGCTCGGTGACACTGAATATCGGTGCCCCGAGGTACCATCGTGCTCGGGAGGACCACTGACGTGAACGACCTAGTCGACACCACCGAGATGTACCTGCGCACCATCCTCGAACTGGAAGAGGAGGGGGTGCCGCCGCTGCGTGCCCGGATCGCCGAGCGGCTGCGCCAGAGTGGTCCGACCGTCAGCCAGACCGTGGCCCGGATGGAGCGCGACGGCCTGCTGACCGTCGAGGACGACCGGCACCTCCAGCTCACCGCGCTCGGCCGGACGCAGGCGATCTCCGTGATGCGCAAGCACCGGCTGGCAGAGCTGCTGCTCGTGAACGTGATCGGGATGCCCTACGAGGAGGCCCACGAGGAGGCCTGCCGCTGGGAGCACGTGATGAGCGACTCGGTGGAGAAGAAGGTCTACGAGCTGCTCGACCGGCCCACCCGGTCGCCGTACGGCAACCCGATCCCGGGGCTGGAGGCGTTGAGCACCAACCCGGACGTCACGGTCGAGACGGTCACCGAGGGTGAACGCAACCTCGCCTTCCCCGGCCTGAGCGGCCCCGTGGTGGTCCGACGGATCTGCGAGAGCGTCCAGAAGGACGGCGACGTACTCCGGCAGTTGCACGCCGCCGGAGTCGACCCGGGCGCGATGGTGACCGTGGCCCAGGAGCGTGACGGGGTCACCATCGACCGCTCCGGCGACAAGGTACGGCTACCCCGCGAGGTCGCCTCCCGGGTCTTCGTCGCCGCACACTGACGACCGGGGCGCCGACCGGCACACCCCGGCCGCACACACCCCGATCCGGCTCACCCGCCGGCTCCGCGCGGGCGATGGTCAGCGGCTGCTGGTGTCGATCTTCTTCGCCAGGTTGATCAGCTTGGGCGCCAGGGCGTCGGCCTGGGCCTGGGCCTCCCCGGCCGCGAAGGTGAAGCGGAGGCTGACCAGTCGGCCGTTGCCGGTGAGCCAGCCCACCTCGACCGCGCTGCCGACGCTCTTCGTCGGGGCCGACGTGGCCCGGTAGGCCGCCTTGCCCAGCCCCTTGACGGTCTTGCCGCCGCTCGGCACCACCTCGTCGGCGAAGATCGACGCGTCGGCCGTGGTCGGCGTCACCGACAGCGCGAGTTCGGGGCGGGCCTCGGCCTCGCCGCGCAGCACGCAGGTGTCCGTCTTGCCGTGCCGGCTCGCCGCCGCCACCTCGAACGTGGTGCCGATGGCCTGCTCGATCGCCGGGTACTCCAGCAACTCGCAGGCACCGCCGGCCGCCGACGCCGGCAGCCGGACCACCTTCGGCGCCGGCCCCACCGACTGCGGCGCGGCCTCTTCGGCACAGCCGGCCAGCAGCAGCAAACCGGCACCAATCAGGCAGAGTCGTCCGCGCACCTCGCACCTCCCACCCGCCCGGCCCGAGCGCCGGGGAATCCGTCGGACACCGTACGGGTTCGGCCCACCTCGGCGAAACCCCGGTCCCCGCCGCGTCGCCCAGCCAGCCGGTACCGGCCGGTCGGGGCGGACCGGATCAGCCGGTCGGCGGCACCGGATCGTCCAGGTACGGGCAGTGCCGGCAGCCGCGCCCACAGCAGGTACCGCGCCGGGCCAGGAATCCGGCGGTGAGCACGAAGAGCCCGGTGCCCGGATCGGGATAGCCAGCCTCACCGGCCGCGAGCGCGGCGGCATGAGCCGCGAGGATCCGCTCCCGGTCCGGGTGCGTCACCGGGAGCCGGGACGGGTGCGGCTGGTCGAGCGGTCGGGGTGCCAGCGGCAGGCGCCGCCCGCTCGTCTGCTCCCCCGCTCCGTCCATCGCGCCGACCCTACGACAACCCGCCGGCCACTCCCGCCGCCGGCTGACCCGGCCGGGCCGGGCGGCACCAAATTCGGTATCCGAACACCAAGATCGACGATAGCCTGCCCACCGTCTCCCGGCGCCGCCGGCCGAACAGCGCGGCGGCGGTCCCGGGCGGAGGCCCCGAGCCGTACGGACAGGTGGATCGGTGACCCAGCAACTGGCCGGACCCTCGACGCCCGGGACCGCGGAGCGGGTCTCGCTGTGGCGCAACCGGAACTTCCTGCTGCTCTGGAGTGGTCAGACCGTCAGCGAGTTGGGGACCCGGATCTCCGGAATCGCCGTACCGCTGCTGGCCGCCAACGACCTGCGGGCCAGCGTCTTACAGATCTCCCTGCTCACCGCGCTCGCCTGGTTGCCGTACCTCCTCTTCTCGCTGCCGGCCGGTCTCCTCGCGGACCGGGCCGACCAGCGGTGGCTGATGATCGTCTGTGATCTGGGCCGGATGGCGCTGATGCTGTCGCTGCCGGTGGCCGCCCTGCTCGACGGGCTGACCCTGGGCTACCTGTACGCGGTCGTCGGGCTCTCCGGCGTGCTCACCGTGCTCTTCACGGTGGCCTACCGGAGCCGGCTCCCCGGGCTGGTACCGGACGGCCAGCTCGTCGACGCCAATGGCAAGCTCGCTATGAGCCAGGAGTTCGCCGAACTCGTCGGTGCGACGCTCGGCGGTGCGCTGATCGCCCTCGTCGGCGCCGCCAGGACCTTCCTCGGCAACGCGCTCGCCTTCCTGGTCAGCGCGGTGACGCTGGCCCTGGTCCGGCCCGAACCGGCCGGCCGGCGACGGGCCGGGCGGGCCGAGGACCGGGTACCGCTGCGGGTCGCGCTCACCGGTGGGCTCGGCTTCATCCGCCGGCAACGGATCCTGCTCGGCATCCTGGCCTGCACCACCACCTCGAACTTCTTCGTGATGGCCTCGAACTCGATCGAGGTCACCTTCCTGGTCCGGGAGCTGCACGCCTCCGCGGTGCTGGTCGGCCTGGTCTACGCGGCAAGCGCCCTCGGCGGCCTGGCGGCCGGCGCCGCCGCGCGACGGCTCTCCGCGCGGATCGGGTCCGCCCGGATCATCTGGGTCGCCATGGCCGCACCCGGCCCGCTCTACCTGCTGCTGCCACTGGCCCGGCCGGGCTGGGGACTGCTGCTCTACGGGATCGGCCTGGCCGCGTTCTCCGCCAACACGGTGCTGTTCAACGCCGCCGCGATGTCGTACCGGCAGCGGGTCACCCCGGCCGGGCTGCTCGGCCGGGTCAACGCGGCGTTCCTCTGGGTCTGCTACGGCGTCATCCCGCTCGGCGCCCTCTTCGGCGGCGTACTCGGCAGCCAGCTCGGACTGCGCCCGGCGCTCTGGATCTGTGTGCTCGGCACCTGGAGCGCCGCGCTCTTCGTCGTCTGCTCGCCGCTGCGGCGGATGCGGGACCTGCCGGCAACCTGACGTGTCGCTGGCAGCCTGACGCTGAGCGGAGGTCGGAGGACGTGCCGTCGGCGGCCTGACGCCGAGCCGACGGCGGAGGACGTGTCGACGGCGGCCTGACGCCGAGCGGAGGGCGGAGGAGTCGCTATCCGAACCAGGCCATCGACTGTCCGTGCCCCCGGGTCCAGGCGAGCGGCCTGCCGTCCAGTGCGAGCACGTTGTAGAACGCGTCGCTCGGCGGCTCCGGCAGGCCGTGGTAGGGCAGCACCTCCGGCGCCTCGTTCGCGATCCAGTGGCCGGGCAGCCCGCCCACCAGCTCGGCGAAGGCCGCCCGGCCCGGCGCCGGCACCTGGTAGAGCACGGAGGTGTGGAAGACCACCAGGGTCGCCTCGGGCGGCGCCTGCGCGGCCAGCGCCGGCAGGTCGTCCACCAGGTCGCCCCGGACCAACAGCGGCGGCTCCGCCGCGGCCACCTCCGCCGCGGCCCGCAGCCGGGTCCGCCGGTGCGCGTGCTCCGGCCAGATGGTGGCATCCAGCCAGGCGACGTCGGCGGGATCGGTCACGTCCAGCGGGTTCAGGTCCAGGCCGGCCCGCCACACCACCTCGGGCCGCCGGGTCGGCGGCGTCAACCCGGTGACCGCACAGTCGAGCACCGGCTCGCCGCTGCCGAGCAGGTGGTCGCCGTAGCGGTAGGCGTACCGGTCCGGGTAGAGGCAGAGCCCGGCGGAGGCGCCGACCTCCAGCAGCGCGAGCGGCTGCGGCAGGGAGACGAGTACCGGCAGCAACAGCGCGCACCGGCCGGCCTCGTTGGTCTGGGTGGCCCGGGTACGCAGCTCCGCCGCGATCACCGGCCAGTTCGCCACCGCGTACTCGCGGAACGCGGCCGGATCCTCGACCGGACCGCCGAGCAGCCGTACGACTCCGAAGAGCAGATTCGGCTGCTGCCTGGCCGGCGGCAGCGTACCGATCAGGTCGAGCAGTTCGTCGTCGCGGGAGACCGCGAGGGAGAGCCGTTCGTACGCCGGCGACACGCCCCGCGCCTCGCGGGTGCCGAACTCGACGTAGCTGGTGGCGATCGTCATGTGCCGATGATCCCAGCGGACCCGGCCGACGTCCCTGGCGAAGCACCTCCGGTGCGTGTATCCCTGATCACCATGCCGGCGGCCCCGCCTGCCGAGCCCGCCCAGCCCGCCCGGTCAGCCGGTACCGGAGCCGACTCCGGTACCGGCGCGGTGCGAACAGCCGGAGGGCGCACTATTCCTGGTCGCTCGCCAGGTCCGGCAGGGCGGCGAGGGAGCAGACGAGTATCCGACCGTCCAGGGTGCCGATCGCGAGGCGGTCCGGACTCAGCCGGACGAGTGAGAGCGGGACGACGGGGTGGCCGTCGACCCGCAGCTCCTGCCGAGCGTGCACGGTTCCGTCCGCGGCGCGCAGGATCACCAGCTCGCCCGAATTGAACGTGACGTAGACGAAGTCGCCGTCGGCGTCGAGCGCGGTGGCCTGATGGTCGGCCGGGAAGACCCATTGCAGCTCACCGGTCGGGTAGGCACGGCGAACCACGAAGGCGTTCCCCGGCAGCAGGCCGGCACCGTCGTGGACCGCACCGGTGTGCACGAGCGAGGGTCCGGCCCGGTCGTCGAGGTACGCACCGCAGCCACCGAACAGGTGACGGCCGCGCGAGGCGTCCCATTCGAGTGGGAACAGGCGACGCATCGGACCATCGGGTACGTCCACCGAGACCACCCACTTGTCCTGCCAGTGCTCGGCCGCGCCGCCTTCCAGGAACAGCAGGTCCGGCGCGTACCGGATGTCGAAGAAGTGGTTGAAGAGGTCGTACCGACCGAGCCCGACGGTGGTGCCGGGTCCGCCGTCGGGCGGATTCAGCAGGATCTGCCCGGCCGCTGCCCGGCGGTCGTGCTCGGTGTCGCGTAGCGCCCACCAGCCGTCGGCCCGGGACACCAGGACGGCGCAGCGGGCGGATTCGTGGAGCGCCCGCACCACACCGTCGGCCAGGTCGACTTCCGCCACCACACTCGGATCCGCCGTCCACCTCCCGCCGTGGAACGTCGACGGGGTCTGCGTCAGTGCCAGCGCCGTCCGCCCCTCCGGCAGCACCTTCAGCTGGCACCCCGTGCCGTCGACCGGAATCCGCCACAGCGTCTCCGCCGAACTCACGGACCAGCATTCGAGGCGGACGCCTTCGAGGACCGCGACCACCCGGTCATCCGACAGCGCGTCCACCGCCCACACCTCGCGCCGGGGCGCCCAACGCAAGCCGCGCTCCCGGCAGAGCCCCTCGACGATGCCGACGGCGACCGCCGGGTCGGTCCGCGGTGCATCCGGAACCGGGACCTCCCCGTACGGCATCCGCAGCATGCCGCTGGTGGCGCGATCCCAGTCGTCCCGGCGGATCGTGCAGGCGAGCGACGTGCTGCCGAACCGCGCCTCGTCCTCGTCACAGGGGATGGCCAGCACCAGATCGAGCGTGTGCGGATCACGCCAGGTGAGCTGTCGCACCTCGCGGGAATGGGCGAGCAACGACACCGTGCCGCCGGTGGTCAGGTCCAGCAGCAGCAGTTCACCCTCGTAGGCCCATCCGCCGTCGTACGCCCCCGTGCCGATGGCTGCCAGCGGCAGAGTCGGATGGCAGGCGATCACGTTCGTCCGCCAGCGTGTGGCGATGTGGTGCAGGCAGGTCAGGTCGTCGGACCGGTACACCGCCACCGGGTACCAACCCTGGCGCGGCCGGGACCGGGCGGAGACGTCGCGGCCGTGCCACTGCGGCCATCCCAGGTCGCCACCGACCACGAAGAGAGCACCGTCGGATGTCGTGGCAACGGCGCGCGGCTGGCCGATCTCGCGGAACGGGCCGGCGCCCAGCACCCGGTCCAGCCGGATCTCGCGGGCGCTCACCGGGCAGCGTCGGGTTCGATTCTTTCGATCATGAAGAGATGATGCCGTCCCTCGTCGGGGAGCGGCAAGGTCATTACAGTGTCGACGGCCAGCTCGGCCGGGACCTCACCGCGACGAATCGCTGGTCGGCGTACTCGATGGGTGCCGCACCGAGGTCGGCGGCGACCGCCCGAACCCAGGACAGGTTCGAGCGGTCGCCGTGGTTGCGCCGTGCAGTCGTTGCGCCGTGCCGCAGTCGACCGGGCCGACCCGCACGTCCGGCCCAGGCTCAGCTGCAACCGGAGGTCGAGCCGCAGCCCTCGCAGACGTAGCAACTGCCGGCAGGGCGCATCTTGGTGCCGCAGGTGAAGCAGAGCGGGGCGTCCGCCGCCGTGCCGAGTACCGCCTCCAGCAGCTCCGTGGAGGAGCCTACCGTCGGCGCCGGCCGTGCCGCCACCACCTCGACCTGCTGCTCCGCCGGCTCCGGCTTGGCCGTCTCCACCGGTGCCGACGCGGCCATCGCGGCGAGGTCCACCGCGCTCTCCGCCTCGGCCTCGGCCCGCAGCTGCGCGGCCCGCTCCTTGGCGGTGAAGATGCCCAGCTCGGCCCGGCGCTCGTAGGGCAGGAAGTCCAGCGCCAGCCGGCGGAAGATGTAGTCCATCACCGAGGCGGCCATCCGGATGTCCGGGTCGTCGGTCATCCCGGCCGGCTCGAACCGCATGTTGGTGAACTTGCTGACGTACGTCTCCAGCGGCACGCCGTATTGCAGGCCGATCGAGATGGCCACCGAGAAGGCGTCCATCACCCCGGCCAGCGTCGAGCCCTGCTTCGACATCTTCAGGAAGACCTCGCCGAGACCGTCGTCCGGGTACGACGAGGCGGTGAGGTAGCCCTCGGCCCCGCCGACCGAGAACGAGACCGTCTCGGAGGGGCGCTTCTTCGGGAGCCGCTTGCGCACCGGCCGGTACTCGACGACCTTCTCCACCGTCTTCTCGACCGCAGCCGCCACGACCGCCTTCTCCGGCTCCTTCTTGGCGGCGGAGAGCGGCTGGCCGACCTTGCAGTTGTCCCGGTAGATCGCCAACGCCTTGAGGCCGAGCTTCCAACCCTCGAAGTAGATCTCCTCGACCTCCTCGACGGTCGCCGACTCCGGCATGTTGACCGTCTTGGAGATCGCGCCGGAGATGAACGGCTGCACCGCGGCCATCATCCGGACGTGCCCCATCGGGGCGATCGAGCGCTGGCCCATCGCGCAGTCGAAGACGGCGTAGTGCTCCGGCTTCAGCCCGGGCGCGTCGACCACGTGGCCGTGCTCGGAGATGAACTCGACGATCGCCTCGACCTGCTCCTCGGGGTAGCCGAGGCTGCGCAGGGAGCGCGGCACGGTCTGGTTGACGATCTGCATCGAGCCGCCGCCGACCAGCTTCTTGAACTTGACCAGCGCCAGGTCCGGCTCGACCCCGGTGGTGTCGCAGTCCATCATGAGCCCGATGGTGCCGGTGGGCGCGAGCACACTGGCCTGCGCGTTGCGCCAGCCGGACTTGTCACCGATCTTGTTGCCCTGGGTCCACTGCTTGGTGGCCTCCCGGACGATCTCGGTGGCGACCGCGCCGGTCGGCTTGATCGCGTCGTTCGCGGCGGCGTGCTTGCGCATCACCCGCTTGTGCGGCTCGGCGTTGCGGGAGTATCCGTCGTAGGCGCCGACCACCCCGGCCAGCTCGGCCGAGCGGCGGTATGCCGTGCCGGTCATCAGCGAAGTGATCGCGGCGGACACCGACCGTCCGCTCTCCGAGTCGTACGGGTGGCCGGTCGCCATCAGCAGCGCGCCGAGGTTGGCGTACCCGATGCCGAGCTGCCGGTACGCCCGGGTGGTCTCGCCGATCTTCTCGGTCGGGAAGTCGGCGAAGCAGATCGAGATGTCCATCGCGGTGATGACCAGCTCGACCGACCTGACGAACTTGCGCACCTCGAAGCCGCCGTCGGCGCGGAGGAACTTCATCAGGTTGAGCGAGGCCAGGTTGCACGAGGAGTTGTCCAGGTGCAGGTATTCCGAGCACGGGTTGGAGGCGGTGATCCGCCCGGTCTCCGGGCAGGTGTGCCAGTCGTTGATCGTGTCGTCGTATTGCAGGCCGGGGTCGGCGCACTCCCAGGCGGCCTGGGAGATGGTCCGGAACAGCCCCTTGGCGTCGATGGTCTCGATCACCGCGCCGTCCAGCCGGCCGCGCAGGTCGAACGTGCCGCCGTCCTGCACCGCCCGCATGAACTCGTCGGAGACCCGGACCGAGTTGTTGGCGTTCTGGTATTGCACGCTGACGATGTCGGAGCCGCCGAGGTCCATGTCGAAGCCGGCGTCCCGGAGCGCGCGGACCTTGTGCTCCTCACGCGCCTTGGTGAGGACGAACTCCTCGACGTCCGGGTGGTCGACGTCCAGGATGACCATCTTGGCCGCCCGCCGGGTCGCCCCGCCGGACTTGATGGTGCCGGCGCTGGCGTCCGCGCCCCGCATGAAGCTGACCGGGCCGGAGGCGGTGCCACCGCTGGAGAGCAGCTCCCTGGAGGAGCGGATCCGGGAGAGGTTGACCCCGGAGCCGGAGCCCCCCTTGAAGATCAGCCCCTCCTCCTTGTACCAGTCGAGGATAGAATCCATCGAATCATCGACGGAAAGGATAAAACAGGCACTGACCTGTTGAGGTGAGGCGGTGCCGACGTTGAACCAGACCGGCGAGTTGAAGCTGAACACCTGGTGCAGCAGCATCCAGGTCAGCTCGTGCTCGAAGACCTCGGCGTCGGCCGGGCTGCCGAAGTAGCCGTGCTGCTCCCCCGCCGCCCGGTACGTCTGCACCACCCGGTCGATGAGCTGCTTGAGCGACCACTCGCGCTCCGGGGTGCCGACCGCGCCCCGGAAGTATTTCGTGGTGACGATGTTGGCCGCGTTGACGCTCCACGACTCCGGGAACTCGACGCCCCGCTGCTCGAAGTTGATCGAGCCGTCCCGCCAGTTCGTCATGACGACGTCCCGGCGCTCCCAGGTCACCTCGTCGTACGGGTGCACCCCCTCGGTGGTCCAGACGCGCTCGACCTTCAGGCCGGCCGTCGCCGCCGCCCGGGTACGTGACCTGCTTGCTGTCACACCTTCCCCCGACATCTCATCCGCCCCCTTACGCACGCACGACGCTTCCCGCCGTACGGCCTCGCTGATCTGTTACCCGAAAGAACTAACTGGCCGGTTCGCCCACCGGCTGGACGGCCCCGACGCCGTCCACCGCCGGCCGGCTCCGCGCCACCGCCGCCGCCCGCAGCGCGTCGATCTCCCGCTCGAAGTCGTCCAGCGACTCGAACGACCGGTAGACGCTGGCGAAGCGGAGGTAGGCCACCTCGTCCAGCTCGCGCAGCGGCCCCAGGATGGCGAGCCCCACGTCGTGACTGGGCAGCTCGGCGGCGCCCTTGGCGCGCACCGTCTCCTCCACCCGCTGGGCCAGCAGGGCGATCGCGTCGTCGTCCACCGGGCGGCCCTGGCACGCCTTGCGCACCCCGCCCATGATCTTCGTCCGGCTGAACGGCTCGGTCACCCCGCTGCGCTTGACGACCGCGAGCACCGGCTCCTCGACCGTGGTGAACCGCTTGCCGCACTCCGGGCAGGCTCGCCGGCGCCGGATCAGCTGGCCGTCGTCGGCCTCCCGCGAGTCGACCACCCGGGAGTCGGCGTGCCGGCAGTACGGACACCGCATCACCGACCTCCTTCGCATCGCCGGAACCACCGCGCCCGCGGCCCGCCGGACACGACGGACCCGCCCGCAGGCAGCCGGCACCGACGGGCCAGCCACCTTCGGCGGCTCCCGCGGTGTCGGTGTACCTGAGAGCTGCGGGTGATGGAACCCCAACTTCTAGGCTACTTACACCCTTGTCACTACTACATCTAGGGGTCGACCGTATGCCGCCGAGCAGCCGAGGTCAAGTTGAACGGGGCGTGGCGCGGCCCGCAAATCTTCCAACCGCGACGCCGACGCGGTGGTTACCGCTTCGCCGGCAGGATCAGCCGCTGACCGGCGTGCACCGTGTGGTCGTCGAGCCCGTTGAGCCGGCGGATCTCGTCGATCACCGCGAACGGCCGCTGGCTCGGCCGGTGCCGCCCGGCCACCGACCAGAGGGTGTCACCGGGCCGGACCACCGCGGTCTCCGCCGACCGGGGCGGATCGGCGGCCCGGGAGGCGGGCGAGAGGACCGCCGCCAGTCCCGCCACGAGGAGCAGCAGGAGCACGGTCACGACCAGCCGTCCCCGCCGGGTCAGCCGCAGCCGGCCACCGCCCCCGGAAGCCCTCGGATATCCCGTCGCACCCATCGCGACCTCCAAGATCGAACATGAGTTCGAACGAACAGACGTACGATGGTTTATCAGAACAGGCGTTCGATGTCGAGCCGACGGAGCCGACACGCCGCGCCGAATGTCGTACAGATGTTTGAAACTATGTGATCTCACCTATACGGTTTTGAACATCGACACCGGGACCGTGGGACACACGGGACCGGCGCTGAGCCACGACGCACCACGAGCCGCCAAGGCACCCCACCGCCACCAGGAGGACGACGTGTCGACCGACGACCGGACGAGCCGGCAGAAGCCCCAGAAGAGCGGCGCACCCGGCAGCCGGGCCAGCCGACGCACGGCCGGACCGCGGAGCCGGGAGGGTGCCCCCGCGCTGCGCGCGGTCACTCCGGTGGTGAGCGCCTTCCCCGACCTGGTCTCCGCGGACCTCACCGCCCGGCAGCGCCGCATCCTGGAGTTCATCCGGGACTGGGTGGAGCGCTACGGTTACCCGCCCAGCGTCCGGGAGATCGGCGAGGCGGTCGGCCTGGTCTCCCCGTCGAGCGTCGCCTACCAGCTCAAGGAACTGGAGCGGAAGGGCTTCCTCCGGCGCGACCCGAACCGCCCGCGCGCCGTCGACGTGCGTCCGCCGAGCGAGCTGATCGACGACGAGACCGCCCGGGCCCAGCGCCCCACCCCGGCCTACGTGCCCCTGCTCGGTCAGATCGCCGCCGGTGGCCCGATCCTCGCCGAGCAGGCCGTCGAGGACATCTTCCCGCTGCCCCGCGAACTGGTCGGCGAGGGCGAGGTCTTCATGCTCCAGGTCAAGGGCGACTCGATGCTCGACGCCGCGATCTGCGACGGCGACTGGGTGGTCGTCCGCCAGCAGCCGACCGCGAACTCGGGAGAGATCGTCGCGGCGATGCTGGACGGCGAGGCGACGGTCAAGACCTACCGCCGCCGGGACGGGCACGTCTGGCTGATGCCGGCCAACTCCGCCTTCGACCCGATCGCCGGGGACAGCGCCACCATCATGGGCCGGGTGGTGGCCGTACTCCGCCGGATCTGACGGCGACCTACCGGCCGTCGGTGCACCGCCCTACCGAACACGGCGGGCCGGTGCGCCGGCGTGGATGATGGACGCAGTGGTGGTTACGCCGGCCCGGTCGACCTCGACCGGTGCGGGAGCGGACCGGCCGTTCGACCACCGTCGGGCCAGCTCCGTCCCGGGGAACGGGTGCCGCGTCGAGTGGCTCGCATTCAGGTCGAGTGGCCCGTGCCCGGTCAGCAGCAGTCGACCGGGAGGCCCTCGGCGGAGCCGGAAACGCCGTCGCCGGGGTCAGCGGTAGTCGCGGTCGTCGGGATGCCCGCCGGAGCGCTGCCGGGGCTGGCCGTACTGGGCACCCCGAGGCCCACCGCCACGGGGCCCGGCACCCTGGCCGGTCCGGGGCGGCCCGCCACGCTGGTCGGCCCACTGCTCGTCCGGTCCGGGACGAGCACCCCGACCGTTGCCATTGCCGTTGCCGCCGGACGGCTGGCCACCATAGACGCCACCGCCACCGGCCCGGGGCCGGCCGGCCGGAGCGCCACCGCCGGCGGGAGCCCCGCCGTACACGCCGCCGCCGGCTGGGCGACCGCCGCCGCCCTGAGGTCCGCCGCCGCCCTGAGGTCCGCCGCCGCCCTGAGGTCCGCCGCCGCCCTGAGGGCGTCCGGCACCGCTCTGAGGGCGTCCGCCACCGCCACCGCCCTGGGGTCGTCCGCCACCGCCACCGCCCTGAGGGCGGCCACCGCCGTACACGCCACCGCCGCCGGCCGGCTTCGCGCCGTAGACACCGCCCCCGTCGGCGGGCTTTCCGCCGTACACGCCGCCGCCGGCCGGCCTGCCCCGGCCCGCCGGCTCGTAGTCGTCGGCCGGACGGTCGGAGCGGTAGCCGTCGTCGTACCCGCCGGAGCGCGCCGGACCCCAGTTCGACCCGTCGTCGTCGTAGTCGGATCGCCGGCCGCCGGAGCGGTCCCGGTCGTCGCCCGGCGCCCCCGAGCGGCCGGCCCTCGGATCGAGGTCGTCACCGTCCGGCCCGATGGCCCCCAGGCCGTCCTCCTTGGGCCGACGGCGAGCCCGGACGATCCCGAAGATGCCGAGCCCGACCAGCAGGGCGCCCAGCACCCCCACGGCCGCGATGAGGTAGGTGATGTCGTCCAGGGTCAGCGAATTGGTCCAGGACTTCGCGGACTTCGTCGCGTCGGTCCCGGAGTCGCCGGCCGCTGCCGCCGCCACCTCCTTGGCCGGGGTGTAGCTCAGCACCGTCACGTCCTGTTCCTCGTCGAGCGAGGAGACGTCGGAGACGGTGAGGAAGCTCTTGCCGTCGGGGCTGTAGGTGATCGCCTTACCGAACGGGTCGGCCAGGGCCGTCATCCGAGGCTTCCCGGTGGTCAGGGTCTTGACCAGGTCGTCGTCCCGGACGTCCCACTCGAACGCGTCCGCGTACGTACGCAGCACCACCCGGCTGCCGTCCGGCGATCGGGCCGCGCCGGTGATCGTCACCCGGCCCGCCCCGGCGAACGGGTTGGCGGTGGTGGACTTCGGCAGGCTGATCTCGCCGGCCTTCTCCAGCGGCACGCCGTCCTGGTTGTTCTTCTCCAGCTCCGCGGTCGGGCGGTAGATCTCCGCCTTGCCGGTCGACTTGGTGATGATCAACGGCACGTTGTCGGAGCCGATCAGCAGCGCCTCGGCGTCGTGCCGCTTGTTGCCCGGAAAGGTCAACCGGTGCAGCACCGGCTTGGAGGCACCGGTGGCCGGCATGCTCCAGAGCACGACGCTGGTCCGCCGCTCGCTGTCGTTGTCACCGGTGTCGGCGATCCAGACGGTCTTGCCGTCGGGCGAGAGAGCGAGGTCCTCCGGATCGCGCGGGTTGCTCGCGTACTGGACGGCCTTCTTCAGCTTGCACTTGGTGTCCAGCAGGAAGACCCGCTCCCGGGAGTCGTCGTCGCTCCCGTCGTTGACCATCACGTAACCACTGGACGTCGCGATCATGCCGGAGAGTTCCGTCATCCGCTCGTCGGTGATGGTGCAGACCTTCTTGCCGGCAGCGGCGGAGGCCGCGACAGCTCCGACACCGAGACTGGCCCCGACCAGGCCCAGGGACAATCCAAGCACGCCGGAGGCAACCAGCACCATGGAGAGGACTCGCCGCATCCGCCCAGTGTCGCATGCTGACGCCGCCAACCGGGGAAGCGGCGTGATCAACGCTCCGTCACCGGTCGGCGGTGCGGTCGGTCATGCCACTACCTCCCGGTACGGCGCCAACTCGGCGGCGAGCGCCTCGTCCACCCGTACGTGCAGTTTCGTCCCCTCCGGCAGGTGCGCCGTGCCGAGCACCTCGCCCCGGCGGTGTACCCGGGCGACCAGGTCCCCCCGGTCGTAGGGGAGTACCGCACGGACCTCGACCGCCGGGCGGGGCAGCCGGGCCTCGATCGCCGCCCGGACGTCCTCGACCCCGCCCCCCGTACGCGCGGAGACGAAGACCGCCTCCGGCCACTCCCGCTTCAACCGGAGCAGGGTCTCCTCGTCAGCCGCGTCGGTCTTGTTCACCACCAGCAGCTCGGGGAGCTTGTCGGCACCGACCTCGGCCAACACCTCGCGTACCGCCCGGACCTGCTCCTCGGGGTCGGCGTGCGCCCCGTCCACCACGTGCACCACGAGGTCGGCGTCGGCCACCTCCTCGAGCGTGGAACGGAACGCCTCGACGATCTGGTGCGGCAGGTGCCGGACGAACCCGACGGTGTCGGCCAGGGTGTAGACCCGCCCGTCGGCGGCGTACGCCCGGCGGGTCGTCGGGTCCAGCGTGGCGAAGAGGGCGTCCTCGACCAGTACCCCGGCATTGGTCAGCCGGTTGAGCAGGCTGGACTTGCCCGCGTTGGTGTAGCCGGCGATGGCCACCGCCGGAACGCCGTTGCGGGTCCGACGGGCCCGCTTGGTGATCCGGGCGGTCCGCATGTTCTTGATCTCCCGACGGAGCCGGGAGATCCGGATCCGGATCCGGCGCCGGTCGGTCTCCAGCTTGGTCTCACCGGGACCACGGAGCCCCACCCCGCCGCCGGCGCCGCCGCCACGGCCGCTACCACCGGCCTGCCGGGAGAGGCTCTCACCCCAACCGCGCAGCCGGGGCAGCAGGTATTCGAGCTGGGCCAGCTCGACCTGGGCCTTGCCTTCCCGGCTCTTGGCGTGCTGGGCGAAGATGTCGAGGATCAGCGCGGTCCGGTCGACCACCTTGACCTTGGTGCGCTGCTCCAGGTTGCGCAGTTGGGACGGGGAGAGCTCACCGTCACAGATCACCGTGTCGGCGCCGGAGGCCAGGACCACCGAGCCGAGGTCGTCGACCTTGCCCCGCCCGACGTAGGTGGCCGGGTCGGGCCGGTTGCGCCGCTGGATCAGACCCTCGAGCACCTGCGAACCGGCCGTCTCGGCGAGCGCGGCGAGTTCCGCGAGGGAGTTCTCCGCGTCGGTCACCGTGCCATCCGTCCAGACGCCGACCAGGACCACCCGCTCCAGCCGGAGCTGCCGGTATTCGACCTCGGTGACGTCGGCGAGTTCGGTGGAGAGGCCCGCGACCCGACGGAGTGCCTGGCGGTCCTCCAGCTCCAGTTCGCCGGTGGTGACGTCGCCATCGATGACGATGGCGTCAAGGTCCTCGTCCGCCAGCCGAACGAAGCTTTCCTGGTCTCGCAAGCCGTTCCTCCTGATCTGGTCTTTCCGGTCTCTCCGCCGACCCCGCCGGACCTCCGGTGCGTCCGGCCGCCCGGGCGGTCGGGAAGTTCGACGCCCTGTTGCACCATCTGCGCGCTCTGCGAGGTGTCGTCGCATTGGTTACGCTGTGCGCGCTGCTGGCAATCAATCGTGACACGCGCGCCCGCCGGACGCACCCGCTATATATCGGGACCAGCCGCGAGGCGGCACCGCCGCTGCCGCCCCCGGACGAGGCGAAGGTGCGGGCGATAGCGACAGACAGCCCGGGCAATGGCCACAGACAGCGCGGGGCAATGGCCACAGACAGCGTGGGCAATGGCGCCAGATAGCGCGGGGCAATGGCAACAGGCAGCAGGCAGCGCGGGGCGGCGGCGAGAGGTCGGCGTGGGCGGCGGCGACAGGCGGGATGGCCCGGCGTCCGTGGGGCAGACCCGGGTCGGCCGCGGCGGGCGGCATCGCCCGGAGCCCGCGGCAAAGGTGAGTCGGGGACGTCAACCGGCCGGGCTGCCGTCGGCGGCGTTGTCGACCCGGCCTAGGGTGGTCGGGTCGCCGGATGGCGACGGAGGTCAGGACCGGCCGACGGCGGGTCAGGGCCGGCAGGCGAGAATGCTGACGGCGGCAGCGAGGCCGCGGGAAGACGACGGAGGACCACGTGGCGATCACCCGACTGCCGAGTGCCGGATTCTCGATCACCATCCGGATCAGCGTAACGGCGGACGCCTCGGCCATCGGCCGGCTGACCACCTGTGTCGGTGAGGCCGGCGCCATCGTCACCGCGCTCGACGTGGTCGACTCCGACCCCACCACGGTGGTCGTCGACCTCACCTGCGACACCGCCGACGCGACCCACGCCGACCAGGTGGTGAAGGCGCTGACCGCGCTGGACGGGGTGGACGTCCGCAAGGTCTCCGACCGGACGTTCCTGCTGCACCTCGGCGGCAAGATCGAGGTCTCCCCGAAGGTCGCGCTGCGCAACCGGGACGAGCTCTCCCGGGCGTACACCCCGGGGGTGGCCCGGGTCTGCCTGGCCATCGCGGAGAATCCCGCCGACGCGCGACGGCTGACCATCAAGCGGAACACCGTCGCTGTGGTGACGGACGGCTCGGCCGTACTCGGACTGGGCAACATCGGTCCGGCGGCGGCGCTGCCGGTGATGGAGGGCAAGGCCGCGCTCTTCAAGCGGTTCGGCGGGGTGGACGCCTGGCCGGTGGTACTGGACACCCAGGACCCGGACGAGATCGTCTCGATCGTCCGGGCGATCGCACCGCAGTACGGCGGGATCAACCTGGAGGACATCGCCGCGCCCCGGTGCTTCGAGATCGAGAACCGGCTGCGCGAACTGCTCGACATCCCGGTCTTCCACGACGACCAGCACGGCACCGCGATCGTGGTGCTCGCCGCGCTGACCAACGCGCTACGGGTGGTCGGCAAGAAGCTCGCCGACGTCCGGGTGGTCGTCTCCGGTGCCGGTGCCGCCGGTACGGCGATCATGAAGCTGCTGCTCCGGCAGGGCGTCGGCGACATCATCGCGTACGACCGGCAGGGCCCCCTGCACCGCGGCCTGGAGGGGCTGAACTCGGCCTGGCAGTGGCTCGCCGAGAACACCAACCGGGACGCCTTCTCCGGTGACCTCAAGGCGGCCCTGCGCGGCGCGGACGTCTTCATCGGGGTGAGCGCCCCCAACCTGCTCACCGGCGACGACGTCGCCGCGATGGCCCCCGACGCGATCGTCTTCGCGCTGGCCAACCCCGACCCGGAGGTGGACCCTCGGGAGGCGCGCAAGCACGCGGCCGTGGTCGCCACCGGCCGGTCCGACCAGCCCAACCAGATCAACAACGTGCTCGCCTTCCCGGGTGTCTTCCGGGGCATGCTGGACGCGCACGCCGAGGAGTTCACCGAGGAGATGGCGATCGCCGCCGCCCGGGCCATCGCCGACGTGGTGGGTGCGGAAAAGATCAACCCGACGGTCATCGTGCCGAGCGTCTTCGACTCCCGGGTGGCACCGGCGGTGGCCGCCGCGGTCCGGGCCGCCGCGCAGCACCCCGCTCCCCCGCCGGCCGCGGACCCCGGGCCGGCCGACCTGCCCGAGATCGCCGCCGAGGCCGCCGCCCCGGCCAGCCCACTGTCGAGCTGACCACACACCACCAGCTACCCCCGACCAGCCCGTCCGCCGACCGGAACCGATGCCCCGTACCGGGACGGGGGAAGCGCTCAGTCGGTGAGGGCGGTCAGGTCGACCTCGCCGTCCGCGACGAGTAGCGCCGGGCCGGCGAGCCAGCAGCTCTCGTCGTCCACGGTCACCGTCAGCCGGCCGCCGGGCACGTCCACCGCCACCGCCCCACCGGTACGCCCGGCGTCGCGCAACGCCACCGCCGCCACCGCACAGGCGCCGGAGCCGCAGGAGAGGGTCTCCGCCGAGCCACGCTCGTAGACCCGCATCCGTACGTGCAGGTCGGCGCCGTCGACCGGCTCCCCGGGGGCGACGAACTCGACGTTCACCCCGGTCGGGAAGGCCGCCGGGTCGAAGCCGGGTGAGCGGGTCAGATCGAGCCCGGCCAGCGCGATACTGGCCGGCAGTACGCAGACCAGGTGCGGGTTGCCGCAGTCCACGACGGTACCGGCCAGGGTCAGCCCGCCGAGCGTGGCCACCGCACCTCCGGTGATCCGGGGCGGCCCGAGATCCACCGCGATCTGCCCGTCCGTCACCTCGGCGCGGACCACTCCGGCCCGAGTGGCGATCGGCAGGCCGCCGTCGACCGGCTCGGCCAGCCCGCTGGAGATCAGGTATCTGGTGAAGACCCGTACCCCGTTACCGCACATCTCCGCGAAGGAGCCGTCGGAGTTCCAGTAGTCCATGAACCACTCGGCCGTGCCGGCGTACCCGACCGCGTCCGGGTGCTTGGCCGCCCGGACGACCCGCAGCACCCCGTCCGCGCCGATGCCGCGCCGACGGTCGCAGAGCGCCGCCACGATCGACGGGGTCAGGCCGAGCTGGCCGTCTGGGTCGGGCAGGAGCACGAAGTCGTTACCGGTGCCGTGGCCCTTGGTGAACCGCACCCCTCCATCATCCCCGAGCGACCGCCGGCCCCGCCGGGCACCCTCGCCCCGGCCCGGGATCACTCGCGCCGCCCGACCTCCGCCGACGGCTCGGCGACCAGCGCGAGGGTCGCCTCGACCAGGTCGTCCCGGGCCCCGTCCAGCCAGTGGACCCGGGGATCGCGACGGAACCAGGAGCGCTGCCGCCGGACGAACCGCCGGGTCGCCTGGATCGTGTCGGCCCGCGCCGCCGGCTCGGTGATCTCGCCGTCGAGCAGCCGGAGCACCTGCTGGTAGCCGAGCGCCCGGCTGGCGGTACGGCCATCCCGCAGGCCCCGCTCCGCCAGTGCCCCGGTCTCGGCGACCAGCCCGTCCGCCCACATCCTGTCCACCCGTACCGCGATCCGCTCGTCCAGCGCCGCCGTCTCCCGGTCCACCCCGAGCTGTACGGCGTCGTAGTACGGCGTCGGTCGGGGCAGCGAGGCGGTGAACGGCGCACCGGTCAGCTCGATCACCTCCAGCGCCCGTACGATCCGCCGCCCGTTGCTGGCCAGGATGCTCTCGGCCGCCGCCGGATCGGCGACCCGCAGCCGGGCGTGGAGCGGCGCCGGCCCGGACTCGGCGAGTTCCGCCTCCAGCCTGGCCCGGACCAGCGGATCCGTGCCGGGGAACTCGAACTCGTCGACCACCGCCCGGACGTAGAGCCCGGAGCCGCCGACCAGCAGCGGTACCCGTCCCCGGGCCAGGATGTCGTCGACCGCCGCCCGGGCCAGCGCCTGGTACGCCGCCACGCTCGCCGGTTCGGTCACCGCCCAGATGTCCAGCAGGTGGTGCGGTACCCCGGCCCGCTCGGCCGGGGTCAGTTTGGCGGTTCCGACGTCCATCCCGCGATAGAGCTGCATCGAGTCGGCGTTGACCACCTCGCCGCCGAGGGCCTCGGCCAGCGCGATGCTCAGCCCGGACTTGCCGGTGGCGGTCGGGCCGACGACCGCGACGACCCGACCACGCCCGCTCACCACGCCGCTCCGCCCGGCCCACCGGCCCCCGACAACCGCTCCGACTCACCCGACCCGGGCGGCCCGTCCGGCTCACGAGATCCGAGCCCCCCCTCCGGCCCATCCGGCTCACGAGATCCGAGCTGCCCGTCCGACCCACCGGATCGGGACGGCCTCTCCGGCCCACCGGCCCCCGACGACCGCTCCGACTCACCGGATCCGAGCGGCCCGTCCGGCTCACCGGGTCCGGGTGGTGGCCCGTTCGGCGGGGACGGGGTCCAGGTGGCGACGAAGTAGCTGACTCCGTAGGGCGCGGCGTAGTAGGTGAGGTCGCCGTGCCAGGGTGCCCCGCCTCGGGCCGCCGCTCCGGCGAGCACCTGCCAGGGTGCCCGGCCGGCGACCAGCAGCCGGCTCGACAGTTCCGGCTCCAGCCCGAGCAGGGCCGGGCCGTCGGCGTCCCGGAGGGCCTCGGCGACCCGGTCGTCGTACGCCTCGGCGCGCGGATCGTCGTATCCGGGTGACCGCTCGCCCCGGCAGGCCGACCCGTCCCCCATCACCAGTAGCGCGACCCGCTCGGCCGGATCCTCGACCAGTTCGGCGCCGACCCGCCGGCACTCGTGCACCGGGGCGTCGGTGGCGACGCTCTGCCAGCGCTGCGATCCGGCCAGACCGGCCCGGTCCAGCAGCCAGGCACCGATCAGCAGCCCGAGCGGCAGCTCCGCCCGGCCGGTCCGGGTACCGTCCGGCCCCAGCCGCAGCACCCGATCCAGCCCGTACGGCCGGAGGCTGCCGGAGTCGGCCGGCCCGTACGGGTCGGTCCGCTCCCCTGCCCCCACCACGAGTACGACGTCCGGCCCGGTCGCCAGCAGCCTGCCGACCGCGTCGGCGCAGGCACGACGAAGATCATCCAGCTCACCGGCCGCCGACGCGGCCAGTTCCGGAACGATCAACGGGGGATGTGGGCAGACGGCGGCGGCGACCAGTGGCACGCCACCACCGTAGCGGGCAGCGAACCTTACACCCGAAGGCCAGACGATCCGGGTGCGGTCTAGGACACCGTATGGTCACGGTCGACGATAGGCGCTCGACGCGGACCGGGTTGGACCTGTGACAATGCCGGGAGAAACTTCGCTGCGCCGTGGCGGCGACCGCCGGGGACCCCCATCCCCGGCAGCGCCGGGAGAACGAGGATGGGCTCATGAGTGACTGGACTGCCTTTGGACGGGTGGATGCGGACGGGAACGTCTACGTCAAGACGGCCGAGGGTGAGCGGGTGGTCGGTTCCTGGCAGGCCGGTGCGCCGGAGGAAGGTCTGGCCCACTTCGCCCGCCGCTTCGCCGACCTGGTCACCGAGGTCGACCTGACCGAGGCCCGACTCAATTCGGGGGCGGCGGACCCGTCGGGTTCGCTCGCCACCATCCGGCGGCTGCGAGGGTCGCTGGCCGAGGCACACGTGGTCGGCGACCTCGACGCGCTCGCCACCCGGCTGGAGCGGCTGGCCGCGCTCGCCGAGGGAAAGGCCGGCGAGGCCCGGGCCGCCCGGGAGACCGCCCGGGCCGAGGCGGTGACCCGGAAGACGGCCCTGGTCGAGGAGGCCGAGAAGCTGGCCGCGGAGTCCACCGGGTGGAAGACCGCGGGCGACCGGCTCAAGGAGATCCTCGACGAGTGGAAGACCATCCGCGGCGTCGACAAGAAGACCGACGGCGAGCTGTGGAAGCGGTTCGCCGCCGCCCGGGACGGCTTCACCCGGCGCCGTGGGGCGCACTTCGCCACTCTGGACGCCCAGCGTAAGCAGGCCCAGGCGGCCAAGGAGGAGCTGGTCGTCGAGGCCGAGTCGCTGGCCGACTCGACGGACTGGGCCGCCACCGCCAACCGGCTGCGGGAGCTGATGGCACAGTGGAAGGCCGCGCCGCGCGCCTCCAAGGAGGCCGAGGAGCGGCTCTGGGAACGGTTCCGGGGCGCTCAGGACGGCTTCTTCTCCCGGCGCAGCGAGGTCTTCTCGGCCCGGGACGCCGAGCAGCGCGGCAACCTGGAGCGCAAGCAGTCCCTGCTCGCCGAGGCCGAGGCGCTCGACGTCGACGGCGACCCGCGTGGTGCGCAGGCGAAGCTCCGGGAGATCCAGGGGCAGTGGCACGAGGCGGGCCGGGTGCCCCGGGACGCGGCGGCCAACCTGGACCGCCGGCTGCGCGTGGTGGACGAGAAGGTCCGCCAGGCGATGGATTCGGCGTGGCGGCGGACCGAGCCGTCGGCCAACCCGCTGCTCGCGCAGATGCGCGACCAGGTCGCCGAGGCCGAGCAGCGGCTGACCCGGGCCAGGACGGCCGGCGACGCGAAGCGGATCCGCGAGGCCGAGCAGGCCCTCGCCGCCAAGCGGCGGTTCCTGGAGCTGGCGGAGCAGGCGAGCTGAGCCGATCCCCCGGGCGGGCCTGGCCCGTCCGGGGATTCCGGCCGCGCCGGGCCGCCGTCGACTGTCGACACCTACCAGCCGATTGCCGGCAGCCCGGCCTGTCGGTGAGCCTCAGCGGTCGCAGGCCGCCGCAGGCGCGGGCAGCGGCGGCGGCACGCCGACCGTGGGCAGCCCGAGCGACACCCCACCGGTACGCGGCGCCCGCCCCGCCTCGGCCGCGTCACCGGCCCGGGTACGCCGGTGCGCCAGCGGCTCCCCATCGGCGTTCAGATGGTGCGGCGCGGCATAGCTGACCGTGGTGTGCACGATGTCGCCGGGCCGGATCTTCCCCTCGTACGAGCCGGCGGCGAAGTGCACCAGCCGACCGTCCCGGGCCCGCCCGGAGAGCCGTCCGGTGCGCTCGTCCTTGCGCCCCTCGCCGACCGCGACCAGTACCTCGACCGGGGTGCCGACGAGCTTCCGGTTCTCCGCCCAGGTGATCTCCTCGACCGCCGCGATCAGCCGCTCGTAGCGCTCCTGGACCACCTGCTTGGGCAGTTGGTCGGGCATGGTCGCGGCCGGGGTGCCGGGGCGCTTGGAGTACTGGAAGGTGAAGGCGGAGGCGAACCGGGCCTCCCGGACCACGTCGAGGGTGCGGGCGAAGTCGGCCTCGGTCTCGCCGGGGAAGCCGACGATGATGTCCGTGGTGATCGCCGCGTCCGGCATCGCCGCCCGGACCTTCTCGATGATCCCGAGGTAGCGCTCGGCCCGGTACGACCGGCGCATCGCCCGGAGCACGTCGTCGGAGCCGGACTGCAACGGCATGTGCAGCGAGTGGCAGACGTTCGGGGTCTCGGCCATCGCCGCGATCACGTCGTCGGTGAAGTCCTTCGGGTGCGGGCTGGTGAACCGGACCCGCTCCAGCCCGTCGATCTCCCCGGTGGCCCGGAGCAGCTTCCCGAACGCGAGCCGGTCGCCGAACTCCACGCCGTAGGAGTTGACGTTCTGGCCGAGCAGGGTGACCTCGAGCACACCCTCGGCGACCAGGGCGCGTACCTCGGCCAGGACGTCGCCAGGCCGGCGGTCCTTCTCCCGGCCGCGCAGCGCCGGCACGATGCAGAAGGTGCAGGTGTTGTTGCAGCCCACCGAGATCGACACCCACCCGGCGTACGTCGACTCGCGCCGGGTCGGCAGCGTGGAGGGGAAGACCTCCAGCGACTCCAGGATCTCCACCTCGGCGGCGGCGTTGTGCCGGGCCCGCTCCAGCAGCACCGGCAGCGCGCCGATGTTGTGGGTGCCGAAGACCACGTCCACCCAGGGCGCGCGGCGGACGATCTCGCCCCGGTCCTTCTGGGCCAGGCAGCCGCCGACCGCGATCTGCATGTCGGGGTGCTTGTCCTTGACCGGGCGCAGGTGGCCGAGGTTGCCGTAGAGCCGGTTGTCGGCGTTCTCGCGTACCGCACAGGTGTTGAAGACCACCACGTCCGGATCGTCGGAGTCGGCCGCGCGCACGTAACCGGCCTGTTCCAGCAGTCCGGAGATCCGCTCGGAGTCGTGCACGTTCATCTGGCAGCCGTAGGTGCGCACCTGATAGGTACGCGGGCTGCCGAGGGCTGCGGTAGTCATGACAGTGACAGAGTATCCGCAGAGCCCGGGAAGCCAGTTCTCCCGGGACGTCCACTCCCCTCGACCGGAAGGTAGCGCCATGTGCCGGAGCATCAAGACCCTTCGCCAGCCGTACGCCGAGGTCGTCACCGAGACGGACATCGAGGCGGCGGCGTTGCAGTACGTCCGGAAGATCTCCGGGTTCCGCGCCCCGGCCGCGCACAACGCGGCGGCCTTCGACGCCGCGGTGGCCGCCGTGGCCGAGGCGACCCGGACCCTGCTCGACCAGCTCGTGGTGAAGGGCTCCGGCACCGGCCCGGCGGCGGCGAGCGGTCAGGCGGCGGGCTGACGGCCAGCCGGTGGGCTGACGGTGGGCCGGACGGCGGTCAGGCGGCGGCGAGCGCCGGGATCACCGAGTCCGGGACCCAGCGCGAGCGCTGACAGGGCGACCAGCCCCGGCAGCGCGGGCTGAGCACGGTGCAGAGCCGCTGCTCGGAGAGGATCTCGCCGTCGTCGGTGTCCCGCACGTCGTGGTGCACGGGCCGGATGGTGCCGTCCGCCGCGACCAGCAGGTGCCGTCCGGCGTCGAGGGTGTCGTCCGGCAGCAGGCAGGCCCGGCCCAGCCGGCGGGCGAACGCCGCGACGGCGCCCACCTCCGGCAGCCCGGCCGGCACCCCGTAGCAGTCGACGGAGGTCGGGAAGTCGCCGGGGCGGTGCCAGACGTCGGCCAGCAGCGCGCCGGACGGCACCCGGGCCAGGTCGAGCCCGCCGAGCGGCAGCACCGGTACGTCGAGCGCGTCGGCAAGCGCGAGGCGGATCTCCGAGGCGGTGACCCGCCCCTCCGTCCTCCAGTTCCACAGCTCGATCATTGCCGCCTCCTCGCCGTAATCGTTCGTGGCTGGATGCCGGGTCTCGGTCGGGCATCCCCCGTCGGCCGGACACCCGATGCCTGGGTGTAACGGCCTCACCCACGATGGTGCCGGGCACACCGGGTCGAGAGCGGCTAAGTTACCGGTCTGTGACCATATCCGCCGAAATAGACGGCCCTTGACTACCTATTGTAGTCAGAGGCCGGCCTCGTTCCGGCGCAGCTCGCCGGGCAGGCTCACCCAGCGTGGTCTGTTCGGGCCGACGGGGTCGGGCACCGGACAGTTCGGGCCTGGCTATGGTCCGACCTGGAGACGGCCAGGTGCTACTCGTCGCGGCCTTGCCGCCCCGCTCGGGACGCGTCCGAGCGAGGCGCGACCGTTGACGGGAGGGCCGAGGCGATGCACCCACGTCGCACCCCCTACGATCAGGGCCGGAACGTCGCTGCTGGCCGAGGAGGCGGGCAGGTGCCTGGTGGTCCTCACGGTCTTCAAAACCGATGCGACCGAGCAGCTCGGTCGGGCGGGTTCGATTCCCGTACGCCTCCGCCAGCTTCCCCAGCACGGACCGCGCGCCCGGTTCTGCCAGGCACCCGAGCACGGGAAGAGAGACGAGGACCAGCACATCACTACCCAGAGTTGACACGCCTTAGCTTGCAGTAACGATCTTTACTGCCGCTGTTATCGCCCCGTGATGAACTCGATTACATTCCAGCACGTCAGGTCCCCTAGAGTTGCGTAACCGATTCAGCCTGAATCCGGTGCGACAGATCATGGACGAGACAGGTGGGGGCATGACCGAGCGGAGCGACGCGGGCGTGGTGGCCGGTGCGACGACGACCGACCGACCGCTCATCAGGCTTGACGGGGTCAACAAGTGGTTCGGCCCACTGCATGTGTTGCAGGACGTCGACCTGTCGGTGGCCCGTGGTGAGGTCGTCGTCGTGATCGGCCCCTCCGGGTCCGGCAAGTCGACGCTCTGCCGGGCGATCAACCGGCTCGAGCCGATCAACTCCGGCACCATCACCTTCGACGGCCAGCCGCTGCCGGCCGAGGGCAGGGCTCTGGCCCGGCTGCGCAGCGAGGTCGGCATGGTCTTCCAGTCGTTCAACCTCTTCGCGCACAAGACGATCCTCGAGAACGTCACCCTCGGCCCGACCAAGGTCCGCAAGGAGAAGGCCGCTTCCGTCCGGGACCGGGCGATGAAGCTGCTGGAGCGGGTCGGCATCGCGAACCAGGCCGAGAAGTATCCGGCACAGCTCTCCGGCGGACAGCAACAGCGGGCGGCGATCGCCCGCGCCCTGGCCATGCAGCCCAAGGCGATGCTCTTCGACGAGCCCACCAGCGCCCTCGACCCGGAGATGGTCGGCGAGGTGCTGGACGTGATGACCTCGCTGGCCCGTGAGGGCATGACGATGGTGGTGGTGACCCACGAGATGGGCTTCGCCCGGCACGCCGCCAACCGGGTCATCTTCATGGCCGACGGCCAGCTCGTCGAGGACGCCGCGCCGGACGAGTTCTTCGCCAACCCCCGTAGCGAGCGGGCCAAGGACTTCCTGTCCAAAATCCTCACCCACTAGGTATCCACAGTGGAGCGGACCGCCCCACCGGGTCTGGCCGCTCCGTCGAAGAAGGAGAGAGCAATGCGGATCACGCGAGTGGCGGCGGTTGCCGCGGTCGCGGCACTGGCCTTCACCGTGGCCGCCTGCGGCGGTGACGACGGAGACGACACGGGCACCGGTGCCGGCAGCAAGACCTTCGAGGCCGGCACCACGATGGAGCGGCTGAACAAGGCACAGAAGATCATCATCGGCACCAAGTTCGACCAGCCGGGCTTCGGCCTCAAGGGCCTGGACAACAAGCCGGCCGGCTTCGACGTCGAGATCGGCAAGATCATCGCTGGCGAGCTAGGCATCGCCGCGGACAAGGTCGAGTACATCGAGACGCCGTCCGCGGTCCGGGAAGAGGTCCTGGAGCAGGGCAAGGCCGACATCGTGGTGGCGACCTACACCATCAACGACAAGCGCAAGGAGCGGATCGACTTCGCCGGTCCGTACTACGTCGCCGGGCAGCACATCATGGTCCGCTCCGACGACAGCTCCATCACCGGCCCGGACTCGTTCAAGGCCGGCGACAAGAAGGTCTGCTCGGTGCAGGGTTCGACCCCGGGCGACAACATCAAGAAGTACCTGGCCAACCCGGCCAGCCCCGGCGCCCAGCTGGTGCTCTTCGACGGCTACCAGAAGTGCGTCGACGCGCTGACCAACAAGCAGGTCGACGCGGTCACCACGGACAACGTCATCCTGCTCGGCTACGTGGCCAAGAGCGAGGGCAAGTTCAAGCTGGCCGGTGAGAAGTTCACCGAGGAGCCGTACGGGATCGGCGTCAAGAAGGGCGACACCGCGTTCCGCGAGTTCATCAACGCCACCCTGGAGAAGATCTACGCCGACGGCCGGTACGCGAAGGCCTGGCAGGACACCGCGGGCAAGTTCGACTCGACCGTCCCGCAGGGTCCGGCGGTCAACCGGTACTGATCAGCGCCGCGTTCGAAAGACGCGGAGGTAGGTAGGAGCTGGAAGGTGACCATGAGAGAGGCGTGCCCGTGAGTGTGCTCGTCGACCACTTCGACGTCTTCGTTGGAGGGTTCTGGCTCACCTTCCAGCTCTGTATCCTGTCCGCGGTCGGGGCGCTGGCGCTCGGCGCCCTGGTCGCGGTCATGCGGATCTCCCCGGTGCCACCGCTGCGCTGGATCGGCACCGCGTACGTGACGGTCTTCCGGAACAGTCCGCTGACCATCGTGTGGTTCTTCGCTGCCTTCGGGTTGCCGGCGCTCGACTCGAACGCCGACTTCCTGCGGATCCCCGGGTTGTCCAGCATCTTCTCCCGGCTCGGCATCGACCTGCCATACTTCCGGTTCGCCGTCATCGCACTCTCGCTCTACACCGCCGCCTTCGTCTGCGAGGCGATCCGCAGCGGCATCAACGCCGTACCGCCGGGGCAGGCCGAGGCGGCCCGGGCGATCGGGCTCACCTTCGGGCAGAACCTGCGGTACGTCGTACTGCCGCAGGCGTGGAAGTCCGCGGTCGTACCGCTCGGCTCGGTGATCATCGCCATGATCAAGAACTCGGCGCTCGCCGGCTTCTTCGGAGTCGTCGGCGAGCTCTCCAACTCGGCGCAGAACCTGACCAGCGCGCTCGGCGAGCCGATCATCCCGGTCTTCGTCGGAGTCTCCATCGGCTACCTGGTGATGACCGTGCCGCTGGGCATCCTCCTCGACCGGATCGAGCAACGCCGGGCGGTGGCGGCCCGGTGAACGCACTGGAGAAGAGCCGGGTGGCGGGCGACGTGAACGAGGAGGAGATGCCGGCATGAGCGAGCGCAGCGAGCGAATCATCGAACTCAGCGCCAAAGTGCCTCATGGCGGCACGGAGCGAAGCGGAGTGCCGGCATGAGCCAACAGCAGACGGTGCTCTACGACGCGCCCGGGCCACGGGCCCACCGGATCACCCTGATCGTGAGCCTCTTCGCGGTCGTCGGCATCGCCGCCGTCGGATACTTCCTCGTCTACCGGCCGCTCGACGAGAACGGCCAGCTCACGATGGAGAAGTGGGGTCCGCTGGTCGACCCCAACAACGAGGTGTTCCCGCTGGTCTGGGCGCGGCTGCGGGACGGCTTCATCGCCACCCTGACCGCGGCCGGGCTGGCGATCCTCAGCTCGCTCATCTTCGGAACGGCGCTCGCCGTCCTCCGGGTACAGCTCAAGACGCTGAAGCAGCGGCGGTTCGTCGGGCTGCCCGACCCGGCCGCTTGGGCGCTGCGCGGGCTCGGCTGGCTGCTCAACGCGGTCACCCGGTTCTGCGTGGAGATCTTCCGCGGCCTGCCGGTCGTGATCACCATCTTCTTCGTCGCCAGCGCCCTGCCCGACCTGGGCGTCGACCTCGGCGACATCCTCTGGTACCTGGTCATCGGCCTCACCATCTACAACGGCGTGGTCATCGCCGAGATCCTCCGCTCCGGCATGGAGGGCCTGCCCGGCGGCCAGCGGGAGGCGGCGCACGCGATCGGTTTCAGCTCGTTCCAGACCACCCGCATGATCCTGCTGCCCCAGGCGTTCCGGATCATGCTGCCGGCCCTGATCAGCCAGCTCATCGTGGTACTCAAGGACACCTCGCTCGGCTTCATCATCAGCTACGAGGAAGTACTCCGGGTCAGCCGGTACATCATCGACAACCTGGAGAACCCGATCCAGGTGTACGCGGTGGTCGGCGCCATCTACATCCTGATCAACTACCTGCTGTCCAAGCTCGCCGAGTACGCGCAGCGGCGGATGGCCCGGGGCCGCAAGACCCGGGCGCTGCCGACCCAGGCCGCCCCGCCGTCGATCATGCCGCAGGCCGGTCCCGGCGGAGCGAGCGTGGGTGTCGGGGCGGACGCGGGCAGCACCACCTAGCCGACCGTCCCGCCCGCCCCGGAGCGGGGATGGGCGACATACGGAAACGAGAACGCCGGCCACGACCGAAAGGTGGTGGCCGGCGTTTCTCCGTCCTGCCGCGTGACATGTGCGCGGATTCGGGCTGGGTCGAGGCGAGGGCTGGATCGGGGCGAGGGCTGGCTCGCGGGGCGAGGGCGGGCTCGGCGGGTCGTCAGCGGGCGATCTCGGTGACCCGCGACTCGCGTACGACGGTCACCCGGATCTGCCCCGGATAGGTCAGCTCCTCCTCGATCTGCTTCGCCACGTCCCGGGCCAGCACCGCCGCGCCGATCTCGTCGACGTCGTCCGGCTTGACCATCACCCGGATCTCCCGGCCCGCCTGCATCGCGAAGACCTTCTCCACGCCCGACTTGCCGGCAGCGATCTCCTCGATCCGCTCCAGCCGCTTGACGTACGCCTCCAGGCTCTCCCGGCGCGCGCCCGGCCGACCACCGGAACAGGCGTCGGACGCCTGGGTCAGCACCGCCTCGATGGTCTGCGGCGGCACCTCGTTGTGGTGCGCCTCGATCGCGTGCACCACCTCCTCGGCCTCGCCGTACTTGCGGGCCAGGTCGGCGCCGATCAGCGCGTGGCTCCCCTCCACCTCGTGGGTGAGCGCCTTGCCGATGTCGTGCAGGAACGCGGACCGCTTGATCAGCGGCACGTCCAGCCGCAGCTCGGCGGCCATCACCCCGGCGATGTGCGCGGTCTCGACCAGGTGCTTGAGCACGTTCTGCCCGTACGACGTCCGGTAGCGCAGCCGGCCCAGCAGACTGACCATCTCCGGGTGGATCTCGGTGATGCCCACCTCGACCAGCGCGTCCTCGGCAGCCCGCTGGCAGAGCCGCTCCACCTCGTGCTTGGCGGTCTCGAAGACCTCCTCGATGCGGTGCGGGTGGATCCGGCCGTCGAGTACCAGCTTCTCCAGGGTCAACCGGCCGATCTCCCGGCGTACCGGGTCGAAGCAGGAGAGCAGGACCGCTTCCGGGGTGTCGTCGATGATCAGGTTGACTCCGGTGACCGACTCGAAGGCCCGGATGTTGCGGCCCTCCCGGCCGATGATCCGGCCCTTCATCTCGTCGCCGGGCAGGTGCAGCACGCTGACGACGCTCTCCGCCGTCTGCTCGCTGGCCACCCGCTGGATGGCGTCGACCACGATGTGCCGGGCCCGCTGCTCCGCGGTGTTCCGGGCGTCGGCCTCGATGTCCCGGACCAGGATCGCCGCCTCCCGCTTCGCCTGGCCCTCGATCGCCTCCACCAGCTCGGCCCGGGCGGCCTCGGCGGTCAGCCCGGCGATCCGCTCCAGCTCCCGCTTCCGCTGCTGCTCCGCCTCGGCCACCGCCGTCTCCCGGGCGACCAGCGACGCCTTCCGGGTCGCCAGCTCGGCCGCTGCGGTGGTCAGCCGGCGTTCCCGCTCGGCGAGCCGCTCCACCTCCTCGGTGTGCAGCCGCTCCCGCTCGTCCATCCGCTGGGCCCGCCGCTCCACCTCGGCCGCCTGTTCGCGGGTGGTGGAGGCGAGCAGCGAGATCTCCCGCTCGCCGCTGCGCCGGGCCGCCGCGCGTACCTGCTCGGCGTCCGCCTCGGCCTGCCGGTGCGCCCGGTCCAGTACGGTGTCGGCCTCGGCCCGGGCGGCGTCAAGTATCCGCTGCGCCTCGGCCCGGGCGGCGCTCGCCTCGGCCTTCGCGGCGGCGGCGTCGGCCCGGGCCGCAGCGGCGGCCGACTTGGCCATGTCGACGCTCGACGACGCCTCGTCGGCGGCGGTACGCAACGCCGCCAGCGACTGCTCCTGCCGGTCCTTCTCGGCGACGAAGGCGGGATCGTCCGGCGGTGGCGTGGCGGGCATCGTCCCGATCCGGCGCAGCGCCCGGGCGCCCAGGCTGATCGCGGCGAGCACCAGCGCGGCCAGCCCTGCGATGGCGGCCAGCAGGGCCCATTCGAGGCCGCTCATGCCGGCACCCCGCCGCGCTGCGTGCCGACATGAGGCACATCCGCCCTGCACTGGCTGACTCGCTCGCGTCGCTCGCTCATGCCGGCGCCTCGGCGTGACTGAACCCGCTACCGATCCTGGCCCGCTCGGTCATGGCCGCCTCCCCTGTGCCGTCAAGCGCCGGAGGGGCCACGCCCGTGGGTGAGGCGTGTCCTACGGCTGTCACGACGCCCGACCGAGGCGGCTGGCCGGGGTACGGACACCGGGCAGTGCCCCCCGGGGACACCGCCGACGACCGGGTGCTGTGCTGCTGCGGTCACCGAACCGGCCCGTCCGGTAACCGAATATCTGGCCGATGAACTGGCCTGAAGTGATGCCGTACTGTTACGCGATCTATGTTGTGCGCTTAGCCTGCGATGGTCGGAAAACTCGTCTAAGGCGAGGCTAGGTCGCGATGGGGCATTCGGTCAAGAAACTCATGATCCGGCCGAGTGTCTGACTTAGGGCGACCCCACGCTCACTGGAAGCTGATCCCGGGGTGGGCATAAGGGGGCGAGTCCGGAATCCGACTCGACCTCCGGGCACGGTGACACCGCTCCGGCGACCCCAGAGAAAGCGCTCCCAGCTCGGCCTCGCGGGGCCGCCCCTCCCGCTGGACCGACCCCGGCGATCCAGCCCGCCGCCGTCGGGTCGATCGGCACGGTGGGGTGCTCGTCGCGGCGTACCCCGCCGTTGAGACAGACCTTCAGGATGAGACAACCCCCAGAGTTCGACGCAGACGTTCCAGCTAGAGGGCGTCGCGATCGGGTTCCGCGCCGGCCTCGGCCAGGGCGTCCGCGTCGATCCGGTCGGCGAACTCGGCCGCCTCGGCGTCCCGCTCCGCCAGCGCGTCCTTGACCGCCCGGATCGCCACCCCGGGTGGGTAGCCCTTCCGGGCCAACATCCCGACCAGCCGCCGGAAGACCGCCTCGGGAGAGCCGGTGGCGGTACGGAGTTTGCGGTCGACCAGGTGCCGGGCGGTCTCGGCCTCGGTTGTCTCGTCCAGCTCGCCGAGCGCCTCGGTCGCGGTGTCGGCGTCCACCCCCCGCTGGCGCAGCTCGTTGGCGAGGGCGCGACGGGCCAGCCCCCGGCCCTGGTGACGGCTGCTCACCCAGGCCCGGGCGAAGGCGGCGTCGTCGATGATGCCGACCTCGTCGTAGCGGTCGAGGACCTGGGCGGCCACCTCTTCCGAGATGCCTCGCCGCGCCAGCGCGGTGGCCAGCTCGGCCCGGGTGCGCGGGCGTACGGCGAGCTGGCGTAGGCAGATCTCCCGGGCCTGCTCCGCCTCGTCACGCGGAGCCGTCGCCGGTGTCGACTCGTCCGGTGCCGCGTCGTCCGGTACCGCCGCCCCGCTGGGCCACCGCCCGGACGGGGCAGCCGAGCCACCGGACCGGCCCCGGCGGGAGCGGCCGGTGCCACTGCCGCCCGTACGGGCCGACGGGGCGGCGTCCCACCCCCGGCCCGTACGGGCACCACGTCGTCCTGCCACGTCGATGTGGACTCGGTCGACCGTCAGAAGTCCACCGGCGGCAACTCCGGCCCGCCGGCCGCATCCGTCCCGGCCACCACCCCGACACCGAGCTTCTCGAGGATCTTCTTCTCGATCTCGGCCGCCACGTCCGGGTTCTCCCGGAGGAACTCGCGGGCCTTCTCCTTGCCCTGGCCGAGCTGGTCACCGTCGTAGGTGTACCAGGCGCCGGACTTGCGGATGATCGACTGCTCGACGCCGACGTCGATCAGCGAGCCCTCCCGGGAGATGCCCTTGCCGTACATGATGTCGAACTCGGCCTGCTTGAACGGGGCCGCGACCTTGTTCTTCACCACCTTGACCCGGGTCCGGTTGCCGACCACGTCGGTGCCGTCCTTGAGGCTCTCGATCCGTCGCACGTCGAGCCGGACCGAGGCATAGAACTTCAGCGCCCGACCACCAGTGGTGGTCTCAGGGCTGTTGTGCACCATCACACCATCGACGAAATAGTTGTGGTTGCCCTCGACCTCGATGTCGAATCGGTTCATCGAACGGGTCTTAGGCTTGACCCGCACGTCGATGATCCGCGCCGGCACCGGCGTCAGCTCCGCCGGCACGAACTCCGGCTGGATGGCACACCGGCCGTGGAAGCGCGGGAGCAGCTTGGTCTCCATCATCACGGGCACGTACGGCGCGACGATCTCCTGGAACCTCGCCGAGGCCGCAGTGGTGAACTGGATGAACGCCATCTGCCGCGCACCCCGGGCCACCAGCTTCACGTCCAGCTCGTACGCGTCCCGCAGGTGCTCGACCAGACGTTCGCGGGTGCCCTCGGCCATTGCCTCGACACAGATCTCGATCCGCCCCGAGCCGCCCTCGGTACGCTGCTGGAGCCCCTTGGAACGCAGCGTGAAGCCGCCATCGTCCATGTACCACACCGCGAGCGCCAGCGGCGTCAGTGCCTTGAGGTAGTCCCAGCTCAGGTGCTTCTTCCCGTCGCCGAGGTAGACCGCCCGGCGCAGCTCGTCCAGTTCGGGCAGCGGCGTGAAGTCCGCGAAGACGGCTCCCCGGGCGTCGGTCCGGCGCGAGTGCGGGATGTTGCCGAGCAGCGACACTTTCCAGTCGAGGTAGCCGGCCTGCTTGGCGCCGTGGCCGAGCCGGAATCGCACCCCGGACCGGTCCCGACGGTTGGGCGAGAGGCTGCCGTCGCCCATCAGCGAGCCGAGCACCACCTGCCACTGCTGCTCGCTGAGCCGGCGCTGCTCGGCCAGCATCACCCGGTCACCGGCGACCAGCTCGCCGGCCTCACGCCAACCGCCCGGAGTCCGGACGAGATGGTTGGCGGTGGCGGCGAACTGCGCGCGCCCGTTACCGCCGGATTTGGCGACCGTGAACTGGAGAAACTCCTCGGCCGGGCCGTTGTTGAACCAGTTGACGATCCGCTTGGGCTCGACCCGGTCGGTCTCCGGGTCGTAGGAGAGGACCTCGACGTCCATGCGCTGGTTTACGATCTTGCCGATCTTCTCCTGCGTGCCGTCCGCGAGGGTGACCCTCGTCGAGTACGACATGCAGCCGAACATGACCCCGATTTTTTCCCGGAGCTGGTTGATGAAGATCGCGGTGGTGCCGGTGTTGCTGAGCACACCGGTGATCTTCCGTAGCGCCTGGCTCATCAGCCGGGCCTGGAGGCCGACGTGGCTGTCGCCCATCTCGCCCTCGATCTCGGCGCGCGGCACCAGCGCGGCGACCGAGTCGATCACGATGATGTCCAGCGCGCCGGACCGGATCAGCATGTCGGCGATCTCCAGCGCCTGCTCACCGGTGTCGGGCTGGGAGACCAGCATCGCGTCGGTGTCGACGCCCAGCGCCTTCGCGTATTCCGGGTCGAGGGCGTGCTCGGCGTCGATGAACGCGGCGATGCCACCCGCCTTCTGCGCGTTGGCCACCGCGTGCAGCGCGACGGTAGTTTTACCGCTGCTCTCCGGTCCGTATATCTCGACGACCCGGCCGCGCGGCAGACCGCCCACGCCGAGCGCCACGTCGAGCGCGATGGAACTGGTCGGGATCACGGCAGTCTGGATGACCGGCCGCTCCCCCAGCCGCATCACCGAGCCCTTGCCGAACTGCTTGTCGATCTGAGCGAGAGCAAGGTCGAGTGCCTTCTCCCGGTCAGGTCCTGCCGCCATGGTCGCCACCCCTGCCTTCGCCGGCTGCTTCGCTGAGCTTTTCGTCACGCGCACACGCTAGGCGCTCGGTCCGACAGAAAACAGCCGGCTGGCCGCGACCTGTGGACGGGCGCCCTGCTGTGGACAATAGCCGAACAGGTGTACGACTCGGCACACGACACGCCAAACTACCGTAAGTGCCTAATCGATCACTTTGAGAAGCGCATCGATCGACGGCTCAGCGTAGCCGAGCCGGCACCCGGTCCGGGTACGCCGCGCAGACCGCCCGCCACACCACCACGGTCTCCTCGCCGGCCTCCAGGGCCTGCCGGATGGTCTGGCCATCCAACTGCGGCAACACCTGGTCGGCGGCGATGCTGCCGGCGTACGCCGGGCCGAACGTCTGCTCCAGCCGTGCCCAGAAGTCTGTCAGCCGCACCGAAGTACTCCCCTTCCACGCCGGGCATCCCCGACCCGTCTCAGGCCCCGGCCCGCACCTGCGGCGGCGCCGTCCGCAACGCTAGCGCCAGCAGCGGCACCACGGCGACCGCCGCCAGCAGGTTGAGCACGGGATAGCCGGCGACCTGGATGACAAACCCGCTCAGCGCCCCGGCGAGCGCCCCGGCCAGTCCCATGGTCAGGTCGGAGAGCCCCTGCACCGACGGGCGCACCCGCACCGGCACCGACTCCGACAGCAGGGTCGAGCCGGCCACCATCGTGCCGGACCAGCCGAGGCCGAGCAGGGTGAGCCCGATCGAGATCCGCACGGTGTCGTGCCCGGCGGTCCCGGCGACCGCGCAGGCGGCGAGGAGCAGGCCGAGTCCGCCGAGGATCACCGCACGCCGGCCGACCCGGTCGGTGAGCCAGCCGACCACCGGGGCGAGCGCGAACATCCCGGCGATGTGCAGGCTGAGCACGATACCGACCACCCGCAGCAGGTGGGCGTCGGAGTGCCACTCGCCGAGGCGTACCGGGGTCATCACCATCACCCCGACCATCACCAGGTGCCCCGTCGCGACGGCGGAGATGCCGAGCCGGGCGGCCGGCAGGTCGCGGACCACCCGGAGGGCGCCGCGCAGCCCCTCGTCCCGCCCGGGCCGGGTGCCAGCGACGTCGGGAGCGGGTGGGGCGTCGGCCGCCGCGAGCCGGCGCGCGGTCAGCAGCGGGTCGGGCCGGAGGAACACCAGGAGTACGCCGGCAGCCAGCACGAAGGCGAGCACGCTGAAGACGAACGGGCCGGCCAGCGCGGGTACCCCGGTCCAGGCAAGCGCCCGGTCGGCCGGCGCCGCGAGGTTCGGGGCGGTCACCGCACCTATGGTGGTGGCCCAGACGGCGATCGACAGGTGTCGACCCCGGCGGGCCGGCTCGGCCAGGTCGACGGCGGCGTACCGGGCCTGGAGCCCGGCGGTCGTCCCGCCGCCGAAGAGCAGCGCGCCGAGGAAGAGCAGCGGTACCCAGCCGGCGACCGCCGCCAGGACCATCAGCACCCCGCCGACCGCGCCGACCAGGTACGCGGCGATCAGCCCCGGCCGCCGCCCCCCGGTACGCATGATCCGGCTCACCGGTATGGCTAGCAGCGCGCCGCCGACCACCGAGGCGCTCTGCACGAGGCCGGAGATCGCGGTCCCGCCGAGCCGGGCGGCGAGCAGCACGCCGACGGACATCCCGATGGTCATCCCGGTGCCGCCGATGATCTGGGTGAGGCAGAGCAGCAGCAGCGTACGCCGCTGGACCCGGGCGATGTCGGGTTCCGCCGTCCCGGCGGGACGGCCGTCGACTCCGGTGGTCAGTTCCGTCGTCATGTCAGCCGCTCCCGTCCCCGTTCGGACCCGCCCCAGGGCGGGCGGCGCACGCCGTCCGCCGCAAGGAGCGGTAGGCGAGGGCCATCCTTACCTGCGGATCGAAGCACGGGCTCCGGGCGGGTTCAACCCCGATTCGCCGACGGCGTAGCGCGATCCGCCGGCCCGTCACAGCCCCAGGTCGCGGCCGATGATCTCCTTCATGATCTCGGTGGTACCGCCGTAGATGGTCTGCACCCGGCCGTCCAGCCAGGCCCGGGCGACCGGGTACTCCAGCATGTAGCCGTAGCCGCCGTGCAGTTGGACGCAGCGGTCGGCGACCCGGTTCTGCAACTCCGTGGTCCACCACTTGACCTTCGCGGCGTCCACTGCGGACAGTCGACCCGCGTTGAACTCGGCGACGCAGTGGTCCAGGAAGGTACGGGCGATGGTGATCTCGGTGGCCAGCTCGGCGAGGAGGAAGCGGTTGTGCTGGAACGCCCCGATCGGCTGGCCGAACGCCTGGCGGGACCGGGCGTGGTCGAGGGTGACCGCGAGCAGCCGCTCGGCGGCGGCGACCGCCGCGACCGCGATGCCGAGCCGCTCCCGGGGCAGGTTCGCCATCAGGTGGTAGAAGCCCCGGTTCTCCGTACCGAGCAGGTTCGCCGCCGGCACCCGGCACTCGTCGAAGAAGAGTTCGGCGGTGTCGTTGGCCTTCAGCCCGACCTTGGCCAGCCGCCGACCCCGGGTGAACCCGGGCATGCCGCGCTCGACCACCAGCAGGCTCACGCCGTGCGCGCCCCGCTCCGGCGCGGTCTTCGCCACCACCACGACCAGGTCGGCCAGCTCGCCGTTGGTGATGAACGTCTTCTGCCCGGTCAGCACGTAGTCGTCGCCGTCCCGGGTGGCGGTGGTGCGGATCCCGGCCAGGTCGGAACCGGCGCCCGGCTCGCTCATCGCGATCGCGGTGACGATGTCACCGGAGCAGAAGCCGGGCAGCCAGCGCGCCCGCTGGTCGTCGGTGGCCAGCTCGCTCAGGTACGGCGCGACCACGTCGTTGTGCAGCCCGAACCCGAGCCCGGAACAGCCGCTGCCGACGACCTCCTCGACGAGTACGGCGTTGAACCGGAAGTCGCGCTGGCCACCGCCGCCGTACTCCTCGGGGATGTCCATGCCGAGCAGTCCGGCGGTACCGGCCCGGCGCCAGACCTCCCGGTCCACGATGCCGTCCGCCTCCCACCGGTCGTGGTACGGCACCGCCTCGCGGGCCAGGAACGCCCGGCACAGTTCCCGGAACTCGTCGTGCACGGGCTCGTAGAGGTGCTGTTCCATGCCGGCCAGTCTGCCCCGCCGGCCGGGCCGACCACATCCCCGAGCGGCGCTCAGACCTCGGCGAGTCGCCGGTACCGGTGCGCGGCCATCCGGACCGGCGCGTTGGCGTCGCCGAAGCCGTCGTAGCCGCCCCGGCGGTGCAGCACCTCGAAGAAGATCCGGCCGCCGTAGACCGGGGTGTAGAGGTGCAGCAGCTCGCCGCCGCGCGGGTCGCGGTCGTAGAGGATGCCGTACCGGCGGAGCCGCCGTACCGTCTCCTCGGCCAGTCCGAACCGGGCTACCAGGTCGGCGTAGTAGTTGTCGGAGATCCGCAGGGTGCCGGTGCCGAGCCGGTCCAGGGCGGCGGCGGTGCCGAAGATGTCATCGGTGCCGAAGGCCACGTGCTGCGGATCGGCGACGGACGGGGCCCATTCGCCCCGGCGGAGCACGGCGACGGTGAGGGCCAGCCGGACCGCCCGACCCGGGTCGGTGAAGCCACGGGAGCGCATCAGCCCGAACGGTGCGGCGTACTCCTCGGTGCCGAGTTGGCGCAGCCCGAGCACCGAGCGGTAGAAGAGCCCCGCCTCGTCGAAGTGGTCGAAGGGCTGGGTCAGCCCGAGGTGGTCGGTGGCGACGAGTCCGGCACCGGCCCCGACCTCGTTCCCGGTCGGCAGGAAGTCGGCCCGCCAACCGTCGTCGGGCTCGGCGAAGAAGACCGAGGTACCGTCCGGGGCGGCCACCGCCGCCAGCTCCGCCTCACCCGGGCCACGGCGCCGGGGCAGTACCGGCGCGTGCAGCGCCCCGGCCCGGTCGACAGCCCGGTGCGGATCGGTGGTGGTCAGCGCGAACGCGCTGATCGCGGCGGTGCCGGACGCCTGCGGGCGGGTCACCGCGCTGTTCAGCACCACCCGGCAGCCACCCTGTTCCCAGAGCTGGACCGGCTTGGAGCGGTGTTGCCCGGTGTGCGTGAAGCCGAGTCCCCGGAGCACGTCCTGAAGGACCGGGCCGGACCGGCCGTCCACGGCGAACTCGGTGAAGGAGTGGCCGGTCAGCCCGGGTGCCACCGGCAGCCGGCGCTGCCGCCGGTCCTCCGGCCGGTCGGTCGGGTGCAGGCCGTCCTCCAGGTGGACCAGGGAGCGCATCGCGTCGACGGCGGTACGGGCCGGATCGGACTGCCGGAAGACGTCGTTGAAGACCTCCAGGGAGAGCGGTCCGGCGTACCCGGCGGAGAGCACGAGCCCGACGAAGCCGGCCAGGTCGAACGCGCCCTGCCCGGGGAAGAGCCGGTGGTGCCGGCTCCATTGCAGGACGTCCATCCGCAGCCGCGGCGCGTCGGCGAGTTGCAGGAAGAAGATCTTTCCCGGGGTGATCCCGGCGATGCCGGCCGGGTCGACCTCCCGGGACAGCACGTGGAACGAGTCCAGGCAGAGGCCGAGCGCGGGGTGGTCGGCCCGGGCGACGATCCGCCAGGCGTGGTCCCAGGTGGAGACGTGCCGGCCCCAGGCCAGGGCCTCGTAGGCGATCCGGATCCCTCGGGCGGCGGCCCGGTCGGCCAGCAGCCCGAGCTGGTCGACCGCGAGCGCGTCGTCGTCGAGCGCCGCCGGTGCGACCGACGAGCAGACCAGCAGGGTGTCGGCGCCGAGTTCGGCCAGCACGTCGAACTTCCGCTCGGCCCGGTCGAGGTTGGCGCGCAGCAGGTCGGCCGGCACCGCCTCGAAGTCCCGGAACGGCTGGTACAGCTCGATGGCGAGGCCGAGGTCGGCGCAGCGGGCGCGTACCTCGGCCGGTGACCACGGCGCGACCACCAGGTCGTTCTCGAAGAGTTCGATGCCGTCGAACCCCGCCGCCGCGGCGGCGGCGAGCTTGTCCTCGAGGGTGCCGGAGAGGCAGACGGTGGCCACGGCCCGGCGCGGTACGCCGGCCGCCCCGGACGGCGGCGGGGTCGGAGCGGAACGGCGGCTGCTGGTCATGGCGCACCTTTCCCGGCGGTACGGTCAACGGCGGCCTCCGGGGACGTCCGTTCGCGGCGGCGTCCGGGGGGACGCGCGGGTCAGCGGCGGCGTCCGGGGGGCGCGGGTCAGCTGCGGCGGAGGTAGCCGATGACCATCTCGGCGAGCATGGTCCGGTAGTGCTGGCGGTTGGTCGGATCGAGCAGGTCACGGTCGAAGAGCGCGGCGAAGGTGTGCCGGTTGGCGACCCGGAAGAAGCAGTACGCACTGATCATCATGTGTACGTCCAGCGCGTCCACGTCGGACCGGAACGTGCCGGCCCGCTGCCCCCGCTCCAGTACGCCGCGCAGCAGGTCGACGGCGGAACTGTTCAGGTCGACCAGCCGGGCGACGTGGGTCATGTGCGCCGCCTGCTGGGCGTTCTCCACCCCGACCAGCTTGATGAAGGCCGGGTGCGCCTCGTGGTGGTCGAAGGTGACCTCAGCGAGGCGCCGGACCGCGGCCACCGGCTCCAGGTGGTCGACGTCGACGCCCCGCTCGGCGGCCCGGATCTCGCCGTAGGCGCGCTCCAGGACGGCGAGGTAGAGCTGCTCCTTGCCACCGAAGTAGTAGTAGATCATCCGTTTGGTGGTGCGGGTCCGGGCGGCGATCTCGTCGACCCGGGCACCGCTGTAGCCCCGGTTGGCGAACTCGTCGGTGGCGACGTCGATGATGTCGGCCCGGGTGCGTTCCGCGTCCCGCCGCCGCTCCACCTCCGGTGCCGCCCGCAGGGTCATCGCCTCGTCCCTCCGAATCTCCGCCACGGGACCAGTGTGCCGTGAGCCCGACCCGCCCTTGACAGGCCCGGCACCGAGGCGGATAACTAACGTACCAGTTCGTACATTAGCCGATGCCGGTCCCCGATCCACCGCTCGTACCCGCCGCCCGGACCGCAGCAACACGCCACACCGCACGCCGCACCCACGCACGCAAGCCGCACGCCGCACGCACGCCGCACGCAGGGATGCCGCACGCACGCCGCACGCACGCCGCATCGCAGCACCAGGACGGGAGCACCATGCACAGCTGCCGGTACGGGTTGATCGGATCGGGCATCGGCGCCTCGCTGTCACCGGCGCTGCACGAGGCCGAGGGTCGACAGCACGGCCTCGACCTGTCGTACTCGCTGCTCGACGTCGACCGGCCGGGCACCCCGGCCGAGCTGCCCCGGCTGCTGGAGGATGCCGAGGCGGCCGGATTCGTCGGGCTGAACGTCACCCATCCGTTCAAACAACAGGTGATCGAGCTGCTCGACCGGCTCACCCCACCGGCCGACGGCATCGGCGCGGTCAACACCGTCGTCTTCGAGGACGGGCGGCGGATCGGCCACAACACCGACGCCTACGGCTTCACCGAGTCGTTCCGGCGCGAGCTGGTGGGCGCCGCCACCGGCCGGGTGGTGCAGCTCGGGGCCGGCGGCGCGGGCGCCGCCTGCGCGTACGCCCAGTTGGAGGCCGGCGTCGGGCACCTCACCGTGGTCGATCCGGACCCGGACCGGCGCGGCCTGCTCGCCGAGACCCTGAGCATCCGGTTCGACACCGAACGGATCGCGGTGGCCGGCCCGGACGAACTTCCGGCCGCCGTCGGCGCCGCCGACGGGCTCGTCAACACCAGCCCGGTCGGGATGCGGGCACATCCGGGGGTACCGCTGCCGGTCGCGCTGCTCCATCCCGGCCTGTGGGTGCTGGACGTCATCTACATGCCGGTCGAGACCGAACTGCTCAGCGCAGCCCGGGCGGCCGGACTGCGGGCGGTCGGCGGGACCGGCATGTGTGTCTTCCAGGCCGCCGCCGCGTTCCAACTGTTCACCGGTCGGACCCCGGACACCGGCCGGATGCTGCGCCACCTCGACCTGCTGCTCGCCGGGCGGGCTCGGCACGCCACCTGAACGGTGCCGCGCGGTCACCGCCGCACGGCGCGTCCCACACCACCGATCGTCCTGAGTGGATGATCCGCTCCCCCGACACACCCCCACACCACCCCCGGAGTATCCGATGAGCCGACAGGCCACCACCCCCGACACCACCGCACCCCCGGACGACCCGGTCGCCCGCGAACTGCCCGAACCGATGCCGCTGCGCCGGATGGTCGGCCCCGGCGTGGTGGCGGTCGGGATCGGGATGGCGGCCGGGGAACTCATCCTCTGGCCCTACCTCACCGCGCTCGGCGGGCTCGGCCTGCTCTGGCTGGCGATCGCCACCCTCGCCGTCCAGTTCGTCATCAACATGGAAATCGAGCGCTACACCCTGGCCACCGGGCAGACCGTGGTCGCCGGGTTCTCCCGCTGGTGGAAGGGCTGGGGCGTCATCATCTGCCTCGCCGGGGCGTTCCAGTACGTCTGGCCCGGCTGGGCCACCAGCGGCTCCGCCGTCCTCACGTACCTGGTCGGGGGCGGTGACACGGTCTGGATCACGGTCGGCGTACTCGTCGCCATCGGCGTACTGCTCTCGGTCTCCAAGGTGATCTACCGGACCGTCGAACGGGTCGAGATGGTCAAGGTCGCGCTCACCCTGTTCTTCCTGGCCGTGGTGGTGGTCTTCGTGATCTCGCTGAGTACCTGGGGCGAGGGCGCGGCGGAGACCGTCGTCGGCTTCGGGCAGATCCCGGCCGGGATCACCTTCACCCTGCTGCTCAGCGCGATCGGCGCCGCCGGTGCCGGCGGGGTGCACAACCTGGTGCTGAGCAACTGGATCCGGGACAAGCGGTACGGGATGGGCGCGCACGTACCCCGGCTCGTCTCGCCGATCACCGGCCAGGAGGAGGCCGCCGGCTCGGACCGGTACGCCTTCCCGCAGGACGCGGGGAGCCTGGCCCGCTGGGCGACCTGGTGGAAGCGCGCCAACATCGAGCACTTCTTCACCTTCGCGCTGGTCTGCTTCGTGACGATCACGATCATGTGCCTGCTCGCCTACCAGACCCTCTTCGGCCGGGACGACCTGACGAACGACCCGTCGTTCCTGCGGATCGAGGGCGAGGTGCTGGCGTCCGAGGTCGGCACCTGGCTCAAGCTGCTCTTCTTCGCGATCGCCGTGGTCTCGCTCTGGGCCGCCGCGATGGGGCTGCTCGACGTCATCGGCCGGGTTGCCGGCGACTTCCTCCGGCGCAACTACCTCGCCACCTCCGCCCGGTGGACCGAGTCCCGGCTCTATCTCGCGGTGGTCTGGGCCGAGATCCTGCTCGGCTCGGTCATCCTGCTCGCCGGCTTCAGTCAACCGCTCGGCCTGCTGATCGTCTCCACCTGCGCGGCCTCGGTGGTCACCCTGCTCTACTCGATCCTGCTGGTCCGGCTGAACGTCCGGGACCTGCCGTCGGCCATCCGGATGCGGGGCTGGCGGCTCGGCGGCATGCTGGTGGCGATCGGCTTCTACGGCTTCTTCGCCGTCGCGATGGTGGTCACCCAGCTCCAACGGCTCTGACCGGTCCACGCTGGTGCCGACCCGTCACCGGGTCGGCACCATGCGGTCGACACCAGCCGTCGCCGCAATGTGGCGGGCACGCCGGGGCAAGATCACACCCGCCCCGGGCGAGCCGATCGCGGCCCTCGGCGCCGAGCACCCCGGGCAGGCCGATCCCGGACCTCAGCCGAGCGCTCCGGCCACCACCTTCAGGTCGTCGACCAGGCCGGCGTACGCGGCGTCCCGGTCGTCGGCGCGGAGCACCGCGGACGGGTGGATGGTGGCGACGAGCCGGGTCGGCGGGACCGACTCCCGCTGACCGGTCGGCCCGACCGGCACCTTGGCGAAGTCCTGCGGGCGCTGCGCCGACTCCGGCCAGGGCAGGAGTACGCCCCGGGACTGGGTGACCCGGAACGACGGGCCGAGCAGTGCCTTGGCCGCCGTCGCGCCGAGTACCACCACGACCTCGGGATGCAGCCGGGCGAACTCGGCGACCAGCCAGGGCCGGCAGGCGACGATGTGCACCCGGTCCGGCGTCTTGTGCAGCCGGCGCTTGCCGCGCATCTCGAACCGGAAGTGCTTGACCGCGTTGGTGATGTAGAGGTGTGCCGGGTCGATGCCCGCCTCGTCCACCGCCCGCCGCAACAGGTGCCCGGCCGGTCCGACGAACGGCAGCCCCTTCTGGTCCTCCATGTCGCCGGGCTGCTCGCCGACGAAGACGACCCGGGCGTGCTCGTCGCCCCGGCCGAAGACCGTCTGGGTGGCGTCCCGGTACAGCTCGCAGCCCCGACAGCCACCGGCCGCGTCACGCAGCGCGGCCAGGCTGTCGGTGCCGGGTGGGATGAACTGCTGCGCTCCGGGAGCGGTCTCCGTCTCAGGCATAGCGCATGTTCTACCCCGTACCTCCCGGATCACGCACCAACGCCGGCCGGCGTGGCGGCTCCCAAGATTCTTGGCGACTTGTGGTTGGCCGCTGACCATTGAACCTTGTCGGAGGCGGGGCGTGAGCGCCGCGCGGTTCAGGTTGAAAAAGGTTCATTATTCGCCAAGAATCTTGGCGATCCTGACACGCGGAGCACGCGCGGCGGAGCGGGAGTCAGACGCTCAGGGTGGTTGGGGTGGCGGGGGCGGCGGCCTGGGCGAGCGCGTCGGCCAGCCGCGAGATGTCCGCCTCGGCGAGCGGGCTGACGGTGATCCGGATACCCGGACCGCTGGCCAACCGGAACAGCGAGCCGGGCGCGACCACGTAGCCGGCGTCGCGCAGCACCGCGACCGCCCGGGTCTCGTCGGGCACCGGCAACCAGACGTTTATTCCGGTACGGCCGCGCCCGGCCAGCCCGCGCTCGGCGAGTGCGGCGCGCAGCGCGGCGACCCGCTCGGCGTAACTCGCCCGAGCCAGCGCGATCCGCTCGGCGACCGCCGGATCCCGCCACAGTGCGAGGGTGAGCCGTTGCAGCAGCGTGGAGACCCAGCCGGAGCAGACCCGCAGCCGGCCCGCCACCCGGGCCACGGTCACCTCGTCCCCGGCGAGCACGGCCAGCCGCAGGTCCGGCCCGTACGGCTTGCTGGCCGAGCGGACGAAGGCCCAGTTCCGGGTGGCGCCGGCCAGGCTGTGCAGCGGCTCGACGGAGAGTTCGGCGGCGTGGTCGTCCTCGATCAGCAGTACGTCGGGATGGTCGGCCAGGGCGGCACGCAGGGCCGTCGCGCGCTCGGCGGTGACCACCGCCCCGGTCGGGTTCTGCGCCCGGCTGGTCACCAGCACCGCCCGGGCACCGGCCCCCAGCGCGGCGCGCAGTCCGGCCGGGGTGGGTCCGGCGTCGTCGACCGGCATCGGCACCGCCCGCAGCCCGAGCGTGGCGACCAGGTCGATGGTGTTGGCCCAGCCCGGATCCTCGATCGCGACCGCGTCACCGGGGCTCAGGTTGCTGACCAGCAGCCGTTCGATGCCATCCGAGGCGCCGCCGGTCACCGTCACCGCCTCGGCCGGTACCCCGTCGGCGGCCAGCCGCTCCCGGGCCGCGTCGACGAGTTCGGGGAGTACGCCGCCGCCCCGGTAGTTGACCGACGCACCGGCGGTCTCGGCCAGCGCGGCCAGGTACGGGCCGATCGGCGGGAGCAGCCCGGGGTCGGGCTCGCCGACCGAGAGGTCGAGCGCGCCGGGCGGCGCGGGAAGCCGGAGTGCGGCCCGGCGAGCGGTGACCGGTGGGGTGGGGCGGATCCGGGTGCCGTTGCGCCCGGCGGTCTCCACCACCCCGCGTTGCCGCAGTCCCTGGTACGCCTTGGCAACCGTCGCCGGGCTGACCCGAAGCCGCTGCGCGAGGGCCCGTACGGCGGGCAGCGCGGCCCCGGCCGGCAACTCCCCGGTCCGGACGCCGGTCTCCACGCTGGCCGATATCTCGGCTGCCGTCGTCCCGGCGATCTGATAATGTGCTGTCACAGTTTGAGGATTGTACTATAACAAAGGGCAGACGCGAGATGTCCGAGCAGCCCCAGCCCCGGTCCCAGCCGCAGAACCAGCCCCAGCCGCAGCCGCCGCCCGAGACGCAGCCCCAGCCGCAGCCCGAGACGCAGATACGGACGCAGACGCAGCCGAGCGGTGCGTCTGAGACCTATCCGCAGACTCGGCGGAGCACCGCCACCCGCGACCGGTCGAGGATGAGCTACCAGCGGTCCGCCGCGCACGACCTGCTCGACGAGGCGTACCACTGCCACCTCGGGTTCACCGTGGACGGCGAGCCCCGGATCCTGCCCACCCTGCACGTCCGGATCGGCGACACGCTCTATCTGCACGGCTCGACCGGCAGTCGGCCACTGTTGGCCGCCCGGTCCGACGCCGGGCTGCCGGTCTGCGTCGCGGTGACCCGGTTGGACGGGCTGGTCTACGGCCGCTCCCAGTTCCACCACAGCGCCAACTACCGTTCGCTGGTCGCGCACGGCACCGCCCGGCTGGTCGCCGACGAGGCGGAGAAGCGGCGGGTGCTGACCGCGCTGGTCGAGAAGGTCGGCCGGGGCCGGAGCGCCGACAGCCGGGCACCGAGCCGCCGCGAGCTGGCCGAGACCGCCCTGCTGGCACTGCCGCTGCGCGAGGTCTCGGTACGCACCCGCACCGGAGGCGTACGCGACGAGCCCGGCGACTACGACCTGCCGCACTGGGCCGGCGTGCTGCCGCTGCGTACCGTCGCCGGGCGGCCCGAGCCGGACGCCGGGGTGACCGCCCCACTGCCGGCGTACCTGCGCCCCGACCGCTCCCCCTGGCACACCCCGGTACCGATGTCCGGCGCACACGTCCGGCTCGAACCGCTGGCCGAGTCCCACGTCGACGCCCTCTACGCGGCCACCCGTGACCCGGAGGTCTGGACCCATCTCAGCGCCGCCCAGCCGGCCGACCCGACCGGGCTGGCCGAGATCGTCCGGATCGCGCTGGACGCGCACTGGCGGGGCGAGCGGGTGCCGTGGGTGCAACTCGACGCGGCGACCGGTGAGGTGCTCGGCACCACCTCCTTCTACGAGATCGACCCCGGGCACCGCTCGGTCGCGATCGGACACACCTGGCTGGGCCGGCGCTGGTGGCGTACCGGGGTGAACACCGAGGCGAAGCTGCTGCTGCTGACGAGGGCGTTCACCGAACTCGGCGCGGAGCGGGTGGTCTGGCACACCGACCTCCGCAACGAGCGGTCGCAGCGCGCCATCGAGCGGCTCGGCGCCACCCGGGAGGCGGTGCTCCGGCGGCACCGGCAGCGGCCGGACGGCTCGTGGCGGGACACCGTGCAGTACGCGATGCTCGCCGACGAGTGGCCGAAAGCACAGGTCAGGCTCCAGGAAAGGCTTCGACAGGCGGTCCCGGCCGGGCGATGATGACCGGCGTGCTGGGGATCACCGACATCTGGACCTACGTGCTCGGCACGGTGGCCATCATCCTGCTGCCCGGACCGAACTCGCTCTACGTGCTCACCACCGCCGCGAAGACCGGGGTACGCGCCGGCTACCGGGCCGCCGCCGGGGTCTTCCTCGGCGACGCGGTGCTGATGGCGCTCTCCGCCGCCGGGGTGGCCTCGCTACTGAAGGCGTACCCGCCGATCTTCATGGTGATCAAGTACGTCGGCGCGGCCTACCTGGGCTACGTCGGGCTGATGATGCTGCGCGGGGCGTGGCAGCGCTGGCGTACCCGGAACGACCCGGCGGTGGCGCCGCTGGTCGACACCCGGCCGGCGGCGGCCGACCGGCCGTTCCGGCGGGCGGCGGTGATCAGCCTGCTGAACCCGAAGGCGATCCTCTTCTTCATCTCGTTCTTCATCCAGTTCGTCGACCCGGCCTACTCCTACCCGGCGCTGTCGTTCCTGCTGCTCGGCGCGATCGCCCAGGTCACCAGCGCGCTCTACCTGACCGTGCTGATCTTCACCGGCACCTTCCTGGCCGTCCAGTTCCGCCGCCGCCGGCGACTGGCCGCCGGGGCGACCACCGGGATCGGCGCGCTCTTCCTCGGCTTCGGCATCAAGCTCGCCACCGCCAGCGCCGGCTGACCACCCCCGGCCACCGGCAGGGTCCGAGTCTCAGATCCCGGCACCACCCCGGGCCACCGGCGGGGACCCGGTCTCAGATCCCGGCACCGCCACTGCCGCCGGCGGCACCGCCCGCGCCGCCGCCCATCCCGCCCTCACCGCCGCCGATCGGACGCAGCCCCCGGTCCGGATCGTGGCCGGCGGCCGGCGCGGCACCGCTGGGCTCCTCGCCCGGCGGCGCGCTGTCCCGGGTGTTGGTCCCGGACGGGCCGGGGTGCGACTGGTCGGGATCGGTCGGTCGGGGCGGCGGCGACGGACGGCGGTCCGTCCGTACCTGGTAGCCGGCGGCGGTGGCCGAGTGCCGCTGTACGGCGTACCGGAGCCAACTGTCCAGCACGGTGATCCAGTCGAGGTCCGCCGCGCCCCGGTGGTCCACCCGGAACCGGCTGAAGCTGACGTGCCCGGCACCGGCCAGCGCCACCCGACGGTCCAGCGCGAAGAGCACCTCCACCCGGTACGGGTCGGTGAAGAACGAGACCTCCAGCTCGCTGAACGGGCCGCCGTAGAGCGGCGCCGCCCAGTACGCGATCTTCTGGTGGAACGGCAGCTTCTGGTCGATCCCGGGCAGCCGTTCGGCGAGCAGTCCGACCTGCCGCAACTCGAAGCCCAGTTCGGTCAACGCGCCGAGCACTCCCGCCTGGGCGGGCAGCGGGTGCACGTACACCGGGCGCAGGTCGCCCCGGTCGAGCAGGGCGCTGACCGCGACCTCGGCCCGCAGCCCCATCCGCAGGTTGAGCAGGCAGTGCCCGTCGACCACCGTCACCGGCGTCTCCCACGGCACCGGCACGCCGAAGTCGAGGATCCGGCGCTCGCCCGGCGCCAGCACGAGCGCCCCGGCGGCGGCCACCCGGTGGAACTCCACCGGCAGGTATTCCACCTCGCCACCGGCCGGCTCGACCCGGGTGACCAGGCCGAGCGTCACCCCGTCCACCGTCACCGGCGACCGGCCGGCGGTGAGGGTGACCCGGCCGGGCAGCGACAGCCCCGGCCGGGTACTCGGATTCGTCAGCGTGGTCCGCACGGTCAGTCCCGAACCCGGCAGGAGTCCCCCGAAGCCCACCGTCGCCCCCTCCCGTGCCCGCCCGGCGTTCGCCATCCGGGCGCGCTCCGCCGCACCCGACCGACGCCGGGAAGTCGCGCGTCCCAGTTCGTCCCCGGGAAGCCGGCTGTCGGGGCGGGTGCGCCGGACGCTCAGCGCAGCCGGCGGCCCCGAGGGATCGGGTCGGTCTCGTCGTCGAACTCCCCGATGACCTCTTCCAGCAGGTCCTCCAGGGCGACGAAGCCGATCGGCCGGCCGGCACCGGCACCGTTGCTGACCAGCGCCAACTGCACCTGTTCGGCCCGCATCGCGGCCACCGCCTCGGTTACCGTCGCGGTCGCCTCCAGGGTGAACGGCATGGTCATCAACTCCCGCGCCGTCGCCGTCCGCCCGGCGGTGGTGACCCGGACCGCCTCCCGGACGTGCACCAGCCCGGCCACCTCACCCGGCGCCTCGAAGACGGCCAGCCGGGACCGGCCGCTGGACCGGCACACCTCCTCGATCCGCTCCGCGGAGTCGTCGGGGCGTACCGAGACGATCGTCTCGACCGGCTCCATCACCTGCTCGACGGTGGTGCCCTGGAGTTCGAGCATGCTGGTCAGCATCTCGTGCTGGTCGGCGGCGAGCAGGCCGTGCTCGCGGGACTGCTGGAGCAGCATCCGCAACTCCTCCGGCCCGTGCGCCACCGCCAACTGTTCCTCGGGGCGTACCCGGGCCAGCCGCAACGTCACGTTGGCCAGCCCGTTCAGCGCGGAGAGCACCGGCCGGGCCACCCGGGCGAACGCCCGGAACGGCAGCGCGAGCAGCAGCGCGGAGCGCTCCGGATCGGTGATCGCCCACGACTTCGGGGCCATCTCGCCGACCACCAGGTGCAGGAAGGTGACCAGGGCGAGCGCGAACACCAGCGCGATCACGTGGCTGGCCGTGGTGGGCAGGCCGACCGCGTGCAGCACCGGGCTGAGCAGGTGCTCGATCGCCGGCTCGGCGAGCGCACCCAGCCCCAGCGTGCAGACGGTGATGCCGAACTGGGCACCGGCCAGCATCAGGGTCAGCTCGCGTACCCCGTCCAGCGCCGCCCGGGCGGCCCGGCCACCGGAGGCGGCGGCCTGCTCCAGCCGGTAGCGCTTCGCGGCCAGCAGGGCGAACTCGGCGGCCACGAAGAAGCCGTTCAGCGCGAGCAGCAAGAGCGAGATCAACAACGCCCACGTCGGATTCACGCGGTTCGCTCCGCTCCGGCCTGCGGCACCAGTACCCGGAGCCGGACCGAGTCGGCGACGTGCCGGTCGACCGCCAGCACCTCGACGTGGGCCCGGGGCAGCGTCGCCTCCTGGTCCGGTTCCCCGTCGGCGGAGAGCCTGATCTCCAGCCGGTCACCGACCTCGGGTATCCGGCCCAGCTCCCGCATCACCAGACCGGAGAGCGTGTCGTATTCCGGCGCCTCGGGCAGGGTGATCCCGGTGCTGTCGGCGACCTCGTCGATCCGCCAGCGGGCCGGCACCACCCAGGAGCCGTCGGCCTGCCGGACCGGGGCCCGCTCGGGCGGATCGTCCTCGTCCCGGATCGGCCCGACCAGTTCCTCGGCGATGTCCTCCAGGGTGATCACCCCGGCGAACCCGCCGTACTCGTCGACCACGCAGGCGAGCTGGCGGTGCCCGGCCCGCAGCCGGTCCAGCACCGTCGGCAGCGGCAGCGTCGCCGGCACCAGCAACGGGGGTACGGCGACCGCCTCCACCGGGGTCGTCCCGCGCTTCGCCGGCGGCACCCCGAGTACGTCGGCGATCCCGACCACCCCGATGACGTCGTCCACGCCCTCGGCGCCGCGTACCGGGAAGCGCGAGTGCCCGGTGTCGAGCAGCTCGACCAGCCGGCTGAGCGGCTCGTCGGCCCGTACGGTGTGCACGTCGACCCGGGGCACCATCGCCTCGGCGGCGGTGAGCTGCCGGAAGTCGAGCCCCCGGTCGAGCAGGGTGGACATCTCGGCGTCGAGGTGCCCCTCCTCGCGGGACTCGGCGATGATCTGTTCCAGGTCCTCTGGCGTCGCCCCGCTGGGCAGTTCCTCCACCGGTTCGATGCCGAGCCGGCGCAGCAGCCGGGTGGCGGCGGCGTCGAAGAGCCGGATCACCGGCCCGGCGACGGCCAGGTAGAGCAGGGTGGAACGGCTCAGGGCCCGGGCCAGTGCCTCGGCCCGGACGATGGCGAGGTTCTTCGGGGCGAGTTCCCCGAAGACCATCTGCACTACGGTGGCGATCACCAGGGCCAACACGACCGCGATCGGCGTACTGACGGCGGCCGAGACGCCCGCCGTGCCGAGCAGGTCGGCCAGGCCGTCGCCGAGGTACGGCTCGGCGGCGTAACCGACGAGCAGGGCGGTGACGGTGATCCCGAGTTGCGCTCCGGAGAGCATGAAGGAGAGCCGTCCGGTGACCGTGAGGGCGCGTTGCGCGGCGGCGTCGCCGTCCTCGGCGAGCTGGCGCAGTTTGCCCCGGTCTACGGCGACGTAACCGAATTCCTGGGCGACGAAGTAACCCGTAGCCGCAGTGAGCAGGATGATCAGGACGAGACCGATCGCGATCAACACGGGGTGCTCAGCGCTCCCCGTCGTCGCGGCTGGTGCGGGAGATGCCGGGTCCGACCCGGCTGGCTACAGCTGCCCTCCTGGACAGTTGAGTCGATCACCAGACCATCCTACCGAGCCCCACGGCCCACCGCCCAGACAACCACCACCGGTCCTGACCAGCCGTTTCCGGGCCCGCCGGCCGGGGTAGAGACCGGTGTCCCGATCCGTCCCCTCACCGTGCGGTTGCCGGACAGTCGGACAGTCGGGCAGCCGGACTCGGCGGACTCGCCGGACAGTCGGACGGCCGGACAGCCGAGAACAGGAGGCCGTGTTGGGGCGGGAGTGGCGCAACTGGTCAGGGAGCCTCCGGTTCACTCCGCGCGAGTACGCCACGCCGGAGAACGAGGACGACGTCCGGGCACTGGTCGAACGCGCCCGGCAGACCTCGACCAAGCTCCGGCCGGTCGGCGCCGGACACTCGTCCAGTCCGCTGGTCCGGACCGACGGCGTACTCGTCAGCCTGGCCGGCCTGCCCCGGACGGTGCGCCGGCTCGACGAGCCACGGCTGGCCACGGTCGGCGCCGGGGTGCCGCTCGGCGAACTGGGCGAGGCGCTCTACGAGGCCGGGCTCGCCATGGACAACCTGGGTGACGTCAACGTGCAGTCCATCGCCGGCGCCACCGCCACCGGTACGCACGGCACCGGCCCGCGCTTCGGCAACCTCGCCACCCAGGTGGCCGGGGTCCGGCTGGTGACCGGCACCGGCGAGGTGCTGGAGATCTCCGGGCGGCAGAATCCCGAGCTGCTGCCGGCGGCGCGACTGTCCCTCGGCGTACTCGGCGTGGTGACCACGCTGACGCTGCGGCTCAGCCCCACCTACGAGCTGCGGCGGCGCAACTGGTGCTCGTCGATCGCCTGGACCCTCGACCACCTGCACCAGTTGCAGCGGCAGAACCGGAACATGGACTTCTACTGGTATCCGCGCACCGACACCACGCAGATCCGCACCCTCAACCGGCGCGGCGAGGAGCCGGACGTCACCCCGGCCGACGAGCCCCGCACCACCGAGACCGGCCCGAGCCACCGGACCATCCCCCGGCACCGGGAGCTGCGTTTCGACGAGATCGAGTACGCCATCCCGTCGGAGGCGTTCCACGCCTGCTTCACCGAGATCCGGCACCGGATCCTGGACCGGCACCGCGCCGGGGTGGCCTGGCGGGTCCTGGTACGCACCTGTGCCGAGGACGACGTCTGGCTCAGTCCCGAGTACGGCCGGGCCACCACGACGATCGCCTGCCTACAGAACAACTCCCTGCCGCACGAGGAGTACTTCGCCGACGTGGAGGCGGTGTTCCGGCAGTACGACGGCCGCCCGCACTGGGGAAAGAAGCACTCGCTGACCGCCCGGGAACTGCGCGGCGTCTATCCACAGTGGGACAGGTTCCAGGCTCTGCGCCGCCGGCTCGACCCGGACGAGGTGTTCCTCACCCCCGACCTCGCCCGGCTGCTGAGGGACGGTTGATGGCCGGGCTCGGCGGGCGGGTCTGGGTGGTCCCCGGTGGCCGGATCCCCTTTCCCAGCAACGGCGAGGAACCGGAGTTCACCAGCTTCGACCAGTTGTCCGTACTGAACACCGGTGACGAGCCGGCCGAACTGGAGATCACCGTCTACTACGAGGACCGGGAACCGGTCGGCCCGTACTCGGTCAGGGTCGGCGCCCGCCGGATCCGACACGTACGCCTCAACGACCTGGTCGACCCCGAGGCGATCGTGCTCGGCCGGCGGTTCGGCTGTGTCGTCCGCTCACCGGTCCCGGTCGTGGTGCAGTTCCTGCGCCAGGACACCCGGCTGCCCGGCTCCGTCGGGCTGACCGGCACGATGGCCTTCCCCGCCGACCCCTGACCAGCCCGGACCGTGACCAGCCCGGACCGTGACCAGCCCGGACCGTGACCAGCCCGGACCGTGACCAGCCCGGACCGTGACCAGCCCGG
>NZ_BONX01000023.1 GCF_016862935.1 Plantactinospora mayteni
CCGTGACCAGCCCGGACCGTGACCAGCCCGGACCGTGACCAGCCCGGACCGTGACCAGCCCGGACCGTGACCAGCCCGGACCGTGACCAGCCCCGAATCGTTGCCGGTCAGTCCAGTACCTCCACGGTGTCACCGACGCTGACCGTCCGACCTTCGTCGGAAGGTCCGCCCGGTTCGGTCCGGACCGTCATCTGGAGCCCGAAGCGGAGCTTCTGGCCGATGTTCCGCCGTGCGGCGAGCATCCGTAGCGGCTCCCGCCCCCGCTGCCCGGTCTCCTGGTCGATCGTCGCGATCAGACAGCGGCCACACTCGTCGGCGCCCTGGAACACCGCCCCGCCGATCCTGATCCGCCGCCCGACCCACTCGGCCTCGGCCCAGGGCGCGGCGCCGCTGATCACCACGTTGGGGCGGAACTGGACCATCGGCAACGGCCCCTCGGCGCTACCCGACTCCCGCAACCAGTCATTGAACGCATCCAACGACGCGGTGTTGCCCAGCAGCAACGGAGTACCGTCGGCGAAGCTCACCTCGGCGCCGACCCCGACCGGAACCGGCCAGGGAACGAGATTCCGAGCGGGGTCACCGAGCCAGACCAGCCGGACGGCACGCCCCAACAGCCGCTTGAGCCAGTCGTCCGCCTCCGAACCGGCAGCGCGTACCGGTGCGGGCGGCCGCGCCCGATACACCCGAACCTGGATCGCCTCGCCACCGGCCGGTTCGGCCAGATCGAGCGTCGGCATCCCCGGCGCGTCCAGGATCAGCCCACCCGGCCGGGACACCGCCCGCATCGTCACCAGTTCCCGATGCTGCCGCTGGGACAGACCGAGCCCATGTTCGTCCACAATCAGCCAACGCCGGTCGCCATCCAGACCCCACGGCTCGACCCGCGCCGTGTCACGGTCCATCCGGCGACACCCCTTCACCGGGTACGTGTAAATGGAGGTGACTCGCATCCGGTCAGGATGACACGACACGGCGTGACGGGGGTAACCGCGCGTCGGCGATCGCCCGTCACCCTCAACCGCGCGGTGTCGGAGCGCGGGGGCCAAGCCCCATACGGTACGGCTGCGGGCGCTGATCGACCCGAGCGTGCCGGTCAACAGCGTCGGCCACCCGATCAGGAGTTACCGCCGCTGGGGAAGCCGCTCGGCGAGGGTCTCGCGCAGATCCTCGGGCAGCCCGTCGATCTCGACCAGCTCCGGCAGCAGCTCCGGCTCGGTCATGTACGCCCGAAACGCCTGCGCGATCGTCACCCCGTGCGCCGGACGGTCCTGCACCGTCACCGGATCACCGGCCCACACCTCGCCCTGCTCCAGCACCCGCAGGTACGCGCCCGTCCGGTTCGCCCGGGTGAAGGTCTTCACCCAGCGCGGCTCGGCCATCTTGCGCTGGAACGTGACGCACGGGATGCGGCCGAATGTCGGCTGGAGGACCAGCCGTGGACCGATGCGCCACCGCTCGCCGATGACCGCGCCGTTGACGTCGACTCCCTCGGTCGTCAGGTTCTCGCCGAAGAGCCCGTTGACCAGCCGGCGACTCAGCCGCGCCTGCCACCAGTCGTAGTCCTCCCGCGCGTACGCGTAAACGGCCTGGTCGTCGCCGCCGTGGTGCGCGATGTCGAAGATCTGGTCACCGACCAGGCCGCTGTGCAGCCCGGTCGTCTTGGGCCCCGGCGCCCGCACCATGACCAGGTGATCGACCGGCTGCTTGTTGATGCCCGTGATGCCAACGCCCTTGGCCGGGTTGGGCTCCGGCACCGCCAGATTGACCGAAACAATCCTGCCCACGCCCGGCAACCTAACCACCCCAGCCACCGCACGCCACGCAATTTCCCCGCCACCGCCGAGGCGCACCTAAGATCTTGCGAACAAGCACCCGGACAAGGAGGAGCCGGTCGTGACGCGCTCGGCACCGTTCCTGCGGGAATGCTTGCTCCGGGCCGGGATGCGCGATGTCGTCACGGTGGAGCCTGCGACGGGTGGGCTCGCGGCGCTCGCGGGCATAGCCACCCGGCGCGACGCTCCGTCGGTGTTCGTCAAGGCATTCGTCGACGCGCCGGCCGACGATGTCTTCGTCGCGGAGGCCGAAGGGCTGGCCGCGCTGCGCGAACTCGGCGGCGTGGTGACACCCGAGGTGATGCTGGCGGACCGAGAGCTGCTTGTGTTGTCGGTGCTGCGGCCGAGGCCGCGCAGCGAGACCTTTTGGGAGCAGTTCGCGCACATGCTCGCCCACCTGCATATGAGTACGACCCATCCGCGCTTTGGATGGCACCGCGACAACTGGCTGGGTCGCCGCCGGCAGACCAATACCTGGGAAGACGACGGCTTTGCATTCTTCGCACAGCACCGGCTGCTTCGGTGGCTCGGGGAGCCCCGCGTCGAGGCGGCACTCGACAGCGGAGACCGGACGGCGTTGGAGCGGCTGTGTCACCGGCTGCCCGACCTGCTGCCGGACCGCCCGGCCTGCCTGACACACGGCGACCTGTGGGCACAGAACGTCCTGGCCACTCCGGACGGGCAGCCCGCGCTGATCGACCCGGCGGTGTCCTACATGTGGGCCGAGGTCGACCTCGCCCATGTGTGGTCCACCTCGCCCCCGCCCGAGGCACAACGGTTCTTCGCGGTCTACGCGGAGCTGACCTCACTCGACAGCGACTGGCAGACCCGCATGCCAATTGTCCAACTGCGCCAACACCTCGCCGTGCTGGCCCAGTTCGACGACGACTGGGGCGCGGGCGACCAGATCCGTACCACCCTTGCCCCATTCCGGACGCGAACCTGACCCGATTCCGGCACCGGACCGGCCTTACCGGGAGCCTCGGCCTACCGCCGGCTGAGGCGTACGCCAACTCGGCAGTGCCTTCGCGGGCCGGCAACCGGAGTTACTCACTCGCCACGGTCATGGGCGGTGCCGGACCGGTCGGCCAGCTCGTCGACGTCCAGCGACTCGCGGTGCACCCGCCCGGTGCGGTACGCGGCGCGGCCGATCATCTGGGCCGCCAGCGGGGCGGTGCTGAGCTGGAACCCGCCGATCAGCACCAGCGTGCCCAGGTCGGCGCCGTTGCGCAGGCTCATCGCCAACGCCAGCAGGATCAGCAGTACGCCGAGCACCTGTGGCTTGGTCGCCGAGTGCATCCGGCTGAGCACGTCCGGGAAGCGGATCAGCCCGATCCCGGCGACCAGGCTCAGCAGCCCCCCGGCGACCAGGAAGATCCCGACCAGCACGTCGAGTACGACGTCGCCGTTCACGCCTCCTCCCCGGAGGCGAACCGCACCAGGGCCACCGAGCCGACGAAGCCCAGTGTGCTGAGTACGACCAGGATCGGCAGCGTGGTGGCGTGCCGGTTCACGGCTGCCTCGGCACCGAGCGCGCCGATCATGATCGAGATCAGCACCTCGGCGGCGACGACCCGGTCCAACAGCGCCGGGCCGCGTACGACGCGGGTCAGGGCCAGCGCCGCCGCGGCGGAGAGCAGGACGGCGACGACAACGACGGCAACGGTCACGATGGTCCTCCCGGTTCGGCGTTTCCCGTGGTCGGCGAGAGCATTCGCAGTTCCGCCTCGGAGCCAATGGTGCGGACGAGGCGGGCCTCCAGGGCCAGCACGCGTTCCCGGCTCCGGGCCAGGTCCTCGGCGCCGCGGATGTCCAGCACGTGCACGTAGAGCGTTCCGGTCTCCCGGTCCGCCTCCACGATCAGCGTGCCGGGGACCAGCGACAGCACCTCGGCGGTCAGCGCCAGGTTGAGGTCGGTACGCACTCGCAGCCGGACGGCGACGATCGCGTTCCGGGGCTGGCCGGGGCGTACCGCGACCCAGCCGACGTGCACGCTGGCGACCACGAGTTCGGCGACGAACCGTCCGACGAACCCGGCCAGCACCAGCGGCCGGAGCCGCCCCCCGAAGGTGACCCGGGGCAGCGGCAGGAAGACCAGGATCACCACGGCCACCAGTACGCCGCCGAGCAGGTTGCCGACGGTGAACTCGCCCCAGAGCAGACTCCAGACCGCGACCAGCCAGCCGACCGTGATCAGGTGGTCCCGCCAGCGTCGCCGGCCCGGCAGTCGGCCCCGCAGCGCCCGCCAGCCCGACCCAGCCCGGTCTGTCAGCCGACCTGACCCCAAGCGGCGCGACGGGTCCGGGCCGGCGGGCCGGGCGTCGCCGGTCACGGCGGGCCGCCGGGGAAGACCGCCCGCACGTACGGGACGCGTTGTCGCAGGTCGTCGGCTGCCTCGGTGCTGACCCCGAAGAGCGGGCCGGCGGCCACCGTCAGCCCCACCCCGAGCAGCACCAGTACGGTGGTGGCGCCCACCATCAGCCGGGGCAGCCGGGCCGGCGCCTCGGGGTCGACCAGCCGGGGCGGGCGCCAGAACGCCAGGCTCCACACCTTCGTCGTCGCGTAGAGGGTGAGCAGGCTGGTCAGGGTGCCGGCGACCACCACCAGCCAGGGCAGCACCCCGCCGGCCGACACCCCGGCCTGGAGCAGTCCGAGCTTGCCGAGGAACCCGGAGAACGGCGGGACGCCGGAGAGGTTCAGCGCCGGCACCAGGAACAGCACGCCGAGCAGCGGGGCGACCCGGGCCAGCCCGCCGATCCGGTCCAGGTTGGTGCTGCCGGCCCGCCGCTCGACCAGCCCGGCCGCCAGGAACAGGGTGGTCTGCACGGTGATGTGGTGCACCACGTAGAAGATCGCGGCGGCAAGCCCGGGCCCCGAGGTCAGCGCCACCCCAAAGAGCAGATACCCGATGTGGCTGACCAAGGTGAACGACAGCAGCCGCTTGATGTCGGACTGCGCGACCGCGCCCAGGATGCCGACCAGCATGGTCAGCAGGGCCAGCACCAGCAGCAGGTCGGCGGCGCGGCCGTCGGGGAAGAGCAGCGTCTCGGTCCGGATGATCGCGTAGATGCCGATCTTGGTCAGCAGGCCGGCGAAGACCGCGGTGACCGGGGCCGGAGCGGTCGGATAGGAGTCCGGGAGCCAGGCCGCCAGCGGGAAGACCGCCGCCTTGATGGCAAAGGCGAGCAGGAGTACGCCGTGCAGCGCCAGCCGCAGGTCGGCCGAGAGGGCGTCGAGTCGGCCCACCATCTGGGCGAGGTTCAGCGTGCCGGTGGAGGCGTACACCAGGCCGATCGCGGTGAGGAAGATCAGCGACGAGACCAGCCCGACCACGACGTACGTGGTGCCGGCCCGGATGCGCTCCTCGGTGCCGCCGATGGTGAGCAGCACGTAGCTGGCCGCCAGCAGCACCTCGAAGCCGACGAAGAGGCTGAACAGGTCGCCGGCGAGGAAGGCGTTGGTCACCCCGGAGGTCATCACCAGATAGGTGGGGTGGTAGATGACCACCGGAGTGTGCTCGCCCGGATCCGCCCGCTCCTCCTCCCCGATCGAGTAGAGCAGCACGCAGAGCGTCACCGCCGCCGAGACCACCAGCATCAGCGCGGCCAACTGGTCGGCGACCAGCACGATGCCGAGCGGAGCCCGCCAGCCGCCGATGTGCACCACCAGCGGGCCGTGCCAGTGCGCCCGCCAGAGCAGCAGGACCGCGACAGCGAGCGTGACCACCAGGGCGGTGACGCTGATCGCCCGCTGCGCGATCGGCCGGCGGCCCAGCACCAGCGCCAGCGCCGCGCCGAACAGCGGTACGACCACCGGCAGCGGTACCAGATAGCTCATGCCGGCACTCCGCTGCGCTCCGCGCTGACATGAGGCACAACCGCACTGAACTGGCCGACTCGCTCGCAACGCTGGCTCACGCCCGGCACTCCGCTGCGCTCCGTGCCGACACGAGACACAACCGCACTGAACTGGCCGACTCGCTCACGACGCTCGCTCATGCCTGGCCGCCCGGCTCGTCGTCGAGTCGGCGCGGTGCCGGCTCCGGATCGACCTGCTCGGGATCGGCGCCCACCACCCCGCCGGGCGGCGGCCAGGGCCCCTCGCCGGCGTTGTCATCCGGACCGGCGAGTTCGTGCCGCTTCGCCCGGCGCACGATCCGGCGGTCCTCCGGGTCGTCGCGTACCTCGTCGTGCCCGGTCAACTGCCAGCTCCGGTACGCCATCGCCAGCAGGAACGCGGTCAGGCCCAGGGTGATCACGATGGCGGTCAGCACCATCGCCTGGGCCAGTGGGTCGCTCATCTCCGCGTCCGGCGTGACCCCGAGGATCGGCGCCTCACCGGGCCGGCCGCCGAGCAGGAGCAGCAGGTTGGTGCCGTTGGTGAGCAGGATGATGCCGATCAGCACCCGGCTGAGGCTGCGCTCCAGCAGCAGGATGACCCCGCTGCCGAACAGCACCCCGACGACCAGCGCCAGCACCAGGTTCGGAGTCATCGCCGGCCCTCCGTACCGGCCACCCCGGAGTCCGTACCGGCCGATTCGGAGTCCGTGCCGGCCGATTCGGAGTCCGTGCCGCCCGGGGCGTCCGGCGCCCCCGCACCCGCCGCCGCCTGTCGTGCCGGTCCGGCCGGCCGGTCCGTACGCAGCCCGGTGCCCGGCTCGTCCTCCACCTCGATCTGCCGGTCCACCTCGGCGCCGAGGCTGCGCAGGATGTCCAGCACCAGGCCGACCACGACCAGGTAGACGCCGATGTCGAAGAAGATCGAGGTGACCAGGTGCAGTTCGCCGACGAGCGGCAACTCCGGCTCCAGCAGCGAACTGCGCAGCACCTCCCCACCCGTCGACATGGCCAGCAGACCGGTGCCGACCGACACGAAGAGGCCGACCCCGAGCAGCATCCCGGCGTCGACCGGGGCAGCCTGGTCGAGTTCGTGCCGGCCTCCGGCGAGGTAGCGGACCGCGAGCGCGAGTCCGGCCACCAGGCCACCGACGAAGCCGCCGCCGGGGGCGTTGTGGCCGGAGAAGAGCAGGAAGATGGAGAAGAGCACGACCGTGTGGAAGATCAGCCGGACGACCACCTCGAAGACGATCGAGCGGCGCCGGGTCCGCAGCGTCGGGCCGGCCCGCAGCCAGACCCGCTCGGCTCCGGGCGGTGGCGGCAGGTCGTCCCGGCGAGGGCGGTCCGGGCCACGTCGACGCTGGAAGATCAGGCTGGCCACCCCGGTCGCCGCCACCACCAGTACGGCGATCTCGCCCATGGTGTCCCAGGCCCGGATGTCCACCAGGGTCACGTTGACGACGTTGCGGCCGTACCCGAAGGAGAGCGCCGGCCCGGGGAACTCGGCCGAGACCGGCGGTGCCCGCCGGGCCCCGGTCGCGGCCACGGCCATCGCGGTGACCACGGCCCCGACCGCCACCCCGAGGGCGAGCCGGGTCCACCGGCTGCGCCGCAGCGGTCGCACCGAGAACCGGGCCGGCAGCCGGCGCAGCACCAACACGAAGATCACGATGGTGACGGTCTCCGCCAGGAACTGGGCCAACGCCAGGTCGGGCGCCCCGTGCAGCACGAAGAGCACGGCGGTGCAGTAGCCGGTGACGCCGGCCAGGATCACCGCGGTGAGCCGGCTCCGGGCCCGGACGGTGAGCACCGCGGCGACCCCGAGCACCACCCCGACGACGGCCTGGAGCGGGTTTCCCGACACGCCGATCCGGTCCGGCCACGGGCCGCGCAGCAGCGCGCCGCCGAGCACGAGCACCAGGGCGAACAGGATGACGCCGAGGTACTGCGGCAGCGAACCCCGCTGGGTCGCACCGGTGAGCGCCACGGCGAACCGGTCGAATCCCCGGCTCAGCACCTGGTAGGCGGTGTCCCCGTCGAACGGCGCCCGCAGCCGGGCCTGCACCGCGCCGACCGGAGTACGGAGCGCGAAGAGCAGCAGACCGCCGACCTGGGCCAGCGCCGACAGGCCCAGGACCAGCCCCGATGCCGGCACGAAGGTGAGTGGGTGCGCGATCGACCCGAACAGCCGGGGATATCCGGCGAGCGTCTCGCCGACCGGCCCGGCCAGGACCCCCAGTACCAGCCCGGCGACCGCGAGCAGGGCCGCCGGGGCGAGCAGGACGGTCTCGACCGGGCGGGTCGGCGTCGCCTCCCGGGGTGGTGGCCGGCCGGCGAACGCCCCCCGGACGAACCGGGCGCTGTAGGCGGTGGTCAGCACGGCGCCGAGCAGCAGCGCGGCGAGCAGCGGCGGGTCGCCGCGGAACGCACCGAGGATCGCCTCCTTGGCGACGAACCCGAGCAGCGGCGTGACCCCGGCCATCGAGGCCGCGGCGAGCACGGCGGTCGCGCAGACCAGCGGCATCCGCCGCCACAGCCCGGAGAGCACGGTCAGGTCCCGGGTACCGGCCCGCCGGTCGACGATCCCGACCACCAGGAACAGGGCCGCCTTGAACAGGGCGTGCCCGACCAGCATCGCCACGCCGGCGAGCGCGGCGTCCGGGGTGCCTGCGCCGACGAGTACGACCAGCAGCCCGAGCTGGCTGACCGTGCCGTACGCCAGCAGCAGCTTCAGGTCGACCTGGCGCAGCGCGGCCCAGCCACCGGCCAGCACGGTGACGATCCCGGTCACGTAGATCACCGGACGCCACGGGCCCACCTCCGCGTATACCGGCGCGAGCAGCGCGACCAGGTAGACGCCGGCCTTCACCATCGCGGCGGCGTGCAGGTAGGCGCTGACCGGGGTCGGTGCGGCCATCGCGGCCGGCAGCCAGAAGCTGGTCGGGAAGATCGCCGACTTGCTCAGCGCACCGACCAGGATCAGCACCACCGCGATCCCGAGGTACCCGCCGGGCGGCGGCGGCCGGGCCGCGATCTCCGACCAGCGGTACGTGCCGGCGTGCTGGCCGAGCATGACGAAGCCGACCAGCATGACCAGCCCACCGAGGGTGGTCACCAGTAGCGCCTGGTTCGCCGACCGTCGGCTGGCCTGCTGCTCCGGGTGGTGCGCGATCAGCAGGTAGGAGAAGACGCTGGTCAGCTCCCAGCAGACGTAGAGCAGCAGCAGGTCGTCGGCGAGTACCACCCCGAGCATCGCTCCGGCGAAGCCGACGAAGACGGCGGCGAACCGGCCCAACCCGGGCTCGTCGGCGTCGAAGTAGCGGACGCAGTAGACCAGTACCAGGGCGCCGATCCCGCCGACCAGCAGGACCAGCAGCCAGGACAGGGTGGTGACCCGGAGCGCCAGCTCGATGCCCAACTCCGGCACCCACGGGTACGCCTCGACGACCGCCCTCCCCTCCCGGACGGTGTCGGCGTACCCGAGCGCCCAGCCGAACGCGCTGGCCGGGGCGACCGCCAACGGCAGGAAGGCCCAGCGCCCCCACCGGTGCACCAACGCGGGTGCCAGCGCCGCAGCCACCAGGTGCAGCGCCAGCAGCATCAGCATGCGTACTCCAGGTAGGTGTCGGCACGGCCCGGCCCGAGGACGTGGACTCAGACAGATCACACGGCAGAGTCCGGTCCGACACGCGGAATAGCCCGAAACCACCCGAGTGAGGACCAGGGTCAGCGATCCTGCCGGCCGATCGGCTCAGCACGGCGGTCCGGCCCGGCGGTCCGGCCCGGCGGGTCGCGCTGCCGGCGGGTGACGCTGCCGGCGGGTGACGCGGCCGGCGGGTGACGCGGGGGCGCTGCCGGCGGGTGACGCGGCAGGCGGGGGGCGGGGCTACCGGGCGGGCCGAGGCTCGCGGGTCGGGGGTGTTACCCGACGGTGCAGGCCGAGTCGACGCTGTGGGTCGGATCCTGGTCGAGGAGGGCCGGGGCCGTGCCACCGTCGAGGAGGGCGCGGGCGGCGGTGTCGTCCGCGGCGTCCGGTGTGGACGGCACCACCAGGTCGGGGCGGCCGAGTTGCCGGACGACCTGGTTGATCACCTGCTGGGCGGCGGCGAGGGAACGCCGGGGCAGCACCCGGCCGTGCGCCTCGCGGCGCAGCACCAGGGCGTGCACCGCGGCCCGGACCCGGGCCCGGTCCGCCGCGCTGGCGGTGGCGGTGGCCGCGACCAACTGCCGGAGGCAGTCGACGAGCCGCTCGGCGAGTTCGAGGTCGGCGCCGCGCAGACCGGCCCGCGCCACGGTCAGATAGGTCTCGACCCGACGGGTCAACACGTCCGTGGCGGCGGGGACGTCGCGCGGAACGCCGGTCATCCGTACCCCCTTGCGCCGAGCTTGGGTTTCGGAGAAGTTACTGTATGTTGCACTTCGTTCGCAAGCAGTTAAGTAAGACTTAGCCCTCATCTCAGGCGAAAACAACGATCAGCGGGCATGCGGACAACCGTTCCGGTGAACCTGTCGGACCTACCGGGCACGATGGGTCGGTGAGCGATGTGCTGGCGACGTTCGGCGTGGCGACCCGGGAGTGGTTCGGCGCCGCCTTCGCCGCGCCCACCGACGCCCAGGCCGGGGCGTGGCGGGCGGTCGGCGCCGGGCACAACGCCCTGGTGGTCGCCCCAACCGGCTCCGGCAAGACCCTCGCGGCGTTCCTCTGGTCGCTGGACCGGCTGGCCCGCGAGCCGGCCCCGGCCGACCTCCGGCAGCGCTGCCGGGTGGTCTACGTCAGCCCGTTGAAGGCGCTCGCCGTCGACGTCGAGCGCAACCTACGCGCCCCGCTCACCGGCATCCGGCAGGCGGCGGCCCGGCTGGGCCTCCCGCCGCCCGAGATCACCGTCGGGATGCGGACCGGGGACACCCCGGCCGACGAGCGCCGGGCGTTCGCGCGTACCCCGCCGGACATCCTGATCACCACACCGGAGTCGCTCTTCCTGCTGCTCACCTCCGCCGCCCGGGACTCGCTGCGCGGCGTACAGACCGTGATCGTCGACGAGGTGCACGCGGTCGCCGGTACCAAACGCGGCGCACACCTGGCGCTCTCCCTGGAGCGGCTGGACGCCCTGCTGCCCGCCCCCGCGCAGCGGATCGGGCTCTCCGCCACCGTGCGCCCGATCGACGCCACCGCGCGGTTCCTCGGCGGCGCCCGGCCGGTGAGCGTGGTGCAGCCGGAGACCGCGAAGACCATCGAGGTCAGCGTGCAGGTGCCGGTCGAGGACATGACCCGGCTGGACGAGCAGGAGGCGCCACCGGACGACGAGTTCGGCACCCCGCGCCGGGCGTCGATCTGGCCGGCGGTCGAGGAGCGGGTCTACGACCTGGTCCGGTCGCACCGGTCGACCATCGTCTTCACCAACTCCCGACGCGGTGCCGAGCGGCTCTGCGCCCGGCTCAACGAGCTGGCCGCCGACGAGGCGGAGTCGGCCCTCGGCCCGGCAGACGGTGCCGGGGACGGCCGTCCGCCCTTCGCCAGCCGGACCGGAGGCGACCAGGCCGGAGGCGACCGCGCCAGAGGCGACCGGACCGGAGGCGACCGGACCGGAGGCGACCGGACCGCAGGCGACCGGACCGCAGGCGACCGGACCGCAGGCGACCGGGCCGGAGGCGACCGGGCCGCGCCGATCCGGCCGGCGGTGCCGCCTCGGCTGCCGGCGGAGATCATGGCGCAGTCCGGTGCGGCGACCGGGGCGGCGCCGGTGATCGCCCGGGCGCACCACGGCAGCGTCTCCCGGGAGGAGCGCCGGCACATCGAGGAGGCGCTCAAGTCCGGCCAGTTGCCGGCGGTGGTCGCCACCTCCAGCCTGGAGCTTGGCATCGACATGGGCGCCGTCGACCTGGTGGTGCAGATCGAGGCGCCGCCGAGCGTCGCCGCCGGCCTGCAACGGGTCGGCCGGGCCGGGCACCAGGTCGGCGCGGTCTCCCGGGGCGTGGTCTTCCCGAAGCACCGGGGCGACCTGCTCTCCTGCGCGGTGGTGGCCGAGCGGATGACCGACGGTGCCATCGAGGAGCTGCACTATCCGCGCAACCCGCTGGACGTACTCGCCCAGCAGATCGTCGCGATGGTGGCCCTCGACGAGTGGCGGGTCGGCGACCTCACCGCCCTGATCCGCCGCGCCGCTCCCTTCGCCGAGCTGCCCGACTCGGCCCTGCACGCCGTACTCGACATGCTCTCCGGGCGCTATCCGTCCACCGCCTTCGCCGAGCTGCGTCCCCGGCTGGTCTGGGACCGGGCCGCAGACCTGCTCACCGGTCGACCAGGCGCGCAGCGGCTGGCGGTGACCAGTGGCGGCACCATCCCCGACCGGGGGCTGTTCGGGGTTTTCCTGGCGGGTGCGGCGACTACTCCGGGTCGCGGCGCGGCGTCAGACGCGCCGAGCCGGAGTAGTCGTAGGGCCGCCCGGGTGGGCGAGCTGGACGAGGAGATGGTCTACGAGTCCCGGGTCGGCGACGTCTTCCTGCTCGGCTCGTCGTCCTGGCGGATCGAGGACATCACCCCGGACCGGGTGCTGGTCTCACCCGCACCGGGCCAGGCGGCCCGGATGCCGTTCTGGAAGGGTGACCAGCTCGGCCGGCCGGTCGAGTTGGGCCGGGCCCTCGGCAACCGGCTGCGCGGACTGGTCCGGGCCGACGACGAGGCCGCCCGCGCCGCGCTCCGTTCCGGCGGGTTGGACGACTGGGCCGCCGGCAACCTGGTGGCATACCTGCGCGAGCAGCAGGCCGCCACCCGGTCGGTGCCGGACGACCGGACGGTGCTGGTCGAGCGCTTCCGCGACGAGCTGGGCGACTGGCGGCTGGCCGTGCACTGCGTGCTCGGGGCCCGGGTCAACGGGCCCTGGGCGCTGGCCATCGCCCGCCGGCTCACCGAGCGGTACGGCGTCGACGCCCAGGTGGTCCCCTCCGACGACGGCATCGTCGTCCGGCTGCCCGACACCGCCGACGATCCGCCCGGCGCCGAGCTGGTGGCCTTCGATTCCGACGAGATCGCCACCCTGGTCGAGGAGTCGGTCGGCGGGTCCGCCCTGTTCGCCGCCAGGTTCCGGGAGTGTGCCGCCCGCGCCCTGCTGCTGCCCCGCCGCGACCCGCGCCGCCGCCAGCCACTCTGGCAGCAGCGCCAGCGGGCCGCCCAACTGCTCGACGTCGCCCGGGAATACGCCGATTTCCCGATCACCCTGGAGGCGGCCCGGGAGTGTCTCCAGGACGTCTTCGACCTGCCCGGCCTGGTGGCGCTGATGCGCGAGGTGGCCGCCCGCAAGGTCCGGCTGGTCGAGGTGGAGACGTCCCGGCCGTCGCCGTTCGCCCGTTCGCTGCTCTTCGGGTACGTCGGCGCGTTCCTCTACGAGGGTGACGCCCCGCTGGCCGAACGGCGGGCCGCCGCGCTGGCGCTCGACTCGGCCCTGCTCGGCGAGCTGCTCGGCCGGGTCGACCTGCGGGAGCTGCTCGACCCGACGGTGGTGGCCGAGACCGAGCGGCAGTTGCGCTGGCTGACCGAGCAGCGCCGGCCCCGGGACGCCGAGGACGCGGTCGAGCTGCTCCGGCTGCTCGGCGACCTGTCCGACGCCGAGCTGGCCGAGCGCGGGGTCGCACCGGAGTGGTTGACCGGGCTGGAGGCGGCTCGACGGATCCTCCGGATCCGGGTCGCCGGGCAGGAGCGCTGGATCGGCGTCGAGGACGCCGGCCGCTACCGGGACGCGCTCGGGGTGGCCCTGCCGGTGGGGGTGGCAGGGGCATACCTCGAACCGGCGGCCGACCCGCTCGGCGATCTCGTCGCCCGGTACGCCCGGACGCACGGCCCCTTCGCCGCGAGCACCTGTGCGGCCCGGTTCGGGCTCGGCGTCTTCGTACTGGAGCAGACGCTGCGCCGGCTCGGTGCCGACGGGCGGGTGGTCTCCGGCGAGTTCTCGCCGACCGGCGCCGGGCCGGAGTGGTGCGACGCCGAGGTGCTCCGGCTGCTGCGCCGCCGCTCCCTGGCCGCGCTGCGCCGGGAGATCGAGCCGGTACCGGCCCGGGCGCTGGCCACCTTCCTGCCCCGCTGGCAGCAGATCGGCGCGGCTGCCCGGGGTGTCGAGGCGGTTGCCGCCGTGGTGGAGCAGTTGCAGGGGGTGGCGGTGCCGGCGTCCTCGCTGGAGAGTCTGGTCCTGCCCAGCCGGGTCGCCGACTACTCCCCCGCCTATCTCGACGAGCTCTGTGCCAGCGGCGAGGTGGTGTGGGCGGGATCCGGCGCGATCGGCCGGGGCGACGGCTGGCTCACCCTGGCGTACGCCGACAGCGCGCCGCTGCTGCTGCCCGTACCCGACGAGGCGCTGGCGCTGACCCCGGTGCACGAGGCGGTGTTGGCCGCACTCGCCGACGGGCAGGCGCTGTTCTTCCGGTCGCTGGCCGAACGGGTCGCCGCCGACGAGCGGCTCGCCGGTTCGGCTGCCGGGCCGGTCGAGGACACGACGCTGGTCGGAGTGGTGTGGGAGCTGGTCTGGGCCGGCTGGTTGACCAACGACACGCTCGCGCCGCTGCGCGCCGTACTCGGGGGTGGGGGCGCGCACCGGCCGCGTACCGGCGCGCCCCGGACCCGCTACCGGCGGCCGGGCCGCCCCGCACTGCCGGCCCGGGGTGGGCCACCGACGGTCGCCGGCCGCTGGTCCCGGCTCCCGGAGCGGGACACCGATCCGACCCGGCGGGCCGCCGCGCTCGCCGACGTGCTGCTGGAACGGCACGGGGTGGTGACCCGGGGAGCGGTGGTCGCCGAGGGGGTGTCCGGCGGCTTCGCCGCGGTCTATCCGGTGCTCTCCGCACTGGAGGAACGCGGGGCGGCCCGCCGCGGCTACTTCGTCGAAGGGCTCGGCGCGGCACAGTTCGCGGTCCCCGGCGCGGTGGACCGGCTGCGGGCGCTCGCCGAGCCGGAGGAGTTGCGCCGCCGGGCCGGCGGGGCCCGGGTGCTGGCCGCCACCGACCCGGCCAACCCGTACGGCGCCGCGCTGCCCTGGCCGGCCCGGGTGGTCGATTCGGGCGACGGCACCATCGACCCGGCCACGAGTACGAGCACCGGACACCGGGCGGGTCGCAAGGCGGGTGCCCTGGTGGTGCTGGTCGGCGGCGAACTCGTGCTGTACGTCGAGCGTGGTGGCCGTACGCTGCTCTCCTTCACCGACGACGCGGGGGCACTGGCCGCCGCCGCCCAGGCCCTCGGCTCGGCGAACCTCTCCGGTGCGCTCGGCATCCTCACGGTGGAACGCGCCGACGGCGCCTCGGTGCACGCGTCCCCGCTGCGCGACGCGCTCACCGCCGCCGGCTTCCGGACCACCCCGCGCGGCCTGCGCCTGCGCGGCTGACCGGGACCAATTTGGTCGAACGGGTCGCCATCCGAGAACGTTGGGCTGGTCGATCATCCACAGCCACGTGCCATCCAACTGCCGCGCGCGGTTGATGCCTACGCCACTCCTCGGCGACGACGGCGTGCCCGGCGACGGGCCTCGCCGCGTTCCAGCCACCACTCGGCGACGAGCAGATTGACCACCCAGCTCATCCAGACACTGGCGCCGGCGGCCGCCTGGATCATCGCGTTCTCCTCCCCGCCGTACGTCGTGTCGACCTGAGGCAGCAGCAGGATGACGAAGAGCGTCGCCCACACCCGGTTCACCACGATCGATCCGGTCAGCGCGAAGCTGCGGATCATCCACCTGCGGTGCTCGACGAACCGGCGTTGCCGCGCCATCCGGTATCCGGCGACGGACGTGGCGAGCCAGAGGATCGCCAGCATGGTGTTGCCGACCTGTGAGACGAAGCCGGTGGTGCTGAACGGTGTGACGCCGAGAACCGCGATCCCCGCCGGGAAGACTCCGCCGAAGAAGTACGCCCGGCCCATCCAGCGGTGCGCGGCCGGGTAACGCTGGCGAAACCATGGCCAGACCTGGAAGCAGCCGGTGAGCAGTGCGACCGAGCCGAAGACGATGTGCGCCACCAGCAGCGGGTAGTACTGCGGGAAGCCCTCCGGGACGGGCAGCCGTGCCCGGCTCGGATCGAACGTCAGGTACGGCGGCAGCGCGTACGCGACGAACGCGACCGCGAGCAGTGTCAGCGGTACCGCCCAGCGCAGTTGCCGCCGCACCCGGGCCCGACCCGCCGGCTGCCCGGCCGGTGCGCTGGCGGCGGGCGGGGTCGACGGGTTGTCGATCGTCGTGGGCATGTCGCTTCCCTGTCTCTCGGACCAGCTTGTCTTCCCGTTGACCGAGACCGTCTGACGGTCAACCCGCCCGGCCCGATCGGCCGCGATCGGCCGAGGACCGGGCGTGCCGCTTGGCACGTGTCGAACCGGATGAGACGAACTCTGCGCCGTGCCGGCCGTTGGGTCAGCGGTGCTAGGTCCCGCGCTTCTGTGGTGCTGGCCCTACCCCGAGGCGCGACAGCCATCGATCCTTCCTTCCCTCGGCGAGCGCAGTGGCTCCCGCTGACTTTCGAGCCAGGTTAGGCTAACCTAACAACACGCCGCACTCGTCGAGCCTGTCGGCGTCGCGTACCGAAGAGGTGCGTCGCGTACCGAGAGGTTGGCCGATGACCGAGCTTTCCACCGCCCCGTCGCTCGTCGCCCCGTGGCGGCTCTTTCCGGCCGAGGTCGTCCGGCTGCACCGGCTGAGCCCGTCCTTCCTCCGGGTGACCTTCACCGGCGACGACTTCGACACCTTCGCCGACCCCGGCTACGACCAGCGGATCAAACTCGTCTTCCCGATCCCGGTGCACGGCTTCCGCCACCTGCCGGACAGCACCGACTGGTACCCGCGCTGGCGGGCCCTCCCCACCGAGCTGCGCAACCCGTTCCGCACCTACACCACCCGGGCGGTACGCCGGGAGGTCCGCGAGGTCGACGTCGACATCGTGCTGCACCCCGACGGCGGGGCGTACGGCGCGCACGGGCCGGCGGCCCACTGGGCAAGGGCCGCCGCGCCGGGCGACCAGCTCGTCATCATGGGGCCGGACCACGGCTACCTCGGCGACCACGGCGGCCGGGAGTTCCAGCCCGCGCTGGCCACCCGCACGCTGTTGGTCGCCGGCGACGAGACGGCGGTACCGGCGATCGCCGCGATCGTCGAACGGTTGCCGGCACACTGCCGGGGCGAGGTACTGCTGGAGGTGCCGGACCCGGCGGACGTGCTCGACCTGCCGGCCCCGCCGCTGGTGACCGTGACCTGGCTGCCCCGCTCGGGTGCGGCGCACGGCAGCCTGCTGGTCCCGGCGGTCCGGGCCGCCGCCGACCGACTCCTCCCGACGGAAAGACCGGCCCCGCACGACACCCCGCCCGACACCTCGGACGACGCCGTGGACGACGAACTGTGGGAGGTACCGGTCGGCCTGTCGAACGGCGGGCACTACGCGTGGCTGGCCGGCGAGTCCGGGGTGATCCGGACGCTGCGCCGGCACCTCGTCACCGAGCGCGGCCTCGACCGCGAGTCGGTCGCCTTCATGGGCTACTGGCGACTCGGCCGGGCGGACGATGCGGCCTGACCCGCGGCTGTGACCGCGATCCGGTCGGCAGGCGGACGACACGGCCTGACCGCGGCCCATGCCGCGACCCGGCCAGGACCGCCGACCACGGCTCAGAGCCGAGGCGCCACCTCCCCGGCGATCCGGTCCGGGTCGTCCAGGTGGTCCAGGTCGGCGATGTCGAGGACCTGGAGGAGGACCCGGCGACGCTGATCGCCAGCTGTCCCGGCAGCCGGAACGTCGCCACGCCCGGCCGGGCTACCCTTCCGGCTGTGCCCGGTTACGCATGGCTCAGCCTGACCACCGACTACGGCCTCTCCGACGGGTTCGTGGCCGCCTGCCACGGGGTGGTCGCCCGGATCGCCCCGGCCGTCCGGGTGATCGACGTCAGCCATCTGGTCCCGGCCGGAGACGTCGCCCGGGGCGCCGCCGTACTGGCGCAGACCGTCGGACACCTTCCGCCGGCCGTACACGTGGCGGTGGTCGACCCGGGCGTCGGGACCGCGCGGCGCGGCGTCGCACTGGGTACCCCCGGCGGCCTGCTGGTCGGGCCGGACAACGGGCTGCTGCTCCGGGCCGCGAGCGCGCTCGGCGGGATCACCGAGGCGGTGGAGCTGACCAGCGCGGAATGGTTTCCCGACCCGTCCCGTACCTTCCACGGCCGGGACGTCTTCGCCCCGGCCGCCGCCCGGTTCGCGCTCGGCGCACCCCTGACCGACGCCGGCCCGGCGGTCGACCCGGCGACCCTGGTACGGCTCCCCGAACCGGTGCTCGTGCAGGGCGACGGCTGGCTGGAGGCCGAGGTGCTGACCGTCGACCATTTCGGCAACGTCCAACTCGCCGCCGCCGGCTCCGTACTGCGGCAGCTCGGTCCGGTGCTCCGGATCGGCGGGCGGCGGGCGGTCCGGGGCGGCACCTTCGGCGACGCCCCGACCGGCGAACTCGTCGTCTATCCGGACTCGGCCGACCACCTTGCGGTCGCGGTCAACGGGGGCCGCGCGGACGAACTCCTCGGCGTCACCTCGGGCGACGTGCTGCGACTGGAGTGAGAGCCCGCGCCGACCCCCTGGCCCGTCCTACGCACAGACTCGTCTGGCTACCGGACAGCGCCGAGAATCGGCCGACGGAGCGGAACGGGAGGGCGATATGTCTACTGTGCCCGTGCCGGGCTGCTGTGAAATGCTTACCCGCGTGGGGAAACACACGATCGATGTCGCCGCCTGCCCATGTTGTGCACACCGGACCGGCGGCGGCACCTGTCCGGTCTGCTTCTGGACCGACGACGGTTCCACCGACCAGAATGCCGGCACCGCCCGGGGCGGCCCCAACGGTGACCTGAGCCTGTCAGACGCCCGGCTCAACTACGCCATCTACGGCGCGAGCCACCCGCGTTACCAGGAAGCGGTCCGCCAGCCCCGTCCCGAGGAGTTGCCCTGACCCTGGGTGGGCGGCGGTAGGGCGCGGGCTCCGCCTCCGCGCCGCCGTCCACCTGACGGACGACGACCGTCGACCACTGGCCACCCGCAGCCACACCCCACCGGGAGCGCCTCCTTCCACCCTCACCGGTTCCGGATGACTCCTCACCGGTTCCGGATGACGCCGCAGCGACTCCGGACGACCAGCGGCGGCCCGAGCACGATCGACCAGCTCACGACCTGCGGCCGGATCGGCGCGTACGCGGCCGGCGGGCATGCGGCGGGAGGAGGATGGACGGGTGCCCGAAGGCGACACCGTGTGGAACACCGCCCGTGCACTGCACCGTGCCATGGCCGGTGACCGGCTGACCGCCACCGACTTCCGGGTGCCGCAACTCGCCACCACCGACCTGACCGGCGCGACCGTCCTCGAATCGGCTGCCCGAGGCAAACACCTGCTGCTCCGACTGCGTGTCCCGGACAGCGCACGGCAACCGAGCGGCAGCCCGGACGGCGAGGCACCGCTCACCCTGCACTCCCACTTGCGGATGGACGGCGCCTGGCGGGCGTACGCCCCGGGGGAGCGCTGGGCGGCCCGCCCCGCGCACACCATCCGGGTGGTGCTGCGTACCGCCGACGCGGTGGCGGTCGGCTATCACCTGCACGATCTTGCCCTGGTCCCGACCGCCGAGGAACCGTTGCTGGTCGGGCACCTCGGGCCCGACCTCCTCGGGGCGGACTGGGACTCGGCCGAGGCGGTACGCCGGCTCGCCGCCCAGCCGGGCCGGAGCATCGCCGAGGCGCTGCTCGATCAGGCCAATCTCGCCGGGATCGGCAATTTCTACAAGTCCGAGCTGCTCTTCCTGCGCGGGGTGTCGCCGTGGACGCCGGTCCGGGAGGTGCCGGACCTGCCGGGCATGGTGGCGCTGGCGCACCGGCTACTGATGGCGAACCGGGGGCGGTGGACGCAGAGTACGACCGGCTCGCTGCACCGGGGCCGGACCAGCTACGTCTACGGCCGCCGGGCCGAGCCGTGCCGCCGGTGCGGCGCGACGATCCGCAAACGGGAGCAGGACGAGCGGGTCACCTACTGGTGCCCGGTCTGCCAGCCCGAGCCCGGCCGGCGCCTCCCCGCCGGCCCCGGACGCCGCACCCACTGAAGGTCACTCACCCGCCGGACGCCGCCACGCGCCAATCCGCGCCTCCCGCCGGCCCTGGCCGCCGCACGCGCTGACGGTCACTCCCATGGTCGGCGGCGCCGCCGTGTGCCAATCCGAAGTCGAGGCGCTTTCACCTGGCTGGCGACCGTATCCAACACTGGCCGTAAGCGGTTGACTGCTTACGGATCGTCAGCAGCTCACGGGCAGGTCGGGGCGGACCTGTCCCGGAACGTCGGGCGCTGGCGGGCGGAGCGATCCCTGATCTTCCCGGGGAAGGGGTGCGGTCATGTTCAAGAGGTTCGTGGCAAGCCGGGCGGCCCGGGCGGAGCAGGCCAGGCGGCAGGGCGGGGCAGGCGGGGAGACCGGGACCGGCCGGGCGGGGGGTACGGTGGTGCCGGCCGCCCGGACCAGCACCGATCCGCTGCCGGCGACCGGCCTGGACCCGACCGCCCCGCCGGACTACTTCGGATTCGTGCCGAACTTCGCCTACAGTCCGCTGCCGGTCTGCGACGCCGACGGGCGGGTGGCGCCGGGCACCGGGCTCCGGAAGTTCGTCACCTCGCTGCCCCGGGCCGGCGACACCCCCAACGAGCTGGGCAACCTGATCCCGGTCGCGGTGCCGGACACCACCACCTACCCGGGCTGCGACTACTACGAGATCGGCGTGCAGGAATACCACCAGCAACTGCACGCCGACCTGCCGCCGACCCGGCTGCGCGGGTACCGGCAGCTCAACAACGGGACGGACGCCACCGGGCACAACACGGTGACCCCGCCGGCCCGGCCGTACCATCTCGGGCCGCTGATCCTGGCCCAGCGGGACCGTCCGGTCCGGGTCAAGTACGTCAACCGGCTGCCGGTCGGCGACGCGGGCGCGCTCTTCCTGCCGGTGGACCCGACCCTGCCCGGCGCCGGTACGGGTCCACTCGGCGGCACCGAGCGCTATCCGCAGAACCGCTCCGCCGTCCACCTGCACGGCGGGCGTACCCCGTGGATCAGCAACGGTGGACCGGCCCAGTGGACGACCCCGGCCGGCGAGCCGACCTCGTACCCGCGCGGCGCCGGCCACGCCAGCGTGCCGGACATGCCCGAGCCCGGTGCCGGGGCGACCACCGCCTACTACCCCAACCAGCAGAGCGGCCGGCTGCTCTGGCTGCACGACCAGGCGGAGGGGATCGCCCGGCTCACCGTCTATTCCGGACAGATCGGCCTCTACCGGCTGGACGACCCGGTGCAGCGGCAACTCGTTGACGACGGCGTGCTGCCGGCCGAGGAGATCGTGCTGGTGCTCCAGGACAAGACCTTCGTACCGGACGAGACCCAGCTCGCCGCCCAGGACCCGACCTGGGACGTGTCCCGCTGGGGCGGCCCGGGCAGCCTCTGGTTCCCGCACGTCTACATGCCGAGCCAGAACCCCTACAACGAGTCGGGGACGAACCCGATGGGGCGGTGGGACTACGGTCCCTGGTTCTGGCCGCCGTTCACCGGGATCACCCACGGGGCGGCGCCGAACCCGTACTACGACCCGGCCACCCGGCCGTGGCAGCCGCCGGTCCAGCCGGGTACCCCCGCCCCGTCGGCGGTGCCGGACGCGTTCCTGGACACCCCGCTGGTCAACGGTGCCGGCTATCCCTACCTGCGGCTGCGGCCGGCGGCGTACCGGTTCCGGATCCTCAACGCCTGCAACGACCGCAGCCTGAACCTCCAGCTCTACTACGCGGCCTCGGACGCGCCGATGTGGCATCCGGACGGCACGCTGCGAGACGGCGACGCCGGTGAGGTACCGATGGTCGCGGCCCGGCCGAACCCGGACTTCCCGCCGAGTTGGCCGACCGACGGCCGGTGCGGCGGGGTGCCGGACCCGAACGCCGCCGGCCCGGACTGGATCCAGATCGGTTCCGAGGGCGGGCTGCTGCCGGCGGTGGCGGTGCTGCCGAGCCAGCCGATCAACTACCAGTACAACCGGCGGGACGTGACGGTGCTCAACGTCACCGAGCACGCCCTGCTGCTCGCCCCCGGTGAACGCGCGGACGTGGTCGTCGACTTCTCGTCCGTGCCGCCGGGCTCGAACCTGATCCTCTACAACGACTGCCCGGCGCCGATGCCGGGCTTCGACCCGCGCAACGACCACTACACCGGCGCCCCGGACCGGACCTCGTCGGGCGGGCCGCCGACCACCCGCCCCGGTTACGGACCGAACACCCGGACCCTGATGCAGATCCAGGTGGTCGGCACGCCGGCGCCGCCGTTCGACACCGAGCGGCTCCGGGTCGCGCTTCCCCGGGCGTACGGGCAGAGCCAGCCCCCGCCGATCGTGCCGCAGAAGGCGTACGACCCGGCGTTCGGCACCGCCACGCCCCGGAACACGTACGTCCCGATCGACGACACCTCGATCACCTTCACCCCGTACGGCGACAGCAGCCCGGTGACCCTGCCGTTGCGTCCCAAGGCGATCGTGGCCGAGTTCGACCCCGAGTACGGCCGGATGAACTTCCTGCTCGGCACCGAGTTGCCGAAGACCAGCTCGCTGATCCAGACCACCATCCCGCTGACCCGGATCGACCCGCCGACCGAGGTACTGCTCCCCTCCGACCCGGCCGCCCCGGTCGGCTCCCCCGGCGACAACACCCAGCTCTGGCGGATCACCCACAACGGGATGGACACCCAGTCCGTCCACTTCCACCACGTCAACGTCCAGCTCGTCAACCGGGTGGGCCGGGACGGGGCGATCAAGCCGCCCGAGCCGAACGAGGTCGGCTGGAAGGACACCGTCCGGATGAACCCGTTCGAGGCGACGGTGGTGGCGATCCGGCCGGCGCTGCCCGAGCCGCTGCCGTTCACCGTCCCGGACAGTACCCGGCTGCACGACCCCACCCGGCCGGTTGGGACGTCGGAGGGGTACACCCAGGTCAACCCGGAGACCGGCGAGCCGGCGGCGGTGACCAACCGGGTGCACAACTTCGGCTGGGAGTACGTCTGGCACTGTCAACTGCTCGGCCACGCCGATGCCCAGATGGCCCGGCCGATGGTGCTGCGGTTCGCTCCGGCGGCGCCGACCGGGCTCGCCGCCAGGCCGGAACCCGGCTCGGCGACCGTACTCCCGGCGATCGTGCTGGCCTGGACGAACAACTCCCGCCCGCCGACCGGCACCGGCACTGGTACCGCACCGCCGCGGGCCACCGGCAGCCTGGTGCAGCGGGCCACCGACGCCGGCTTCACCCGGGACGTACACACCTTCGCCGTCCCGGCCGGCGACAACCGGTACGTCGACTCGACCGTCACCCCCGGGCTCACCTACCACTACCGGGTCCGGGCCGAGAACAGCGTCGCCCACTCGGCGTACTCGAACAGCAGCAGCGCGATGGTGCAGTTGCGGGCGCCGACCGGGCTGGTCGCCACGGTGGCGAGCGGGTCGCCGCTGCGGGTCAACCGGGGCTGGGTGAACCGGTCCTTCGCCACCAGCGTGGAGCTGCAACGGGCCACCAACCCGACCTTCAGCAGCGGGCTGGTCACCAGCACCGTCCCGGTCACCGGAAGCTGCCCGGACCCCCGGGTCACCCCGGACACCACCTACTACTACCGGGTGCGTACCGGCTATCTCGGTGCCTCGTCACCCTGGTCGAACGTCTCCACAGTGGTCACTCCGGCGGTGCCGGCGACGCCGACCGACCTCGCGGTGACGCCTGACGGAGTGGCCGGCCAGGACGGGGCCGGCGTGGTGCTGAGCTGGGCGGTCCCGCTGACCAGCGTGATCGCCGGCTTCACGCTGCACCGGGCCACCAACTCCGGCTTCACCACGGAGGTGGCGACGGTGCGGGTGCCGGGGGCGGCCCGCTCGTTCACCGACACCGGACTGGCCCGGGACACCGTCTACCACTACCGCATCCAGGCCGGCAACGCCGCCGGTACCTCCGTGGTCAGCCGCTCGGTCTCGATCCGTACCCCGGCCTGACGGTCAGCGGCCCGGCCCGGTGGTACGACAACCGGGTCGGGCCGACGGGCGGCTCAGGACATCGCCTGGGTCGGGCCGGTACGGGAGCGCAGGTCCGCCAGGCCACCCGCCACGCCCCGGAGCAGGTCGGTCGCCTCGGCGAGCCGGGTCACCGAGGAGTTGTCGTCGTACTCGCGGCCGTCCTCGGCCACGAAACTCGCCGCCGCCGCCACCAGCCGCTCGTACGCCGAAACACCGCTGTCGAGCTGCGTCGCCAGGTGCCGGTGCGCGGCGTCCAACTCGCCCCGGGCGTCGGCCGGGGCCACCCGTACCGCCCGGTCCACACTGGCCACCCGCTCGGCGAGGTCTCGCAGGGACTGCTCCGCCACCGCCGCCTCCAGCACCGCCGGGCCGGCGGGACCGGTCAGCCGGCCGGCGAGTCCGGCCATCGTCGTGGTGGCCCGGTCCAGCCGGGCCCACGGCTCGGCCGCGGACGAGCCGCGCAGGGCGACCCGGGCGCGCTGCCGGCGTACCTCGGCGAGGGCCTGACGCCCGGCGGGCAACCGCTCGACGGCGGCGACCAGCCGGGCGCGGACCTGGTCCGGGGTGACCGGCTCGGGGGCCGGTGGCACCGGCTCGGCGGCCATCGCCCGCAGGTCGGCCCAGCGCCAGAGCGCCAGCATCACCGAACCGCCGGCCGCCGCCGCCCAGGCCGCGTCCGGCAGTCCCAGCCCCTGGTAGGGGGTGAGGACCGCCGCCGCACCGCCGAGGCCGCCCGCGAGCACGCTCCAGCGCCGGACCGACCGGCGCAGGCTCCGCAGCCGGCGCAGGTGGCGGGTGCGCAGATCCGCCATCTCGACCTCACTCCCCGACGGCCGCCGGCCCGGCCGGCGGCTCCGCTCCCCCTATGGTCGCCGGCCGGAACCGGCGGCATCCCGCGTTCGCCGGATCGCGCCGGCTCAGCTTGCGGCGCTACTGCCGCCGCCGGCCTGCTTGTCCCGGCCCAGGCTGGCCCGGATCTCGTCCAGTCGGGCCACCCCGGCCGGGTCGGCCGCCGGGGCCGCCGGCTCGACCGCCGGGGTGGCGGTCCCGCCGGCCAGCTTCTCCCCGGCCATGCTGGACCGGATCTGCTCCAGCCGGGACGCGCCGGCCAGGTCGAGGGTGGACTTCTGGATCTCCAGCATCCGGCCCTCGACGGAGTTGCCGGCCAGCTCGGCCCGACCCATCGCGTTGGCGTAGCGCCGCTCGATCCGGTCCCGCACCTCGTCGAGCGAGGGGGTGTTTCCCGGTGCGGCGAGCGCGGACATCGACTCCAGCGACTTGGCCACGCTCTCCTGCATCTTGGCCTGCTCAAGCTGGCTGAGCAGCTTGGCCCGCTCGGCCAGCTTCTGCTGGAGGATCATCGAGTTGTTCTCGACCGCCCGGCGCGCCTGGGCGGCGGCACCGATCGCCTGGTCGTGCAGGGTCTTGAGATCCTCGGTCGACTGCTCGGCCGCGACGAGCTGGGTGGCGATGGTCTGCGCACTCTGCTCGTATTTCGTGGCCTCGGTCTCGTCACCGGCGGCCCGGGCCCGGTCGGCGAGCACCAGGGCCTGCCGGGCCATCCCCTGCAACCGCTCGACCTCGGACATCTGCCGGGACAGCCGCATCTCCAACTGGCGCTGGTTGCCGATCACCGCCGCGGCCTGCTGGACGAGCGCCTGGTGCTGGCGCTGCGCCTCCTCGACGGCCTGCTGGATCTGCACCTTGGGATCGGCGTACTCATCGATCTTGGCGCCGAACAACGCCATCATGTAGCGCCAGCCCTTGACGAACGGGTTCGCCATCTCCCGGTATCCCCTCAGTGTCATCAGTCCAGTAGCCGTGTCGGCCGGCCCGAAAAGGCGCCCGCGCGACAGGATCTCCATCGTCCCAGGATCGCGCCACCCCGGCATACGACCTCAGGGGGATATCCACCGGATATGCGGTTAGGGGCCCACCGTAACGCGGTCGGCCCCCGCCGAGCCACACCTTCGTCGGCGCCGGGAGCCCTGACGGGCCGCTCAGCCGACGCAGACGACGTCCCGCTCGGGGTTGCTGCTCGGGCGGATCCGGCGGGTGGTCCGCAGGGTCGCCTTGAGCGGCGATTCCTGCCGTACCGTCACCGAAACGGTGCCATCGGTCGCGATCTGCCGTACCGGCTCGGCGCCGAGCTGGTGCACGCCGCCCTCGGTGAGGGTACGCAGGGCCCGGTCGGCCAGCGCCGGTCCGGCCAGGGACGCCTCGACCCGCGCTGACTGCGCGACGGGCTCGGTACGGGCCGGTTCGGCCGCCGCCGCCTGCCGGGCCGGCTCGGCGGCGCCGGACTGCCGTACAGGCTCGGCGGTGGCCGGCTGACGGGCCGGCTCGGTCGCGCCGGACTGCCGGGCCGGTTCCGGGTACGCCGGCAGGGCCCGCCCAGCCTCCTCGGCCGGTCCCCCGGACTCCGGACGCCTCGCCCCGTCCCGCCCGCCGGACAGCGGGCTCTCCTGGACCGGCACCAGCACCCCGGGCAGCCCCTCGGCCACCTCGACGGTGTCGCTGACGTCCCGGAGCAGCTCGGAGAGCCGGGCACCCAGCGCGTCGCAGATGGCGGCCAGCAGCTCGCTCGACGCCTCCTTCTGGCCCCGCTCGATCTCGGAGAGGTAGCCCAGGCTGACGTTGGCGGCAGAGGAGACCTCGCGCAGGGTCCGGTGCTGCCCCTGCCGACGCGCCCGTAGCGCGTCACCGATCACCCGGCGTAGCAGGACCATCGCACCTCCCGTGTCGCGGGCTCAGACCCTCCCGGACGTCGGACCGGCGCCGTCACCTGGACCCCGCCGCGCTGCGGCGACCTCGACCTCGCCGTGGTACGGCGGTCTCGATCCGCCCGCGCTACGGCGGTGTCGATCTGGCCGTACTGCGGCGATGTCGATCTGGCCGCCTTGCGGCGGTGACCGCGACGTCGACTGCCCGAGCCTTCCCGCAACCGTACCCGGTACGGCCGCCGACGACATCCCGCCCCGCCAGTCCGATCTTCCCGCCACCCGCCCGCCGATGGCGCGGGAATCAGCGTGGGCCGCCGACCGGGCGCTCGTCGGCCTCGGCGTGCAGCCGTTCGGCGAGCAGGTGCAGGGCGCCGCTCACCGCACCGATCCGGATCCGCAGCCGGTTGCCGTCGAGGTCGAGTCGGCGTACGACGGTGCCGGAGGGGCCGGCCGCCGCCACGAAGACGAGTCCGACCGGCTTGCCGTCCTGCGGTTCCGGGCCGGCGACCCCGGTGGTGGCGAGGCACCAGTCCGCGCCGCAGCGCGCCCGGCCACCCTCGGCCAGCGCCGCCGCCACGTCCGGATCGACCGGACCACGCTGGGCGAGCAGTTCGGCCGGTACGCCCACCAGCGACGACTTCAGCTCGGTCGCGTACGCCACCAGGCCGCCCCGGAACACGCTGCTGACCCCGGCGATGTCGACGATCGTCGCGGCCAGCAGGCCACCGGTGAGCGACTCCACCACCGCCAGGGTGGCGCCCCGGTCGACCAGCGCGTGTACGACCGCCGCGGCCCCGTTGTCGGCCGCCCGTGCGGGGTCGTCCATCCGATCCTCCTCCGGTCAGCCGCGCTCTGCGGCCCGTCGATTCCTGGCCGGGGCCGGTCGGGGGGTGCTACTCGGCCGGTGCGCCGGTCAGGGTGCGGCGCGGCGCAGCCGCAGCGCCCGGACCACGTAGTCGAGCCCGGTCAGCACGGTCACCACCACGGCGACACCGAGGATCCACGGCCCGACCCAGGCCACGCTCTCCGGCACCGGCCAGAGGTACCAGACGATGGCCAGGGTCTGGACGGCGGTCTTGGCCTTGCCGCCCCGGCTGGCCGCGATGACGCCGTACCTGATCACCCAGAACCGCATCAGCGTGATGCCGAACTCGCGGACCAGGATGAGTACGGTGATCCACCAGGGGATCCGGTCATACCAGGACAGTAGGACCAGAGCGGTGCCGGTCAGCGCCTTGTCGGCGATCGGGTCGGCCACCTTGCCGAACGAGGTGACCAGCGCCCAGCGCCGGGCGATCCAGCCGTCGACCAGATCCGTCGCCGCAGCGACGACGAAGGTCAGGCAGGCGGCCACCCGCCAGCCGGAGTGCACCATCTCGGAGCTGATCACCAGCCCGACGAAGACGGGTACCAGCGCCAGCCGGAGCGCGGTGAGCCCGTTGGCCGCGTTGACCACCGGGACCGGACCGACCCGACCGGAGGGCGCCGGCTCGACGGCCGACGCGGCCCGACCCGATCCGGCACCCGCGCCACTCCGGCCCGCCCCGGGCTCGACCGTGCCGGCCGGCGTCGGCGAGCCCGCCCCGGCCGGTACCGCATCCGCCGCCTCGGTCACGACGGCGTCCCGCCGCCAGCGGCGCACCGGTGGGGTGCCCTCGACGGGACCGTCGCTGCCACCCGGATCACCCCGCCCCACGCGGCGCCGCCGAGACCATCTCCTCCGGTACGGCCACCAGGTCCACGCCCTCGGTGCCGGTGACTCTGGCCCGGACCAGGTCGCCCGGGCGTAACGCGGCCAGGTCGACCCCGCCGCCGACCGGGGCGACCAGGGTCGTCGAGCCGTCCACCTCCGGCGCCTGGTGGGCCGCCCGGCCCTCCACCACGCCGTCGTCCACCGAGTCGACCAGCACCTCGACGGCCGCGCCGAGCCGCTCCTCGGCGCGCTGCGAGCAGAGTTCGTCGGCGAGCGCGGAGAGCCGGTCGTAGCGCCGCTTGACGGTGGCCGCCGACACCTTGCCCGGCAGGGTGGCGGCCTCGGTGCCGTCCTCGTCGCTGTAGTCGAAGACGCCGATCGCGTCCAGCCGGGCGGCGGTGAGGAAGCGCTCCAGCTCCGCCACGTCCGCCCGGGTCTCGCCGGGGAAGCCGACGATCACGTTGCTCCGCGCCCCGGCGTCGGGGGCGAACTCCCGGACCGACCCGAGCAGTTCGAGGAACCGGTCGGTCGAGCCGAACCGGCGCATCCGGCGCAACACCGCCTCGCTGGAGTGCTGGAACGAGAGGTCGAAGTAGGGCGCGACGCCCGGCGTGCTGGCGATCACCTCGACCAGCCCGGGACGGGTCTCCGCCGGCTGGAGGTAGCTGGCCCGGACCCGGACGATGCCGTCGACGGCGGCGAGCTGCGGCAGCAGCTTCTCCAGCAGCCGGGGGTCGCCGAGATCCTTGCCGTACGAGGTGGAGTTCTCGCTGACCAGCACCAGCTCCCGGACGCCCGAGCGGGCCAGCCACTCCGCCTCGGCGAGCAGGTCGTCCGGGGTACGCGAGACGAAGGCGCCGCGGAAGGTCGGGATGGCGCAGAACGCGCAGCGCCGGTCGCAGCCGCTGGCCAGCTTCAGCGAGGCGACCGGGCCGGAGTCGAGCCGGTGCCGCAGCACCGGACGCAGGTGCGCCGGGGTGTGCGCGTCGGCCACCAGCGTGCCGCCGGCCGGGCGGGCGGGCGCCTCGCCGTGCCCCGGCACCACGACCGCGCCGCCGTGCCGGGCCACCGGGGTCAGCGGCAGCAGCTCGCGCCGGTCCCGGGGGGTGTGCGCGGGGAACTGCTTGCCGGCCAGCACGTCGTCCAGCCGGGCCGAGATGTCGGGATAGTCGTCGAAGCTGAGTACCGCGCCGGCCTCGGGCATGCCGTCGGCCAGCTCCCGGCCGTACCGCTCGGCCATGCAGCCCGCCGCCACCACCTTGGCCCCGGTGTCGGCGGCGGCCAGCAGCGTCTGGATCGAGTCCTGCTTGGCCTTCTCCACGAAACCGCAGGTGTTGACCAGCACCACGTCGGCACCCTCGCCGTCGGTGGTCACCTGCCAGCCGTCGGCGTCCAGCCGGGCGGCCAACTCCTCCGAGTCGACCTCGTTACGGGCACAGCCGAGGGTGAGCAGCGCGACCCGGCGGCCGGCGGTCGAGGAGGAGGAAGTGGCAGACACCATCCGAGCCTACCGGGAGGGCCGGACGGTCCCGGCATGGCGGCTGCCCCCGTGCCGGGCGCGTCACCCCGGCCCGGCACCCCGAACCGGCGGCGCCGCACCGGCCGGCTCGGCCGCCGCCCGGGTCAGCCGTCGGCCCCCGACCGGGTCAGCCGGTCGAGCAGGAACGCCTCGCTGCCGGCCAGGCCGACCGCGCAGAAGACCGTCACCTGGTCCGCCGTGGTCCGGCCCGGAAGCGCGCCGGCCAGCACCGCGCCCAGCCCCCGCAACCGCCCGGCGTACGCCCCGACGGTGGCGAGCATCGGCGGGTCGTACGCCCCGGCCTGGGTCAGCGAGTCGGTGACCAGCAGATCCGCCCGGTCCAGCAGGTCGGGGCCGAACTCCGCCCGGCCCACCTGCTTGTGCCCGACCGTGTTCAGGTGACTGCCGGGGCTCAGGTCGGCGGCCGAGATCACCGGAGTGGGGCTGGTGGTGGCGAGCACCACGATGTCGCGGTCGCGTACCGCCGCCGGGGCGGTGGAGACCGGCCGGGCCGGGATGCCCAGTTCGGCCCGTACCCGGGCGGCGAACTTCTCCCGCCCGGCCGGAGTACGGCAGAAGACCGTCACCTCGCGCAGCCGGCGTACCGCCGCGATGGCCCAGACCTGTGCCCACGCCTGGCCACCGGCACCGATCACCCCGAGCGTGGCCGCGTCCGGCCGGGCGAGCACGTCCACCGCCACCCCGCCGAGCGCCCCGGTACGCCGGGACCCGATCTCCTCGCCGACCGCGATCGCCCGGACCCGCCCGGTACCGGCCTCGTGCAGCGCCACCACCTGCTCACCCTCGGCATGCCCGAAGGTGTCGTACGAGCGGAAGCCGTACCACTCGCCGGTGAGCTGCCCAGCGGTGAGGACCAGCCGGCCACCGGCCAGCGGTGCGGCCACCCGGGGCGGGGCGACGAGCCGCCCCCGGTACGCCGCCAGCAGGGCGTCCCGGATCGCCCTTACCGCCGTCGCGGGGTCCAACCGGGCCGCCACCTCGGCGTCGGTGATGAACTGGGTCATCAACGAATTCTGATACTTCAACCGTGGTTGAGGTCAACCGCCGGTCGGTAACGCCGCCTCCGGGCCGATCAGTCCACCGGGCGGACCAGTCGTCCGGGCCGATCAGTCCACCGGGCCGATCAGTCCACCGGGCCGATCAGTCCTCCGGGCGGAGCGCCGCCAGCGCCTCCTCCAGTTCGTCCGGCTTGACCAGCACGTCCCGGGCCTTCGAGCCCTCGGACGGCCCAACGATGCCCCGGGTCTCCATCAGGTCCATCAGCCGGCCCGCCTTGGCGAAGCCGACCCGCAGCTTGCGCTGGAGCATCGAGGTCGAGCCGAACTGCGAGGTGACCACCAGCTCGATTGCCTGCACCAGCAGGTCGAGGTCGTCGCCGATGTCCTCGTCGACCTTCTTCTTGGTGTCCTGCGCCGGGGTCAGCACGTCGGACCGGAACTCCGGCTCGCGCTGGTTCTTGCAGAACTTGACGATGTCGTTGATCTCGCCCTCGGTGACCCAGGCACCCTGGATGCGTACCGGCTTGGAGGCGCCCATCGGCAGGAACAGGCCGTCGCCCCGGCCGATCAGCTTCTCCGCGCCCGGCTGGTCGAGGATGACCCGGGAGTCGGCCAGCGACGAGGTGGCGAAGGCGAGCCGGGACGGCACGTTCGCCTTGATCAGACCGGTCACCACGTCGACCGACGGGCGCTGGGTGGCCAGCACCAGGTGGATGCCGGCGGCCCGCGCGAGCTGGGTGATCCGGACGACCGAGTCCTCGACGTCGCGCGGCGCCACCATCATCAGGTCGGCCAGCTCGTCCACGACCACCAGCAGGTACGGGTACGGCCGGATCTCCCGCTCGCTGCCCGGTGGCGGCTTGATCTGGCCGGTCCGGACCTTGCGGTTGTAGTCGTCGATGTGGCGTACCCCGGCGGCGGCCAGGTCGTCATAGCGCATGTCCATCTCGCGGACCACCCAGTCCAGCGAGTCCGCCGCCTTCTTCGGGTTGGTCACGATCGGTGTGACCAGGTGCGGGATCCCCTCGTAGTTGGTCATCTCGACCCGCTTCGGGTCGATCAGCAGCAGCCGTACCTCGTCTGGAGTCGCCCGGGTCAAGACGGACACAAGCAGACTATTCAGACATGAGCTCTTGCCGGCACCGGTTGCGCCGGCAATGAGGATGTGCGGCATCTTGGCGAGGTTGGCGACCACGAAGCCGCCCTCGATGTCCTTGCCGAGCGCCACCAGCATCGGATGGTGGTCGCCGGTCGCCGCCCGGGACCGGAGCACGTCGCCGAGCGCCACGTCCTCCCGATCGCTGTTCGGGATCTCCACACCGACCGCGCTCTTGCCCGGGATCGGGCTGAGGATCCGCACGTCCGGGGACTTGACCGCGTACGCGATGTTGCGGGAGAGCTGGGTGATCCGCTCGACCTTCACGCCGTGCCCGAGTTCGACCTCGTACCTGGTGACGGTCGGGCCCCGGGTGAAGCCGGTCACCGCCGCGTCCACGTCGAACTGGTCGAAGACCCCGGTCAGCGCGGCGATCACCTCGTCGTTGGCCCGGCTGCGGGTCTTCGCCGCACCGCCGGGGCGCAGCAGGTTGGCCGGCGGCAGCGTGTAGTCGCCGGCCAGCCCGGTGATCGCCAACTGCTCCGCCCGGGTGGGTGCCGCCGAGTGCTCCGGCGGCTCCGGCGCCTTCCGGGCGGCCGGTACCTTCCCCTTCGGCTTGCGCGGCACCGGCACGGTCCCCTGCGCAGGGGTGTCGATCTCGTAGCCGGGCTCGTCTTCGTCGGCCGGGTCCGGCAGCGGCGACGGGCGGCGGCGCGGCGGCCGGCGGCCCTGGGTGCCCCGGGCCGACTCGGGCTCGGCGTCCTCCTCCGACTCCGGCCGGCCCAGTACCGCGCCGGCGAGCAGCCCGAGCCGCTCCGGCACCTTGTTGATCGGCGTCGCGGTCACCACCAGCAGCCCGAAGAGCAGCAGCAGCACCAGCAGCGGTACGGCGACCCAGGCGCTGACCGCGCTCTCCAGCGGGCCGCCGACCCCGGCCCCGATCAGGCCACCGGCGTAGTCCCGCTCGACGTTGTCCGCCGGATGCTGCCCGATGTGCAGCAGCGCCGCCGTGCCGACGATCAGCGCGGTCCAGCCGACCAGCCCCCGGCCCCGGTGCTCCGGCTCGGCGGGCACGCGCATCAGCTTGACCGACCCGATCAGCAGCAGGATCGGTAGCACGATCGAGATCGCCCCGAAGAACAGCCGGATGGTGTCGGCGAGTCGACCGCCCAGCGGCCCGGCGGAGGAGAACCAGACCGCCACGGCGCTGAGGATCGCCAGGCCGAGCAGGAGCAGACCGGCGCCGTCCCGGCGATGCTCCGGGTCGAGGTCGCGCGCGGTCGCCGCCTGCCGGCCGGCCGCCCGCATCGCCCAGCCGACGCCGTGGGCCAGCCCCATCCAGGTCGCCCCGAGCGCCCGGCCGACGTACGCCGCCGGAGTGGTCCGGGTCGGCCGGCGGGTGGCGGCGGTCCGGCTCCGGGCCGGCTGCCGCGCCCGGGTGTTGCTCGTCCGTGTACCGCCGGACCGGGTCGTGGACCCGCTCCGGCGCCGGTTCGCCTGAGAGGAGGCACGGCCCGCCATAAGTTCACACGTTAGCGGCGCGCGTTGAGGATTCCCCGCTTTTGCGCGTCGTGTCTGACCAGCTACCTTGCGGATCACACCCGACCGGCACCGTCCACGCCCCCGGCGATCCCCGCCGTCGGCAGCCCGGCCTGTCCCGACAGTGGCGGCCGTGGTCCTACCATCACGGGCGGAGCCGCCAGCCGTCCAGGAGGGACCCGCATGCCCGTACCGGATGCCGTGGACGCCGCAGACCGGCCCGACGGTGGCCGGTCGGAGCGACTGCGACCGCTGACCGAGGAACTTCTCGGCAGCGTGCTCGGGGGCCGGGGGCACACCTGCTACACCGATCCGGACGGCGACCTGGTCGGCAGTTGGGACGGCAACCTGTTCTACTTCCTCCGGCTCGGCGAGGCCGGCGAGGTACTCCAGGTCCGCGCGATGGCGGCGAGCCGGTTCTCGGTCGACGACGTGCCCGCGCTGTACGCGTTCTGCAACGCCTGGAACCGCGACCGGCTCTGGCCGAAGGCGTTCGTGCAGGTCAACGACGACGGCAGCGCCCGGGTCTGCGGCGAGGTGGTCACCGACCTGGAGCGTGGGGTCACGGTGCGGCAGCTCGACCAGTTGCTCGACTGCGGCATCTCGACCGGCCGGCAGATGTGTGCCGCCGTGGCGGAGCTGCGACGCTGAGTAAACTCACCGGCGGCCGTCCCGCCCCGGGAAGCCGGCCCCGACCCCGGGAAGGAACCCGATGACCCCACCCCGCGCGGCGACCGCGTGACCCGGGACGAGTTGCTCGCCGCGCTGGCGGACGCCCGGGACCGGCCGGACGACGGGGCCAAGGTCGCCGAACTGGACCGGATCGTCGCGTACGCCGACGCCGGCCGGGACGTCCGGGTCGGCTTCGCGGCCCGGCTGGCCCTGGTCGAGGTGCACCGGCAGGTCGAACCGTGGCGGATGCTCTCGCCGGTGCGCTGGTGCCTCGACGTCGTCGACGGTGCACCGGGAAGGTTCGACCCCACCGACACCGCCCGGCTGCCCGGCTACCACCGGGAGGCGGTGGCCGCGCTCTGCGGTACCTCCCGGATCGGGCTGGCCCGCGCCGGTGCCGCCCTCGACGACCTGGAGCGGCGACTCGGGGCGGCCGGGCAGAGCCGGCGGCCGGCGTACGCGCTGCGCTGCCGGATCGCCGATCATGTCGGTGCCGAGTCGACCGCCCGACGGTGGCTGGTGCGGTGGCGGGCCGCACCCCGGGACGAGTTCGGGGGCTGCCTCGCCTGCGAGCCGGCCGACCAGGCGAGGCTGCTGACCGGCTGGGGCCGGTGGACCGAGGCGGTCGAGATCGTCGAGCCGGTGCTCGCCGGCACGCTGTGCTGCCCCGACCAGCCGGAGCGGGCGCTCGGCACGATCCAGTTGGCGTACCTGCGGCTCGGCCGTCACGACGAGGCCGCCGACGCACACGTACGCGCCTACCGGCGGCACCGGCGGGAGCGGGCCGGCTTTCCGTTCCTCGCCGACCACCTGCGGTTCTGCGCGCTCGCCGGTCACCACGACCGTGGGCTGGAGATCCTCGCCCGGCACCTGCCCGAGCTGGACCGCCCACCCGACGAGGCGTCCGCGCTGGAGTTCGCCGCCGCCGGGGCGCTGCTCTGCCGGCTGGCCGGCCCGGCCGGCTTCGCACGACACCCGATCCACCGACCCGGGTACGCCGGGCGGCACGCCGCCGAGCTGACCGTCACGGCGCTCGGCCGCGAGCTGACGGCCAGCGCCGAGGACCTGGCGGGCCGGTTCGACGCCCGCAACGGGACGAGCCACCAGTCCGGCCGGATCGCCTCCTGGCTGGCCGAACGCCCACTACCCGGCCCGATACCCCTACCGCCGGAGCCGGCGACCGAGCCGGAGCGAGCAATCGCCTCCGAGCCGGAGCCGGCGACCGAGCCGGAGCCGGCGACCGAGCCGGAGCCGGCGACCGAGCCGGAGCCGGCGGCGAACCCGGAGCCAGGGGCCGGGGCGAAGGCGACAGCGAAGCCGACAACGGCGACCGAGCGGAGAACGACGGCGAAGCCACCAGCCGAGCCGAGGACGGCAGTCGAGTTGGAGCGGACGGCCGGGCCGACCGCGATCGAGCCGGCGAGCGAGCCTCGAAGGAGGGCTGACTTTCGAACGGCGGCCGAGCCGGAGCCGTTGGTGTGCCGAGGCCGGGGCGACGGGCTCGCGGTGGTCGGGCCGCTGACCGTGGCGGCGATCGTGGACGTGCTGCGGGACCGGGCGGACCAGCACGTACTCGGTCCGGCGGGCACGGTCGGCGGCCGGTGGGGCGACGCGCTGATCGAGTTCCAGCGGTTGGGTGAGCGGGGCGAGATCCTGCACGCCCGGGTGACCGCCGGGCGCCGGCTGCCGGCGGAGCGGCTCGCCGAGGCGTACGAGTTCTGCAACGCCTGGAACCACGACCGGCTGCTGCCCAAGGCGTACGTCCTCGATCTCGGTGCGGGGGAACTGGTGCTGGCCGGCGACGTCAGCACCGACCTGGAGCACGGCGTCGCCGCCGGTCAACTCGCCGTACTGGTCAACGCGACCCTCGCCAGCGGAGCCGCCTACGCTGCCGCGGTGGCCGCCCTGCCCTGAGCCGCTGGAACAGGCCGAACCGCTGGAACAAGCCGAAACGTTGGAGCAGCCTGAGTCGCTGGAGCAGGCCGAGCCAGGAGAGCAGGACCAGCACGGCGACCAGTGCCTGGGCGAGCGCGGCGTACCGCTCGGGGTAGATCACGCCCTCGATGTAGCGGTCGATGAAGCCCCGCCCGACGCCGGATTCGCCGGCCCGACGCCGCGCCCAGTGCTCGAGGTAGGTCAGCGGGCAGACCAGTTGGGCGGCGGTCACCAGCACGCCCCAGGCGGCGGCACCGAGATGCGCCCAGATCGTCCTCGGCCAGCGCCAGGCGAGGAACCCGCCGAGCACCAGATAGGCCAGGAAGCCGAAGTGCAGCGTCAGGACCAGCGTGACCAACAACCGGTAACCCATCGCCGCCTCCCGGACAAAGGCTACCCAGCCGGGCGGCCGGCGGACCGGGTACGGATACTCAGCCCGCCGGCCGGCGCTCTCGACTCGTCGCCGCGCCCGGCTACCTCAGCCCAGGTCGGCTACTCAGTGCAGGTCGGCTACCTCGGTTCGGATCGGCTGCCTCAGCGCACCGAGAAGCCGAGGGTGTAGTCGCCGGAGCCGCGCCGGGCCTCCACCCGGTAGCGGTAGAAGCCGGCGCTGCCGCTGTAGGAGATCTGCTCGTCCGCGGTCGGCCCGTCGGAGACAGCGACGGTACGCCAGCCGCCCCGGCTCCACTTCTGGAGTACCAGGTCGAAGTTGGCCCCGGACGGCCCGTCCAGGCAGCCGACCTGCCGACCGTGCCCGGCCCGGAAGTAACGACCGGCGGGCTGTACCTGCCGGCTCCCGGCCCCGAGGGTGGCGGCCTTCAGCGCCTTGTGCTCGGCGCACTCCGAACCCGGCGGCGGGCTCGGCGGCTCGGTCGCGGCCGGCGGCTCCGTCGCGGGCGGTTCGGTCGCGGCCGGCGGTTCGGTCGCGGGCGGCTCGGTCCCGGCCGGCGGGTCGGCCGGGGGTGCTCCCGGTCCGTTCGCCGTGGTGACCAGGGTGAGCTCGTTGACGTCGAGGATCTCGGTCAGCGGCTGGAAGAAGGTGGTGCCGCCGACGGTGCAGTCGCCGGAGCCGCCCGAGGTGACCCCCTGGGCCTGGTCGCCAGACATCCAGGAGCCGCCGGAGTCGCCCGGCTCGGCGCAGACGTTCGTCCGGGTCAGCCCGGTGACCGTACCCTCCGGGTAGACGACCGTCGCGTTCAGCGCCTCGACGACCCCGCACCGGGCACCCGTGGTGGCGCCGAACCGGCAGATCGAGCTGCCGACCGGTGCCTCCTGCCCACCGGCGACGCTGATGGTGCCGCCGTCGAAGTCGTTGACCACCGGCTGCGGTACCCAGTCGTCGTTGGTCTCCACCACGCCCCAGTCGTCGCCGGGGAACGAGGAGGCCGAGACGACACCCTGGGCGACCCCGTCCGGGCTGCTGGTGGTGGCACCCGGCGCTCCACAGTGGCCGGCCGTGACGAATCCGCCGACGACCGAGAAGCCGATCGAGCACCGGGCCCGGTCGTCGATCACGTACGGGTCACCGCCGCGTACGTCGATCAGCGGCACCGGGGCCTCCGCCGAGGCGACCACCTCGACCGCGCCCGCCGGGGCACCACTGGTCCGGACGAACCGCCGCACGTCGGCTTCGGTACCGGGCTGGGCGCGTACCACGACGCGGTTGTTCGACACGTCGACGTACCAGCCGGCGACGTCCGGGGTGGCCTCGTCGGCGATCCGGTCCAGACTCGCCTTGACCGTGTCGAGCTGTCCGGCGTTCCGGGTGACCACCTTCGGTTCGGCTCCGGCGGCGCGTACCCGGTCGGCAGCCGCCTGGTCGGTCACCGCCACCATCAACTGGTTGCCGTCGGCGGCGAGCCAGGTGCCGCCGTAACCGGCCCCGAGTTCGGTACGCAGCCGCTGCGTGGTCCCGCGGGCCCACTGCTCCCGGTCCAGCCGGGCCCGCGCCTGGGCCTCGGTCAGCGACAGGTCCCGGGCCAGTGCGTCGACGATCTGCCGGGACGGCCCGGACGGCGTCCGCTCCGATCTCGGCGGGTCCTCCCCGGCCAGTGCCGGCCAGGTCACCGCCGCCAGACCGGCGACGGTCGCCACCGTCACGCCGATCGCGATTCCCCGCCGCTGTGCCGTACTCCGCCGACTGACCGTGCCTCGCCGGCTCCGCGTCGCGCGTCCGCGATCCATCGATCGCCTCCTTCACCATCGGGCAGCCCGCGGGAAGGTACGGCCGGCGGCCGGCCGACGATGAACGGATCGGTGATGGGCAATCTCACAGCCGATCGGCTGAACCGGAGGCGGCTCTCGTCCGTATTACCCGGAACGGCGACGACTGTGCGGAAGGGCCCTTCCGCACGTTTTCCGCGCGGAAGGACCCGGCCCGACAAACTCGAAGCTGCTGGTGGCCCGACAACTCTCCCGACAACTCGAAGCCGCTGGTCTCCCGACGACTCGAAGCTGCTGGTCGACGCTGTGCGGCGCGGGTCAGACCTCGACCACGGTCGGGACGATCATCGGACGCCGCCGGTACGCGTCGTTCACCCAGCGGCCCACCGTACGGCGGACGATCTGCTGCAACTGGTGCGGATCGGTGATGCCCTCGGTGGCCGCCCGGCCCAGCGCCTCGGTGATCAGCGGGATCACCGGGTTGAACGCGTCCGGGTCGTCGGAGAAGCCCTTGGCGGAGACGGTGGGACCGCCGACCACCTTGCCGGTGACCGAGTCGACCACCACGGTCGCCGAGATGAACCCGCCGTCGCCGAGGATGCGCCGCTCGGTGAGGAGCGACTCGCCGACGTCACCGACGGCGAGTCCGTCGACGTAGACGTACCGGCTCTTGAGGTGCCCGACCACCCGGGCGTGCCCCTCGACCAGGTCCACGACGTCGCCGTCCTCGCAGAGCACCACCCGGTCGGCGGCGACCCCGGACTCGATGCCGAGCCGGGCGTGCGCGCGCAGGTGCCGCCACTCGCCGTGTACCGGCATGAGGTTGCTCGGCCGGACCACGTTGAGCAGGTAGAGCAGTTCACCGGCCGGGGCGTGCCCGGAGACGTGCACCTTGGCCACGTCCTTGTGGATCACGGTGGCACCGGCCCGGGAGAGCTGGTTGATCACCCGGTAGACCGAGGTCTCGTTGCCCGGCACCAGCGAGCTGGCCAGCACCACCGTGTCGCCCGGGGCGACCGTGATGTGCCGGTGGTCGCCGGTGGCCATCCGGCCCAGCGCGCTCATCGGCTCGCCCTGCGAACCGGTCGACATCAGCACGATCTGGTCCGGCGGCAGCGCGGTCGCCTCGTCCAGCCCGACGACCAGGCCGGGCTCGATGCGGAGCAGCCCGAGGTCGCGGGCGATGCCCATGTTGCGGACCATCGACCGGCCGATGAAGGTGACCTTGCGGCCGTGCTCGGCGGCCGAGTCCAGCACCTGCTGCACCCGGTGCACGTGCGAGGCGAACGAGGCGACGATGATCCGGCCGCGCGCCTTGGCGAAGATCGAGTCGAGTACCGGCCCGATCTCCCGCTCCGAGCTGACGAAGCCGGGGATCTCGGCGTTTGTCGAGTCGGAGAGCAGCAGGTCGACGCCTTCCGCGCCGAGCCGGGCGAACCCGGCCAGATCGGTGATCCGGCCGTCCAGCGGGAGCTGGTCCATCTTGAAGTCGCCGGTGTGCAGCACCAGCCCGGCCGGGGTCCGGACGGCCACCGCGAGGGCGTCCGGGATCGAGTGGTTGACCGCGAAGAACTCGCACTCGAACGGGCCCAGCCGCTCCCGACCGCCCTCCCGCACCGTCAGCGTGTACGGCTCGATCCGCCGCTCGGCCAGCTTCGCCTCGACCAGGGCGAGGGTGAACTGCGAACCGACCAGCGGAATGTCCGGTTTGTGGGCGAGCAGGTACGGTACCGCCCCGATGTGATCCTCGTGCCCGTGCGTCAGCACGATCGCCTGTACGTCGGCGAGCCGGTCCAGGATCGGCGCGAAGTCCGGCAGGATCAGGTCGACACCGGGCTGCTCGACGTCGGGGAAGAGCACCCCGCAGTCGACGATCAGCAACTTGCCGTCGTATTCGAAGACGGTCATGTTCCGCCCGATGGCGCCGAGCCCGCCCAGCGGCACGATCCGGAGCCCGCCCTCGGGCAGCGGCGGCGGCAGCTCCAGCTCAATTCCCGGCTGGCTCATGCCGTCGCCTCGCATCCCCGTCCGCCGGCACGAACCCGCTCCGGCACGATCTCTCCGACTCCCGTCCGGTCCCCGACTCTCGTCACGGCAGTTCCAGCCCGGCGGCGGCGCAGTCCGCCCGCAACTGGGCGATCTCGTCGGAGGTGGCCTCCACCAGCGGCGGGCGTACCGGCCCGGCGGGCAGGCCCCGCGCGGCCAGCGCCGCCTTGACCAGGATGGTGCCCTGGGTACGGAAGATCCCGGTGAACAGCGGCAGCAGCCGCCGGTGCAGGGCCAGCGCCTCGGCGGTGGCACCCCGGTCGTACGCCTCGATCATCTGCTTGGCCAGCGCCCCGGTCAGGTGGGTCGAGGTGCCGACCAGGCCGACCCCGCCGATCGCGAGCGTGGAGAGCGTCAACGCGTCCTCGCCGGAGTAGTAGGCCAGGTCGGTCCGGCTGGTCACCGTCGAGCTGGCGACCAGGTCGCCCTTGGCGTCCTTCACCGCGACGATCCGCTCGTGGTCGGCGAGTCGCAGCAGGGTCTCGGTGGCGATCGGCACGCCGCTGCGGTGCGGGATGTCGTAGAGCATCACCGGCAGCGCGGTGGCGTCGGCCACCTCGGTGAAGTGCCGGACCAGCCCGGCCTGCGGCGGCTTGTTGTAGTACGGCGTGACCACCAGCAACCCGTGCGCCCCGGCCTTCTCGGCGGCACCGGCCAGCTCGACGGTGTGCCGGGTGTCGTTCGTGCCGACCCCGGCGACCACCCGGGCCCGGTCGCCCACCGCCTCGACCACCGTGCGGATCAGCCGCTCCTTCTCCGCGTCCGTGGTGGTCGGCGACTCGCCGGTGGTCCCGTTCACGACCAGCGCGTCGTTGCCCTGCTCGTCCACCAGGTGGGCCGCGAGGCGGGCCGCGCCGTCGAGGTCCAGCGAGCCGTCCGGGGTGAACGGGGTCACCATCGCGGTGAGCAGGCGCCCGAACGGGCGGGGCGCCGCCCGGTCGGCGTTGGCAGGGTGGTGGTGGGTCATGCGAACAACCTATCGGACTGCCGCCGCCCGACCGGCGGGGAAGGGTTCAGGACAACTGGGCGTACGGGCTGGTGGCGATCTCGGTGCCGTCCGGCAGCGCGCTGATGGTGAAGTCGCCGAAGACGTTCGGCGCGACGCGCTGGAGCTGCCGCAGACACTCGACGGCCAGCTCACGAATCTCGACGTCGGCACCCTCGGTGGCCCGCATCGCCACAAAGTGCCGCCAGGCGCGGTAGTTGCCGGTGACCACGATCCGGGTCTCGGTGGCGTTCGGCAGCACCGCCCGGGCGGCCTGTCGGGCCTGCTTGCGGCGCAGTGTCGGATTCTCCACGTCGGCGAAGCGCCGCTCCAGCCCCTCCAGCAGGTCGTTGTACGCCCGCAGGCTCGCCTCGCTCGCCTCCACGAACCGCTTGTGCAGCTCGGCGTCCTCGGCGATCACCGAGGGCTCCACCATCGCGGCCTCCCGCTCCGGCACATAGCGCTGGGAGAGCTGGGAGTAGGAGAAGTGCCGGTGGCGTACGAGTTCGTGGGTGAACGAGCGGGACACGCCGGTGAAGTAGAAGGTGACGGTGCCGTGCTCCAGTACGGAGAGGTGCTGGCTCTCCAGGATGTGCGCGAGGTAGCCCGCATTGGTCGCGGTGGCCGGGTTGGGCTTGCGCCACGACTGGTAGCAGGCCCGGCCGGCGAACTCGGCCAGCGCCTGGCCGCCGTCCGCGTCGGTCGACCACGGTACGTCCTCCGGTGTCTCGAAGTGCGTCCACGCGATGACCTTGACCTGGGGGACCACCATCTCCGGCATTCCTCGGACTCTAGTCTCCTCCGGCGTCATCCCCGACGACCCCCTACCGGGCCGGGAGCGCCGGGCCGGCGGCGGTGCCGGGGCAGGGGCCGGCCGAGCCGCCCGCCCCGGGTCGGATCGTCCGGCCAGCGCAGGTGGCCCGCTGGTGGACGGCGTCGGCGGAGCCAGGCCCGGGCGGTCGCGGTCGCCACGGCGGTGCCGAGGAGCAGCAACCCGGTTCCCCACAGTCGGGCACGATGAGGCATTCTGTCATCGACCTTCCACGATCAGTGATCTTCCTGACTGGTGGTCCTCCGCACCGACCTGGGCTTGCCGGCCGGCCGGTACGAAGGACCACGGCCCACCCGCCGGCCGGGAGGACCGGCGAGGAACCGCAGGTACTCTCGCCGGCCGGTCGACTGTCGGAAAAGAGCGCCGCCGCCCTACCCCCCGTGTTTCCGACAGGCACCGCCGCTGTCGGGTAACGCCCACCCGGCAAGGACGACCGACATGCCCCCCGGACCTCCCGGCATCGACGACGACACCATCCGCGCCCGCTGCGCCAGTCCCGAGGCGGTGGCGTACACGCTCTACGTCCGGCACCTGGTCGGCGGGCCGGAGCTGGCCGGTGGGCAGGCGGAAGTCCTGCGTACCGCCGCTGCCCGGGAGATCCTGCCGGCGCGTTTCACCCGGCAGACCCTCTCCGAGCACCTCTCCGGCCGGTACCGGCACGGGCCGCCGTGGAGTACTGCCGAGATGATCATCCGGTGCCTGCCGGAGCACGCGCCCCGGGAACGGATCCGGGCCGAGGCCGCCGCCCTGCACCGGGCCGCCGCCCGACAGGCCGCCCACCGGACGGGCCCGGGTCGGATCGGCTCCGACAACGTCAGTCCGGACAGCGGCACCGGTCCGGACACCTCCGTCGACCGTCGCCCGGTCCGGGATCCGGCGGCCCTTCGGACGGTACGCCGACCGAACGCCCCCGGCCGGCACGGCACGGCCCAGCGTTGGCGTACTCCGAACACCCCGCCGGTCGCCGACGCCCGGCCGGACGCCAACCAGCCCCGGGGGCAGTACGGGCGCGGCGCCGGCCGGGGCTGGCCCGGTCGGGACGTCGCGCTCGACATCGCGGACCTGCGGGCCGACTGCGCCCGACTGACGGTGCAGGTGCTGCTGATCCGGGAGCCCGGCACCCATCCGGACCGGGCCGCCGAACTGTCGGCAGCCCTGGAACAGCGGCAACGCAGCCCGCTCGGGCAGCTCTCCCAGCACATCGACCCGACCGCGGCTCTGGCACACCGCGCGCTGGCGCAATATCTGTGCGCGTACGCCGAACTCGGCCGCAGCACCGTCACCGAGCTGGCCATCCGGACCGGGCTGACCGCGGCCGTGGTGGCCGAGATCCTCACCGCCCGGCGGGTGCCCACCGAGGCAGAGTTGCGCGACCTGGGTGCCGTGCTCGGGGTGGACAACGCGGTCGTCTGGCAGCTCGCCGGGCACGCCCGGGGCGCCCGGCGCGGCATGCCGGGAAACCACCGCTGAGCAGCACGAGCGAGCCCCCGTGCCGCGCCGAGCTGCCCGCCGGCACACCGCTGCCCGCCGCCCAGGCACTGCATGCCGCCCAGGCACTGCCTGCCGCCACGCGGTCAGTTCCGCCGTTACACGGTGAGTTCCGCTGTCACGCGGTCAGTCCGCCGAACGCGGTCAGTTCCGCCGTCACGCGGTCAGTCCGCCGTCCAGCGCGATGGTCACCCCGCCGAGGTAGTCGGCGCCGGGGCCGGCCAGGAAGAGCGTCGCCGCCGCCACGTCGGCCGCGGTACAGAGCCGCCGGGCCGGGATCGTCGGCAGCACGTGCGCCTCGACGTCCACCGCCGCCTGCACCGAAAACGACATCGGCCCGTCCAGCACCATGCCGGGGTTGACGCCGTTGACCCGGAGGCCCTGGGGGCCGTACTCGATAGCCCAGGTTCGGGTGAGGTTGTCCAGGGCCGCCTTCGAGGAGTTGTAGATCGAGGAGCCGGCCCAGCTCCTTGTCGTACCGATGGAGCTGATGTTGACGATCCGGCCGGCGCCGGAGCGCAGCAGGTGCGGCAGCGCGGCCTGGGTCAGGAAGTACGTCGCCCGGTAGTTGAGCCCGACGACCCGGTCGAACTCCTCCTCGGTGCTCTCGTGCGTCGGTCCGGCCGTGTACGCGGCGGCGTTGTTCACCAGGATGTCCAGCCCGCCGAACCGGTCGACGGTGGCCCGGAGTACCTCGTCGTGGCTCTGCCGCCGGCTCAGGTCGGCCGGTACGAAGAGTCCGTCGGGCAGTTCCGCCGCCACCGCCGTACCCAGGTCGGCGCGGCGGCCGACCACCGTCACCGCCGCACCCGCCCCGGCGAGTACCCGGGCGATGGCCGCGCCGATCCCGCCGGTGCCGCCGGTCACCAGTGCCACCTTGCCGCTCAGTTCGCGATCACTCATGCCTCGACGCTAGGAGCGGCACTTCATAGCGGTCAAAGACTCAGTTTTGATGAGTTGATAACGTCAGTGCATGAACTTCGAGCTGCGCCAGTTGGAGGCGTTCGTCGCGGTGGCCGAGGAGTTGCACTTCGGCCGGGCCGCCGCCCGACTGCACGTCGCGCAGCCCGCGCTCTCCCAGCAGATCCTCCGGCTGGAGGCCGCGCTCGGGGCGGACCTGCTGGTCCGGCAGCGCCGCCGGACGGCACTCAGCGAGGCCGGCCGGCTCTTCCTGGTCGAGGCCCGCCGGACCCTGGACCAGGCCCGGGTGGCGCGGACGGTGGCCGAGCGCGCCCAGCGCGGCGAGTTGGGCCGGCTGCGGATCGGCTACACCCCCACCGCATCGTCCCAGCAGTTCCTGCACATCCTCGGCGGATTCCAGCGGGACGCGCCCGAGGTCGACCTGAGCCTCGCGGAGCTGCCGATCGGCGCGATCGCCGAGCCGCTGCGCGGGGATGCCGTCGATGTCGCCTTCGTGGTCACCCTCGGCGAGTTCGACTGCGTCTGGCTGGGCGACGACGTCGCGCTGCGACAACTCTCCCGGGAGGCGTTCGTGGCGGCGCTTCCGGCCGACCATCGGCTGGCCGGCAAGCCGGAGATCGATCTCGCCGACCTGGCGGCGGAGTCCTTCGCCTTCCTGGCCCGCGACCTCTGTCCACACTGGTACGACATGGTGCTGGAGGTCTGCCGGCAGGCCGGCTTCACACCCCGGCCGGTGCACGAGGCGGGTAGCGTCGGCACCCAGTTGACCCTGGCGGCGGCCGGCGTCGGCGTCGCCCTGGTGCAGGAGTCCGCCCGGCTGCTGCGCGCCGACGGGATCGCCTATCTGCCGATCCGCCAGCCGGTGCCGCAGGTGACTTCCGGGGTCGCCTGGCGGGCCGACGACCCGTCCCCGGTGCTGCGCCGGTTCCGCGCGGCACTCGCCACCGAGCCCGGGACGCGAAAGGCGCCGCGATCATGCTGACCGCGATGGCCGACCGACGGACCGCCCTGTCGGGCCCGCACTGCTTCGCGTTCTGACCGCACCACCCTGACAGCACCACCCTGACCGCACCACCCGCCAGCACTGCCCCGCCAGCACCAGTCCGCCAGCACTGCCTCGCCAGCACCGACCGTCCGTGCTGTCGGCCCAGGTCAGGCCCGGTCGACCCGGGCTGGCCGCTCCACTCTGGACTAGCCCATCCGGCCAGCGATCATCCCAATCTATGGACGTCTATGTTGCCGCCTCTCCGGCGATGTGTTTCGGTCGATGGGCAGGAGTGCCGGTATGACCGGTATCCAGGGGAGGCACACCATGAATCCAGTTAAAAGGCTTACGTGGGGAGTAACGGGTCTCGCCCTGCTGCTCGCGTTCGCCGTACCGGGACCGCCGGCAGGCACGGCCGCCATGGCGGGACCGCCGGGCCTCGCCGGACCTGCGGTACCGGCCGAATCGTCGGCCCCGCCCGGTGCGCCCGGATCCGATCCGCCGGCGGGCGGCGGTGCCCGGACGGTCAGCCTGGTCACCGGTGACCGGGTCACCGTCGGCACCGACTTCAAGGCCAGCGTCGAGCCGGGACCCGGCCGGACCGGCATCGAGTTCCTGACCCGTCGGGTCGCCGACCGGCTGCACGTGATTCCAACCGACGCCCTCGCACTGGTCCGCAGCGGGCGGCTGGACGAACGGCTCTTCGACGTCACCGCCCTGCTGGAGTTCGGCTACGACCGGCGGGCAGAGCTGCCGCTGCTGGTGACGTACGCCGGTGCCGACGCCCGGGTGGGAGGAGAGCGCGCGGCCGTCGGGGCCGGCGCGCGACTGGTCCGGGACCTGCCCCCGGTCGCCGGGCAGGCCGTCGCGGTGGACCGGGCCGGGCTGCCCCGGTTCTGGACCGGGCTGACCGGGACGGAGCCGACCCGGCGCAGCATGGCCGCGACCGTCCGCACCGTCTGGCTCGACGGGCTGCGCCGGCCCGCCCTGGCCGAGAGCGTGCCGCAGGTCGGTGCGCCGGCCGCCTGGGCCGCCGGCTTCGACGGCAGCGGGGTGACCGTCGCGGTGCTGGACACCGGGATCGACGAGACCCACCCCGACCTCGCCGGACAGGTGACCGGCCAGCGCAACTTCACCGACGGCGTCGAGGACGACCGGGACACCGCCGGACACGGCACGCACGTCGCCTCCACAGTGGCCGGTACCGGTGCGGCCCGGTTCAAGGGTGTCGCCCCCGGAACCCGGCTGCTCGACGGCAAGGTCTGCGCGGCCGGCGGCTGCGCCGAGTCGGCGATCATCGCCGGCATGCAGTGGGCGGCCGAGTCCGGCGCCCGGGTGGTCAACATGAGCCTGACCGGCGTGGACAGCCCGGTGGTGGACCCGATCGAGCAGGCGCTCGGCGAGTTGACCGACGCGCACGACACGCTCTTCGTGGTCGCCGCCGGCAACATTCCGGGTACCGGTACCGTCGGCTCGCCGGCCACCGCCGACGCGGCGCTGGCGGTCGGCGCGGTCAGCAAGTCCGACGGGCTCGCCGGCTTCTCCAGCCAGGGCCCCCGGCTGGGTGACGGCGCCATCAAGCCCGACCTGACCGCGCCCGGCCTGGACATCGTCGCCGCCCGGAGCATCGACTCCGGGCCGGACGTGCCGGCGGGAAGCGGGATCAGCATGTCCGGCACCTCGATGGCCACCCCGCACGTCGCCGGGGCCGCCGCGATCCTGGCCCAGCGCCAGCCGGACCTGCCGGCGGCCACCCTGAAGGCCGCGCTGATGGCCACCGCCCGGCCCCACCCCGACCTCAGCGTCTTCGCCCAGGGCGCCGGCCGGCTGGACGTCGCCCGGGCGCTCGACCAGCGGGTCACCGCCGACCCGCCGAGCCTGAGCTTCGGCCGCCAGTCCTGGCCGCACGACGACGACACCCCGGTCCGGCGTACGGTCAGCTACCACAACGCGGGCGGCGCGGCGGTGACGCTGCACCTCGGGGTACGGGCCGTCGCGCCGGACGGCACCGCCGTGCCGACCGGGATGTTCGCGGTAACGCCGACCAGCGTCACCGTGCCGGCCGGCGGCACCGCCGAGGCGACCGTCACCGCCGACACGGCCGGCAGCGGTGGCCCGCTGGGGCAGCTCACCGGGCATCTCACCGCGACGGTCGCCGGTGGCGGCAGTGTGCCCACCCCGCTGGCGGTCGACCGTGAGGTGGAGAGCTACGACGTCAAGGTGTCGCACCTCGGCCAGGCCGGCGAGCCGACCACCGGCTACCTGACGATGCTGGCCGGGTTGGACAACGCACACTCGATCTCGATGCCGGTCACCGACGACGGCACGGCCACCCTCCGGGTGCCGAAGGGGCGCTACTCGGCACTCACCGCGATCACCAGCCCGCTGGACGGCACCTATCTGACCAGCGTGCTCGCCCAACCCGAACTCGACGTCAGCGGCGACCGGAGCGTGGTCCTCGACGCCCGGCTCGGTCGACCGCTCTCGGTGACCGTGCCGAACAGCGGCGCCCGACAGGTCTTCGCCGAACTGGCCACCAGCGTGCTGGCCGCCGGCCGTACCGTCGAGGTCGGCACCCTCGGCGGCACCTTCGAGCGGCTGCGTACCGGTCGGGTCGGCCCGGACCAGGCGACCGCCGGGTTCGTCTCCCGGACCACCGCCACCTTCGCCCCGGCCGACCCGGCGGACCAGTCATACGCGTACCTGCTGTGCTGGCTCGGCGAGGGGCGGATGGGCAGCGGCTTCAGCCGACAGGTGACCGCCGCCGACCTGGCGACGGTCCGGGCCGACCACGGTCACGAGTCCTCCGGCAGCAGCGGCCGGAAACTCGCCTGGGCGGTACTGCCGGAGTCGGTGATGGGCGGGTTCGCGCACGCGATGACGTTCCCGCTGCCGTCGACCCGGACCGAGTACTACAACACCGACGGCCGGGCGCAGTGGTTCCGTTCGGTCGACGAGACGACCGGCTCCGGGGACGAGCAGGCGTACCTGACCAGCCTGGTGGCGCCACCGATGACGTACCGGCCCGGGCAGTCGTACCAGGAGCAGTGGAGTCGCGGGGTCTTCGGGCCGACGGTGGCGGCACCCCCGTACGAGCACCAGTGGGTGACCCGGCTCGGCGACACCCTCACCGTCCAGGCCCCGCTGTACGGCGACGGCGTCGGCCGGGCCGGCTTCTCGTCGATCGCCACCGGCCGGATCACCCTGGAGCGCGACGGCAAGGTACTGGCCGAACTCGACGGTGTGAACGGGACGACCGAACTGCCGCCCGAGGCCGGCGACTACCGGCTGACCATGACGGCGGAACGGGGCGGGCCGGCGACGCTCTCCACCCGGGTCGGCGTGACCTGGACCTTCCGCTCCGAGCACGTCGACGGGGAGACGCCGGCCCGGCTGCCGATCTCCACGGTGCGCTTCTCGCCCCGGGTGGACAACGACAACAGCACCCCGGCCGGGCAGACCGGCACCGTCCCGGTGACCGTCACGGCCCAGCCGGAGTCGGGAGCCGGCGCCAACGAGAACCTGGTGGTGGAGGTGTCGTACGACGACGGGGTCAGTTGGGCTCCGGCGGAGGTGACGGCGGGGCAGGCGGTGCTGCGGCATCCGGCCGAGCCGGGGTACGTCTCGCTGCGGGCCAGCGCCACCGACACCGCCGGGAACACGGTGACCCAGACGGTGATCCGGGCGTACAAGATCGGTTAGCGGGCGTACGGGTGCGGTGGCCGGCCCGCCAGAGATCCGCGAGACAGCCCCTAAGCCGTGCAGCACGGTAGCGGGGACATGACCGGCGTGACCGTGACCACCGCGAGGTAGGCGCCGAGGAGCCACAGCGGAATGGCGGCGATGTCGATCACGGTGTCGGTCCTGACCGCATCGTCGCCGGAGCCGTTCTGGACGCGGCGGCGGCGGGCCAGCCACAGCACCGCACCTCCGTACAACGCCACCATGGACATGTCGACGACCGCGGTGAGCGCGTGCACGTCGGTCGCCGTCTGCTGTGCCTCCAGCGTGCCCGTGATGACCGCCAGCCCGATCGCGGCCACGTTGTTGACCACATGTAGCGCGATCGCGGCCTCCAGCCCGCCGGTCCGGATCGTCACCACCGCCGTCACCACGCCGAGGAAGATCAGGCTGGTCATGCCCCAGATGGTGCCGTAGCCGTGTGCCAGTCCGAACAACACCGCCGACACCACGATCCCTGGCCAGGGCGACCGGATCCAGGACCCGAACGCCTGGATCAGCCATCCACGGAACAGATACTCCTCGCCGGCCGCCTGTAGCGGCACCAGCAGCACCACCACGGCCAGGCCGAGCGCGAGTCGCTCCCAGCCCACCGAGTTGCTCTCCGGGCTGTCGCCGGGCAGGAGGCTCAACACCCCGAGATTCAGCCCCAGCGCCGGTACGGCGAGCAGGAGGCACATCGCCAGCCAGCGCCAGCGCAACCGGCCTGCCACCGATGACACCGTGCCGGCTGGGCGACGCTGTACCCACCAGGCGGCGATCAATGTCAGCGGAATCAGCAGGCCGAGCGAGACCATGGCGACCGCCAGTTCGGCTTCTGGGCCGCCGGCCAGAAAGTCCTCCGGTCCGTCCAGGATCGACACGACCGCGCTTGCCGCCCCGAACCCGCCCACCAGCATCACCGGCAGCCCAGCCAAGATCAGCAAGGTGCCGAGAATGGGCCGCCACCAGCGGTGCCGGTCGGTGCGGGCGAGCCGGTGATAGGGAATCGGTGCGACAGTCGGGGTGGGGGTCTGCGCGTCGGGAAGCGTCGTCGTCATGCCGGACAGCCTCTCGTTACACACCGCACGGATCATCTGTCGTGAGCATGAACCTTGGCGCTGACTATCGTCGTACCGCGTGAACTCCACGATCCAACGGACCACTGACGACTCACCCGTCGATTACCGGGAAGCTGAACACCTCCCATCACGACGAAGGAAGTGTCATGCGAAAAGTTGGAATCGTAGTCGCCGTACTGGTCGTCGTCCTGTGCGGTGGCCTCGGATGGGCGGGCTACCAGACGTTCGCCCTGGGTAAGGAGATACTCGGGGCCGGCGTAACCCGGGAACAGTTCGACGCGCAAAAGGAGGGTACGCCGGAGGCGGACGTGCGTGCCGCACTGCCCGAGCCGCTGAGCAGCATGAACGACAAGGATCTCTACCGCGGCGATCCTGGCAGGCACGGCATGCCGGCCGATGCCTCGTGCATCTACTACACGATCAAGCCGATCGAGGACAGCGGTCCGGATCTGTGGCGGTTCTGTTTCGTCAACGGTGCACTTGCGGAGAAGAGCGCCATCACGATTCCCGAGTGACACCGACGGCTCGTGGAAGTCGTCTCGCGCGATTCATGCCGCCCGGGTGTTCGCTACCCGGGCGGCATCGCGTGCGGGTACGTGTCAACGAAAGTGTGACGGCATCCTCGGCGCGATTCCGTCGTCCGCCGGACGCGCACCTGGCCCGGCCGCAACCACACTGTCGGGCATGACAGTGATAACTGCCCTCGTCATCGGTGTGGTCGGAGGCGTGATGCTCATCGTCGCGCAGTATCTGCGTCGCCGGGCGTTGAGGATGACAGATCGTGGCGTGGCGGGGCGGGTGGCGCTGCACGCGGAGGTGATGGACACCCTCGACAGGGATGGCTGGATAGCATCGGTCAAGATCTACCGGAAGCGGACCGGTGCTGGGCTGCTGGAGGCGCACGAAGCGGTCAGCCGAATCGCCCGCGATGGCACTGAAGAGTGAGGACTACTCCGATGATCACGGCCGGTCTCAGGCAGATTTCCCGCCTTGCCGCCGCTGCGGCAGTGCGGGACGGCGGTCGGCGGGTCCAGTGGTGACGGTCAGGTGGGCGGCCCGATGGCGTGACCAGGCCCGCCGGGCGGGGGCGTGGCGTCTGGTCCACGAGATCTGCCTGGTGGTGCTGGTGACCATCGTGGCGGTGGTCGCGGCGGCCGTCGCCGGCTGGTATCCGTGGGCGCCGTGGCTGGTCGGGCTCTCCACGCCGATCCTGATCGCGCTGCGGCTGACGTACCCGCTGGTGGCGTACCTCACCGCGGCGCTGGTCGGCCTGGGCACCGGTGGGCAGAACAGTCTCCTGCTGGTGCTGTTGAGCGCGTCGCTCAGTTACCGCGTCGCCCGGTGGTGGCAGGTCACCGCCGCGCTGGCCGTGGCGTGGGCCTGCTACGTGGCGTCGATCGTCTGGGAAGAACCGCTGAGCGTGGAGATGGCCGTCGTGCTCTCGGCGATGTTCGCGTTGCTGGCGGTGCTACCGGCCGGCGTGGCGAGGCTGGTTCGGCGGCGGCGGACGCTGCTGGCGGCAATGCACCAACGCAATGTGCAACTGCACAGTCAGCAGGGTGAGGTTGCCCGGCAGGCACAGACGCGAGAGCGGGCCCGCATCGCGCGGGACCTGCATGATTCGCTGGGGCACAAGCTGACCCTGATCTCCCTGTACGCCGGGATGGTGCGTACTGCCGACGAGGATCGGCGGTCCGAGGCCGCCGACCTGGTGCGGCAGACGTCCTCGGCGGCGATGACCGAGCTGCGTCAGATCCTCGGCATTCTCGGTGAGGGTGACGGCCAGTCCTCGGTGCGGCCGCTGTCCGGCTTGGACGAACTGGCCGAGCAGGCGCGTGCCTCCGGCGCCCAGGTGGAGGTCGTCCGGGAGGGGGAGCCACGGCCGCTGGCGGCGCTGACCGAACACGCGGCGTACCGGGTGATTCAGGAGGGCCTGACCAACGCGCTGCGGCACGCCCACGGCGGCGCGGTCGTGCTGCTGCTGCGGTTCGAACCGGACGCGTTGGTCGCCGGCGTGACCAACACCGCCGGGCAACGCATCGTGCGGTCCACGTCCGGGCAGGGGCTGCTGGGGTTGACCGAACGCGTCCGGATCGCCAACGGCGTGCTCTACCACGGCCCGACACCCGACGGAGGCTTCCGGCTGGCCGCAACACTGCCCTGTTCGGGCGACGAACACGCCACGTCCACCGCCGAGCATCGCCCACCGGAGCATCGCCCACCGCCGGCCACCGAGGCCCAGGCTGACTTCGCGGCCCTGATGGACCGTGACCGCCGCCGCTCCCGGCTCGTCCTCGCGGCCACCACGCTGTCCATCGCCGGCTTCCTGGCGCTGTGCCTGGCCGGGGTCTGGCTGATGATGGCCTTCGTCGTGGTGGACCGGAACACCTACGACGCCATCCACATCGGCCAGCCGGAAGACGAGGTACGCGCCCTGCTGCCCGACGCCGACGCCGCGGTCACCGGTGTCACCGGCGGCCGACCGGTGCCCGACGCCACCTGCGTCGACTACCCGGCGTCGATCCTGGACCAGGTGGGGCCCGACCCCGGTGCCGGCCGCGACATCTACCGGTTCTGCTTCCGCGACGGCATCCTGATCGACAAACAGGAAATTCACGAGCGGCGGCCATGACCCCACGACGCCAGCGAAGGACGACGCCATGACCGATCCCCTGCGGGTCCTGCTGGCCGACGACGACTCCCTGATCCGTACCGCGATCAACGCGATCCTGCATCCGGAGGCCGACATCGACCTGATCGCGCAGGCCGCCGACGGACGGGCCGCGGTCGACCTGGCCGTACGGCACCGGCCGGACGTCGCGTTGCTGGACATCCAGATGCCGGTCCTCGACGGCCTGGCGGCACTGCGGGAGATTCGTCGCCTTGTCCCTGCGGTCCAGACCGTGGTGCTGACCACCTTCGGCCAGGACGACTACGTCGCGCAGGCCCTCGCCGCCGGGGCGGCCGGTTTCCTGATCAAGGAATCGGCGGCCGACGAACTCGCCTACGCGATCCGCGCCGCCGCGGCGGGCAACGCCTACCTCTCGCCGAAGATCACCCGGCAGGTTCTCAACCGGCTGCCCACCGTGACCGTTCGACCCGAGGAGGACCTCGCCAAGGTCAGCATGCTCAGCGGCCGGGAACGCGACGTCCTGATCCTGCTGGCCCAGGGACTCTCCAACGCCGAGATCGGTCAGCACCTGTTCGTCTCCGAAGGAACCGTCAAGACCCACGTGTACCGGGTGTTCGCCAAGCTCGGCTGTGAGAACCGGGTCCAGGCCGCCATGCTCGCCCAACGTGCCGGCCTGCTGGAGCCACCGAGCACCCCGACAACTGCCCGGTAACCTCGGCAGAGCCGGATGCCCTGAACCGGGCGCGTCCGGTCCGGAAGGTCGGGGGCCGCGGGACGCGTGCGGGTTAGCGAACATGTCGGCTGGCCGAGGTACGGTCCCAGACGTCGCACCCGTCGACCCACGATGGCGACTCGACGACGTGGAGGACCGGATGGCCGAGGAAGTCACCTTCGACCGGGTCGCCCCGGTGGTGCCCGTACGCGACCTGGGTGCCGCGCTCGACCGCTACCAACGGCTGGGCTTCAGTGTGGCCGGCGCGGAGGGATACGGCTTCGTCGAGCGCGGTCGCGTGTCCCTGCACGTCACCGAGTGGGCCGAGCACGATCCCGGCCGGACGGCGTCGACGGTCTATCTCTACGTCTCGGACGCGGACGCCCTGCACGTCGCCTGGGCGGGATCAGGCGTCGAGGGCCGACTGGGCGAGGTGCAGGACACCCCCTACGGCCTGCGCGAGTTCACCTTCGTCGACCCGGACGGCACACTGCACCGGATCGGCTCCCCGGGCCAGACCCCGCAGACGTAGCCGGACGGACTCTGACCGGCGGCGGCCGTCGCGGCCGTACCGCAACATCCTAGGACCGGGCCTCAGACGTAGAACAGGTCGAAGGGTGCCCACGGCAGGTTACGCAGCACCGAGAAGACTCCCCAGGCGGCGAGGAAGATGCCGATCATCTTCGGGGTGATCTCCAACTGCGGCAGTCGCCAGCCGAAGACCTGCCGCCCGGCCCAGGCGACGTAGAGGTAGAGCAGGAACGGCACGGCGAAGACGAAGAGCAGGTGGTGCCGGGCCGCCGCCGGCAGGTCGCCGTGCAGGAGGTACCAGAACGCGCGGGTGCCGCCGCAGCCCGGGCAGTCCAGCCCGGTGGTGAGCTTGAGGATGCAGGACGGTGCCGCGTCGGGCGCGCTGCGGGTCGGATCGGTCAGCAGGGTGTAGCCGACCGCGCCGGCCAGGCAGCCCAACGCCGCCACCGGGGCGAGCCAGCGCGGTGCCCGGGCCTGGATCCGGTTGACGAACCGGGTGAGCCGGTCGGGCTCGGGAGCCTGGTAGGGCGGCACCGGATAGCCCGGATAGGCGTTGGCCGGTGTCGGGCCGGGTCCGCCGGATCGGTTCTCGTCAACGCTCGTCATTCCGCCCCACCCGTCGCCGATCGCGTCCGCCATGGCCCCGCCGTCGCTCGCCACCGCTCGCGACGCGTCGCCCGCCGGCCCGACGGTCGCCGGCCGGCTCGTCTCACCGTACCGCGAGCATGCCGGCGAGTGCGGTGGCGAGCGGCCCGGCGAGGTCTCCCCCGGCGGGGGCCGCCACCGCGCCCAGGCCGAGCCAGCCGGCCAGCCGGTGCAGCTCGGCGGCGAGTGCCTGGGCGGTCTCGACCGGGTCGGTGCCGGGCTCGGCCCAGGCCGCCGGCACCAGCAGCGTGCCGGCCTTGCGGTCGGCCTTCAGGTCGACCCGGGCGACGAACCGGTCGCCGAGCAGGAACGGCAGCACGTAGTAGCCGTGCACCCGCTGCGGCGCCGGCACGTAGATCTCGATCCGGTAGCTGAACCCGAAGAGGCGTTCGGTGCGGGACCGTTCCCAGATCAGCGGGTCGAAGGGGCTGACCAGGGTGCTGGCCCGGATCCACCGGGGCAGCCGGGCGTCCCGGTGCAGATAGCCGGGCAGCCGCCAGCCCTGCACCGTGACCGGGCGCAGCTCGCCCGCCTCGACCAGCTCGGCGAGGGCGGTGCGGGCGGCGGCGACCGGCAGCCGGAAGTAGTCCCGCAGCTCCGGCTCGGCCGCCACCCCGAGCGCCCGGGCGGCGATCTCGACCAGCGTGCGGTATGCCTCCGCCGGCTCCGGGGTCGGCGTGGCCAGTACGTCGGGCGGCAGCACCCGCTCCGGTATGTCGTAGACCCGGGCGAAGGAGCTGTTCCGGGAGGCGGCGGTCAGCTCACCGGCCCAGAAGAGGTACTCGCAGGCCCGTTTGACGGCCGACCAGTTCCAGCCCCAGTTGCCGGTCTCCCGGGGCGCGTCGTGCTCGATCTCGGCGGCGGTCATCGGGCCGCTGTCGCGTACCTCGTCGAGGACCCGGGCGACCAGCGCCGGCTGCTCGACGGCGATCCGGCGCATCCCGCCCCAGGCGTCGGTCTGCGCGGCGGCCATTCGCCAGCGCAGCGCCGGTTGCAGGTCGACCCGGACCAACGACGCCTCGTGCCCCCAGTATTCGAAGACGTCCCGGGGGCGCCGGTAGGCGGCCCGGTCGAGCAGCTCGGCCGGATAGGGCCCGAGCCGGCTGTAGAGCGGCAGGTAGTGCGCCCGTTGCAGGACGTTGACCGAGTCCATCTGGAGCAGGCCGAGCCGGTCGAGCACCCGGCGCAGGTGTCGACGGGTCGGCACGGCGCCGGGTGCGGGGTCGGCGAAGCCCTGGGCGGCCAGCGCGACCCGGCGGGCCTGGGACAGCGACAACGATTCAGGTACGGCCATCGCCCCGGACCCTAGCCGACGGGTCCGACACGACACGCGGGACCTGGACCTGACCAGCGAAACGGGATAAAACCATCGTGATGCGAGCCATCGACCCCGAGGTCCCCGACGACGCCCTGGCCATCGCCGAGGTGCACGTCCGGGGCTGGCAGGCGGGGTACGCCGAGATCATGCCGGCCGAGGTGCTGGAACGGCTGAACGTCGCCGCCTGGGCACAGCGCCGGCGGGACCTCGGCACCGCCGAGCCCGACCACCCGTTCCGGACCCTGGTGGCCCGCGGCGACGACGAGACCGTGCTCGGCTTCTGCACCGTCGGGCCGTACCGGATCGACCAGGACCCGGACCGCCTCGACCACCGGTACGCCGAGATCCTCGGCCTCTACGTCCGGCCCGAACAGTGGAGCACCGGGGTGGGGCGGCGACTGCTGGCCGCCTCGGTCGCCGAACTGACCTCTCTCGGCTGGACCGAGCTGCGGCTCTGGGTACTCGCCGACAACCTCCGGGCCCGCCGGTTCTACGAACGGGCCGGACTAGTCGCGGATGGTGAGCGGTCGACCTACGAACTGCAACGGTCGGGGGGACGGCCGGCGCTTGGGCTGGTCGAACTCCGCTACGCCGCCCGACTCGGCGAGCTGGCCGGGGCCCCGGACCGGTAGCACGAACAGCAGCGCGACCCCGATCCAGACATAGGCGTTGCTGCCCAGGAAGCCGAGCAGGCCGTCGAAGCGGCGTTCCCAGATCCAGACCAGTCGACTGATCAGCACCAGGTACGCGAAGACCGCGAACCCCAGCAGCCAGCGCCGCCGCCGGCTGCCGGCCGGAGCGGCGTACGCGTTGTCGACCAGCAGGATCAGCGCGGGGATCAGCCAGACCAGGTGGTGTACCCAGGTCACCGGGCTGACCAGGCTCATCACCACACCGGTCAGCGCCAGCCCGGTCGCCTCGTCGCCGACCGCCGCCGTCGCCCGGACCCGCCAGATCCAGACCCCCACCGTCGCCGCCACCAGCACCAGCCAGAGCAGCGTGCTCGGATGGTCCGGATCGAGCCGGGCGACCACGCCCTGCCACGACTGGTTCGAGATGAACGACAGCGACCCGACCCGGTCGGTGTCCCACAGCGCGGTGGTCCAGAACTCCCGGGACGCGTCCGGGGCGATCCCGGCGGCCAGCAGGGTGACCGCGGTCGCGGTGCCACTGGCCACCAGCGCCGCCCGCCAGCGCCCGGTGACCAGCAGATAGACGATGAAGATGCCCGGGGTCAGCTTGATCGCGGTGGCCAGCCCGACACCGATCCCGGCGAAGCGGCGGTAGCGCTGCGGCAGCCGGCGCCCGAACGGGGTCACCGGGGCGACCAGCCAGAGCAGGTCGGCACCGACCAGGAAGAGCAGCAGCATGTTCACCTGGCCGAAGTTGACCGTCTCGCGCATCGGCTCGAAAGCCGCCGCCAGGCAGAGCGCGACGGCCAGGGCGAACCACCGGGTCCAGCCCGTCCGGCGGGCGATCGGGTCGACCAGCCACCAGATCAGCACCGCGCTGGTCAGCACGGTCAGGATGACGCTGATCACCATGGCCACCGGCCAGCTCAGGTACGCCAGCGGCAGCATCACCAGCGCCGCGAAGGGCGGATAGGTGAAGCCGTACTTGCTGTCCGGCTTGAGCCAGTCGTAGATCTCGCCGTCGGCGCGTACCCAGTGGTGCAGCGCCCCGTAGTAGACCCGGAGGTCGAAGAAGCCGTGCCGGGCCGCCGCCACCGAGAGGAACCCGGCGACCAGTACGGCCAGCGCGATCACGAACAGCACCTGGTACCGGGTACGCCAACCGGCACCCTGCGCCATTACCGCCCCCCTTGCCCTGCGTAGGCTTCCCACTCATGGCTCTCGGGTACGTTCGCCCGGCGCGTCCGTCAGACGCCGGCGAGATCGCACGCATCCAGCTCGCGACCTGGCGGGTCGCCTACCGCAGGATGCTGCCCAAGCACGTGCTCGACAACCTGGACGAGGAGTGGCTCGGTCGCCGGTGGAGTACGGCGGTCGAGGCGCCCCCGTCCGAACGGCACCGCGTCCTGGTTGCCGTCGAGCAGGCCGAACAATCGTATCTGGTGGGATTTGCCGCTTCCGGCCCCCCCGACGAGCAGGCGCTGGCTCCGGAGGAACCGGCCGAGGCGCTCGGTGCCGGCGTCGTCGCGGTGACGGACCTGCTGGTCGAGCCGAGGTGGGGCCGGCGCGGGCACGGCAGCCGGCTGCTCGCCGCCAGCGTCGACCTGTGGCGTACCGACGGCTTCGACACGGCGGTGGCCTGGGCCTTCGACGGCGACGCCGCGACCCGGAAGTTCCTCGGCGGCGCCGGCTGGGAGCCGGATGGGGCGGCCCGGGCGCTGGACGTTGACGACATGCTCGTCCCGCAGCTCCGGCTGCACGTCTCGATCGCCGCCGAGCCCGAGCCCGACCCCGAGCCGGCCGCCGGAGCTTGAGCCGGTGCCGACGGCCGGAGCCGAGCCTGAGCCGGCGGCTGGCGCCGAGCCCGGGCAGGGTTGAGCCTCAGCCCTTCTCGGCCCCCTCGTTGGCGCCCCGGACGAAGTAGCGCTGGAAGACCACGAAGATGATCGCCACCGGGATGGTGGCCAGCAGCGCCGCCCCGAGCTTGAGCGGGTACTGACTGCCCTTGCCCAGCGAGCCGCTGACCAGGTCGGCCAGCCCGCGCGGCAGGGTGAACAGGGCGGGATCCTGCACCGCGACCAGGGTGTGCGGCAGTTCGTTCCAGGAGCCCTGGAAGGACATGATGGTCACGGTGATCAGTGCCGGCCGGGCCATCGGCAGCACCACCGACCAGAACATCCGGAACGCGTTGACCCCGTCGATCCGGGCGGCCTCCTCGACGCTGACCGGGATCGACTCGAAGAACTGCTTCATCACGAAGACCCCGGTCGCGTCGACCAGTACCGGCACGATCAGCGCCGCGTAGCTGTTGTAGAGGCCGAGCTGGTTGAGTACCAGGAACTTCGGGATCAGCAGCACCACCGGCGGTACCGCCATCATCGCCACTACCGCGCCGAAGACGACGCGCCGGCCGGAGAACTTCAGCCGGGCCAGGGCGTAGCCGGCCAGCGAGGCGAAGAAGACCCGGCCGAGCGTGACGATGATGGTGACCAGGGTGGAGTTGCCGAGCCAGAGCGGGAAGTCGGTCCCGTCGAAGATCCGTTGCACGCTGTTCAGGTCGAGCACCGACGGGATCGGGGAGAGCGGGTTCGCCGCCGCGTCCGGCTCGGTCTTGAAGGCGTTGCCGAGCTGGATGACGAACGGATAGAGGAAGACCAGCGCGAAGAAGACCAGCACCGCGTACCCGGCGAAGGCGGCGGCCGGGTGGCCACCCCGCCGGCGGCGCCGCCTCGGCGGCTGCGGGTCGTCCTCGCCGGGCAGGTGGATCATCGGTCCCGAGCCGGGCTGGGTGAGTACGGCCATCGTCAGGACCTCCGTCCGGTCTCGGCGCCACTCCGGTCGGCGCGGCGGCGGAGTCGTCGACCGGAGTCACGTTCCCGCAGCAGCCAGCGCTGGCCGAGGGTCAGCAGGATGATGATCAGGAAGAGCACGAACGAGATCGCCGCACCTGAGCCGTACTCGAAGTCCCGGAACGCGGTCCGGTAGGAGAGGTACGCCGGGGTCAGCGTGGTCTTCGCCGGATCGCCCTGGCTCATCACGTAGATCTGGTCGAAGACCTGCCAGCTACCGATCACGCCGAGCGCCAGCACCAGGAACATGGTCGGCCGCAACGACGGCAGGGTGATGAAGCGCAGCCGCTGCCAGCGGGTCGCCCCGTCCAGCTTGCCGGCCTCCTCCAGCGTCTCCGGCACCTGCTGCAAGGCGGCCAGGAACATCAGCATGAAGGTGCCGGAGGTGGTCCAGACGACCAGTATGATGATCGAGCACATCGCCACGCTCGGCCCGGAGAGCCAGTCCCACCAGGCCAGCCCGAAGGGTCCGCCCGAGGTCAGCGCCCTCGGTGGCTCGTCCATCCCGAGCGCGCCGAGCAGCAGGTGCAGTACGCCCCGGCTGTCCGCGAACCACTGCGGCCCGTCGATGCCGAAGAGCGCCAGCAGCCGGTTGACCGCCCCCGCGTTGGCGAAGATGAAGAGGAAGACCACGCTGATCGCCACCGAGCTGGTGACCGACGGGAAATAGAACGCGGCCCGGAAGAATCCCCGCCCGCGCAGCATCCGGTTGTTCACCACCAGCGCGAGGAAGAGCGCCAGCGCGGTCTGCACCGGCACCACGATCCCGACGTAGTAGAGGTTGTTCCGGATCGAGGTCATGAAGTTCTGCCGGGCCAGCCCGTCCCGGGTGAACAGGTCGGTGTAGTTGTCCAGCCCGACCAGCGGCACCCGGGAGGTGAACGGGCTGCCCTGGCCGTTCCAGTCGGTCAGGCTCACCCAGAGCGCCATCAGGATCGGCAGCAGCATGAACAGCCCGAGGATCACTATCACCGGCGCGACGAAGAGCCAGCCGGCGGCCGTCTCGCCGCTCCGGGTCCCGCCCCGTCGTCGGGTACGCCGGGGTGGCTCGGCGGGCGCGGCCCGCCGCGGGTCGTCCGGTCCGGCAAGTACGTCGGTCGCCATGGTCCTTCCTTCGATCGCTGGGGTGGGGTGAGCCGAATGGGGCCGGCGGGGCTGGCCCCGGTCCGGTACGGGGGAAGACCGGAGCCGGGGCCAGCGGTCCGACTCAGCCGGCGAGCGCGGCCTGGGTGTTCTTCTGTACCCGCTCCAGCAGCGCCTTCGGGTCACCCCGGTCCAGCCCCTGGAGGCCGGTGTCGAAGTCGGCCAGCACGCTGTCCATCTTCGGTGCGTTCACCGGACCCTGGGCGTACTCGGCGCCGTCGACGAACGCCTTGTCGGCCGGGAACGCCTGGGTGTACTGGTCCCGGGCGGCCTGCCGGGACGGCATCACGCCGAACCCCTTGGCGAAGCTCATCTGCTGCTCCACCGAGACCATCGCCTCGACGAACTTGATCGCCTGGTCCTTGAACTTGCTCTTCGCCGCGATCCCCCAGCAGGTGGTGAAGGAGAGCGTCCCCTGGCCCTTCGGCCCGGCCGGCAACGGGTGCACGGTGTACTTCACGTTCGGGAAGTCGTTCTGTAGGGCGCCCTTGATCCAGTTGCCCTCGATCGTCATCGCCGCCGAGCCCTTGCCGAACGCCTCACCGGCCCAGCCCGCGTCGAGCTGCTTCGGGTAGCGGGCCAGGCCCTCGGTGAGCAGGCTCTTGACGTACTGGAGGGCTTGCAGGTTCTCCGGCGTGTCGGCGGTGGCCTGCTTGCCGTCCGGGCTGGTGATCCAGCCGCCGTTCTGCCTCATGAAGGCGCCGATCCGGTCCCGGGTGTCGCCGATGGCCAGCGGGGTGACGCCCTTCGCCTTGAGCTTGCGGGCGGTCGCGGTGAACTGGTCCCAGGTGGTCGGGATGTCCGCGTCGGTCAGTCCGGCCTTGGTCCACAGGTCGGTGTTGACCTGGAGGGCGAGCGTGGAGAAGTCCTTGGGGGCGCAGTAGAGCTTGCCGTCCCGGGTGAACGCGGTACGCAGGCTCGGGTAGAAGTCCCCGGCGTCGGCGAGCTTGTCCCCGTACGGTTCGAGCGCGCCCACGCTGGCGTAGTCGGCGAACCGGCCGGCGTCGACGTAGAAGACGTCCGGCGGGGCGTCCCCGGCCAGCGCCTGGCCGAGTTGCTGGACGAGGTCCTGGGCCGGGGTGACCGTCGCGGTGTTTCCGGAGGCGCTGGCCCAGCTCGCGGCGGCCTCCTGCACCGCCTTGGTCTCGGCCTCGCCGGACGAGCCGATCAGGATCTGCAACGCGGCCGGGCCGCTGGTCTGGCTGCTCTCGGCGTCGTCGTCGAAGCCGCTGCCGCAGGCGGCAGAGGTCAGCAGCGCCGTGGCGGCGATGCCCGCCACGGTCGCCCGGCGAAGGAATCGTCGTGCCATCTCACTCTCCTGGTGGAATTTCGGGGTGTCACGGGTGGTCGGAAACGTCCTGGTCTCTGGTCTGCCCGGGTGGCTGTTGTCCGGCCGCGAGTCCGGCCGGCGGGCGGGCGGTCAGCCGCTCTGCCGCACCACCAGCGAGGGGCGCAGCAACACCTGCCCGGGTCCGCCGGCCGCCGGGTCGGACCGGCGGGAGCCGACCGGGCCGCCCCGCCGCCCCCCGTCGAGTACGTCGGCGAGCAGGTCCACGCAGCAGGCCGCGGCCTGGGCCAGCGGCTGGCTGACGCTGGTCAGCCCGATGGCCTGGGCCACCGGTGTGTCGTCGAAGCCGGTGACGGCGACCGGTGACCGGTGGTCCGACCCGGCCGCCGAGTCGCCCGGCCCCGGGACGGCCTGGAGCGCGCCGAGCGCCAGGGAGTCGCTGGCGCAGACGATCGCGGTCGGCGGCTCGGCGCCGGCGAGCAGGTCCCGGGCCGCCGCCTCGCCCTGGGCGAACCCGTCCGGGGCGGCCCGGTCCAGGCCGGTCGGGTCGAGTCCGGCCGACCGCAGGGTGTCCGCCCAGCCGGATCGCCGGTCGTCGCCGACACCGGAGCCGGTGGGCCAGCCGACGAAGCCGATCCGCCGGTGGCCGGTGTCGAGCAGTCGCCGGGTCGCCTGCGCGACTCCGTCGGCCCCGTTGACGTCGACCCAGGGGTGCGGGGACGGCACCGCGGCCCGTCCAAGCGAGCGGGTCTGCGCCGGGTCGTCCCAGGGCCGGCCGAAGGTCACGAACGGTACGTTCCGCTCGGTCAGCCACGCGGCCCGGGCGTCGTCGTGCTCGGTGCCGGTGAGCACGAACGCGTCCAGGTCGTACGCGCCGAGCAGGCTGTCGTACGCGCCGATCTCGCTCCGGGAGTCCGGCGCGGTGTAGAGCATCACCCGGTAGCCGGCGGCCTCGGCCGCCTCGGTCAGCCCGTGCAGGAAGCGGTCGAGCACCGAGCCGTTGACCCCGTCCCGGGTCGGCTCGATCCGCACCGCGATCAACCGCGACCGGCCGGTACGCATCTGCCGGGCGGCCTGGTTGGCCCGGTAGCCGAGTGCGCTGATCGCCTCCCGCACCCGTTCCCGGGTCTCCTCCCGGACGATGTGCGGGGCGTTCAGCACGTTGGAGACGGTCTGCCGACTGACCCGCGCCCGGCGAGCAACTGTCGCGATCGTCACTTTTTCCGCCATAGAATCCCTCGTCGCCCCTCTTGAACGATCCAAAAGAAGTAGGGCAGTATTGGATCGTTCAAGTTGCTGGAATGTTTCGCACTTTGCACCCCACGCGACGATCTGTCAAGGCACCGCGTACCACCCCGGATCAGGAGTTCCCCGTGGCCGACCAGCACCTCCAACCGCTGTTACACGATCTCGTCGGAGTCGTGCTGGCCCCGACCAGCGCGTTGACCGACCCGGACGGGCAGCTCAGGCCCGTCGGCGTGCAGGGGGTCTTCCACGCCGACGCCCGGGTGCTGCGGCAGGCCGAGTTCCGGCTCGACGGCCGTGAGCTGGAGGCGATCGGCAACAGCCCGGACGGTCCGCACGGGGCGCGCTTCGTCTCGCTGGCCCGCTGGCTCGGCGACGACGGCCCCGACCCGACGGTACGGATCGACCGGGTCCGCCGGGTCGTCCCCCGTGGCCTCACCGAGGAGATCCACGTGGTCTCCACCGCCGCCGACCCGGTACGCGCCACCGCCACCCTCGACCTCGGCTGCGACCTGGCCCCGGTCGAGGCGGTCAAGTCGGGTCTGCCGACCACTCCGCTGGAGGCCAAGTCCGGCCAGCCCGGCCAGCTCGGTTGGACCGCCGAGGGGATCACCGTCACGGTCAGCGGCGAGGGTGCCGAGGTCGAGCCCGAGACCGGCCGGCTCCGGTGGTCGATCGAGCTGCCGCCGCGCGGCCAGGTCGTGCTGCGCTGGCGCCTGGCGGTGGACGACCCCCGGGCGGTCGTGGTCACCCCGCCCCGGGAGCCCGCCTGGTCCCGGCCGGAGGTGTCGGCGGACGACCCCCGGCTGGCCCGGCTGCTCGACCGTTCCCTGGACGACCTGCGGGCGCTCCGACTCGCCGAGGCCGAGACGCCGCACGAGGTCTTCCTCGGCGCCGGCGTGCCGTGGTTCCTCACCCTGTTCGGCCGGGACAGCATGTGGGCGGCCCGGATGCTGCTGCCACTCGGCACCGAGCTGGCCGCCAGCACGCTGCGGGTACTGGCCCGGCGGCAGGGCACCCGGGTCGACGAGCGGTCCGGCGAGGAGCCCGGCAAGATCATGCACGAGTTGCGCCGGCACGAGTTCGTCGCGGTCGGCAACGGACTGCGACTGCCCGCCGCCTACTACGGCACCATCGACGCCACCCCGCTCTGGGTGAGCCTGCTGCACGACGCCTGGCGCTGGGGCCTGCCCGACGAGGAGATCGTCCCGCTGCTGCCGCACCTGGAGGCGGCGCTGCGCTGGCTGGCCGAGCACGCCGACCCGGACGGCGACGGCTTCGTGGAATACCTCGACCTCAGCGGGCAGGGTCTGGCCAACCAGGGCTGGAAGGACTCGCACGACTCGGTGCGGTTCCGGGACGGCAGCCTCGCCCGGCCCCCCATCGCGCTCGCCGAGGTGCAGGGTTACGCCCACCGGGCCGCCCTGGACGGCGCGGCGCTGCTCGACGCCTTCGACCGCCCGGGCGGCGAGCGCTGGCGGGCGTACGCGGCCGGGCTCGCCGAGCGGTTCCGGGCCCGGTTCTGGGTGGACGGGCCGCTCGGCGCCCACCCCGCGCTGGCGCTGGACCGGGACAAGCGCCCCGTCGACTCGCTGACCAGCAACATCGGGCACCTGCTCGGCACCGGCCTGCTCGACGCCGACGAGTCGGCCCGGGTCGCCGACCTACTCGCCGACGACACCCTGGCCGGCGGCTACGGGCTGCGCACGATGTCGACCAAGGACGCCGGGTTCAGCCCGCTCTCCTACCACTGCGGGTCGATCTGGGCCCACGACACCGCCATCGCGATCGGCGGGCTGGCCGCGCAGGGGCACGCCGACGCGGCGGCCCGGCTCGCCGACGGCCTGCTCGGCGCGGCGGAGGCGTTCGACTACCGGCTTCCCGAGCTGTTCGGCGGTGACGACCGGACGATGCTGACCCGGCCGCTGCCGTACCCGGCCGCCTGCCGTCCCCAGGCCTGGTCCGCGGCGGCTGCCGTGGTACTGCTCCAGACGGCGGTCGGCCTCTACCCCGACGTACCGGCCGGCCAGGTCCACCTCCAACCCCTCACCGGTACGCCGTTCGGCGCGGTCACGGCCCGCCGGCTCCGGATCGCCGATGCCCCGGTCGACGTCACCGTCGACCGCACCGGGCAGAGCACCATCGCCGGCCTGCCGTCCGGGCTGGTCATCACGCCTCGGCAGCGCTAGGGGTCTTTGTCAACCTCCCCTGCGGTCCGTCGTGGTCGCAGGTGGAGGTCGGGGCGCACCCGCCGCGCGGTTCAGGTGGAAAAGGTTCGGTGTGCGCGGGAGAGTCTTCCCGGTCGGGCGACTCGGGGCCACCGGCGGCGGCCGGGGCTGCGCCGACCTCAGTCCAGCAGCGCGTCGATGCCGACGGTCAGCCCCGGGCGCTGCGGCACCGACCGCACCGCCAGCAGCACGCCGGGCATGAACGACGCCCGGTCGTACGAGTCGTGCCGGATGGTCAGCGTCTCACCGGCGGTACCGAACAGCACCTCCTGGTGTGCGACCAGGCCGGCGGCCCGGACCGCGTGTACGCGTACCCCGTCGATGTCGGCGCCGCGCGCGCCCGGCAGCTCGTCCTTGGTGGCGTCCGGGACGGCGCCGCGACCGGCCTCGGCCCGGGCCTGCGCGATCAGCCGTGCGGTGTGCGTGGCGGTGCCGCTGGGCGCGTCGAGCTTCTTCGGGTGGTGCTGCTCGACGATCTCCACCGACTCGAAATAGCGGGCCGCGCGGGCCGCGAACTGCATCATCAGCACCGCCCCGATGCCGAAGTTCGGTGCGATCACCACGCCCACCCCCGGCTTGTCGGACAGCCAGCCACGCACCCGGTCGAACCGCTGCCCGGTGAAGCCGCTGGTGCCGACGACCACGTTGATGCCCCGCTCGAGACACCAGTGCAGGTTGTCCATCACCGCGTCCGGGTTGGTGAAGTCGACCACCACCTCGGCACCCGCGCCGGAGACAGTGGCCAGCGAGTCGCCCTCGTCGACCATCGCCACCAGTTCGAGGTCGTCGGCGCCGTCCACCGCCCGGCACACCTCGGCGCCCATCCGGCCGCGGGCGCCCAGCACGCCGACCCGCAGCGGCTCTCCGGCCGGTCGGGCCGACGACTCGGCGGACGTTCCGACCTGGGGTTCACGCACGTCGCTCACGCGGCACAACCTATCCCACGGACGGGAAGTCGTCGGCGCCGAACGGGCCCACCACGGCCAGCGACATCGGCCGGGCCAGCAGGTCGGCCGCGAGGGTGTTCACCTCGTCCGCGCTGACCGCGTCGACCCGGGCCAGCAGTACGTCGACCGGCAGCAGGTCGCCGAAGAGCAGCTCGCCCTTTGCCAGCCGGCTCATCCGGGAGCCGGTGTCCTCCAGGTTGAGCACGTAGGAGCCCTTCGCCATGCCCTTGCCCCGGGCCAGCTCGGCGTCGGTGATGCCGTGCGCGGCGACCTCGGCCAGCTCGGCCCGGACCAGCTCCAGCACCTCGTCGACCTTGCCGGGGGCGCAGCCGGCGTAGACGGCGAAGAGGCCGGTGTCGGCGTACTGGCTGGCGTAGGAGTAGACCGAGTAGGCCAGGCCGCGCCGTTCACGGATCTCCTGGAAGAGCCGGCTGGACATGCCGCCGCCGAGCACGTTGTTGAGTACCCCGAGCGCGAACCGCCGGTCGTCGAGCCGGCCGATGCCGGGACAGCCGAGCACCACGTGCGCCTGCTCGGTCTCCTTGTGCTCGACCACGTTGCCGGGCCGGCTGGTGCGTACCCGGGTGTCGGCCGGGCGCAGCGGGGCCGGTGCGCCCGGCTCGCCGTCCAGTACGGTGCCGTGCAGCGCCTGCCGGACCAGCTTGACCACCTCGGTGTGTTCGAGGTTGCCGGCGGCGGCGATCACGATCGACGGGGCGGTGTAGCGGCGCCGGTAGAAGCTCTGGATCTGCCGGCGGGACATCGGGGAGATGGTCTCCTCGGTACCGGAGATCAGCCGGCCCAGCGGATGGTCCCCGTAGACCGCCCTGGCCAGCAGGTCGTGCACCTCGTCGCCGGGTTCGTCGTCGTGCATGGCGATCTCTTCGAGGATCACCCCGCGCTCGGTCTCCACGTCGGCGCCGGCCAGCACCGAGTCGGCGACCAGGTCGCACATCACGTCGATGGCCAGCGGCAGGTCCTGGTCGAGCACCCGGGCGTAGTAGCAGGTGTATTCCTTGGTGGTGAAGGCGTTCGTCTCGCCGCCCACCGCCTCGATCGCCGCCGAGATGTCCAGCGCGCTGCGCTTGCGGGTGCCCTTGAAGAGCAGGTGCTCCAGGAAGTGCGAGACACCGGACTGCGGCCCGGTCTCGTCCCGGGAGCCGACCGCCACCCAGATGCCGAACGAGACGCTCCGCATCGTGGGGATCGCCTCGGTGAGCACCCGCAGCCCGCTGGGGAGCACGGTGCGGCGTACGGTGCCGCCGAGCGGGTCGCTGTCCACCACCCGGGTCACCGCCCGGGCCGCGTGAGCGCCGGTACCGAACCCGACAACCGAACCCGACACTCGTTTCGCCCGACTCAAGGGACCTGGCTCCTACCTGTACACCGACGGCACGGCGGACGCCGCCCCGGAAACCCCGGCAGCGGACGCCGTACCCGATTCGGTGCGGTGCTGCCGTGCGCGCCGCGCCGGCCCGGGGCACCTGGTCAGGTGCGGGCCCAGGCCAGCGCGGCGCGATCGATCAGCTGTGCCGGTTGCGCCGGCGGCGCGGCTCGCCGCCACCGCCCTCGCCGCCACCCTCGCCACCTTCGCGGTCGCCGCGGCTCGGGCCACGGTCGCCCCGGTCCCGGTCGCTGCGGTCGCGCGGGCCACGGTCGCCCCGGTCCCGGCTCGCCGGACGCTCGCCGCCGGCCTCCTGGGCCGGTGCCTCCTCGCCCTCGGGCCGCACCTTGTCCAGGTAGATCTTGCCGCGGGCGTCGATGTCGGCGATCGACACCTCGACCTTGTCCCCGACGTTGAGGAAGTCCTCGACCCGCTCGACCCGCTTGCCGTCGCCCACCTTGGAGATGTGCAGCAGGCCGTCCCGGCCGGGCAGCAGCGAGATGAACGCGCCGAACGCGGCGGTCTTGACCACCGTGCCGAGGAACTTGTCGCCGATCTTCGGCAGCGTCGGGTTCGCGATCGCGTTGATCCGCTCGACCGCGGCCTCGGCCGACGGGCCGTTGGTCGCGCCGACGTAGATGGTGCCGTCGTCCTCGATCGAGATCTCGGCACCGGTCTCGTCCTGGATGGCGTTGATGGTCTGGCCCTTCGGCCCGATCACCATGCCGATCTTGTCGACCGGGATCTTCACCGTGGTCACCCGGGGCGCGTAGTCCGACATCGTGGCCGGGCCCTCGATCGCGTCCTGCATCACGCCGAGGATGACCTGCCGGGCCTCGTACGCCTGCTGGAGCGCCGCTGCCAGCACGTCGGACGGGATGCCGTCGAGCTTGGTGTCGAGCTGGAGGGCGGTGACGAACTCCTTGGTGCCGGCGACCTTGAAGTCCATGTCGCCGAAGGCGTCCTCGGCGCCGAGGATGTCGGTCAGCGTGACGTACTGCGTCTTGCCGTCGACCTCGTCGGAGATCAGGCCCATCGCGATGCCGGCGACCGGCGCCTTCAGCGGCACACCGGCGGACAGCAGCGCCAGCGTGGAGGCGCAGACCGAACCCATCGAGGTGGAGCCGTTCGAGCCGAGCGCCTCGGAGACCTGGCGGATCGCGTACGGGAACTCCTCGCGGCTGGGCAGCACCGGGATCAGTGCCCGCTCGGCCAGCGCGCCGTGCCCGATCTCGCGCCGCTTCGGCGCACCCACCCGGCCGGTCTCACCCGTCGAGTACGGCGGGAAGTTGTAGTTGTGCATGTAGCGCTTGGTCTTCTCCGGGGAGAGGGTGTCCAGCGCCTGCTCCATCCGGAGCATGTTCAGCGTGGTGACGCCGAGGATCTGGGTCTCGCCACGCTCGAAGAGCGCCGAGCCGTGCACCCGGGGCAGTACCGCGATCTCGGCGGTCAGCGGCCGGATGTCGCGTACGCCCCGACCGTCCATCCGGACCTGCTCGCGGAGCACCCGGGCGCGTACCTCGGACTTGTTCAGCGAGCGGAACGCCGCGCTGATCTCCTTCTCCCGACCCTCGAAGGTCGGGGCGAGCTGCTCGACGACCCGGTCCTTGATCCGGTCGAGGGCCTCTTCGCGGTCCGCCTTGCCGGCGATCTTCAGCGCCTCGGCGACCTCGCCGCGCGCCGCGCCGGAGACCGCCTCGTAGACGTCGTCCTGGTAGTCGAGGAAGACCGGGAAGTCGGCGACCGGCTTGGCGGCCACCTCGGCCAGCTCGCTCTGCGCCCGGCACAGCTCCCGGATGGCCGGCTTGGCGGCCTCCAGGCCGCTCGCCACGACCTCCTCGGTCGGTGCCGGGGCACCACCGGCGACCAGCGCCACGGTGTGCTCGGTGGCCTCCGCCTCGACCATCATGATCGCGACGTCGCCGTCCGGCAGGGCACGGCCGGCGACCACCATGTCGAAGGTGGCCCGGGCCAGCTCCTCGTGGGTCGGGAAGGCGACCCACTGGCCGTCCACGTGCGCCATCCGGGTCGCCCCGATCGGGCCGGAGAACGGCAGGCCGGAGAGCTTGGTGGAGAGCGACGCGGCGTTGATCGCCACGACGTCGTACGGGTGCTGCGGGTCGAGCGCCAGCACGGTCTCGACGACCTGCACCTCGTTGCGCAGCCCCTTGACGAAGGACGGGCGCAGCGGCCGGTCGATCAGCCGGCAGGTGAGGATGGCGTCCTCGCTGGGCCGCCCCTCGCGGCGGAAGAACGAGCCGGGGATCCGGCCCGCCGCGTACATCCGCTCCTCGACGTCGACGGTGAGCGGGAAGAAGTCGAACTGCTCCTTCGGGTGCTTGCTCGCGGTGGTCGCGGAGAGGACCACGGTCTCGCCGAGTTGGGCGAGGACGGAGCCGGCGGCCTGCCGGGCCAGCCGCCCGGTGGAGAAGGTGATCTCACGGGTGCCGAAGGACCCGTTGTCGATCACGGCGGTGCGGTGCTGGCTGCCCAGCGTGCCTGTGCTGTTGGGGTTGGACGTTTCGGTCATGGTGCGGTAGCACTCCTTCGATCGGGGGCCGCGAGACTGCCCTCCGCGCCGGTGGACACCGGCGCGGGACCGTGGCCAGAGGAGCTGCCCTGACAACCGGTCTTCGATCGAAGCGCCCGGGGCGCCGGGGGTACCGGCCGGCCCGGGGGCCACTACCGAGGACCGGTGCGTCGACCGGCTCCCCATCGGGTGGTCGCGCTGGCCCCTGGTTACGGGTGTGGCGAGGTGGGCGGGTGGAGCGGCTGCCCGTCGGTGCCGTCGACGACATCGTGTCGCCGGGCCGGCATCGGGACGGCCGCTCCCCCGCTCAGATCACCGCCGCAGGCCGAGCCGCTCGATGAGCGACCGGTAGCGGCTGATGTCCTTCTTCTGCATGTAGTTGAGCAGCCGCCGACGGCGACCCACCAGCAGCAGCAGACCACGACGGCTGTGGTGGTCGTGCTTGTGCACCTTGAGGTGCTCGGTGAGGTCTGCGATCCGCTTGGTCAGCACCGCGACCTGTACCTCGGGCGACCCGGTGTCACCCTCGACGGTCGCGTACTCCTGGCGGATCTTGGCCTTGCTTTCCTGGTCGAGCGCCATGTCTCCCTGTTCCTGGATTGTCGTGTCCGCCCGGGCCGGTCGGTGGACCGGCCGGGACGACCTCGCACCCGCGGCGTCGTGCAGGCACGCGAGGCCACGCCGGTAACCCGACGTCCCCGTCAGGTTACCAGCCTGCTCCGGTCCGGCCGAGTCAAGGGCACGCCCGACCTGGGCGGGTCGGGTCGACCGGAAGCTTTCCCCTGGTCGGGGACGACCGGGACCGGGCCCGTCAGCCGAGCACCTGACGGGTCCGCTCGACGTCGGCGTTGATCTGCGCGACCAGCGGCTCGATGCCGTCGTAGCTGCGCATCTCCCGCAGGTACGCCACGAAGTCCAGGGCGAGCCGTTCCCCGTAGAGATCGCCGGAGAAGTCCAGCACGTACGCCTCGACCCGGCGCTCCCGCCCGGAGAATGTCGGATTTGTGCCAATCGACACGGCGGCGGGGAGCCGCTCGGCGCCCTGTCCGGCCCGGCCGCCCCGGCGGATCAGCCAGGCCGCGTAGATGCCGTCCGCCGGCACCGCCGCGTAGCGGTGGCAGAGCAGGTTGGCGGTCGGGAAGCCGATCTCCCGGCCCCGCTGGTCGCCCCGGACCACCACACCCTCCAGCCGGTGCGGCCGGCCCAGCGCCGCCGCCGCGGCGGTCACGTCACCGGCGGCGACACAGGCCCGGATGTAGGTGGACGAGAAGACCGTGTCGGCGTCGGCGACCAGCGGCGCCCCCTCGACGCCGAAGCCGAAGGTACGGCCCAGCCGCTCCAGCAGGGCCACGTCACCGGCCGCCCGGTGGCCGAACCGGAAGTTCTCCCCCACCACCACCAGCGCGGCGTGCAACTGCTCGACCAGTACGTCGTGCACGAACGCCTCCGGCGAGAGCCGGGAGAAGTCGGGGGTGAACGGCACCACGCAGAGTACGTCCACCCCGAGCGCCTCGATCAACTCCGCCTTGCGGGCCGGCTCGGTGAGCACGGCCGGGTGCGAACCCGGTCGTACCACCTCGGCCGGGTGCGGGTCGAAGGTGACCACCACCGACTGCACGCCCAGGTCCTTGGCCCGCTTCACGGCGTGCCCGATGGTCGCCTGATGGCCCTTGTGAATGCCGTCGAAGACGCCGATGGTGACCACCGAGCGGCCCCAGCCGACCGGCACCCCGTGGTACCCCCGCCACCGCTGCATGTCCGAATCCCTCTCCCGCATCCTCGCCGCGCGCCGCTGCTGCTCTCCGGTCAGGCCGGCGCGAGCACGATCTCCGCCCGGGCCCGCCCGCCCCGCTCGCTGACGATAGCGATCACGTCGCCGTCCGGCCCGAAGACCGCGTACGGGCCGGTGATCCCGGTGGGGTCCAGCGGGCCGCCGTGGGAGAGGACCTTCGCCTCCGCGACGGTCGCCTCCCGCTGTGGGAAGAACCGTCGGGCCGCCGCGTCGAGCGGCAGGTTGACCACCTCCGGGGCGCGTTCCTCCAGCGCCGGCAGGGTCAGCGCCTCGGCGAGGGTGAAGCCGCCGACAGCGGTACGCCGCAGCGCGGTCAGGTGCCCGCCGACCCCGAGCCCGGCACCGAGGTCCCGGGCCAGCGCCCGGACGTACGTCCCCGAGGTGCAGTCCACCGCCACGTCCACGTCCAGCACGGCCAGCCCGTCGACGGCGCACCGGCGCAGTGCGAGCGGGTCGAGCCGGGAGACGGTCACCCGACGGGGGGCCAGGGCGACCGCCTCGCCGTCGCGTACCCGCTTGTAGGCCCGTTGTCCGTCGATCTTGATCGCGCTGACCGCGCTCGGCACCTGGTCGATCTCGCCGGTCAGCGCGGCCAGGCCGGCGTGGATCGCGTCCTCGGTCACCCCGTCGGCGCCGGCCGCGGCCGTCACCTCGCCCTCGGCGTCGTCGGTCACCGTCGACTGGCCGAGCCGGATCGTCGCGGTGTAGCTCTTGGCGGCACCGATCACGTACGTCAGCAGCCGGGTCGCCCGGCCGACCCCGATCACCAGCACCCCGGTGGCCATCGGGTCCAGCGTCCCGCCGTGCCCGACCCGACGGGTCCGGGCCAGCCGGCGGATTCGGGCGACCACGTCATGCGACGTCATGCCGCCGGGCTTGTCGACCACGATCAGACCGTCCACGCTCACGACCGCCAAGCGTGCCAGATCCCCCGAGCGGTCGTCACCGACGGGTGACCCGGTGAACGGGAAGGGCGTCCCGGAGGCCGTTCCAACGGCTGCCGGGACGCCCTGACGACGGTCAGTTGTTGGCGAACCCGAAGACAAATTCTTTGTGCACGGTGGAGTTGTTGTCCCGGTAGCCGCCGTAGACGTCTTTGGAACTCTCCTCGGTCCAGTCGAAGTTGCACTCGGCCCAGGTGCCGTTTCCATGGGGATTGCGACAGTATCGGGTCCGGATACTGCCCGTGGAGGAGATGACTACCCCAACCGCCGAGTGCCCGTCGGCCTGGCCGTCCCTGACGTAGACCTTGTCACCGTGGTAAAGGACGCAGACCCTCGTCAGATGCCCCGCCGAGCCCGCCGTCCCGCATTTGTCGCTCGGCACAGAATCGACCTTGGTGCCGGTCTGGCAGCTCACGTTCTGGAACGCGCATTCGTACAACCAGTCCTCGTTGGCCATGGCCGGCGTCGGCGCGGCGAGTACCACGGTCGCCGCGGTCACGAGAGCGAGGGCCCCACCAACCGCGCGCCACGATCGCGCGAGTCCCTCCCGTACCGTCGTCATGTGTCTCAAGGACCGCTTCCTCTCTGGATTTTGTTCGATCTTCATCCGGACAGGGAGCACACTATGGCGCGGCACTCTGCCGGAGCTACCGTGCACGATGCGCAGATTCCTCGTCGGGGTGTGCACGGTGCCCGCTCACGGCACGGAGGGCGTGGACGAGGTCGTTGATGCCCGACCCGGTCGTCAGCAGGTCGCGGTTGAGCGAGCGCTCGGCGACGCGCAGGTGCGCCCGGACGGTGTTCCGGCTCAGGCCCAGCCGCGCGGCGGTCTGCTGGGCGTCGGTGTTGGCCTCGATCCAGGACCGCACAGTGCGGTACTGGCTGCGGTGTTCGGCCTCGCGCAGGGGACGGAGGAAGGTTTCCGCCCACGTCGTCGCGGGCCGGGTACGGAGCAGTTCCCCCAGGCTCGGCGCGGCCTGCCGGGTGTCTCCCGGATCGGGCTGGAGGCCGCTCGGGAGACTGCTGAGCGACAGCGCCAGGTCGAGCGTGGCGCGGGCCTGGACGTCACCGAGGTCGAGCCCCAGCGCCTCCTCCGCCCGCCGGCAGTGCGCGGCGACGGTGTTACGGCCGATCTGTAGCAGGCGCGCCACCGCGGAGCGCGGGAAGGTCAGGGTCAGACGCGTGATGTCCAGGGTGAGCCTCGGGACGGCGTTCAGGGGCGCCACGTACGCGTGTGCCCACGCGACCGCCGCCGGGCGGGGCAGCAGGTGCACCAGCGAGGGCTGGCCGCGGTAGGCCGCCACGCGCTCCGGGGAGTTACGCGCGACGGCCAGGGCGTGCAGGGCCTCGCCATAGGCCGCGGCTGTGGCGTCGAGCGGGTGGAACCTGCTGGCGCCGAGCGCGTACGACGGGTTCTCCCTGATCAGGCGCCGCAGCACCGAATCCAGGTGGAGGCGACCGCCGGCACCGGGGTCCTCGGCGACCGGGCAGATCAGGTGCTCCTTGAAAGACGGGCAGTGCACCATCAGGCCCGGGCCGTGGTAACCGGAGACGTCCTGGTAGGCGCGGGCGAGCCGGTCACGGTCGGCGGGAAGGCAGTGCAGGACGTACACCCGCACCCGCTCGTCACCCAGCAGCGCGGGTACGTCACCGGCGGTCATCCGCCTGGCGAGGGCCACATCCCCGGCCATCAACGCGCTCAGCACCGCGAACCGCAGTTGCCGCGCCTTCTCCTCGTAGCCGCGTGAGGTGTCGTCGGCGGCCAGCGCCCGTCCCAGGAGCTCCACCAGCCCCCCGGCCCGCGACGCCAGCGCCGCCGCCGCACGCGACAACTCCACGGCGCTGACCGTCACCAGGACCGGGCGTGGCTCGCGCTCCCCGAATGCCTCAAGGTGTACCTGCGCCCCGCCGACCTGCGCCGTGACCGCGGCCAACCGACCCATGGCCAGGCGCCGCAACTGCTCGTCCAGCGCGTCGAGGACCGTACGGCGGAACCCGGCCGTCGCCGCCTCGACCCTGCCCGTGCCACCGACCCAGGCAACCTCTGCCCCGATCCGCCGCCCCAGCCAGTGCAGGACCTCCCCCAGCGACCCCGGCCGCCGCACCACCCGCAACAGCTCATCAAGATCCTCGGCACACCCCAACGCCCGCACCGCTCGACCTCCCGATCCACGCCGACAACGTCAGCATTCTGGGGGGTATGGGATCTTAGGGGGTATCCGGCCCGACCCGCCCGGCCTGTTCACCCTCGATCGTGGGAGGCGTCAGCGGGTGGCACCGAGCACCAGCCAGCGTCCGGAGCGCATCCGCAGCAGCAGGCCGACCAGGCGGATCACCACGAAGAGGGTCAACCCGGCCCAGATGCCACCGAGGCCGAGGTCGAGAGCATAGGTGAGCCAGATCGCCGGCAGGAAGCCGCCGAGCGCGCCGAGTACGGTGAGATCGCGCAGGTACCGGACGTCCCCGGCACCGATCAACACCCCGTCGAGGGCGAAGACGACCCCGGCCAGCGGTTGCATGGCGGCGAACCAGGGCCAGGCGAGCAGCGCCTGGTCGCGTACCTGCGGATCGGTGCTGAACCAGCCCGGGATGACCCCGGCGCCGGCCCCGATGAGCACCGCGAAGCCGACCCCGCAGAAGCCGCCGAAGACCGCGACCCGCCGGGCCAGCAGCCGGGCGCTTGTCGCGTCGCCGGCCCCGAGCGCCGCCCCGACCAGCGCCTGGGCGGCGATGGCCAGCGCGTCGAGCAGCAGCGCGGTGAAGAACCAGAGTTGCAGGGCGATCTGGTGCGCGCCGACGGCGGCCACCCCGAACCGGGCCGCCACGGTGGTCGCGGAGAGGAAGCTGGCCTGGAAGGCGGCGCCCCGGATCAGCAGGTCCCGGCTGAGCACGAGCTGCCGCCCGATCACCCGGGGCCGGGGCGCCAGCGGCACCCGCTCGGCGACCAGCGCGCCCGCGAAGAGCAGCCCGGAGATGGTCTGCGCGATCGCGTTGGCGATCGCCGAGCCTGCCAGGCCGAGCCCGGCCGGATAGACCAGCAGCGGGCAGAGCAGCGCGGAGAGCAGGTTCGGCCCGAGCACGAACCAGAGCGGCCGACGGGTGTCCTGCACGCCGCGCATCCAGCCGTTGCCGGCCGCCGCGAGCAGCAGGCCGGGGGCGCCGATCGCCGCGATCCGCAGCCAGAGTGCCGCGCCGTCGACCACCTCGGGGGACCCGCTTCCGGCGACGGTACGCGCCAGCGGGCCGGCCGCGAACTGCATGGCGACCGCCAGCAGCAGGCCGGCGGAAAGGGCGAGCCAGGACGACTGGACGCCCTCGGCGACGGCGGCGGCCCGATCGCCGTACCCGAATCGGCGGGCCGCCCGCCCGGTGGTGCCGTACGCGGTGACGGTGCCGATCCAGACGACCAGGGTCATCACCGGCCCGCCGACGGCGAGCGCGGCCAGCGGCACCGATCCGAGGTGCCCGAGCACGGCGGTGTCGACCAGCACGTAGAGCGGCTCGGCGGCCAGCACCACCAGGGCCGGCAGGGCGAGCCCGAGGATCCGCCGCGCGGACGCGTCGACCGCCCTCGGCGGCGCGGCGACCTCCGGCGGTTGCGCCGCCTCGGGCGGTTGGGTCGCCTCCGGCGCTTGGGTCGGCTCCGGTGGCGGGGCGGCTTCCGGGGCCGGGACGCTGGGCTGGCTCATCGCGAGCGATCCTGGCACGACATCCGTAAGGAACGCAAGGCATTACAACGCTTACCGAGACTGGCCGGGAACCTCTCCGTGGCGCACTGTCGAACTGCCCCGTCTGTGCGCCCACCCACTGGACCTTTTTCAACCTGAACCGCGCGGCGCTCACACACCGCGTCCGACGTTGCGCTCCGCCGAACGGCAAGGGGAGGTTGAAAAAGGTTCACTGGACCCCGGCCGCGCCGCACTGGCCCGATCAGCGACCAGTGCCTATGCTCCGGAATCGTGTCGAACCACGGCGGGGGGCCGGGAGCGGGCCGATCGGGACTGGGTGCCCGGCTGTTGGCGGTGCCACTGCGCTGGTTGGGGCTTGGCACCGGGGTGGCCGGGCTCGCCGCGTCGGGTCTGTTCGGCGGCCTGGACACGGTGACGAAACCCGAGGTGCCGACGGTCGCGGTCGGCACGGTGGTCGACGGCGGCCCGTGGAACGTCACGGTGACCGGGAGCAGGCTGGTCGGCGAGCTGCCGAAGCTCCACCTCCGCGACGGCAGGCGCTGGTTCAGCGTACTGGCGACGGTCGAGAACACCGCCGACGAGAGCCGTACCGACTTCGGCGACGCGATCAGGCTGACCGGTGTCGCCGGGATCGCCGAGGAGCGGCCGAGCCAGGTCCTGCTGGTACGCGACGGGAGCAGGCCGAGCTATCTCAATCCCGGCCTGCCCGAACGGCTCGCCTTCCTCTGGGAGCAGGACGACAGCACCCCGGTGCCGACGAGCGCGACGGTGCAGGTCTGGGGTACGACCCGCCGCCTCGACACCATCGGCGAGACCTGGGAGTGGCTCGACCCCGAGCGCCGGGCCGAGGTCGAGGTGCCGGTGCAGGATCGGAGGGCCGGATGACCGTACCAACCGACTACCCGGATCCGGACTCCGTCACCAGTCACCGGGCGCCGCCCGGCCCCGGGCAGCGGATGGGCCTGCGGGCCGGCGCCGGCACCCTGATCGTCGCGGCGCTGGCCGTCGGCGGGGCCATCGCCAACTGGCGGCCGATCAACGGCGGCGGTGCCGAGGCCCGGGAACGGCCGTTCGTCCAGGCGGGCAGGTTCGGCGAGACGGTGTCGACGCGGGTCTTCGACGCGACCGTGCTGGACGTCCGGGGCGCCGCCAAGGTCTCCAACGGCGGCCAGTCCCACGACACGGCGGGGGTCTGGATCGTCCTGCGGGTCCGCCTCGCCACCCGGGACAGGGCGATGAGCATCGGGTACGCGGCCCTGCGCGACCAGCGGGACCGGGAGTTCCGGGCCACCACCCGGTTCACCCAGCCGCTGGTCGGTGCCGGCCGGGTCCTCCAGCCCGGGATACCCGTCGAGGGGGACCTAGCGTTCGAGGTGCCCCGGGACGCGGCGACGCGACTCTCCGCGTACTTCGGCCAGGAGCAGATCGACATCCGGATGGACGACCTGGCCGAGGTGCTGCTGCCCACAGTGGACAAGGCGCGGGTCGACGAGTGGGCGAGTGCTCCGGCACCGGTACCGCTGGCCAGCGCGCGGGCGGTGGCGCCGTGACCCAGCCACCGCCGGTACCGTCCGGCCAGGGCCTGGACGCACTCGCCCCGCCACCGCCCGCACCGCCCCGGCGGGACCCGCTCGCCCCACCGCCGCCGTGGACCGGCCCGCCGACGGTGATCCTCCGGTACGCCGAGGTCGACACGGCGGTACTGCCGGTGGTCGAGCCCGGCCCGCCCCCGGCCGCCACCCCCGCCGCACCACCGCCCCATCCATCCACCGCCCCCTGGCCCGTCCCCACCGCCACGCCGCCGGCCTCGTTCCGCACCGCGCCGCCGAACCCTCCGACCGTCCTGCCGGCTGCCCTCGCCGCCACCAGCCCCGAGCCCGGGACACCTCTCGCGGAGCCCGGGACCGCCGCACCGGCTGCTCCCGAAGGTGCGGGCAGCGGGCAGGTCGGCTGGTGGCGACGTAACCGCTGGGGTCTGCTGGCCCTGCTGCCGGCCCTGGTCCTGGCCCTCGGCCCAGGGGTGAAGGACGGCTACGAGCAGTACTCCCAGGCGGAGTACCTCGAACCGGTCGGGGTCGGCGCCGACGGCTGGGTGGAGTTCGCCGCTGCCCGGATCCGGCTGGTCGAACTGGTCGAGGTGCCCTCCGTCCCGGCGCGCGGCAGCCGGCAGGTCACGCTGCCGGAGGGCGTACGCGTCTGGCGGGCGACGCTGGCGTTCGAGCTTCCCGACCCGGAGGCGCTGATCGGCTGTCTGCCCTATCTGGAGGATCGGGACGGTCGGCTGTTCAGCGCGAACCCGCCCGAGCTGAACGGCGCACGGCTGCCGGTCACCCGATGCGCCGCGGACGACCCCGCACAGCGCTCCCTCCAGACGGAGGCGTACTTCGTGCTGCCCGGCCCGGCCACCCCGGCGGCGCTACGGATCGTCAAGGCCACCCAGCGACCGCGCTACGCCCGGCTGCCGGTCGGCTGATCCCCGGCCGGCCGATCCCAGGGCGACGTCCCGCCGGCCGATGTCTCCCTGATCGACGTCCCGCCGGCCGACGTGTCGGCGGTCGACGTCCCGCCCGTCGATGTCTCCCGGATCGACGTCCCACCCGTCGACGTCTCGGCTGCCGGCGTCTCGGTGGTGGATGTCGGGGGCGGCTGGATCCGTAGGACCCGGTCGACCGCGGCACCCAGTAGACAGGCCAGCAGCACGGTGCCGACCGCGTCGTTGAGCAGCGTCAGTTGACCGGAGAGCGGCATCCAGATCGACTCCAGGTCCTGCCCGCCGATGGCCAGCCGCTCCGCCTCCCACAGCCATTCCCGAGCGGTCTGCGCCAGCAGGAAGGCCAGGCAGAAGAAGAGCATCGGGGCCAGGCCGGCCCGGGCCATCAGTCGCAGGCTGTGCACCATCGGCGCGAACCGCTCGCGGAGGTCGGCGCCGAGGTTCGCACCGACCGCGCGTACCGGTCGGGGCAGCGCCCGCCACCGCCGGGCGGCCCGTTCCACCAGGTCGGCGTCGGACGGCGGAGGTGGGGTGAGCCGGTGTCCGTAGACGACCGCGCCGACCGCCAGCCAGGCCAGCGGTACGACGATGGCCACCTGCACCGACCCGCCCGCACCGACCAGGAACGCCCCGGCGGCCCGGGTCGGCTCGGAGAGCGGCCCGAGTTGGTCGACCAGCGCGTGCCAGGCGTCCAGCACCCAGACGACGATCCGGCGCCCCTGGAGCCATTGCAGCAGCGGGTCCTGTGCCTGCGCGAGGGTGGTGGCGACGACGGAGATCCAGATGACCTCGAGGTAGGCGCCGGGGATGCCGAGCCAGCCCATCCGGGACCGCTCCTGCCACCTGCCCAGCAACCAGCGCAGCACCACCGCCACGGCGACCACCGCCACGATCGTGCCGGTGAGGTCGAGCGCCATCCGGCGCTCCGCGTTCTCGGCGACCTGTCCCGGGTCGGTGAAGATGGCGGCGTCGGAGAGGTAGGTGTCGACGAAGAGTTCGTAGAGATAGTCGGTGAGGTCCTCCTGGAGGTATCCCCAGGAGGCGTAGACGGCGAGGAACGGCACGAGCGCACTGCCCAGGTGGTCGAGGAGGGTCTTGCGGCGCGGCGGGCGAGGGTCCGCGTCCCCGGCCACCCCGGTCCCCGCGTCTCCCGTTCCGGCCGCCTGCACCGCTCCCGCCGCCTCGACTGTTCCTGGGTCCGCCGTCCCGGTCGGGTTCGTCGTCCCGGTCGGGTTCGTCGTCCCGGTCGTGCCTGTCGGCTCGGTCGCGTCCGCCGTGGCGGCCGAGAGCCACGGCAGGGAGGGGCGCAGGGCGCGCAGCATCAGTACCAGCGCGGTCAGGGTGGCGATCGGTCCCAGGATGACGACCAGCATTCCCAGTACGCCATTGATCTTGCTGACCTGCACCGCACCGAGTACGACGAACTCACGGGCCGCCGCCCCGGCGAAGTAGAGCGCGAACAGCACCGGCCAGTGCCGGAGCAGCAACCGCAGCGAGGTGCCGAGTACGGCGAGCGCCTCCAGCAGCGCCCCGCCGAGGGTACGACGTCGGCGCGGCGCCCGGGTCCACGCCGCCGGAGCCGCCGCCGTCCCGTCCGAGCCCCCGATCACGGGCCACAGGGTACCGCCGGGTGGGGTCGGCGCGGGGGCGGCTCAACCCGAGTGCAGGAAGCCGAAGTCGGAAGACCAGTCTGCCGACCGGTCAGCCGGCTATCCCTCCAGCGGGTCGGCGATGCCGAGCCACTTCCCCGGCACCAGCCACTGCTTCTCGGTATGAGGCCGCTCGACAAGGTCGATGACCACAAGCTTTCGTGGCTCCTCGGCCCGCTGTGCCTCGGCCGCGGCCCCGGAGTCGAGGTTAGCCCCGGTCGAGGTTAGCTCCGGTCGAGGCCGAGGGCGGTGAGGGCGGCTGGGAGGGTCGGCGCGGTGCAGAGTTGGCGTACGCCGTCGCGTTCGTGGACGAGGAGTCGGCAGGTGACGCCGTCGTAGTGGACGGCGACGGGCTGGCCGGCGTGGTGTCGGGCGAGCCGGCGGACGAGTGGTACGGGATCGTCGACCACGATCGGGGTCGGGGTCTGCGGCACCGGGATCGGTTGGGCGGGATCGTCAGGGACGCGACGGGCGACGGCGAGTTCGAGACGTTCGAGGCGGTACGCGATGGCGGCTTCCGGGGTACGCGAGGCGGGAAAGGTGTTCGGGGCGACCGGCCGCCCCGGTGGTTCGACGTCGACGTCCCAGCATTCGCCCTGGACGAGTCGGAGGTCTCCGGCGTTGTCGACGTGGTCGACGAGGGTGACCGTGACGGTGAGGCGCAGCCCGAGGACGAGTCGGACCAGGTCGGCCAGGGATGGCACGTCGGGCCGTCGGGCCAGTACGAACAGCCGGGCGCCGGGCTGGCCGCGGGAGGCTTGGTGCAGGTATTCGGTGAGCGGGTCGGCGGCGGGGTGCGGCAGGGTGACGATGCCCTTGCGCAGGTCGTGGTGGACTTCGCCGCCGCCGTCGAGTTCGGTGAGGTCGTCGGGGCGTACCCCGAACCGGTCGGCCCAGGTCGCCAGCCGGAACGGGTCGGGAAGCTGGTGCACCGGCTTGCCGCCGGGTTGGGTCGCGACGTGCGGCGCCGACACCCGTTCGCCGACATGCCAGCCCTGCTCACCGGCCTGCCAGGTGTGCTCGTCGCCGTGCCAGGTGAGGTCGTCGGCCCGCCAGCCATGCCGGTAGACCTGCCAGTGCAGGTGGACGACCCGGCCAGCCAGGTCGGTGAGCGTGACGGTCAGGCCCCGATAGAGACGGTGGCTGTCCCGACAGGTGTCGCAGGGCAGCGCCGACGGGCTGCGACCGGCACCAGAGCACTTCGGGCAGTCCGGGTCGGCCCGCCCGGTGAACAGGACACAGTCGCAGCGGCGGAGCCGACTGTGCGGATCGCAGTCGGGGCAGTCGACGTACGGGACGGGTGGGCCCTGCCACGACGGTGCCGGCGGCTGCCAGCCGCGCCGCAGGATGCTGGTCTCGTAGAGGTAGATCTGCCCGGTGTCCCGTTCGCTGAACGTCTCGGCGGTGTCGGCGATCCGCAGACTGGTGTGCCACCAGCGGCCGTCCCGCCAGATGGCTTGCGCCCCGGCGGTCGGGGCGCCGGTGTGCAGGTCGGTGCAGTCGGCGAGCATCCGCCGTTCGATCTGGTCCAGGTCGACGGCTGGCGGGTCGACCGGTGGCCGGTCGCTGGCGGTCATGTGGTGGGCCGGGGCGGTCCGACCGCGCGCCTGAAGGTCGTAGAACGCGTCGAGGTCGCTGTTCTCCGCGATCGCGCTCGTCAGGTCGTCGGCGCCGCCACGGGCGTCGATCGGTACCGCCCCGCCCGGCACCTCGTAGCGGAGATGCCACGTCGGGTCGGCGGCGGGATGCCGACGCCGGGCCTCCAACACCAGGTCCAGCCGGAGCAGCTCGGCCAGCCGGCAACGCCGGGTCAGCTCACGGACCGGATCGGGCGGCGGATCGGCGGCAGTACGGCCGAGGAAGAGCTGCCACGCATCATGGCAGTGCGAGGCGATCGCCTCGGCCTCCAACGCGGCCCGGGTCCCGGGCGGCAGGTCCGGACGCCACCGGGACGGCAGCAACACCACCGGCCCGTCCGCAGACCCGGGCGGGTTACGCACCTCGGCCCACGAGCCGGCGCCGACGGCGGCGGCCAACTCGTGCAGCAGCGGCGCCACCGGCAGATGCCAGCTTCCGCCGTCGCCCAGCCACTGCGCCGGTTCCACCACTCCGGGTACGACGTTCGCCGACGCCACCGCCCCGGTGTCCACGTTCGCCACCGTCAAGACGAGTTGGGCACGCAACCGCCCGGTCTGCCGGCACCGGTGGCACGGTTGCGGCACCGTGCCCATGCCCCGGCAGAGCTGGCAGTCCTGGTATGCCTCCCCGCTCCCCCACTGCCCGACGTCGACGAGCAGCCGGTCACCGCCGCTCGTGCAGGGGCAGTCGGCGAGGACGAAGGTGAGCCGGTCGCAGGCGGGGCAGTCGAGCACCGGCGGACCGGCGTCGGGATCGGGTGGTCCGGTTCCGGCGTCAGGATCGATCGCCCCGGTCACCGGTCCAGCTCCAGACTCGCGCACGGCACCTCGTGTTCGGCCCGCAGCGCACAGCGTCTGCCGGCGCCGAGGAGCCGGTCGCAGAAGAGGCGGGACTGCACCGTCTGGTCGTCCTCGACCGAGACGGTCGCCTCGGCCTGGTCGACCTCGGGCAGCCGACCGAGAGTCCGGGCCAGCATCCGGGCCGCCTGCCGGGCCGCGTCCGGGTCCGGCGCGGTGAAGGGCACGTGTACGACGTAACGGTCGACCATCAGCGATCCACCAGCTCGCGTGCCGTCGTCGCCTGTCGGGACTGCCAGCGGCGCAACGCCTCCTTGATCCGCGCGTTCTGCTCCCGCACGGTCGCGACCTCGTTGTAGGCCCTGGCCAGGTCACCGGCGACCTGGTCGAGGAAGGCTGTCACCTCGGCCGGATCGACTCCCCGCCGAGCGAAGCCGACCAGGGAGAACCGGCGCAACCTGACCTGCGACGGCAGAAGCGGCCGGTACGCCGCCGACCGATACGCCTGACCGAGCCGCCGAGGCGACCTCCGACCCCGCCGGAGCAGCCACCGAAGCAGAACCCGCACGACACCACCAACCTTTCCGAAGCAGGTCAGGACGTTGATGGGTGGCGCCGGCCCGCATCCCCATGTGCTTCCGGACCGGCACCACCCCGCCCTACCGACGCAGCCGGAGGCGCCGTACGACAGCAGGGCGTGACTCGGGGGCCGGGGCGGACAACACGTACAGGCTGGCCGCCCCGGTGGATGGTGATCACAAAGTGCTACCTAGGGATCACTCGGGGGAGAACTTATCGCGGTTACCGCGATAAGTGCAAGTAGTTGAAGCCGACGAGCTTGCGTGATCGAATCGGCGTGCTACCTAGGGAGACGCACACATGGTCACGCCGAACTACCAGCGTGTCGCCGATGACCTGCGCGACCAGATCAAGTCTGGTGTGCTCGGTCCCGGCGACAAGCTGCCCTCGACAGCTCAACTTCAGGCCAAGTACGGCGTAGGCAACAACGCCGTCCACATGGCGATCGTCATCTTGAAGGCCGAAGGGCTCGTCTACGGACACCAGGGCAAGGGCGTCTTCGTAACGAAGCCGGAGCAGACCGGGCAGTAGTCCACGAAGGAAGCGCGGGGCAGGACTGCACTCCCCAACGCTCTCGGATAGTGTTCGGTCGGCCACGCAGGCGTAAGGCCGAAGGACCGGCTAGGTCGGCCTGCGTCGCGACTTGTCGTACGGCAACCGCAACCGGGGAGGATCGCATGGCCAGTATCGAGGAAGTCAAAGCAGCGCTTCTTCAGGCCGCCGAGCAGGGAAACACCACACTCAGCCAGATCCGCTCCGCCGCCGAGCACACCGAGCAGGTGCTCAACCGACTCAGGGTCGTCGCCGCCGGGACCAACCACCCCAAGATTGCGGAGGCGATCCAACGCGCCGAGCAGAGCAAGCAGCGTCTGTCCGAGGCAGCCACGTCCATCCAGGGCAGCTCTGCCGCCGCCCGCGAATACGTCAGCGTCCTCGGCTGATCCGCGTCCGACGGAAGATCCCGGTGGACATTAGGCAGGTCAGAGCAACCATCAACCAGGGTGAGCAGGCAGCCAAGCAAGGCATCAGCCTCATCCAGGAGATGCAGGCTCGGATCGAACAAGCTCAAACGTCGGCCGCCGCGACAGCCCACGACAGTGCCCATCGCGAGGTTGAAGCAGGTCTCGGCAAGCTCAAGGAGGCGGTGAAAGAGTCGTCTCGGGTCGCCGGCCTGCTGCACTCTGGTGCGTCTGCCGCCCATGAGTACGCCTCCAAACTCTGATGGCCCGCGTATCGGTGGGGGATGTCGTCGCCCAGTTTCGGGCCGTACTGGGGATCGTCGACGAGGCCGCCATAGGGGCCGCACGCGCCCAACGGGAGGCTGAGCAAACCCAAGCCGCCTACGCAGAGGTGTCCCAAGGCACAGCGGACCGGTTGATGCGTAAGGCGGTTGTGGATTCCCGGACTGCCGCCGAGAAAGCGGGTAAGACTGCACGACTGTTATCGGAAGCTGCCGAGCATTTCACCACATACGTAAACATCATCGCGCCAGGCACCGTGCCACCCCGTTCATCAGCGCCCGAGGCGATTCCGGAGGGCGAACGGGTGGTTTCGGATGCGATGGCCCGGCGCAAGCGGGCAACTGGCTTTCTGGATCGAGCGGCGAGACGTGCTGACGACGTCAAAGACTCCGTCGCCTCGGCCACCAAGGCGGTCGAGGAGGGCACAAAGATCGCCTTGAAGCAGATCAAGGGCGATCGTCCACCTACCGGTGGCGCCCCATCGTCGACAACCACCACATCTACTCCACAGCCCGCTCCTGCTCAATCCCCGCCAGCACACGAGGCCGTCTCCGCGCTCGTCGTCACTGCCCTCGGAGCCGCCCTGGTCGGCCGGGCTGGCATCGACTACATCAAGAAACGGCTCAACAGAAGGAACCAAGATGGCGATCAAAAGTGATGTCGTCGAATTCGCCCGGACTCTGATTCGAGGAGACTTCGAGGCCAACGACCGATACGAGGAGAAACTTGATGCCGAGGGCTGGGACGGCTGGCCCCGCTTCCTGAGCGCGCTCTTCTTCCTCGCGGTCGAACGACGCTTTCAGGGCGGGTATGACGAGGCCGCCGTGATCCACTTCGTTGCCGACCTTCGCGCTGAGACCGTTGATGACGCAGCGCCGATCGACGCATCCAACGCAGAGTCCCTGATCAGGGCAGTGTTCGACGAGTCGGTACAACTTACTGTGACGCCGGAAGCTATGGGCCGGATCCAGACCTTGGCGACTTACAAGATCATCGCCCACGAGAACCTGAGCGACGAGGATATAGACAAACTTCTCGCTGAAGCTAAGGAAATTGCGGAGGAATAGCCGGGAAGGTCACGACGACTTCTGATGCCGTCATGACACGTCGGACAGCCCTCGCAACAACCCAAGCGCCGAGCGGTCGGAGCCGAGTTCGGACAGTTGTGTATCGATGAATTCGGTGTAGAACGCGGCTGGCGAGGCAGGATAGCCGGGCTGCTCCGCAGCGTGCCACTGGTGATGTCTTCCAGCCACGACTCGAAGGTGCCCGCGGTCCGCTGGGCCTTCTTCGCCTCCTCGTGCTCCTCGCGCAACTCCGCGCGTAGTCCGGGCGCTGCCGCCACCTGTTTCCGCAGGTCGTCCACCAGGTTCCTGACCTGCCCTTGCAGCGCCCGCAGCTCGATCACGACCAGATCCTACGGCCGGTTTCGCAGGCCGGCCTAATACTCCGGGCCGAGGCTTGCCCGACGACAGAAGGCCGCCAACCGTGCCACACGCCCGAATCCGCGCCTGCGGCGAGCGCAGCCACTACTCAGGATTAGCGGCCAGTGATCGAGAAGAGACGATCAATGGGGTCCACGACAGCGGCCAGCACCGCGCCGGGCACGAGGGCCGGATCGTCGGCGCGGGTCGTATCTGCCTCGAACGTGGCGAACCCGGGCCCGCTGATCCGCAGGTGAAGTTCCAGCCCAGGGTCCTCTCCACCCAGGTGGTTCGCCACCCGGAGAATCTCGGCATTCGCGGCGACACCAGCGGTGGAGAGCCGACGCGCGTCGCGGCGTGAGCGGGTGACCACCCGCCAGCCGAAGACGCCAAACCCAACACCGACGATCGTCATCAGTACGCCACCGGCGAGTAGGCCCCAGAAGTCCTCGGGTGACCGTAGCCTGTCCAGCGTCATCGCGACGGCGAGTAGTACCGGCCCGGGCAGGCAGATGGCCAGGAACGCCAGTCGGCTGAGTAGCGCGCCGATCGGACCGATGCGCGCTTCCGCTTCCCGAGGCGTACTCATCACTCTGGCACCCTACGACAGCGGCCACGTGACTGACCGAGTCGTTTTCATCCGTCGTGGCGGGTCGTTGCGATGGGGCGTAGGGCGAGGGTGGCCTGCCGCCTCGCCCTCATCGCCTGCCAGCGGGCCGGGGAGGCGGCAAGGGTCCCGCGCTCCGCCGTCGCATCACCAGGAGTTGACGTCGGTTGCCGCCGGCTGGCCGGGGTGGTGGGCGTCGGCACCGTCGGTCGGCTGGCCCGGTCCCGCTCCGAGGCGAATAGTCCAGATGGCGGCGGCGACGAGGGCCGCGTACAGGAGGAAGGTCAACACCGGGGGCCCGACGATCATGCCCCGAACGACCAGCAACGGAGCGAGGACCACCTGACCGAACTCGTAGCTGGCGGCGGTGCCGGATAGTACGAGCACGGCCGCCGCGGTGATCACGATGACGCGGGTGCGGGGGGCGGGTCGCCGCCCGATGGAGCGCCGCGCCAGTGTCACGGCCGCGCTGGCCACCAGGGCCAGCATGATCACAAGGCTGATCGCGCGCGGCCAGTTCGCGTCGACCAGGACCATCAGCCCGTCCAGTACACCCATGACGGGCGCGCAGGCCAGTCGCACCCATCCCGGCCACAGCCTCGGACGCGACTCGATCGGCGCCGTTTCGTGCTGCCGGCCTGGGCTTGTCCCGAGCCGGATCATCCAGATGGCCACGCCGCTGACGACCCCGGCCGGGAGACAGAGGACCAGCGCGATGCGTGGCCCCAGCGCCATGTGGTCCCAGACCAGATCCTCGCCGAGCATCACCGAGGCGATCAGTGATCCCACCGCGTAGCTGGCGACGCTACCGAACAGCGCCAGCATGACCGTCCCGGTGACCGCGATGTCGCGGCGGCGGGTTGGCGGGCCGGCTTCCGGTGCGGATCGCTGCCCGGGCCAGAGCCGTGCCAGCGTCACGGCCGCAGCGGTCACCAGTGCCAGCACGACCACGAGCCCGATGGCGATACCAGCGTCGAACGCTTCCTGGGTCAGGATTATCAGCCACGCCACGACGGCGACGACAGGCGCGCAGGCCAGCAGTGCCCATGCCGGCCACGGCGTCGGACGCGACTCGACCGGGGTCGGGGTCGGGGTCGGGGTCGGTTCGCGCGGCTGGTTCGGTTCGCGTGACCGGGAGCCGACGACTGGCTGATCCGGCTGATCCAGTGCGTCGGATGGTAGGGCGCCGCTGCCAACTGGGCTGGTCTCGGCGATCGGTGCCGCGAGTGTGCGGGGTACGGCATGGAGGGCGCCTTCGGCGACGACGAGTTCGGGATGGTCGAGGGCGGTGGGGGCGATCCGGAGGGTGCGGTGCAGGAGGGAGGCGACCAGGGGTACCCGGGAGGAGCCGCCGACCAGGAAGATGCCGGCGATCTCCTGCCTGGGTACGCCGGCGTCGCGCAGCAGAGTGGCGGTGAGGTCGACGGTGCGGTCCAGGTGGGGGCGGGCCGCCGTCTCGAACTCGTCGCGGGTCACGTGCACGACGGTGTCGACCAGCGGGATGTGCAGGTCGGCGTTGGTGTGCCGGGACAGTTGTTCCTTGGCGGTGCGGGCATCGCGCCACAGCTGCTGGTGGGCGCGCTGGTCGGCGTCGGTCTGCGGCCACTCCAGCCGTCCCCACGCGTCACCGCCGCTGGTGGTGGACGCGCGGGCGTGGGCGACGACGGTGGCGTCGAGGTCCAGACCGCCGACGTCGTCGAGCCCGGCGCTGGCCACCACCTCCAGCCCATCCTCGGTACGGCGGACGATGCTGACGTCGCAGGTGCCGGCGCCGAGGTCGTAGACCACGAGGCACCGGCCGACCGGCAGGTCCTTGCCGAGGACATCGGCGAAATACGCCGCGGCGGCGACCGGTTCGGCGACGAAGGCGCATGCGCCGAGATGTGCCTGTGACGCGGCGGTGGCCAGGACATCCAGGCGGGTACGGCTCCAAGCGGCCGGATGCGTGACCACCGCCGTCTCCGGCGGTTGGCCGGCGACCCGGCGTGCCTCGGCGCCCACCCGGGTCAGCACCGCGACGATCGCGTCGGTGACCGCGATCTCCCGATCGGCGAGCCAGAGCACGCGATCGTCGATCCGCCGCTTCGGGTTGGCCTCGAAACCCGCCGGGTGGGCCGACGCGGCGCGTTCGGCATCCGTCCCGGCCAGCAGTGGGCCGGCATCGGAGCCGGCGAACACCCCGGACGGCAGCAGCGGCGAGGCGTCGAACAGCAACGGCTTCACCCGCCCGTCCGGGGCGGCGAGCACCGCCACCGTCGACGAGGTTCCGAAGTCGAGTCCCAGCCGATATCCACCGATTGCCACCGGATCACCCTACGGCCAGGCTTCGATCCATTGCGGAGTACATCCGGATGCGATGCTCGGCCCTTGCGAGATCGTCGCCTTCAGCTCGTCCGGACCAGCGTGAGCGGCCTGCCCGCGACTTCCTGCCTCACTCCGTGTCCTCGTCGGCAATCCCGACGAGCCCGTCGGTCAGCGGGACCTGGAGCTCGGCCGCAAAATCGCGCAGCCGCCCGGCCAGCAGCTCCGTCCGGTCGTCCACGAAAAGGGTCCCGCCCCGCCCTCCCTCGCGGAGCCGGTGCCACGCCCAGAGCGGGATGCCGTGGCTCTCCAGGATGCCCCGGGCCGTCGGCTCCGCCAGCTCCTTCAACGCCGTCGCCAGGGTCATGTTCGGCGGGGTGGGCAGGACCAGCCGGTTCGCCGGCCGCTTGTCGCCGGCCACCACCGGGCGGAACACCTACGTCCCGCCCGAAGCGATGTGTCAGGCATGAGATGCATGTAGCGCCGATCCTCCGGCGCGACGGCCCGGAGTGCGGCCAGTGTAGGTTCCCACTTGTGACGACACTTTCCCAAGATCGTGTCGGTGGCGATGTCGCTTGCGACATGGATCTGGGAGATCGTCGGCGTGGGGGAGCCGACCGATGACCGGCACCGAGACACCGTTGGAGGACGACAACAGATCCAGCTTGTCGGACAGGAACACGGACAGCTGGTTGGCAGACACTCGGACCTCCTACGACACAGTCGCCGACAGCTACGCCGACTTCGTACGCGACGCACTGGCCAAAGAGCCGTATCTGGGCGCGGCGCTGGCGCTGTTCGCCGACCAGGTCCACGCCATCGGAGGAGGGCCGGTGGCCGACGTGGGCTGCGGGCCAGGACACGTCACCGCTCACCTGCAGAAGCTGGGTGTCGACGCCTTCGGCATCGACCTGTCACCCGCGATGATCGACCTGGCTCGGCGCGAGCACCCCAACCTGCGATTCGACGTGGGCTCGATGACGGACCTGCCCCTGGCCGACGCCTCGATCACGGCCTTGCTCGCCTTCTGGTCGTTGATTCACATCCCTGACGACGCGATCCCCACGGTTCTCGGCCAGTTCCGGCGCGTACTGCGCCCCGGCGGACCACTGCTACTCGGCTTCCACGTCGGCGACGAGTCGCGGCTGAAGACGCAGGGCTACGGCGGCCATCCGATGAAGGTCTACGTCCACCGTCGCCGCCCCGACCGAGTCGCAGCGTGGCTACGCGACGCCGGATTCACGGTCAAGGCCCAACTGCTGATCGACCCCGACGCCAGCGTTCCAGGGGCGGTCCTTTTCGCAAACCACCAGCCCTAAGACCCGTTGCCCGTAATAGATGTCGGCAAAGTCGTCGACCGCGTCCGAACCAAGTTTGTCCAGGTCGAGCGGCAGCTCACTGGTGGTGTCGAAGCCGGTGGCGAGGACCAGTGGCGCTCGGGTCAGCACACTCTTGCCGGAGTTGTTTTGCCGAGGACCACCGTCACCGGAGCCAGCTCGATCTCCTGGCGATCACGGAAGCAGCGGTAGTTCTCCAGCACGAGTTTGCGCAGGGGCATTCCGAAGTGTCTACCAGATCAGAAAGTCATTCAGTGTCCCTGAAGCGTCTACTCTGCACTCATGGACCATGATCGGGCGCCATCCGTGCCGATTCTTGGGCAGCCGGCCCCCGGGCAGCCCTCAGCGGCTCCACCCGGACCGGTCTCCGGCAGCCGCCGCCCAAAACTCGGCTCGGGGATCGTCGCGGGCGGACTGGCTCTGGCCGTACTCTGCTGCGCCGGGGCAGCGGTGCTGACCTTCGTGGCCCGCGACCGGTTCCTCGGCGGCCCGCCTGGCAGCACCACGATCACTGTGGAGGCGGTCGGTCCAGCCGGGACGGTCCCGGACGAGTCTGCGATCGAACGAACCAGCCGGATGCTCGCCGATCGGGCCGAAGCCGCCGGGTTGGCCGACCCGTCGGTGAAGCGTTCCGGCGACCGCCAGATCGTCGTACGGGTCGCCGGAGTCGACCAGGAAGACGAACTGCGCGCACTGGTGGCCGTCGGTGACCTCCGATTCCGCCGAGTACTCGCCACCACGCCCGATCCCGACGGCGGAGCCGCCGCCACCCCGGCAACACCGGCTCCGCCGGGCACACCATCGCCCAGCCGCGAGCAGGTGATCGCCAAGCTCGGTCGGGCTTACGAGGTCGCCCAGTCGCTGACCCGCGATCAGCCCGCTCCGGCCCAACTCGACCCGGAGACCCGGGAAGCGCTCCTCCCGTTCGCGAGCCTCTCCCCCGCCGAAGTCGCCGTACTGCCGGCCGACGTGCTGGCCGTCGTCCCGGAAGTAGCCTGCGCACAACTGCTGGCGCGTCCGGTCGAGGCGCGTGGGGACCCCGGCGAGCGGTCGGTCACCTGCGACCGCGCCGAGCCGCCGAGCAGGTATCTGCTCGACTCTGCCGCACTGTCGTCGGCGGAGGTCCGGGATGCGAAGGCAACGATGGACGAGCAGGGCGGCGGTTGGCTGGTCACCGTCAGCTTCACCACAGCCGGGCAGCAGCGGTTCACCGAGCTGACCCGGGCGGCGTCCAGCGTCCCGGACGGCCTCAACCAGGTGGCCATCGTCGTGGACGACGTGGTGCTCTCCGCACCGGCGGTCACGACCGTACTCACCGGCGACGTCCAGATCTCCGGAAGCCTCACCCGGTCGACGGCGGAGGCGCTGGCAGGCCAACTGCGCTCTGGTGCACTTCCCGTCGCGCTGCGGATCGTCGACCTGACCAGCACCCCGGACTGACAACCCGGGCTCCGGCGTTACAGGCCCGCCTGCGCCGGGCCGGCGGTGGACACCGTCGGCGGGTCGAGCCAGGTGTCGGGTAGCCAGCGGGACTGGCTGGCCGGCGAGACGAGCGGGATCGGCTCCCCGTCCAGCATCGCCGTCTCCGGCCGCCGGACCGGCACCAGCAGCAGCCGGGCCGCCGGCCGGGGTCGGGTCGGCCAACTCCTGGATCACCCGCAACTGTCCATATCGGGCCAGCGGGGCTCACTGCGGGGCGGGCGTGCCGTGCTCCCAGACACACGGCGAACTGCCGATCAGATATATGTCGACCGAGCCCGGTGCGCGGTTGTAGACGGTGACGCTGATCCGGTAGCCGTCGGCCGGGTCCTCGACGCTCAGCCGGGGGTCGCTGCGCTCCCGCAGGTCGTTGACCACCTTGAAGTCGCGCTGTTGCCAGTAGTCGGCCAGCGTCGGCAGTGCCTGGTCGGCTGGCCAGCTCGCCGGGAAGGCCACCTCGTACTGCTGCTCCACGAAGACCCGGCCGGCCGGGCCACCGTCGGTCGGGTCGTCGCACGGCAGCGTGCCGCTGTTGCCGAACGGCTTCAGCTCGGCGCCGGGCGGGAGCTGGGAATGGGCCTCCCGCAGGATCTCCTCGACCCGCTGGGCCGCCTGTACGGCGGTGACGGTGGGCTGCACGTCGTCGTCTCCTCCACATGCCGATGTCGCCAGGCCGGCCACCAGAGCCGCCGCCAGTACGCCGGTGCGCCAATGCCGGGCACCCATCAGGTGACCTTGCCGTTCTGCCCGGTCACGATGTACGCGATGTTCTCCCGGGCCAGGTTCCCGTCGTCCCAGTACGCCGAGTGCGTGGCGCCCTCGTTGTCGGGGTCGCCCGGGTTGCTGCTGAACACCCGGCCGCCGAAGTCCTCCCGGGTCGGATCGTTGCCGTGCGCGATGTCCCAGTCCGGCACCCGCCGGATGATGTCGTGTTCGGCCCGGCTCGCCCACACCTCCTGCGGGGGACGCCCTTGAGTTCGGTCGCCGAGTTGGTGTCCACCCCGGGCGAACCGACGAAGACCACCGCGTCGGCGTTGATCCCGGCGCCGGTGGCGGCGTGCCCGATCACCGTCGAACCGTAGCTGTGCCCGAGCACGACGTTGCGGGAGGGTTCTCCGTCGTGGGTGGCCCGCAGGCCGTTCTGGAACTGGTTGAGTTCCGGCGCACCGCTCTTGGCGGAGCCGTCGAACGGCGCGTTCCAGGCGATCGAGTCCGGCGCGTCGTAGCCCAGCCAGAGCAGCGAGGCAGTCTCCTGGCTCGGGTCGACCCGCTTGGCGTCCAGGGCCATCCGGTCGGCCCGGTCGATGTCGCCGCCCACCTTGGAGAGTTCGGCACCGGTGCCGGGCACGTACGTCAGTCCGATCCCTGCGCTCGCCGCACCGCCGTCGACCTGCCGCTGCGGTCCGGGCCGGCCGCAGGTGACAACCGGGGCACTTCTCGGTCTCATCTGGGACAGCACGATGCCGCCGGACGGTGCTGCGCGGGACCCGAGCCGGACCGTCCAGGTTGGAGAGGGCTCATTGGACCGGCACCCCGCCGTGCCGCTGGCCGGCGCGCTGGTCCGAGCCCTGGTAGTTGTTGGCGGAGTCGATCAGGGACTGTCCGGCCGCCTCGATCCGGCCGCCGAGTCCGTTGAGATATGCCTCCCAGCCGTCGGAGGCCCTGGTCGTCGCGTCGAAGGCGGCCCAGCCGTTCACTCCGGGCCCGCCCGGCGGCAGCAGTTGAACCTCGACCGCCGTGACATTGCGCTTCAGTTCGCTGCCGTGGCCGACGATCTCGCCGCCCAACGTCCGCAACCCGGGCACGTTGACCGCACAGGCTGCGTCATCACGCCTCCCCGTCAGACCTCTCGGGGGCTACCACCCGGCCGACCGGGCCCGTTGGGGAAGAAATATACCAACATCGACCTACGGGCCAGGGCTGGTCAACTGTCCTGGCCCGACTCGAACAGCCTCGGCGAGTTCCCACAGGTGGCGCTCGTCGGTGTCGAGATCGCGGGTGGCCGGATCCACATCGTCAACGGCGCGGCTCACACCGCCGGCGACTCGGTCACTGGCGGGTGTCCATCGACGTCACTGGCGGGTGTCCATCGACGTCTGGAGCGCGCGGCGGGCCTGCTCGCGGGCCTCGTCGGTGTTCTCCGGCTTGGGTTTGGTCGGCTTGGCTGCCATGGCGTGGCTCCTTCCAGGGCGGGCGGCACCGCACGGCGCGGTCCACCGCGACAGGGGTTCTGCTGATCGGCCGGGGTCGGCGGGTCCGGGATCTCCGGACGAGGCGGCCGGGTCGGCGTGAGCCCCGGGTCGGTTGACCCTGGGAGGCAGGCGATCTGCGCGGGGTTGCCACACCCGGGCACGGGTGGGACGGGTGCGACCACAACCCTAGGTATCGTTCAGTTCCCTTACCCAAGTTATCGTTCAGTTCCATATCCTGTGCGGCATTCCCGCCATACGAGACAGTATGAACCGTCAGATCTTGGCGGCTCGCCTGGTCGGCGCGGTGCTGGAGACTTGGAGTCGTTGTGGAGCTGACCGAGGTCGAGGTCGGAGATCCTGCCTCGGCCCTCGCAGCAATACCCGGGGTGCGGAGACGTTCAGCGGGCGAAGAAGTGCCAGCCCATCCACCACCAGAAACCGAACAGGGCGATCCGGCCGACCGGCACCGGACCGACCTCGTAGCGCATGACGTAGGCGCAGACGTCGCCGAAGGTGGGGATCCGGGAGTCCTCCCGGCGGGCCGCCCACTCGACGACCACGAAGAGCAGCAGTGCCACGGTGAACCCGGCGATCGCGACGTATCTCATCGACGTACCAACCCCCAGAACGCGGCGAGCCACGCGAAGTAGCCGACCGAACGGACCAGCGGGTCATCCAGCAGCGGGTCGGCAATCTTGGAGAAGGTCGGGAAGTCGTCCCGGGAGCCGAGCATGAAGGTGCTGGCCTCGAAGACGCCGAAGACGAGTACGGGCAGCAGCCACCAGACGGCGCCGGACCCCAGCCGGTGCGGTACGGGCCGCCGGGGCACCCGGTTGGAGAGCCCGAGCCACACCAGCGCGCCGCCGGTGCCGATGGCGTAGACGTTCGCCTGCGTCGAGAACGACGGGAACTGCCCGCCGATCAGGGACAGAACGGTGAGGGTCGGAACCGTGACGACCGGTCGGTCCCAGGCCCGGGGCACATCCGCAGAGAGCTCCGGCTGCTGTTCCATGCACCGATTGTCCCCGGGCCACCGCCCAGCGGAAAGCTAGATGCCGCCCGCGTCATTCCTGATCTTGGAGGTCGGCCGGGCCGTGCCCGACCTCGGTCGCGCCCCGGGCCAGTTCGGCTCGGATCGCGTCGACGACCTCGGGCGCCGAGCCGTACCCGGTGAACCCGGCCGCCAGCCGGTGCCCGCCACCGCCGAGGGCCACCGCCACCCGGCTCACGTCGGTGGGGCCCTTGCTGCGCATGGAGACCGCCCACTCCCCCTCGGCGACCTGCTTGAGTACGCAGCTCACGTCCGCCTCGGCGGTGCAGCGCACCGAGTCGATCAGCGGCTCCAGAGTGTACGGCCGCTGCCCGTGCCGAGCCAGATCGTCCAGGGTCGCGTACGTCCAGACCAGTCCCCGCCCACCGGCCGCCAACGGCTCCAACTGGGCACGCCCCAGCACGTCACCGTAGAGCCGGACCGCGCCGAACGGCCGGGTGTCGAAGATCCGCCGGGAGATCTCCCCGGGGCGGATGCCGGTGGCCAGCAGCCGGGCGGCCATCTCGTGCACCGCCGGGGTGGTCATGTCGAACCGGAACGAGCCGGTGTCGGTGGCCAGCGCGACGTAGAGGCACTCGGCGATCCCCTGGTCCAGTGGGACGCCGAGCCGAGCCAGCAGCTTCTCCACCAGTACCGAGGTGGCGGCGGCGTCCGGGTCGACCAGGTGGATCCCGCCGAACCGGGTGTTCGAGGCGTGGTGGTCCAGCACGATGGCGGCGTCTGCCCGGTCCAGCCGGTCGGCCAGGTCGCCGAGCCGGGAGACGGCGGCGACGTCGAAGCAGATCACCAGGTCCGGGTCCGGTTCGGCGGCGGTCGCCGGGACCAGCAGGTCGAGGCCGGGCAGCGCCTGGAGCGGCTCCGGCACCTCCGGGCGCCCGGGGAAGGTGGCCTGGAGCTGCCGTACGCCGAGCCGGCGCAGCCCGAGCCCGAAGCCGAGCATGCTGCCCAGCGCGTCCCCGTCCGGGTTGACGTGGCAGATCAGCAGTATCCGGCCATCGGCGGGGAGCCGGGTGATGGCGGAGACCGCCGCCGCCCACTCCGCCTCGGTCGGCTGTTCGGCGGCCGGCTGGGACACGTCGGCGAGCAGTGCGCCGCTCACCGCCGGTCTCCGCCGGTCCCGGCCGAGGGCCGGTCCTCGTCGTCCCGGCCGTCCTCGGTGCCGTCCTCGTCGTCGTCTTCGTCGAGCTTGTAGGGCTGCGCCTCGCCCGCGTACTCGGCCTGGGCGGCCAGCCGCTGCACCTCCGCGTCGGCGGTACGCGCCGCCGCCAGCAGTTCGTCGATCTGCTTGACCTGGTCCTGCACGTCGTCGAGGACGAAGGTGAGGCTGGGCGAGTGACGCAGCCCGAGCGCCTTGCCGACGGTACTCCGCAGCAGCCCCTTGGCGCTCTCCAGCGCGGCGGCGGTGGCCGCCTGGTCGGAGGCGTCGCCGAGCACCGTGTAGAAGACGGTGGCGTCGCGCAGGTCAGGAGTGATCCGGGCGTCGGTAATGGTGATCATGCCGAGGCGGGGGTCCTTGATCTGGGTACGCACCACCGACGCCACCAGCTCCCGCACGCGCTCCGCATGCCGACGCACCTTGGCCTGGTCCGTCATCTCCGCACCTCCACGCCCATCCTGCTTCCGGGCCGGACCGGCGACGCTCCGCGTCGCGGCCGGACCGGCCGACCTGGGAAACACTACCCGCGCATCCTGCGGCCTCGCCGCCGCCGTCACCATTGGCCGTACCGGCCGATTCCCCCTGGCCAGCGGCCGATTCAGTCATCCGCCCCGTGCAACCGGCGCCGTACGGAGAGCAACTCGACCTCCGGTCGGCCGGCGACCAGCCGCTCGCAGGCGTCCAGCACCGTACCGACGTGGTCGGGTTCGGAGGCGACCACGGCGACCCCGATCTGGGCCCGGCCGTGCAGGTCGAGTGCGCCGACCTCGGCGGCCGAGACCTCGAACTTGCGGAGCGCGGCGACGATGGGGCGGACGTAGGACCGCTTTGCCTTCAGGGAGCGCGAGTCTCCGGGCAACAGCAGGTCGAACAGGGCGGTTCCGGTATACACGGCGGGAAGAGTACGCCATCTCCTCCCCATCGCTCGACGCCTTTCCGCGCCACCCGGCACCCGGGTACGGCGTACCGCCCGGCCGGTAGGCACAGCGGTGGCCGGCGGCCCCGAAACGGCCGGTGGCCGGAGCCCCGCAGGGTCCCGGCCACCGGTATCGAACTCGCTCAGGCGCGCGGCTTCTCGCGCATCTCGAACGTCTCGATGATGTCCCCGACCTGGACGTTGTTGAAGTTGCCCAACGTCAGACCGCACTCGAAGCCCTCGCGGACCTCGGTGGCGTCGTCCTTGAACCGCTTCAGCGAGCTGATCGAGACGTTGTCGGCCACGACCGTCCCGTCACGCAGCAGCCGCGCCTTGGCGTTACGGCGGATGACACCGGACCGGACGATACAACCGGCGATGTTGCCGATCTTGGACGAGCGGAAGACGTCGCGGATCTCCGCGCTGCCCAGCTCGACCTCTTCGAACTCCGGCTTGAGCAGACCCTTGAGCGCGGCGTCGATCTCCTCGATGGCCTGGTAGATGACCGTGTAGTACCGGATCTCCACACCCTCGCGGTCGGCGATCTCCCGGACCTTGTTCGAGGCCCGGACGTTGAAGCCGATGATCGTGACCGCCTCGGACGAGGCGCTGGCCAGCATGACGTCGCTCTCCGTGATAGCACCGACGCCCCGGTGGATGATCCGCAGTTGGACCTCCGCCGGAATGTCGAGCTTGAAGAGCGCGTCCTCCAGCGCTTCCACCGAGCCGGAACCGTCGCCCTTGAGCACCAGGTTGAGCGAGGTCTTCTCGCCCTCCTTGAGCTGCTCCATGATCGTTTCGAGGCTCGGCCGCCGGTGCGAGTTGGCGAAGCTCGCCGCCCGCCGCCGTGCCTGCCGCTGCTCGGCGATCTGCCGGACCGTACGGTCGTCCTCGGCCGCCAGGAAGGTGTCACCCGCACCCGGCACCGCGGTCAGACCGAGCACCATGACCGGACGCGCCGGCCCGGCCTCGGAGACCGGCTTGCCGTTCTCGTCCAGCATGGCCCGGACCCGGCCGTGCGCCCCACCGGCGACGATCGAGTCGCCGGCCCGCAGGGTGCCCTTCTGCACCAGCACCGTGGCCACCGCACCGCGACCCTTGTCCAGGTGCGCCTCGATCGCCACACCCTGGGCCGGCCCGTCGATCGGAGCGGTCAGCTCCAGCGACGCGTCGGCGGTGAGCAGGACCGCCTCGAGTAGTTCCTCGATGCCGATACCGGGCTTGGCCGCCACGTTGACGAACATGGTGTCGCCGCCGTACTCCTCGGCGACCAGGCCGTATTCGGTGAGCTGCTGACGGACCTTGTCCGGGTTCGCCTCGGGCTTGTCGATCTTGTTGACCGCCACCACGATCGGCACGTCCGCCGCCTTGGCGTGGTTGAGCGCCTCGATCGTCTGCGGCATGACGCCGTCGTCGGCGGCGACCACCAGCACCACGATGTCGGTGACCTGGGCACCACGGGCACGCATGGCGGTGAACGCCTCGTGACCCGGGGTGTCGATGACGGTCAGCGCCCGGTCCACACCATCGTGCGGCACGTGCACCTGGTACGCACCGATGTGCTGGGTGATGCCACCGGCCTCGCCCTCGACCACGTTCGCCTTGCGGATCGCGTCGAGCAGCTTGGTCTTACCGTGGTCGACGTGACCCATCACGGTCACCACCGGCGGCCGGCTGACCAGCCGCTCCGTGGCGACCTCGGCGTCCAGGTCGATGTTGAACTGCGCGAGCAGCTCGCGGTCCTCGTCCTCCGGGCTGACGATCGAGACCTCGAAACCGAGGTGCTCACCCAGCAGCAGCAGGGTGTCGTCGGAGACCGACTGGGTCGCGGTGACCATCTCGCCCAGGTTGAACATCTCCTGGACCAGCGAACCGGGGTTGGCGTTGATCTTGTCTGCGAAGTCCGACAGCGACGCTCCGCGAGGCAGCCGGATGACCTGGCCCTGACCGCGCGGGGCGCCCGAGCTCATGGTCGGTGCCGACAGGTTGTCGAACTCCTGTCTGCGCTGCTTCTTGGACTTCCGGCCACGGGTCGGCTTGCCGCCCGGACGCCCGAAGGCACCGGCGGCACCGCCACCACGACCACGGCCGCCGCCACCGGGGCGACCGGCACCACCGGCCGGCGCACCGCCACCGGGGCCACCGCGGTAGCCACCACCGGCACCACCGCCGCCACCGGGACCGCCACGGTAGCCACCACCGGCACCACCGCCGCCGCCACCGGCACCACCACGGAAGCCGCCACCGCCGCCGCCCCCACCGGGACCGCCACGGAAGCCGCCACCGCCGCCACCGGGACGACCGGCACCGCCGCCGCCACCACCGCCACCGGGACGGCCGGGGCCGCCACCGGGACGACCGGGACGCTGCGTCGGCATGGACGCCGGGCTCGGCCGGGGCGGCATCGAGGCCGGACTCGGCCGGGGCGGCATGTTGGCCGGGTTGGGCCGGGGCCCACCCGAGGCAGCCGGACGCTGCCCGCCCGGCGTGATGCCGAACGGGTTGTTACCGCCGCTGCGCCCCGCCGGACGGCCACCGGGCCGGCCGGGGCCGGGCGTCGGGGCGCCGGGCGGCGCGGGACGGGCACCCGACGGGGTGCCCGGACGCGACGGAACGGCACCCGGACCCGGCTTCGGCCGGTTCGTGGGGCCGCCGTCGGCCGGCGGCTCCCGCCGGACCGTGTCGTTGCGCTGCTGCCGAGCCGCCTGTGCGGCCTTGACGGTCGCCTCCTGCTCGGCCTTCAACGCGGCCGCACGCGCCTCGGCGGCGGCCAACTCGATGTCGTGCGCGCTCGCCGGCTTGGCGACCGGAGCCGCCGGTTGCGGCGGACCGGGCATCGGGCCCTTGGGCTTCGCCACCGGCGGCGTCGGCCGACGGGGCGGTCCCGGCTTCGCGGCGATCCTGGGCTCCCCCGGACCCGGCGCCGGAGCCGCCTTGGGCGCCGGCGGTGCCGTCGGGGCGGCGGCGGGTGCCGCCGGCTCCGGGGACGCGACGAAGGCGCCACGCAGCCGCCGGGCCACCGGGGCCTCGACCGTGCTCGACGCTGATTTGACGAACTCGCCCATTTCCTTCAACTTGGCGAGAACGGTCTTGCTTTCGACCCCGAGCTCCTTAGCCAGCTCGTGTACGCGGGCCTTGCCTGCCACTGCACTCCTCACTCCGAGGTCGTGCGGGCAGCACCCGCAGCGACCTCACTCGTGCACTTGAAGCCTGGTCATTTCTGGGACTTCATCGTGTGCTCATGTCGGTCGTCCTACCTTGCTCGGGTTCCGTTGCGTCGATCCCGCCCGGCCGGCTGGCCGGTCATGGTCGTCAACGCCTTGGAGGTGCTCGGCCAACTCACTCGCGTCGGGTACGCCAGCGATACGCAGCGCGCGCCCGAAGGCCCGACGCCGCACTGCCAGCGTGAAGCAGGCCGGGTCGGGATGCAGGTGTGCTCCCCGCCCCGGCAGCTTACGGGTCGGATCGGGTCGGAGGCTGTGACCAGTCTCATCGCCGACCGCGACGATCCGCAGCAGCTGGCCGGCCGGCGCTCGTTGCCGACAGCCCACACAGGTGCGCTCCGGCTCCGCGCGTCGTACCACTGGGAAAGTCTACCCCTACCCGGCCGAGATCGCTCCGTCCGCCTCGGCCGCGTGATCAGGACCGCCCTGCCGGCCGGCCGGCGCCTGGGTCGGCATCTGCTCGGTGTCCGGTCGGATGTCGATGCGCCAACCGGTCAACCGGGCGGCAAGCCGGGCATTCTGCCCCTCCCGCCCGATCGCCAGCGACAGCTGGAAGTCCGGCACGGTCACCCGGGCTGTCCGCGTCGTCGCGTCGACCACCTCGACCCGGAGCGCCTTCGCCGGCGAGAGGGCGTTGCCGACGAACTGGGCCGGATCCTCCGACCAGTCGATGATGTCGATCTTCTCGCCGTGCAGTTCGCTCATCACCGCCCGGACCCGCTGGCCCATCGGGCCGATGCAGGCGCCCTTGGCGTTCACGCCCGGCACGGTGGAACGGACCGCGATCTTGGTGCGGTGGCCGGCCTCGCGGGCGATCGCGGCGATCTCCACGGTGCCGTCGGCGATCTCCGGCACCTCTAGGGCGAAGAGCTTCTTCACCAGGTTCGGGTGCGACCGGGAGAGGGTGATCTGCGGGCCACGGAAGCCCTTGACCACGTGTACGACGACGCAGCGGATCCGCTGGCCGTGCTCGTACAGCTCACCGGGGACCTGCTCGGCCTGGGGTAGCACCGCCTCGACCTTGCCGAGGTCGACCGAGACGATGCCCTTCTCGCTGCGCGCCTCGTGCGCCTGTACCACCCCGGTGACCAGGTCGCCGTCCCGACCGGCGTACTCGCCGAAGTGCACCTCGTCGGTGGCCTCGCGGAGCCGTTGCAGGATGACCTGTTTGGCGGTCATCGCGGCGATCCGGCCGAAGTCGTGCGGGGTGTCGTCGAATTCCCGGATCACCGCACCCTCGGCGTCCTGCTCCTGGGCATATACCAGGGCCGCGCCGGTCTTACGGTCGATCTCGACCCGGGCATGCGCCTGGGCCCCCTCGGTGTGCCGGTACGCCGTCAGCAACGCGGTCTCGATCGCCGCGAGAATCGTGTCGAACGGGATCTCCCGTTCGCGCTCCAGGGCGCGCAACGCCGCGAGGTCGATGTTCACCGCTCCTCGCCCTCCACATCTTCGTCGTCGCCGTTGCCGACGTCGTCATAGTCATCATCGCCGGCACCGGTCGGATCGTCGTCGGCGATCTCGTCCAGCCGGCTGAACTCCACCTGGACCCGCCCCGGCCCGAGGTCGGGGTACGCCCAGCCGACCGGTCCGGCGTCGGTCTCCAGCATCACCCGCTCGTCGTCGGCGGCGATCACCCGGGCGGTCAACTGCCGGTCCGCGACCGTCGACGGCCGCCCGTCGACGGCGCCGCGTTGCTCCGGGCGCTTCCCCGGGCCCCGCACGGTCACCTTCACCAGCCGGCCGACGTTGCGTCGCCAGTGCCGGGGCTGGGTCAGCGGCCGGTCCACGCCGGGCGAGCTGACCTCCAACTGGTATTCCCCGGCGACCAGGTCGCCACCGGTCTCCTCCGCCTGGTCGAGTGCCTTGGAGAGGAGTCGGGAGACGTCCGCCACCGCGTCGAGGCTGACCCCGCCGTCGCCGTCCACCACCACCCGGACGACGTACCGCCGGCCGGCCCGGGACACCGAGAGGTCCTCCAGGTCGTAGCCGGCGGCGGTGATCACCGGTTCGATCACGGCACGGAGCCGGAGCCGACGCGCGGACGAGTCCTCGCGGGGACGGTCCGGAGCCCGGTGACCCACTCTGGGCCGACCGGCGTTCCGGCCACGCTGCGTCATCTCCGCCCCTCTCTCGTGATCGCCGGCTCCGCCCGGCAGCCATACCAGCGTGCCACCGGACTGATGCGTCCGGCGGCTGCGCAGAGCGTAACGCGCTGGCCGCCCGAGAGCCCGATCGGCGCACCGACGACCGGCCGTGCGGAGCGTGCTGACCCCGTCGACGGCACCGATGGTGTTGACTTGCCGGGTGCGGATCGGCAACACGAACCAGACGATCGGCGCGACGGGGCGGTCCCGACGCGAAGTGGTACGGGCGGTCGCCCTGGCGGCGCTGGTCGGCGCCACCGGAACCCTCACCGGCTGTGGTCTCTTCGGCGGCGAACCCGATCCGCCGCCCGCGCCGGACCCGCTGGCACCGTTGATCACCGGCGCCCTCGACCTGGCCGGCCGGTACGAGACCACGATCGCCGCGTTCCCCGAGCTGGCCGACCGGCTCCGCCCGGTCGCCGAGGCACACCGCGCGCACGCCGCGGAACTGGCCCGGGTGACCGGCACCGCCCTGCCGAGCGCGACCGCCACCGCCCCGACCCCCGGCACCGGAGCCGGCGGCGTCTCGGAAACCCTGGGGCAGCTCCGGGAGGCCGAGCAGCAGGGCCGGGAGGCCGCCGCGAAAGCCTGCGCCGGGGCGCCGGCCAGCCGGGCCGCGCTGGTGGGTTCGATCGCCGCGGCCCGGGCGACGCACCTGGAGGTGCTCCGGTGACCGGGCGCGGCAACGGAATGGCGGGAGGGCTGGCCTGATGTCCGAGGCACTGGCGGCGGCGCTGGCCGCCGAGCACGCGGCGGTCTACGCGTACGGGGTGATCGGGGTACGGCTGTCCGGTGGCGCTGCCGAGCAGGCCCGTTCTGCCGAGGCGGCACATCGCAGCCGGCGGGACGGGCTCGTGCTGCTCCTCACCGAGCAGGGCGGACCGGTACCGGCGGCCGAGCCGGCGTACGCGCTGCCGTTCGCGGTCACCGACCGGGCGAGCGCGCTGCGGCTGGCGGTAGAGGTCGAGGAGCGGACCGGGGCGGTCTGGCGGGCCGCGTTGCCGGCGACCGAGGGCGCCCAGCGCACCCGGGCGCTGGACGGGCTCACCGACACGGCGGTCCGGGCCACCCGGTGGCGCCGGGCGGCCGGGGTCAGTCCGGCCACCGTGCCGTTCCCGGGCCGCCCGACCTGACCCGCCACGCCCCGGGACTCTCCGCACCCCATCCCTGAACCGAATGCTGGTACGGGCAGATCGCGGCGAGCGTCAGCCGGCACACTGTGTCGATGTCCGCTCTGGGAAGACCGGTCTCCGCGTTCGGCCGGGCCGTACGCCGGCTCGGCCACTCACGCTGGTTCGCCGCCTGCACGCCGATCCTGGTCCCGGCCGACCGGCTGGTCGCCAGGCTGACCCGGGGCCGGGTGGTGGCGCTCGGCCTGGTGCCGTCGCTGCTGATCACCACCACCGGTCGGCGCTCCGGACGGCCGCGCAGCAACCCGCTGCTCTACGTGCCGGACGGCGACGCCTTCGTGGTGACCGGCTCGAACTGGGGTCGCCCCGAGCAGCCTGCCTGGGCCCTCAACCTGCTCGCCGAGCCGAGCGCCACGGTCACCGTCGACGGCACCCGGATCCCGGTCCGGGCCCGGCTGGCCGAGGGCGCCGAACGGGAACGGCTGTGGGCTCTGCTGGTGGCCGAGTGGCCGGCGTACCTGACCTATGTCCGGCGGGCCGGCGTTCGCGACATCCGCGTCTTCCGACTCGAACGGAACCCGTCCCGACAGGGGTAGCTCTCGGAGAAGGTGTCAGCTCACGCCGACGCCGATGAGCCGGCCGACCAGGTACGTCGCGGCGGTGGCCGCCGCGCCGAGCAGCAGTTGCCGGCCGCCGCTGACCCACCACTTCCGGTTGGTGAACCGGGCGACGATCGCACCCGCGACGAACAGGCCGAGACCGCCCACCCCGAGCGCCAGCCAGAGGCTGGAGAAGCCCAGCAGGTAGGTGATCAACGGCACCACGGCACCGACCGAGAAGCAGAGGAACGACGAGAAGGCGGCGGTCCACGGGCTGGGCCGCTCGTCGGCGTCGACGCCCAACTCCTCCTGGACGTGTACCCGGAGCGCCTGTTCCGGGTTGTCCCGGAGCGTCTCCGCGACCTGTACGGCGAGGTCCCGGGGCAGCCCCCGCTCCACCCAGGCGTCGGCGAGTTCCCGGGCCTCGCCGGCCGGGTTCCGCTCCAGCTCGCGCCGCTCCTTGGCGACCTCGGCGGCCACCTGCTCGTTCTGCGACTGCACGCTGGTGTATTCGCCGAGGCCCATCGAGATCGCCCCGGCGACCAGCCCGGCGAAGCCGGTCAGCACGATGTTGCGCGGCGCGGCTCCACCGCCGCCGACGCCCGCGATCAGGGCGATGTTGGTGACCAGCCCGTCCATCGCGCCGAAGACGGCCGGGCGCAGCCAGCCGCCGGAGACGTCGGCGTGGTGGTGCTCGCTGACCGGGGTGGACGCGTCCGTCACGAGAGCGCGCCCGTCACGGCAGGGTGAGGATCTCGTGGCCGTCCTCGGTGACCACGATGGTGTGCTCGAACTGGGCGGTCCAGCGCCGGTCCTTGGTGACCACGGTCCAGCCGTCGTCCCACATGTCGTACTCGTAGGTGCCGAGGGTGATCATCGGCTCGATCGTGAAGGTCATCCCCGGCTCCATGATGTCGGTGGGCCGAGGGCTGTCGTAGTGCGGCACGTAGAGCCCGCTGTGGAACGCCTCGCCGATGCCGTGCCCGGTGAAGTCCCGGACCACCCCGTAGCCGAACCGCTTGGCGTACGACTCGATCACCCGGCCGACCACGTTGATCTGCCGGCCCGGGGCGACCGCCCGGATGCCGCGCATCATCGCCTCGTGGGTCCGCTCCACCAGCAGCCGGGCCGGCTCGGCCACCTCGCCCACGCAGAAGGTGGCGTCGGTGTCCCCGTGCACCCCGTCGAGATAGGCCGTCACGTCGACGTTGATGATGTCGCCGTCCATCAGCACCGTGGAGTCCGGGATGCCGTGGCAGATCACCTCGTTGAGGCTGGTGCAGCACGACTTGGGGAAGCCCTTGTAGCCGAGGGTGGAGGGGTAGGCGTCGTGGTCGACCAGGAACTCGTGCACCAAACGGTCGATCTCGTCGGTGGTGACGCCCGGCTTGCAGTGCTCACCGGCGAGCTGGATGGCCTGGGCGGCGATCCGGCCGGCGACCCGCATCTTCTCGATCGTCTCGGCGGACTGCACGTGCGAGCCGCGCCACTCCTTCGGCCGCTTCTTGCCGACGTACTCGGGGCGGACGATGTGGGACGGCACCTGGCGCCACGGGGAGAGCGTGCCAGGGGTCAACGGCGCACGGACGGTCATGACTTCCACCCTAACGTCGCAGTCCGAGAGCGCTCACGCTTCGGTGACCCGGACGACATCCGGACGTCACCGGACAACCTCACAGCGGTGTGACGTACGCGCCGGTGATGCCGCCGTCGACCACGAACTGAGCGGCGGTCATGAACGAGGCGTCGTCGCTGGCCAGGAAGGCGACGGCGGCGGCGATCTCCTCGGGTTCGCCGAACCGCCCCATCGGTACGTGCACCAGCCGCCGGGCGGCCCGCTCCGGGTCCTTGGCGAAGAGTTCCCGGAGCAGCGGGGTGCCGACCGGCCCGGGGCAGAGCGCGTTGACCCGGATCCCCCGCCGGGCGAACTGCACGCCGAGTTCCCGGGTCAGCGCCAGTACCCCGCCCTTGCTCGCGGTGTAGGCGATCTGCGAGGTGGCCGCGCCCATCAGGGCGACGAAGGAGGCGGTGTTGACGATCGAGCCCCGGCCCTGGCGCAGCATGTGCGGGATGACGTATTTACAGCAGAGGTAGACGCTGGTGGTGTTGACCCGGAGTACCCGCTCCCAGGCGTCCAGACCGGTCTCCAGGATCGAGTCGTCGTCCGGCGGGGAGATGCCGGCGTTGTTGAACGCGATGTCGATCCGGCCGCGCCGGGCCGCGACCTGGTCGAAGAGATCGCGTACCTGGGCCTCGTCGGCCACGTCGCAGGCCACGAACTCGCCGTCCACCTCGTCGGCGGCGGCCCGCCCGGCGTCGGCCGCGATGTCGACGCAGACCACGTACGCGCCCTCGGCGGCGAGCCGGCGCACGGTGGCCAGCCCGATCCCGCTGCCGGCGCCGGTCACCACCGCCACCCGCCCGGCCAGTCGATCACTGATCATCGCCGTACTCCTCCCGGGGATCGCCGTCCCCGGCATCCTCGCCGACGGCGTGGCCGATGGTCGAGGGGCGCCGATGCGTCAACCCGACCGTGTCGCCCCGGCGGGTGGCGTCAGCAGGTTGCCGCGTACCCGGGGCAGGCAGCGCGGCAGCGCGGCGGTCCGTCCGGCGACCAGACTCAGTCCGGTCGGACGCAGCCGCAGCTCGATCGCGCGCAGCCGGTCCGGTACGGGCAGCGCCGCCACCCGGGCCCGGACGGTCGGGTCGTCGAACAGCTCCTCGGCCCGCAGCGTGAGGGACGTGCCGGTGTCCACTCCGGAGAGGTCGAGCAGCCGGCCGGCGTCGGCCACGTTCAGCCCGTACGCGGCCACCCAGTCGACGTCGACGCCGTCGAACATCGCCGGCACGTCGGCGAAGGTGGCCAGCCGGACCACCGGGTGCAGGAAGGCGTCCACGTCGTACGCCGCCCGGGTCGCGGCGTCCGCTCCGCCGGCCGCGGTGGCGCCGTAGCGGCCCGGCGCGAGCGAGAGGCCGAGGGCCCGGACGACCGCGAGGTCCGGCTCGCCGCCGCCGGTGCCGGCGAGCAGCCGGGCCAGTTCCCGGTCCAGCAGCCGGTCGTGTTCGCCGAAGGCGTGGTAGAGCCAGCAGAAGAGCAGGCCGTCCGGGGTCAGCCGGTCGACGAGCCAGCCCAGCCCGGCGACCGGGTCGGTTAGGTGGTGCAGCACACCGGAGCAGACCACCAGGTCGAAGCTGCCGGGGAGCCGCAGTTCGGGGATGCCGCCGAGTACGAAGTGGACGTTGGTGGCGCCGTGCCGGGCGGCGAGCGCCCGGGCCACCGCCAGGGAGCCGGGCGACGGGTCGACCCCGACGAACCGCGCCTCCGGATGGCGCAGGGCGAGCGCCACCAGCCGGTGCCCGGTGCCACACCCGGCGTCGAGCACCCGCCAGCCGGCCAGCCCGTCCTCCTCGACCAGGTACGCCACCGCGTTGGCCACGTCGTGCAGCAGCTCGCCCGCGTCGTCCGGGGAGGGATACGGGTACCGGTCGTAGAGCCGCACCACCTCGTCCAGCCCCGGACCGCCGGCCGGCGGGCGGCTCAGGTGCTCGGCCGGCTCGTCCAGCCCTGGACCGCCGGCCGCTGGACGGCTCCGGTGCGCGGCCGGCTCGTCCAGCCCTGGACCGCCGGCCGGTGGACGGCTCCGATGCTCGGCCGGTCGGTGGCGTGGGGCGTCGGCGGGGGTGGGGCGCGGGGCGTCGGGGGGCAGTCGGCGGGCGAGGTCGGCGACGGTGGGTGACCCGTACAGGTCGGTGACGTCCAGATCGGTGCCGAACTCGGTACGCAGCCGCCCCAGCAGGCGGGTGGCGAGCAGTGAGTGGCCGCCGAGGTCGAAGAAGCCGTCGTCGGCAGCGACCGCCGGCAGCTCCAGCAGCTCGGCGAAGATCCGGCCCAGCGCCTCCTCCCGCCCCGGCGACGGCGGGCGGGGCGAGGACACCGCCGACCCGGCCAGCTCCGCCCGGTCGAGCTTGCCGTGCGGGGTACGCGGCAGCGCGGTCACGAACTCCAGCGTCGCCGGTACCGCCGCGCCGACCAGCCGCTCGACGAGATGGCGGCGCAGTTCGGCGGCGGTCACCTCGCCCGGCACGGCCGGTACGACGTAGCCGACCAGCCGGACGCCGCCATCCCGCCCCGGTCCGGTCAGCACCGCCGCCTCGACCACCCCCGGGTGCTCGGCGAGCGTCGCGGCGACCTCGGCCGGCTCGACCCGGACACCCCTGATCTTCACCTGCTCGTCCACCCGGCCGACGAACTCGAATCCGCCGTCGGTACGGCGCCGCGCCAGGTCGCCGGTGCGGTACATCCGGGAACCGGCCGGACCGTACGGGTCGGGCAGGAACGCGTCGGCGGTCGGCCCGGGGCGGCCCAGGTAGCCCCGGGCCAGCCCGGCACCGGCCAGGTACAACTCCCCGGTCCGGCCGTCCGGAACCGGCCGCAGCTCGGCGTCCAGCAGGTACGCCCCGACCCCGGATCTCGGCCGGCCGATCGGCGGGCGGCCCGGAGTCGTACCGTCGTCGTCCCAGGTGGTGGCGTAGACGGTCGCCTCGGTCGGCCCGTACGCGTTCACCACCCGCCCGGCACCCAGCCCGGTACGGGCGGCCCGGACGGTCGCCGCGCCCAGTGCCTCGCCGGCCAGCACGACCGCCGGCACCCGGAACTCGGGCGACGGGGCGAGCCGGAGCAGGGCGTCGAGCCGGGATCCGACGGTGGCGACCAGGGTCGGCGGCCGGTCGGCGAGCCCGGGCAGCGCCGACAGGTCGGCCACCAGCTCGACGCTGCCGCCGCTGCACAGTGGCGCGAAGAGTTCGAAGACGGAGACGTCGAAGCCGAGCGGCGTCGACGCGAGTACCCGGGCCAGCCGGTCCGGGCCGAACTCGGCGGCTGCCCAGCGGGCCAGTTCCGCCGCCGCCCGGTGCGGCACCAGCACCCCCTTGGGCCGACCGGTGGTGCCCGAGGTGTAGAGCAGGTACGCCGGATGCTCCGGGTGCAGCGGCGCTCGGGGGTCGGTGTCGGGCCGGCCCGACACCTCCGGCGGTACGGCGTCGGTCAGTACGACGACCGGGTCCGCCTCGGCGAGTACCGCCTCGACCCGGGCGGCCGGGCCGGGCTCGACGGGCAGGTAGGCGGCGCCGGACTTGAGTACGGCGAGCACCGCCACCACGAGTTCGGCGGAGCGGCTCATCCGCAGTGCCACGATCCGCTCCGGCCCGGCCCCGTGCGCGACGAGGTGCTGGGCGAGCCGGTTGGCCCGGGCGTCCAGTTCGGCGTAGGAGTAGCCGACTCCGGCACAGCGCAGCGCGACCGCGTCCGGGGTCCGGGCGACCTGCTCCGCGAAGAGCCGGGTCAGCGTGCTCGGCGCCGCGCCCGCCTCCGACCGGAGGTCCGGTGTCCCGGCTGTCGCGGCGGACCGGTGCACGGACTGCTGCGGCTCCCTGGCGGGCCGGGGAAGGGACCGGTCGAGATCCTCGGCGATCGTGGTCAGCAGTTCGGTCAGTTCGCGGCCGAACTCGGCGACCGTCTCGGCGGTGAACTGCGCGGGCTGGTAACGCAGTACCAGGCGCAGCGCCGGGCCGGGATAGGCGAAGAGGCCGAGCGGGTAGTGCAGCGAGTGGTGGATCTCGACGTCCGGCACCGCCGCCGCGGCCTCGGCGTCGACCGGGTAGTTCTCGAAGACGGTGAGGGTGTCGAAGAGCGCCGGCAGGCCCGCCGCCCGCTGGATGTCGGAGAGCCCGAGGTGGTGGTGCGGGGTCAGCCGGGACTGCTGGTCCTGCACCCGGCGCAGCAGGTCGACCAGCCGCTCGCCGGGCTGCGGGGCCAGCCGTACCGGCACGGTGTTGAGGAAGAAGCCGAGCATCCGTTCGATCCCGGGGACCTCGGGCGGCCGACCCGAGACGGTACTGCCGAAGACCACGTCCGAGCCGCCGACGAGCCGGCCGAGCAGCAGACCCCAGGCGCCCTGCACCACCGTGTTCAGCGTGACGCCGCCGGCCCGGGCAACCTGGGTGAGCCGGTCGGTGAGGTCGGCGGTGAGCTGCACGCCCACCTGTCGGGCCCACTCCGGACGGGTCCGCCGGCCGGGCGGCGCCACCAGCGTCGGTTCGGCGAACCCGGCCAGCGCCTCCCGCCAGGCGGCTGTCGCGGCAGCCCGGTCCTGCCGGACCAGCCAGGCCAGGTAGTCCCGGTAGCTGCCCTCCGGCACGGCAGGTGCACCGGTCACGGCGGCGGCCAGTTCGGCGGCGAGCAGCGGCAGCGACCAGCCGTCCAGCAGTACGTGATGACAGGTCAACGCCGCCCGGTAGCGCTCCGGGCCGAGCCGGAACACGGTCAGCCGCAGCAGCGGTGCCGTGGTGACGTCGAACCGGCGTACCCGGTCGGACTCGACCAGTCGGGTCAGCGTCGCCGCCCGCTCCGGTTCGGGTACGCCGGTCAGGTCCACCTCCTGGTAGGGCAGCTCGACCTCGGCCGGCACCACCCGGACCGGCTGGCCCGACTCCGGAAACCAGAACGCGGCCCGCAGGTGCGGGTGCCGGGCGAGCAGGGTGGCCAGGCCGGCGCGGAGCGAGTCCGGCCGCCAGGTCGCCGGCAGCCCGAACACCGTCTGCACGGTGTAGACCTCCGGCGCCCGGGTGTCGTGCACCGAGTGGTAGAGCAGGCCCTCCTGGAGCGGGGTCACCGGCCAGACGTCGACCAGGTCCGGACAGGTCGCCTCCAGCCGGGCCACGTCCGCGTGGCACAGCGACACCAGCGGCAGGTCGGCGGGGGTACGGCCGCCGATCCCCGGCCGCCCGGCGTGCGCGGTGAGTGCCGCCAGCACCCGGGTCCAGAGTTCGGCGAGCCGGCGCAGGTCCGGTTCGGTGAAGACGGCCGCCGGCCAGGAGAACGTGCTGACCAGGTGCGGTCCGTCGGCGCCGTCCTCGGTGTACGCGTTCACCTCCAGCGGGTGCGCCAGCGGGGCCCGGACATCGGCGCCGCCGCGTACGTCCCGGCCCTCGACGGCCGGCGTCCAGTCGGCGGCCTCGGCCGTGGCGCCGGCGAGCCGGCCGAGGTAGTTGAAGCAGACCTCCGGCTCGGGCAGTTCCCGCAGTCGGGCGGCGGTCTCCGGGTTGAGGTACCGGAGCAGGCCGAAGCCGAGTCCGTGCCCCGGTACGGCGCGCAGCCGGTCCTTGACCGTTCCGAGCAGCCGGCCCAGCTCCGGCCCGCCGGCCCAGACGTCCGTCCAGTCCACTCCGGACAGTTCGAGCCGGACCGGGTGCACGCTGGTGAACCAGCCGACGGTCTGGGCCAGGTCGACGTCGTCGGTGAACGGCTCCCGACCGTGCCGCTCCAGGTCGACCAGGACTGTCCCGTCGACCTCGGAACGCCAGGCGGCCACCGCCAGGCCGAACGCGGTGAGCAGGACGTCCTCGACGCCCGCGTGGTACGCCGCCGGCAGCACGGTGAGCAGCGCGGAGGTCTGCTCGCGCGGAGTGCGTACCGTCATCTTCCGCTGGGTGGCGACGGTGTCGCGGGCCGGGTCGAGCCGGCGCCCGGCGAGCGGCGCCGGCGGCCGGTCCAGGGTGGCGGTCCACCAGGGCAGCTCGGCGCGGAGCGCCGGGTCCAGGGCCCGGGCGGCGAGCAGTTCGGCCCAGCGGCGGAACGACGTGCCGACCGGCGCTGGCGGCGGTGGCGGTGGCGTGGCCGGTGTGCCGTCCCCGACCGACGCTGGCGGCGGTGGCGTGGCCGGTGTGCCGTCCCCGGCGGCCCGCCAGGCGTCGGCGAGCTGGGGCAGCAGGATCCGCCAGGAGACCCCGTCCACCACGAGGTGGTGCAGGACCAGCAGCAGCCGTCCCGGGCGGTCCGGGCCGAGGTCGAACCAGACCGCCTGGAGAGTCACCCCGGCCTCCGGCGCCAGCCGGCGCGGGGCGGCGTCCGCCTCGGCCCGGATCAGCTCGGGCAGCGGCACCGCGCCGGTCGCGTCGACCCGGCGGAGTTGGTCGGCCACCCGGACCGCGCCAGGGGCGGTCACGTCGAGACCCGGACGGCGGAGTTGATCGGCCACCCCGACTGCAGCAGGGGCGATCACGTCGAGACCCGGCCCGCGGAGTTGGTCGGGCACCCCGACCGCGCCGGGGGTGGTCACGTCGAGGCCCGGTCCGGCGGTGAGCCGCAGCCGCAGCGCGTCGTGCCGGTCGACCAGCGACTGGAGCGCCGTGGCCAGCCGGTCCAGCCCGAGTTCCGGCGGTACGGCCAGCACCACCGCCTGGTGGTGGGCCCCGATCGGGCCGCCCCGATCCAGGGTGGCCCGGACGATCGGGGTGAGTGGCACCCGGCCGCCCCCGGGTTCCGGTCCGGTCCCGGAGTCCGGCCCCGTCCCGGAGTCCGGTCCCGATCCGGTCGGCGCCGTCCGGCCGGCCCGGCGGGCGAGCCGGGCCACCGTACGGTGCTCGAACACGTCGCGGGCGCTCAGTGTCAGTCCGGCGGCCCGGGCCCGGCCGACGAGCTGGATCGCCACGATGCTGTCCCCGCCCAGCACGAAGAAGTCGTCGTCGACCCCGACCGCCGGCAGCCCGAGCAGCCCGGCGATCACGGCACAGAGCAGCCGCTCCTGCGCGGTCTCCGGCGCACGGCCGGCCGCCCGTACCTCCGGCCGGGGCAGCGCGGCCCGGTCGAGTTTGCCGTTCGTGGTCAGCGGCAGCCGGTCGAGGCAGACGATCGCCGACGGCACCATGTAGTCGGGGAGTACGACACCGAGCCAGGTCGCCAGGTCCGCCGGGTCGACGCCGCCGGCCGCCGGTACGACGTAGCCGACCAGGCGCCGGCCGCCGGACTCCTCGTCCCGGGCCACCACCGCGGCCCGGGTCACCCCGGGCTGGGCCAACAGGGCCGCCTCGATCTCGCCCAGCTCGATCCGGTAGCCGCGGATCTTCACCTGCTGGTCGGCGCGGCCGAGGAACTCCAGCCGGCCGTCGGTGGCCCGCCGAGCCAGGTCGCCGCTGCGGTAGAGCCGGGCGCCGGGTGGTCCCCACGGGTCGGGTACGAAGCGCTCGGCAGTCAGCGCCGGATGCCCCAGGTAGCCCCTGGCCAGTCCGGCACCACCGACGTGGATCTCCCCGACCGCGCCGGTCGGCACCGGCTCGCCGTACCGGTCGAGCAGGCGTACCACCAGGTCGGCCAGGGGGCGGCCGATCGGGCTGACTCCGCTGTCGAGGTCGGTGTCGGTGAGCCGGTGGGTGGTGACGTGCACGGTGGTCTCGGTGATGCCGTACATGTTGACCAGGGCCGGCCGGTGCAGGCCGAGGTGCCGTACCCAGCCGGCCAGCGCGGCCGGCTCCAGCCGCTCACCGCCGAAGACCACCGCCCGCAGCGCGAGCCGGTCGCGCCACGGGCCGCCCTCGTCGACCGCCGCGACCAGGCCGGTGAACGCCGCCGGGGTCTGGCTGAGCACCGTCACCCGGTGCGCCGCGAGCAGTTCGGCGAGTTCGGCCGGTACCCGGGCCACGTCCGGCGGTACCACCACGAGCCGGCCGCCGTGCAGCAGCGGACCCCAGATCTCCCAGACCGAGAAGTCGAAGGCGTACGAGTGGACCATCGTCCAGGTGTCGGCCGGTCCGCAGTTCAGGTCGGCGGCGACGGCGGTGAACAGCCGGGCCGCGTTGGCATGCGTCACCGCGACGCCCTTGGGCCGCCCCGTCGAGCCCGAGGTGTAGATCACGTAGGCGACGTTGTCGGGTACGGCCCGGGGAGGCAGGTCGCTCGCCGGCAGCGTGTCGAGCACCGGATCGTCGTCGAGCACCACCACCGGACCGGGGTGGATCGTCGGGGCCGCAGCCTGATGTCGGCGCTCGGTCAGCAGGATCGCCGCCCCGGCGTCCGCCGCCAGGAAGCGCAGCCGGTCGACCGGGTTGGCCGGATCCAGCGGCAGGTATCCGGCACCGGACTTCAGCACCCCGAGCAGCGCCGCGACCAGCTCCGGCCCACGCTCCAGGCAGACCCCGACCAGGGATTCCGGGCCGGCGCCGAGGTCGCACAGCCGCCGGGCGATCCGGTTGGCCCGCTCGTTCAACTCCCGGTACGTCCACTCCGTCCGGTCGTACGCCACCGCGACCGCGTCCGGGTCCTGCCGTACCCGTGCCTCGAAGACCTCCGGCAGGCAGCGTCCCGCCTCGGCGGGCGGCTCCGGCACGGCGGCCAGTTCGACCCGCTCGTCCGGAGCCAGCATCCCGAGCCGGGAGAGCGGGGTCTCGGGTGCTTCCGCCAGATGGCCGAGCAGCCGTACGTAGTGTGCCGCGAGCCGGTCGACGGTGGCTGGGTCGAAGAGCGCGGTCGCGTACTCGATCTCGCCCGTCACGGCACCGTCGGCGTGTTCGGTCAACTGGACGGCGAGTTCGAACTTCGCCACCTGGCCGTCAACCGGTTCCCGGGTCAGCAGCACGTCCGCCAGCCGGCTCGCCGGCAGCTCGTCGCGGAGCGCGAACGCGACCTGGAACAGGGCCGGCCGGGACGCGTCCCGCTCCGGGGCCAGCTCCCGGACGAGCTGCTCGACCGGTACCTCCTGGTGCGCCAGCGCGGCCAGGGTGGTTTCCCGGACCGACCGGAGCAGGGTGGCGAAGCTCGGATCCCCGCTCCACCGGGTACGCAGCACCAGCGTGTTGACCACGAAGCCGACCAGCCCGGCGAGTTCCGGATCGGTACGCCCGGCGATCGGTGCCCCGACCGCCACGTCCCGGCTGCCGGTGTAGCGCCCGAGCAGCAGTTGGAAGGCGGCGAGCGTCACCATGAACAGGCTCGCCCGGTGTGCCCGACCCAGCTCCCGGAGCCGCTCCGCCGACGGCGCCGGTACGCCGAACCGCGCGACGGCGCCGGCCCAGTTCCGGGTGGTGGCCCGGGGCCGGTCGGTCGGCAGCTCCAGCGGGGCGAGGTCGGCGAGCTGGCGGCGCCAGTAGTCCAGTTCGGTGTCGACCAGCCCGCCGGCGTGCCGGGCCCGTTGCCAGCCGGCGTAGTCGGCGTACTGCGGGGTGACCGGGGGCAGGGCCGGGGGCCGCCCCTCGACGTGTCCACGGTAGAGGGTGCCCAGCTCGGCCAGGAGCGGCGACAGCGACCAGCCGTCCAGGGCGATGTGGTGCCAGACGGTCAGCAGCACGTGCTCGTCGTCGGCGGTCTTCAACAGCCAGCTCCGGGTCGGCCACTCCCGGTCCAGCGCGAACGGCCGCCGGGACTCCGCCCGGGTCAGCTCGCCGACCCGGCGTTCCGGGTCCGGTTCGCCGGTGAGGTCGAGGAGCGGCAGTTCGACCGGGCCGGGCGGGTCGACGAGCTGCGCGGGCTCGTCGGCGACGCGCACGTACCGGGTCCGCAGGATCTCGTGCCGGGCCACCACCTCGGTCCAGGCCCGCCGCCAGGCCGGCACGTCGAGCTTGCCGCGCAACCGGAAGGAGCCGGTCATCAGGTACGCCGGGCTGCCCGGGTCGAGCTGGTCGAGCAGCCAGAGCTGGCGCTGCCCGGCCGACAGCGGGATCGGTACGCCCCGGTCGACCGGCCCGATCCGGCGCCCCCGCCCGACCCCGGCCGACCGTCCGGCCAGCCGCCGCCGCAACAACTCCGCCCGCCGGGCCAGTGCGTCATCGCCCGCCCCGCCGGCCGGCACGCCGGACTCCTGACCCGCCGCCGAACCGCCGGGCTCCTTCCCCGCGACCGGACCGCCGGGCTGCTGTCCTGCTGTCGGCACGCCGGGCTGCTGTTCCGCTGTCGGCACGCCGGGCTGCTCTCCGTCGGCCGTCACGCCGGCTCTCCTTCCGTCACCAGCCGCGCGGTGCCGGTGGCCGCCAACGCGTCGTCGACCTCGGCATCCGTCAGGTCCGCCACCTCCGCGCTGATCGCGCGGACCAGCTCGGCGGCGAGTTCGGCGACGGTCGGCCCGGCGAAGAACGCGGCGGCCGGCAGTTCCACCTCGTACTCCCGCTGCACCCGGGCCAGCATCCGCATCGCGAGCAGCGAGTTCCCGCCCAGCCGGAAGAAGTCGTCGTGCACACCCACCCGGTCGCCGAACAGCTCCGCCCAGAACTCCACCAGCCGTTCCTCGACGCCGTCACGCGGGCCCACCAGATCGACCGGCTCGGCCGCCGGGGCCGGCAGCGCGGCGCGGTCCACCTTGCCGTTCGGGGTCAGCGGTACGGCACCCAGCGTCACCCAGTGCGCCGGCACCATGTGCTCCGGCAGCCGCCGCCGGCAGTACGCGGCCAACTCGGCCCCCAGCTCGGCCCCGTCCGGAGCACTGTCCCCGGCCGGAGCACCGTCCCCGGCCGGAGCACCGTCCCCGGCCGGCACCAGGTAACCGACCAGCCGGTCGCCGTCGACTCCGACCACCGCGTCCCGGACACCCGGATGCCCCAGCAGTACGCCCCGGACCTCACCCGGTTCCACCCGGTGCCCCCGGATCTTCACCTGCTGGTCGGTGCGCCCGTGGAAGGCGAGTTCGCCGTGCACCGTCATCCGGGCCAGGTCACCGGTCCGGTACATCCGCGCCCCGGGCGGCCCGTACGGGTCGGGAAGGAAGCGCTCGGCGGTCAGCGCGGGCCGGTCGAGGTAGCCACGGGCCACTCCGGCTCCGCCGAGGAAGAGTTCGCCGACGGCGCCCCGGGGCAGTGGCCGCAGCGCACCGTCGAGCAGGTACGCCCGCACGCCCGGACGGGGCCGGCCGATCGGGACCACTCCGGCCGGCGGGGCGGAGTCGACCGGCTGGACGGTCGCGTTCACCGTCGCCTCCGTCGGCCCGTACGAGTTGACCAGCCGGCCGGGGCCGAGCAGCCGGAGCCATCGCCGGGCCAGCGGTGCCGGCAGCGCGTCGCCGGCCACCACCAGTACCTCGGCGATCCGGGCGGCGGTGGCGTCGTCGAGCTGGTACCCGAGCAGTTCGAGGTGACCGGGGGTCAGCTTGACGAAGCTGAACGGTCCCGCCTCGGCGAGGGCGCGACCGAGCCCGGTGACGGGCAGGGCCGGCGGCAGCAGGTGCAGCGGCTGGCCAGCCAGCAGCGGCGCGTAGAGGGTGGTGACCACCAGGTCGTAGCCGACCGACGAGAGGAGCGGCGCCCCACCGGTACCCCGGGTGGCCAGCTCGCGGACCGCCCAGTCCAGGTGGTGGGCGAGCGAGCGGTGGCTGACCTGCACCCCCTTCGGGCGTCCGGTGGAGCCGGAGGTGTAGACGACGTAGGCGAGCTGGTCGGGGTCGACGGGCCGGGCCGGTGCAGGGGCGACCGGAGGTCCGGTCTCCCGGTCCACCAGCACGCACGGCAGCAGCCGGTCCGCACCGATCCGGTCCCGCTGCACCGAGCTGGTGAGCAGGGCCACCGCGCGGGCGTCGTCGAGGAGTTCGCGGACCCGCTCGGCGGGGGTTCCGGGATCGAGCGGCAGATACGCCGCACCCGATCGCCAGACCGCCAGCAGGCTCGCCACCAGGTCGGGATCGCGGTCGAGCAGCACCCCGACCACCGTCTCGGGCCCGACTCCCCGCCGCCGCAGCGCCCCGGCCAGCCGTTCGGCCCGGAGGTCGAGTTCGGCGAAACTGACCGTGCGGTCGCCGGCGACCACGGCGGTGGCGTGCGGCTCCCGCCGGACCCGTGCCGCCAACGCCTCGGGCACCGACGTCGGAGCGCCACTCTCCGGGACGTCGACCACGGGTGGGACGTCGGTGGCCGGTGGGTCGGTGGCCGGTGGGTCGGTGGGTGCCAGGTCGGCCACCGCCTGGTCGGGCCGGTCCGCGACGGCGACCAGCAGGTGACGCAGGTACGCCGCCATCCGGTTCGCGGTCTCCGCGGCGAAGAGCGCGGTGGCGTACTCCAGGACGCCGAGCAGGCTGCCGTCGCCGAGCCGACGGATCCGCAGCGTCAGGTCGGTCTTGGCGATCCGCCACGCCCGACCCAGCGTCTCCGCGTCGGACCCGGCGAGTGCGGTACTGGTGACGCCCTCCTCGTCCAGGTCGAAGCCGACCTGGACCAGTGGCGTCCGGGACGGGTCCCGCCGCACGCCCAGCTCGTCCACCAGCCGCTCGAACGGCACGTCCTGGTGGGCGAAGGCGGCCTGGCAGATCCGGCGGGTCCGGTCCAGCAGGTCCCGGAAGGTCGGCTCGCCGCCGAGGTCGCAGCGGAGCACCACCGAGTTGACGAAGAAGCCCACGACGTCCCGCACCTGCGAACCGGGTCGGCCGGCCAGCGGGGTGCCGATCGCCAGGTCGGACTGCCCGGTGTACCGGGACAGCATCGCGGCGAAGCCGGCCAGCAGGGTCATGAACGGAGTCGCGCCGTGCGCCCGGCCGAGCCGCAGCAGCCGTTCGGCCGGTACCGCCGGCACGGTGAACGTCGCCAGTGCTCCGGCCGGGTCCCGGTGCGCCGGCCGGGGGTGGTCGGTCGGCAACTCCAGCACCGGAAGACCGGCCAAGTTCTCCCGCCAGAAGGCGAGCTGGCCGTCGAGGGCGGCCCCGGCCAGGACCTGCCGCTGCCAGGCCGCGAAGTCCGCGTACCGGATCGGTGGTACGGGCAGCGCGGCGCTCGCGCCGTCGGACGGACCCTCCAGGCTGGCGGCCTGGCGGTAGAGGTGCTGGAAGTCCCGCTCCAGCAGCACCGTCGACCAGCCGTCGCAGGCGATGTGGTGCACGCCGACCACCAGTCGGGACGGCCCGTCCGGTACCCGGACCAGCAGTGCTCGCCAGACCGGCCCGGCCGCCAGGTCGAACCCGTGCCGCAGCAGTTCGGCGCAGGCGTCCGCGACCTCGGCCTCGCGGCGGTACGCGACCGCCACCTCGACCTCGCCGGCCGGCTCCACCAGTTGCCGCGGCTCGCCCGCCAGCACCGGATAGCGGGTCCGCAGCACGTCGTGCCGGTCGACGAGCCCGCGCAGCGCGGTCCCGACCTGTCGCAGCTCGACGGCGGCGTCGACCTGCCGGGGCAGGGTCAACAGGATCGGCACCACCCACTCCGGGCTGCCCGGATCCATCCGGTCCAGCAGCCAGAGCCGGTACTGCCCGACCGACAGTTCGGCCGGTCCGGTGCCGACCGGGCCGATCGGCACCGACAGCTCCGGCCCGACCTCGGCCGGCGCCGACGCGTCCACTTCGGATGGTCCGCCGGAGCCGTTCCCGGCGGGCTCTCCACCAGAGCCGTTCCCGGCGGGCTGTCCACCGGAGCCGTTCCCGGCGGGCTGTCCACCGGAGCCGTTCCCGGCGGGCTGTCCACCGCCGGCCGGCTGTCCACCGGAGCCGTTCGCGGCGGGCTGTCCGCCGTCCGGCGGGGCGGTGACGAGTCGGGCCTGGTCGGCGACGGTCGGGGCGTCGAAGAGCCGCCGGAACGGCACCGGGCGCCCGGTCTCGCCGCGTAGCGCCTCCGCGAGTTGGGTGACCAGCAGTGAGGTGCCGCCAAGCTGGAAGAAGTCGTCGTGCACGCCGACCCGCTCCAGGTCGAGCAGCCGGCTCCAGACCCGTACGACGAGCCGCTCCTGCGGGCTACGCGGCGCCACGTACGGCGGCCCGCCGACGGCGGTGCTCCGGAGCGCTGCCCGGTCCACCTTTCCGCCGCTGGTCAGCGGAAACCGGTCGACGACCGTGAACGTCGAGGGCACCAGCGGCCGGGGCAGCCGCTCGGCCAGGTACGCCCGCAACCGCGGCCCGGTCAGCTCGCCCCGCGCGGTCACGTACGCGGCCAGCCGCCGCCCGCTGCCGCCGTCGCCTCCACCGCTCCCGCCGCCTACGCCGTTCCCGTCGGCTCCGCCGCTCCGGTCACTTTCGCCGCTGCCGTCGTCCTGCCACCGCGTCCCGTTGTCCCGCCACCGCGTCTCGTCGTCCCGCCACCGCGTCTCGTCGTCCAAGGCCAGCACCACCGCACCGGAGACGGCCGGATGCTCGGCCAGTACCGCCTCGATCTCGCCCGGCTCGACGCGTACCCCGTTGACCTTCACCTGGTCGTCGCAGCGGCCCAGGTATTCGAGGGCCCCGTCGGCGCGGCGGCGTACCAGGTCACCGGTGCGGTAGAGCCGGGCGCCGGGCGGCCCGTACGGGTCCGGCACGAAGCGCTCGGCGGTCAGCCCGGGGTTGCCGAGATAGCCCCGGGCCAGGCCGACGCCGCCGGCGTACAGTTCACCGGCCACGCCCGGCGGCACCAGTTCGCCGGACTCGCCGAGCACCAGCGCCCGGGTCCCGTCGATCGGCCGGCCGATCGGCACCGGTCCGGTCCGCTGCGCCACCGCGAACGGATACGCGGTGACGTCGATCGCGCACTCGGTCGGACCGTACGTGTTCCACAGTTGCGCCCCGCTGGGCGCCACCAGCCGGTGGGCGAGCCCGGCGTGCAGCGGCTCACCGGCCGAGAAGACCAGCCGCAGCGAGCGGCAGTCCGCCCAGCCGGGGGTGTCGACCAGCGTCCGGAGCACCGACGGCACCCCTTGCAGGACGGTGACGTCGTGTGCCGAGACCGCAGCGGCGATCACCCCGGGGTCGTGTTCGGCGCCGGCCGGGGCGAGCACCACCACCGCGCCGCCTACCAGCGGGGCGAAGAGCTCCCAGAGCGCGGCGTCGAAGCTGAGCGCGGTCTTCGCCAGGATCCGGTCCGCCGGTCCGAGCCGGTGCCGACGTACGGTCCAGCGGACCCGGTTGGCGATCGCACCGTGGCTCACCAGCACGCCCTTCGGCGTGCCGGTCGATCCGGAGGTGTAGATCGCGTACGCCAGCCGCGCCGGGTCGACACCTGCCCCGCCCGACCGCTCCGGTCCAGCATCCGGCCCGGGATCTGACTCGGGATCTGGCTCGGGATCTGGCTCGGGATCTGGCTCGGGATCTGGCGTCCATGGCACCGGCCAGGACGGCTCGGCCGACGTGCGGAGCACCTCCGCCGGCAGCAGCACCGGCACGTCCAACCCGGCCGGTCGCCGGTCCGCGAGCAGCAGCACGGCGCCGCTCTGCCGCAGTATCAGCCGCAGCCGGGCGGCCGGCCCTTGGGCGTCCACCGGTACGAAGAAGCCACCCGCCCGCCAGACCGCGAGCAGCGACACCAGCATCTCCACCGAGCGCTCCATCGCGACCACGACCGGGGACTCGGGTCGTACGCCCTGCTCGACCAGTACCCGGGTCAGTCGGCGGACCCGGGTGTCCAGGTCCGCGTAGTCGACCTTCCGATCGCCGGCCAGCACCGCGACGGCCTCCGGGGTGAGTGCGGTCTGTGCCGCGATCCCCTCCGGCAGCGTGTCCCAGCCGTGCCCGGCGCCGACCCCCGCAACGGTGCTGTCGGCGCGGGTGCCGAGGCTGTCGGCGGGCGTGTCGAGGTTTTCAGCGACAGCGGCGGTGCCGAGGCTTTCGGCGACAGCACGGGTGTCGAGGCTTTCGGCAGGGGCGGCGAGCAGGGTGTGGCGGTCGTCGGCGGTGAGCACGTCGACGGCGCCGATCGGCAGTTCGGGGTCGGCGAGCCAGGTCGCCAGCACGCCGACGAGTCCGGCCCGGTGCCGGGCGAGGTCGGGCCGGTCGTAGACCTCCGGATGGCCCTCCAGACAGAGCAGCGGGTTCCGGCCGTCCGGTTCGCTGAGGTAGCCGACGTAGAGGTCGTCGGTCGGCCCGTTCGCCAGCACGTGCAGCGTCACCCGGTGGTCCCCGGCCCGCAGCCCGGCGCCGAAGGGCAGCACGTTGACGGAGATGTCGCAGAGGCCGCCGTCGAGATGGAGGTCGCGCAGCAGTTCGTCGTACGGGTACCGCTGGTGGCGCCGGGCGGCGACCATCTCGTCGTACGCCGCCCGGGCCAGCGCCGCCAGGCTGGTCTCCGGTCGGAGGGCGAGCCGCAGCGGTACCACGTTGGCGGTCATCCCCGGGGTGACCAGGGACGCCCGGGTGGACCGGCCGAGTACCGGAAATCCCACCACCAGATCCCGGCGACCGGTGGCCCGGTGCAGGTAGCCGGCGCACCCGGCGACGACCAACGCGGGCCAGCCGATGCCGAGCCGCTCGGCGTACGACCGGAGCTGGTCGGGGAAGCCGGCAGCCACCCGGTACTCGTCCCGGAGGGTACGCCGGGGCAGCCGACCGCGCCGGCCGGTGAGTCCCGACGTGGCGGTACGGCCGGCGAGGCGGTCACGCCAGTACCGCCGGTCCGTGTCGAGGTCGGCGGAGTCGCGGTAGGTCGCCTCTTCCGAGACCAGCAGGCGCGGCGATCCCCAGCGGCTCTGCTCCGGCGGGGCGCCCGTCAGGCCGGCGGCATAGAGCCGGACCACCCGGCGGGCCAGCAGCACGATGCTGTAGCCGTCCATGACCAGGTGGTCCGCCTGGACGAAGAGCCAGACCCGGGACGGCGAGAGCCTCAGCAGCGCGACCCCGAACAGCCGGCCCGCCGGGTCCGGGAGCCGGTCCAGCGCCGCCTGCATCCAGCTCTGTGCCGCCGTCTCCGGAGACGCCGCCGCACCGAGGTCGACCTGTTCGACCGGCCACCCGGAGTCCTCGGTCGGAACCTGTCGGGGCACGCCGTCGACCAGGACGATACGGAGCCGCAGCGCCTCGGCCTCCGCGACGGCCCGCCGCACCGCAGCCTCCAGCAGATCCGGCCGTGCCGGGCCATCCACCGCGAGGTAGACCCCGATCCGGTACGCGGGATTGCCGGGGTGGAGCTGCTGCGCGTGCCAGATCCCGGACTGGACGCCGGACAGCGGCCAACCACCGTCCCTGGAGGGTATTGACACGGCCGGATCATCGAGCGACGGGCTATAGAAAACCTGTAGGCGTTCTATAAATAAGGGGTCGGAGATGGGCTGTGGGACGCCCGGCGGGACCCCGGCCGCATGCTGCATGGGAAGGGCGACGCCGTCAAGAACTGCACGGACGGGAAGAAGAGCGAAGCCTGATCCACCGTCCGGCTGGCCGGAGCCGCAGACCTACGGTTCGGCAGAGCTTGCAGGCAGAGTTCGCGGGCCGGGGTCCAGCCCTGGCCCGCGAACTGCCTCGTGGCGCTACAGGTAGGTGTGCTGCCAGGGATTCCCCGACACGCAGACACGCCCGTCGGCCAGTACCACGTAGCCGTTCGTCACCTGCGCGACCGAGTACCCGCCGACGCTGTGAGTCGTGTCCCAGGTGGTGTCCCAGCTCCATCCGAGTGAAGGCGTCCACGTCCGCGAGCCGACACCGGCGTTGTCAGTCACCGCGACGGTCCACGAACCCAGGACCGACGGTGGGATGGTGTTCAGATCGAACCCGGTATGCACGATGGCCTTGCGGGGAGCGCTCCTGGCGTAGTAGAGGAACGAGACTCCGCAGTTGCCGTAAACGACTGGTGCGTCCAGCGGAGTAACGACCGGATCTTGCGTGATCGGGTGATCAGCCACCTTGACACTGTCCAGCCCGCCATTCCTCACGATGACCTTGTAGCCGTGCTGGTTCGCGATGGCCTGGTCGATTCGGGTAGCCGTGAGTGACGTCCGGACAACCTCCACAGTCGACGGCGCGGCCGGCGCGGCAACTGCGGCGTTCAGTGGCATCGAGGCACCCGTGATGGCGGCGACAACAATCGCCAGGGTCATGAGATTTCTGCGTACCATGCTTCAGCCCCCATGTCTGATTGACGTACGCGATGTCGGACACCAGGCAATCAGGAGCCGCATTCAGTTCGGCTTCACTCGATGAACTCGCTGGTCAACCAGGGGTGGGAGGGATGGCCGACCGTCCGGTAGTCCGTGGTCAGCCGTCGGTGGCGAGGAAGACGTTCTTGACGTCGGTGAACGCGTGCAGGGCGTCCGGGCCCAACTCCCGGCCCAGACCGGAGCCACCTTGGTCAGCGCGTCAGCCACCTCGGTCGGTGGGGCCGACGTCGAGCCGGGAACGGGTTCAGAGTCGTTCGAAGCCACGTCGCAGCTCCCAGTCCGTCACCGCCGCCTCGAAGGCGGCCAACTCCACCCGCGCCTGGTTGGCGTAGTGCGCCACCACCTCGGCCCCGAACGCGCCCTCGGCCAGTGGCGACTCCGTCCAGCGGTCGAGGGCGTCCCGCAGGGTACCCGGCACCCGGGGTGCGGACTCGTCGGCGTACGCGTTGCCGGCGAACTCCGGCTCCAACGCCAACTCCGCCTCGATCCCGTGTACCGCCCCGGCCACCAGCGCCGCGATCGCCAGGTACGGGTTGACGTCCGCCCCGGGCAGCCGGTTCTCCACCCGCATCCCCTGGCCGTGCCCGACCAGCCGCAGCGCGCAGGTGCGGTTGTCGGTGCCCCAGCGCAGCGCGGTCGGCGCGAACGAACCGGGCTGGTACCGCTTGTAGGAGTTGACGTTCGGCGCCATCAGCAGGCCGAGGTCCGGAATCGTCGCCAGCAGCCCGGCCAGTACCCGCTGCCCGATGGTCGACAGCCGCGCCGGCCCGTCGCCGAGCATCGCGGACCGGCCGTTCGCGGTACGCAGCGAGAAGTGGATGTGGCAGGAGTTCCCCTCCCGCTCGTTCGGCTTGGCCATGAAGGTGATCGACATGCCCTCCTGGGCGGCGATCTCCTTCGCCCCGTTCTTGTAGACGACGTGGTTGTCGGCGCAGGTCAGCGCCTCGGCGTACCGGAAGGCGATCTCGTGCTGGCCGAGGTTGCACTCGCCCTTGACGCTCTCCGGGGTCAGCCCGGCGCCGGCCATCTCGGTCCGGATCCGCCGCAGCAGCGGCTCGACCCGGGCGGTACCGAGCAGCGAGTAGTCCACGTTGTAGAGGTTCGCCGGGGTCAGCTCGCGGTAACCCCGGCGCCAGGCGTCCTCGTAGGAGTCGCGGTAGAGCACGAACTCCAGCTCGGTCCCGACGTACGCGGTCAGCCCGTGCCCGGCGAGCCGGTCGAGCTGGCGGCGCAGGATCTGTCGGGGCGAGGCGAGTACCTCCCCGCCGCCGTCCAGCCAGCGCAGGTCGGCCAGCAGCAGCGCCGTGCCGGGCTGCCAGGGGACCCGGCGCAGGGTGCTCAGGTCGGGGATCATCGCGAAGTCGCCGTACCCGCGTTCCCAGCTCGACATCGCGTACCCGTCGACGGTGTTCATCTCGACGTCGACGGCGAGCAGGTAGTCGCAGCCCTCGCTGCCGTGCGCCAGCACCTCGGCCAGGAAGTACGGCGCGTGGAACCGCTTGCCCTGGAGCCGCCCCTGCATGTCGGTCAGAGCCAGCACCACCGTGTCGATCTCGCCACTGTCGACCGCCACCCGGAGCGCCTCCAGGCTGAGCGCCGGAACCCGTGCCCTCATCCGCCCTCCCCGTCCGCCGCGCCCGCCCGGTCCCGAGCCGGACCATCCGGCTGCGGGGCTGGACCGTCCGGCGGTGCGGCTGGGTCACCCGGCTGTGGTGCCGGACCACCTGGCTGTGCGGGCGGGTCCGGCGCGGTCGGGTCGGGCTGCGGCACGGTCGGGACCACGTTCTGCCGTGGACCGGTGAACCAGTGCCGGGCGCCGAGCAGCCACCAGAGCCAGGCCGCGCCGAGCACCACCGCGACCGCCACGATCGTGTAGTTGAAGGTCGACGCCGTTATCGGCGCGGCGGTGGGGAGCACGAAGAGTACGCAGATCACCGCCACCCAGCCGATCGCCAGCCAGCCGACCAGCGGGCTCCAGCGGCCCAGGTGCCACGGGCCGGGCTGGAAGTCCGGGCTGCGGCGGCGCAGGAAGACCGGCCCGACGTACGCGATGTAGAGGCCGATCACCGCGATCGAGGTGGCCGCCAGGTAGGCGGTGGTGTTCCAGAGCGACGGCAGTACCAGCAGGCTGGAGCAGGCCACGCAGAGCCAGATGGAGTTGGTCGGCGTACCGGTGCGCGGGTTGACCCGGCGCCAGATCGCCGAGCCGGGCAGCGCGCCGTCCCGACTGAACGCGTACGCCATCCGGGAGTTGGCGGTGACCGAGGCCATCCCGCAGAAGAACTGCGCCACCACGCAGATGAAGAGCAGGAAGGTGCCCATGGTGTCGCCGGTGGCGTCGATGAAGATCTGGGCCGGCGGAAGCTCGAGTTCGGTCTGCCGCTGTGCGTCGTAGTCCCCGATCGACCAGGTGATCGCGACCAGCAGGAAGAAGCCGGCGACTACCGAGACCACCACCGACATCACGATGCCCCGGGGTGCCGCCCGGGAGGCGTCGTGGGTCTCCTCGGCGACATGCGCGCTCGCGTCGTACCCGGTGTACGTGTACTGCGCCATCAGCAGCCCGATCAGTACGGCGTAGACCGCCGCGCCGGAGAAGTCGAAGCCGGTGGCGTTGCGTACCTCGAAGAAGACCTCGGAGATCGGCTTGTGCTGGTCGGGCACGATCGCCAGCACCCCGACGATGATCGCCACCCCGGTCAGGTGCCACCAGGCGCTGACGTCGGAGAGCAGCCGGACCAGGTTGACCCCGAAGGTGTTCAGCAGGCCGTGCGCGACGATGATCACCAGGAAGACCACGAAGGTGCGTTCCGGGGTCACCGCCAGGTCGAAGGTGAGGCTGAGGAACGCCGAGGTGGTGATCGCCGCGCCGAAGTCGATGGCGGCGGTGACCGCCACCTCGCCGAGGAAGTTGAACCAGCCGATGAACCAGGCCCAGGCCGCCTTGTTCCGTCTGGCCAGCGCCGCCGCCCACCAGTAGAGCGCCCCGGCGGTCGGGTAGACCGAGCAGATCTCCGCCATCGCCAGCGCGACCAGGGTCACCATGCCGCCGACGAATAGCCAGCCCAGGGTGATCGCCAGCGGCCCGCCGGCGGTCATCGCGATCCCGTAGGACGTGATCGCGCCGGCCAGGATCGAGATGATCGAGAACGAGACCGCGAAGTTGGAGAAGCCGGAGAGCTTCCGGCGCAGTTCCTGCTGGTACCCGAGTTCGGCCAGGCGCTGCTCGTCGAGGTCGGCCCCGGCGGCCACCGGCGTACGGGTCGGCGGAACAGGTGCGCTCATCGGCGTCTCCTTCATCCGGATCCGGGGCGGGGCGGGGCCGGAGACTGTGATCGGCATCACGCCTCTGTCCGAGATCGTGCGCCTCTCGAAGATCCACGTCAACCGATCCCGACCGAGTGACCGGGATCACGACTCTTCCCCCGGCGTCGATCCGTCCAGTTGAAGAAGTCTTCAATTGCTCATATGCAGGTTCCGCTGTACCAGGCGAAGGCCGAGTTCTTCCGGATGCTCGGGCATCCGATCCGGATCCGGGTCCTCGAACTCCTCGGCGACGGTCCCCGACCCGTACGCGACCTGCTGGCCGAGACCCAGGTAGAGGCGTCCAACCTGTCCCAGCAGCTCGCAGTGCTGCGCCGGGCCGGGATCGTGGTGTCGACCCGGGACGGCGCCACCGTGGTCTACGCGCTCGCCGGCCCGGACGTGGCCGACCTGATGCGGGCGGCCCGGCGCATCCTCACCGAGATGTTGCAGGGCCAGGCCGAACTGCTGGCATCGCTGACGGTGGAGACCGAGTGAGCGCTGACGCCGCGGAGCGGGCGAACGCCGACGGCGAAGACCAGATGAGCACTGAGGGTGCGGGCAGCCGGGTGAGCGCTGACGGTGCCGGCAGCCGGGCGAGTGCCGAGGGTGCGGGTGGCCGGGCGAGTGCTTACGGTGCAGGCGGCCGGGCGAGTCTCGTCGGTCTGCTGCCGGGCCGGGCCGACCTGGCCAGCATGCGCCGCAACCCCCGGGCCGACCTGCTCGCCGGGCTCACCGTCGCGGTGGTCGCGCTGCCGCTGGCCCTCGGCTTCGGCGTCGCCTCCGGGCTCGGTGCCGCCGCCGGACTGGTGACCGCGATCGTGGCCGGCGCGCTGGCGGCCGTCCTCGGCGGCTCCAACCTCCAGGTCTCCGGGCCGACCGGGGCGATGACCGTGGTGCTCGTCCCGATCGTCGCGCAGTACGGCCCCGGCGGGGTGCTCACCGTCGGCCTGCTCGCCGGGCTGATCCTGGTCGGGCTCGCGATCGCCCGGGCCGGACGGTACGCGCGGTTCGTACCCGCCCCGGTGGTGGAGGGCTTCACCGCCGGCATCGCGATCGTGATCTTTCTCCAGCAGGTGCCGGCCGCGCTGGGTGTACCGACACACGGCGAACAGGTGCTGCCGGTCGCCGTACGCGCGGTGGTGGCGTTCGCCGCGCACCCGCACTGGCCCTCCGTGCTCTTCTCGGTCGGCGTCGCGGCCGTACTGCTGGTCGTGCTGAGGTGGCGACCACAGCTACCCGCCGCGCTGCTCGCGGTCGGGGCGGCGACCCTCTGCGCCCAGGTGTGGAACGTCGACGTCGCCCGGATCGGCGCGCTGCCGGCGACTCTGCCCCAACCGTCGCTGGCGTTCCTCCGGCTGGACGCCGTCGGGGCGCTGCTCACCTCGGCGGTCGCCGTCGCGGCACTGGCGGCCCTGGAGTCGCTGCTCTCCGCCACCGTGGCCGACGGGATGCGGCGGGGCGAACGGCACCACCCCGACCGCGAACTGTTCGGGCAGGGCATCGCCAACATCGTCACGCCGCTCTTCGGCGGGGTACCCGCGACCGCCGCCATCGCCCGGACCGCCGTCAACGTACGCGCCGGAGCGGTGTCCCGGCTCGCCGCGCTGTCGCACGCGCTCGTACTCGCAGTGATCATGCTCGCCGCGGCCCCGCTGGTGGCCGGCGTCCCGATCGCGGCGCTGGCCGGGGTGCTGCTGGCCACCGCCGTCCGGATGGTGCACCTCGGCACGCTGCGCGCGTTGGCCCGGGCCAGCCGCTCGGACGCGCTCGTCCTGGTGCTCACCGCCGGTGCCACGGTGCTGCTGGACCTGGTCGCCGCTGTCCTCCTCGGCCTGATCGTCGCCGGGGGCCTGGCCCTGCGCAAGATCGCCGGCTCCATGCGGGTCGACCAGGTACCGCACGGCGAACACCTGCCGCACTTCGCCGTGTACCGGCCGACCGGGCCGCTCTTCTTCGCCGCCGCGCACCACCTGCGACAGGCGCTCTCGCACATCGACGGGGTCGACGTGGTGCTGTTGCGACTGTCCCGGGTCACCGCCATCGACGCCTCCGGCGCGCTCGCCCTACGGGAGGCGGTCGAGGACCTGCACGACCGGAACATCACCGTGCACGTCTCCGGGATCCGGCCCGAACACCGCCGGGCCCTGGCCGCGCTGGGTGTGCTGGCGCTGCTCCGGGAGCGGGTACACCACGACGCCCCGACCGCGATCGCCGCCGTGAAGTCCGGATAGCCGCAGCCCGGGAGACAGTCGCAGCCCGGGACAGCCGCAGCCCGGACAAGTCGCAGCCTGGACGGTCGAAACCGGGGACAGCCGCAGCCGGGACAGCCGAAGCCGGGGCCGCTGCGAATCGGGGCCGCCGGGGTGGGGAGAAGCTCGGCGGCCCGGTATCGCGGTGGCGTGTCGGCACTTGATTTCGGCAATATCATCCGGGGCTTCGGCTAGGTTTTTCCGCATGACGTTGTTGGACGACGCGGTGGCGGTGCTCGACGAGCGGGGCGTACTGGACCGGCTGGGTCGGCTGATCCAGCAGGTCTACCGGCGCGCGGCGGACCGGCACGAGCCGGAGCTCGGCGACGACGCGATGAGCTTCGGCACCACCGTGTGGCGCAACCTGACCAACCTGGGCAAGGCCGAGTTCGACGGTCTGGACGGGATCCGGGTCCGGTTGGAGGACAACTCGCTGGAGGTCCTCTGCGCCGGTTACGTCGTCCGGCTCTACTCCCTACCGGGCGGGATCGAGTCGATCCGCTGGGAGGGCAGCGAGGCGCGGCTCGGCGGCGCGGTGGAGAACAGCCGCGACGGGCAGCTCGCCTTCGACGACGAGGGGCAGTTCCCCGAGGTCTTCGCCGACGTGGTGCCGTCGAAGCGGCACGTCCGGGTCGCGCACACCGGAGACATCGTCACCGGCGAGGCGGTCGCCTACCTCGGGCTGCCCCGGGACAACCGGGACAGCGGCTCCCCCTGGTTCGAGGTACGCCTCTGGTTCGGCGAGCCGGCCACCGCCGGAGCGCCCCTGCCGGTGGTCGTCGGCGACGCGGTACCGCAGCCGCGCACCGACGAGCTGCCGATCCCCGAGTTGGACCTGCTGGCCCTCCAGCCCGACGACCGGAGTGGCGGGTTCGGCTCGGCATTCGGCCGTCCGGCCGAGCGGTCCGCGTGACGGGTCGGCTCCGACCGCCGGTACTGCCGCCGGCCAGCCGCGCAGCCGCCGCCGCGTTCGCGCCGCACGCCTTCGCGCTGGCCCGCCGATGGCGGCGGATGCGCAAGAACGAGCTGGCCCGACAGGTCGGGGTCACGGCAGCGGCGGTCAGCCAGTACGAGTTGGGCCAGGCCCGCCCCTCGGCGGCAACGCTGGCCCGGCTGGCCCTGGCGCTCTCGATGCCGGTCGAGTTCTTCGCCGCCGGCTTTCCCGTCCCGGTCACCTCCGGCCAGGCGCACTTCCGCAGCCTGCGTACGACCAGCCAGGCTGAACGGGATCAGGCGGAGGCGTTCGGCGAACTCGCCTGGCGGGTGGTGGAGGTGGTCGAACGACAGCTCCGGCTGCCCCGGCTGCGGCTGCCGCACCTGGAGCTGGCCGAGCCGACCGGCCCCGACGACGTACGCGCCGCCGCCGTCACCGCCCGGGACGCGTTCGACCTCGGCGCCGCCCCGGTGCCGCACACCGTACGGCTGCTGGAGTCGGCCGGGGTGATCGTGCTCGCCCTGCCGGACGTCTCCGAACGGGTCGACGCCTTCTCGCACTGGTACGGCCAGCGTCCGTTCGTCTTCCTCAACCCGGGCAAGGACGACCGGGCCCGGTCCCGGATGGACGCCGCGCACGAGCTGGGACACCTGCTGATGCACCACGACGCCGAGCCGGGCAGCCAACTGCTGGAGCGGCAGGCCACCGCGTTCGCCTCCGAGTTCCTGGCCCCGAGCGCGGCGCTGCGCGACGAGTTGCCGCCCCGGCTCGACTTCGACAAGCTGCACGATCTCAAGCGCCGCTGGGGGATCAGCCTGAAGGCGCTGGTCTACCGGGGGCACGACCTCGGCGTCTACCGGGAGCACACCTACCGGCGCGGCATGGCGCTGCTCGCCCAGTGGGGCTTTCCGGAGCCGGGCGACCTCGGGCCGCGCGAGCAGCCGTCCCTGCTCGGCAAGGCCGTCGAACTCCTCGGCCGGCAGCAGGTCACCGTCGACCGGCTGGCCGTCCGGGCCGGACTGCCGCCGGGGCTCACCGGCGCCGTGCTGGCCGCCGGCACCGAGCACGTCCCCGAACTGGACATCGCCGTCACCTGAGCCGATCGAGCACCCCGCACCGTGCCGTTGACATGGGTAATTGCGTTGCCGACGCGGCGCGATCGGCGCATGATCTAAGCGTGACACGGCAGGAGCCACCCACCACGCGCCGCCGACGGCGGCGCACCGGGTCCCTGGCCTGACCGGATGGCATCGCGCGCGATCTCGGCGCGCCGGTCCGGCACCGCCGGACCCGTAGGACCCCACCCGGGGTCCGACGCCGGGTTCTCGGACAACCCGGCTCCCGCGGCGGCGCGGGGCGCGGTCACCTCTCTCATCGGGTACGACGCAGGTCGTGCCAACGCCCGCCCCGCGCCGCCGCACTCGCACTCGCACTCGCACTCGCACCGACAGCCGATGACGATCCTGGTCCGTGCCGCCGACCTCAGGTGAGGACGAGGCCGACCAGCCAGACGCCGGTGATGCCGAGCGCCGCCGCCAACTCGACCAGCAGGGCGAGCCCGACCGCCGACAGCGCGTGCCGGGTGGACGGCCACGCCTGCTTCGCGTCACCGAGCCGGGCCAGCTCGGCGAGCCAGAGCCCGAGTACGAAGCCGAGCACCAGCCCGACCACCGGCACCACGAAGAACCCGACCAGCCCGAGTACGCCCCCGGCGAGCAGGGACATCGTCGGCACCCCGCTGCGCTTCAGGTTCCGCCCCGGCCAGAGGTACTTGACGACGGTGCCGAGCACCGTGATCACGGTGACCAGGCCGAGTACGACCCAGCGGCCGACCCCCTCCCCGTCACCGAAGAACGACCAGACCAGTACGCCCAGCCAGCACAGGATCAGCCCGGGGATGATCGGCACGATCACCCCGCAGACGCCGATCACGATCGTCACGCCACACAGGAGGGTCACCACTGACTCGGTGTCGGTCATGTCCACGCCCCCAGGGTGCCCTACCGGCGCCGGTCACGCCGCACCGCCACCCGCCACCCGGCGTCAGGCGACAGGCGACAGGCGTCAGGCGTCAGGCGTCAGGCGTCAGGCGTCAGGCGTCAGGCGTCAGGCGTCAGGCGTCAGGCGTCAGGCGACATCGTCCCGGCGCCGCCGTGCACGGGCGGTCAACCACCCGGTGATCTCGCCCTCCGGGGCCGGCGCCGCGAAATAGCGGCCCTGGGCGGCGTCGCAGCCCAGCGCCCGGAGCTGGTCCGCCTGGCCCAGCGTCTCCACCGCCTCGGCGGTGACGGTCAACCCGAGGGCGTGGGCCAGCCGCACCAGCGCGTCGACGATCCGGCCGTCCACCAGACCCTGCCGGTCGCTGGACCGGATCCCCTCGACGAACGGGCCGGCGAGCTTGAGATTGTGGATCGGCAGCCGGCGCAGGTACGCCAGGTTGGAGTAGCCGGTGCCGAAGTCGTCGATCGCCAGCCGTACCCCGAGGGCGGCCAGCCGGCGCAGCGCGGGCAGTGGCTCGCCCGCGGTGGCCATCACCGCGCTCTCGGTGAGTTCGAGTTGCAGCAGGTCGGCCGGGAGTTCCGTCTGGCGCAGCACCTCCGAGACCGTGCCCACGATGGCCGGATCCCGGGCCTGCCGGGCGGCCAGGTTCACGCTGACCACGAGCCGGGCCTCGGGGAAGTCCCGGTGCCACCGGCTGGCGGCCTCGCAGGCCCGGGCCAGCACCCAGCGGCCGAGGTCGACGATCAGCCCGGTCTCCTCGGCCAGCCCGATGAACTCGTCCGGGCCGAGCAGCCCCAGCTCGGGATGCCGCCACCGGACCAGCGCCTCGACCGCGCAGATCGCCTCGTCGGCCAGGGTCACGATCGGCTGGTAGTCGACCACGAACTCGCCCCGGTGCAGCGCCGCCGACATGCCGGCGATCAGGGCCGACCGGGTCTGCTCCCGGGCCCGCCGCGCCGGGTCGTAGCTCACCCACCGGTTCCGACCCTCGGCCTTGGCCCAGTAGAGGGTGACGTCGGCGGCCTTCATCAGCTCGGCGACCGAGGTGGTGGCGAGCGGCCCGGAGACCACGCCGATGCTGGCCGACACCGACAGCCGGTGCTCGCCGATCTGCACCGGCTCGGCGACCGCCGCCAGCGCCAGGTCGGCCACCGCCTTGACCGCCCGGCAGCCGGCGTTGTGGTCGATCAGGATCACGAACTCGTCGCCGCCCATCCGGGCCACCAGGTGCCCCTGCCCGGCCACGCAGTCGGCGAGCCGCCGGGCCACCGTGACCAGCAGGTTGTCGCCGAGGTCGTGCCCGAGGCTGTCGTTGACCGCCTTGAAGCCGTCGAGGTCGAGGAAGCAGATCCCGACCCGGTCGTCCGGCCCGCCGGTGGCGAAGACCTCGCCGAGCCGGTCGAAGAAGAGGGTACGGTTCGGCAGCCCGGTCAGCGGGTCGTGCGACGCCTGGTAACGCAGCCGCTGCTGTAGCTCGTGCCGTTCGGTGATGTCCTCCACCATCGCCACCGTGAACCGGGGCCGCCCGTCGTCGTGCCGGATCAGCGAGACCGCGAGATCGGTCCAGACCGCACTGCCGTCCTTGCGGAAGTAGCGCTTCTCCACCCGTACGGCGTCCTGCTTGCCCTCGATCAACTGTTGGTACAGCTCCCACATCCCGGCCGCGTCGTCCCGGTGGAACAGCGCGGCCACGTTGATCTCGCGCAGTTCGTCGACGGAGTATCCGAGCAGGTCAGCGAAGGCCCGGTTGACGTCGATGACCTGCCCGTTGACGTCGGCGATGCCGATCCCGATCGCGGCGTCGACGAAGACCGCCCGGAACCGCGCCTCGCTGTCCCGGAGCGCCCGCTCGACCCGGTCCCGGGCCTCCCAGGCGGCCTGGGCGATCCGCTCCTGCTGGCTGAGCGTCCGCTGGCGCAGCGCACCGGCGAACCCCGCCGAGAGGGCACCCGCCAGGGCGGCGATCCGGGGTGTGGTTGTCGCGTCGGGCAGGGCGGGCAGGACGACGGCCCGGAACTGCTCACCGAGGGCGCGTACCGACCAGTCCAGCACGCCCGGCTCGGTCAGGTGGGCGTCGACCAGGGCCCGGCCGATGTCGTACCCCGGCTGCGGGGTGAACGGTTCGGCCAGCACCGCCCGGGCGAGTCGTACGGTCTGCGCGAGCAGCAGCCGCTGGCTCTCGGCCGTACTCGTCGCCACGAAACCGCACCGGGCCACCTCCCGCGCCCAGCATTCCGCGTACCGGTGCGCGCCGGGCCGGTCGAACTCCGAGCCGGTGACCGGGGCCGGCCACCCGTCGACCGCCGACTCCCCGCCCGACGACTCCTCGACCGATGGATCGTCGACCGGAGACTCCTCGGCCGGAGACTCGTCTCCACCGGCTGCGGTGACGGAGATCGACACCACTAGCCCGCGCCGTGGTCGTGCCGGCCCACCCCGCCGAACGCGCCGAGCCGCTCCGGATGCTCCCCCGGGTCGCCCGGTTCGTCGGGCAGGTCGGCGTGCATCATCCCGGTGTACTCGTCGTGGACCCGGGCGGCGCGAGGCCGGGTCAGATCGATGTCCGTGGGTAGCCCGTCCGGAAGTCGCATCTCCGCCTCAGCTCGTCACTCCGGCCCGTGCAGGGGCTGTCGGCCACGACCTGCCCCGGGCAGGCGGCGCCGACGAACCCGGCGGGTCGTGGTGATCGATCCACACTTTAGGGCCTGTCCAGCGGATCTTCTACCGGCCGTACGGCGGCGGGATAGGTTTGGCCGCATGGCGCAGCCGCGGTTCGTCCGGGAGACCGATGTCGATGGCCCGGTCGTCCGACCGGCCGGCCGGTCGCCCCGTCGGACCGGCCACCCGCCCCGGCCCCGCCCCGCACAGAGGTGACCCGCACGGAGGTGACGGCCCCCCAGCGGCCCGCCGTCGCGCTCGCCGCCGCGGCGTGCACGCTGGCCGGCACGGTCACGGTGGCTCTCGCCGTACTCGCCGGTCCGGCTCCGGAACTCGCCGCGTACGTCAGCGAGGCCGGCGCGTCGGACAGTCCGACCGTCTGGGCGTACCGGCTCGGTCTGCTGGCCGCCGCCACCGGCCTGGTACTGCTCGGCGCGGCCCTGCCCACCGCGTTGCGGCTGGCCACCGGGCTGCTGGTGGCGGGTGCGGTCGCCACCGTGGTCTCGGCCGGGGTGAGCTGCCGGGCAGCCTGCCCGCTGCCGCCGTTCTACCAGGTGACCCTGGCCGACGTGGTGCACGGCGGCGCCAGCATCGCGGCGGTGGCCGGCGCGGTCTTCGCCATGCTGGCGGTGGCCGGTACGCCCGGGGTGGCCCGGCCGCTGCGCCGGATCTCCGGAGCCGCCGCCGCGGTCGCGCTGCCGCTCTCGGCGGTTGCCGGCCTCACCCTGCTGCTGCTCGGCCGGAGCGTCCTGATGGGCGCGGTCGAGCGGCTGCTCCTGCTCGACCTGGCCGCCTGGGGAGTCGCCACCGCGCTCACCCTCGGGCTGAGCCGGGCACCCGCCGCGCGGGTCGACCGGGACGGTGCGGGTCGGGGTCGGCTGTAAGGCGCCTCACGAAGATCCGTCCTTTCATTAGCGGCTCCGGCGTCGTATCGTCTCTTGACGATGACCAATGTCTGGTTCCTGACCGTGCGCCTGTATGTCGATCTCCGACTACAGGCCAGCGGCTGCTGTCGCGGCTGACGCGTCTCCGCAACCCGCAGGTCCGCACACCGCAGGTCCGCCAGTCCGGCGTACCCCGGCCACCACACCGACCCGCCGACCCAGACGTAGGGATTCCGTTTATGACTTCCGCGATTTCCACCATTCGTAAGATTCCATTTTCCGTACAGATCCTCGCCGGTCTGGTCCTCGGCATCGCGCTGGGCTATCTGGCCCGGGCCGCCGACATCTCCTGGCTCGGCACCACCCTCGACGAGATCGGCAGCATCTTCGTCCAACTGCTGCGGCTCGCCGTACCCCCGCTGGTCTTCACCGCCCTGGTGGTCAGCGTGGTCAGCCTGCGCGGGGTGGCCAACGCCGCCCGGCTGGCGCTGAAGACCCTGCTCTGGTTCGGCATCACCGCGCTGATCGCGGTCGCCGTCGGCATCGGGCTGGGCCTGCTGGTCAACCCGGGCCGGGGCGTCACCCTGGACGTCGCCGGGGCCAAGGCGCCCGAGCGGACCGGCTCGTGGACGGACTTCCTCACCGGCATCATCCCGGAGAACCCGGTCGGCGCGTTCGTCGAGAACAACGTGCTCCAGATCGTCTTCCTGGCCGTGGTCGCCGGGGTCGCCGCGCTGCTGGTCGGCGCCGCCGCCGAGCCGTTCGTCAACGTCAACCGGGCGCTGCTGGCGATCACCCAGAAGGCGCTCTGGTGGCTGATCCGGCTCGCCCCGATCGGCACCCTCGGGCTGATCGGGCACGCCGTCGAGGCGTACGGGTGGGACCTGCTGGCCCCGCTGGCCAAGTTCACCACCGCGGTCTACGTCGGTTGCGCGATCGTGCTGCTGGTGGTCTACCCGCTGGTGCTGATCATCGCCGGCAAGCTCAACCCGCTGCGCTTCTACGCCGGCACCTGGCCCGCGATCGAACTCGCCTTCGTCTCCCGCTCGTCGGTCGGCACCATGCCGGTGACCCAGCGCTCGGTGGAGCGGATCGGCGTGCCGCGCGAGTACGCCTCGTTCGCCGTGCCGTTCGGCGCGACCACCAAGATGGACGGCTGCGCGGCGATCTACCCCGCGCTCGCGGCGATCTTCGTCGCCCAGGTCTTCGGGGTCAGCCTGAGCCCGCTCGACTACCTGCTGATCGCCTTCGTCTCGGTGGTCGGCTCGGCCGCCACCGCCGGGCTGACCGGCGCGCTGGTGATGCTGACGCTGACCCTGAGCACGCTGGGTCTGCCGCTGGCCGGGGCGGGTCTGCTGCTCGCCATCGACCCGATCCTGGACATGATCCGCACCGCCACCAACGTCGCCGGACAGGCGCTGGTCCCGACCGTGGTCGCCGCCCGAGAGGGCGTACTCGACCGCACCGCCTACAACGCCGCCGGCCGACAAGAACTCCTAGACGAGGACCCCACCGAACCCCCCACCCGCAATCTCGACCCAACCCCACAACCCGCCTGACGCTACGTTGATCGTGGTCTCCTGCTACCCCTCCAGGGGCAGCAGGAGACCACGATCCACTCCAGGCCGACCCGTTCGGTGCCCGCGCACCGGGCGCTGACCGTCCGGCGCCCGGTAGGGGCGCGAGTTGTTTCGGCGCCCGTGAGGGGCGCGGGGAAGAGGCGAGGATGAGTGTGCTGTTCAGCCCGTTGACGCTGCGTAGCGTGACGCTGCCGAACCGGATCGTGATGTCACCGATGTGCCAGTACTCGGCGGGTCCGGACGGGCTGCCCACCGACTGGCACCGGATCCACCTCGGATCCCGGGCGGTGGGCGGGGTCGGGCTGGTGATCAGCGAGGCCACCGCGGTCGTACCGGAGGGCCGGATCAGTCCCCGGGACACCGGGCTCTGGTCGGACGCGCACGTCGACGCCTGGCGGCCGATCACCGCGGCCGTGGCCGGAGCCGGTGCGGTACCGGCGGTACAGCTCGCGCACGCCGGCCGCAAGGCGTCCACGTACTGGCCCTGGTCGCCGGTCAAGGGCGGGGTACCGGACGACGAGGGCGGCTGGACCCCGGTCGGCCCGGGCACCGAGCCGTTCGTGCCGGCGTACCGGACGCCGGTCGCGCTGGACCGGGCCGGCATCGCCCGGGTGGTCGAGGCGTTCGGGCGAGCCGCCGGACGTGCCCTCGATGCCGGGTTCCGGGCGGTGGAGATCCACGCCGCGCACGGCTACCTGCTGCACGAGTTCCTCTCCCCGCTGGTCAACTTCCGCACCGACTCCTACGGCGGCGACCTGGCCGGGCGGAGCCGGTTCGCCCTGGAGGTGACCCGGACGGTCCGGGCGGCGGTCGGCGACGACGTACCGGTGCTGGTCCGGATCTCGGCCACCGACTGGGTACCGGGCGGCTGGACCCCGGCCGACAGCGTGCTGCTGGCCAAGCTGCTCGCCGAGGCCGGCGCCGACCTGGTGGACTGCTCGTCCGGCGGCGGCGTGCCGGAGGCCGAGATCCCGCTCGGCCCCGGCTACCAGGTGCCGCTGGCCGCCCAGGTGCGCCGGGAGAGCGGGGTGCCGACCGGCACGGTCGGGCTGATCAGCGAGCCGGAGCACGCCGAGGCGATCGTGGCGACCGGCGAGGCCGACCTGGTGCTGCTCGGCCGGGAACTGCTGCGCGACCCGTACTGGCCGCGCCGCGCGGCGGACCGGCTCGGCGCCACCGTGCACACCCCGGACCAATACCTCCGGGCCTGGTGACCAGCGCCAGAACTGGCCCGGCGAGCAGGGCCAGAACTGGCCCGGTGACCAGCGCCAGAACGGGCCCGGCGAGCAGGGTCAGAAGAGCACGGTGGCGAAGGTGCCGACCGAGCGGAATCCGCAGCGCTCGTAGACCCGGCGGGCCGGGGCGTTGTAGTCGTTGACGTAGAGGCTCACCGTCGGGGCGACCCGGGCCAGCGCGTCCCGGACCACCGCCGCCATCGCGGCGACGCCGATCCCCCGCCCCCGCCAGGCCGGCTCGACCCAGACCCCCTGGATCTGCGCGGTGCGCCGGGTGACGACGGCCAGCTCGGCCTTGAAGATCACCTGGCCGTCGACGATCCGGGCGTACGCCCGGCGGGCCCGGACCAGCTCGGCCACCCGCTGCCGGTACGCCCGCCCGCCGTCCTCGGCCAACGGCGACACGCCCACCTCCTCGGTGTACATCGCCACCGCCGCCGGAAAGAGCGCGTCGATCTCACCCGCCCGCACCGGATGCACGTCCGGATCCGGCGCCACCTGCGGCACCGCCCCGGTCGCCAGCAACGGCTGGTTCGGGCGTACGTCCCGGGCCGGTCCCCACCGCCCGGAGAGGCGCTCCCAGAGCCCGAGCACCCCGTCGGCCCGTCCGACAATCGACGAGCAGGTACGTTCCTCGGCTCCGAGCGCCTCGGCGAAGGCGGCGATCGCCGGTCGGCCGGCGCAGACCGGGGTGACCTGCCCGCCCAGCCAGCAGAGCGATTCGAGGTTGTCCCGGGTGCCGTAGCCGAGGACCCGGCCGTCCGCCCGCCACCAGGACAGCCCGTTCGCGGCGACCCGCTCGGCCACCTGTGCGGCGGCGAAGGGGTCGAGGTCGAGGATCCGCTCCACCGCGCCGCGTTCGGCCTCTCCGAGCTGGCGTACCGGCACCATCAGCACGCCTACCAGCGTGCCAGATCATCGGCGGGGGAACGGCCCGGATCACCGCGCCCGCCCCGGGTGGGTCCGGTGGGCGGTCCGGACCCTGTCGAGCGGTACCGGACACACCGGCCGTTACGCGGACTCCCGGACCACCAGCTCGGTGGGGAGGATGACCGCCGCGTGCGAGTCGCCGGCCAGGTGCCCGAGGAGCAGCCGGACCATCTCGGCGCTGATCCGGGCCCACGGCTGCCGGATCGTGGTGAGCCGCGGTACGGAGGTGGTGGCCACCTTCGAGTCGTCGAAGCCGCCGACCGCGACGTCCTCGGGTACCCGCTTGCCGGCCCGGCGCAGCGCGGCGATCGCGCCGGTGGCCATCAGGTCCGAGCTGACGAAGACGGCGTCCAGCTCCGGCGCCTGGCGCAGCAGCCGTTCCATCGCCGCCTCGCCGCTGTCGTGGGTGTAGTCGCCGGTCACCACCAGCCGGGGATCGGTCTCGCCGAGCACGTCGTGATAGCCGGCGAGCCGGTCCACCCCGCCGGAGGTGTCCAGCGGGCCGGTGATGGTGCCGATGGTCCGGTGCCCCCGGGACCGCAGGTAGCTGACCATCTGCCGGGCCCCGCCCCGGTCGTCGGCGGCGACGTAGCTGACGTCGGAGTCCCGGCCGAGCGGGCGGCCGACGGCGACGAAGGGCAGGCCGCGCTCGTCCAGCTCGTCCAGCAGCGGGCTGCCGGCATGGGTGGAGATCACCAGCGCGCCGTCCACGTGCCCGCCGGTGACGTACCGGCCGACCCGCTTGCGGTCCTCCTGCGTGCCGGCGATGGTCAGCAGCAGCGTGATGTCGTGCTCGGCCAGCTCCTGGGTGCAGCCCCGGAGCAGGATGTTGAAGTTCGGGTCCTCGAAGAGCCGGTCCTGCGGCTCGGAGAGGATGAACGCCACCGAGTCCGAGCGCTGGGTGACGAGGCTCCGGGCGTGCTGGTTGAGCACGTACCCGGTCTTGCGGATCGCCCGCCGGACGGCCTCCAGGGCCGGGCCGCTGACGTTGTGCCCGCCGTTGAGTACCCGGGAGACGGTGCCCCGGGAGACCCCGGCCACCGCCGCCACGTCGTCCATGGTCGGGCGGGGCCTCGTCCGGCGGCGGGTACGGCTGCGATCAGGCGCGGTCACCCTGTCATTGTGCTCGCGCCGGCACCCGGCGGCGGCACCGGAGCTTGTGACACAGCTCGCCCACTCCCCACCCGCCGCTATGCCTTGGTCGCGCCGGAGAGCAGGTCGATCCGCCAGTAGCGTTGCAGCGACAGGAAGAGCACCACCAGCGGGATGATCGACAGCAGCGACCCGGCGATCACCAGCCGATAGAGCGCGGGTTGGGTGTTGCCCTGGTTGAGCAACGTGTAGAGGCCCAGCGTCACCGGGAACCGCTCGTCGTTCGCGAGCATGATGAACGGCAGCAGGAAGTTGTTCCAGATCGCCACGAACTGGAGCAGGAAGACGGTGATCAGGCCGGGCACCATCATCGGCAGCGCCACCCGGCGGAAGATGCCGAACTCGCTCGCCCCGTCCACCCGGGCCGCCTCGACCACCGAGTCCGGCACCGCCGCCGCCGCGTAGATCCGGGCCAGGTAGATGCCGTACGGGCTGACGATGCTGGGCAGCAGCACCGACCAGTACGTGTCGGTCAGCCCCACCTTGGCCAGCAGCAGATACTGCGGTACGGCGAGCGTGATCCCCGGCACCAGCACCCCGGCCAGCAGTACGTTGAACACCACCGACCGGCCCGGGAACCGGAACTTCGCCAGGGTGTAGCCGCTCAGCCCGGAGACGGCCGCGGAGAGCGCCGCCCCGACCCCGGCATAGAGCAGGGTGTTCAGCATCCACCGCCAGAACAGCCCGTCCCGGTACGTCGACAGGTCGGTCACGTTGCCGACCAGCGCGTCGCCGGGCGCGAAGGTGGAGCTGGTGAAGAGGGTGGCCGCGTCCTTGCTGGCGGCGACCAGCACCCAGGCCACCGGCAGCAGGCAGTAGAACGCCCCGATCAGCAGGATCGCGGTCGGCACCAGCCGGGTGATCCGGCCCTCCCCCGGGCCGCTCATCCCGGCCCGCGCCGGTGGTGCCGTCCGCCCCGTGGCCGTGCCCCGGGCGGCGGTGACGGTGTCGGTTCCGGCCATCTCACTGCTCCTGTCCGAAGGCCCGCCGCTGCACCAGCCGCAGGAAGCCCAGCGACAGGAGCAGGGTGATCGCGGCGATCAGCACCGAGGTGGCCGCGGCGGCGTACCGGTCGTCGGTGGCGAAGGCGTCGCGATAGATCTTCATCAGCGGCGTCCAGGTGGACGAGATCGAGTTGGTCATCGGCGCCAGCGTCATCGGCTCGCTGAACACCTGCAACGTGGCGATCATGGTGAACAGCGTGGTCATCACCAGCGCCGGGGTGAGCAGCGGGATCTTGATCCGGAGCGCGACCTGGATCTCGGAGCAGCCGTCGAGCCGGGCCGACTCGTACAGCTCGGGCGGGATCGCCCGGAGCGCCGTGTAGAGCACGATCATGTTGAAGCCGACGCCGCCCCAGAGCCCGATGTTGACCACCGCGTAGAAGACCGCGCCGGTGCCGAGCAGATCCGGCTCGGGCAGCCCGAACCGGGCCAGCAGATCGTTGAGCGGGCTGGTCGCCGGCAGGTAGAGGAAGCCCCAGAGCAGGCTGGCGATCACCGCCGGCACCGCGTACGGCAGGAAGATCGCGGTACGGCTGAACCGGGCGAGCCGGGCCCGGGGCCGGTCCAGCAGCAGGGCGAAGAGCAGCGCCAGCCCCAGCATGGTCGGCACCAGCAGTGCTCCGTAGCCGAGCACCCGCAGCGCGCCGGACCAGAGTTCGGAGTCGGTGACCGCGTTCCGGTAGTTCTCCAGCCCGGCGAAGACCTCGGTCCGGGAGCCCCGACCGAGCCCCAGCCCGGAGATCCGCACCTTGCGCAGGCTCAGGTACCCGGCGTACCCGATCGGGGCGAGGAAGAAGGCGAGGAACAGGATCACCGCCGGGGCGAGGAAGACGTACGGGACCCCGGTACGCCTTCCCCGGCGGCGCACCCCGGGGGTGGCCGTTGGCATCGACTCTCCGTTCGGTCGGCCGGTCGCTGTCGGCGGGCGGGTGGTCAGCAGGTCTCTGCCGCCTGCCCGCCGCTCAGCCGGCGATGGTGAAGCCGTTCTTGCGCATGTCGTCCACGGTCGCGGTCTGCATCGCGTCGACCGCTGCCCCGAACGGCGTCTTCGCGGTGATCGCCTTGCCGAACACGTCCTGGTAGGTCTCGTAGGTGACGTTGACGTTCGGTCCCCAGGTGACCCCGGCGGCGGTGTCGGCGATCTGCTTGGCCAGCGGATAGAAGTCGGTCTGGTTGGCGAAGAAGTCCGGTGGCGAGGCGAGCGCCGGGCCGGACTGGGCGTCCCGGGCCGCCGGATAGACGGCGCACTCCCGGACCAGCATGGTGGTGGCGGCCGGGTCGGTGTTCAGCCAGGTGGCGAAGCGTACCGCCGCCGCCTTGTGCGTGGAGGCCGCCGTGACCCCGGTCGAGGAGCCGCCCCAGTTGCCGGTCCGGTTCTCGCCGGCGCTCCACTGCGGCAGCGGTGCCATCGCCCACTTGCCCTTGGTGGCCGGCGCGTTGCCGACCAGTACGCCCGGGGCCCAGACCGCACTCGGCCAGGCCAGCAGGGTGCCGTCGTTGAGCGACTTGTTCCACTCCGGGGTGTACATCGGCTTGCCGTCGACCACGCCCTCGCCGACCAGCCCGCCCCAGTAGTCGGCGACCCTCTTCGTGCCGGCGTCGTCGACGGTGACCCGCCAGGACTCGCCGTCGATCCCCCACCAGTTCGCGCCGGCCTGCTGGGCCAGCCCGGCGAACCAGCCCGGGTCGTTGGCGGAGAAGGTGGTGAGGAAGTGCTTCTTGCTCTTGCCGCGCAGCGTACGGGCGGTCTGGGCGAACTCCTCCCAGGTCTTCGGTACGGTCAGCCCGAACTGTCCGAAGAGGTCGGTGCGGTAGTAGAGCATCATCGGCGCGGCGTCCTGCGGGATCGCGTAGACCGCCTCGGTGCCGAGGGTCACCTGTCGCCAGGTGCCCTCGGAGAACTTCTCCGCCAGCGGTTTGGCCTGCTCGGCGATGTCGGCCAGCACGTCGTTGCTGACCAGGGTGGGCAGCGACTGGTATTCGACCTGGGCGAGGTCCGGCGGGTTGCCCGCCTTGGCGGCGGTGAGCAGCTTGGTGACGATGTCCGCACCACCGGCCTGCTTGCTGAGCGTCACCTTGGTCTCCGGGTTGTCGGCGTTCCACCGGTCGACCAGCTTCTCGATGTTGGGCGCCCAGGACCAGAAGGTCAGCTCGACCGGGCCGGTCGGCTCCGCCGGGTCGTCGTCCGACGTGGAGGTGCAGGCAGCGACCAGGCTGGCGCCGAGAGCCACCGCCAGGATCTTCGCGGCGAGCGTACGGGTCATCTCAACCTCTCAGTTTCCGTGGTGTCATCGGCTGGTGATCAACCAGAAACAACTGGGAGCGCTCACAGTCTTGGGCTCCCGATCGATCATGTCAAGACACGCTTTTGCACTTGTTCGCCTTGTAGATCCGTGTGGAATCATGCCCACTAACCCTGGGAGCGCGCACAGTTCGGAGATCCCGCATGAGTCAGACCCCGCAACTCGTGGTAGCCGCCGAGGACTCCGCCGGTCGGGCCGGGCCGCTGCCCCGGCTGACCCGCCTGGCGTACGGCGGCGACTACAACCCCGAGCAGTGGCCGGAATCCGTCTGGGCCGAGGACGTCGAGTTGATGCGGGTCGCCGGGGTGAACCTGGTCAGCGTCGGGATCTTCGCCTGGGCCCTGCTGGAGCCGGCCGAGGGGCGGTTCGAGTTCGGCTGGTTCGACCGGCTGCTCGGCCTGCTGCACGACGGCGGGATCGGGGTCGACCTGGCCACCCCGACGGCCGTACCGCCGGCCTGGTTCCGTCGCCGCTATCCGGAGGCCCGGCTGGTCGACCGGCACGGCGTGGTGCTGGGCGGGGGCGCACGGCAGTCGTTCTGCCCCAGCTCACCCGCGTACGCCGAGGCCAGCGCGCGGATCACCGAGCAGCTCGCCCGCCGCTACGCCGGCCACCCGGCGCTGGTGCTCTGGCACTCGCACAACGAGTACGGCGGCGCCAACGCGCTCTGCTACTGCGCCACCTCGGCCGAGGCGTTCCGGGACTGGCTGCGCGAGCGCCACGGCGACGACCTGGGCCGGCTCAACACGGCCTGGGGCACCACCTTCTGGGGCCAGCGGTACGCCGACTGGGCCGAGATCGAACCGCCGCTCGCCGCACCCACTGCGGTCAACCCCAGCCAACAGCTCGACTTCCTGCGCTTCTCCTCCGACGCGCACCTGGGCAACTTCCGGCGGGAGCGGGACATCCTGCACCGGCTCTCCCCCGGCGTGCCGGTGACCACCAACTTCATGATCGCCAACTGCAAGACGATCGACTACTGGCGCTGGGCCGCCGAGGTGGACGTGGTCTCCAACGACCACTACCTGCGGGCCGAGGAGCCGGACAACCACATCGAGCTGGCCATGTGCGCCGATCTGACCCGGGCGGTCGCCGGCGGGCAGCCCTGGCTGCTGATGGAACACGCCACCTCGGCGGTGAACTGGCAGCCCCGCAACGTCGCCAAGCGCCCCGGCGAACTGCGCCGCAACAGCCTGGCCCACCTGGCCCGGGGTGCCGAGTCGGCGCTCTTCTTCCAGTGGCGGGCATCCCGGTTCGGCGCCGAGAAGTTCCACAGTGCGATGCTGCCGCACGGCGGCACCGACACCCGGATCTGGCGCGAGGTGGTGGCGCTCGGCGCCGACCTGCCCAGCCTCGAACCGCTGCGCGGCACCCGGGTCGTCGCCGACGTGGCGGTGCTGTGGGACTGGGAGTCCTGGTGGGCCGTTGAGCTGGACTGGCGCCCGTCGGTCGACCTGGACTACCGGGAGCGGATGGCGGCCTACTACGAGCGGCTCTGGCGGGACCGGCTCACCGTGGACTTCGCCCATCCGGAACGGGCGCTGGACGGCTACCGGCTGGTCGTCGTACCGAGCCTCTATCTGACCACGCCGGCTGCGGCGGAGAACCTGCGCCGGTACGTCGCGGGTGGCGGGACGCTGCTGGTGTCGTACTTCTCCGGGATCGTGGACGCGGACGACGCGCTGCATCCCGGTGGGCATCCGGGTGCGTTACGCGAGCTGCTCGGGCTGACCGTGGAGGAGTTCCTGCCGCTGCGCTCCGGCGAGACGGTCCGGCTGGGCGTCGACTCCGAGCCGACCGGGGCGACGCCTGGCGAGGAGATCGTCGGGGACGTCTGGGCCGAGGTGGTGGTGCCGCACGGCGCCGCGCCGGTACTGAGCTATCTGGACGGTCCTGCGGCCGGCGGACCGGCGGTCACCCGGCACACCCTCGGTGCCGGCCACGCCTGGTACGTCTCGACCCGGCTCACCGCCGCCGGCCTCGCCCCGGTGCTCGGGGCGGCGTACCGGGACGCCGGTCTGGTCCCGCCGGACGGGGTGCCGGAGGGCGTCGAACTGGTCCGCCGGGCCGGTGCCGACGGCAGCCGGTTCCTGATCGCGATCAACCACACCGACCGCGAGGTGGAGTTGGCGGCGACCGGCACCGACCTGCTCGACGGCACCTTCCAGCCGGGCGTATGCCGGGTGCCGGCCGGCGGCGTACGCGCGCTGCGCGCCTGACGGGACGGCGCTGTCGGTCGCCTCTTGACATCGTTCCACCGTGATGGTTCCGTGAGCGCTCACAACCACACTTGTCGATGGCGCCCGGAGAGATCGCCGGTTGTGCCAGTTCAGCAGGGGCAGATCGTTCCTGTGAGCGCTCCCAATTCAGAGCCTGGGCGGGCACTGCCGCCTCGGCGGTTGCCAAGGAGGAACGTCCACTGATGCCGAACAGGAAGCTCGGGCTCGGTGCCCTCGCGCTGGTCGCGGCCGTACTCGTACCAGATCTGGGTCGACCGGCGGCGGCCGGCCCCGATCCCGGGGCGGTGGTGGCGAACCCCGGCTTCGAGGCCACCGGTTCCGACGGCTCGCCGACCGGCTGGTCGGTACGCGGCCAGCGCTCGGCCAGCTTTGTCGAGCCGGGCGGCCGGACCGGGGCGAACCGGCTCACCCACTGGGCCGACCAGCCGTACCGGGTCGAGACCTACCAGCGGCTCACCGGGCTACGCCGGGGCGACCACACCCTCCGGGTCTCGGTACGCGCCAGCGGCGGCCAGCGCGACGCGTACATCTCGCTCACCGGCTGCGGCGGACCGGGCCAGCGGGTCGACCTGCCCCGCACCGGCGGCGAGTGGTGGGTGGAGGTGGCCCTGACCACCCGGGTCAGCACCGGCCGCTGCACCGTCGGCCTCGTCTCGGACGGCAACGCCGGGGACTGGGCGCACTTCGACGACCTGACGCTGCGCCCCGCCACCCGGCCGGCGGGTGCCCCCGCGCTGCGGATCGCCGGGGCCGACGTCTCGCACCTGACCAAGAACGAGCACCACGGCGCGGTCTACCGCGACCGCGCCGGACCTCGCCGGGACGCGCTGCGAATCCTGCGCGACGACGGCGTCAACTACGCCCGGGTGAAGGTCTGGGTCGACCCGGCCGACGGGTTCAGCGACAAGGCGGACGTACTGGCCAAGGCACGCCGGGCCAAGGCGCTCGGCATGGGCCTGCTGGTCGACTTCCACTACTCGGACACCTGGGCCGACCCGGGCAAGCAGTTCAAGCCCGCCGCCTGGGCGGAGCTGCCCTTCGAGCGGCTCCGGCAGGCGCTCTACGACCACACCTACGACGTGGTCTCCAGCCTGCGCCGGCAGGGCACCCCGGCCGACATGGTGCAGGTCGGCAACGAGATCAACGGCGGGATGCTCTGGCCGGACGGGCGCTGGGACAACTGGGACGGGCTGGCGGCCCTGCTCACCGCGGCCAGCACCGCGGTCACCGACGCCTCGCCGGCCAGCCGGGTCGCGCTGCACCTGGCCGAGGGCGGCAACAACGGCGGCCACCGGTGGTGGTTCGACAACGCGGTCAGCCGGGGCGTGCCGTTCGACCTCGTCGCCGTCTCGCACTACACGTACTGGCACGGGCCGCTCGGCTCGCTCCAGGCCAACCTCTTCGACCTGACCAGCCGGTACGGCCGGCCGGTGATGGTGGTGGAGACCGGGTACGGCTTCACGCTGGCCGAGCAGGACCAAGAGGCAAACATCTTCAACGCCTCGCTGCAACAGGCCGGCGGCTATCCGGCCACCCCCGAGGGTCAGGCCGACGCGATCCGCGACATGGTCAACACCGTCGCCGCCGTACCCGGTGCGCTCGGCGTCTTCTACTGGGAACCGACCTGGACCGCGGTCGCCGGAGCCGGCTGGGATCCGGCCGACCCGAGCTCCGGGGACGGCTGGGAGAACCAGGCGCTCTTCGACTACTCCGGTCGGGCCCTGCCCGGACTGCGGGTACTCGGCGACGCCGCTCGATAGGCACTCATCCCCCTCGACGGAAGGAATCCCCATGAGCGGTCCGTCCCATCCGCTCCGTACGGCAGCCGCCGCTCTCGGCGCCGTACTGCTCGCCGCCGGCCTGGTCGTCGGCCCCGCCCCGAGTCCCGTGCACGCCGCCGCCACCATCACCAACCCGGGCTTCGAGTCCTCCGGCGCCAGCCAGAACCCGCCGGGCTGGTCCGAGTCGTCCAGCTCCGGCCAGCAGAGTGCCAGCTTCACCGAGGCCGGTGGGCGGTCCGGCAACTACCGCCTGTCGCACTGGGCCTCCGGCGCCTACCGGGTGGAGACCCACCAGCAGCTCACCGGGCTCGGCGCGGGGTCGTACACCCTGCGGGCCTGGGTCCGCTCCGGCGGCGGCCAGGTCGCCGCCTACCTGGCGCTGCGCGGCTGCGGCGGCGCCGAGCAGCGGGTCGGCATCCCGACCACCTCCAGTTGGACCCAGGTCTCGGTGACCGCCCAGGTGACCGGCGGGCAGTGCACCGCCGCGGTGGTCTCGGACGCCCGGGCCGGCAACTGGATCAACGTCGACGACGTGGAGTTCACCGGCGGCGGCACCGGCAATCCGGGCGGCAGCGTGCCGATCCGTGGCGTCGACATCTCCACCCTGCTCAAGAGCCAGGACCGGGGCGGCGTCTACCGGGATGCCGCCGGCACCCAGCGGGACCCGCTGCAACTGCTCACCGCCAACGGGGTCAACTACGCCCGGCTGAAGGTCTGGGTCAACCCGGCCGACGGCTACAACAACCGGGCCCGGGTGCTGACCATGGCCAGCCGGATCAAGGCGCAGGGGATGCGGCTGCTGGTCGACTTCCACTACTCGGACAGTTGGGCCGACCCCGGCAAGCAGAACAAGCCGGCCGCGTGGAGCGGGTACAGCTTCACCCAGCTCCGGGACGCGGTCTACAACCACACGTACGACGTGCTGAACGCGCTGAAGGCGCAGGGTACGACGGCCGACATGGTGCAGGTCGGCAACGAGATCAACGACGGCATGCTCTGGCCGGACGGGCGCAGTGACAACTGGGCCAACCTGGCCGTCCTGCTCACCGCCGGCAGCAACGCGGTGAAGGCGGTGAACAGTTCGACTCAGGTGATGCTGCACCTGGCCGAGGGCGGCAACAACTCGCAGCACCGGTGGTGGTTCGACCAGGCCACCTCCCGGGGAGTGCCGTTCGACGTGATCGGGGTGTCGCACTACCTCTACTGGCACGGCTCGCTGGGCAGTCTCCAGGCCAACCTCAACGACCTCGCCTCCCGGTACGGCCGGCCGGTGCTGGTCGCCGAGACCGCGTACGGCTTCACCCTGAACGCCGACGACAGCGAGCCGAACATCTTCAACTCCTCGTTGCAGCAGGCCGGCGGCTATCCGGCCACCCCGCAGGGCCAGGCCGACGCGCTGCGGGCGGTCTTCGACGTCGTCCGCTCGGTACCCAACGGCCGGGGCCTGGGAGTCTTCTACTGGGAGCCCACCTGGACGGCGGTACCCGGCAACGGCTGGGACCCGACCAACCCGTCCTCGGGCAACGGCTGGGAGAACCAGGCGCTCTTCGACTACGGCGACCGCGCGCTGCCCGGGCTGGCGGTCTTCGGCTCGATCTGAGGCGAGGCCGGTCGGCCCGACCGATGTGCGGACCTGCGGCGGCTCCGGCCCGGACCACCCGGGCCGGAGCCGCCGTCGCGGTTCCCCGTCTCTGCCAGGTCGGCGAGGTCGGGGTGCCGAACGGCAGTTCATGCCCCTCGGGTCGGCGCCGTTCAGCATGACCAGGATCACTCCGGGGAATCGACCACCGGAGTCGGTGTGTTGTCGTCGATAGTTTCCCGATATATCGTTGAGCTATCAACGACAGTCAGAAGGAGGCCCAGATGGGTTTTCACCGAGGGTTCCAGGCCATGCAGGAAGCCCGGATGCGCGGCTTCGGCTTTCCGCCGCCCGGTCACGGGCACGGGCACGGCCGGGGTGGCGGCCGGGGACGTGGCGGTGGCCGCGGACGGCGACCGAACGTCCGCGCCGCCGTACTCGCCCTGCTGACCGAGCGGCCGATGCACGGCTACGAGATGATCCAGGAGTTGGACTCGCGTACCGGCGGCGCCTGGCGGCCGAGCCCGGGGTCGATCTATCCGACCCTGCAACTCCTGGAGGACGAGGGCCTGATCGCCAGCAGCACCGAGGAGTCGGGCGGCGGTCGACGCCGCTTCGGGCTCACCGAGGCCGGGCAGGAGGAGGCCACCCAGGCTGCCGCGCAGCCGCCGTGGGCCGAGTTCGCCCAGGACACCATCAACAGTTGGCACGACATCCGGGAGGCCGGCTTCCAGGCGATGAACGCGCTGCGTCAGGTGATGATGACCGGCACCGACGACCAGCGCGAGCGGGCCGCCCAGGTGCTCGACGAGACCCGGCGCAAGCTCTACGCCATCCTCGCCGAGTCAGAGTAGGCAGGGTAGGCGGGACTGGACCGGCGGCCGGACCAGGCCGGCCGCCTGGCGGGCCGGGCCGGTTGGTCGTAGGCCGCGCCGGGCGGGGACCAGTCGATCGGGGCAGTGTAGAGCTGCCCCACCTGTGCGCCCGAGCGCCGCAACCGGCATCACGCCGACGCGGCGCTCGGGCGACCACAGCAGTCGGGCGACCACAGCAGTCGGGCGACCACAGCAGTCGGGCGACTAGAGCATTCGGGGGCACGCTCACGTAGTTCCCGTCGCGGCAACCGCAGCATTTGGGCGACTACAGCGTTCAGGCGGTCACGGCGCTCCAGCGACCGGAGCGTCTCACCGCCGGCCGGAGGCGACGCCAACTATCGGGCCGGCGACCTGGAGCGACGGTCAGTGCACCGTCACGGTGGGCTTGACGACCAGGTCGCGCAGCTCCTCGGGCAGTTCGGCGCCCATCTCGTCGGCGAGCCGGACGGCCTCCTCGATCAGGGTCTCCACGATCTGGCCCTCGGGCACGGTCTTGATCACCTGGCCCTTGACGAAGATCTGCCCCTTGCCGTTGCCGGAGGCCACCCCGAGATCCGCCTCCCGCGCCTCACCGGGACCGTTGACCACGCAGCCCATCACCGCCACCCGCAGCGGCACGGGCAGCCCCTCCAGACCGGCGGTGACCTCCTCGGCCAGCTTGTAGACGTCGACCTGGGCCCGGCCGCAGGACGGACACGAGACGATCTCCAGGCCACGCTCGCGCAGCCCCAGCGACTCCAGGATCTGGTTGCCTACCTTGATCTCCTCGACCGGCGGCGCGGAGAGCGAGACCCGGATGGTGTCGCCGATCCCCTCCGCGAGCAGCGCGCCGAAGGCCACCGACGACTTGATGGTGCCCTGGAACGCCGGCCCCGCTTCGGTCACCCCGAGGTGCAGCGGATAGTCGCACTGCTCGGCGAGCTGCCGGTACGCCCGGATCATCACCACCGGGTCGTTGTGCTTGACCGAGATCTTGATGTCCCGAAAGCCGTGCTCCTCGAAGAGCGAGCACTCCCAGAGCGCCGACTCGACCAGCGCCTCGGCGGTGGCCTTGCCGTACTTGGCCAGCAGGCGCTTGTCCAGCGAGCCCGCGTTGACCCCGATCCGGATCGGGGTACCAGCCGCCGAGGCTGCCGCCGCGATCTCCTTGACCTTGTCGTCGAACTGCCGGATGTTGCCGGGGTTGACCCGTACCGCCGCGCAGCCGGCGTCGATCGCCGCGAAGACGTACTTCGGCTGGAAGTGGATGTCGGCGATCACCGGGATCTGCGACTTCTTGGCGATCGCCGGCAGCGCCTCCACGTCGTCCTGGGACGGCACCGCCACCCGGACGATCTGGCAGCCGGAGGCGGTCAGCTCGGCGATCTGCTGGAGCGTCGAGTTGACGTCGGCGGTCAACGTGGTGGTCATCGACTGCACCGACACCGGCGCGCCGCCCCCGACCAGTACCGAACCGACCTTGATCTGTCGGCTGGACCGCCGGGGCGCCAGCGGTGGCGGCGGTACGGCGGGCATGCCGAGGCTGACGGCGGTCACTGTCTTCACCTCTGGATCAGGGTTATCGGATTCACCACGTCGGCGGTGATGGTGAGCAGCGTGAACGCGCCGCCGATCAGGATCAAAGCGTACGTTACGGGCATCAACTTGAAGTAGTCGACCCGCCCGGGGTCGGGCTTGCCGAGCCGGGCGAAGAGCCAGGACCGGACCCGTTCGAACCAGGCGATGGCGATGTGCCCGCCGTCCATCGGCAGCAGCGGCAACAGGTTGAAGACGCCGATGAAGAAGTTCAGCGAGATGAAGAGGAGGACGAAGACCTCCCAGAGCCCGTGCTGGACCGCCTCGCCACCGAGCCGGCTCGCCCCGACCACGCTGATCGGGGTGTCGACGTCGCGCTCCTCGCCGGTGATCGCCGCCCAGAGAGCCGGGACCTTCTGCGGGATCCGCTGGAGCGCCTTGACGGTGTTGACCGCCATCTCGCCGGTGAAGTCGGCGGTGGCGCCGAAGGCACCGATCGGGCTGTAGGTGATCGTCGGCGGAGTGCCGAGCCCGACGCCGAGGGCCGAGACGGGGCCGACCGGGCCGTCCGCCTGGTCCTGCGGCGGGCGCTGCACCTCGGCCAGGTCGACCTGGGCGGTCTGGGGCGAGCCGTCCCGCAGATATGTCACCTGCACCGGCCCCGGCTTGGTCGCCCGTACGGCGTCCAGCATCTGGCCCCAGTTGGCCACCGGGATGGTGCCGATCGTGGTGATCACGTCGCCGTCGCGCAGGTTGGCCCGGGCCGCCGGGCTCGCCGGGTCGCCGGGCTGGCAGGCCCGGGCCGCGCTCTCGCGGACCACGCAGGGCGCCAGCTCGATCCGGGCCGGCTCGCTGCGGATCTCGGCCGTGTTGGTCGGGTAGTCGGGGTTGGGCAGCCCCATGAAGATCGCGGCGAACCAGAGGGTCACGATGGCGAGGGTGAAATGCGCCACCGAGCCGGCGGCCATCACCGCGGTCCGCTTCCAGACCGGGTACCGCCACATCACCCGGGACTCGTCCGCCGGGTCGACGTCGTCGTCCTGCGGCGTCATGCCGACGATCTTGCAGAAGCCGCCCAGCGGGATCGCCTTGAGTCCGTATTCGGTCTCGCCCCGGCGGAACGAGAAGACCGTGGGGCCGAAGCCGACGAAGTAGCGGGTGACCTTCATCCCGAACCGCTTGGCCACGAGCATGTGCCCGGCCTCGTGCAGGCTCACCGAGATCAGGATCCCCAGGGCGAACGCCACCACCCCGAGCAGATACAGCATCAGGCTCCTTCCACCGCTTCCGCGATGATCTCCTGGGCACGCGCCCGCGCCCAGGACTCGGCGGCGAGCACCTCCTCGACGTTACCCGGTTCGGCAAAATCCGGGGCCGCCTCCAACACCCGCTCCAGCGTGTCGACGATGCCGAGAAACGGTAGCCGGCCCGACAGGAAGGCGGCCACGCACTCCTCGTTCGCCGCGTTGTAGATCGCCGGGCGGCAGCGGCCGGCCGTACCGGCCTGCTTGGCCAGGCGTACGGCCGGGAACGCCGCCTCGTCCAGGGGCTCGAAGCGCCAGCTCTGGGCGGCCGTCCAGTCCACTGCGGGCGTGGCCTCGGCGACCCGGTCCGGCCAGCCGAGGGCGAGCGCGATCGGCAGCCGCATGTCCGGCGGGCTGGCCTGGGCCAGCGTCGAGCCGTCGACGAACTCGACCATCGAGTGGATCATCGACTGCGGATGCACCACCACGTCGATCCGGTCGTACGGCACGCCGAACAGCTCGTGCGTCTCGATCACCTCCAGCGCCTTGTTCACCAGGTTGGCGCAGTTGATCGTGACCACCGGCCCCATGTTCCAGGTCGGGTGGGCCAGCGCCTGCTCGGGCGTCACCCCGGTCAGCTCGTCCCGCCGACGGCCCCGGAACGGGCCGCCGCTGGCGGTGAGGATCAGCCGGCGTACCTCGGCGCGGGTGCCGCCGCGCAGGCACTGGGCCAGCGCCGAGTGCTCGGAGTCGACCGGCACGATCTGGTCCGGTCGCTGGAGGGCGGCCCGGACCACCGGTCCCCCGGCCACCAGCGACTCCTTGTTGGCCAACGCGAGGGTACGCCCGGCGCCCAGCGCCGCCAGGGTGGGTGCCAGCCCCAGTGAACCGACGACGCCGTTGAGCACGATGTCGCACGGCCACTGCGCGAGTTCGGCCATGGCGGAGGGGCCCGCGACGATCTTGGGAATCCGGAAGCCGCCGCTCGGATAGCCCTGCCGGGCGGCCTCGGCGTAGAAGGCGAGTTGCAGGTCCTGCGCGGCGGAGGCCCTGGCCACCCCGACCGCCTCCACCCCGAGTTCCAGCGCCTGGGCGGCGAGCTGGGCCACGTTGCCGCCACCGGCGCCGAGCGCGACCACCCGGAACCGGTCGGGGTTGCGCCGGACTATGTCGATCGCCTGGGTGCCGATCGAGCCGGTCGAGCCGAGTAGGACGATCTCGCGGGGAGAACTCACCCGGCCATTCTCCCTGACCGGTTCTGGGCGCCCGCCGGGAGTGCCCGGTCGATCGGCGATGAGCCGGTCGGCGTGCTCAGCGACCCGGCCGCCCGGACGGCTACGGCCGGGACAGTCGGAAGGTCTCCAGTTCCTCGCCGCCGTACCAGTCGGTGCGCCGGCCGACCGAGGTCATGCCGATCCGCCGGGCAACCGCCATCGACGCCTCGTTGCCGGGTGCCACCACGGCGTAGATCTCCGGAACCCCGGCCGCGAAGCCCCGCTCGACCGCGCCCCGGGCCGCCTCGGTGGCATAGCCGTGCCCCCACGAGTCGGGGTGCAGGTGCCAGCCGACCTCGATGTCGTCGGTCAGTTTCCCCTCGTCCCGTCCGGGCAGCGGCTTCAGCATCACCGTGCCGACCACCCGGCCGTCGTCCCGGCGCTGCACCGCCCAGATGCCGTACCCGGCACCGAACTCGGCGTTGCGGACGTGCCACCGGCGTACCGTCTCGGCGGCGCCGGCCGGCTCGCGGAGCGGGAACGTCGGCGCGCTGAGGAACCGGGCCACCTCCGGCCGGGAGTACGTGTCGAAGACCCGGGCCAGGTCGTCGGGCTCCAGCGTCCAGTCGCGGACCACCAGCCGCTCGGTCTCGTAGATCGTCACGCGGCCGGATGTTAGCCACCGCTCCCCGGGTCGACCAACCATTTACGGCACACCCCGTCGCCCGCACCGGTGCTCAGCGCCGGGCGGACTCGACCACCTCCCGGGCCCCGGGCTCCCGGGTCTCGGGCTCCCCGGCCAGGTCGGCCGGTGACTCGCGGATGCCGTACCGGCGGTAGACCCGGGCGAGCGGGCCCGGCGCCCACCAGTTCCACCGGCCGAGCAGCCGCATCGTGGCCGGGACCAGCAGCGCCCGCACCAGCGTCGCGTCGACCACGATCGCCACAATCATCCCGACCCCGATCAGCTTGACGAGGACCACGCCTCCGGTGGCGAACCCGGCGACCACGACGACCAGCAGCAGCGCCGCGGCGGTGATGATCCGGCCGGTGTACTGGAGGCCGGCGGCCACCGAGGCGGTGTTGTCGCCGGTCCGGTCCCACTCCTCACGTATCCGGGAGAGCAGGAAGACCTCGTAGTCGGTGGCGAGTCCGAAGAGCACCGCCAGCATCAGGATCGGGTTGCTCGGTTCGATGAAGCCGGTCGGGGTGAAGTCGAGCCAGTCGGCGAGGTGCCCGTCCTGGAAGATCCAGACCACCACGCCGAACGACGCGCCGATCGAGACCAGGTTCATCAGCACCGCCTTGATCGGCAGCAGCACCGACCCGAAGGCGAGGAAGAGCAGCACCAGGGTTGCCGATGCCATGATCAGGGCCATCCAGGGCAGCCGCGAGGTGAGGCTGTCCAGCAGATCCACGTCGAAGGCGGGTCGCCCGCCGACGAGTACCTCCGCGCCGGGCGGTGCCGGGATGTCCCGGACGAGCCGTACCACCTGCTCCGCCACCGGGCCGGTCGGCTCGCCGGGGTAGGTCACCGACAGCAGCGTGGAGTCGCCCCGGTTCGCGGTCACCTGCACACCGGTCACCCCGGAGACCTGGCGCAGCTCGTCGGCGAACCGCTGCGTCTCGGCGGCGGACGCGCCGGAGACGAGTACCTCGACCGGGCCGACGCTGCCGCCCGGGAAGTCCGACTCGATCCGCTCGGCCACCATCCGGGGCACCGCGTCGGCCGGCAGGACCCGCTCGTCGAAGCCGCCGGCCTCCATCCGTACCGAGGGGGCGGCCAGGACCGCCAGCACCGCGACCACGCCCAGCAGGTAGAGCACCGGTCGACGCATAACGCTGCGGGCCAGCCGGGCCCAGGCACCGGAGCCGCCGACGCCCGCCGCCCCCGCTGTGTCCGAGCGGCGCCGCCACGGCAGGCGTACGGCGAGCGCGTTGATCCGCGGTCCGAGGACCGCGAGCAGCGCCGGCAGTACGGTCAGCGCGGCGAGCATGGCGACCAGGACGGCGGCGATCCCGCCGAGTCCCATCGAGCGCAGGAACGCCTGCGGGAAGATCAGCAGACTGGCCAGGGCGGTCGCGATGGTGAGCCCGGAGACCATCACGGTCCGGCCGGCGGTACTCATGGTGCGCCGGATCGCCTCGGTGCTCGGATGGCCGGCGGCGAGTTCCTCCCGGAACCGGCTGACGATGAAGAGCGCGTAGTCGACGGCCATGCCGAGGCCGATCAGCGTAATGATGTTGATGGCGAAGACGGAGACGTCGGTGACCATGCCGAGCAGCCGGGTGGCGACGAAGGCGCCGAGGATGGCCAGCCCGCCGACCAGCAGCGGCGTCGCGGCGGCGACCAGCCCTCGGAAGATCAGGATGAGCAGTACCAGCAGGACCGGCAGGGAGAGCATCTCCGCCCGGGTGATGTCCTCGGTGCTCTGCCGGTTCGCCTCGGCCAGGAAGGCCACCGTGCCGCCGGCCTCGGTGGTGATCCCGGGAGCGTCCAGGGCCGGCCGCAGTTCCCGGTACGCCTCGGCCCGCTCGTCCGGGTCGGTCGCCCGCAGTCGCACCGCCGTGTACGTGGCGTGCCGGTCCGCAGAGAGCAGGGCCGGGGCCTGGGTCTCGTACCAGCTCGTCACGCTGGCGACCTCGGGGTGCTGGCGGAGCCGGTCGAGGGTGGCCGTGACCGGGTCCCGGAAGGCCGGCTGGTCGACGGTGCTGCTCGGGCTGGAGTAGAGGACGAGCAGGTCCGCGCCCTGGTTGCCGAGTTCGGCGCTGATCCGCTGTTCGGTACGGACCGACTCGCTGTCCGGGTCGTCGAAGCCCCCGCCGGTCAGCGTGCCGAACACCCCGGTTCCCCAGGTCGCCCCGACCGCGACCAGCACCAGCCCGGCGGCGAGCACCACCCACCGGAGTCGGACCACCGCCCTGCCCCACCACATGAACATCGTCTGCTCTCCCCCGTCAGCCGCTAGGGTCTTACCCGTAACAAGTCTGCAAATGAGTGAACGCCGTTTACTATCGCAAACGGCGTTCTCTCCGGCCGACGGGGGTACGCGATGACGGCACCGACCCGCCGGGAACGCCTGCGTACCGCCGCCGTCTCCGACATCAAGGACGGGGCACGACGGCTGTTGGTGACCGGCGGCCCGCAGGCCATCTCGCTGCGGGCCATCGCCCGGGACATGGGCATGACCGCTCCGGCCATCTACCGGTACTTCCCCAGCCTGGAAGCCCTGGTCCTCGACCTGGCCGGCGATCTGCTGGACGAACTCTGCGAACACCTCGAAGCGGCCCGGGACGCGGCCGGCGCCGAGCCGATCGACCAGCTCGTCGGCACCGCCCGGGCCTTCCGGCGCTGGTCCGTCCGGCATCCGGTCGAGTTCCGGCTGGTCTTCGGCAATCTGATGCCCGGCGTCGACGCGTTCCCGGACGACTGCGGGTACCCCGGCGACCCCGGTGCCCGGCTCGGCGACGTCTTCATCACACCGCTGGTGGAGCTGTGGCGGCGGAGACCGTTCCCGGTGCCGCTGGCCGGGCAGGTCGACGCCGGCCTGACCGAGGCGCTGGCCCCGCTGCGGGAGAAGCACCCCGAGCTGCCGGTCGAGGTGGCCTGCCTGATGCTCTCCGGCTGGACCATGCTCTACGGCCTGGTCTCGATGGAGGTCTACCACCAGCTCCGCTGGGCGGTGACCGATCCGGAGGCACTCTTCGACGCCGAGCTGGCCGCCTTCCTCCAGCAACTCGACGGCGGCAGTGGGCGGTAGCCGGCGGTAGCGGCTCGGCGACGGCACCCGCCAGCGGCAGCGCTGTGGCGGCACCCGCCAGCGGCAGCTCGGCGACGGCACTCGGCGGCGGCAGCTCGACGGTGGCAGCGCGGCGGCGGCAGCGCGGCGGTGGCACTCGGCGGCGGCACTCGGCGGTAGTCCGCGCCGGCACCGGCCAAGCCCGCACCGGGGCGACCCAATCGCACTAGGCTTCCCGAGCATGACCGCCGAGCTACCCTCCCGCGCCGACGTCGTGATCGTCGGCGCCGGCCACAACGGCCTGGTTTCCGCGATCCTGCTGGCCCGGGCCGGCCTCGACGTGCTGGTGCTGGAGGCCGCCGACACGATCGGCGGAGCCGCCCGCACCGAGAACCCGTTCCCGAAGGTGCCCGAGCTGCGACACTCCACCGGCTCGTACCTGCTCGGCCTGATGCCGCCGGAACTGATCCGGCTGCTCGACGTGAAGCTGCCGGTGCTGCGCCGGGACCCGCACTACTTCCTGCCCACCCCGGGCGGGCCCGGCTCGCCGTACCTGCTCTTCGGCGCCGACCGGGAGGCGACCCGGCAGCAGATGGAACGGTTCTTCTCCCGGGCCGACGTGGCCGCCGACGACGCGATGCAGGCCGAACTCGCCGCGCTCCGCGACGACCTGGCGCCGGCCTGGCTGGCCGAGCCGCTGCCGGTGCCGGAGACCGCCGACCGCTACATCCGGCCCGCGCTGCGCCAGGTCTTCGTCGACCTGGTACGCGGCTCGGTCGCCGACTACCTCGCCCGGTTCGACTTCCGCTCCGAACTGCTGGTCTCGATGTACGCGGTCACCGACGGCCTCTCCGGACTGAACGCCGGGCCGGACGACCCGGGTACCGGATACAACTTCCTGGCCCACAACATGTGCCGGCTGCCCGGTGCCGGCGGCACCTGGATGATCGTGGCCGGTGGGATGGGCACTGTCAGTCGTACCTTCGCCGACGCCGCCCGGGCCGCCGGGGCGAGGCTGTGCAGCGGTACCCCGGTCGCCGCGATCACCCTGGACGGCGGCGCGGCCAGCGGGGTCGTACTCGACGACGGGCGGACGGTCGCCGCCGAGGTGGTGCTCGGCGCCGGTGACCCGTACCGGCTGATGGAGCTGGTGCCCGACGGTGCGCTGCCGGCCGCGCTCACCGAGCGGATGGCGGCGGTCCGGCGCACCGGCACCACCCTCAAGGTCAACCTGGCGCTCGCCGGGCTGCCGGACTTCTCCTGCCTGCCCGAGGGGGCGCCGAGCCCGTTCGGCGCCACCATCCACCTGCTGCCCGGCTCCGCGGCGCTGCTGCCCGGCTCGGCCGGCGACTCGCCGATGGCGGCACTGCGCGGCATGTGGGCGGACGTGCGGGCCGGGCGGCTGCCGGCCGAGCCGACCATCGAGTGGTACCTGCACACCACCGTCGACCCGTCGCTGAAGGACGAGGCCGGGCACCACTCGTCGGCGCTCTTCGTGCAGTCCGTCCCGTACGCCCCGACCGGCGGCACGTGGGACGAACTGCTGCCCGGGTATGTGGCCCGGCTGCTGGAGATCTGCGACCGGTACGCCCCCGGCACCACCGAACTGGTCGCCGACGCGGTGCCGCTGACCCCGCCCGGCATCGAGGCGCACTTCGGGATCACCGGCGGGCACATCCACCACGTCGACAACACCGTCTCGTTCACCGACCGGATGCCCTACGCCACCGGGATCGACGGGCTCTACGCCGGCAGTGCCGGATGCCACCCCGCCGGCAGCGTGATCGGCGCGGCCGGGCACAACGCGGCCCGACGCATCCTCACCGACCTCGGCCGGGTCGGCCCGGCCGCCTGAGCCTCAGCCGGCGGTCTCGGACTCGGCGGCGGCGGTCGCGGTCGCCGGGGCCTCGTCGGCGCGGTGCGCCCGGATCGAGTGCCCGACGCTGGTCAGGCAGCGCCCGCTGGCCAGGTCGAACCGCCAGCCGTGCAACTGGCAGGTGAGCTGGTCGTCCTCGACGATGCCGAACCGGGTCAGGTCCGCCTTCAGGTGCGGGCAGCGCCGCTGCACCACCCAGTCGCCGAGGGTGACGTCCTCGGCGTCGGTGCTCCGCTCGTGCTCGTCGTACCAGCCCTCGGCGTACTGGAGGCGCTCCTCGGAGAGGCACTTGAAGAAGGCGTAGACGAACTCGTTGTACTGGCCGATCCGGGCCGCCGAGAAGCGGCAGGAGAGGAAGAGCGAGTTGACCCAGTCCACCTCGTCGATGTGCAGCAGGTGCTCGATCAGCGCCCGCTCGGTACGGAACCGGTAGCGCACCTTCTCGTCCGCGTACGGCCGGACCTCCTTGCCCGGGAAGTCCACCAGGATCGATTCAACGGTCTCCCCGCCATCTTCCTCGGAGTGTCCGACCAGGTCGAACCGGACCGGCCCGCCGACACCCTTGGCGAGATAGATCGACTCGTCCAGCAGTGGCTCGATCCGGCGCTTCATCCCGGCCAGTACGTCGATCTCCGGGTGCCGCCAGGACGCCTTCGCCGCCTCGATCACCGGCCGCGCCCGCTCCTGGTACGCCCGCAGGTGCTCCTCCTTGCGGTCGAAGAACTCCCGCACGTCGGGCACCGGGTGCGTGGTGTGCACGCTCTCCGTGCCGATCTCGGAGACGGTGCCGGGGAGCAGGATCACCCCGTTGTCGTAGCCGAGCCCGGTGTAGTGGTCGAGGAAGACCTGCTGGTCGGGGAAGATGTTCCCCTCGTCGCCGTGGATGTCGTTGAACTGCCACAGCGCGTCGTCGAGGAAGCACGGCGGCCCGGCGATCGGGAACACCCAGGACGCCTTGAGGTCGTCGATGTAGCGGATGGTCCGGTCCATCTGCCGGTCCCGCTTCTGCTTGCCGAACGCGGTCTTCGCCCCGCTGGGCAGCTCGTAGACCATCGGGTACCAGATCGCTCCGGAGAACTGGAGCATGTGCGCGTGCACGTGCCCCAGCTCGGCGAAGACGCCGAGATCGGTCGGGCGGGCGTCGTTCTGGTTCAGCAGCCGTACGCCGTCGTACTCCACCCAGAGCGAGGAGTCGCCGATCGGGCCGTCGGTGGGGCTGGTCAGCGCCTGGATCATCACCTTCAGGCCGCCGTCCAGCTCGACGACCTCGTCGCTCTTCGTCCTCAGGAAGCTGGTGAAGCCGAGTTCCCGCAGCTCGTCCTCCAGCTCCGAGGTGGGGTACTCCGGCAGCAGGACGGTCGCCTTCTTGGAGACGAAGTGCTTGAGGTGCGCCGCGTCGAAATGGTCCCGGTGCAGGTGGGAGACGTAGAGGTAGTCGACGTCGCCGAGGGTCTCCCAGTCGAGCTGTGAATTGTCCGGGAAAGGGAACCATGAGGCGAAGTAGGCCGGGTTGACCCACGGGTCGCACAGGATGCTGCCCGCACCGGTGTCGATCCGCATGCTCGCGTGCCCCGTACCGGTCAAACGCACCGCACAGTCCCCCTGTCTCGTCCCTCGCCCCAGGCGATCAAAGGCGTACGCCCAAACGCTACCAAGATGCGGGCCGGTGCTCCGCCCTTCAGGGCGGGGGTGAAGGCCCGCGCGGGGCAAGGCCCGAGCCGTGCCGTTTTTGTCGACGTTACGTCCGGTGGTACGGTGCCCACGTGCGGGGCGAAGGGTAGTTCCGGAAGCCCCGAAGCGTCACGACGGACACAGCGTGACATTGTCGCCGCAGGGCTTGCGGAGACGTTAAACGCCTGTGGAGCGGACGCAAGACCAGGACTTGTCCCGGCTGGCCGCAGTGAAGCAGGAACCCACCGGGGCGTTGCGCCTTCCGCACGCAGCGCGGAGGGAATCTCCGCCATTCATGGCGGCGGAGGAGGTCAACGGAGGCCCCGTACCGGCCGACCCGCGAAGCCGGGCTGCCGGGCCGGGCTGGAAGGCCCGGCCCGTGCGCCGTGCGCCGGGCGGCACATGCCAGACTTACCGGCATCCGATCGTGAGGAAGGACCGGAAAGTGGCTGGAAGCGAGCCGGTGACGTCACCTGACCAACGCAAGCCGGGGCACCGCAGGGCGGGCCAGATCGGCGCGATCCTCTCCGCGGCGGCGCTGGTGCTGATGATGTTCAACAACAATGAGGTCAGCGGCACCGCGAAGATCTGGCTCGGTTCGATCGCCGCCGCCCTGGTCCTCGCCGTCGTCGGCGACGCGATCCTGCGCCGCAACGGTCTGCGTTCCTGACCCTCGACAGCCTGCGTTCCAGGCCCTCGCCGGCCTGCGTTCCTGACCCCTCGACGGTCTGGTTCCCGACCGCTCTCGACGCGACGTCGGGCAGCATGCCCGGCGCGCTCGACAGACCCGGCGCTCGACCCGACGCGCAGTGGCGCCGGCCGACTCGACACGCAGTGGCGGCCGGCGCTGACCGGCGCCGGCCGCGGCTGTGGTCCGGCCCTGTCGCCGTGCCAGGCGCGCGGCCGGGGCCGGATCCGCGTCAGTGGCCGAGCAGCAGGTCCTTGACCTCCTTGAGCGCGGCGTCGACCTCGGCCTCGAAGTAGCCGCCGGGGACCAGCCCGAACCGGGTGGTGTCGAGGTCGGCCGGGTTGACCGGCATCGGGCCCCTGCCCGCCATGCTGCCGAGGATCCCCTCGAACAACCGGTCGACCTGGTCCGGGTCGTAGCCGCTGCCGAACCGGCGTACCTGGAACGAGCGCCGGATGTGGTCGATCCGGGCCATCTCACTGCCCGGCTGGGCCATCGGCGGCGGACCGCCGAGCCCCGGGCCGCCGGCCGGTGGGCCTCCCATCGGCGGCCCGCCGGCCGGCCCGGGCATCGGCGGCAGGGCGTCGCCCATGCCACGCCCCGGGCCACGAGGGTCTCGGTCCGGCATCCGGATCTCGGCCGTCATGTCGGCCCGGCCGGGCCGCCCCGCGTCGAACCCGTCGAAGCGCTCGTTCGACCCGAAGCCGCCGGGCGGACCACCCGGACCACCCGGACCGCCGGGCGTACGCGGCGGAAGTGCCGCCCCCGGGCCGCGCTGCGGGTCGAACCCGCCCCGCTGCGGCTCGAAGCCACCCCGCTGGGGCTCGGGCGGACCACCCCGCTGCGGGTCGAACCCGCCGCGCGGCGGTGGCTCCATCCCGCCCCGCTGCGGCTCGAAGTCCCCGCGCTGGGGATCGAAGTCCCCGCGCTGGGGATCGAAGTCCCCGCGCTCGGGCTCGAAACCCCCGCGCTGCGGCTCGAAACCACCGCGTTGCTGCTCGAACCCGCCGCGCTGGGGCTCGAACCCGCCGCGCTGCGGGTCGAAGCCCCCACGCTGCGGTTCCATCCCGCCGCGCTGCGGCTCGAATCCGCCGCGCTGGCCGCCGAAGGTGCCGGTCGGTTCGTCGTACTGGCCGTAGGGGTCGTTGGGCGGACCGGCCTGGGCCGGCATCGGCCGCGACGGAGGCTGGCCGGGTGGAAGACCACGGTCGTCGCGCATCGGTGGCCCCATCCGATCCGGCGGCCCCATCCGATCCGGCGGGCCGAGCCGATCGGGGGGTCCCATCCGGTCCGGCGGGCCCATCCGGTCGGGGGGTCCCATCCGGTCGGGGGGTCCCATCCGGTCGGGGGGTCCCATCCGGTCGGGCGGGCCCATCCGGTCCGGTGCCCCCCGGTCGGCCAGCCGGGGGTCTCCGCCCCGGCCGCCGCCGCGCTCCTCCAGCTCGGCGATCTGCCGCTCCACCCGGTCGAGATGCAGGTCCACCTGCCACTCGTCGTACCCGCCGAAGCGCACCCGGAAGACGACGTCGTGTACCTCCTGGGAGGCGACGGGTGCGCCCAGCGACTCACCGGCGAGCGTGGCCTCGACACGATCCAGGAAGGTGTCCACCTCATCGACCTTGTAGCCCCGCCGGAGCGCCTTGCGCCGGAAACGCTGACCCTGACTCGCCACTATGTCTCCTGGTTCGCTCGCTCGCTTCGCTCGCTCACGCCGCCGCCCCGCCACTCGCGTCGGCGCCGCAAGCGGCACTACTAAGCCTGTTGACCCGGTCGCTCACTGCGTCACCGCTGCGGCGGCCAGTTGGCCGCACGCCCCGTCGATCTCGCGCCCCCGGGTGTCCCGGACGGTCGTCGAGACACCGGCCGCGCGGAGCCGCCGGACGAACTCCCGCTCTACCGGCTTCGGGCTCGCGTCCCAACGACTCCCCGGAGTCGGGTTGAGCGGGATCAGGTTCACGTGGGTCAGTCGACCGGTCAACAGCCGACCGAGGAGGTCGGCCCGCCACGGCTGGTCGTTCACATCTCTGATCATCGCGTATTCAATGGACACGCGACGCCCCGTACGCTCCGCGTAGTGCCATGCGGCGTCCAGCACCTCGGCAACCTTCCACCGCTGGTTGACCGGAACCAGTTCGTCGCGCAGCTCATCATCGGGCGCATGCAGCGACAACGCAAGAGTCACCGACAGTCCCTCGTCGGCCAGCCGGCGCATCGCGGGGACCAGGCCGACCGTGGAGACGGTGACGTGCCGCTGCGAGAGGCCGAGCCCTTCGGGGGCGGGAGCGGTCAACCGCCGGACGGCGGCCACCACCCGGGCGTAGTTGGCCAGCGGCTCGCCCATGCCCATGAAGACCACGTGGGAGAGCCGGGACGGGGAGCCGGCGAGCAGACCGGACGCGGCCACCCCGGCGAGGTAGACGGCCTGGTCCACGATCTCGGCGGTGGAGAGGTTGCGGGTCAGCCCGGCCTGACCGGTGGCGCAGAACGGGCAGGCCATGCCGCAGCCGGCCTGGCTGGAGATGCAGACGGTGACCCGGTCCGGATAACCCATCAGCACGCTCTCGACCAGCGATCCGTCGTGCAGGCGCCACAACGCCTTGCGGGTCGCGCCGTCGTCGGTGGCGACCTCGCGTACCGGGGTGAGCAGGTTCGGCAGCAGCTCGGCCGCGATCCGGTCCCGGGCGGCGGCGGGCAGGTCGGTCATCCGTGCCGGCTCCCGGACCAGCCGCCCGAAGTAGTGCGTGGAGATCTGCCGGGCCCGGAACGCGGACTCCCCCAACTCGGTGACGACCGCCTGCCGTCCGGACAGGTCGAGGTCGGCGAGGTGTCGGGGCGGCATCGCCGCGCGACGCGACGTGGACCCGGTCGGGTCGTCCGAGGCGATCTGGATCAAGGGCAGGCTCGTCATGGCCTGTCCAGTCTCCCACGTCGGCGCGACAACGCACCTGGCCGGAGGTGCCGAACCCGTGACCAGGCTCGCAGCTCGCGGATGGGCGGGCTCATCTCACCTCTCAGCCGGCCGGGACGAAGATCGCCAACAGTAGGTACGCGGTGGGCACCGCGAAGAGGATCGAGTCCAGCCGGTCCATCAGCCCACCGTGCCCCGGCAGCAGGTTGCTCATGTCCTTGACCTTGAGGTCTCTCTTGATCATGGATTCGGCGAGATCGCCGAGGACGGCCGCGACCGAGACCGCCACCCCGAAGAGCGCGCCCCACCACAACTCCACGTCGAGCAGGTACGCCAGCAGCAGCGAGCTGCCCAGCGCAGCCGCCAGTACCGAGCCGGCAAAGCCCTCCCAGGACTTCTTCGGGCTCACCGAGGGGGCCATCGGATGCTTGCCGAAGGCCACTCCGGCGGCGTACCCGCCGGTGTCGGAGAGGACCACCGCGACCAGGGTGACCAGCACCCGCAGCTCGCCGTCGGCCGGCTCGGCGGCGAGCAGCGCCGCGAACCCGCCGAGGAACGGCACGTAGACCGCGATCAGGGTGGCCGCGATCATGTCCCGTTGGTAACCGGCCGGCCCGTCCCCGAGCCGCCAGACCATGGTGGCCAGCACGGTGACCAGCAGCCCGAGGCTGAGCGCGTCCGGACCGGCCCACCAGGCCAGCCCGACCATCAGCAGCCCGCCGGCGACCAGCGGCACGAGCGGCGGGTGCATTCCGGCGGGGCGTACCGCCCGGGTCATCTCCCAGATGCCGACGGCGACCGCGAGCGCCACCACGACCAGGAACGCCGGGCGGAACAGGAAGAGCGGCACGACGATCGCCGCGCCGAGCCCGAGGCCGACGCCGATCGCGGCCGGCAGGTTCCGGCCGGCCCGGGACTGCCCGGCGGGCTTGCCGGACCGGGTCGCCCGACGCCGGCCCGGGCCGGGACGGCCGGGCGGCGCCGGGTCAGGGTCCGGTTGCGGATCCGGGTCGACGAGCGGCCAGCCGACCGGGTTGGTCGGGGCGTCCGCCGCCGGCTCGGCACGGTTTCGGGCGCGGTCGGCCCGATCGCGGTACGCCGCCGCGCCCTCCTCGGAACGCGCCGGCTCGGGAGAACGCCACTCCGCCGTCGGATCCGGTACGCCCTCGGCCCGCTGGCCGTTGCGGTGCCCGGTCGACCCTCCCCGCCGGTCGGCGTCGGAGTAGCCGTCACCCGCCCCCGGATAGCCCTCCGGTGCTGCCGGATACGTCTCCGCCGCCCCCGGATGGCCGTTCGGCGCGGCCCGGTACCCGTCCGCCGGGCCCCGGTACCCGTCCGCCGGGTCCTGGTACGCCTCCTCGGGACGATCCCCGGGCGTGCCCGGGTACGCCCCGCCCCGGCCGGGGTACGGCCCGCCCGGGTAGGCGTCCGCCGAGGAGGGGTACGCCTCCGGGGCGGCCGGATAGGACTCCGAGGTGATCGGATACGCGTCCGTCGGGGCCGAATAGGCGTCGGGCGCGGCACCGCCGCGCCGCGCCCGAGCCCAGGCGTCGTCGTCGCCGGCCGGCCACTGTCGGCCCGACGGCCCGTCCTGGTGTCCCGGGCCACGGGACCACTCCGGGCCACGTGGTTGCTCCGGCCGCTGCCAGCCACGCGGCTCGGCGGTATCGCCGTAGGGGTCGACGTGGGACATCAGACCTCGAGCAACTCGGTTTCCTTGTGTTTCACCAACTCGTCGACGTGGGAGACGTACTTGTGGGTGAGGTCGTCGAGTTCCTTCTCGGCACGCCGGCCCTCGTCCTCGCCCGCCTCGCCGTCCTTGACGATGCGGTCGAGTTCCTCCTTGCCGCGCCGACGGATGTTCCGGATCGCCACCTTGGCTTCCTCACCCTTGTGCCGGGCCACCTTGATCATGTCCCGGCGCCGCTCCTCGGTCATCTGCGGCAGCAGGATGCGCAGCTGGTTGCCCTCGTTGTTGGGGTTCACGCCGAGGTCGGAGTCGCGGATCGCCTTCTCCATGGCCTGCAACTGCGACGCGTCGTACGGCTTGATGATCGCCATCCGCGGTTCGGGCACTCCGACGGAGGCCATCTGGGTCAGCGGGGTGGGACTGCCGTAGTAGTCGATAATGATCTTGGAGAACATCGCCGGAGTGGCCCGCCCGGTACGGATGGCGCCAAACTCCTCCTTGGCGTGCTCGACCGCGCGCTCCATCTTCTCCTCGGACTCGAGGAGGGTGTCGTCGATCACCTGCTCCTTCGCCTCCCTCTGCTGGCTGCTGCTCCCGAAATACTCCACCCGGGCCCCCACCCGTCGGCCCGGGTCCCTGCCCGACTCACGTCGTGATCAACGTGCCGATCGGCTCGCCCGCGACCGCCCGGATGATGGTGTCGTCGCCCTCGGCGCCGAACACCAGCATCGGCAGGCCATTCTCCTCGCAGAGGCTGAACGCGGCGGCGTCGGCGACCCGGAGGCCCCGACGCAGCACCTCGGAGAAGGTGATCTTGTCAAGCTTGCTGGCGTCGGGGTCGGTACGCGGATCGGCGGTGTAGACGCCGTCCACCCCGTTCTTGCTCATCAGCACCACGTCGGCGCGGATCTCCAGGGCCCGCTGCGCGGCGACGGTGTCGGTGGAGAAGTACGGCATGCCGGCGCCGGCGCCGAAGATCACTACCCGGCCCTTCTCCAGGTGCCGGATGGCCCGCAGCGGGATGTACGGCTCGGCCACCTGGGCCATCGTGATCGCGCTCTGCACCCGGGTCTCGATCTCCTCCTTCTCCAGGAAGTCCTGGAGCGCGAGGCAGTTCATCACGGTGCCGAGCATGCCCATGTAGTCGGCCCGGGCCCGGTCCATGCCACGCTTCTGCAACTCCGCGCCACGGAAGAAGTTGCCGCCGCCGACCACCACCGAGACCTGCACACCCCGGCGTACCACGGTTGCGATCTGCCGCGCGATGGCCTGGACGACGTCCGGATCGACGCCGATCGCCCCACCGCCGAAGACCTCGCCGGAGAGCTTCAGCACCACCCGGCGGGCTCGCCCGGGCGGCGGTGCCGTCGGATCGTCCGCCGCGAGGGTCCGGTCATTCACAACCTGCGTCATCCGACCCGCCTTTCCCACGCCGGTACGCCGGCGCCCAGTTCAGCCAACCTGCCGCTGCTGACCCTACGTGACGAGGAGGCCGCGGTGTCCGTCACGTACACCTGCGGCCTCCCGTCCGTGTCGACTCCGCCGTGGGCCCAAGTCGCGGCGATCCGGGCCCACGGTAGCGGTCAGGCCTGGCCGACCTCGAACCGGACGAACCGGGTCACCTCGATGCCGGCCCCGGCCAGCACCTGCTTGACCGACTTCTTGTTGTCGGCGACCGACGCCTGCTCGATCAGGACGTAGTCCTTGAAGAACGCGTTGACCCGACCCTCGATGATCTTCGGCAGGGCGGCCTCGGGCTTGCCCTCCTCGCGGGCGGTCTGCTCGGCGATGCGCCGCTCCGACGCGACGGTCTCGGCCGGCACCTCGTCCCGGGTCAGGTACTTCGGGCGCATCGCGGCGATCTGCATGGCGACACCGCGCGCGTCGGCGTCGGCCGCCTCGTCGGCCTTGCCCGCGTACTCCACCAGCACGCCGACCTGCGGCGGCAGGTCCTGCGCCTTGCGGTGCAGGTAGACCGCGACGGTCCCGTCCACCGCGGCGAAGCGGTTGAGCACCAGCTTCTCGCCGATCTTGGCGGACTGCTCCTGTACGGCGTCGGCGACGGTCCGGCCGTCGGGCAGCGTGCTGCCGAGCAGACCCTCGGCGTCGACGACCCCGGCCTGCGCGCCGTGCTCCACCAGGAGCTGCGCGAACGCGACGAAGTCGGCGTTCTTGGCGACGAAGTCCGTTTCGCAGTTGAGTTCGAGCAGTGCCTTGCCGGAGTGCGCCACCAGACCATTGGCGGCGGTCCGGCCGGCCCGCTTGCCGACGTCCTTGACGCCCTGGACGCGCAGGACCTCGACAGCCTTGTCGAAGTCGCCCTCGGCCTCGATGAGGGCCTTCTTGCAGTCCATCATGCCGGCGCCGGTGAGGTCCCGGAGCTTCTTGACGTCCGCGGCGGTGAAGTTGGACATGACTCTCTCTTCGGTGTGTAACGCGGCTGATTCGTGGTCTTCTGCGGATTACCCGGATGGTCTTGTACGGCTTACCCGGATCGGGATCCGCCGTGCCTCGTACCCGATCGGGGTCCGCCGGCCGGACGATCAGCCGGCGGAACCCGAAACGAAGGTCACTCGGCGGCGACGCCCGCCGGCTCGCCGGCCTTCTGCTCCGCCTCGCCGGCCGCCTTCTGCTCCGCCTCGCCGGTCGCCTTCTTCTCGTTGTCCTCGATCAGCTCGCGCTCCCACTCGGCGAGCGGCTCGTCGGCACCGACCACACCCGGCTCCGGCTTCTCGTCGGTGCCGCGGCGCTTGCCGGAACGGGCGATCAGACCGTCGCCGACGGCCGCCGCGATGACCTTGGTCAGCAGCTCGGCGGAGCGGATCGCGTCGTCGTTACCCGGGATCGGGAAGTCGACCTCGTCCGGGTCGCAGTTGGTGTCGAGCACGGCGATCACCGGGATGCCCAGCTTGCGGGCCTCGTCGACGGCGATGTGCTCCTTCTTGGTGTCGACCACCCAGATCGCGGCGGGGACCTTCTGCATGTCCCGCAGGCCACCGAGGGTGCGGGTCAGCTTGTCCTTCTCGCGGGAGAGCTGGAGGGTCTCCTTCTTGGTGTAGCCCTGCGCGGTGCCCGACAGGTCGCCGAGGGCCTCGAGCTCCTTCATCCGCTGGAGCCGCTTGTAGACCGTCTGGAAGTTGGTCAGCATGCCGCCGAGCCAGCGGTGGTTGACGTACGGCTGGCCGACCCGGGTCGCCTGCTCGGCGATCGCCTCCTGGGCCTGCTTCTTGGTGCCAACGAAGAGGATGCTGCCACCCTCGGCGACGGTCCCGCGCACGAATTCGAAGGCCTTCTCGATGTAGTCGAGGGTCTGCCGCAGGTCGATGATGTAGATGCCGTTGCGCTCGGTGAAGATGAAGCGCTTCATCTTCGGGTTCCAGCGCCGGGTCTGGTGCCCGAAGTGGACACCGCTCTCCAGCAGCTGGCGCATGGTCACTACGGCCATGGTGGGGTGCTCCTTAGTTGTCCCTGGTTGTCACGCCGGGCCGGCGGCCTGGCGTCCTGGCGCCTGGTCGCCGGCCATGGCGGACCCGATCGGAATCGGGACCAGGGGGCCGTCGCCCCACGGACGGACCGTGGGGAGGGCACGCGAGGTCGACCGCACGGGGCGGTCGCCAATCGCCAAGTGTACGCCCCGCCGTACCCAGCAGCACACAAACCCCCACCCACCACCGCTCACCGGCGGATCCGGTCCAACCCGGCCGCCGAACCCCGTGGGCAGTGCCCGGTTTCGGGGCGTCCCGGCCCGGCCGGTCCGGTCGTCACCCTCCGGACCGGCCGGGCCGCCAGTCCCGTCCCGCGCCCCCGTTCGGGGTACCTCCGGTCGCCGTCACCCCGACCGGCCGTCGCCCTGAACTGCCGTCGCCCCTGCACTGCCGTCACCCGGCGCCCGGACAGCGGCCGACGGGCGGCCCGTCAGCCGGCGGCGAGTGCCGCCGCGACGAAGAGCACGAGGCCGACGGTGAGATACCCGGTCGGTGGGCGAAGCCAGGCCCGACCCGGATCGGCCAGGGCTGCGGCGCTGGTGACGAGGCCGTACAGACCGGCGGCGAAGATCGGCAACCCCAGCACCAGGAAGATCCCGGAGAGTACCGCCGACGGCAGGACCGGATCGCCGAGCGCACCGTCGAGAAGCAGGCGTACCGCCGGCACCTCGAAGATCACCGCGAGCACCGCCAGGACCACGGCCAGGACGGGCCGGCGGGTCCGGTACACGCCGTCACCGGCCGGCAGGCCGAGTCCACCGGGCAGACCCGGCGCCGGGTGGCCCGGCGCTCCCGGGGCGGTCGGCCGGTGCGGCGTCGCGTGGTCGATCGGCTCGCTGTGCTGGCTCGCCAGGCCGGCACCGATCGGTACGCCGCCCGCGCCGGCTCGCCGATCGACCTGCGGCACCAGGTTGGTCGGCTGGTCCAGCACGCCGGCCTGGTCGAAGCCGTGCCCCGGCTGGCCGGGGTCGTCCCGACGGCCCGGCAGGCCGGAATCGCCGGCACTGCCCGGCTGGACCGGGTCGCCGCCACGGCCCGGCTGGACCGGGTCGCCGCCACGGCCTGGCAGGCCGGAGTCGCCGCCACGGCCCGGCTGCACGATCGGGTACCCGCTCAGCGGCGACCGGCTCGGGTCAGCCGTCATGGACGAGCGCCCCGGATCGGCGGACCCGGCAGCCGACCGTCCCTGATCGGCGAACGCGGCAGCCGACTGACCCGGATCGGCGGACCCGGCAGTCGGCCGACCCGGTTCGGTGAACGCGGCAGCCGAGTGACCCGGTTCGGCCGGTGCGACGCCGTGCCGCCCGGCACCCCAGCCCTCCTCCGGCGCGGGTGGGCCGGCATCGTGTCGCCCGGCGACCCGCCCCTCGTCCGGGGTGGCGGGAACGGTCTCGTGCCCCGTCCCGACGGGAATGCGGCTCGTGGTGTCCGGGGACTGGATGCGAGCGGTGACGTCGGCGGCGCCGGATGCCGTGTCGCCGACCTGCCCGATCGGGCCCGCCGCCCATGGGCTGGGCGAATGCCCGGAACCGGCCCCGATCGGGGCGGCGCCGAAGCTCGGCAACGGCACCTCCAGGGAGGACCGGGCCGGATCAGAGGCGACGGTCGGCACGAAGCCGGGGAAACCCCGCAAGTCGGATCCGGGGGTCGCGCCGGAGCCGCCGTCCAAAGGGTTCCCGCCACGCGGGTCCGGCACCTGGTACTGGTCCGGTCCGGCTGCGCCGTACCGGGTCGGATCGGCGTACCGCTCGGTGCCGGCCTCGAAGGGCTGGCCGTACCGGCCGTCCGGCGCTGGACCGCCGCGCGGGGTCGACGCGGCCGACTGCTCCGTACCGGGGTGCCGGTCCTCGCCGACGCCGGGCCATCGCTGGTCGGGATAGCCACGGCCGTCGGACCGCCAGCCGGGCGCCTGTTCTTCCGGGAAGTTGCGTTGCTGCTCCACGGCCACGCACCGTATGTGACCTGCCCGGCTACCCGCCAGTTGACCGCACCACCGTCGGTCGTCGGTGAGGTGCCCGTCACTGGGTCACGCCCCTCCCACACGTCGGCCGAGGCCCCGGCGGGACCGGCGTCGCCGCCCCGGCCCGGACGGCCGGCGTCCCGTCCCGGGTGACCAGCGTCCCGGTCCAGACGACCAACGTCCCGGCCGAACGGGCGGCGTCACGTCCTGGATACGGGTGATCCGGCTGGGTGCGGGTGATCCGGCCTCGGGGCGGCCTGTGGCCGGAGTGGCTCTTATAGCAGCCGAAGTGCTTGATCGTCCGACCGTCCACAGCACCCCCGATATCCACAGCCGGGCACGTCGAGGGTTGTCCCGCGCGCCGGCCGGGGCCAGGGTCCAGCCATGACAGCGGCGAGACAGGCGGTCGGGGCGTACGGGGAGCGGTGTGCCGTACGGCACCTGACCGAAGCGGGGCTGCGGGTGGTGGCCCGCAACTGGCGGTGTACCGGCGGCGAGATCGACATCATCGCCTGGGAGGGCGACGTCCTCGCCTTCTGCGAGGTCAAGACCCGGCGGGGCGACACGTTCGGCACCCCGGCCGAGGCGGTGGTGGGCGACAAGGCGCGCCGGCTGCGCCAGTTGGCCATCGAGTGGTTACGGACCAGCGGGGCACATCCGGAGCAGATCCGGTTCGACGTCGTCGAGGTGTACCCGGCGCGCAGCGGCCCTGCCCGGGTCGAGCACCTGCGAGCGGCGTTCTGAGTACGACGATCTCTTGTTGCCAGAAATGGCAACCAGAAGCGACCCGTCCGCATACCCTCACCCGGGTCCCGCCCGACATCGGCGGGCAACTGCCCGGGTGGGACGAGCTACGCGAGCAGGTCGCGGCCGTCCCGTCCCGGGGCGCGGCGGCGCATCTGGACGGCGCCCGGATCTGGGAGGCGCAGACCTACCACCGCCGCCCGTTCGCGGAGATCGCCGGCCTGTTCGACACGGTCTAACCTCGCTCTGCAAGGCCCTGCTCGGCATCCGGGGCGCCGTTCTCGCCGCCGACGCCGCGACCAGCGCGGAGGCGGCGCTGTGCCGGAGCCGGCTGGGCGGAGCGATCCACGATGCCTGGCCACTGGCGCTGGCCGGACCTGCCGGCCTGGACAACCTGCTGCCCCGGATGCCGGCGTTCCGGGAGCACGCGATCGCGATCGCCGATGCGATCAACACCGATGGTGTGGCGCTGGTCCGGCCCGATCCGCCGCAGATGCCACTCTTCCACGTCCACCTCCCCGCCTCGCGGCGGGACGTCGAACGGGCCGGCGAGGCGATGCTCGCCGAGCCTGGCGTCAAACTCTTTCCCCGGGTGTTCTCCGCCTCTTTCCCCGGGTTCTCCGCGCTGGACCCGCGACGGTGCGGCTTCGAGGTCACGGTGGGCGAGCAGGCCGTGGCGTACCTCCCCGGCCGAGGTCGTCGCGCTCCTGCACGGACTCCTCGACCGGGTCCAGCCCTGGACCGATGGTCGACACCAGGTCGCAAAGCCCGAACCACGCCCGGCAAACCCCGGAGCTGACCGGCTGGACCGGTCGACCGGTTCGGCGCCGGCCTCTCCTGCATCGCGCCGCAGGCCGGGAGAGTGCGCGTCCGGGTCGACGCAGGGCACTCCGTCCCAGGCGACGGCGAAGACCCGCCCCGGGGCTGTCGGCCGGCGCCGTACCCGAGCGGGCACGCAAGCGCCGCGAACGAGGGGTGGTCCCCGCACCACGGTCGACGTGACCTCGGCCGAGATGGGCCAGGGGATGCTGGCGGTTCATCCTGGTCGACTCCGACACCTGGCTGGGCGGTCCGCCGGCCCGGGACTTCCTGTCGACGGTTCCCGGACTGACCGTACGCGCAGGTCGACGGGGCAGGGTCGACGGGCGCATAGCACAGTCACCGCTTGATCGTCCGGACATCCACAGGGGCCTCGGTTGTCCACAGGCCACTCCGCCGGGACCTCCCATCGAATCCGGTCCGGGCACCGTCGAATCCATGCCGATACCGCGAGACAGCTCCACCGGGCTCCACCGATGAGTTACGCCAGAGTGCTCTGCGTGGGACTGGTCGGGGTGACCGGGCACGTCGTCGAGGTCGAGGCCGACCTGGCCACCGGTCTGCCCACCGTCGTGCTGTCCGGACTGCCCGACACCGCACTCAACGAGGCCCGAGACCGGGTACGCGCCGCGATCGTCAACTCCGGCCAGCGCTGGCCGAACCGCCGGATCACCGTCAACCTGCTGCCGGCAACGCTGCCGAAGCACGGTTCGGCGTTCGACCTCGCCATCGCGGCGGCGCTGCTCGGCGGTTCGGGCGAGATGCCACTCGCCCCGCTCGACCAGGTCGCCGTCCTCGGCGAGTTGGGGCTCGACGGGACGGTCCGACCGGTCCGGGGCGTACTGCCGATGGTCGCGGCGGCGGCCCTGGCCGGCATCACCCGGGTGGTCGTACCACTGGACAACGCTGCCGAGGCGTCGGTCGTACCAGGGGTACGGGTCCGGGCGGTCGACACCCTGCACCGGCTGGTGGCCTTCATCCGGGACGGTGCGCCGCTGCTCGATCCGCCGTCCCCGCCGGCGGTGCCACCCCGCCCCGGGCCCGATCTCGCCGACGTCGCCGGGCAGGGTCTCGGGCGACGTGCCCTGGAGGTGGCCGCGGCCGGTGGGCACCACCTGGCCCTGCTCGGCCCGCCCGGGGCTGGCAAGACGATGCTGGCCGAGCGCCTGCCCTCGATCCTGCCCGAGTTGGACGACGAGGCCGCCCTGGAAGTGACCGCGCTGCACTCGATCGCCGGCCTGCTGCCGCCGGACGGGCAACTGCTGCGCCGACCGCCGTTCCAGGCCCCGCACCACACGGCGACGGTCGCCTCGCTGGTCGGCGGCGGATCGGGGCTGGCCCGGCCCGGCGCCGTGTCGTTGGCCCATCGTGGGGTGCTATTTCTCGACGAGGCTCCCGAATATGCCCGGGGCGCGCTGGAGGCGCTGCGCCAACCGCTGGAGAGCGGCCGGATCGTGCTGACCCGAGCCCGGGGCGGCACGGAATATCCCGCCCGGGTCCAACTGGTGGTGGCGGCCAACCCGTGCCCCTGTGCGAAACCCTCCGGCGACATCTCGTGCGAGTGCACGCCACTAGCCCGCCGCCGCTACCTCGGTCGGCTCTCCGGCCCGCTGCTGGACCGGCTGGACGTGCAGGTGACGGTGAGCCCACTACGTGCGGCGGAACTGATGGCCGCCGAGCAGACCATCGAGTCGTCCGCCGTGGTCGCCGAACGGGTCGGCAAAGCTCGGGCCGCCGCCGCTGCCCGGTGGGCCGTCGGCGGTTGGCGGGTCAACGCCGAGGTGCCGGGGCCGCAGCTGCGCCATCCCCGGTGGCGATTGCCGGCAAACGACACGTACGCGCTGCGTCGGCTGCTGGACAGCGGCGCGCTCTCCGCCCGTGGCTTCGACCGGGTGATCCGGCTGGCCTGGAGCATCGCCGACCTTGACGGTCGGCAACGTCCCGATGCCGGTGACGTGCACGAAGCGACCCAACTTCGTACCGGGAGCATCACATGACCAGACCAGCACGCCCCGCTCCGGCCGCGCCGAGCCGCGATCCCGAGCCACCGCTCGATCCGGTGCGACCACCGCACCCCAGCTCGGATCCGGAGACCGAGCCGTCGAGCGATCCGATTCCGGAGCTGGACGGGACGGTGGCGATGGACGAGGACCGGCTGGCACGTATCGCTCTGACCTGGCTCTTCGAGCCCGGTACCCGGGCGGTGTTCCGCCTGGTGCGGCAGGTCGGAGCGGTCGGGGCACTGCGCCGACTGCTCGCCGGGAAGGTCCCGGACCAGCGGCTGCGGGCAACGGTCGAGTCCCGGCTGGCCGCCGGAGACCCGTGGCAGGTCGCGCTCACCGCCGCCGAGCAGACCGAGCGGCTCGGCGCGCGCCTGGTGACTCCCGCCGACCCGGAGTGGCCGACCCGGCTGCTGAGCCTCGACAAGCTCAGCCTGCCCGGTGCCGATCGCAGGGTCGACCAGGAGACGGCACCACCGCTCTGCTTCTGGGTACGCGGTGCCTGGTCGCTCGGCGAGGCGCTGCAACGGTCGGTGGCGGTGGTCGGGTCCCGGGCCGCCACGCCGTACGGGCTGCACGTCGCCACCGAGATCGCCTTCGGTCTGGCCGAGCGGGGCTGGGCCGTCGTCTCCGGTGGCGCGTTCGGCATCGACGCGGCGGCGCACCGGGGCGCCCTGAACGCCGGTGGCCTGACCGTGGCGGTCCTCGCCTGCGGTGTCGACCGGCCATATCCGATGGGCAACACCGCGCTCTTCGACCGGATCGCCGATGTCGGCCTGCTGGTCAGTGAGTGGCCGCCCGGGGCCGAGCCGCTGCGGCCACGGTTCCTGATCCGTAACCGGGTGATCGCCGCCGCGACCGCCGGCACCCTGGTGGTCGAGGCGGCGGCCCGCAGCGGTGCCACCCAGACGCTGCGCCGGGCGATCGCGATGGAGCGACCGTCGATGGTGGTGCCCGGGCCGGTCACCTCCGCGATGTCGGTCGGGGCACACGAACTGCTCCGTGAATATCCCGAGGCACGACTGGTCACCGGCGTGCCGCACATCCTCGAGGAGGTGGGACGGATCGGTGCCGACCTCGCTCCGCCGGTTCGTGGTCCCGACCGCCCGCAGGATGCGCTCGACGACGAGTCCGCGCTGATCCTGGAGTCGGTTCCCCGACGCGGCCCGCTCGGTCCGGACGTCCTCGCCGCGCGGACCGGCCTCGACCTGCGTACCGCTCTGCGCAAGCTCTCCCTGCTGGAGCAGTTGGGTCTGGTGCTCCGCCGGGACGGGGGATACACCCTCGCTCCGGCGGCTACCCGACCCGGCCGCGCTCCGTCCGGTCAGCCCGTCCGGTGAACAGGGCTGCCGGCGTGTGCGTCCACCAGCCCCGACCGGCGAGACGTGCCCGGCCAAGGGCGTGTGCGACCACGAGCCCGACCGGCAAGGCGTGACCGGCCGAGGGCGTGTGCGACCACGAGCCCCGGACCGGCGAGACGTGCCCGGCCGAGGGCGTGTGCGAGCGCGAGCCCGAGCGGCAAGACGTGCCCAGCCAGGGGTTCCCGGGCCACCTGGCGGCGCCGAGGTGCGGCGTGTGACCGGAGCCGTGGTCGGGTGGCGACCACCGGGACGCAGGGGTTCTCGCACACCCCGCCGACCCTCTCCCCGGACGGCTCGGGGCGGTGTCGGGTCACGGCGAGCCGGCTTGACGTAGCCGACGCCCGAGGTACACCGTCGCGGGTGATGAGCCAGCCCAGTCGCAGTACCCGCGCCCGGCACGAGGCCCTGACACCGCCCTTCCGGGAAAGCGTCGACGACTTCGCCCAGCACCTCGCCTCGGTCGAGAACCGGTCGACGCACACCGTCCGGGCGTACGTCGCGGATGTGGTGTCGCTGCTCGACCATGCCGGCCGGATGGGTTGCGCCGCGCCCCGAGACCTCGACATCACCGTGTTGCGAAGCTGGCTGGCGAAGCTGCGTACTCTCGGGGCCGCCCGCGCCTCGCTGGCCCGCCGCGCCGCGTCCGCCCGTACCTTCACCGCCTGGGCGCACCGGGCCGGGCTGCTGGACGCCGACGTCGGTACCCAGTTGGCCAGTCCACGGGCACACCGGGAACTGCCGGCCGTGCTCCGGGCCGACCAGGCGAGCGAGTTGGTGGGGGCGCCCGGGGAGGCCGGGTCTGCGGAATCGTCGCGGGACCGGGCGGTCCTCGAACTCCTCTACGCCACCGGCATCCGGGTCGGCGAACTGTGCGGTCTGGACCTCGGCGACGTCGACCCGGCCCGGCGAGTGGTCCGGGTCCTGGGCAAGGGCGCCAAGGAACGCACGGTGCCCTACGGGCTGCCGGCGCAGCGGGCACTCGACGACTGGCTCCGGAACGGCCGGACCCGCCTGGCCGGGCCGGGCAGTGGCGCGGCACTGCTGCTCGGGGTACGCGGCGGGCGGCTCCAGCCCACCGTGGTACGCCGGATCGTCGCCGACTACGCCCGCGCGGCGGGACTGCCCCGGATCAGCCCGCACGGGCTACGGCACTCGGCCGCCACCCATCTGCTGGAGGGCGGCGCCGACCTGCGTACGGTGCAGGAGCTTCTCGGGCACGCCACGCTGTCGAGCACACAGATCTACACCCACGTATCGGTGGAACGGCTGCGGGCGGCGTACCGCCAGGCACATCCTCGGGCCTGACTCCCCTCACCCGGATGACACGTTCCCGGCCGGTTCCCGATCGGCACCGGGCTACGATCGCCGAATGAGCACTGCCGGGCCGCCGCCGCCCGTGCCGATTCCCGGCGCCCGACTGCTGTTCTCGCTGGATCCCGGCGTCGCCCACCTCAACCATGGCTCGTACGGGGCGGTGCCGATCGGCGTGCAGCGCGCTCAGCAGCGGCTGCGCGACGAGACCGAGGCCAACCCGATGCGGTTCTTCAACCGGGGACTCGTCGACCGGATCGCGCACGCCCGCCGACACCTGGCCGGCTTCCTCGGCGCCGATCCGGACGGGACGGCGCTGGTCGGCAACGTCTCCATCGGAGCCGCCATCGTGCTCCAGTCGCTCGGGTTGCAGCCCGGTGACGAGGTGGTCGACACCGACCACGGGTACGGCTCGTTCGCCCTCTCCGTCGATCGGGAGGCGCGCCGGACCGGGGCCGTACGGCGCACCCTGACCGTGCCGCTGACCGCCACCGACGAGGAGATCGTCGAGATCGTCCGGGCCGGGATCCGACCGGGCCGTACCAAGCTGCTCATCGTCGACCAGCTCACCTCCTCCACCGCCCGGCTCTTTCCGGCGGCGGCGATCGCCGCGGTGGCCCGGGAGCGCAACGTCCCGGTACTGGTCGACGGCGCGCACGCGCCCGGAATGCTGGCGACTCCGGTGCAGAGCATCGGCGCCGACTTCTGGGTCGGCAACCTGCACAAGTGGGGGTACGCCCCACGGGGCAGCGCCGTGCTGGTGGTGGCGCCCCGTTGGCGACCACGGATCGAGCCGTTGGCCGTCTCATGGCAGGAGGAGGCTGGCTTTCCGAGCCGGGTCGAATGGCAGGCGACGCTCGACTACACCGCCTGGCTCGCCGCACCGGTGGGCGTGTTCACCCTCCGTACGCTCGGGCTGGACCGGGTGCGGACGCACAACGCGGAACTGGCCGCGTACGGGCAGCGGGTGGTCGGCCGGGTTCTCGGGATCGCGCCGGCCGACCTGATCGACCCGGGCGGGCCGACGGTGTCGATGCGGATCCTTCCCCTGCCGGCCGGCGTCGCGACCACCTTTCCCGACGCCGTGGCGCTGCGGCAGCGGATCGGCGACGAACTCGGCGCGGAGGTCAACGTCAATCCGTGGCACGACCGAGGCTGGCTGCGGCTGTCCGGCCAGATCTACAACCGGGCGGACGAGTATGACCGCCTCGCTGAGCGCCTGCCCGCCCTGCTCGCCACGCTCTCCTGACCGGCCGCGCGGAGGGCGTCATCGACCGCCGCCCGCGGTCACGGCACCCGGGGGCGATTCCGACCGGCGGCCCGGGCTGGACGGCCGGCCGCGACCGGCAGCAGACGGACCCGGCCGAGGCCCAGCAGGAGCAGGGGATCGAGGTACTCGTCGCCCCGGCGCAGGCCCCAGTGCAGGCAGGCCGATCCGGCAGCCGCGCAGCCCGGGTGCCCCGACAGCAGCACGCCGAGCGGATCGCCCGCCCTGACCGCGTCCCCGGCCGCCAGTCCCGGCCGCACCGGTTCGTAGGTGGTGCGTAGTCCGTTGGCATGGGCGACGCTGACCAGCGGACGGCCGGCCACCATGCCAGCGAAGAACACCACGCCGGGCCCGGCCGCCCGAACCGTGGCACCGGGCGGGGCGGCCAGGTCGACGCCTCGGTGCCCGGCCGCCCAGGGCTGCGGCGGCGGGTCGAACCGGCGGACGACCCGGGGCACTCCGTCGAGCGGCCACCGGAACCGTCCGGGCACCGGAGCCGACCAGTGCGGCAGCCTGGCGGTCGGTCGCTGCGACCTCGCCCACGCCGGGCTCGCGGTCGAGACCACCGCCACCGGCTCCCCGCCCCGAACAGCGATCGAGCCCGGAGCCGCAGTATCCCCGACCGACCCACCGATCGGGGTGGCGGTATCCCGGACCGCCCTGCCGGTCGGGGCGGCGTCGGACCGGGCGGGTGGCAGTGTCAGGGCCAGTAGTAACACCGAAAGCAGGATCGCCGGTCCCCCGCCGTGCCATCTCCTCGTCATGGTCGTGCAGCGTCGCGGCACCGCGTGCTCCCCGCAACGCCCCGAACCGCGCCCTGTGTACAACTACCACGGCTGTGGAAAACGCCCGGATACCCCGATGATCTGCTATGCCGCCCCGGGCGACCGCCCCGGAGACGACACAACCCCCGCCGCCGCCGTCGCGTCGCGCAGGCCGGGCCGGTGGCGGCAGGGACGGCAGCACCGCTGGAGCGGGAACTCCGTCCAGAGCACGAAACCCCGGACGCCGGTTGAGGTCCCAGCGACCCGCCGAGGCTTACCGTCCGGCCGTGACCTGGGCCGGCTCCGGGTCCGGTCACCCGGCTCGCCTAGGCTGGACGGCCGGAGGCGGGACCCCGTACATCCCCCGGATCGAGGAGGAGCGGCGATGACCACAGTGGAGGACGCGAGTCGGCCTTCCCGGCTGGCCGACCCCGACGAGGGCATCAGCATCGAGGAACTGGGGCTCGCCGCGCGCAACCACGCACTGCCGCTGGAGGCGCTCCGCTATGACGTCACCCCGGTGGGCCTGCACTATCTGCTCATCCATTACGACATCCCGGACCTGGACGCGGGTCGGCACCTGCTGACCGTCGACGGACGGGTCGAGCGCCCGCTGACCCTCGATCTCGCCGCCCTGCGGGAGCGGCCCCGGGTCACCCGGCGGGTCACCCTGGAGTGTGCCGGCAACGGTCGGGCCCTGTTGACGCCCCGGCCGGTCAGCCAGCCGTGGCTCTCCGAGGCGGTCGGCACCGCCGAATGGACCGGCACGCCACTGGCGCCGCTGCTGCGCGAGGCGGGGCTCGCGGCGGACGCCGTCGACGTGGTGTTCACCGGCGCCGACCACGGGGTGGAGCGCGGCGTCGAGCAGGACTACCAGCGTGGGCTTCCGGTCTCCGAGGCGCTGCGCGAGGAGGTGCTGCTGGCGTACGAGATGAACGGCGCCCCGCTGCTCCCCCAGCATGGCGCCCCGCTGCGCCTGGTGGTGCCCGGCTGGTACGGCATGGCACACGTCAAGTGGCTGACCCGGATCACCGTGCTCGACCGGGAGTTCGACGGCTACCAGAACGCCGTGGCCTACCGGCTCCGTACCTCCGCCGACGACCCGGGTGTTCCGGTGACCCGGATCGAGCCCCGGGCACTGGTCCAGCCGCCCGGCTTTCCGGACTTCATGTCCCGGACCCGGGTGGTACGCCCCGGACCGTGCACCGTGGAGGGCCGGGCCTGGTCCGGGTACGCTCCGCTGACCGCCGTCGAGGTGACCACGGACGGGGGTGTCAGCTGGGCTCCCGCCACCCTCGACCCGGCCACTCCAACGGGGCACCTAGGCAACGACTCGGGTCCGGGTGCGGGTTCGGTGGGGCGGCGGTCGCCGGAGTCGGCTCCGGACGGGCCGGTCGTCGACGAGCGCTGGGCGTGGCGCCGCTGGCGGTACGAGTGGTCGGCGACCCCGGGCCGGTACACGCTCGGCGCGCGGGCCACCGACGCGTCCGGGCGTACTCAGCCGATCGAGCAGCCGTGGAACCGGGGTGGGTTCGCGAACAATCTGGTCCAGCGGGTGGCGGTCGTGGTCACCGCAGAGCGGTAGGCCAGTTCCGCCAGGTGCCGGATCCGAGGACCACCGGAATGCCGACGATCAACCGCCGAATCCAGAATCAGCGGGAAGGGAGATGTCCGGCTTTTCGAGTTCTTCGACGTTGACATCCTTGAAGGTCATTACTCGGACATTTTTCACGAAGCGCGCCGGTCTGTACATATCCCAGACCCAGGCGTCGTGCATTTCGACCTCGAAGTAGACCTCACCGTCGGAGTTGCGGACGTGCAGGTCAACCTGGTTCGCCAGATAGAACCGCCGCTCGGTCTCCACGACGTAGGAGAACTGGCGAACGATGTCGCGGTACTCCCGATAGAGCTGGAGCTCCATCTCGGTCTCGTACTTCTCGAGATCTTCCGCGCTCATCCCACTCCGCCTTCCATGGCCACATCTTCCCCCACCAACGTCGACGGCCGAAGCCGCTCGCCCAACGCCACGCCGACGGTACCCCCTGCCCGGCCCCCGTGCGCCATCGACTCGATCCCACCGAGGTGCGCCGGGCGCCGGGAGCGCGGCGGCCGGCCGACCCGGCCGGAGACGGTCGCGACATTGACGTACGAGAAGCGATGTTCCGGGCACGGGCCGTGACGCTCCAGCGCGGCGCTGTGCTCGGCGGTGATGTATCCCTTGTGCTCGGCGAAACCGTACCCGGGATGCTGGTCGTCCAGCTCCACCATGATCCGGTCCCGGGTGACCTTGGCCAGCACGCTCGCCGCCGCCACGCAGGCGGCGACCTGGTCGCCCTTCCAGACGGCCAGCCCCGGCACGCCCAGCCCGTCCACCCCGAACCCGTCGGTCAGTACGTAGTCCGGCACCAGGGCGAGCGAGGCCAGCGCCCGGCGCATCGCCGCCAGGTTGCACACGTGCAGCCCTCGGGCGTCCACCTCCGCGGCCGGGACGACCACCACGGCGTACGCCAGCGCCCGGGCCACCACCTCGGCGTAGATCCGCTCCCGGGCGGCCGGGGTGAGCAGCTTCGAGTCGGTCAGCCCCTCGATCTCGCCGCGCCGGCCGTCGGGCAGCACCGCCGCGGCGGCCACCAGCGGACCGGCACAGGCTCCCCGGCCGGCCTCGTCGGCCCCGGCGACGTGCGGGAAGCCGCGTCGCCGCAGGGCGCGTTCCATGGCGTAGATGCCGCCCTCGCGGCGGATCACCGTGCGGGGTGGGGTCAGCACCGCTGCTCGCTCTCCAGCGCCCGGCGAAGCAGCTCGGGCAGGTCGGTCGGATAGAACCGTTCCGTGGTCCGCTCCAGCTCGTCGATCGACCACCAGTGGTGGATGTCGATCGTGTCCCGCTCCTCGGCGTCGAACCCGGCCGTGTCCACCGCAAAGGCGGTGACCCGGACGAGGAAGAACTGCTGTTCCTGCCGGTACCACTGGCCGCCGAAACTGAACTCGGTGACCTCCTGCCGGATCGGCTCGCCGAACTCGGCCGGGGGCAGCCGCAGCCCGGTCTCCTCGGCCAGCTCGCGGGCGGCCCCGGCCGCCGGTGTCTCGTCCGGATCCAGCCCGCCGCCCGGGGTGAACCAGTAGCGGCGTTCGGGGCGGGCCGGATCCCAGCCGCGGAACAGCAGCACCCGGCCGTCGGCGTCGACCAGGAGCACCCGGGCGGCCTGGCGTGGGGTGAACACGGTCACCCGGTCAGCCTAGCCGCGCCGGTGCCGGACCCGCCGCCGGCCACGGGCCGACGCGGGCGCGGTCAGCCCTGCGGATCGGGAATCGCGCCGTAGGAATCGGGTACGGAGAGCCAGGTGGCCCGGCCGACCGGCCAGAAGACGGTGAACGCCCGCCCCACCACCGACCCCTCCGGAATCGTGGCCACCTGGATGTCCTTGCGGCTCTGCTGCCAGTGCTCCAGCGAGTCACCGGAGGCGGAGCGGTGGTCCCCCATCACCCAGAGCCGCCCGGCCGGTACGGTGATGTCGAACTCCTCGTCGGCGGCCGGATCCCGCACCCCGTTCTCGGTGAAGATGTACGGCTCGTCCAGCGACTGCCCGTTGATCATCAGTCGGTCCTCCGGGTCGCAGCAGACCACCCGGTCCCCGCCCACTCCGATCACCCGCTTGATGAAGTCCTCACCCTCCGGGTTGCCGGTCCACTGGGTGGGTGCCTTGAAGACGATGATCTCGCCCCGGTGCGGCGACCGGAAGTCGTAGACCAGCTTGTTGACGAGCACCCGGTCGTAGATGTCGAGGGTGTGCTCCATCGACGGCGACGGGATGTAGAAGGTCTGTAGCACGAACGCCCGGACCAGCACCGCGACCAGCACGGCCACGCCCACCAGGATGGGCAGCTCCCGCCAGAACGAATTGCGGGGCTTGGACTTGTCGGTCTGCTCGTCAATCACGGGTGGAGCCTACGATGCCGAGTCCCGCGAGAGCGCCGGGAACGCGCGGTAACGAGTAGAGAGCCCAAGATTGGCATCGCAATTGCTGTTTCTCCCGTGTTCGCGCTGTTCTGCGGACTGTCGGCGGGCGGTTCCCCGGAGGCGGGCGCCGCCGCCGGTCTCGGCAGTTTGTCGAAGGTGTCGGGCACCGGCAGTGAACTCCAGTGGCCGAACGGCCAGACGACCACGAAGGCCCGGCCGATGACGTTCTCGATCGGCACCGGGCCCTGGCAGCGGGCGTCCTGCGACACCAGCCGGTGGTCGCCCATCACGAAGATCTGGTCGGCCGGGACCACCACCTCGTCGAACCGCCGCGACCGGCATTCCTGGCGGTTGGGCGGAACGTCCAGTGGGGAGTTCTCCAGCACGTACGGCTCGTCGATCGGGGCGCCGTTGACGGTGACCCGACCCTGGTCGTCACAGCACTGCACCCGGTCGCCGGGGAGTCCCACCACCCGCTTGATGAAGTCCTTCTCACCCGGCCGACTCACCCCGACCAGGTCGCCGATGGTGCGGCCCAGCTTGGCCACGAACCCCGGATCGGCCTCCTCGCGGACCTCGGGCGCCCAGGCCGCCGTACCGCGGAACACCACGATCTCGCCACGGGTCGGGTCGCGCACGTCGTAGACGATCTTGTTGACCAGAACCCGGTCGCCGATCAGCAGGGTGTCCTCCATGGACCCCGAGGGGATGAAGAACGCCTGGAGCAGGAAGGTCCGGATCAGGACCGCGAGGCAGAACGCCACGATCAGCAGTAGCGGAAGCTCCTGCCACAGTGGCATCTGCTTGCGCGTGCGGCGGGATCGTCGGGCCCGACGACGCCACGGTTCGACATCGTCCTCGTCGTCCACCCTACGCACCACGCAACTCCCCGGTCCCGAGATACAGCGCCATCACCCACTGCCTGGACGACGGGCACCGCGAGCGGAAGCGCGGCGGTGACGGGCGACCCCGGCAGTCGCCGGGGTCGCCGAGTCTCGCGTCTGCCCGTGTGGCCAGCGTAGTCGGCGTTGGCCGGGTCGGCACCCCGCGATCGGCGTCGGTGCGGTCAGCCGGGAGGTCAGCCGACCCGCTTCTCGCGCTTCTCCTTGATCTTGGCCTTCTTGCCGCGCAGCTCACGGAGGTAGTAGAGCTTGGCCCGGCGTACGTCACCACGGACGACGACCTCGATCCGGTCGATACCCGGGCTGTTGATCGGGTACGTCCGCTCGACCCCGACCCCAAAGCTGATCTTCCGTACGGTGAAGGTCTCCCGCAGGCCCGCCCCGTGGCGTCGGATGACGACACCCTCGAAGACCTGGACCCGGGACCGGCTGCCCTCGATGACTCGGGCGTGCACCTTGACGGTGTCACCGGCCCGGAAATCGGGCACGTCGGTCCGCTGCGACTGGGCGTCGAGGGCGTCCAGGGTGTTCATCGCTGCATCCTTGAAGGCTCACGGCGCACCGGGCGTCGGCGCGCGGATGGGTAATTCTGATCTCCACGGCAGGGTCCGGCACGGCAACCCCGGCGGAGATCCTCGCAGCCGACCGTGGCACGGGCGACTGCGGCAACCCCCCTACTTTGCCATATCGTCGGCCGGAGGCTGAAATCCGGCCCCGGCCAGGGCGGCGACGTCCCGTTTGTCCAACCGCTCGGCCGGCAGCACGGCGAGCATGTCGGGCCGGCGCCGGGCCGTCCGGACCAGCGCCTGGTCGCGCCGCCACCGGGCGATCCGGCCGTGGTCACCCGAGCGCAGGATCTCGGGTACGTCCAGTCCGCGCCAGCTCGGCGGTTTGGTGTAGACCGGCGCCTCCAGCAGCCCGTGCGCGTGCGACTCCTCGGCGAGCGAGTCGGCGTTGCCGAGTACCCCGGGCAGCAGGCGGGTCACCGCCTCCATGATCACCAGTACCGCCACCTCGCCGCCGAAGAGCACGTAGTCGCCGAGCGAGACCTCGGTCACCGGCATCCGGGTGCCGGCGTGCTCGAGGACCCGCTGGTCGATCCCCTCGTACCGGCCGCAGGCGAAGACGAGGTGCGACTCGGCGGCCAGCTCGTGCGCCATCGCCTGGTCGAACCGGACCCCGGCCGGGGTGGGCACCACCAGGCGCGCCCCGGACTCCTCGCCGGGCGGTACCAGGCTGTCCAGCGCCTCTCCCCACGGCTCGGGCCGCATCACCATGCCGGGCCCGCCACCGTACGGGGTGTCGTCGACCGTACGGTGCACGTCGTGCGTCCAGGCCCGCAGGTCGTGCACGCCGACGTCGAGTACGCCGGCCGCCCGGGCCCGCCCGATCAGCGAGAGCCCCAGCGGAGCGAGGTACTCGGGGAAGATCGACACCACGTCGACGCGCATCTGCGGAGGGCCCCCTCGACGGTTCCCGGTTACCGGTTACCGGGCAGGTCAGACGACGACAGACATGCGGACCCGGCTCACAGGTCCAGCAGGCCGGGCGGAGCGTCCACGACCACCCGACCGGTGGCCAGGTCCACCTCCGGGACGATCGCCTTGACGAACGGGATCAGCGCGGTACGCCCCTCGGGGCGGCGCAGCACCAGCAGGTCGGAGGCGGGAGCGTGGTCGATCCGGGCCACCTCGCCGAGCGACTCGCCGGCCGGGGTGACCACCGCGAGCCCGATCAACTGGTGGTCGTTGAACTCGTCCGGGTCGGCCGGCGGCGGCACCTCCGCGCTGTCCACCCAGAGCAGGGTGTCGCGGAGCGCCTCGGCCACGTCGCGGTCGTAGACACCGTCGAAGGTGACCAGCAGCCTGCCCTGGTGCCACCGGGTGGCCTCGACGGTGAGCCGGTCGGGCACCCGGACCAGCTCGCCGTGCCCGGTGACCGGGGGCGGCGCCGTCGGGCCGGTGCCGGATGCCGCCGGGTCGGTGCGCAACACCGCCCCGGCGGCGAACCGTGTCTCGGGATCGTCGGTCCGCACCTCCACGGTCACCTCACCGCGAATGCCGTGCGGACGGCCGATCCGGCCGACGATCAGGAGCATCGGGATCCGCGGGTCAGTACGAGTCGACGATGTCGACGCGTACCCCACGGCCGCCGATCGACCCGATCACCTGGCGCAGCGCCTTCGCGGTACGGCCGGAGCGGCCGATCACCGTACCCAGGTCCTCGGGGTGCACCCGCACCTCCAGGCGCTTGCCGCGCCGGGAGTCGACCATCCGGACCCGTACGTCGTCCGGGTGGTCGACGATGCCCTTGACCAGGTGTTCGAGCGCCGGCCGGAGCGCCACGTCAGGCCTGCTCGCCGGAGTCCGCACCGGCCTGCTCCTCGGTCTTCGGGGCCTCGGTCTTCGGGGTCTCAGCGGGTGCCGCCTTGGCCGCCTTCCTCGCCGGCTTGGCCGCCTCGGTCAGCCCGGCCGCCGCCTTCGCCTCGGCCTCGTAGGCCGCCGTGCGGTCGACCCGCTCCGGCGCCACCAGCAGCGGCGGCGGGGCCGGCAGGCCCTTGAACTTCTGCCAGTCGCCGGTCTTCTCCAGCAGGCGCTGGACGGCCTCACTCGGCTGGGCGCCGACAGAGAGCCAGTACTGCACCCGGTCCGACTTGACCTCGATCACCGAAGGGTGCTCCTTCGGCTGGTAGATCCCGACGAACTCGATCGCCCGACCGTCGCGCTTGGTACGCGAGTCGGCGACGACGATGCGGTATTGCGGGTTGCGGATCTTACCCATCCGCAGGAGCCGGATCTTTACGGCCACAGTGTGTTCGCTCCTGTTGCGATTCTCACCGTCCCGGACACGGGCGGTGCGCGGGTGAGAGCCGACCGGCACAGTGGGGTTGAGCCGGGGACTGCTCGATGGACTGGCGACGCGCCCGGGTTAGAGGGCGCCGGACGCGCGCCGGATACCAGCGACCCATTGTGCCAGATCCGGCCCGGGTACCTCACACCGGCCGGCAAACTCGCCGACCGGACCCACTCCCGGTGATCATGACGACGCCACGATCTGCCGATCACGGCTGTGCGAGCGCCGCTGCCGCTCAGCCCTTGACGGCGCCCTGGAGGCCGCCGACGATCTGCTTCTCGGCGAAGGTGAAGAAAAGTAGTGCCGGCAGCATCGCCAGCGAGGTGAAGGCGAGAATTCCCGCCGTGTCGGAGGTGTATTGACTTGAGAAGTTCTGCACCCCGAGGGGCAGGGTGTGCAGATTGACGTCGCCGAGCACGAGCAGCGGCAGGAGGAACGCGTTCCAGCTCGCCACGAACGCGAGGATGCCGACCGTGACGAGCGCGGGCCGGGACAGCGGCAGCACGATGAGCCAGAGGAAGCCGAGCCGACCCGTACCGTCGATCGCGGCGGCGTCCTCCAGCTCGCGGGGGATGGCTGCCAGGAAGGGACGCAGGATCACGATCGTGAGCGGCAACGCGAAGGCGACCTGCGGGAGGATCACCGCGTAGTAGGAGTTGATCAGGTTCAGGTCGCGCAGCATGAGATAGAGCGGCAGGATCGCCGCCCCGGCCGGGAAGAGCAGGCCGAGCGTGAAGAAGGTGTAGAGCGCCTCACGCCCCCGGAAGGTGTACCGGGCCAGCACGAACGCCGCGCAGACCCCGAGCACCACGACGCCGAGCGTCGTACCCAGGGCGATCACCGCGCTGTTCAGCGCCTGCCCCCAGAAGTCGCTCTGGGTCAGCACCCGGACGTAGTTGTCCCAGACCCAGGGGTCGGGCAGCCCGGCCGGGTCGGCGACGATCTGCGGGGTGGTACGGAAACCACCGACGATCACGTAGACGACCGGAGCGATCGACACCGCCGCGACCGCGAGCGCCAGCGCATAGGTGAGCGGGCTGCCCCACGACACCGGGCGGCGCTTGGACGGTGGGGGCAGGACAGCGTTCGCGGCCACGGTCAGTTCACCCTTCCGGTGATGGCGCCCTGGATGTCGCGACGAAGGAGGAACCGCTGGAACAGCAGCGCCGCGACGAAGGAGATGACGAAGAGGATCACGGCCACCGCGTTGCCGTAGCCCCAGAGCCGGGCGAAGAAGCCGTTGTCCACCATGTACGTCGCCATGGTGGCCGACGCGCCGAGCGACCGCACGGCGGGTACCGAGGTCACCCAGATCACGTCGAAGACCTGCAACGAACCGATCATCGACAGGAACATCCAGATCCGGATCGTCGGGCCGAGCAGCGGGAGCGTGATGTGGCGCTGGATCTGCCACCAGCTCGCGCCGTCGATCTCGGCGGCCTCGGTCAGCTCGTGCGGCACGTTCGACAGGCCGGCGAGCAGCAGGATGATGGCGAAGCCGACGTACTTCCAGGTGAGGACGATGAGCAGCGTCCAGATGACGACGTCGAGGTCGGCGAGCCACGCCTGCACCAGGCTGCCCAGTCCGAGCGACCGCAGCAGCGCGTCGACCGTCCCGCCGTCGGTCAGGATCAGCTTCCACATGATGCCGACGGTGACCTCGGCGAGCACGTAGGGCACGAACACCAGCAGGCGGAACACGGTGCGCCCGCGGAAGCGACGGTTGAGCAGCAGGGCGATCCCGAGCGCGATCGGACCCTGGATCAGCAGCGACCCGACCACGATGATGGCGTTGTTGCGCAGCGCGTCGAGGAAGATCGGGTCCTGGAAGGCGAGCACGTAGTTGTCGAGGCCGACGAACTCGGTGGGCGGTCCGACCCCGCGCCAGCGGAAGAGGCTGTAGTAGACCGCGAAGCCCATCGGCACCAGTACGAACATCACGTAGACGATCACCGCTGGCGTGGTGAGCCCGATGATCTCGTACCACTTGCGGCGGGTCTCGGCCGCGCGGGAGGACGACCGCCTCCGGGCGGGCCGGACACCCGCCGGCGGCGCGGATGCGCCACCGGCGGGGTTCAGGGTGGGGTTGGAGGCGGTCACTTGCGTGCGGCTGCCTTCATCGCGTCGACGACCTTCTCGGGGCTGCCGCTGCCGGCGAAGATGGCGACGATCGCGTCGTTCATCGCGTTGCCGACCGTGCTGCCGAAGGCCGTGTCCAACCAGAGCTGTACGTAGGTCGCGCTCGACGTGGCCTCCAGGATGGACTTCAGGGCCGGGTCCGCGACGCCGCTCTCCGCCCCCTTGGCGACGGGCAGGCCGGTGCCGGTCGCGGCGTAGCCCGTCTGCACCTCGGGGCTGACGAGGTACTTGAGGAACTCGACGCACTCGGCCGGGGCGTTCTTGGCACAGGCGAACCCGTCACCACCGCCGAGGGCCGCCTTCGGGTCACCCGCCGAACCGGTGATCGCCGGTACCGGGAACCAGCCGAGGAACTTGGCCAGCGCCGCCTTGTCCTCGGCGACGGTATCCAGGGTGCCCTTGTTCCAGTCGCCCATCAGCTCCATCGCGGCCTTGCCGTTGGCGAGCAGACCGTTGGCGCTGGTGGGGTCGTTCTGGCCGGGCGTGGCGATGAAGTTGGGCTGGAACGGGTTGGTGCCGATGAAGGTCTTCAGGTCCTGACCGGCCTTCACGAAGCACGGATCGTCGAAGACGGCCTCGGTGGATGCCTTCTTCAGGGTGTCGACCGAGCAGGCGCGCAGCGCGAAGTTGTACCACCAGTGCGCGGCGGGCCACTTGTCGCCGGCACCGAGGGCGATCGGGACGACGTTGATCGCCTTGAGCTTGTTGACCGCGTCGTTGAGCTCGTCGAACGTGGTCGGTGGGGCGGCGATGCCCGCCCGCGCGAACATGTCCTTGTTGTACCAGATGCCTTCGATGCCCATCCGGTACGGCAGGCCGTACTGCTTGCCGTCCACCGCCCAGATCTCGGCCGCGCTGCCGATGTTGCCGACCTCCGTCTTGACCTGGTCGGTGACGTCCTTGAGGTAGTCGGCCTCCACCTGCTCGCGCATCTCGCCGCCGCCCCACGCCTGGAAGATGTCCGGCGGGTCGCTGGTCAGCAGCGCGGCGGGGAGCCGGGTGCGCTGGAGCTGGTTGGTCTCGATCGCCTCGATCTGGATCGTGACGGTCGGGTGGAGTCCGGAGAAGTCCTTGGCGACCTTCTCCCAGTAAGTCTTGCCGGGTCCGTCCTGCGAGGCGTTGTGCCACCAGGTCAGGGTCACCGGGTTCTTGTAGAGCTCGTCCTCAGCGGGCGCTTCGTCGCCGCCGCCGCTACATCCGGCAGCAAGGAGTGCGCTGGTCGTAAGCAGCGCCAGGGCGGTGCCCGCGCGGCCCTTCATCGCCATCGATTGTCTCCTCGACTAGTCAGTCGCGGTACTCACCTGAACGGCGAGTTTTACAGCCACGTAACTCGGTGTCAACCGTTGTCGATAACGTTTTCGACTCCCCTGTCACGGGGTGCTCCCGGCCCTTTATCATCGTCGGCGTGGCGTTTCCGCAGCGTGTCAAGATGTCGGACGTGGCCCGTACGGCCGGCGTCTCGGTGGCAACCGTATCCAAGGTGGTAAATGGCAGGTACGGCGTGGCACAGGCGACCGTGGAGCGCGTCCAGCAGGTCATCCACCAGCTCGGGTACGAGGCCAGCCTCGGGGCACAGAGCCTGCGCAGCCACCGCACCAACGTGCTGGGGATCCTGGTCGCCGAGTTCGAGCCGTTCTCGACCGAACTGCTCAAGGGTGCGTCCAGGGAGGTCGCCGGCACCGGCTACCAACTGCTGGCGTACTCCGGCGGCGACGGCGACCACACGGCCATCGGCTGGGAGCGGCGGTCGCTGGCCCGGCTCTCCGGAACGCTCATCGACGGAGCCGTGATCGTCACGCCGACCGTGGTCGAGACCAACCAGGGCTTCCACGTCGTGGCCGTCGACCCGCACACGGGCCCGTCCGGCCTGCCCACCGTCGACTCCGACAACTTCGCCGGCGCCGTACTCGCGACCAACTACCTGCTGTCGCTCGGACACCGTCGGATCGGGCACATCAGCGGGCGCTCCGACCTGGAGTCGGCACGCCTGCGCGAGGCCGGGTTCCGCAAGGCGATGGCCGACGCCGACGTACCGGTGGACGAGCGACTGGTCCGGGTCGGCGGGTTCCGGATCGAGAGCGCCGCCGGTACCGCCGCCGAACTGCTCGCGCTCCCGGACCGGCCGACCGCGGTCTTCGCCGGAAACGACCTCTCCGCGATCTCCACCCTCGACGTCGCCCGGAACATGGGACTCCGGGTGCCCGACGACCTCTCCGTGATCGGCTTCGACAACGTACCGGAGTCGGCGCTGGTCAACCCGCCGCTGACGACGATCATGCAACCGTTGCAGCGGATGGGTGCCGAGGCGTTGCGCCTGCTCATCGACCTGATCGGCGGCGTGGAGCGCGACACGCACATCCGGCTACCCACCGAGCTGGTCGTCCGGGCGTCCTGCCGCACCTACGGCCCTCCCCTGCGACCGGGCCCGCTCGCCGCCGACGCCGCGCCGACGGGCGGCTGAACTCGCGGCGCAGCTCGCGATCCGGGTCGATCCCGGACCTCCCGGTTCAGCCGTCGTACCTCGCGATCCGGGTCGATCCCGGGGCTGCCGGTTCAGCGTGCGGGTGGGCGGTCCCAGCCGGGCGGCAGGTCCGGCGGGGTCCAGGCCGGGTCGGGGACGAAGTCGCACCAGGTGCCGTCGAACGGGAACTGCGCCGCCTCGGCGATCTTGATCACCCGCTCCCCCTCGGCCCGTACCGCGGCCGGGTCCGGCACCCAGTAGTGCTCCGGCAGGGCGAGCCGCTCGGCGAACTCGTCCTCGTCCTTCCACTGCCAGGTGTGGTCCGGCCAGACCACCACGTCGAGGTCCTGGTCCAGCACGTCGACGCCGGCGAGTATGCCGTCGTCCCAGCGGACGCCGTGCTCCTCGAGGTTGACGTACCAGTTGGCGAACTGGTCCGCCGCGTCCCGGAAGAACCAGACCGAGTGGTTGGCACCGGTCGGCAGGAACTTCAGCACCGGCGGCCCGGCCCAGGTGGCGACCCGCAGCCGGTACGTCGAGGCGACCCACTCGGTGAACGGCATCGTCCGCATCCCGCGACCGTCCGCGGTGACCTCGCTGGCCACCTGGGTGCCCCGGGCGACCCAGAGCAGCAGACCACGGTCGTCGTCGCTGACCACCCGGGCCGGCCGGACCCAGCCGATCCGGCCCCGCCGCACGTTGCGGTGCACGATGACGCGGCCCGGTGCGAAGCGCATCCCGGTCACGCCGTCCTGCTCCGCTGCGCCATGTGGCTGTCCGGCCGGTCAGTAGGAGCGTGCGAGGATGGCGGTCAGCTCCGGCTCGTCCTCCGAGTCCGGCACCGAGCCGTCGGCCCGGCGCAGGCAGCGCACGGTCACGGCCTTGGCGTTCGCCTCGGCCTCACCCTCGGCCCCGACCGCCGACCACGGCACCCGGGCCCAGCCGGTGGCCGCCGCCTCGATCGCCTCGGCCAGCGTCTCCACCGAGACGGTGTGCGACTCGCGCCGGGCCAGCGCCTCGTCGTAGAGCGTCTTCTGGTCGGCGTCGAGCGCGGCGAGTACCCCGGCGACCACGTCCGGCACCGGGACCGGGGTCTTGGCGCCGGTGGTCCGGCGGACCAGCACCGCGTTACCGGCGGCCAGGTCGCGGGGACCGAGTTCGACGCGTACCGGATAGCCCTTGAGTTCGGCGTCGACGGCCCGGCGGCCGAACGGGGTGTCCACCCGGTCGTCGAGGGCGACCCGGACCCCGGCGTCGCGCAGCGCGTCGCAGAGCTTCGCGGCGGCCTCGGCGACGCCGTCGCCGGCCTTGACCACCATCACGTACGCCTGCACCGGCGCCAGCCTCGGCGGCACCCGCAGCCCGTTGTCGTCGCCGTGACACATGATCAACCCGCCGAGCATCCGGGTCGAGCTGCCCCAGGAGGTGGTCCAGGCGTGCTCGACGCTGCGCTCGGCCGACGTGTAGGTGATGTCGAAGGCGCGGGCGAAGTTCTGCCCCAGCTCGTGCGAGGTGCCCATCTGGAGCGCCTTGCCGTCACCCATCATGCCTTCCAGGGTGTAGGTGCGGGTGGCACCGGCGAACCGCTCCCGGGCGGTCTTCAGCCCGACCAGCACCGGGATGCCGAGCACCCCGACCATGAAGTCCTCGTAGACCTCGTGCAGGATCTTCCGGGCGTACGCCCGCGCGTCGGCCTCGTCGGCGTGCGCGGTGTGCCCCTCCTGCCAGAGGAACTCGCTGGTCCGCAGGAAGACCCGGGGCCGCAGCTCCCAGCGCACCACGTTGGCCCACTGGTTGAGCAGCAGCGGCAGGTCGCGGTAGGAGTCGACCCACTTCGCCATGAACTCGCCGATCACCGTCTCGCTGGTCGGCCGCACCACGACCGGCTCGGCGAGCTGCTTGCCGCCACCGTGGGTGACCACCGCCAGCTCGGGCGAGAAGCCCTCGACGTGCTGCGCCTCCCGGCGCAGGTAGCTCTCCGGGATGAAGAGCGGGAAGTACGCGTTCTCCGCGCCGGCGAGCTTGATCCGGGCGTCCATCTCGGCCTGCATGCGCTCCCAGATGGCGTAGCCGGCCGGTCGGATGACCATGGTCCCCCGCACCGGCCCGTTGTCGGCGAGCTGCGCCTTGGCGATCAGGTCCTGGTACCAGCGGGGGAAGTCCTCCGCACGGGGAGTGAGCACGCGTGCCATGAGGGCACATCTTAGGCGTCGACACCGGAGCCGACGCGCCCGGCCCGCTGCCGCGCGCCCACCGTCCCCGCCGTCCCCGACGCCCCACGGCCTGGACGGGCTCGACGAGACGCGGCGCGGGCGGCCCCGGGGTTCAGCGCAGTACCCGGCCGCGCAGCACGATGCGCTCCGGTGCGCGTACCACCCGCAGGTCGGTGCGGGGGTCGGTGGGGTAGACCACCAGGTCGGCGAGGCCGCCCTCGACCAGGCCGGGGAAGCCGAGCCAGTCCCGGGCCCGCCAAGAGGCGGCGGCCAGCACGTCGACCGGGGACATCCCGGCCTGCTCGTGCAGCAGCAGCATCTCCTCGGCGGCCAGCCCGTGGTCGATCCCGCCGCCCGCGTCGGTGCCGACGTAGATCGGCACCCCGGCCTCGTACGCCGCGCCGACCACCGCCGGGAAGTTGTCGCGGAGCGCGAGCATGTGCTTGGCGTACCCCGGGAACTTCGCGGCGGCCCGCTCGGCGATCTCGCCGAAGGTGGCGATGTTGATCATCGTCGGCACCAGCGCGGTGCCGCGCCGGGCCATCTCGTCGACGAGTTCGAGGCTGACGCCGGTACCGTGCTCGACCGAGTCGACCCCGGCCCGGACCATCACCTCGACCGCGGCCTCGGAGAAGGTGTGCACCGCCGCCCGGGCGCCGGCCGCGTGCGCGGCGGCCACCGCGGCGGCCACGGTCTCCGGCTCCCAGGACGGCGCCAGGTCGCCGACGTTCCGGTCGATCCAGTCGCCGACCAGCTTGACCCAGCCATTGCCGGCCCGGGCCTGCGCGGTCACCGCCGCCGGCACGTCGGCGGGCTCGACCTCCACCGCGAGGCCCCGCAGATAACGCTTGGGCGGCGCGACGTGCCGGCCCGCGCGGGCCAGTCGCGGCAGGTCCGGCTCGTCCTCCAACTCCGGGTACGGGAACGGCGAGCCGGCGTCCCGGATCGCCAGTACCCCGGCGTCCCGGTCGATCCGGGCCAGTTCGCGGGCCTGGTCGAGGGAGGTGATCGGCACCGACCCGGGGGCGATGCCCGGATGGCAGTGCGCGTCGACCAGACCGGGCAGTACGAAGCCGCGATCGACCACCGTCACCGCCCCCGGGACCGGGGTGAAGGTGACCCGGTCACCGACCAGCCACAGGTCGCGGACCTCGTCGTCCGGGAGCACGACCCCTCGTACGTGCAGCGCCATGGGCACATTCCTACCCGATCGGGATCGGCCCGCCCGCCGCACCCCGGCATGCCCCGCCGAGGATCACGCCCCGGACACCGGTGACACCGCCCCGGCCGCGCTCGACGTCACGCCCCGGCCGCGCTCGACGTCACGCCTCGGCGCGGCCCCGCAGGCCAGCCCACGCGCACGCTCTCTGCCACTATCACTTCTCGTTCGGGCGCTTGCCGAGCTTGTTGAAGTCGAGCTTCGGCAGCTTGAAGCCGGGCGGCAGGCCCTGGCCGCCCTGGAGCGCGTTCGGGTCCAGCCCCGGCGGCAGCTGCGGCATGCCGGCCGGGAAGCCGCCGGCCGGACCGCCGACCCGGGGCCGACCGCCGCCCTTGGTGCCCTTGCGCTTGTTCTTCGGCGACTTGGTCGCCTTGCGCCGGCCGCCGGGCAGGCCCATCATGCCGCCCATCTGCTTCATCATCTTCTGCGCCTCGGCGAAGCGGTTGAGCAGTTGGTTGACGTCCATCACGGTGACCCCGGAGCCGGTCGCGATCCGGGCCCGCCGCGAGCCGTTGATGATCTTCGGGTTGGTCCGCTCGCCGGGGGTCATCGACCGGATGATCGCGGTGACCTTGTCGAAGTGCTTGTCGTCGACCTCGGCCAACTGGTCCTTCATCTGCCCCATCCCGGGCATCATGGCCAGGACGTTGGCGATCGGGCCCATCCGGCGTACCGCGATGAGCTGGTCGAGGAAGTCCTCCAGGGTGAACTGCTCGCCGCCCATCAGCTTGGCGGTCATCTTCTCTTTCTGATCGGCGTCGAAGGCCTGCTCGGCCTGCTCGATCAGCGTGAGCACGTCACCCATGCCGAGGATCCGGCTGGCCATCCGGTCCGGATGGAAGACGTCGAAGTCGGTCAGCTTCTCGCCCGTGGAGGCGAAGAGGATCGGCTGACCGGTGACCTGCCGTACGGAGAGCGCGGCGCCGCCACGCGCGTCACCGTCGAGCTTCGAGAGCACCACGCCGGTGATCCCGACGCCGTCCCGGAACGCCTCGGCGGTGCGTACCGCGTCCTGACCGACCATCGCGTCGATCACGAAGATGACCTCGTCCGGGTCGACCGCGTCCCGGATCGCGGCGGCCTGCGCCATCATCTCGGCGTCGATACCGAGCCGGCCGGCGGTGTCGACGATGACGATGTCCCGGGCGGCCCGGCGGGCGTGCTCGATCGACGCCTTGGCGACCTGGACCGGGTCGCCGACCCCGTTGCCCGGCTCCGGCGCGAAGACCTCCACCCCGGCCCTGCCGCCGAGCACCTGCAACTGGTTGACCGCGTTGGGGCGCTGGAGGTCGGCGGCGACCAGCAGCGGCTGGTGCCCCTGCCCCTTCAGCCAGCCGGCCAGCTTGCCGGCCAGGGTCGTCTTACCCGAGCCCTGGAGGCCGGCGAGCATGATCACCGTCGGGGGCTGCTTGGCGAACTGCAACCGGCGACCCTCACCGCCGAGTACGGCGACGAGTTCCTCGTGGACGATCTTGATAACCTGCTGGGCCGGGTTGAGCGCCTGCGACACATCGGCGCCCCGGGCCCGCTCCTTCACGCTGTTGATGAAGGACTTGACCACGGGCAGGGCGACGTCCGCCTCCAGCAGCGCCAGCCGGATCTCCCGGGCGGTGGCGTCGATGTCGGCGTCGGTGAGGCGACCCTTGCCACGCAGCTTGGTGAAGATCCCGGACAGGCGGTCACTCAAAGTGTCAAACACGGCGCAGCATCCCGTTTGTCGTATTTACCCGAGCATGGCATGGCCGAGACACGGGTGCCCGGCCACCGCAAGGGTAGCCGCCCACATCCCCCGCCGCCTCCGCCCTGCCCGACCCGGGCGATGGGCTGGCCGGTGGGTGGGCGCACCGGCAGGGCCAGGCGGTGAGGTGGGGCGACCACCGGCGACCACGGGCATACCCGGGCGGTCAGGGCTCGACCAGGCCGGACTGGTAGGCGTACACCACCAACTGGGCGCGGTCCCGGGCGCCCAGTTTGACCATGGCCCGGCTGACGTGGGTACGCGCCGTGGCCGGACTGACCAGCAGGCGACTGCCGATCTCGTCGTTGCTCAGCCCCTCGCCGACCAGCCCCACCACCTGCCGCTCCCGCTCGGTCAGGGTGTCCAGCCGAGGATGCGGGCGGAGCACCCGGGACGGCCGGGTGGCGAACTCCTTGACCACCCGCCGGGTCACCGACGGGGAGAGCAGCGCCTCGCCGCTGGCCACCAGCCGGATCGCCCGGAGCAGTTCGACCGGCTTGGTGTCCTTGGTCAGGAAGCCGCTGGCACCGTGCCGGAGCGCCTCGAAGACGTACGAGTCGAGTTCGAAGGTGGTCAGCACCACCACCCGGGTACCGGCCAGCTCCGGGTCGGCGACGATCCGCCGGGTCGCCTCGATGCCGTCGATCCCGGGCATCCGGACGTCCATCAGCACCACGTCGGGACGCTCCCGCCGAGCCACCGCGAGCGCGCCCAGCCCGTCGGCCGCCTCCCCGACCACCCGCAGGTCGGCCTCGCTCTCGACCAGTGCGCGCAGCCCCAGCCGGACCAGGTCCTGGTCGTCCGCGATCAGTACCCCGATCGGCGTGCTCCGCTCGGTCACCCCGCTCTCCTCCCCGGTCATCTCCCCTCCCGTCAGCCCCGCGCCTCGGCTCAGCCCCATGCCTCAGCTCAGCCCCGCGCCTCGGCGGGCAGCCGGGCGAAGACCCGGAACCCGCCCCCGGGGCGCGGCCCGACCTCCAGCGTGCCGCCGAGCGCGTCGATCCGCTCCCGCATCCCGGTCAGCCCGTGGCCGTCCCCCGGACCGGCCGGTCCCGACCCGCCGTGCCCGGTGTCGACCACCTCGACCGTCACGTCGGCCGGCAGGTACCCGATCCGGACGGTCGCGGCGGCGGTGCCGGCGTGCCGCAGCACGTTGGTCAACGACTCCTGCACCACCCGGTACGCGGCCAGGTCGACCGCCACCGGCAGCGGCCGGCGCTCCCCGGTGACCTCCAGGGTGACCGTCAGCCCGGTCTGGCGCAGCCGGGCGGTCAGCGCCGCCACCTGGTCCAACCCGGGCACCGGAGCGCGGTCGACGGCGGCGTCCCGGCGGACCACCGAGAGGGTGACCCGCAGCTCGTCCAGTGCCTCCCGGCTGGTCCGGCTGATCGCGGTCAGCGCCGTCTCCGCCTGCTCCGGACGCTTCGCCAGCAGGTGCAGGGCGATCTCGGCCTGCATGTTGATCGCGGCCAGCCCGTGCCCGACCACGTCGTGCACCTCCTGGGCGATCCGGAGCCGCTCGTCGTCGGCCAACCGGCGGGCCTGCTCGATCCGGTCCCGGGCGGCGGCCTCCCGGTTGTTCCGCACCGTGGCACCCACCGCGAACGGTACGACGACCCACGCCGCCCCGGGGAGCAGGCCGGGAAACCCGACCGGTTCGCGCAGGGACACGAAGACGTGTACCAGCAGTAACGCCAGGGCCGGGGCGCAGCCGAGTACCGCCCGACGGATCGGCAGGTGCCGGGCGACCGTGTAGACCGCGACGAAGAACGAGACCAGGATCGGCCCGTACGGATACCCGGCCACCAGGTACGCCGTGACGGCCACGGTGGAGAGCGCCAACGTGACCAGCGGCCAGCGCCGGCGTACGACCAGCGCCAGTGCCGCCACCGCGACCAGCACGTACGTCGGAGTCCCGATCGGCGCGGCGTCCGGGAAGTTCTCCGCCGCGCCGCGGGTGCCGAAGTAGCCGAAGACCAGCAGCACGAACGCGAGCACGGCGTCGGCCAGCAGACTGCTCCACCGCCTGTCGGCCCGTCGCACCCCGCCGTCCACTTCCCGACCCTGGATCGCCATCTGTGCCGAGGATGTCATGTCGGCGCCCCTCCCAGCAGGCCGCGTCCGCGCAGAACTCAGAGGATGTCCCGGCGGTGCAGGTACGCCCCGGCCAGCAGGACGAAGCCGAGCAGGTACCCGGCGAGGACCACCGCCGCCTGACCGCCGCCGACGACCGCGGCCACCCCCGGGGTGTCCGACCCGGCGCCGAATGCCGCCGCCAGCGCCCCCGCGTTCGGGCCCGGCAGCCCCTTCTGGAGTTCCGCCACCCAGTCCAGGATCGGCGCGGCGACGGCGGCCAGCAGGTTCTGCACGGCGAGCAGCCAGACCAGGCCGAGCCCGATCGGCAGCGCCACCCCGCGCAGCAGCACCGCCAGCAGTACGCCGAAGCCGGCCCAGACCATGCTGATCAGCCAGCCGCTGCCGATCCCGAGCGCGAGGTCACCGACGGCCGGCCAGTGCACCGGCTGCGACTCCGCGACCGCGATCAGCAGGCTGGCCAGCGCGCCGACCGCGAAGAGGGTCAGCACCAGCACCAGGGTCGCGGCGGCCAGCACGAGCAGCTTGCCCAGATAGACCGCCAGCCGGGACGGTCCCTGGGTGAGCAGGGTCTTCCAGGTGCCCCAGGCGTACTCGGCGCCGACGGTGAGCACCGCCAGGATCAGGGCGATCGCGCCGATGAAGACCGGCAGTCCGCCGATCGAGTTGCCGACCAGCCGGTCCGGCAGCAGCGCGTCGAGTGCCCGGTCGCTGAGCACCCCGCCGGAGCCGTCGGCGTAGGCGGCGTACGGGGCCAGATAGGTGAAGACCAGGCTGAGTACGACCGCGACGGTGAGCAGCAGCCACGTCCCCGGTCGACGGACCATCTTGATCGCTTCCGCTTGCCAGCTAGCCCACATGGCCGGCCCCTCCTCCGGTGAGTTCGAAGAACACCTGCTCCAGGTCCCGCTCCAGCGGGCGCAGTTCGCGTACCGCCACTCCGGCGCCGACCAGCTCGGTGTTGAGCCAGGCGGCCCGGTCCGGATCGACCGACAGGTCCAGCCCGCCGTCGACCACCCGCACCCGGTCGGGGCCGAGCAGTGCGCGTACCCGCTCCTCGGCGCCGTCCAGCGGTTCGGCCAGTACCCGCACCCCGGCCGTGCCGCGCAGCTCCGCGACCGTGCTCTCGGCGACCAGCCGGCCCCGGGAGACCACCCCGACCCGGTCGCAGATCTGCTGCACCTCGCCGAGCAGATGGCTGGAGAGCAGTACGGTGCAGCCCGCCGCCGCGAGCCGGCGGATCAGGGCCCGCATGTCGGCCATCCCGGCCGGGTCGAGCCCGTTGGTCGGCTCGTCCAGGATCAACAGCCGGGGATCCTTCAGCAGGGCGGCGGCGACGCCGAGCCGCTGCTTCATCCCGAGCGAGTAGCTGGCGTACCTGTCACCGGCCCGGTCGGCCAGGTCGACCATCTCCAGCACGGTCCGGATCCGGATCGGCGGGGTGCCGGTGAGCCGGGCCAGCACCCGCAGGTTGTCCCAGCCGGAGAGGTAGGGATAGCAGGCCGGCCCCTCGATCAGCGCGCCGACCCGGTCCAGTTGGCCGGGGGCGCCGGGTGGCCGGCCGAACAGCCGGACGGCGCCGGCGCTGGGCCGGACGAGGCCGAGCAGCATCCGCAGCGTACTGGTCTTGCCGGCGCCGTTCGGGCCGAGGAACCCGTACACCTCGCCGGTCCGTACGGTGAGGTCGAGCGAGTCGACGGCGACGAGGTCGCCGTACCGCTTGGTCAGGCCGCTGGTCTCGACCGGGTGCGGCGGCCCGGCGCCCGGAACGATCGGGCGGGAAAGTGTTTCCGTCATGCCCTAGACGATCCCGCCCGCCGGGCCCGGCGGCGTCGCCCCGCGAGCGACCTCCGATCTACGCCCGCTGACGTAGTCGGCCGGACCCTGGCGACGCCGGTTCAGCCGGCGGCGGCCCGCGCCCGTGCGACGATTCAGCCCGGCGGGTGCGGCGGTTCAGCCGGCGGCGGTCAGAGCCCGCGACGACTCGGCCCGGCCGGCCCGCCAGTTCAGCCGGCGGCGGCCAGCACGGCGGCCTCGACCCGGTCCCGCTCGGCCTCGTCGGGCCAGCTTCCGACCAGGTAGAAGGCGTCGACCACGTCGCCGCCGAGGGTGGAGATCCGGGCTGCCCGCACCTGGGCGCCGGCCTCGTCCAGCGCGCTGGTCACCCGGTAGAGCAACCCGCCCGCGTCGGCGGCCCGCAACTCCAGCACGACGGCGTCGGTGGCGGCGGCCCGGTGCCAGACCACCCGGGGTGGCGAGCCGCCGCCCCGGGCCGCCAGCGCACGGCCGCGCAGCCGCTGGGTCACCGAGACGTCGCCGGTGACCGCCCGGCGCAGGTCGGCGGCGAGCGCGACCGGATCCGGCGGGGTGCCGTAGCGGGGCTGCACCAGGAACTCGACCAGGGCGGTCTCCTCGACCATGCTGGCGTCGGCGGCCAGCACCTCCAGCCGGTGCAGGGCCAGGCATCCGGCGACCGCGGCGAGCAGCCCCCGCCGGTCCGCCGCGGCCACCGCCACCCGGTCCCCCTCCAGGTGTACGGCCGGCAGCGGCCCCGCCACCAGCGCCGGATCCGGGGTCGGCGGCTCGGGGAGCTGGCCGGTGTCGAGCCGGGTGTGCACCCGGCGGACCAGTTCGGCGATCAGCCGGGCCTTCCAGTCCGACCAGGCGGCCGGCCCGGTCGCCTTGGCGTCGGCCCGGGCCAGCCCGTGCAGCAGGCTCAGCGTGCTGGTGTCCCGCACCGCCTCGGCCACCCCGGCGATGGTGACCGGGTCGGCGAGGTCCCGCCGGGTCGCCACCTCGGGCAGCAGCAGGTGCAGTCGGACCAGTTTCTCGATCAGCGCCACCTCGACCGGGCGCAACCCGATCCGGGCCGCGATCCGGGCCGCGATCGGCGCCCCGACCAGGCTGTGATCCCCACCCAACCCCTTGCCGACGTCGTGCAGGAAGGCGGCCAGCAGCAGCAGGTCGGGCCGGTCCACCTCGCGGGCGTACCCGGTCGCCTCGGCAGCGGCCTGCACCAGGTGCCGGTCGAGGGTGTAGCGGTGTACCGGGTTGTGCTGCGGCAGGCTGCGCATCCGGGGCCACTCCGGCAGCCAGCCGTCGACCAGGCCGTACCGGTCACAGGTCTCCCAGGTGCCGACCAGCCCCGTACCGGCGCCGAGCAGGGTGATCAGCGCGGCCCGGGCGGCCGGTGGCCAGGGCGTCGGCAGCGGCGGACAGTACGCGGCCAGCCACTCGCAGGTGGCCCGGGCGATCGGCAGCCGGGCGCTGGCCGCGGCGGCGGCGACCCGCAGCGACAGGCTCGGGTCGGGGCGGGCCCCGATGGCGGTCCGGGCGAGCACCAGTTCGCCGTCCTGCTCGACCACGTCCCGGGCGACGGGACGGCGCAGCGGCCGGCCGTCGGCGCCCCGGCGCCGCCCCGAGCGGAGCCGGTCGGCGGCCCGCCAGGCGTCGTCCAGGGCGTGGCTGATCGTCCGGGCGTCCCCGGCGACCTGGCGCAGCAGTGCGTCGCCCAGCTCGGCGACCCCGTTGGCCGGCCCGGCCCCGTCCGGCGGGAGTTGTCGGGGGGCGGGGTCGTCGGGTGGAAGCTGTCGGGGGGCGGGGTCGACCGTGCCGCGCCGGAGTTGACGCAGCCCGAGCAGGCCGGCGACGGTGGCCCGCTCCTGGGCGAGCAGCCGGTCGACCCGGCGGCCGACCGAGGTGTGCAGGGCGTCCCGGGTGTCCAGCATCCGCAGGTGCGCGGCCCGGACGGCCGGGCGGAGCGTGTCGCTGATCCCGGCGAAGGCGATGGCCCGAAGCAGCGCCACGTCCCGCAGGCCGCCGGCCGCCTCCTTCAGGTCGCCTTCCAGCAGGAACGCCAGCTCGCCGTGCGCCTGCCAGCGGGTCGCGGTGATCTCGCGCAGCGCCGGCAGCGCGCGTACGGCCGTCCGCCGCCACTGGTCGGCGGCGGCACCGACCAGCCGGGCCGAGAGTTCCCGGTCCCCGGCGACGTGCCGGGCGTCCAGCAGGCCGAGCGCGACCTTGACGTCGTCGTGTGCGACGGAGAGCGCCTCGGGGATGGTCCGTACCGAGTGGTCCAGCCCGAGCCGGGCGTCCCAGATCGGATACCAGAGCGCGGCGGCCAGCTCGTCCATCCCGGGCACCCCGGCGTGCAGCAGGACCAGGTCCAGGTCGCCGCAGGGGGCGCACTGTCGCCGGCCGAGCCCGCCGACCGCAACCAGGGCGACTCCGTCGGCCGAGGTCGGGTCGGCGGCGCCCCGCTTGCCGGCGGTCTCCCGCAGCCCGGCCGTGAGCAGCCCGGTCAGCCACGCGTCGAGCGCCGCCGCTCGCTGCTCGCGGGCGGCGGCGCCGATGCCGGGGATGACCAGGGGCCTCGGGTCGACCTGACCGGCGGTCAGCGGCACGGGTCCCCTGGTCATCGTGGCGATCTCCCCCTAGAGCGCGTCGAGGCCGCGCTCGCCGGTACGGACCCGGATGACGTCCTCGACGCCGGTCACCCAGACCTTCCCGTCACCGATCTTGCCGGTACGGGCAGCCGTGACCACCGCGTCGACCACCTTGTCGACGTCGATCTCGTCGGTGAGTACCTCGACCCTGATCTTCGGCAGGAACTCGACCGTGTACTCGGCACCCCGGTATACCTCGGTGTGGCCCTTCTGCCGTCCGTACCCCTGGACCTCGCTGACGGTCAGGCCGGCCACGCCCAGGGCGTGCAGCGCCTCCTTGACCGCGTCCAGCTGGTACGGCTTGATGACCGCAGTCACCAGCTTCATATCCAACCCCTCCATCGCAGAAACGTTAGCCGGCGACCTTTTCGCTGACCGGGGCGGCGGGCTCCTCCGCCGGCGTGCTGCTGTTCGGCGTACCGATTCCGGCCATGGCGAACGCGCCGCCGCTGCCGGAGGCCGTGGAGAGGTCGTACCCGCTCTCCGCGTGCTCCGCGATGTCGATGCTGTCGACCTCGGCCTCCTGGGAGACCCGGAAGCCGATGGTCTTCTCGATGGCGAAGGCCAGCAGCCAGGCGATGCCGAAGGACCAGATCGTGACGACCAGGCCGGCCAGGGCCTGCCGACCGAGCTGGGTCACGCCGCCGCCGTAGAAGAGGCCGTCGGAGGCACCGACCACGTCGCTGATCGCGCCGTTGACGCTGTTGGTGGCGAAGAGGCCGAGCCAGAGCGAGCCGATCCAGCCGCCGACGAAGTGCACGCCGACCACGTCGAGCGAGTCGTCGTAGCCGAGCTTGTACTTCAGGCTGACCGCGAGCGCGCAGACCGCGCCGGCGACCAGGCCGAGGATCACCGCCGCCCACGGGGCGATGAAACCACAGGCCGGGGTGATGGCGACCAGGCCGGCGATGGCACCGGAGGAGGCGCCGACCAGGGTCGGTTTGCCGCCCTTGATCCACTCGATGATGATCCAGCCGAGTACGGCAGCGGCGGTGGCGAGTTGGGTGTTGATGAAGGCGAGCCCGGCGACCGAGTCGACGGTCAGCTCCGAACCGGCGTTGAAGCCGAACCAGCCGAACCAGAGCAGGCCGGCGCCGAGCGCCACCAGCGGGATGTTGTGCGGCTTCATGACCTCCTTGGGCCAGCCGAGCCGCTTGCCGAGTACCAGCGCGACACCGAGCGCGGCGGCACCGGCGTTGATGTGCACCGCCGTGCCACCCGCGAAGTCGAGCGCGTGGATGTCGGCGCCGATGAAGCCGCCGCCCCAGACCCAGTGCGCCACCGGGAAGTAGACCAGGGTCGCCCAGCCGAAGGCGAAGAGCAGCCAGCCGGCGAACTTGGCCCGGTCGGAGATGGCGCCGCTGATCAGCGCGACGGTGATCACCGCGAAGACCATCTGGAACGCCATGAAGACGTAGAGCGGGATGCCGATGCCGCTGGGGTTCTCGGCCGTCGCGCCCCACAGGTCCGTCTCGGCCAGGAAGGTCTTGGTGCCGAGGTACTGGGAGATGTCACCCCAGAAGCCGTTCACGTCCGAGCCGAACGCGATGCTGAAACCGTAGAACCACCACAGAACAGAGATGAGCCCGATGGCGGAGAAGCTCATCATCATCATGTTGAGCACGCCCTTGGACCGGTTCAGGCCGCCGTAGAACAGCGCCAGACCGGGCGTCATGAGCAACACGAGCGCCGTCGACACCAGCAGCCATACGGTGTTGCCGGAGTCGATCGTCGGTGCTTCAGGCACGCTGGCCTCCTAAAGTTTGGTTACCCTCCTTCCCGGCCCACCGAGGCAGCATCGCCCGTACGCCGGTTGCGCGGAAGCTTCCTGGCTGGAGGTTTCACCCGTGGTGCCCACTTGGTTTCCGTGGCGTCACGGGTTGTTTCCAACGTGTGAAGAAGCCCGCACTATCGCTGGAACGGACAGGGGCATATCAGCCGAATAGCCCACCGCAGATGCACGGAAAGCGACACGCGGCTACCGGAGCATGTAAGGCGGTTACCGGAGCGCGTACTCCAGGGTGTGCCGTTCGTAGTCGAGCAGCCGCAGATCGCGCATTGGGCGCCGGAGGTGACCCTTGTGCACGATCCGGACGAACGCCGGGTCACCGGCCGCCGCCATCCGGCGGATCCCCTCGACGTGGTCCACGATCCGCTTCCGGATGGTCCGGACCAGCCGATGCCGGTCCCGGGGGATCAGCCCGTACGCGTCGGCGAAGAGCCGCAGTCGGCGCGGCCGGTTCGGCCGTTGCCAGCCGAGGGTGTAGGAGTCCCGGTCGGAGAAGAGCGGCACCCAGGTCCAGGCCGCGTACGCCACGTCGTAGATCCGGGCACCCGGCGAGGCGAGGTCGAAGTCGATCAGGGCCAGGGTGCCGTCCGGCCGCCAGATCACGTTGTGCGGGGCGGCGTCGTGGTGACAGATCACCTCGGTGTCCGGCGGCGGTGGCCCGAACGACCGCCAGACCGCGTTCGGCGGCGGCTGGAAACCATATTGCGCGTCGTGGAACATCCGCAGCATGGTGGCGACGGTGGCCAGCGCCTCGTCGGTGACCCAGTGCGGGGCGAGCGGGTATTCCCCGCACTCCCCCTCCAGATACGACAGCACCTCGCGGTTGCGCGAGTCCATCCCGAGGGCCCGGGGCGAGCCGGTGAAGCCGACGTATTCCAGGTGCCGGAGCAGGGCGTGCACCGAGGGGGTCCACGGGCCGGCGTTGCGCCGTACCGTGTCGCCCACCCGCACGACGGTGCTGACGTTCCCGCCGTGTAGCGGGATCTCCTGCGAAGTCACGTACGTCTCTCCTGAAGGAGCGGCGCTGGAACAGCGGCACCAGGCCCGCGCCCGGGACGGGGCGGGGTGTTACGAAACAGTCCCCCGAGATTACGCGTCGACGCCAAGCGGCTCGGTGCCGAGGAGCGCGTCGACGAACTGCGCCGGATCGAAGGGCGCGAGATCGTCCGGACCCTCGCCCAGCCCCACCAGCTTGACCGGGATGCCGAGCTTGCGCTGCACCGCGATCACGATGCCGCCCTTGGCGGTGCCGTCGAGCTTGGTCAGCACCACGCCGGTGACGTCGACCACCTCGGTGAAGACCCGGGCCTGCTCCAGGCCGTTCTGCCCGGTGGTGGCGTCCAGCACCAGCAGGGTTTCGTCCACCGCACCGTGCCGGGAGACCACCCGCTTGATCTTGCCCAGCTCGTCCATCAGGCCGACCTTGTTCTGCAACCGGCCGGCGGTGTCGACCAGCACCGTGTCGACGGACGCCTCGATGCCGCGCTGCACCGCGTCGAAGGCGACACTGGCCGGGTCCGCCCCCTCCGGGCCCCGGACCACCTCGGCGCCGACCCGGCCGGCCCAGGTGGTGAGCTGCTCGGCGGCGGCGGCCCGGAACGTGTCGGCGGCGCCGAGCAGCACCGTACGGCCGTCCGCGATCAGCACCCGGGCCACCTTGCCGCAGGTGGTCGTCTTGCCGGCACCGTTCACCCCGACCACCAGCAGTACCGCCGGGGTGCCGCCGTCCCGGGTCGCCCGCAGCGACCGGTCCAGCGTCGGGTCGAGTACCCCCACCAGTTCGTCGGCGAGCAGCGCCCGCAGCTCGGTCGCGCTCCGGGTGCCGAGTACGGCGGTCCGCTCCCGCAGCCGGTCGACGATCTCCCGGGTCGCCTCGACCCCGACGTCGGCGCCGATCAGGCTGTCCTCGATCTCCTCCCAGACCTCCTCGTCGAGATGGTCCCGGGAGAGCAGGCTGAGCAGGCCCTTGCCGAAGACGTTCTGCGACCGGGAGAGCCGGGCCCGCAGCCGGACCAGCCGCCCGGCGGTCGGCTCCGGCCGCTCGACCACCACCGGCGTCTCGACCTCGGCCGGTGCCGGCGGCGCCTCGGCGGGCGGGGTCAGCACGTCCGTCGGCGGTACCGCCGTGGGGGTCGGCGGCACCGGCGGTACCGGCGGCGCGGGCGGGATCGGCGGCAACGGCGGGGCGGCCCGGCCACCCCGGCGGCTCACCACCAGACCGATCGTCAGGCCCACCGCGAGGAGTACCAGCACGCCGGCCACGATCAGCATGACGACGAGGTTGTCCATATGGGCGATCCTGTCAGACGCCGGACGGCTTGGCGCAGCCGCCGCACCTGTAGCCGGGATGTCCCGCACCTGTATCCGGGATGTCCCGCACCCGTGCCGGGTGTTCCGCACCTGTGCCGGGGTGTTACAGCCGAGTAGGCTCGCCGCGAAGCTCCCCGGTGGCGCCCGCGATCGGCGGGGTTGGAGGATTCGGTTCGCCACCCCTCGTCCGCTCGGAGGTCGCGCCATGTCCAGCGCCCGGCTACTGATCGGCCCGGTCCTGCGCCGGGTCGTCGGCTCCAGGGCCACCGTCTGGGTGGAGACCGACGGGCCGGCCCTGGTCCGGGTCGACACGCCGGACGGCGCGGCCGGCGAGGCGGCCACCTTCAGCGCCTTCGGGCACCACTACGCGATGGTCGTGGTGGACGGGCTGGCGCCGGGCCGGGCCACGCCCTACCAGGTCTTGCTGGACGGCGAGCAGGTCTGGCCGGAGCCCGGGGCGACCTTCCCGCCGAGCGTGATCCGGACCCGCCCGGCCGGCGACCACGGGGCACGGCTGATCTTCGGCTCCTGCCGGGAGACCACCCAGCACGCCACCGCGCGGAAGCTGCCGCCGGACGCGCTCGACGCGTACTCCCGGCGGTTGATGGCCTCGGCCGGGAGCGGCGGCGGCGCCGACGGGTGGCCGGACCTGATCGTGCTGCTCGGCGACCAGGTCTACGCCGACCAGACCTCTCCGACGGTACGCAAGCTGCTGCACCGGCGGCGCGACCGGAGTGCCGGCGCCCCGGCCGACCAGGTGGTGAGCTTCGACGAGTACACCAAGCTCTATCTGGAGTCGTGGCGGGATCCGGAGATCCGCTGGCTGCTCTCCACCGTGCCGAGCGTAATGATCTTCGACGACCACGAGATCATCGACGACTGGAACACGTCGAGGCCGTGGCGGGCCGAGACGCACCGCCAGCCCTGGTGGCCGGAGCGGATCTCCAGCGGGCTCGCGTCGTACTGGGTCTACCAGCACCTGGGCAACCTCGAACCGGACGAGATCGCCGCCGACCCGGTGTACGCCAAGGTGGTCGCCGCCGAGGACGCCACCTCGGTACTGCGCGAGTTCGGCGCGCGGGTCGACGCCGAGGCGACCGGCTACGACGCCGCGCTGGGCCGGGGCGAGTCACCGGCCCAGGCCGCCTCGCCCGGCCGCTACCAGTGGAGCTACTCCCTCGACGTCGGCCGTACCCGGCTGGTCGTGCTGGACAACCGGTGCAGCCGGGTACTCGACCGGGCGCACCGGGCGATGCTGCCGCCGACCGAGTGGTCCTGGTTCACCGACCAGGTGCACGGCGAGTACGACCACCTGGTGGTCGGCTCGTCGCTGCCCTGGCTGCTGCCCCCCGGCATCCACCACCTGGAGTCCTGGAACGAGAAGCTGGCCGACTCGGAGCGCCCCCGGGTGGCGGCGTTCGCCGAACGGCTGCGCCGGGCGCTCGACCTGGAGCACTGGGCCGCGTTCCGCCGGTCGTTCGACGCGCTCGCCCAGGTCTTCGCCCGGCTCGGCAGCGGGCCGGCCGGGCAGCCGGGCGACCGGGTCGGGGCCGGGCCGGCGTACCCGACACCGGCGTCGATCAGCGTGCTCTCCGGCGACGTGCACCACTCCTACGTCGCCCGGGCCCGGTTCCCCGGCGGGCCGACCAGCACTCCGGTACACCAGTTGACCTGCTCGCCGATCCACAACCAGATCCCCGGGCCGATGCGCCCGCTGCTCCGGCTCGGCTGGTGGCGCGGCCCGTCCGTGGCGGCCCGGGCGCTGGCCCGGACGGCCGGGATCAAGCGGCCACCGGTGCGCTGGCGCAAGCTCGACGGACCATACTTCGGCAACGCGGTCAGCACGCTCCAGCACCAGGGCCGCACCGCCGAGGTGACCATCGAGGGCACCACGCCGGACGGCACCCTGCACACGGTCGCCCGGCGTACCCTCACCCGCTGACCGTCGCCGCCACCGCCGGCCGGGGAGTCTGGTCCGCGTCGGCGGCGATCCGCAGCGCCTCGACGAGTTCCCGATAGAGCTGGTCGCTCGCCAACAGCTCCGCGTGGCTGCCCCGGGCCCGGATCCGGCCCTCCTCCATCACCACGATGGTGTCCGCGTCGATCACCGTGGAGAGCCGGTGCGCGACGGTGACCACCGCCGCCTCGGCGGCCCGGGCCTGGATCACGTCGTGCACGGCTACCTCGGTGAGCCCGTCGATCTGCGCGGTCGCCTCGTCCAGCAACAACACCTCAGGGGTACGCAGGATGGCCCGGGCCAGCGCGATCCGCTGCCGCTCGCCACCGGAGACCGACGACGAGGTCAACGAGGTCTCCAGCCCCTCCGGCAGTGAGTCGATCTTGGCAGTGAGCCGTACCTGTGCCAGTACCCGGCGGATCTCCTCCTCGCTGGCGTCCGGATAGGTGAAGAGCAGGTTCTCCCGGATGCTCCCCGGCACCACCGGCGCCTCCTGCTCGACGTACGCGAGCCGCTGGCGGATCTCCGCGTGCGTGTACTCCCGGTACGGCCGGCCGTCCAGCGACAGTTCACCCTCCTGCGGCTCCAGGAAGCGCAGTACCAGCGAGAAGATGGTGGTCTTCCCGGCACCGGAGGGCCCGACGATCGCGGTGTGCCCGCGTCGCGGGACGGCCAGGTCGATGCCGCGCACCGCCGGGGCGGCGTCCGGGCCGTACCGGGCCGAGACGCCGCGCAGTTCGAGTACCGGGCCGTCGGCGTCCGGCCGGGCGGTGCCGGGGTGCCGACGGACCGCCTCGGCGGCCGGGCTCTCCAGCTCGATCGCGTCGATCTGACGGATCCGACCGGCCGCGGCGATCCCCGACTGCAACGCGGTGACGTTCTGACTGATCTCGGTGATCGGCCCCATCAGGCCGAACGCGTAGAGCAGGAAGGCGATCAGGCTGGAGACCTCCAACTCGCCCGCGCTGACCCGCGCCGCCCCGATGCCGAGGATCAGGATGATCGCCAGTTGGACGCCGGACCAGACGACCGTCCAGGCCGTCGCCTCCCGGCGGGCCGCCCGTACGCTGAACCGGGCCACCTCGCCCGCCTCGGCCAGTACCCGCGCGGACTGCCGCTCCTCGGCCCGGCTCACCTTCACGGTCCGGATCGCCCGCAGGGTGCCCTCCAGCAGTCCGCCGAGCCGGCCGAGGTGCTCCTGAGACCGCTCCTGCGCCTTGGCGATCGCCGGCATGAGCGCACCGAACAACACCGCGACCACGATCACCGCCCCGACGGTGGCGCCAAGCAGCACCAGGTCGAGTACGCCCATCAGGATCAACGTCCCGGCGAGCATGACCGTACCGTTGATCAGGCCGATCAGGCTCGCCGAGGCGGCCTGGTGCAGCAGTAGGGTGTCCGAGGTGACCCGGGCGACCAGTTCGCCGATCGGCCGGCGGGTCACCTCCGGCACGGTGGCCCGGAACAGCCGCCGGACGATCGACGCACGCGCGTCCAGCACGATCCGCTCGCCGAGCGTGCCGAGCAGGATCCACTGCCACAGCCAGATCAGACTGCCGACCACGAGCAGTACGCCGAGCGCGATCACCGGCCCGGCCAGCGACGCCGAGCCCCCGAGCGAGTCGAGCACCCACTTGGTGACCATCGGCGAGGCCAGCCCGGTCGCCGAGCCGATCAGGGCGAGCAGCAGACCGAGGAGCAGTTTGCCGAGGTGTGGCCGCGTGAACGACCAGAGGATCCGCAGTCTCCCCCAGGAAAGTTGATCACTACCGGTCTCTTCCGCTACAGGCATGCCCTCTAGTGGAGCATGACTGTTCCATTAGAGGCAACCTCTATTCAAGATGGGAGGTATGTTGTCTAAACTCTGCGTCATGGCGGACAGGTCGACCATCGACGTCGAGAGCCGGGCCCGGGCCCGGACCAGGCGGGCGATCCTCGACGCCGCGATCACGGTCCTGTCGCAGCACAGCACCGCATCCCTCGGCGACGTCGCGGACGCGGCCGGGGTGGGCCGGACGACCCTGCACCGCTACTTCCCGGAGCGCGCCGACCTGCTGACCGCGCTCAGCACCGACGTACTGGCCCGGATCGACTCCGCCGCCGAGCGCGCCCAACCCGACCGGGGCCCGGCGCCGGACGCCCTGGAGCGGATGTGCCAGGAGTTCTTCGAACTCGGCGACATCCTGATGTGCGTCTTCTCCCAGCCGGAACTGGTCAACACCACGGCCTGGGAGGAGTGCAGCGAGGCGGACAAGGCGCTGATCCGGCTCGTCGAGCGCGGTCACGCCGAGGGCACCCTCGACCCGGCCCTCGACCCGATCTGGGTCCAGCAGGTGCTCTGGTCGACGCTCTACGCCGCGTGGCAGCACACCCGGGAGCACGGCGTCTCCAAGCACCGCGCCCTGGACCTCTGCCTACGCAGCCTCCGCAAGGTGGTCGCGGCAGTACCCGGCTGAAAGTGCGACCCAAGATTCTTGGCGAATTGTGGTTCGCAGCGAGCCACAATTCGCCAAGAATCTTGACGCCCTTGCGCCGGGGGCGCCAGCGGGCGGGGTGGGCGGGTGATCATGCGATTATGTGGCGATGACCTGGACCGCACCCGATGTCGAGCGGCACCGCGCACCAGTGGTCGCCGACGAGCGCACCATGTTGGACGGCTGGCTCGACTTCCACCGGCAGACCCTGCTGACCAAGTGCGCCGGGCTGACCGCCGAACAGCTCCGCACCGCCAGCGTCGAACCCTCCGGGCTGACCCTGCTCGGCCTGGTCCGGCACTGCGCCGACAACGAGCGGTACTGGTTCCGGCAGCAGTTCGCCCGGCTCGACGTACCGTCGCTGTACGCCATCCCGGAGCAGCCGGACCGCGACCTGGAGGATGTCGCCGACGCCGATCCGGTGGCCGACTTCGCCATCTTCCGGGAGGAGGTCGAACTCGGCCGGCAGGCCGTCGCCGGCCGCGAGCTTGACGACACCTTCGTCAGCCCGCGCGGCAAGGACGTCAGCCTGCGCTGGGTCTACCTGCACATGATCGAGGAGTACGCCCGGCACAACGGCCACGCCGACCTGATCCGCGAGCGCCTCGACGGTACGACCGGCGAGTAGTCCGACCAGACCCGAGTAGTCCGACCAGCCCGAGTGGCTCGAGTGGACCGGAGTTATCCACAGCCACGGCACACGGGCTCCGAAGTTCGCCCTGAGCCAATAAGGTGCCGGGCAGAAGCGAGGGAAGGCTGGCAGATGGTGCGGGTGGACACCGCCGCGTTGCGGACGGCGGCGAAACAACTCCGCGACGAGGCGGCGGAGGTGGTCGGCGAGGCGGTCCAGGCCACCGGGAACACCGAGGGCCAGACAGTACTGGGCTTCGCCTTCGACCAGTACGGCAGCCACGACGGCTATCAGAGCGTCGCCAAGGCGTGGCGCACCGAACTGGGCTGCCTCGCCGAGGCGCTGCGCCAGCTCGCCGAGGCGATGGAGCAGGCGGCCGACAACTACGACCGGTCCGACGAGAACGCCAAGACCCGGATGGGTGGGGCAGGCTGATGGCCGACGACAACACGCCGCTGCCCCGGCTGAAGGAGCTCCAGCGCGACGTCGGGGAGCAGAACGGCATCTGGAACGCCGGCGCCCTGCACTACTCCCTCCGGGACGCCCTACAGGTCGCCGGACCGACCGGTACACCGTCCACCCTGGACAACCTTGCCGGCGACTACACCCGGGCGGAGCAGCGCCTCGACGCCGCGCTGATGGCGGTCGGCCGGCTGCGGCGCACGACGCTGCCAACGATCTGGGCCGGAGACACCCACGTCGCGGCCGGAGACGCCCTCGCCGCCGCCGAACGCGGGCTGGAGCGCGGGGTCGAGGTGCTGGGCAAGGTCGCGCAGGGCCTGCGCGGGCTGTCCGCCGCCCTCGAGGGCGGAAAGTCGCGGGACAGCGCCGCCCTGGCTCCGCTGCGCGAGGCGTACGAGCTGACCGAGGAGATCACGGCCGGCCCCTTCATCGACCCGCTCAACTACGACGGCGACACGATGCACCGGGCCCACCAGTTGGCCAAGAGCGGGATGGCGGAGCGGGTCGGGGCGCACACCGCGGTCGCGGAGGCGTCCCGCGAGGCGAGCAGCACCTTCCACGACCTCGCGTCGCAGGCCCGGTTGCAGCGGTTGGCCGACTCACCGCTGTCCGCACTGGACGAACTGCTGCTGGCCGACGCCGGCAGCACCGGCGACAGCGTCGACACGGCCGTCCTCTCCGCCGCGATGGCGGACCGGGCGGCCGACCGGCTCGCCGGGATGGGCGAGGCGGACCGGGCCCGGATGGAGCAACTGCTCGCCTCGGCGGGCAGCCCGGAGCACCGGGCCTACCTGATGCGCGCCCTGGCCGCCGGCCACGACATCGACCGGATCACCGAGTTCAACCGGCTGATCGGCCCGTACGGCGACGACCCGGCCTGGCTGCGGGAACATCTCAACCCGCTGGGCGCGGGCGGCCTGGCGGCCGGGCAGCAGCCCACGACGTTCGACGGCGCGGAGTGGACGCAGGGGCAACACCCGACCTGTGTCGCCTCCTCCACGGTCACCGCCCGGGCCCAGGTGGACCCGCTCTACGCGTTGCAGCTCACCACCGGCGGCCACCCGGGCGACCCGGCGTACGACAACGGTGCCGCGTTCGCCGAGCGGCTCCGCGACGAGCAGGTCCGGGTGTACGACGGCGAGCGCTCCTGGCTCCAGGAGCTACCGCTGCTGGGCAGCGACGGGATGACCAACGACCAGTCGGCGACCGTCGCCGACCAGGAGATCGGCGCCCGCACCGGCGCGGACTACGAGAACCGGGACGTGGACAACAGCGACGAGCGCCGCGCGGTGCTGCCGGAGATCGAGCGGGCGGTGGACGAGGGGCACGCCGTGCCCTTCTCCAGCCACGACGACAGCGGCGGGCACCAGATGCTGATCATCGGCCACGAGGGCGACAGGCTCCAGGTCTACAACCCGTGGGGCTACACCGTCTGGGTCGACGAGGACGACTTCGTCAACGGTCGGCTCGGCTCCATCGGCAACGGCGTACCGACCGAGTTCACCAGCGTCCGGCTGCCCGGGTGAGGAGTGCTGCGATGACCTACCCGAGGACCGACGAGGACGAACTGCGGCGCGTCGACGTACCGGCCGAGCTGGTGGCCCGGCTGCGGGTCGGCCGGCCGCCGGGCGGGGACGCGACCGTCGCCGCCGCGCTGGCCGCGGACCGGCTCGGCACCCAGCCCCGGTCGCTGACCTTCCTCGCCGAGGTGGTCCGGCGGGGTGGCACCGGTTTCGCCGGTACCCTGCCGGAGCCGCTGCCGACCCCGGAGCAGGCGGCGCTCGCCGCGACCTGGCTGGCCGCCGCGAACAGCGTCGAGGTGTCGGACCGTGGGCCCAATCACGACGAGACGGTGGCCCGCTGGCTGGAGAACGTGGCCCTGCTGGTGGCGGCCCGCCGCCGAGCCGGCGCAGCCGCCGCAGACTGAGGCGCCGGCGCGCTCACCAGACCCTCACCGCCGAAGCGCTCAGCAGACCCTCACCGCCGAAGCGCTCAGGAAACCGTCACCGTCGAGGCGCTCAGCAGACCGCCACCGCCGAAGCGCTCAGCAGACCGTCATCGCCGGGGCGCTCAGGAGACGGTCACCGTCCAGGTGACCGTCTCCGACGCCGCCCTGGCCGCCTCGTTCCCGCAGCCCTGGAAGCAGTTCGTCAGGGTGATCGCGACCTGTCCGGAACGCCGGGCGTCGAACAGGAAGTAGCGGTTGCCGCCGCCGCCCCCGGCCGCCGGCCCGAAAATCCGGTCCCTCAGGCTGTCGGAGATCAGCTCGTCCTCGACCAGCGTCACCAGGTTAGCCGGCTCGGCGGTGGCGCTCCAGTTGTCGCCGACCGAGGCGCCCCGGTCCGAGACCCGGACCGAGAAGCGGTCTCCCGACTCCACTGTGGCCGAAGTCGCCTGCCGGTCCAGGACGGTCCCGTACCGGGCGTTGCGCCGGATCGTCAGCCCGACGACCGTGGTCAGGCCGACCACCAGCACCAGGGCGAGGGCGGCGCCGACGAGCACGAGACGCTTAGGCGAGGCCACAGCGGACGACGATACCGGGCAGCCGCCACCGCCTGGGTACCCGCCGAACGGGGCCGCTCACCGGGCCAGCGCGGCGCGCAGGTAGCGCAGGTCCTCCGCCCCGCTCCACCGGTACGCCGACAGCCCGGCCACCCGGGCCCCCCGAACCGACCGGTCCGAGTCGTCGACGAAGAGCACCTGGGCCGGCGGGACGCCGACGGCCAGACAGGCCCGCTGGAAGTATTCCTTCGACGGCTTGGAGACGCCCAGCTCGGACGAGTTGACCACCACGTCCACCTCGTCGGTCAGCCCGAGCAGCGCCAGGTCGGCGTCGAGCAGGTCGGTGGCGTTGGTGGCCAGTCCGACCCGGATCCCGGCCGCCCGCACCTCGCGGACGAAGCCGAGTACCTCCGGGTCCACGGTGCCCCGGTCGGCCTGCCACTCCTGCACCGCCGCCCGGGCCCGGTCCGGCCCACCGGCCGGCTCGGCGAGCGCGTCGGCGATCCCGGCCAGCCAGTCGGCGTGACTGAGTTGCCCGGTGACCGCCGGTTGCAGCAGCGACGACTGCATCGCGGTGTCGTAGAGCGCGCCGGCCGGCAGCCCGTACCGGCGCTCGACGGCGGCGGTGCTCTCCGGGTCCCACCGCCGCAACACCCCGTCCAGATCCACCAGCAGGGCGGTCGGGCGTTCCCGCCGGGCCATTCAGTCCTCCTCGTTGCTGAGCCGTTGGCTGATCACCTGGGTCACGCCGCTGCGCATGGTCACGCCGTACAGGGCGTCGGCGACCTCCATCGTGCGCTTCTGGTGGGTGACGACGATGAGCTGGCTCTTCTCCCGCAACTGGGCCATCAGGGTGATCAGCCGGCCCAGGTTGACGTCGTCGAGCGCCGCCTCGACCTCGTCCATGATGTAGAACGGACTGGGTCGGGCCCGGAAGATCGCCACCAGCATCGCGACGGCGGTCAGCGACCGCTCGCCGCCGGAGAGCAGCGACAGCCGCTTGATCTTCTTGCCCGGCGGGCGGGCCTCGACCTCGACGCCGGTGGTGAGCAGGTCCTCCGGGTCGGTGAGCACCAACCGCCCCTCGCCGCCGGGGAAGAGCACGGTGAAGACCTGCTCGAACTCCCGGGCGGTGTCGTGGTAGGCGCTGGCGAAGACCTCCAGGATCCGGTCGTCCACGTCCTTGACCACGGTGAGCAGGTCCCGGCGGGTCGCCTTCAGGTCTTCGAGCTGCTCGGAGAGGAACTTGTAGCGCTCCTCCAGGGCGGCGAACTCCTCCAGGGCCAGCGGGTTGACCTTGCCGAGCAGGGCCAGTTCGCGTTCCGCCTTGGCGGCCCGCTTCTCCTGCACCGGCCGCTCGAACGGCACCGGTTCGGGGGCCGACCGGTCGTCCTTCTCGGCGGCGGCGATCTCGGCCTGGCTGGGCGGGACCGGCTGCTGCGGACCGTACTCGGAGATCAGCGTCTCCACGTCCAGCCCGAAGTCCTCGGCCGCCTTCGCCTCCAACTGCTCGATCCGCAGCCGCTGCTCGGCCCGGGCCACCTCGTCCCGGTGTACCGCGCTGGTCAGCCGCTCCAGGTCGGCGCCGAGCCGCTTGGCCGCGCCGCGTACCTCCTGGAGTTCGGCCTCCCGGGCGGACCGGGCCGCCGCGACGGCGTCCCGGGTCTGCTCGGCTGCGGCCAGTGACACCGCGAGCCTGGTCAGCGCCTCCCGGGCGCCGAACTCGACGGCCCGGGCGATACCGGCGCCCCGGGCCCGGGCGGCCCGCCGGGCGGCGGCCCGCTCCCGGGCGGCCCGCTCGGCGGCGGCCTGCCGGGCCAGCGAGTCGGCGCGGCCGGCGATCGAGGCGACCCGCTCCTCGGCGGTACGCACCGCGAGCCGGACCTCCATCTCGTTCTGCCGCGCCTGCGGCAGGTACGCGGCCAACTCGTCCCGCTCCTCGGTGGACGGGTCGGCGTCGATCGGGGTCGCCTCGGCCAGGCTGAGCCGCTCCTCCAGTTCGGCCAGGCCGGCGAGATCGTGCTCCCGGGCCTGCTCGGCGCGGCCCCGCGACTCGGCCAGCCGGTCCATCTCGGCCTTGGCCGACCGGGCGGCGGCGCCCAGCTCGGCGAGCCGGCGGGCGGCGGCGTTGCGCTGCCCCTCCGCGTCCCGCTTCACGGCTGCGGCGGCGGCCACCTCCTGCTTGCGCTCGGCCACCTCCTCGCGGGCCTCGCCGAGCTGTTCGCGCAGCTCGGCGATGGTCTGCTCGGCGGCGACCCGGTTGGTCCGGGCCTCCTCGACGGCGGCCTGCACCTCCAGGAAGCTCGGTGCCTTGGCCGAGCCGCCGGCCGCCGCGTAGCCGCCGACCACGTCACCGTCGGCGGTCACCGCACGCAGCTCGGGGTTGCCGGCCACCAGCTTGGTCGCGGCCTCCAGCGTGTCGACGAGTACGACGTCGCGGAGCGCCCGGTGCACCGCCGGGCGTACCTCGTCGGGGCAGCCGACCAGGTCCGGCGCCCAGCGCGCCCCGGCCGGCAGGGCGGGGCGGAGTGCGTCCGGCGAGCCGATCATGCCCGGTCCGGCGTGGCCGCCGACCAGCAGCTCGGCCCGGCCGGCGTCCTGGATCTTCAGCCACCGCATCGCCTCGGCCGCCTCGTCCACCCCGGCCACCGCCACGGCGTCGGCCAGCGAGCCGAGCGCGGCGGCCAGCGCCGCCTCGTGCCCGGGCGCGACGGTCAGCATCCCGGCCAGGCTGCCCAGCAGTCCCGGTACCTGGTCGGCGCGGGCCAGCAGCGCCCCGGCGCCGTCCTTGCGGCGCAGCCCCATCGCCAGCGCCTCTTCCCGGGCCTTCCAGGTCGCCGCGTCCTTCTCCGCCGCCCGTTCGGCATCGGAGAGGGTACGCACCCGCGCCGCCGCCTCCTCCTGCGCGGCGACCGCCTCGGCGTGCCGGGCGTCCAGCTCGGCGTTGTCCCGATCCGCCTCCGAGGACTGCTCGGCGACGGCGTCCAGCTCGTTCTGACTCTGCTCCGCCCGCACCTGCGCGTCGGCGTGCGCGGCGGCGAGCCGTTCGATCTCCTCGGCCGCCGACCCGGTACGCGCCCGCGCCGAGTTGACCTGCCCGGTCAGCTTCGCCAGCCCCTCGCGCCGGTCGGCAATCGCCTTCGCGGCCGCCACCAGCGCGCGTTCGGCCTCGGCGAGCTGCCGTTCGAGCTGCTGGCGGCTCTCCACCGCCTCGGCCAGCCGGATCTGGTCCTCGGTGAGCGCGGCGCGCAGCTCCTCCTCGTGCGCCCGCACCTCCTCGGCCTCGGCTTCCAACCGCTCGGGGTCCCGTCCCGGCCGCTCGTCGTCCGGCGTGGTACTCAGGTGCCGCAGCCGCTCCCGCGCGAGTTGCTCTGTCGAGCGGAACCGCTCGGTGAGCGCGGAGAGCCGATACCAGGTGTCCTGGGCCCGGGCCAGCAGCGGGGCGTCCTCGGCGAGCGCCTCCTCCAACTCGGCGAGCCGGGACTGCACCTCGGCGTGTTCCGCCTCGACCTGCTCGCGGCGCTGCCGCAGGGCCGCCTCGTCGGCGATCTCCTTGTCCAGCGTCGAGCGGAGCGTGGCCAGGTCGTCGGCGAGCAGCCGCAGCCGGGCGTCCCGCAGGTCGGCCTGGATCCCCTGGGCCCGTCGGGCCACCTCGGCCTGCCGGCCCAGCGGCTTGAGCTGGCGGCGCAGCTCGGCGGTCAGATCGGTCAGCCGGTTCAGGTTGACCTGCATCGCGTCGAGCTTGCGCAGCGCCTTCTCCTTGCGCTTGCGATGCTTGAGTACCCCCGCCGCCTCCTCGATGAAGGCCCGCCGGTCCTCCGGCTTCGCGTGCAGTACGGCGTCGAGCTGGCCCTGCCCGACGATCACGTGCATCTCCCGGCCGATGCCGGAGTCGGAGAGGAGTTCCTGGATGTCGAGGAGCCGGCAGGAGTCGCCGTTGATCTCGTATTCGCTCTCGCCGGACCGGAACATCCGGCGGGTGATCGACACCTCGGTGTAGTCGATCGGCAGCGCGCCGTCGGTGTTGTCGATCGTCAGGGTGACCTCGGCCCGACCCAGCGGTGCCCGGCCGGCGGTACCGGCGAAGATCACGTCCTCCATCTTGCCGCCACGCAGCGCCTTCGCGCTGTGCTCGCCGAGTACCCAGGCGATCGCGTCGACGACGTTCGACTTGCCCGAGCCGTTGGGACCCACCACGCAGGTGATCCCCGGCTCCAGCTTGAAGGTCGTGCTGGAGGCGAAGGACTTGAAGCCCTTCACCGTCAGGCTCTTGAGATACACGTTCCCGATCCTCGTCCGGCGCGACCGCCGGGCAGACTCGACGCTTCCCGGTCCGTCCCGCTCCCGGTCCGGTACCGCCCCGACCGCTCGTCAGCCGCTCGGCCGCGCCCGAACTCGGCGGAGATTGTGCCCCCGGCGGCGGGAGCCTGGTCAACCCGCAGGGTAACCCGGGGGCGGTCGTCCTGCTCGACGCGGCACGCAGCGACCAGCGTATCCGGTGCTCCGAAGCCCGGGTAGGACACGACCGGCCGCCGTACTCCCACCGGGCGCCGTACTCCCACCGGGCGGGGACGGGACCGGCGGGAGGCGTACCCGGGGAACGGGCGTACCCGGGGAACGGGCGTACCCGGGGAAACAGAACTGCGCGCCGCCACAGATGTGTCGGCGCGCTTTTTCTGGTGCGATTCAGTTGTCAGGCGGGGCGCCGGTTGCCCGACGCCCGGAGCTCAGGTCAGCGCGGGCTCGGCCAGCCGCAGCAGATCGTCTGCCTCGGCAGCCGCCGCCGCGAGCCGATCGTTCTCGGCACGCAACCGCGTCGTCTCGAACTCCAGTGCCTGAACCCTGGCACGCAGTCGGGTGACCTCGTCGAGGAGGCGCCGGTCAGGCGCCGCACCAACGTGGCCGTAGAGGGCCTTCGCCATATCGTCTCCTTGTAATGCGCTGCCGGAAAGCCGGCCAACGCGCGCCCAACTCGTACGCGACTACCCGCCCGCAGGCAAACGCGGGCATGGTCGGGCGCGACTGGCGACACTTACATAGTGTGCCGATGTCCCGGCTGAGTCAAGTTTCACCGGGGCACAGGCCACCTGTGCCGTCAACCACTCGCTGACCGAGGGCTTGCCGCGCAGGCACGAACCAAGGCACTGTCCGGACGACGGAAGTCTATCCCCCATCGATGTCCGGATCGACGTCACCCCTGGCCAGCAGCACAATCCCGCCGGCGGGTCCCCCCTTATATCTTCCTTAGCCACGTTGCCCCCGGCTGGTGGGCCCGCGTAGCGTCCGCACGGTCAGCGACCAGGCAAAACCGGGATCCGGAAGCAACGGAGGCGCAGCGTGCAGGGGTGGAGCGAGCAGACCGAGTGGGAGGACGGCGGCGACAGCCTTCCCGACAACGGTGCTGCCTACCCGGCCGCCCGCGCCGGTCATCCGGATGATCCCTCCCGTCCCGGCGGGCACCCCGGCTGGCCCGACGCGCCGGACAACCCGCACGGCGACGGCCGCTGGCCCGACGAGCGGGCCGACCAGCACGGCGATGCCCGCTGGGCCGACGAGCCGGCTCGGGTCCCGGGTCCCGACGAGGAGGGCTGGGTGGACGAGGTCGCCGAGCGCTGGCGACGGGCCGGGCTCGACCGGGTGGACGAGCCGACCGAGCGGCGGGAGCATGCCGCGGCCCGCTGGGCGGACGAGCCCGCGGACCTCGGCGCGTTCGAGCTGGGCCGGGACGCCGACGGCGGCTCGGGTCGTCGGGTACCCTCCGGCGACCGCCAGCTCGACGGCGCACGTGCCGACCGGGGCGGCTCCGGCCGGCACCGTCGACCGACCAGGTTGCGTGGCCCGGTCGGCCTGGGTGTCGCGGTGACCGCGCTGCTCGGCGTCTTCGGCGTCGGTGCGGCCCTGCTGCCGCCGAGCCTCGCCGGCTCGCCGGCCGGCAACCGCGAGGGCCAGCCGGCGGTCGAGGCGGCCGGCCCGGAGGAGTCCACGGATCTGGCGACCCCGGAGCCGACCGGGACCGCCGAGCCGACCGCCACCCCGACGCCGACCGCGACCGCCACCCGGCCGGCCGCCAAGCCCAAGGTCACCACCACCGCGCCGAAGCCGCCCCGGACGACCAGCCCGGCCGCGCCGCGTACGCCGGCCCGGTCGGGGTCCGGGGCGGGCGAGACGGGAAGCAGCCAGGAGGCGCAGGTACTCGCGATCGTCAACCGGGAGCGTGCCGCCAACGGCTGCGGTGCGGTGGTGGTGAACGCCGACCTGGCCAAGGCGGCCCGGCTGCACAGCCAGGACCAGGGCGAGCACACCAACATGTCGCACACCGGCAGCGACGGCAGCGACTTCGTGGAACGTGCCCGGCGGGCCGGTTACGACCGGCCGATCGGTGAGAACGTCGCCATGGGCTACGAGAACGCCGCCGCCGTGATGGACGGCTGGATGAACAGCTCCGGACACCGGGCCAACATCCTCAACTGCGACGCCAAGGCGATGGGGGTCGGGGTGGCCACCGGGGCCGACGGCCGGCTCTACTGGACCCAGATGTTCGGCGCGGTCGCCTGACCTGCTCTGACGCCATTGGCTGTGCTGCGGCTCCGGCGGCACCTCCCCGGCCGCCGTGCCCCTCGTACCGGCTGGCTCGTTGGCCGGTACGAGGGGGTGCGCGGCCGTGCTTAGCGCTGCTGGCTGAGGTGTCCGGGGTACGCCGGGCCGCCGGACTGGTCCTCGCGGTCGCGCTGCTGCTGCCGGCCCAGGGGTGTCGCCTCCTGCCGGACCGGTCCACTCCGGTGCCACCGTGGCCGGGTGGCTCGACGCCGAGCTGGCAGTGGCAGGTCAGCGGTCAGCTCGATCCCACCGTCGACGCCCAGGTGTACGTACTCGACGGCTTCCGGACGTCGCTGGAGACCGCCCGACGGCTGCGGGCGGACGGGCGACGGCTGGTCTGCCACGTCGAGGTCGGGATCCACCAGGAGTCCCGGCAGGACGCGGGACGGTTTCCGGCAGTCGTACTCGGTGCGCCGGCCCGGGTGCCGGGTCAACCGTCGGGTACGCCGCGCGGCCGGTGGCTGGACATCCGGCAGTGGTCGGTCCTCGAACCGATAATCGCCGACCGGTTCCGGCTCTGCCGGGGCAAGGGGTTCGTCGCCGTACTGCCGGTCGGGATGGACGGCTACCAGCAGCGGTCGGGCTTTCCGCTGACCTTCGACGACCAGCTCACCTTCAACCGGCGCGTCGCCGAGTTGGCCCGGCAGGCACACCTCGCCCCGGGCCTCGCCAACGACATCGACCAGGTACTGGCGCTGGAGCCGTACTTCGACTTCGCGGTCAACGAGGAGTGCGTCCGGCGTACCGAGTGTGCCCGGCTGGTGCCGTTCACCCAGGCGGGGAAGCCGGTGTTCCACGTCGAGTACCAGGGGTCGACCGCCGAATTCTGCACCACCTCGGTCGGCTACGGCCTCACCTCGATCCGCAAGGACCGCGACCTCGGGGTACGCCGGGACGTCTGCCCGCCCTGACCGAGCCGGTCACCACGTCGAGCCGGACGGGCGCGTCAGCGGGTCGGCCGCGCCGCCGTTCGGGGGCGGGGCTGGCAGCGGGGGCAGCTGAACGACGACCGGTTCATGAACGCCTCGCGGCGGATCGGCGTACCGCAGCGGCGGCAGGGCAGGCCCTCCCGGCCGTACACGTTCAGTTCGCGGTCGAAGTAGCCGCTCTCGCCGTTGACGTTGACGTAGAGCGCGTCGAAGCTGGTGCCGCCCTCTTTGATCGCCTCGCCGAGCACGTCCCGGACGTGGCCGAGCAGTCGGGTGATCGCCGGACCGGTGAGTGCCTCCGTCGGTCGGGCGCCGTGCAGCCGGGCCCGCCACAGCGCCTCGTCGGCGTAGATGTTGCCGACCCCGGAGATCAGGGTCTGGTCGAGCAGCGCCCGCTTCACCTCGGTACGCCGCCGCCGGGTCGCGGCCACGAAGTCGGTGTCGGAGAAGTCCGGATCCATCGGGTCCCGGGCGATGTGCGCGATCTCGGCCGGCAGGGTCGCGCCGCCCTCGGAGACCGCCAGGCCGCCGAAGGTGCGCTGGTCGACGAAGCGCAGGTCGGTGCCGCCGTCGTCGAAGGTGAACCGGATCCGCAGGTGGGTCTCGTCGGCCGCCTCGGTCGGCCGGACCAGCAACTGCCCGGACATCCCGAGGTGTCCGACGATCGCGTCACCGCTGTCCAGCGGCAGCCACAGGTATTTGCCGCGCCGCCGGGCGTCCAGGATCGTCCGTCCGGCGAGCACCGCGGCGAAGTGCTCGGCGCCGGGCAGGTACCGGCGTACGGCGCGCGGATGGCGTACCTCGACGGTCGCGATCCGCCGACTCGTCACCCAGCGGGACAGCCCCTCCCGGACCGTCTCCACCTCTGGCAGCTCAGGCATGCGGCACCTTCGTTCAGTTCGGCACGGCGTCGGCGGCCGTACCCGGATTGCGGTGGTCGGCGTCGGCCGGCCCGCCGGAGGCCGCGACGACCGGCCGGCCCGGGTCGGTCTCGACGACGGGGCCGACGCCGTCGGGTGCCGCCTCGACGGCCGCCTCAACGGGCTGGTCGACGTGCTGGTCACCGGGCTGGTCGACGGCGACGGTCTCGTTCTGCTGCTCGGAGAGGGTCCGCCAGGCGGCCTCGGCGGCCCGCTGCTCGGCCTCCTTCTTGCTGCGGCCGTCGGCACCGCCGTACTTCCGGCCGGCCACCACCACCCAGGCGGTGAAGGTCTTGGCGTGGTCGGGCCCGGCCTCGTCGATCCGGTACTCCGGGACGCCCAGCCCGAGCGCGGCGGTCAGCTCCTGGAGGCTGGTCTTCCAGTCCAGCGCGGCCCCCCGACCGGCCGACTCCGCCATCAGCGGGTCGAAGAGCCGGTGGATGACGATGGCGACGGTGTCCAGGCCGTACTGGAGGTAGATCGCGCCGAGCAGCGCCTCCAGGGTGTCGGCGAGGATGCTCGCCTTGTCCCGCCCGCCGGTACTCTCCTCACCCTTGCCCAGCAGCAGGTAGGGTCCGAGCCCGGCCGGGCCGAGCCGCCGGGCGACGTCGGCCAGCGCCCGCATGTTGACCACGCTGGCCCGCAGCTTCGCCAACTGTCCCTCGGGCAGGTCCGGATGGTTGTGGAAGAGCGCCGTGGTGATCACCACTCCCAGTACCGAGTCGCCGAGGAACTCCAGCCGCTCGTTGGTCGGCAGGCCACCGTTCTCGTACGCGAAGGACCGGTGGGTGAGGGCCCGCTCCAGCAGTTCCGGGTCGAGGGCGATCCCGAACGCCGCCTCCAGGTGCGTGATCGGCGGTCGCCGCCGCTTGTCCTTGGTCATGCCGTCTCCTCGCTTCGCCCGCCGCCGCCCCGACCAGGGCGACTCGGCTGGCTGATTCGCTCGTTGCGCTCGCGCCCGGGGAGGGTGGTGAGCCGCTGTCCGCTCATGCCGTCTCCCCCGCCCCAGGGTGGACGTGCCGGGCCCTGAGCAGGCTGATTCGCTCGCTCATGCCGGCACCTCGGTGTCGGTGGTCCGACCGGTCGTGGTGGGCTCGGCGAGCAGCGCGGACACCGCCGGGATGGTCCGGCGGCGGTGCAGGTGTGCGGCGAGCGCGATGCCCGACGCGACGTCGTCGTCCCCGGCCGCACCGTGGCAGACCACCACGGCACCGGCCACCCCCAGCAGGGTGGCGGCCCGGGGCGGACCACCGCTGGCGGGCGGGCCGCCGGCCATCGCATACGCGCCCTCGATCCCCTTGAGCAGGACGTTTCCGGTGAACCCGTCGGTGACGACGACGTCGGCTCGGTTGCCCAACGCCACGTCGTACCCCTCGACCAGGCCCACGTAGCGGGCACCGGCCGGCAGCGCCTGCTCGGCCAGGACCGGGTCGGCGGCTCGGCGGATCCGGTCGCCCTTGCCCGGTTCGGTACCGATCGACAGCAGCCCGACCCGGGGCTCCGGCACCCCGTGGGTGACCGCCGCATATGCCGCACCGAGTACGGCGTGCCGGGCCAGGGTGGCCGGCCGGGCCTCCAGGGAGCCGCCGACGTCGAGCAGCACGACCGGGCCGTCCAGCGCGGGCAGGGTGGCGACCAGCGCGGGCCGGCGTACGCCGGGCCAGCGGCCGAAGCCGAGTACGGCGGCGGTGACGGTCGCGCCGGTCGCGCCGGCCGAGACCACCGCGTCGGCCGTACCGTCGAGCACCGCCGCCACCGCGGCCTGGATGGTGTTCTCGGAGCGGACGATCGCGGCGGGATCCCCGTTCGTCGCGACGACGTCGCGGACCGGCAGCACCGCGATCCGGTCGCGGTCGGCCGGGCCGAGCACGGCGATCAGCTCGTCGGCCACCTCGGCGGGGCCGACGAGCAGTAGGCGCAGGTCGGGATCAGCGCGGAACGCCCGCAGAGCGCCGTCAACCACGACGGCGGGAGCTTCGTCCCCGCCGAGGAGGTCGACGGCGATCCGCACGGTGCCCGGCTCCACGGGAACGCCGGCCGTCCAGGGTCGGTCGGCGTCGGCGGGAGCCGGTGCACCGGGCAGTCGCCAGGGCGGGTGCGCCGTCCGACCGGAGGTCGGTGGCGTCACTCGGTCTCCAGGAGGTCAGACCTCGATGACCTGGCGGCCGTTGTAGGTGCCGCAGACGCCGCAGGCCGCGTGCGGCAGCTTCGGCGACTTGCACTGCGGGCAGGCGACGGTCGCGACCGCGGTGGTCTTCCAGTTCGCCCGGCGGGACCGGGTGTTGCTGCGCGACATCTTGCGCTTGGGGACGGCCACGGTTCTTCCTACTCCTCTTGACGGGTCAGTTGCGACAGGCCCGCCCAGCGCGGGTCGACCTGCTGGTGGCTGTGCTCAGCCGGCAGCTCGTCCCAATGCACCCCGCACTCGGGGCACAGTCCTGGGCAGTCCTCCCGGCACACCGGGTTGGTCGGCAGTGCGAGCACCACCGCGTCCCGTAGCGCCGGTTCCAGGTCGATCAGGTCGCCCTGCATCCGGCCCACCTCGTCCTCGTCGGTCGTCTCGTCCGTGGTGCTGTGCGCGTAGGCGTACAGCTCCTGGATCGGGACGACCAGCGAGTCCGTGATCGGGCACAGGCAACGGCCGCACTCGCCCTGGATCGGACCGGTGACGGTCCCCGAGACGAGTACGCCCTCGGACACCGACTCGAGCCTCAGGTCGAGGTTCAGGTCCGCGCCCTCCGGCACGCCGATCAGCTCCACGCCGAGGTCCGCCGGTGCCGCCACCGTCCGACTGACCGTACGCAACACTCCAGGTCGGCGCGGCAGTTCCCTCGTGTCGAGGACCAGCGGCGACCTGGGGTTGAGATGGGTCGGCAGATGTTTGGGCATAGTCAGACTCCGGCCTGTGCGAGGCCGACGAAACAGGTTACCTGAGCAGCGGGCTTAGCGTCGAACCGGGGCGAGCTGGCCGGGCCTGGAAGGGTGCGTCCGCCCCGCCCGCCGATCCGGACAGTACGGGTCAGAACGGCAGCGGGCGCTCGTTCTCCTCCCCGCCGAACGTGCCGATCTCCCGCAGCGCGTGCATCTTGTCCCGCCCGCGCTCGATGGAGGCGAGTGCCCGGGTCAGGAACTGCTCGAAGTTGGCCAGCGCGGTGTCGACGTAGTCGTCGACCTCCTCGCGGAGCCGCTGGGCCTCGGCCCGGGCCTCCGCGATGATCCGGGCGCCCTCGTGCTCGGCGGAGACGGTGATCTCGTTGACCGAGACCAGCCGGGCATGCTCCGCCTCGCCCTCGCTGATGATCCGGTCCGCCTCACGCTTGCCGGCGTCCATGATCTTGTCGCGCTCTTCGAGCAGCGCCGCCGCCCGGCGCAGTTCGACAGGCAGCTCGACGCGCAGTTCCTCGAGGGCGCCGATCATCTCGGCACGGTCGACCATGGCGTTGTTGCGGGACATCGGGACGGACCGCGCCGTCTCCACAATGCCGATGATCTCGTCTATGCGATCGAGCGGGTCCACCGGTACCTCACTCCCGTCGTTGCTTCGGTCGACATACATGATGGGCCGTCGGACCGGGTTGCTGCTCAACCAATGATGCGGTGCGGCCCGTACCCGGTCGGTGATCGCCCCGGGGACGGCGCGTCGCCAAGGCCCCGACCAGGACGGGAACGCCCGGACGTCGCCATCGCCGCCGCCGTCGCCTCGCCGCCGATCCGCCGCCACCGTCGCCTCGCCGTCGGCGGCCGGTCGGTGCCGGCGGATCGGCGTCGGTGCCGGCCAGCGGATCACCTTGTTGCCGGCCGGCGGATCAGGGTTGGTGCCGGCCGGCGCGCGGACGGAAGGGCTGTGGCCCGGAGGTGCCGGTCGGTCAGGAGCCCGGGCCGAGCAGCCGCTCCCGCAGCCGCTCGCGGACCACGTCCGGTACGTGCGGCGAGACGTCGCCGCCCCACTTCGCCACGTCCTTGACCAGGCTCGACGAGAGGAACGAGTGCAGCGGGCTGGTGGGCATGAAGAGGGTCTCGACGCCGGCCAGCCCGATGTTCATCTGGGCCATCTGCAACTCGTAGTCGAAGTCGCTGACCGCGCGCAGCCCGCGTACCACGACGCCAGCCTGCTGGGCCCGGCAGAAGTCGACCAACAGACCCTGGAACGACTCCACCCGGACATTGCCGTAGGAGCCGGTCACCTCGCGAAGCATGTCGATCCGCTCGTCGACGGTGAACAGCCCGCGCTTGGACTCGTTGATCAACACGCCGACGATCACCTCGTCGAAGAGCCGGCTCGCCCGGCCGATGATGTCGAGGTGACCGTTGGTGACCGGATCGAAGGAGCCGGGACAGACCGCACGTCTCACGATCGGCGACCGTACCAAAGAGTGGTCTCGCCGTAACGGCGACTGCGCTGGGCAGTGATCCCTTGCACCCAGTCGAGCTCCCCGGTCCGGCTGGACCGCTCGATCACCAGCAGGGCGTCCGGGGCCAGCCAGCCTTGGTCGCGCAGCGCGGCCTGCACCGCCACCAGCTCCGAATCCGGTACGGCGTACGGCGGGTCGGCGAAGACGACGTCGTAGGGGCCGCCCTCGGGCGGGGTGCCGAGCACCTGGGCGACCTTGCCGGTGACCAGCCGAGCGCTGCCGGCGACCGGGCTGGCCGGAGTCGAGCGCAGCGCGGCGAGGTTCTCCCGGATGGTGCGGGCGGCCCGGGGATCGAACTCGACCAGCAGCACCTGGGCGGCGCCCCGGGACAGCGCCTCCAGGCCCACCGCGCCGGAGCCGGCGTAGAGGTCGGCGAAGCGCGCGCCGACCAGCTCCGTACTCGCCTCGATCGCACTGAACAACGCCTCGCGTACCCGGTCGCTGGTCGGCCGGGTACGCCCGCCGGGCGGAGCGGCGATCCGGCGCCCGCCGAGTACGCCCGCCACGATCCGGGTCATCCTGACGCCTCCCGCGTGGACGTCTCCGGCATCGACGTCTCCTGCGTGGACGTCTCCTGCATGACAGCGACGCTACGCGACGCGTCGGTGATGCCGGTTCGCCCCGGGTGGCAACACGCTTCCGATGAACGGCAACAGACAAACAGGCACGGTGCGTACACCGAGGGAAATAGGTTCACTACCGCCCGTCTATCAATCATCTCGAATTGACAACATCATCGTTAGAGGACCCTGAAGGCTGTTTCTGTACCACGTCGATCGCTAAGGTCGTGCGCTGTGCCGGCTGCCGCTTGCCGGCCTACGACGTCGAAGAGGCGGTACTCGCAGGGTCGAGCGCCACCCCATGGCGCCCCCGCTCGCCTCCCACCCGCGTCGTACCATGACGCCCTCATCTCTCAGGAGTACGCGTGATCCGTCCTAAGCTGTCGCTCCGGCGTTCGGCTGCTGTTCTTGGGGCCGCGTTCCTCGGCCTCGGCGCCGCAGTCGCGATTGCCGCCCCGGCCAGCGCCCACCACCCCGAGATCTACGGCAGCTTCTGCAAGGTCCAGGGGAGCAACAACTACGAGTTCCAGTGGACGGTCGGCAACAGCGAGAACATCAAGGCTGAGGTCATCCGGGTCGAGCCCGGTGCGGTCGGCGAGATCCAGGTCGGCGCCGAGATGAACCCGAAGGGCGGCGCGCCGCTCACGGGCACCGAGACCCGTACGGCTCCGTCGAAGGGCCAGCTCGACAAGAGCCTGCTCGTCGAGGCCAAGTGGAAGCGCCCGGACCGTGTGGTCAAGGAGTTCCGCAAGGTCGAGGCCAAGGACAAGGGCAAGTGCGCCACCCCGCCCACCACTCCGCCGACCACCCCGGAGCCGACCCCGCCGGTCACCCCGACCCCGGAGCCGACCCCGCCGGCCACGCCGACCCCGGAGCCGACCCCGCCGGCCACCCCGACCCCGGAGCCGACCCCGTCGACCACGCCGGAGCCGGTCGAGCCGGTGGGCACCTACGAGTCCACCTGTGACGAGCTGATCATCACGCTCGAGAACACCACGGACGCGGAGATCAGCGTCGTCCTCACCCCCAACGAGGGCGAGGCCAAGACCCTGACGGTCGCGCCGGGCAAGACCGGCAGCGTCTCGTTCCCGGCCAAGGAGGGCCTGACCGTCACCCCCAGTGGTGAGGGCCTGGAGGGCGAGCCGATCGGGTACGAGCAGCCCGAGGAGTGCGGTGGCGGCGGCGGTGGCGACCTGCCGCTGACCGGTGCCGCTGCCGGTGGCATCGCGGGCGGCGCGGTGCTGCTGCTCGCCGCCGGTGTGGTGCTCTACATCGTGGCCCGCCGCCGTCGGGTGACCTTCACCGCCTGATCGGTAGCGACCGCACCAACTGAACCAACCGCCTGAGGGCGCGTCGACCGGAAACGGTCGGCGCGCCCTCAGCACTTTCCGGCGTACGCCGCCGTCCTGTAATGCCCGCACCGTGATGCCGGTGTGAGGAGCGGCGGACCGTCAGCCCTTCTCCAGGTATTCGGCGCGTTCCTCGTCGACCAGGGCGGCTACCGAGGCTGCCAGCGCCGGATGCCGGTCCAGTTCCGGATCCTCCTCGACCAGGGCAACCGCCTCGACCCGGGCGTCCCGGATCAGTTCGCTGTCACGCAGCAGCGAGAGCAGCCGCAGGTGCGAGCGTCGCCCGGACTGGGTCGCCCCGAGTACGTCCCCCTCGCGCCGCTGCTCCAGGTCGAGTTCGGCCAGCCGGAAACCGTCCGTGGTGGAGGCGACCGCGTCGAGCCGCTCGCGGGCCGGCGTCTCCTCCACGGCCTCGGTGACCAGCAGGCAGAGCCCGGCGGCCGAACCCCGGCCGACCCGACCCCGCAACTGGTGCAGTTGGGAGACGCCGAACCGGTCCGCGTCGAGCACGATCATCACCGTCGCGTTCGGCACGTCGACGCCGACCTCGATCACCGTGGTCGCCACCAGCACGTCCAGTTCGCCGGCCGCGAAGGTCCGCATCACCGAGTCCTTCTCGTCGGCCGGCAGTCGGCCGTGCAGTACGCCGATCCGCAGCCCGTGCAGCGGGCCGTCGGCGAGCAGCGGTGCCACCTCGGCCACGGCCAGTGGGGGACGTCGACCGTCCTCGCCGATCGCGCCGACCTCCTCGGCGGTCGCCGACTGGTCACCGATGCGCGGGCAGACCACGTACGCCTGGTGGCCGGCGGCGACCTCCTCGCGGAGCCGGCGCCAGGCCCGGTCCAGGTACGCCGGCTTCTCCGCCGCCGGTACGACGTGCGAGGCGATCGGCGACCGCCCGCGCGGCAACTGGGAGAGGGTGGAGATCTCCAGGTCCCCGTAGACGGTCATCGCCACGGTGCGCGGGATCGGGGTCGCGGTCATCACCAGCACGTGCGGCGGCTGCTCGGCCTTTGCCCGCAGCGCGTCCCGCTGCTCGACCCCGAACCGGTGCTGCTCGTCCACCACCACCAGCCCCAGGTCGGCGAAGTCGACGCCCTCGTAGAGCAGCGCATGTGTGCCGACCACGATCCCGGCCTCCCCGGCCGCGACGGTCTCCAGGGCCCGCCGTCGGGCCGCCGCGCCGAGCGAGCCGGTGACCAGGGCCAGCCGGGTACCGTCCGGGTCGCCGTCCAGCTCGCCGGCCCGGCCGAGCGGGCCGAGCAGGTCGAGCATGCCCCGGTAGTGCTGTGCGGCGAGTACCTCGGTCGGGGCCAGCAGTGCGGCCTGGCCGCCCGCGTCGACCACCTGGAGCATCGCGCGCAGTGCGCAGACCGTCTTGCCGGAACCGACCTCACCCTGGAGCAGCCGGTGCATCGGATGCGCGGTACCCAGATCCGCCGCGACCTCCTCGCCGACGGCGCGCTGCCCGGCGGTCAGCTCGTACGGCAGCCGCGCGTCGAACGCGGTCAGCAGGCCGTCCTCGCGGCGCGGCCGGGGCTGCGCCGGCCAGGCGGATGCCCGGTGCTTGCGCTGCACCAGGGTCAGTTGCAGGGCGAACGCCTCGTCCCACTTCAACCGGTGCCGGGCCCGGTACAGCTCCTCCTTGCTCGCCGGCCGGTGGATCTCGCGCAGCGCGGTGGCCAGCCCGACCAGGTTGCGGGTGGCCCGCAGCGTCGCCGGCAGCGGGTCCTCCGGCGGGGTGACAGTGTCCACTACCACCCGGACGCACCGGGCGATCACCCAGGTCGGCACCGCCGCCGCGGCCGGATAGACCGGGATCAGCGCTCCGGCGAACTCCTCGATCTCCTCGCTCGCCTCGCCACCGCCGCTGCCGGGCTCACCGTCGCCGCTGCCGTCGCCGAGCAGGACGTACTCCGGGCCGTTGAGCTGCCGCTTGCCCCGGAACTCGGTGACCTTGCCGGCGAACATGCCCCAGCGACCGGGCTTGAGGTCCCGCTCCCGCCACGCCTGGTTGCCGAAGAAGGTGAGCGTCAGTACGCCGCCGGACCCGTCCCCGACGGTCACCTCCAGCAGGTTTCCCCGGCGCTGCCGCATCGGCCGGACCGCCGTACGCTGCACCTGGCCGAGTACCGTCACCTGCTCTCCGACCTCCAGGGAGCGGATGTCGGTGTGCTCGCCCCGCTCGTCGTAGCGGCGCGGGAAGTGGTAGAGCAGGTCACCGGCGGTGTGCAGGTCGAGATGGCTGGCGAGCGCCTTCGCCGTCTTCTCGCCGACCAGCTTGCGCAGCGGCGTCTCCACGTCGGCCGAGGTCTGATCCGTCCCAGTCGAGGTCGATCCGTTGGCTGTCATCGGCCCCCCACGAGCGCTCTCATCCGGCCCTCCACCCGCACCGTCATCCGACTACTCCCCCGGCGCCCTCGGTCGGCTCCCCGGCGCCCCCGGTCGGTCTCCCCGGCGCCCCCGGTCGGTCTCCCCGGCGCCGTCGTCCGGGTGCCCCGGCACGACTTCTCGTCCGGCTTCCCCGGCAGCGTCATTCGACTCCCACCAGCAAGGGGTAGAACGGTTGGCCACCGGAGTAGTGGTGCACCTCGACGAAGGGCCAGCGCCGGGCCAGGTGGGTCCGGAGGACCTCGGCCAGGTCGTCGGGGGCGTCGGCGCCGAGCAGCAGGGTGACCAGTTCACCGCCGCCGCCGAGCATCCGGTCGAGCAGCGCGGCGCAGGTCTGCACCAGGTCGCCGCCGATCAGGTGCACCTCGCCGTCCACCAGCCCGAGCACGTCGCCCGGCTGGCAGCGGCCGGCAACCGTCAGCGCCTCCCGGGAGGCGTGGCAGACCTCGGCGTACCGGCAGGCGCCGGCCGCCTCGGCCATCGCGATCACGTCGTCGGCGAAGCGCCGGGCCGGATCCCGGACCGCGAGCGCGGCCAGCGCCTGCACCGGGGAGCGGGTCGGCACCACGCTCACCGATATCCCGAACGGCTGTGCCTCCTCGGCCGCCACCCGTGCCACCGCCTGGGTGTTCGGGTCGTTCGGCAGCACCACCGCCCGGGACGCGCCGGTCGACCGGACCGCCGCGAGCAGCTCCCCGGCGGACGGCTTGCCGTCCACCACGGTCGCACCCTCGCCGGCGAAGATCGCGGCGAGCCCGGGACCGGACGCGACCACCACCGCCGCCCGCTCGGGCACGCCCGCCAGCACCGTCGCTGGCGGGGCCACATCCGGAAGCTGGTCCGCGAAGCGGGTGACGGAGATCTGGTACGGCCGGCCGGCCACCACGCCGGCCTCGATCGCCGCCCCGACGTCGTTGACGTGTACGTGCACGTTCCAGGTCGACGTGCCGGTGGGGTCCGCCTCGTCCCCGACCACCACCAGCGAGTCGCCCAGCCGGGCGAGTTCGGCCCGGAGTCGGCGTACCGCCGGGAGGTCGGCGTCGAGCAGGAACTGCACCTCGTAGGCGTACTCGGTCGAGCCGGTCTCCCGGGCGGCCTCCAACGGCCGGCGGGGTGGTGCCGGGGTGGCCTCGGGCCGGTCCGGAGCGGCACCGGTGACCACCTCGACCAGCGCGTCGAGCAGGACGCAGAGGCCACGTCCGCCCGCGTCCACCACGCCGGCCCGGGCCAGCGCCGGCAACTGCTCCGGGGTACGCGCCAGCGCCTCGTCGGCGGCGGTCGCGGCGGCCCGGGTCACCGCCGCGAGATCGTCGGTGTCGGCCCGTACGGCGGCGGTCGCCGCGGCGGTGAGGACGCTGAGTACGGTCCCCTCCACCGGCTCGGCCACCGCCGAGTACGCCGCCGTGCCGGCCGCCCGCAGCGCCGCCGCGAGCGCCCGCCCCCGCACCTCGGGAGTGTCGCCGAGCGCGTCGGCCAGGCCGCGCAGGATCTGCGAGACGATCACGCCCGAGTTGCCCCGGGCACCGAGCAGCGCGCCCCGGGCCAGCAGCCGCAACACCCGGGCGGGTGCCGGCTGTCCGTCGACGCCTGGATCGTCCCGTTCGAGCCGGAGCGCCTGCTCGGCGGAGGTCATCGTGAGCACCAGGTTGGTGCCGGTGTCGCCGTCGGGAACCGGATAGACGTTGAGCTGGTTGATCTCGTCCTGGTGCCGCTTGAGCGCGGCCAACCCGCCGGCACACCACCGGTGCAGGGCCGCGGCGTCGAGGGTCTCCAGCACGGCGAGAAGCCTACTGGCGTACCCTGACGCCCCGCTGGCACTGCCGGACGACTCCGGCCACCGCGTCGCCGCCCGCAAGCCGGGAGCGGCGGAGCCGATTCGCCCGGCGACCGGGGCATCGGGTACCCTGGCCAGGTTGCCCGGCCAGCACCCCGCCGGCAACCTGACGACGATCACATCCAGGAGTATCCCGTGGCTAGCGTGTGCGACATCTGTGGCAAGGGGCCCGGCTTCGGCCACAACGTGTCCCACTCGCACCGGCGGACCAACCGCCGCTGGAACCCGAACATCCAGTCGGTGCGTACCCCGGCGGGTGGCGGCACGACCCGCAAGCTCAAGGTCTGCACCTCGTGCATCAAGGCCGGCAAGGTCGCCCGCGCCTGAGCCTGGGCACCCCGTAAGCACGAACAGCCGCCGGAGCAGTGCTTCGGCGGCTGTTGCTGTCCGCACCAGATCCCGCCACCCGGCCACGCCCCGATAACGGCTGCCGACAGGCTCGAAGGAATCGGGACGGGGTCAGAGCGAGCGGCCGAACGAGAGGACTCCCGGCGCGTCGCGGTAGTAGCCGAAGTCCGCGATCCGCTCGTAGCCGTTGCCCTGGTAGAGGGCGATCGCCTCGGGCTGTCGATCGCCGCACTCCAGGATCAGCCGGCGCCGACCGTACTCCCGGGCGGAGCCCTCGACCGCCGACAGCACCCGCCGGGCGACGCCTCGACCACGGGCCGTCGGGGAGACGTACATCCGCTTGAGTTCGGCGACGTCGCCGCTGTCGCCGTGGGTACGCCACCCGGCGCAGCCGATCGGCGCGTCGTCCAGGTACGCCACCAGGAACGCCCCGACCGGCGGCTCGAACTCGTTCGCCGCCACGGGTGTCTCGTCGCCCTCGCTGCCGCCGTACCGCTGCGCCAGGTCTGCCAGTGCGGCGCCGACCAGCTCCCGGGCGACCGGGGAGTCGTAGGGGACGACGCGGATGTCCAGCTCACTCACCCGGTGAAGGGTACGACCCTCGCCCGCACCTCCACCGACCGGTCAGCGGTCAGCGGTCAGCGGAAGTGTTCCCAGCCGCCCGACCCCTTGTAGGCCCGGCCGTCCACGGTCACCCCGGCGCCGTGCACCACGTGACCGATCAGCCGGAAGCCGCCCGGCAGCGGCAGGTCCTCCGGGAACGTCGCCACCAGCGCGTGGTCGTCGCCACCGCCGAGTACCCAGGCCAGCGGATCCACCCCGAGCGCGTGCGCGGCGTCCCGCATCTGCTCCGGCACCTCGAACGCGTTGCCGAGCAGGTCGATGCCGACCCGGCTGGCCGTCGCCACGTGACCGAGGTCGGCGAGCAGCCCGTCCGAGACGTCGATCATGGCGGTGGCGCCGAACCGGGCCGCCGACGGCCCCGCCCCGTACGGCACCTCGGGCCGCCGGTACGCCTCGACCAGTATCTTCGGGGTGCGGAACCCGCGCGACAGCACGGTGTAGCCGGCCGCGGCGTACCCGAGCCGGCCGGCGAGCGCGACCACGTCACCGGCCCGCGCCCCGCTGCGCGTCACCGGGGGCTGCCCGCCCAGGTCGCCGAGGGCGGTCACCGCGATGGTCAGGGTGGGACTGGCCGACATGTCCCCGCCGACCACACCCGCCCCGACCCGGGCCGCCTCCGCGGCCAGGCCGTCGGCCAGCTCCTCCGCCCACTGCGCCTCCAGGTCGGGCGGCATGCAGAGCGCGACGAGCAGCGCGGTCGGCGCCGCGCCCATCGCCGCCACGTCGGCCAGGTTCGCCGCCGCGGCCCGATGTCCGATGTCCACCGCGGACGCCCAGTCCCGGCGGAAGTGCCGCCCTTCGACCAGTACGTCGGTGGAGGCGACCACCCGGCCGTCGGGGGCGTGCACCACCGCCGCGTCGTCGCCGGGCCCGAGCAGCGTGGCGTGTCCGGTGGCGAGCCGGGCGGTGACCCGGGCGATCAGGCCGAACTCGCCGGCCCGCGCGACGCTCACACCGACCTCCGGGCACTTGGGCTCCCCGGGGGCGGGGCGGCACGGCGCTCGGCCGCCGGCCCGGCCGGGCTCGTCGCCGGTCTCGGCCACCGGATTCCGGGTACCTCCGGATCCGGCACCGCCCCCGCACCGGCCCGGCCGATTCGATCGCTCATCGTGTCTCCTCCGACCACCGATCGGGATACGACCTGCTCCGTACGGTATTTTCACGGTCTAGCCGCTCGGCGGCGGACGGGAGGCGGGTCGTGGTCCAGGCGTACATCCTCATCCAGACAGAGGTCGGAAGGGCACGTGACGTGGCCGCGCACATCTCGGATATTCCCGGAGTCGTCCGCGTCGACGCCGTCACCGGCCCGTACGACGTGGTCGTGCTCACCGAGGCACACACCGTCGACGAGCTGGGCAAGATGATCGTCAGCAAGGTGCAGTTGGTGCCCGGCATCACCCGCACGCTGACCTGCTCCGTGGTCCGGTTGTAAGTGGTGCGGACACCGGACGTGGTTGGTGCACAACCGGAAGGGGCCGACTCACCGCCGAAGGCGGCCGACTCGGCCGACTCACCGTCGGAGGCGGCCGACTCACCGTCGGAGGCGGCCGACTCACCGTCGGAGGCGGCCGACTCACCGCCGGAGGCGGGGGCGATCGGGCCGGCGGACCGGCCGAGCGGGGCCGGGCCGGACCGGACCACCCGACAGGCGGCGATCTGGGCGACGGTGGTCGCCCTGCCGCTGACCGCCCTCGTCGCGATACTCGTCTTCGGCCAGCTCAGCCCGGACCCGGTCGAGAAGCCCGCCGCGACGCCGACCTCGGCCGCGCCCCAGGTGACCACGCCGGTGCAGATGGCCGCCCGGGAGCTGGCCGAACGGCCGGCCACGGTCTGCCGGGCCCTGCTGTCCCGGATGCCGGCCACCCTCCGCGACCTCGGCCAGCGGCCGGTCACCGCCGGCCCCGAGCAGAACGCCGCGTACGGCGACCCGGCCGTCACCCTCGCCTGCGGAGTGGACCGGCCGGCCGTTCCGGCGGTCGCCGACCTCTGGATGGTCAACAAGGTCTGCTGGCTCACCGAACACCGCGACGGCGGTCTGGTGTTGACCACTGTGGACCGTGAGGTGCCGGTCCGGCTCAGCGTGCCGGCCGGGCAGGAGCAGTCGGTGCAGTGGGCGGCGCCGGTCTCGGAGACCCTGGTCGCCTCGGTACCGTCGGTGCCGGACGTGCCGACCGGCTGTGCCGAGGGCTGACCGCCACCACACGCCGATGGCTGACCGCCACCACACCGAGGCCACGTCTCCGATCCGGCCGACCGTCCCCGGACGGGCGGCGAACAGGCGTTTGTCAATGCAGACCGGTGCCTCGGCGCAGCGCCGTCCGGATCAGCCGGTTCACCAGCTTGGGATACTCCAGCCCGGTCGCCGCCCACATCTGCGGAAACATCGAGGTGGGGGTGAACCCCGGCATGGTGTTGATCTCGTTGAGATAGACGTCCAGTTCCGGCGTGACGAAGAAGTCGACCCGGGCCAGACCGGCGCAGTCCAGCGCGGTGAACGTACGGCAGGCGTACTCCTGCACCTGCCGGGTCACCCGGTCGGGCAGCTCGGCCGGGATGTCGTAGTCGCTGGCGTCGAGATACTTCGCGTCGAAGTCGTAGAAGTCGTGCTCGGCCACCCGGATCTCGGCCAGCAGGGACGCCTCCGGGCCACCACCGGCCTCGGCCTCCAGCACCCCGCACTCGATCTCCCGGCCGACGATCGCGGCCTCGACCAGCACCTTCGGGTCGACCTGCCGGGCCAGCGCGACGGCGTCGTCGAGATTCGCCCAGTCGGAGACCTTGCTGATCCCGACCGACGAACCCGCCCGGGACGGCTTGACGAAGACCGGCAGCCCGAGCCGCTCCTTGTCCTCCTCGGTCAGGCTGACCCCGCTGCGCAGCACCACGTACGGCCCGACCGGGATGCCCTCGGCGACCGCCAGCTTCTTGCTGAACTCCTTGTCCATCGCCGCCGCAGAGGCGAAGACGTTCGCACCGACGTACGGGATGCCGGCCATCTCCAGCAGCCCCTGGATGGTGCCGTCCTCGCCGTACGCGCCGTGCAGCGCCGGAAAGACCACGTCGACTCCGGCGAGTGCCTGGGGCCCCTCGGCCGGGTCCAGCACCATCAGACCGTCGCCGGTCGGGTCGGCCGGCAACACCACGGTGGATCCGGCGGCGGCGGTGATCTCCGGCAGCCGCCGGTCGGTGATCGCGAACCGGGCCGGGTCACCGTCGGTCAGCACCCACTGACCCGCCCGGGTGATGCCGACCGGGACCACGTCGTATTCGTCCGGGTCGAGAGCGGCGAGGATGCTGCCGGCGCTGACGCAGGAGATCGCATGCTCCGTACTGCGACCGCCGAAGACGACGGCCACGCGGGTCTTGCCTGGGGTGGTCACTCCGGTCACCTTTCGCTCGCGTCACCACTGGTCGTCAGCGTCACCGCTGGTCGGCGTCATCACTGGTCGGCATCGTCGTTGGCCGTTCGCGTCACCGACGGACACCCGCCCGGCGGGAGGCCCAGCGGTGCTGCCGTCGCTCCTCGTGCGCTCACCGGGTGACCCTACTCTGCGTGGCGAACTCACGGGTTCACACCCCTTTTCAGCGCCGGGAAACCTCCACCGGAGTAAACGTGCCGAGCACAACCGGTAACCGGTGACGTGGCGGCGCTCAAGAGGCCGTCGGTACCGGAGTTACCGGTGTGTCGCCCCCGTGACCGCCGCCGTCTAGGCTGCTCGTCTTGTGAGTTCCGATTCGGTTATCGACAGCCTGACCGCCGCGGTGAACGCCAGCCCGGAGGATGTTCCGCTGCGGGTGCACCTCGCCGGGCTGCTCCTCGACGCCGGACGTCCCGCCGAGGCGATCGCGCACGTCGGGCAGGCGCTCGCCAGGAACCCGGCCGACCCGCAGGCACAGGCCCTGATGCAGCGAGCCCTGGGCGGCGGCGCGGCCACGCCCGGCTCCGGTACCCCCGCGCCGGGCCCGGCCACCGCCAAACCGGCCGGCGGCACCGGAGCGGCCGGCGGCACCGGAGCGGCAGCGGAAGCACCGAGACCGGCCCCGCCGCCCGGACCGGGCCAGCCGGGCGACGATCCGCTCGCCGCCTACGAGCAGGAACTCGCCGACGTCGTACCGCCGCGCTTCTCGCCCGCCGGAGACCAGCCCGAGCCGGTGACCAAGGACGCCGACCGGATGTTCGACGTCGAGGTCTCCACCATCCGGCTCGGCGACGTCGGCGGGATGACCGAGGTCAAGGAGCGACTGGAGCTGGCCTTCCTCGGCCCGCTGCGCAACCCCGAACTGCGCAAGTTGTACGGCAAGAGCCTGCGCGGCGGCCTGATGCTCTACGGCCCGCCCGGCTGCGGCAAGACGTTCCTGGCCAAGGCGATCGCCGGCGAGATGGGGGCCAAGTTCATCTCGCTCTCCATCGTGGACGTCCTCGACATGTGGATCGGCAACTCCGAGCGCAACCTGCACGAGCTGTTCCAGACCGCCCGGCGCAGCGCGCCGTGCGTACTCTTCCTGGACGAGGTCGACGCGCTCGGGCACAAGCGCTCCAAGGTCACCTCCAGCGGGATGCGGACCATCGGCAACCAACTGCTCGCCGAACTCGACGGCGTGGAGGGCAACAACGAGGGCGTCTTCGTGCTGGCCGCCACCAACACGCCCTGGGACGTGGACCCCGCACTGCGCCGGCCCGGCCGCCTCGACCGGGTGGTCCTGGTACTCCCACCCGACGCTCCGGCCCGGACCTCGATCCTGGAATACCACCTGCGGGACCGGCCGATCGCCAACATCGACGTACGCCGGGTCGTCGCCGCCACCGACGACTTCTCCGGCGCCGACCTGGCACACCTCTGCGAGTCGGCCGCCGAGTACGCGATGGCCGACTCGATCCGGCGCGGCGAGGTACGGATGATCGAGCAGCGCGACTTCGACCGGGCGTTGAAGGACGTGCGTCCCTCCACCAAGCCGTGGTTCGCCACCGCCCGGAACGTGGCGATGTTCGCCAACGAGGGCGGCGTCTACGACGACCTGGTCAGCTATCTGAAGCGACGGAAGCTGCTCTGATGACCGCCGGTGCCACCGAGGCCGGCGCCGGCACGGGTACCGGCACGGGTACCGGCACGGGCACGGGCACGAGCACCGGCATGGGCACGGACGGCAGGAACTCGCTGCTGGAGCGGGCGCTGCAACTCGCCCAGGTCGGTCGGGTCAAGGCGGCGTACCCGCTGGTCACGGAGGTGCTCCGGGCCGACCCGGGCGACAGTCACGCCCTCCAGGTGCTCGGCTACTGCTACCAGCGGGAGAGCCGCTGGGCGGACATGCTGACCGTGCTCGACATCGCGGCCCGGCGTACCCCGGACAACCCGCAACTGCAGCGCAACCGCTCCCTGGCGCTCCGCCAACTGGGCCGGATCCCCGAGGCACTCGCCGCCGCCGAGCTGGCCCGGTCCCTCGCTCCGGACGACGCCCGCAGCGAGATCGCCCGAGCCGAGGCGCTGCTGCGCGGCCGGGGTACCCGGACGGTGCTCGCCGCGCTGGCCGCGACCAGGCGGGCCAGGGAACTCGACCCGGAGAGTGTCGGGGCGCACGTCGCCGAGGGCAAGGTGCAGCGCCGGATGGCCGAGTTCCGTCGGGCCCGGACGGCGTACCTGGAGGCGTTGCGGCTCGCTCCCGACGACCCGCAGGCGCTGCACGGCCTGGCCACCCTGGACAGCGACCGGGGCCGGGCCGTACGCGCCTCGCCGGCGATGGCCGGGATGCTCCGGACGGTACCCACCGATCCGGTCGCGATCCGGGCCGCCACGCTCAACGCCCGACGGGCGCTCTGGCTGCTGACCGATCTCGGCTGCGTCGTACTCCTGCTCGTCGCCTTCCTGGTGGGGACGTTGCAGGAGGCGATCGGGTCCCGAACGCTCGCGGCGGCCAGCGGGGTACTGGTGGCGCTGGCCGGCGCGGCGGCCGTCCTCGCGCTGCTGCGCTGGCGGTTCGACCGGCTCTCCGCGCCGATCCGCGCGCTGGTCCTGGCCAACCGCTACCGGTTCTCCTTCGTCACCGCACCGCTGCGGCTCGCCGCGCTGCTGCTCGGCATGCTGCTCTTCACGCTCGGCCCGTATCCGCCGGTCGCGGTCGTGGTGATCGGCACGACGGCGACGATCGTGCCGCTGCTGACCCTGATCATCAGGTGGCGCAGCCGGGCCGCCGCCGAGGTCGGCCTGCTGGTCCGCCGCTGCTGGTTCCGGCTCCACCGCCTCACCCCGGGCACCTGACCGCTCAGCTCAGGCACCTCAGCTCGGCGCGCCTGGCCGCCCAACTCAGGCACCCTCAGCTCGGCGCGGCTGGCCGCTCGCCTCCGGGCGGCTGGCCAGCAACCCGACCGGCGGTCGGCGGCTCAGCCGACCAGGGATCGTCGTCGGCCGACCGCGAGTACCTTGACCCGCTGTCGTCCCGCCCGCACCATGCCCAGCGCCGCGAAGGCGGCGGCGATCCGGTCGGCGGCCTCCCGGCTGGTGGCGCCGACGACCTGGCGGCGGCGTTCCGGCTCGATCCGCTCGTCCCGGCCATCCCTGGTCAGCGGCCGTACGTCGGTGAGCACCACGAGGAACCGGGTCACCGTGACCGCCCCGGCCACCATCGCGGGTGGCTTCCCCGCCCGCGATCACTCCGAAGTCCGTGCCGGTCAGAGGGCACGGCGAGCCGCCTCCGGCTCACCCGCCCCACCGGTCCCGGCACACGTGGGCCAGGTCGGCGTGGATCCACGCGCCCTCGTTGTCCCGCAACACGGGTCGCGCACACCAGCGGCATCGGGAAACCCGAGGCCAGCACGGGGTCGCGGTCATCTGTCACCTCCAGGTCCGCTTGCTGGCGGGAGGGACACGGCGATCGGGTACGGGAAGGTCCGATCGCCGTGCGCCTCATTCCCCTTCGGTCACCCACAGCCACCGTCGACACGACCACCGGCGGTGAGGACGTGATGACAGATTGCCGCTGCGAGCGCGTGAATGCAACTCTCACGTACCTTCTCTCACGCACGCATTCCCAGTTCCATGTGACAGGATCGATGCATGGCTCCGAAGTCGTTTGGCGCTCGCCGCCTCGGTATCGCCCTGCGCCATGCCCGCGAGGCGGCCGGGTTCACCCTCGAACAGGCCGCTGACGAGATCAACAGCACCCGCAGCACGCTCTCCCGGTACGAGAACGCGCAGACGATGGTCAGCCCGGCCTCGGTACGCGCCCTGCTCACCCTCTACAAGCGGCCGGAGAGCGAGCTGACGGACATGGTGCAGCTCGCCAAGGAGGCCCGGAAGCCGGGCTGGTGGGTCTCCTACTCCTACATCCTGGACCGCCGCACCATCGACTTCATCGCGGTCGAGGCGGAGGCCACCGCGATCGCGAACTTCGAGCCGTCGGTCGTGCCGGGTCTGCTCCAGACCACGGAGTACATCCGGGCGATCATGCGGGGCGGTCCGCACACCCTCGGCGACGAGGAGGTGGAGCAGCGGGTGCAGATCCGGATCGGCCGGCAGGAGCGGCTGAAGGAGACCGACCCGCCGATCTTCGACGCCATCGTGGACGAGGGCGCCCTGCTCCGCCCGGTCGGCGGCGAGGCCGTGATGGCGGCACAGCTCAAGAGCCTGCTCAAGATGTCCGAACTGCCGAACGTGACCATCCAGGTCATCCCGCTCAAGGCGGGCTACCACCGCGGTACCCGTGGTTCCCTGCACATCCTCGAATTCGCCGACCCGGAGGACCCGACCCTCGCCTCGGTGGAGACCGTCGCCGGTCAACTGATCCTCGACCGGCCGCACGACCTGCGCACCTGCGCGAAGATCATGGAACACCTGCGGGCCGTCGCGCTGAGTCCCGCGGAAAGCCGCGACACCATCAACCGCCTCCTGAAAGGACTGTGACATGTCACCGGAGACGACCGACCTGCTCGGCCGAGCCCCCTGGCGCAAGAGCAGCCACAGCGGAGACCAGGGCGCCTGCGTCGAGTACGCCCTGCTCGCCGGGGCCGCCGACGACGTCGTGGCCGTCCGCGACTCCAAGGACACCGCCGGCCCGGTGCTGACCTTCGCCCCGGCCGCCTGGACCGCATTCACCACCGCGCTGCCCACCTCCCCCGTTCTCCCCTGACCTGGGGGGAGGTCGGCGGTCACCGAGCTGCGTCCCCCCGGCAAGGCTCGGCCCGCCCAGCTCCGGTGCCCCACGCCCCCTGTTCCGCCGGTCCGGGTCGGCGGGCAGGGGGCGTGGCGGTGTCAGCGGGCGTGGCGGTCAGCGGGGGTATGCCGGGCGGCGGCCGGGCGGCTCCGCCGGAAACTCGCCGACGGCGGCCCCGTCTCGTGGCTACCCTTGATCGTCGTGACCGCCACCGCGCTGCACCGCGCCCTCGCCGATCCCGGCACGCCACCGCTGCGCCCGCTCCCGCCGGAGGCCGCCGAGCTGCTGCTCAGGTCGAACGCCCCGGCCCGGCTGGCCGCACACCTGCGCGCGGTGCACGACGTCGCGGCCCAACTGCTCGACTGGCTCGGCCAGGACTATCCCGACCTCGTCGTCGACGACCGGGCGGTGCGCTTCGGCGCGGCCACCCACGACATCGGCAAGACCCGCCATCCCGAAGAACTCTCCGGGCCCGGCTCGCGGCACGAGCCCGCCGGCCGCGAGCTGCTGATCGGGTACGGAGTCCCGCCGGCCCTGGCCCGGTTCGCCGCCAGCCATGCCCGCTGGGACTCCCCGGACGTGACGATCGAGGAGTTGCTGGTCAGCCTCGCCGACAAGGTCTGGAAGGGCCGACGCGAAGCCGAGCTGGAAAACCGGGTCGTGGATCGGCTGGCCACGGTCAGTGGGCAGCAGCGCTGGGCGGCGTTCCTGGCCCTGGACGACGTACTGGCCCGGATCGCCGAGGAGGCCGACGCGCGGCTCGACTTCCAGTCCCGCTACCCCGTCGACTGACGGGGCGACGATGCGGGACGACGAGTTCGAGTCGCGGCAGCGGGCCCGGGAATACTTCCACGCCCTGCGGGTGCTGCCCGGCGCCTGGACGGTGCTCCGGCTGGACGGCCGGGGCTTCACCCGGTTCACCGAGGAACACTTCGACAAGCCGTTCGACCCCCGGTTCGGTGAGCTGATGGTCGACACCGCCCAGGCGCTCCTGACCGAGCTGGGCGCGCGGTACGCGTACACCGAGAGCGACGAGATCTCCGTGCTGCTCGCCCCCGACCACGGCCTGTTCGGCGGCGGGGTGGAGAAGCTGGTGTCGATCTCGGCCGGGATCGCCAGCGCCGAGTTCAGCCGGGCCGCCGGCCGTTCGGCGCACTTCGACTCCCGGATCTGGCTGGGCGTGAGCGTCGCCGACGTGCTCGACTACTTCTCCTGGCGGCAGTCCGACGCGGCGCGCTGCGCGCTCAACGGCTGGTGCTACTGGACGCTGCGCCAGGCCGGCCGGTCCGCCCGGGAGGCCAGCCAGGCGCTGGACGGAGCCAGTACCTCGGAGAAGAACGAGCTGCTCTACCAGCACGGCATCAACTTCGCCGAACTGCCCGCCTGGCAGCGCCGGGGCGTCGGGCTCTGGTGGGAGAACCACCAGCACTCCGGCCACGACCCGGTACGCGACACCGACGTGGTCACCACCCGCCGCCGGCTCCGGATCGACCGCGAACTGCCGATGAAGGCCGACTACCGTGAGCTGGTCGAACGGATCGCCACCATTCGGTCCTGACCGGACTGCACCGACCGGCGGGGTGTCGTCCGCCGCAGTACCGGAGTGTGGCCGGCCGGGACTTCCGGTGTCGGGACCGCACGGGGGCGGTTGCCGGCGACCCGGTGCAGCCGGGCCACCAGGACGGCGAGCAGCGCCAGCTCGACGAGTACCAGGATCCGCTCGACCAGGCCCATCATCACCCGACCGCCGGGAAACGCGACGTAGTAGAGCGCGAGCAGCGCGAACACGCTGGTCACCGCCAGCGCCCGCAACGGGCGTACGGCGTCCCGCCAGCGCGCGTCGGCGGCAAGCCGGCGGATCGCCAGCAGCGTCGCGAGCGGCAGGGCGACGAAGGCGGCGACCGAGACGTACCGGTGCACGTAGCCCTGGGTACTCAGCTCGACCACCCCGATCGGGTCGGTCGGTACCAGCGCCGAGGCGATCAGCCCCAGGCACCAGACCAGCAGCAGCGCCTCGGCGAGCCATCCCACCCTGACCCGGGCGTCCCGCAACGCCAGCGGTACGGCCAGCGAGGTCACGCCGAGGATCAGGATCGCGAGGTTCATCGGCCAGCCGTTGTTCGACACCGCGTAGTCGCTGATCGTGAGCGACAGCGGACTCATCCCGGGTTCGGGGGCGAGGTGCGCCGCGACGCCCAGGGTCGCCGTCAGGCATATGCCGAGCGCCGCGACCATGGTCAGCGGCTGGGCGGTCCACGGCTGTTGTAGAGATCTGGACATCATGTGACCAGCGTGGTCGCGCCGCCGTGTCGGCGAATCCGGTGTGATCCCGGACCGATCCCGGGGTTCCGCGACCCTGAGCAGGTCAGGGTCGGGTTTCCCCTACCGCCAGCCCTACCCCCAGCACCATCGACACGGCCGTCCCGGCCCGCTCCGGCGGCCCAGTTCGGCCGGGCGTCGCCCGGGATCCAGGGGCAGCCCGCACCGGGGCGAGGCCGGGTGTGGAATCGAGATCCGGGGCGGTGCGGCGTGCCCAGCGATCGGCGAGTTGCGGTGGCCTCCGGCCCGACCTTACGGTCGGGCCGGACCGTCGAGAGTGGTCAGTGTCCCCAACGTTCGGCGGGCGCGCAGCTGGCCGGGTCCACCGACGACGGCTCGTCCTTGGCGTGTTGCGGTTGGTAGAGAACCTTCCCGGCCGGGTCGACGTAGCAGCCGTCCTGGTCGCCTTTGTCGAACACCGGCAACTGGCCGAGTTCGTTGCCGTCCGCGTCGTAACTGACAAGCCGCGCGTCCGCGCGGACCGCTCCGTTGCTGCTGACCAGCCCGAACGCCCCGTCCTTCAGCCGGGCCGTGGTGGTGCGCCCGTCCCCGTGCTCCAGCACTAGTCGTTGCACCCGGGTGCTGGCTCGTCCGGTAACCATCACGTCGCCGCCGTCGAACTCACTGGAGGACCTGCCGAGCAGCTGGACGGGTCCAGGCAGCCAGTTCCGGCGGTCTCCCCACTCGTCCGACGAGTTAGCGCCGGTGACCTCCTTGCCCGGCTCGGAGATTACGGTACAGGCGAAGTAGCCGACATCGGTCAGGAACAGCATGACCGAGTCGTGCCCTTGCTGCGCAGCCACGGCCAGGTTCTCCAGCGTGACCTCCAGCGGCGGAGGGGTGGGGCCGACGGTGTTGTGAGCGCGCTGCTCCCGGCTCCAGTCCAGGCACTGCTCCACCGCCCCGCGCTGGGACGGTGACAGCTCGGCTGCGGACATCGCCAGCGCCTGAGAGCCTCCGCCGGTCCCGCCAAACGGCCACAGCGTAGCCCCGCCCACACCGGCCACGACAGTCGTCACCACGGCGGCGAGGACCGCTACCCGCCGGCCTGCGTGCCGTGGCTCGGGCTCATGTAGTGCGGCGAGGACGCCGGCCCGCAGCCGTTCGGCGCGGTCGGGTGGCAGATCCCGCTCGGCGGGGGGTTGCAGAACGTCGTTCATCGCTCCTCCAGTTTTTGATTGGCCACCATGCGGGCCAAGCGGGACCGTGCTCGGCTGACCCGGGAACGGACGGCGCCCTCGGTGACGCCGAGGATCGTGGCGGCTTGGGAATACGGCACACCAGACCAGACACAGAGCGCGACCGCCTCGCGTTCGGCGCGAGGTAGCCTGCGTACCAACGCCAGGAGGTCCCGCATGCGCTGTTCGTCGTACAGCCGGTCTGCCACCTCGTCGGCGGGGTCCGACGTAGCTTCGGGCTCCGGCGGTACCCGGCGCAGCAGGGCGTGCCAGCGCCGCCAGGACCGGTGCTCCGCACGGGCCGCGTTCGTGGCCACGACCAGCAGCCACGGCAGCACCGAGCCGTCCACCAGCCGGGCCTCACGCCGGCGCCGCCACGCCGTCACGAACGTGATCTGCGTGACGTCCTCGGCGACGCTCCACGAGCCGGACAGCCGGTACGCGTGGTTGTACACCGCCCGGGCATGGCGCTCGAACAGCCGTTCGATCGCCGTCTCATCGCCCTCGGCGCCGGCCGTCCAGAGCTGGGTATCGCTCGGCGGTATCTGAGTCCTCACACCTCTATATGTCCGGCCGGCACCGTCGTGTCGCATCCATTGGCGCAGCGCCGAGGGTGAGCAAGGGCAAAGTACCCCGGCCCGGATGACCAGCGCGCCGCGCCCCGGGCCGCCGTGGGAGAGGAGAACAGCGACCCGGGGCGCCTCCAGCGCGGACCGTCGTCACGGCCCGCCAGCGGCAACCCGCCAGTCGGGATAATGCCTCGCAGACGGAGGCACAAATGGCACCCGCCTCAGCGCCGGGGCCGCCAAGGGGGAAGGGGCGGCCGGAGGCGCCGGGAGACCGGCAATCCGTCGGGCGAGTGCTCGCCTGATCATCCTGTCTGTGCGAACCCATCCGAGGAACCTGCCGTGCAGTTCGATCGGATCGGGTCCGGGGTTCGGGCACAGTCGATACAGGTCGCCGGCCGCCTCGTACAGGGCCGAGCCGAGTAAGACGAATAGCGACAGCGGCTCCTGCCGGAACTCCTCCGGCAGGGACGACCTGGCCCACACACACGGCCAGGGGCCGCCGCACTGCCGGCACGTCCACAGTGGGCGCCGGGGCGAGTGCGGCCGGTTCGGGTCGGTCAGCTTCGTCAGGTCCCGGAGCACGACGACGCCCATCACTGACCAGCGTCGACCCGGGCGCCCGGTAGGCGCGTCAGCCGACCGGCCCGGCCTACCTGGTGACCGCTGTTCCCGTTCCATGCCGGGTCTGCCCTGCGGTTCGTCGCCCTGGACCGGCGGTTCGTCGCCGTGGACCGGGGCGACGGGGACCGGGCGTCCCGCGTCACTTCCGAGGTGTAGCTCACGACCCTCGGCACGGGCGACGACGCGAGGAAGCCCGCCCGGTACTCCTCGTCGGTCATCGGCCGGACGAATGGTCCGTACGGCAGCGGTACCAGCTTGATCGAATCGGGGCAGCGCCAGCGGTATCCGCACCGGCAGTACCGCCAGAGTCGGCGCCAATCTCGCCGGTGTCGTTGCCCCTTCCGGAATTCCATCGGGTCACCTCTCAGCCTTGGGGGATAGGAAGGCGGGGACCGCCAGTGCCTCTGAATCGATCCCCGCCCCTTGACGGAAGCGGCCCCCGGGAAGCGGATTTGCGGGCCGCGCTCCCGGCATGTCGACGGGCCGTTGTGATGGCTCCTCCGTCTGCCTTCCACCCTGGACGGACAACCCCCCGTAGCGGAAGATTGACAGCCAGGAGTACCTACGGAAAAAGGGGTCCCAAGTCCTTAGTTGGGAGTAGTACGTGAACGACCTGCGCGAAATTCTCAGAGAACAGCGGGCCAAGCACCGGATGAGTCAGGAGAAGTGCGGCGCGGCAATCAAGGTGAGTGGATCATTGATCGCCCAGATCGAGACTGGTCGCATAATCCCGCAAGACGACACGGCACAGGCCCTCGATGATCTGTTCGGGACCGAAGACGAGATCCAGCGCGCGACCGAGGCCGCTCGGGACGATGCGCGACCCCCGTGGCTACGCCCGTGGACGGATCACGAACAGCAGGCAACCTTGCTGCGGACCTGGGAACCGAACCTGATCCCCGGGCTACTCCAGACGGAGGCGTACACCCGCCTGGTCTGTGGCGGCGGCCGATTGTCCAAGCGGGCTACCGAGAACACGGTTCAGGTTCGGAGGGATCGCCAGGCCGCCACCATCGGCCGCGCGGACGAACCGCCGATGTTGTCCGCCATCATTGGCGAGACCGCCCTGAGGTGCGGCCCCGGTGAGGTGCTGAAAGAGCAGCTACGGCACCTCGTGGAAGCTACCCACCTGTCGCACGTACAGCTTTTGGTCGTGCCGTGGGCGGCCGGCGTGCATGCTGGCTCTCAGGGTGCGTTCGTGTTGGCGACCCTGCCGGGCAGGGGGCGGGTGGGGTACGTGGACGACCAACTACGGGGAAGGCTCGTCACGGATCCGAAGGATCTGGATGGTCTAGAGTTGTCGTGGGAGATCGCCACTGGTCTCGCTCTCCCCGTCCACCAGTCGAGAGACTTCATCGAGAAGGCGATCAAAGATCATGACTGAGCTGGCGCCGAAGTGGCACAAGAGCAGCCGCAGCGGCAGCAACCAAGGCAACTGCGTTGAGGTGGCCGACAACCTTCCCGGCCGTGTCCTCGTCCGGGACACCAAGGACCGCGACGGCGGAACCCTGGCTTTCGGCCCGGCTGCCTGGCAGGCGTTCGTCAACCTGGCGAAGTCGCACGGCTGACGCCGGGCCGCGCCTCAGTTGGCCGGCTGATCCTGGCCTCGGACAGCCGGGGTGGCCGCCCCGTCGAGCAGCTTCAGTGCGGCGATGGCGGCGCCCCGGGCCCCGGCCATGTCGAGATCCGGCACCAGCGCGAACCGGGCCCGCTCGGCCTGCTCGGTACGGAGCGTGGTGTGCTCCCGGACGGTGGCCAGGAACCAGTCCCGGAACTCCGGTGTCGCCTCCACCACGCCACCGCCGACGAAGTAGCCGTCGGGATCGGTGAAGTTGGCGACGATGGTGAAGAGCCGACCCAGCGCCATCGCCTGCTGCTCGAAGATCCGCAGCGCCATCGGGTCACCGTCCACCCCGTACGACCGGACCCGCTTGGCGGCGCTCACCGGGTCGAGTTCGCCGAGCGGGTGCCCGGCATACCGGCCCAGCCAGTACGGCAGCAGGTTACGCCGGATGCCGGTCAGCGAGGCGACGCTCTCCACGTCCCCGACGAACCCGCAGTTGCAGACCGGCACCGGCTGCCCCTCGGCGAGCAGGCCGAACGTCGGGATGTGCACGTGCCCGAGTTCGCCGGCCATCCCGGCGGTACCGGTCACCACCTCCCCGCCCACGACCACGCCACCACCGAGGCCGGTGCCGACGATGGCGGAGACCGACGACCGCTCCGGCGCGTCGGCGCCGAAGTAGGAGTGGTGGGCGTAGAGCGCGGCGGCGTTGCCGTCGTTGTGGTAGACGACCGGCAGGCCGAGCCGGTGTTCGAGGGCGCCCCGGATGTCGTAGCCCCGCCAGCCCGGCTGGGAGAAGTTCGTCGAGCCCTTCGACGAGATGACTCCGGTGGCGCTGGCCGGCCCCGGGGTGTCCAGCCCGACGGCCCGGACCTGCTCCGGTCGGGTGCCGGTACGCGCCAGCACCTGTGCCATCGCCGCCGCCAGCGCCTCGACCGCCGCCTCCGGGCCGTCCAGCACCCGGCACGGAGTCTCGACCAACTGGTCGACCAGGAACCGCCCGGTCGCGTCCAGCACGGTGGCATTGTTGCTGTTACCGCCGTTGTCCAGCCCGACCACGACCGGTATTTCCGAGTTCGCCAAGGTGTGCCTCCCCGGTACGCCGGCCGGCCCGGACACCGATCCCGCCGACCGATGTGCTCACCCTGCCGTACCCGGGCCGGTCCCGCACCCCCCGGCCGCCCGCCGGAGTGTCGCGGTCGGTTGCGGATGCCGGACCGCCGGGAGGGCCCGGCCGTAGTTTCCAGCGCAAAAGGGCGGCGCCGATCCGGCACTTCACGTCGACTGGGGGTGGACGAGGCGTTCGTACGCAAGCTCCGCAGGCGGTTAAGGCCGCGCCAGCGGCGGTGGGCCGGTTAAGGATGGGCTCGGCCCTGTGGAGCAGGGCCGAGCCGATCCTGGGGAGCAGAGTCGGTATGTGGCTGCTTGCGTATCGGGCTGTTAGTTGGTGACTCGGGTGTTCGGGGTGTCGCCCGGTAGTCCGCCGGAGTTGCCTTCAAAGGCTGGGATGGGTGTGCTCGCCAACGTGGTTCCGTCGGCGGCGTGGGCGGTGACCGTTGCGGGCTGGTTCGGCGCGATGGTGGTGGTGCCGAAGCCAGATGCGTCGAGGGTGACCGGGATCGGGGCGCCGTCTCCAGCGGAGACGGTGGCGGTGGCCGCACCGGGTGGGGCTACCACGAGAACGCGATCGGTCTGTGCGTCCTTGCCCTCGGCGCGCATCCGCCATGCGATGGGCCGTTGTTCGACGCCGTGAGCGGGCAGCAGCAGCCGAAGATCGGTTCTCCAGCCCATGATGTCGCCGTGCATGGCGTAGGCGAGAACGCCACCTCCCTTCGGCTGGATCGTGAACAGCACGGCCGGCTTGTCGTTCACGCTTCCGGACCAGCGGACACGAATCGCGGTATCCCGGGGCAACAGATGACTATTGCCCAACGCGAACTCGACGAACTGTGTCAGGATGGCTCGGTCTATGACGGGTCCCCGGGCGTCGCGGACGGCGGTGGTGAGCATCTCGTTGACCGTTTGGGTGGCGGACGCGTCGTACAGCCCGGACCAGCCGCCATAGACGGGGCCGTCGTGGATGACAGTGGCACCGTTCGTGACCCGAGCGGTGAGTGCCGGCGCGACAGTACTGGCAGGCACTGACGCGACACCGACGCCGGCGCCAACCGACGAATCAATCTGGTGGCGCTCCACAACGCCTGTGGGAGAGTAGCCGGCGAAGCTGCTGATCGTCACGGTGGAACCAGCGGGCCCGACGACGACCGCGACACCGCCGCCCTTCGACTCGCCCTCCATCCACGTCGTCACCGCAGTGTCAGCACCTTCGTTCCCGCCTTGTTCCATCTGTTCAGGCCCGGCTCCGGGGAGACCACTGAACCAGATCAGCTGTGCAGAGGTAATAAAGCCCAGGCGCAGGGGAACGAGGACCAGCGCGACACGGTAACCGGGCACGTCGCCGGCATACACGATGCGGATCGCACCGCGATCGGTGATCCTCCACCACCCTTCCGGGTCTTCCTGGTCTTTGACCTGCTGGCGCAAGCCATCCAACCAGGCGCGGTCGGTGGCGAGGCTACCCCGAGTGGGCCCATCCGCCAGTGGCGAAGGAGATGAGGCGATAGCAATGCCAGGAAACCACCCTGGGAGCGGGATCAGGTTCGTCTGGACCCCGACCGCGGCGGCCAGGAACCCGGCGACCACGCCGACCCGGATCCGGCGTGCGCGGCGGTGGGCGCCCTCACGCTGCGCGAAGCGTGGCCACGGATCCTCCACGACGGCCAACCGGTCAGCCTCGGCGAGGAGGGTCTCACGTAGCTTGAGTTCAACGTCTCTGGTCATGCTGAATCTCCTCGCAAACTCGCCTGAAACAACACAGACGGCGGCTCCAGGTCGGCGCGCAGCCGAGCGAGCCCTCGCGACGCTTGACTCTTGACCGTCCCTGCCGAACAGCCGAGAACCCGGGCAATGTCCGCCTCGCTCAGATCCTCGAAGTACCGAAGAACGAGCACCGCTCGCATTCTCGGCGGTAGCCGACGCAGCGCCCCCAACAGCTGATGTCGGGTCTCCGCCCGGTCATAAGCGTCTGGCGTCGACGTAGCGTCAGCCTCTAGAAGCGGTACCTCTACTACTCGGCGGCGTCGCCGCCATGAAACCGCAGTGTTGACGATCACCCGGCGGACATAGACCCCCGGCGTGTCCTTGCGGAGGATCCGGTCCCACCTCCGGTGGGTCTTCTCCAACGCCGACTGCACCAGGTCCTCAGCGGCACCCCGATCCCCGGTCAGCAGATAAGCCATCCGAGTCAACGGCCCCCACTGCTCCAACACGAACTCGCGGAACCGCTCCTCATCCTCATCCGGCATGAGTCACCCACATGGCCCATCGCATTCTTCCTCGCATGGCAGGTAAGACGCTCCCTGTCAGGCGACAGGTTGAGAGACAGCACCGGAAGGTGCAAACAAGATCAACGCTAGGTCGATGATCCTTCGCTGGGAACTGCGGCTGGGCCAAGGGGGACGTTCGCCGGTTCCGGAACGGCCGGCGGCCGACCCGGTCACTCCGGACAGTCGACGCCGACCCGCATCCGGACCCGCTCCTCCCGGCCGGCGGACCGGACCGTCACCGGCACGCAGGCGGGCACGTCGAGCCAGAGGCCGCCGGCGAAGGCGAGCCAGCCGGACTCGTCGGGGCAACCCGGGAAGTACAGCGCTCGGGCGGGCCGCGCCGGGCTCCCCCAGCCGATCCAGGGTCGGCCGGCCGAACCCGCCGGCACGGCCAACTCGACGCGGGAGTCGGCCCGGACCACCAGGCCGGTCTTGGCGAAGAGCCGCGCCGGGTCGGTACCACCGGTCGGGGACGGTTCGAGCCGGTCCCGGGTCATCGCCACCGCCGCGACCATCGTCGTCCAGCCGTCCGGTGGCGCATCGATCCGGTCGATCACGTGCGCGCAGGAGAGGGCCGCCCCGGTACCGTCCGGCCCCGACCCGGTCGCCGCCGGATCGCCCAGGGCGGATCCGGCGGTCGGAGTCGGGGTCGGGGTGGCCGCGCCGGTGGGGGCGTCCGGCTCCGGGCCGGTGCATCCGGCGGCCAGCAGGCCGGTCACGACGAGGGCAGGCAGGATTCGCAGCGTTCTCCGCACGCCGGGACGAGTCTCCACACCGCACCCCGGTTCCGACCGTGTGGCAGGCCAGGAACCGAGGGCGAAACAACCAGGTCAACAAAGACTATCCTCACCTCGACGCGACTAGACTGGAACCGCACAAACCGCTGATAACCACCCCGTTGTCGGGCCTGTCACGTCGCCTTTCCGGGTCATCCAGGTGGGCCCATCCGAACGCGGCATGCCCGGGTCGGAGCCCTGCCGGAGCCGCCCACCGGAGGCGTTCAGCAGCAGGCAGGGAGTTCGCGTGGTGAAGTGGTGGCTGTGGTCGTACGTCGGAATCAGCGCGGTCGCGGTGCTGTGGTTCCTCCGGTGGAGCCGTAACACGAAGGGAATTCCCCGGATCGCGTACCTGCTGGTCGTCGTCATCCTGGTCTGGTCCCTCGCCTGGCACCTGGTCATGGCGCTCGGGATCGGTGAGACGGGCGCCGACGATCGGCGGATCTCCTGGGCGCACTACGCGGACTGGATCGTGACCGCGCCGTTGCTGCTGGTCGCCCTGGTGCTCACCGCCACGCACGCGCTCTCCGAGAAGCGGGCCGGCCTGGTGCTCACGCTGCTGCTGGGGAGCTTTCCGATCATCCTCTCCGGCCTCGCCGCCGACCTGCTGGTGGACGAGGTGGCGCGGTTCGCGGTCTACGGCGTCGGCATGCTCGGCCTGGGCATCGTCGTCGCGCTGATCTGGGGTCCGCTGCGCGCCACGGCGGAGGCGCAGCCGTCGGCGATGGCATCGCACTTCAGGTTGACCGCGCTGGTCCTGTCCGTACTGTGGTTCTGCTTCCCGCTGGTGTGGATCCTCGGGCCGCCCGGGGTCGGGATCGTCGACGCCGAGGCCAGCGCCGTGCTCTTCGCCACGCTGTCGGCCCTGATGAAGATCGGCTGGAGTCTGCTCGACATCGGCCGGCTCCGCCGACTCTCCGACCGCGGCCTCCTGCACGTCGATTGAACCTTTTTCAACCTGAACCGCGCGGCGCTCACACACCGCGTCCGACGTTGCGCTCCGCCGAACGGCAAGGGGAGGTTGAAAAGGTTCATTGAACACCCGCCACGACCCGATCCGACCGGACCGCCGCCGGGCGGCAGATCAGCGCCGGGCCGAGGGCCAGGACAGCCGCCGGGCCGAGGGCCGGGACAGCCGCCGGGCCGGCGGACCCGGGTACGGCCCGAGGCTGCTCCGCCGGGCCGGCGCCGCCTCCGGCCTCGTCCTGGGCGCCACGCTCACGCTGTACCCGCTCACGCTGTACCCGCTCGCCCTCTCCGAGCCGGTGTCGTCCTCGCCCCTCCCCACACTGCTCGGGCTGCTGCTCGGGCTTCCACACGGCGCGGTGGACCACCTGGTGCCGGGCTGGCTGGGGTCGGCGCGGCGGCTACCCGTACGGCTGGCCGTGCTGCTCGGGTACGCCGGCACGGCCGGTGCCGCGCTCTGCGCGTTCCTCGCCCGTCCGGCGGCGGCGCTGCTGGGGTTCCTGGTGCTCTCCGTCGTCCACTTCGGCGCCGGTGACGAGGCGTTCCGGGCCGAACGGGAGGGCGTCCGTCCGCGACTGCGGCCCTTCGGCGTACTCGCGTACGGCGGTCCGCCGGTGGTCCTGCCGCTCGCGCTCTGGCCGGAGCAGGTCGACCCGCTCCTGGAACGGGTCGCCGCCGGGTCCACGGCGCTGCTCACCGCCGAGGTACGCGCCGGGGCACTCCTGCTCACCGCGCTGGCGATCACGGTCACCGCGCTGCGTGATCTGGCCCGGGGACGCCGGGGCGACGTCGCCCAGCTCGGCGTCCTCACCGCCGTGTTCGTGGTCGTCCCGCCCACCTGTGCGTTCGGGGTCTACTTCGCGGCCTGGCACTCGCTGCGGCATGTGGCACGGCTGCTCGCCGCCGATCCCGCGAACGCGGCGTGTCTGCGGGAAGGGCGGCTGGCTCCGGCGTTGTGGCGTTTCGCCCGGCAGGCGGCGCTGCCGACCGGGATCGTCCTGGTCTCGTTCGCCCTGCTGGTCTGGTACGCCGGTCCGGCGGGGACGCTGCCCGCGGCGTTCGCCGTGCTGGCCGCGCTCACCCTGCCGCATGCCCTGGTCGTGGCCTGGCTGGACCGGCACCGCCCCGGCGGGCCACGCGACGTGGACCGGCCGGCCCGCCCGCCCGCGACCCGGAACCGTCGGTGACGAGGGGCAGCCGCCAGCCAGGCACCACCAGCGGCGTAGAGCCGCCCGCGACCCGGAACCGTCGGTGACGAGGGGCAGCCGCCAGCCAGGCACCGTCAGCGGCGTAGGGCCGACCGCGACCCGGAACCGCCGATGACGAGGGGCAGCCGCCAGCCAGGCGCCGCCAGCCAGGCACCGCCAGCGGCGTAGAGCCGCCCGCGACCCGGAACCGCCGATGACGAGGGAAGCCGCCAGCCAGGCGCCGTCAGGTGGCCGTCGCCAGCCAGCCGCCAGCTACGCGCCGCCGGCCGTGTCGAGCGCGGTGGTCAGGTCGGCGACCAGGTCGGCGGCGTCCTCGACCCCGCAGGAGAGCCGCACGAATCCGGCGGAGACGTCGTCGCCCCACTGGGCCCGCCGGTCGGCGCTGGTGTGCAGGCCACCGAAGGAGGTCGCCGCGAAGACCAGCCGGCTGGCGGTCAGGAACCGGGTCACCCGGTCGGCGTCGCCGAGGTCGAACGCGACGATCCCGGGCACCCGCCGAAGCTGCCGGCTGGCGATCGGGTACGCCGGGTCGTCGGCGAGCCCCGGCCAGCGTACGCCGGAGACGTCGGGGCGGGCCCGGAGTGTCGCCGCCACCTCCGCCGCGTTGGCGCTCTGCCTGGCCAGCCGCAGGTCCAGTGTGGCCAGTGAGCGGTGCGCCAGCCACGCGTCGAAGGCACCCGGGATCGAGCCGGTGGTGGCCCGCCAGCCCCGGATCGTCTCCAGCAGCCCGGCCGTCCGGCTGGCCACGTAACCGAGCAGCAGGTCGGAGTGCCCGGTCAACGCCTTGGTGCCGGACGCGACCACCAGGTCGGCGCCGAGGTCCAACGGCCGCTGGCCGAGCGGTGTCGCGGTGGTGTTGTCGACCGCGAGCAGCGTACCGGCGGCGTGTGCCCGGGCCGCCAGCTCGGCGATGTCGCAGACGTCCAGACCCGGGTTGGCCGGCGTCTCGACCAGCACCAGCCGTACGCCGTCGAACGCCGGGTACGGGCCGGCGGTCGGCACGAAGTCGACCCGTACCCCGATCCCGCGCAGCGTCTCGGCGGCGAACGCCCGCACCGGGAAGTATCCGTCGGTGGGGAGCAACACCGTGTCGCCGGGCCGGAGCACCGAGAGCAGTACGGCGGTGATCGCGGCCTGCCCGCTGGCGAAGGCGAGACAGTCCCCGCCCTCCAGCTCACCGATGGCCGCCTCCAGCCCGCGCCGGGTCGGGTTGTCCGGCCGGCCGTACCCGTTGGGGGTCGCCTCCGGGCCGATCGCCGGGTCGAGATGGTAGGGGGCGGCGAAGACCGGCCCGGGCAGGAACGGCTCCCCCGGCACCGGCTCCGGCAGCCCGGCGTGTACGACCCGGGTGCCGTCACCGTAGTCCGGCCGGTCGGGCATCGTGTCATCCTCCCGTGGATCGGTCCCGGTCACTCGGGTCTCGGCTTGCGGCTCATCAGGACGGCCATCGCGGTACGCGGGTCGGCGCCCTCGTGGCAGACCCGCTCGACCTGCTCGGTGATCGGCATCTCCACACCGTGCGCCCGGGACAGGTCCCGGATCGCCAGGCAGCTCTTCACCCCTTCGGCGGTCTGCCGGGTCGCGGTCTGCGCCTGCTCCAGGGTCTCGCCCCGGCCCAGGTGCTCGCCGAAGGTCCGGTTCCGGGACAGCGGCGACGAGCAGGTGGCGACCAGGTCACCGAGCCCGGCCAGGCCGGCGAAGGTGAGCGGGTCGGCACCGAGCGCCACCCCGAGCCGGGCCGTCTCGGCCAGCCCCCGGGTGATCAGGGTTGCCCGGGTGTTGTCGCCCAGCCCCATCGCGGTGGTCATGCCGTACGCCAGGGCGATCACGTTCTTGACCGCACCGCCCAACTCGCAGCCGATCACGTCGTCGTTGGTGTACGGCCGGAGGTACGGCGTGCTGACCGACGCCTGCACCAGGGTCGCCCGGTCGGTGTCGGTGCAGGCGACCACGGTCGCGGCGGGCTGCTCGTCGGCGATCTCGGCGGCCAGGTTGGGGCCGGAGACCACGACGACCCGGTCCGCGGCCACCCCGGCGGTCTCCACGATCACCTCGCTCATCCGCTTGGTGGTGCCCAGCTCGATGCCCTTCATCAGGGAGACCAGCGTCGAGTCGGGTTCGAGGTGCCGGGCCCACTCGGCCAGGTTGCCGCGCAGCGTCTGGGCCGGTACGGCCAACACCACCAGGTCGGCGCCGGTGATCGCCTCGGCGGCGTCGGTGCTGGCGCGTACCGCCGCCGGCAGCCGCAGCCGGGGCAGGTAGTCGGGGTTGGTCCGGGTGGTGCTGATCGCTTCGGCCACCGCCGGCCGGCGGGCCCAGAGCAGCACGTCCCGGCCGGCGTCGGCGAGCACCTTGGCGAAGGCGGTACCCCAGGAGCCGGCGCCGAGCACGGCAACGTGGCTCATGCCGGCACTCCGCTTCGCTCCATGCCGCCATGAGGCACCTCGACACTGAGCCGGCTGATTCGCTCGCTTCGTCCGCTCATGCCGGCACTGAGCTGGCTGATTCGCTCGCTTCGCTCGTTCATGCCCGGTCCTCGGTGCGGCGGTTCGCCTGGGCCGACCAGATCGGCGGGGGCGTCCCGCCCCGGATCTCGGCGAGCATGTCGCGCAGCCGCAGCATGATGGCGTCGGTCATCTCGTCCAGTACGGCCTTGCTCGACCCCGCACCGACCCACCGGCTCAGGTCCACCGGCGGACCGGCGACCACCGTCACCGGGGTACGCGGCCGGAGGCTGAACTTCTTCGTCCTCGGGTCGAAGATCCGCTGCGGCCCCCACATCACGACCGGTACCACCGGGGCGCCGGTGGCCAGGGCGAGCCGGGCGGCGCCGGTCTTGCCGCGCATCGGCCACAGCTCGGGCTCCCGGGTGGTGGTGCCCTCCGGATAGATCACGACGGCGGCACCGGAGCGGACCGCCCGGTCCAGCGCCTCCAACGACCTGGCCGCGTCGACGGTGCCGCGCTCCACCGGGATCTGGTGGCACTTCAGCAGGATTTTGCCGATCACCGGCACCTTGAAGACGCTCGCCTTGCCCAGGTAGCTGGGCCAGCGGCCGGCGTCGTAGATGAAGTGCGCCGAGACCAGCGGGTCGAAGTGGGAGAGGTGGTTCGGCACGATGATCACGCCACCGGACGACGGGATGTGCTCCATGCCGCGCCAGTCGCGCCGGGTCCAGACGGTCAGCACCGGCTTGACCACCGAGACGGCGAACCGTCGCCAGAACCCCAGCCTGCGCCGTGTCACTGTGCCTCCTCGTCGTGCCCACCCTGACGCGGCCCGGCCGGGGCGCCACCCGCGCGTCCTGGCTCGGGTGGCGAGGTGGCACCACCCGTGCCCACCCCGTCCGGCCCGCCATCGACCCGGGCCCGGGGTGCCGCCGCCCGCAGCGAAATCATGCCTGTTCGCCCCGGGTACGGCCAGCCAGGGGTATCCCCCGGGCCGGATACGCCACACGCCGGGCGGCGGTTCCGAGCTGGCAGGATTGTCGCGTGGCAGAGCGGAACTGGACCGTGGTGGTGCCGGTCAAGCGTCTCGGATCGGCGAAGAGCCGGCTGCGCGGCGCGCTCGACGGCGTACCGCACGAACTGCTCGCACTCGCGCTGGCCGAGGACACCGTCGAGGCCGTACTCGGCTGCCCGGCCGTCCGGGAAGTGCTGGTGGTGACCGGCGACCCGGAGGCGGCCCGTACCCTGGGCCGGCTCGGCGCCCGGATCGTGCCGGAGCCGCCGACCGCCGGCCTCAACCCCGCGTTCGCCCGGGGCGCGGCAGCGGTTTCCGGCGGCCCGGTGGCGGCACTCACCGCCGACCTGCCGGCGCTGCGCCCGGCCGAGCTGGCCGAGGCGCTGTGGGCCGCCGCCGGCCCCCCGGGGGTACGCCGGTTCGTCGCGGACACCCCCGGCACCGGCACCGTACTGCTCACCGCTGCCCCCGGCGCGGCCCTGGACCCCCGGTTCGGCCCGCACTCGGCGGCGGCGCACGCGGCCTCCGGCGCCCGTCCGCTCACCGGCGGCTGGCCGACCCTGCGCCGCGACGTCGACACCTTGGCGGACCTGCGGGTCGCGCTGGCGCTCGGGCTCGGCCGGCACACCGCCGCGGTGACCCGGGGGGCGGCCCCGGCCGGCGCCGAGCGCTGAGCACCGAGCCCGCAGCGCAGAGAGCCGAACGGCTGAGTGCAGAGAGCCGAGCGCCGATCGGTCGAGCCCAGAGGGCCGAGCGCCGAACGGCCGAGCCCGAGCCGAGCGCCGACCGGCGGTTCCGGTGCCACCGGCCCCGTCGGGCCGACCCGCCGACCGGCCGATCGGTGTACGGTGCTGGGCATGCAGGGCACGGTGGCCGACTACGACCCGCAGAGCCGGACCGGCACGCTGCTGCTCGACGACGGCACCCGAGTCAGCTTTCCGGCGACCGCCTTCGACGCCTCCGGCCTGCGCCTGCTCCGGTTGGGCCAGCGGGTCCGGCTGGAGCACGACGACTCCGGCACGCTGGTCCGGATCACGCTGCCGACCTTCCCCTGATCCGCTCGGTCAAGTTCATTTTCCGTTCACCGCTGCCGGGGAATGATGGGGTGGTGAGTACCCCGCCGTCCCGACGCCCCCTCTCCCAGCGCCAGTCGCGGTCCGGCGCCAACGAACGGCCGACGCCGGATCCGGCACCGGACGGCACGGCCGAATCCCGACAGACGGGCCGGTCCCGCCCCGCGCCGGCACCCCTGCCGGGGGCCGATGCCGCCCGCACTCCCCGGACCCCCCGCACCTCGCGGAGTGGCCGGACGAGCGACGACCAGCCGGCGGGGACCACCCGCACGCCCCGGGCCGGCCGGGGCGGCGGCAAGCGGCCGGCGGGCTCCGGTGACCAGTCGGCGGGGCACACCGAGCGCGAACCTGCAGTTGGACACACGGACCGCGAGCCGGTCGGTGAGCCGGACGGCACCGTCGAACCGGACACCGTCGCCGAGCCGGACCGGTCGGCGGCGCTGGACCAGGCGGCCGACTCGGCGCGGGCCGCGGCCGGCGGGCCGGACCGGAGCCCGTCGACCGGGCTGGGCGACAACCCGGAGCGGGGCCGACGGGGTGTGCCGGCGACCGGCCCGGGCAGCGCCACCCCGGAGAGCGCCCTGGCCGCCCGCTCCGAGACGGCCGAGAGGGTCGCCGAACCGGTCGCCGAACCGGTCGGGGATTCGGCCGGCCCGCTGCCGTCGGACCGGTTCCTCAACCGGGAGCTGTCCTGGCTGGATTTCAACGCCCGGGTGTTGGCCCTGGCCGAGGACCCGGACACCCCGCTGCTGGAGCGGGCCAAGTTCCTCGCCATCTTCGCCAACAACCTGGACGAGTTCTACATGGTCCGGGTCGCCGGGCTGAAGCGGCGGTTGCAGGCCGGACTGCCGGTCCGGGGCGGCGACCAGATGCCGCTGACCACCCAGCTCGAACTGGTCTCCGAGCGCGCCGCCGAGCTGGTCGCCCGGCACTCGGCGTGCTTCGTCGACGAGGTGATGCCGAAGCTGGCCACCGAGAACATCGCGCTGCCGCACTGGGACGAGTTGCCCACCCCGGAGCGGCAACGGCTGCGGACGTACTTCCGGGAGCAGATCTTCCCGGTACTCACCCCGCTCGCCGTCGACCCGGCACACCCGTTCCCGTACATCTCCAGTCGGTCGCTCAACCTGGCGGTGGTGGTACGCGACTCCGACCACGGGTCGGAACTCTTCGCCCGGGTGAAGGTGCCGAACAACGTACCCCGGTTCGTCCGGGTGGAGCGGGACGCGCCCGGCTACCGGTTCCTGCCGATGGAGGACCTGATCGCGGCCCACCTCGACCAGCTCTTCTCCGGCATGCAGGTGATGGAGTGCCACCTGTTCCGGGTCACCCGCAACGCCGAGGTGGAGGTCGACGAGGACCGGGACGAGGACCTGCTGCAAGCCCTCGAACGGGAACTCGCCCGGCGCCGCTTCGGCCCGCCGGTACGCCTCGAAGTGGCCGCCTCCGTCTCCGACCACGTCCTCGACCTGCTGGTCCGGGAACTCGACATGGACAGCCAGGACGTGCTGCGGGTGCCGGGGCTGCTCGACCTGACCGCGCTCTGGCAGGTCTACAACGAGTCCAACCGGCCCGAGCTGAAGGACCCGCCGTTCGTGCCGGCCACCCATCCCCGGCTCGCCGAGGGTGAGGTGCCGCGCAGCGTCTTCGCCACCCTGCGCGACGGCGACATCCTGGTGCACCACCCGTACCGCTCGTTCTCGACCAGCGTGCAGCGGTTCATCGAGCAGGCCGCCGCCGACCCGAACGTGCTGGCCATCAAGCAGACGCTCTACCGCACCAGCGGGGACTCCCCGATCGTCGACGCGCTGATCGACGCCGCCGCCGCCGGCAAGCAGGTGGTGGTGCTGGTGGAGATCAAGGCCCGGTTCGACGAGGTGGCCAACATCGGCTGGGCCCGGGTACTGGAGCGGGCCGGCTGCCACGTGGTCTACGGCCTGGTCGGGCTCAAGACGCACTGCAAGACCGCGCTGGTGGTCCGGCAGGAGGGCAACCAGATCCGGCGGTACTGCCACATCGGCACCGGCAACTACCACCCGAAGACCGCCCGGCTCTACGAGGACTTCGGCATGCTCACCGCCGACCCGGAGATCGGGGCCGACCTGACCGACCTGTTCAACGTGCTGACCGGGTACAGCCGGCAGACGTCGTACCGGCGGTTGCTGGTGGCGCCGCAGGGTGTCCGGCGCGGCCTGATCGAGCGGATCGAGGGCGAGATCGACCGGGCCCGTGCCGGCCTGCCGGGTCTGGTCCAGTTCAAGGTCAACTCGCTGGTCGACGAGGCGATCGTGGACGCGCTCTACCGGGCCTCCCGGGCCGGAGTGCACGTCGACCTGCTGATCCGGGGCATGTGCACGCTCCGGCCGGGCGTACCGGGGATGTCGGAGAACATCCGGGTACGGTCGATCCTCGGCCGCTTCCTCGAACACTCCCGGGTGTTCCGGTTCGGCAGCGGAGTCACCGCGACCGGCGGTGCCGGCGGCTCGGACGGCGGTGTCGAGTTCTGGATCGGCTCCGCCGACCTGATGCACCGCAACCTGGACCGCCGGGTGGAGGCGCTGGTGCAGGTCACCGACCCGACCGCCCGGGCCGAGCTGGACGAGTTGCTGACCGCCGCGATGAGCCCGGAGGTCGAGGCGTTCGACCTGACCGGGGACGGCTGCTGGACCCGGCGCAAGGGCAGCCCGGAGGCGCCGCTGGTGAACCTCCAGGAGGCACTGCTACGCCGCTTCGCCGGAGCCGCCAAGTGATTCGCCGGGGCCGCCGAGTGATTGGGCGGGGCCGCCGAGTGATTCGCGCGGGCCGCCAGGTGAGCCGTTGGGCGGCCCCCGAGCGGCAGACGGTCGGCGGAGCCGACATTCCGGACTAGGCTTGGCCGATGCTGGAGGAGGAGCGGAAGTACGACGTCGACCCGGAGTTCACCCTGCCCGACCTCTCCGGAGTCGTGCCGGACGGCGTACGGGTGGTGGAGCTGCCCCCGGTGACGCTCACCGCGACCTACCTCGACACCACCGACCTGCGGCTGGCCCGGGCCGGGGTGTCGCTGCGGCACCGCAAGGGTGACGAACTGCCCTGGACGGTCAAACTTCCGGCCGACAGCCCCGGCGTACGGCACGAGATCTCCCGTACCGGCCGGCCGAAGAGCACCCCGGCCGACCTGGTCGCGCTGGTCACCGCATACTCCCGGGGCGCGGAACTCGGGCCGGCCGCCACGGTCCGCACCGTACGCCGGGCGTACGAGCTGCGCGACGACACCGACCGGGTGCTGGCGGAACTCGCCGACGACGCGGTGCAGGTGCTGGACGGCAAGCAGGTCCGGTCGACGTTCCGGGAGATCGAGCTGGAGCGCAAGGACGGCGGGCGGGAACTGCTCGACGCGGTGGAGTCGGCGCTGACCGGGTCCGGCGCCCGGGCCGGTGCCTTCACTCCCAAGCACGTCCGGGCACTCGGTTCGGTGGCCGAGGCAGCCCCCGACCTGGTGCCGCCGGGCGAGCTGCCCGAGCTGCCCAGCGCCGGTGACGTGGTCTCGGTGGCGGTCCGGCGCAGCGTCGGCCGGCTGCTCGCACACGATCCGCTGGTCCGGTTGCGGGCACCGGTCGGCGACGACGACACCGCCGTACACCAGATGCGGGTCGGCTGTCGACGGCTCCGCAGCGACCTGCGGACGTTCGGGCCGCTGGTCCGCAAGGCGTGGGCCGCACCGCTGCGGGACGAGCTGAAGTGGCTGGCCGGAGTACTGGGGCAGGCCCGGGACGCCGAGGTGCTGCGCGCCCGGCTGTCCCGGACGGCCGCCGCCGACCCGCTGAGCCCGCTCGACCCGGCGGCGGTGGAGCGGATGGACCGGGTCCTCGTGGCCCGGCACGAGGCCGCCCTCGCCGCCGTCGACGAGGCGCTGGGCTCGGCGCGCTACCACGCCCTGGTCGAGGCGCTGGTCGACGCCGCCCGGACGCCGCAGTTGACCGCCCGGGCCGACGGGCCCGCCGACGAGGTACTCCCCCGACTGGTCGCCCGCCCCTGGCACCGGCTGACCGACGGCGACGACGAGACCGACGGCGCCGCCGACCTCGACCCGGCCGCCCCGGACGAGCGCTGGCACGCGGTACGCATCAACGGCAAGCGGGCCCGCTACGCGGTCGACGCCGTCGCCGGAGTGCTCGGCGGCGACGCGGCGAAGCTGGCCAGGGCGCTGGCGAAGGTGCAGGACCTGCTCGGCGAGCACCAGGACGCGGCGGTCGCCGCCGAGACCTGGCTGTCGATCGCCGAGCAGGACCCGGGCGACCACGCCGTCGCGGTCACCGCCGGCCGGTTGGTGGAACGGGAACGGGCCGCCGTCCGGGCCGTCCGGGCCGCCTTCCCTGACGCGTGGCAACAGGCGAACCGGGGACGCCGGACGGCATGGCTGGGGTGACCCCGATCCGGGCGGCGGGTGGCGTGGTCTGGCGCCACTCCCCCGACGGCATACTCGTGTGCCTGGTGCACCGCCCCCGCTACGACGACTGGTCGCTGCCGAAGGGCAAGCTGGATCCGGGGGAACATCCGCTGACCGCCGCGGTGCGCGAGGTCGCCGAGGAGGCCGACGTACGCGGGGTCCCGGAGGTACGGCTGCCCCCGGTGCACTACCGGATGCGGGACGGTACCCCGAAGACGGTCGAGTTCTGGTCCATGCGGGCCGCCGGCAGCGGCGGTTTCCAGCCGGAGACCGAGGTCGACACCGTACGCTGGCTGCCACTGCCGGAGGCCGCCCGGCTGGTCAGCTATCCGCACGACGTCCGGGTGCTGGAGGACTTCGCCGCCCTGCCGCCGGTGAGCGTGGTAGTGGGGCTGGTCCGGCACGCCCCGGCCGGCAAACGGGGCACCTGGTCCGGGCCGGACACCGCCCGCCCGCTCGACACCGCCGGCCTGGCCCAGTCCCGGGAGTTGGCCGGACTGCTCGCACTACTCCACCCGGTACGCCTCCGCTCGGCGGCGGCCCTGCGCTGCGTACAGACGCTGCGTCCGCTCGCCGAACTGCTCGACCTGCCGATCGAGGTGGACTCCGGGTACGACGAGCCGAAGCCGGGGCAGGACCCCGAGGAGAACGCCCTGGCCGCCGCCGGAGCCCTGCTCGAACTGGCCCGGGGCGGCGAACCGGCGGCGGTCTGTAGTCAGGGCAAGGTGATTCCGCAGGCGTTGGTCCGGCTGGCCGCCGCTTCGGCCGCCTGGACCGACCCGGCCGCCCCAACCGGCCCCGTCGGCTCGACCGGTGGTCCCATCGACTCGGCCGGTTCTCTCGGCTCGACCGGTGACTCCGTCGGCTCGACCGGTGACTCCGTCGGCTCGGCCGGTGACTCCGTCGGCTCGACCGGTTCTCTCGGCTCGGCCGGTCCCGTCGCGCTTCCCGGTTCCGGGCAGGATTTCCGGACCAGGAAGGGCACCGGCTGGCTGCTCGCCTTCAGTGGCGACCGGCTGGTCGGCGCCAGCCGGCTGGACGGGGCGGACCGGCTCGCCGCCGTCGCGCCCTGACCGGGACAGCGCGGGCTCTGCCGGGGCTGAAGGTCCGTGGGTACCCCCGAGGTCGAGCCCGGGGTTTCGTGCCGTCCAGGAGCCGCTGAGCGGCGTTAACGCCCCGTCGACCTGCGGGGATGGCACCACCCGACCCCGGATTTCCGCGCCGGACAACGGGAAAGGGCGCCCCCGGACGAGCCGGAGGCGCCCTGACGGTACCCGGATCAGCGCTTGGCGGCCTTCTTGGCCGGAGCCTTCTTGGCCGTGCTGGCCTTCTTGGCCGTGGTGGCCTTCTTGGTCGCCGTGGCGCGGGTGGACGTGCTCTTGGCTGCCGTCGTCTTCTTCGCCGTCGTCGTCTTCTTGGCCGTGGTGGCCTTCTTGACGCCGGTGGCCTTCTTCGCCGGAGCCGTCTTCTTCGCCGCCGCCTTGGTGGCGGTCGTCTTGGCGGGTGCCGCCTTCTTGGTCGTCGTCTTCTTGGCAACGGTCGACTTGGCCGTCGACGCCGCAGCGGCCTTCTTGGCCGCCACGGTGTTCTTCGGGGCCTTGCCGCTGGCCACCATCTCCTTGAAACCGGCGCCCGGCCGGAAGGCCGGAACCGATGTCTTCTTCACCTTCACCGATTCACCGGTACGGGGGTTGCGGGCTGTTCGAGCACCGCGCACGCGCTTTTCGAACACCCCGAACCCGGTGATGGCAACCCGGTCGCCCTTGGTGACCGCCGCCTGGACCTCCGCGAGGACCGCGTCGAGCGCCGACGTCGCCGACTTCCGGTCCCCCAGACGAGCGGCGAGAGCCTCGATGAGCTCGGCCTTGTTCACGACTTCCCTCCCAATGTGCAACTGGACTCAACGCGAGCCATTCTGCGCGCACGGTATGCCCTGTGCCACCGGGACACAAACATCTGCTCGAAAAAACCCTTTGTGTCGCAACGGATTCGCCCCCACCGGGCGAACCGGCGGGGGCGAAAACGACTGTACGGTCGGCGGTTCGGCCTATGCCACCACGGGCCGGAAGGGGGATCGCCGCCCCTCGTACGCGGTGATGTCCGCCTCATGCCGGAGGGTCAGTCCAATGTCGTCCAAGCCCTCCATCAGCCGCCAGCGGCTGAAGTCGTCCATCGGGAAGGACCAGGTGTCGTCCCCGGCCCGGACCTCCCGAGCGGTCAGGTCGACCGTGATCCGGGCCGTCGGGTCGGACTCCACCAACTCCCACAAGACCTCGATGGCCTTCAATTCAAGCTCGACCGGCAGGAGCCCTTCCTTGAGCGCGTTCCCCCGGAAGATGTCCCCGAAGCGGGGGGCGATGACGGACCGGAACCCCCAGTCGCGCAGCGCCCACACGGCGTGCTCGCGGGAGGAACCCGTACCGAACTCGGGGCCGGCGAGCAGAATCGACGCCCCGGAATATGAGGAATCGTTGAGTACGAATGCCGGATCCTCCCGCCAGGCGCTGAAGAGCCCATCGGCGAAGCCCGTCCGGGTCACCCGCTTGAGGTACACGGCGGGGATGATCTGATCGGTATCCACGTTGGACCGGCGCAGCGGGATCGCCGTACCGGTGTGCGCGGTGAACTTTTCCATCTCAGGTCAGCCCCTTCACAGGTCGGCCGGCGCGGCCAGCCGACCGACCACGGCGGTGGCGGCGGCGACCGGTGGCGAGACCAGGTGGGTACGCCCACCCCGGCCCTGCCGGCCCTCGAAGTTACGGTTGGAGGTCGAGGCCGAGCGCTGGCCCGGCTTGAGGGTGTCCGGGTTCATGCCGAGGCACATCGAGCAGCCGGCGAACCGCCACTCGGCGCCCGCCTCGGTGAAGACCTGGTCCAGCCCCTCCTGCTCGGCCGCCTCGCGGACCGCTGCCGACCCGGGTACGACGAGCATCCGTACCCCGTCGGCCACCCGGTGCCCGCGCAGCACGTCGGCGGCGGCCCGGAGGTCCTCCAGCCGGCCGTTGGTGCAGGAGCCGACGAAGACCACGTCCACCGGTACGTCCCGGAGCCGGGTGCCGGGCTTGAGGGCCATGTATTCGAGGGCCCGCCGCGCGGCGGTCTGCTCGGCGTCGGTGACGAAGTCCTCCGGGTCCGGCACGGCCGCGTTCAGCGCGGTGCCCTGGCCCGGGTTGGTGCCCCAGGTGACGAACGGGCTGATCCGGCTCGCGTCCAGCACCACCTCGCTGTCGAAGGTGGCGCCCGGGTCGGTCGGCAGGGTCCGCCAGTATTCGACGGCGGTATCCCAGTCCGCGCCCTGCGGGGCGTTCGGCCGCCCCTTCAGGTAGACGAAGGTGGTCTCGTCCGGCGCGATCATCCCGGCCTTGGCGCCCCACTCGATGGACATGTTGGCGATGGTCATCCGGCCCTCCATGGAGAGCCCGCTGATCGCCTCGCCCCGGTACTCCACGATGTGGCCGCGCCCGCCGCCGGTGCCGACCTGGGCGATCAGCGCCAGCACCAGGTCCTTGGCGGTGACCCCGGGGGCCAGCTCGCCGATCACGGTCACCGCCAACGTCTTCGGGCGGCTCTGCGGCAGGGTCTGGGTCGCCAGTACGTGCTCGACCTCGCTGGTCCCGATCCCGAAGGCCAGCGCACCGAACGCGCCGTGGGTGGCCGTGTGTGAGTCGCCGCACACGATGGTCAGGCCCGGCTGGGTCAGCCCGAGCTGCGGCCCGATCACGTGCACGATGCCCTGGTTGTCGTCGCCGAGCGGGTGCAGCCGGAGGCCGAACTCGGCACAGTTGCGGCGCAGCGTCTCGATCTGGGTCCGCGAGGTCGGGTCGGCGATGGTGAGCAGGTCACCGCGCCGGGACCGGAACGACGGATCGTCATAGCCGGTCGGGGTGTTGTGGTCCTCGGTCGCGAGCGTGAGGTCGGGTCGGCGGACCTTGCGGTTCGCCATCCGCAGCCCGTCGAACGCCTGCGGGCTGGTCACCTCGTGCAGCAGGTGCAGGTCGATATAGAGCAGATCCGGCTCACCGTCAGCGGATCGCACCACGTGAGCATCCCAGACCTTCTCGGCCAGGGTCCTGGGCGAGGACGGCTCTGGAGTGACTCCCACCATCTGGACATCCTAAATTCTGGGAGGTAGGTTTCGGCTTGTGGGACACAGTATGAGCGGTGTCGGCGTTCTCGACAAGGCGGTGGTCATCCTGGCCGCCTGCGTCGACGGCGCCAGCCTGGCCGAACTCGTCGATCGCACCAAGCTGCCCCGGGCCACGGCCCACCGCCTGGCCCAGGCCCTGGAGATCCATCGGATGCTGGTCCGGGACACGGCGGGACGCTGGCGCCCCGGTCCGCGCCTGGGCGAGTTGGCGAACGCCGCCCCCGACGTACTGCTGACCGCGGCCGAGCCGCTGCTCTCGGCGCTCCGGGACGCGACCGGCGAGAGTGCGCAACTCTATCTGCGCCGGGCCGACGAGCGGATCTGCGTGGCCGCCGCCGAGCGGGCCAGCGGGTTGCGCGACACCGTGCCGGTCGGCTCGGTGCTGCCGATGACCGCCGGTTCCGCCGCGCAGATCCTGCTGGCCTGGGAGCCGCCGGAGGCGGTCATGCCACTGCTCCCCCGGTGCAAGTTCACCGGCCGCACCCTCGCCGAGGTACGCCGCCGGGGCTGGGCGCAGAGCGTCGCCGAACGCGAGGCCGGGGTGGCGAGCGTCTCGTCGCCGATCCGGGACCGGACCGGTCGGGTGATCGCCGCGATCAGCATCTCCGGGCCGATCGAGCGGCTCGGCCGACGCCCCGGCGACCGGCACGCGATGGCCGTGGTCCGGGCCGGCCAACGCCTGAGCGGCCTGTAACCCGCCCCGCGCCGGCAACGACCGCTGCCGCGCGGGGCCGATCCACGTGGCCGATCCACCGGGCCGACCCACGCGCGGCAGGGCGCCCGACCGATCGGCACCCAGGCCAGCAGCGCAAGTGATTCGTTTCGGGTGCCAGGTCAGGCCCGGTGTGCGATGCTCGACATCGGGAACTGACCCAGCGACCCAGCCGGCCGAGGAGATCTCGACGCCGAGATCTCGACGCCGAGGGCAGGTCGCAGCCGACGGCATGTCGACGACAGACGGACCGGCGCAGGCGCGCAGGCGCGCGTTCCTGGGTGGCGTACGAACGGAAACGGCCCGCGCCACCGGAGTGACGCGGACCGTCGGTCGTAGCCCCGACCGGATTCGAACCGGCGCTACCGCCTTGAGAGGGCGGCGTCCTAGGCCGCTAGACGACGGGGCCAGGACTTTCCGTTGTTGACCTTGCGATCAACGCTGCTGAACTCTACCAGAGACCAGCTTCCGTCGCCCTTTCGAGCTTCGGCTGCTGGGGTACCAGGACTCGAACCTAGACTAACTGAACCAGAATCAGTCGGGCTGCCAATTACCCCATACCCCATCGGTGCTCCCGCACCGAAAGCGAACTTTACCGGACCCCGTGGTGGAGACCAAATCGGGTCGGTACCGGGCGACGCCGTACCGCCGCCGCCTGCCGGACCTCAGTCGAGGGTCACCACCGGGTTCGACAGCTCGCCGATCCCGCCGACGCGGACCGTGACGGTATCCCCGTCGACGATCGGACTAACCCCCGCCGGAGTGCCGGTCAGCACTACGTCACCCGGGAGCAGCGTCATCACGTGTGAGATATAGGACACCAGGGTCGGAACGTCGAAGACCATGTCGCTGGTCCGGCCGAGCTGGCGTACCTCCGGCTCGTCCGCGCCCCGGCCCACCTCGCAGCGGACCTCGACGTCGCCGACGTCCAGGCCGGTCGAAATCCACGGGCCGAGCGGGCAGAACGAGTCGAAGCCCTTGGCCCGGGTCCACTGGCCGTCCGAGCGTTGCAGGTCCCGCGCGGTCACGTCGTTGGCACAGGTGTAGCCGAAGATGGCCTGCGCGGCGGCGGCCCGGTCGGCCCGGCGCGCACCCGGCGGCCCGATCACCACGGCCAGCTCGGCCTCGTGCTCGACCTGCTTGGACTGGGCCGGCAGCCGGATCGCGTCCCGGGGGCCGATCACCGAGGTCGACGGCTTGAGGAAGAGCAGCGGCTCGGCCGGTACGTCGTTGCCGAGTTCGGCGGCGTGCTCGGCGTAGTTGCGGCCGACGCACACCACCTTGCTCGGCAGGATCGGCGAGAGCAGCCGGACGTCCGCGAGCGCCCAGCGGGCGGTGGTGAACCGGATCTCGCCGAACGGGTGGCCCTCGATCTCGGCCACCGTCAACCCCTCGGGGCCGGCCGCCGGGTCACCCTCGACCACGCCGAACGACATTCCCTTTGCATGAGCGAAACGAGCGATACGCACGCCGCCAATCTATCCCCACCGGGAGTCGCCGCCGGTGGCGCGTACGGCGAGGCGGCACCCTACCGCAGCGGTCCGGTCACCGAGCGGGGTTCGATCCTTCCCCGCCGGCCGGCCACCCGTCCGGCTTAGCGTCTGGTCGGGAGGAGACTTCGTGATACCTGCATCGATCCGACTACGTGCGGTGGGGGCGGTGATCGCGGGTTGCCTGCTGGCCGCCACCGCGCCCGGCGCCACCACCCAAGCGGCCACCACCGCCGGTGCGCCGGTGCGGCCGACCAGCCCGCTGATCACCGTCGCGATGACCACGTCCGGCCATCCGGCGCCCCGCTACGAGATCCGGGTGCGCAACGGTACCGACGGCATGGTGAAGACGACCGTCCGGCAGGAGCTGCCGCCGGGCGCCACACCGGCGATGATCAGCCAGGGCGGGGCGGCCAGCGCGCCCGGCACCATGCCGGGACAGCTCGGTTCCGAGGTGGTCTGGCAGGTCCAGCTCGGCGCCCGCAGCGCCGCGCTGCTCACCACCACCCTGGTGCCACCGGCCGCCGGGGTCGACGTCACCGCCCCGGCCTGCGCCTTCGTCGCGGGCGGGAACATGCCGTACGACTGCGCGACCGCGACCTGGAACCGGGCTCGGGCAGCCGCCGCCGGCTCCGGCTCGGACGACTCGGCACAGGCGCAGGCAGCCGCCTCCCCGCCCTGGTGGCGCCGGGGCGCCCTGCTGGGTTCCGCCCTCGCGGCGCTGCTGCTGCTCGCCGCGGCCGGCGGTGCGCTCTCGTGGCGGCGACGGCGTCGACGGCGCGCCGCCGACCAGGTCAACACCATGCCTGGCGACGGTACGGACCGGCGGGCCGCCAAACGCGAGGCGAAGCGACGGGCGGCGGAGCAGCGCGCCGCCGAGAAGCAGGCCGCCGCGGCGGCCCGGCGGGTCCGCAGGTCCGGCAACCCGATCGCCCGAGCCCGGGCCCGGGTACGCGGCGACCACAAGATCCCGGTGCCGGAGAGCGTACGGCGGGCCACCGGCCACCCCCGGATCGGCGGCGCGGCGGAGCAGGCCGCCCTGGCGGAGCAGGCCGGCCCGGCAGGACGCCCGATGGCCGGGGATCTCGGTACGGCCGGTCACCGGGCCGGGGGCGAGGAGCCAGGGCCTGACGGCGGCGGTCCGGTGGAACAGCGCCGGCCGGCCGAGGACGACGTACTGGCCGACGGGGGCGGTCTGCTCCGGGACGGCGGACTGGCCGGAGCCGACGAACCGGCCGCACCGGGTGACGGGGAACCGGCTGGCCTGGTCGGCATCGCCGGCGGCGCCCGGTACGTGGGCAGGGCGCCGATACCGCCCCGCGCATCCGCGCCGACCGACAGCGAGGAGCCGGCCGAGGAGCCCGTACCGGAGCCGCCGGAGCCGACCGACGAGGAACTCGCCCCGGTGGTCGGCCGGGCCCGTCCCGCCCCGCATCCGGCCGCCACCTACCGGCCGCCCCGACGGCGTCCCAAGCCGCCGGCCTGGGTGGTGGTCGGCTCCGCCGCCGTGCTGGCGGTGGCCCTGGCCGCGCTCACCGCGTGGACCGGGTCGAGCCAGGTGAGCGCGATCAACGCCAACCGGGAACCGTCCAGCGGGGCGTGGGTGGGCAAGACCGTGGCCGGGCCGGTCGGTACGACCCTGCGGGAGAGCGCCTTCGAGTTCACCGTCTACCGGCTGGTCTGCCCGCCGGCACCCGGCGGCTGTCAGGCGATCCTCGGGGTACGCAACCTGACCGACAAGAGCCAGCAGTGGCACGGCACCCTGCAACGGGCGTACCTGCCCAGCGGGGACTGGGTCGGTGCCGACGTACCGGCGACGCAGATCGCCAACGCCGGCAAGGACCCGTTCGGCGAACCGGTACCGGCCGGTCAGCGCCTGATCATGCCGCTGGTGTTCACCTCGACCGGTGCGGTCGAACCGACCCGGATCGAGCTGCGCAGCGCCGTCTTCTCCGCCGGGGTCAGCGTCGACGTGCCGCACTAGTCAAGCATTCTGGCCAGGGCGGCCCGGCGGCACTGGGCACGCACTGGGCAGGGCGGCCCGGCGGCGCTGGGCAGGGCGGACCGGTGGGCGCCGTACCCTGGAGCGGTGACCGCCGCCCTCGCCCGTACCGTCGTGCTGGACGCGGCGGAGTGGCGCTCCCGGCGGGCGGCCCACGAGCGGCGGGTGGACGAGTGGCTGGTGCCGCACCTCGCGCGGCGGGGCAGCGGCACCCGGCATCCGGTGCAGGACTTCCTCTTCACCTACTACTCGCACCGGCCGGCGCAGTTGCGCCGCTGGCATCCGGGCGCGGGCGTGCTGCTCCGGGACGCCGATCCGGCCGAGTTCGGCCGGGACTACCGTGCCGAGGCCGCCGGCCGCACCCTCGACACCGAGGCGGTACTCGGGCGCCGGGGCGACTCGGTCGACTGGATCCGCACCCTGCTGACCCGTACCGCCGGCCGGCCCGGCCAGTTCGGCTGCTTCGGGATGCACGAGTGGGCCATGGTCTACCGGCAGACCCAGGCGGAGGTACGGCACAACGCCTGGCCGCTGCGGCTCTCGCCCGAGCAGACCGCCCGGGTGGTGGAGGACAACCGGATCCGGTGCAGCCACTTCGACGCGTACCGGTTCTTCACCGCGCCGGCCCGACCGCTGAACCTGCTCGCCCCGAGCCGCGAGGCGCAGCACGACAACGAGCAGCCGGGCTGTTTGCACGCGAACATGGACCTCTACAAGTGGGCGTACAAGCTCTCCCCGCTGGTGCCGAGCGAGCTGGTCGGCGACGCGTTCGCGCTGGCCCGGGAGATCCGCGCGCTGGACATGCGGGCCAGCCCGTACGACCTCGCCGCGCTCGGCTATCCGCCGGTCCGGGTGGAGACCCCCGAGGGCCGGGCCGAATACGCCGCCGCGCAGCGCGGTTTCGCCGAGCGGGCCGCCCCGCTCCGGACCCGGCTGCTCGCCGCGCTGGCGGCAACCGAGCCGAGCAACACGACCGAGCCCGACAACGCGGCCGAGCGCCGGTAACGCGACCGAGCCCGGCAGCACGACCGAGCCCGACAACGCGACCGAGCCCGACAACGCGACCGAGCGCCGGTAACCGTCGTCACACCCCGTCTCCGGACGGCCGCACTACGCTGGCCTAGTGGATCTAGCTGAGGCGCGGCAGTTGTGGAAACCGGAGCCGGGTTGGCTGAACACCGCCAGCTACGGGCTGCCGCCGGAGCCGGCCTGGGAGGCGCTCCAGGCCGTCCTCGCCGACTGGCGCGTCGGGCGTACCTCGTGGGAGGGCTGGGACGACTCGACGGCGCGGTCCCGGGCCGCCTTCGCCCGGCTGGTCGGGGTACCGGTCTCGGACGTGACCGTCGGGGCGACCGTCTCCCAACTGCTCGCCCCGGTCGGCGCCGCGCTGCCCGCCGGAGCGACCGTGCTCGTCCCGGAGGTGGAGTTCACCTCCAACCTCTTTCCCTGGCTGGTGCACGCCGAGCGCGGGGTGCGGGTCCGCACCGTACCGGCGGACCGGCTCGCCGAGGCGATCGACGCCGACACCGACCTCGTCGCGTTCAGCCTGGTCCAGTCGGCGGACGGCAGCGTCGCCCGGTACGACGAGATCCTGGCCGCCGCAGAGGCGTACGACGCGCTGACGGTGGTCGACGCGACCCAGGGCTGTGGCTGGCTGCCGTTCGACGCCGGCCGGGCGGACGTGGTCGCGGTCGGCGCGTACAAGTGGCTGATGGCGCCGCGTGGTGCGGCGTTCGGCTGTCTCAGCCCCCGGATCCGGGACCGGATCACCCCGCTGGCCGCCAACTGGTACGCGGGCTCCGACCCGCACGCCTCCTACTACGGACCGCCGCTACGGCTGGCCGACGACGCCCGCCGGTTCGACCTCTCCCCGGCCTGGTTCTGCTTCGTCGGGGCGGCTCCGGCCCTGGAACTCCTCGTCGAGGTGGGAGTACCGGCGATCCGGCAGCACAACGTCAGGCTGGCCAACCGGTTCCTGACCGGTCTCGGCCAGCCGCACCGGGACAGCGCGATCGTCACCGTCGACGTACCCGGTGCGGCGGAGAAACTGGCGGCGGCCGGGGTACGGGCGGCGGTCCGGGCCGGTCGGGTACGCGCCTCGTTCCATCTCTACTCCACCGAGCACGACGTCGACCTGGCCCTCACCGCCCTGACGTCCTGACGGCATCTGCGCCTCGTACCCGTAACCGTCCTGACCCGACAACCGCCGCCTGACCCGACAACCGCCGCGTCACTCCACGTCGGGTCGGCGGGACTGTTTGAGCTGGCCACGGCGCTTCTTCTCGGCGAGCCGGCGCTCCTTGGCGCCCCGACTCGGCTTGGTGGGTCGCCTCGGCGGCGGTGGTGGCGCGATCGCGTCGGCCAGCAGCGCGGTGAGCCGGGCCTGCGCGGCCTCCCGGTTGCGGAGCTGGGCCCGGTGCTCCGACGCCGAGACCGTCAGTACCCCGTCGGTGAGCCGGCCGTCGAGCCGGTCCAGCGCCCGGGCCTTGAGCCGCTCCGGCAGCGCCGTCGAGTTCGCCACGTCGAAGGAGAGTTCGGCCCGGGAGTCGGTGGTGTTCACGCCCTGGCCGCCCGGGCCGCTGGACCGGGAGAACCGCCAGTTGAGTTCCGCCTCCGGGATGACGAGGCCCGGTCGGATGGTCAGGGGTGCCATGTCGTCAACCGTACGGCTCAGCCGCCCTTGCCGATGATGGTGTCCGCCGTCTGCTGCACCTGCTCGATCGGGATGGCGAACCCGATCCCGATCGACCCGCTCCCGTCGATGGTGGCGATCGCGGTGTTCACCCCGACCACCTCACCCCGGGCGTTGACCAGCGGACCGCCCGAGTTGCCGGGGTTGATGGAGGCGTCGGTCTGCACCGCGCTGTGCCGGTTGTCGCCCAGCTTCACCTGGCGGTCCAGCGCGCTGACGATGCCGGCGGTCACCGTGCCGGCGAGCCCCAGCGGCGAGCCGACCGCGAGCACCGGCTCACCGACCCGGGTGGCGCCGGGCTTGGCCAGCGGCAGCGCCGTCAGCCCGGCCGACGGCGGCACCCGGAGCACCGCGATGTCGCTGCTGGAGTCCCGGCCGACGAGCCGGGCCGGGAACTGCCGGCCGTCCGAGGTCTCCACCATCACCGCGCCGCCGGGCTCCCCGCCGCCGCCCCGGGCCACGATGTGGTCGTTGGTGACGATGTGCTGGAGGTCGTCGATGGCGAACCCGGAGCCGCTGGCCGACTTGCCGCCCCCGGCCACCATCACCGAGACGACGCCGGGCACCACCTGCGCGGCGGCGGCCACCAGGTCGGCCGGGACCGCGGCCTGCGCCGCCTTGCCCCGCTCGGTCGAGGTCTCCTGGCTGGCCACGTAGCCGCCGGCCAGGCCGCCGGAGCCGATGGAGAGCGCGACCACCGCCAGCGCGGCGAGCAGCGCCCGACGCCGCCGGGTCGCCCGGTCGGCCGCCAGCACCTCACCGGGTACGCCCGGAACCCCGCGCCCGTCCGGTTCGAGGTCGGGTGAGATGAACCATGGGCCGCGGGGTTCGCCGAGCCCGGTCTGCGTTGCCATAGCTCACTCCTCGTCAGTCCATCGTCCGATCAGGGCAGCGGGTGTACCGGGCCGGCACGGCTGGGCGAGCCGGTCCGGCACGGACCTACGGCAGCCGGGAGAACCAGGCCATCGAGCCCCCCGCCGCCGCCAGGGCGAACAGCAGCCCGATGCCGATGAACCGGGCCGAGATGTCCTGCTTCTCCGTGCGGTAGCCGACCGATGTCCCGATGTCCTCGTACACGGCACGCAGCTCGGCACTGGTACCCGCCTCGTGGTAGCCGCCCTTGGTCTGCTCGGCGACCGCCCGCAGGGTCTGCCCGTCCACCGGTACCCTTATCGGCCGGCCGCCCCGGGCGACGTAGCCGGCGGCGGTGCCGAACGAGATGGTGTGCACCGGTACCCCCACCTGCACCGCCTCGTCGGCGGCGGCCATCGGATCGCGGCCGGAGGTGTTCGCCCCGTCGGAGAGCAGCACGATCCGGGCCGGCGGCGGGTTCTTCGCGGCCTGGGCGTCGAAGGTCTTGATCGCCTCCAGCGAGGTGCCGATCGCCTCCCCGATGGCGGTGCCCTGCACCCCGGTACTGCCCTCGGCGAGCCGCCGGATTCCGGAGTGCAGCGCCGACCGGTCGGTGCCGGGTGGCACGAGTACCGCCGCGCTGCCGGCGAAGGCGACCAGCCCGACGTTGAACTCGTCGGGGAGCGTCTCGGCGAACCGGTGCGCCGCCGACTTCGCCGCCGCCAGCCGGTCCGGTTCGACGTCGGTGGCCAGCATCGAGGTCGAGACGTCCACCGCGAGCATCACGGTGGCCCGCTCCCGGGGCACCCTGACCTCCGCCTCGGGCCGGGCGAAGCCGACGACCAGCAGCGCCAGCATGGCCAGGAACAACCCGGCCGGCACGTGCCGGCGCCAGGTCGGCCGGTCCGGCGCGACCCGGTCCAGCAGCCGCAGGTTGGTGAACCGGACGGCGTACCGGCTGCGGCGGCGTTGCAGAAAGACGTACCAGATGCCGAGCCCGAGTACGCCGAGCAGCAGCAACAGCCGCTCCGGTGACTGCCAGGTCATGCCGCGCCTCCCCGTACCGCCGAGACGGGCGGCCGGGTCGCCCCGGCCAGCCGCCGCTGGGTGTGTACGTGTCGGACGATGTCCGCGACCCAGTCCCGGTCGGTACGCAGCGACAGGTGCGCGGCACCCGCCCGGCGCAGCGCCTGCCGGACCAGTTCACGCTGGCCGGCCGCTGCGGCGGCGTACCGCTCCCGGAGCCGGCGGTCCGCTGTGGACACCTCGCGCCGCCGGCCCGTCTCCGGGTCCACCAGCGTGACCAGTCCGACGTCCGGCAGCTCCAGTTCACGCGGGTCGACCACCTCGACCGCCAGCACCTGGTGGCGTACGCCGAGCCGGCGGACCGCCTGCTCCCAGGCCGGCGTGCCGTCCTCGGTCTCGGGCAGCCCGTCGAGGAAGTCGGAGACCAGCACCGCCAGGCCCCGGCCGGCAGCGGCCCGGTGCAGCGTGGTCACCGCGTCGGCGAGCGACGGGGCGCTGCCGGAGGTGTCCCGCCGGGGCGCCGCGAGCAGCATGTTGAGCAGGCCCAACAGGTGGGTCCGACCGGTCCGGGCCGGAAAGCGGCGGATCCCGGCGCTGTCGAGCAGGTGTACGCCGAGCCGGTTGCCGACCCCGGCGGTGAGGAAGCCGACCGCCGCCGTGGCGGCCACCGCGAGTTCCCGCTTGTCCAGCTCGGCGGTGCCGAAGTGCATGCTGGGGGTGGAGTCGACCAGCAGCCAGGTGGTCAGTTCCCGGTCGGCGTCGACCTCCCGGACGTGCGGCAGGGTGGTCCGGGCGGTCACCGCCCAGTCCATCCGGCGTACCTCGTCCTCCCCGGGCCGGTATTCCCGGGCGCCGCTGAACTCGCTGCCGGGCCCGGGGAGCAGGCCGAGGTGCTGGCCATGCAGCAGCCCGTCGAGCCGGCGGGTGACCAGAAGTTCCAACCGGCGCAGCCGGTGCTCGGGGGCGAGCTGACCCAGGGTGGGATCGGCACTGTCCCGCCGCATGTCGTCCGGGCCGGTCCGGGCGTCCCGCCCCGTGCGACCGTCCCGGCCCGTGCGGCCGGCCCGACCGATCCGGCTGACCCGGTTCACGCGACCGCCAGGCCGCGCCGCTGTTCCTCACGGGTCGGCGCGATCCGGGGCGGCGGGACCGCCTCGACGAGCCGGCGTACCACCGATTCGGCCGGTACCCCGTCGGCGATCGCGTCGAAGGACAGCACCAGCCGGTGCGCGATCACGTCGGCGGCGAGTTCGCGTACGTCGTCGGGGAGCACGTAGTCCCGGCCGCGCAACAGGGCCTGGGCCCGGGCGGCGGCGACCAGCCCCAGGGTGGCCCGCGGACTCGCCCCGTACGTGAGCAGCGGTGCCACCTCCGGTACCCCGAACCGGGCCGGATCCCGGGTGGCCAGGATCAGCCGTACGACGTACTCGGCGAGCGCGTGGTGCACGAAGACCCGGGAGGCCCGGTCCTGGAGTACGCGCAACCGCTCCGGATCGAGTACCGCCCGCGCGGTCGGCCGCTCCGCGCTCATCCGGTAGAGGATGGCCAGTTCGTCGACGTCGGTGGGATAGTCGACGAGGATCTTCAGCAGGAAGCGGTCCCGTTGCGCCTCCGGTAGCTGGTAGACCCCCTCCGACTCGATCGGGTTCTGGGTCGCCAGCACCAGGAACGGCTCCGGCACCGGATAACTCCGGCCACCGATCGACACCTGCCGCTCGGCCATCGCCTCCAGCAACGCCGACTGCACCTTCGCCGGCGCCCGGTTGATCTCGTCGGCCAACACCAGGTTCGCCATCACCGGACCCAGCTCCACGTCGAAACTCTCCGCCGACGCCCGGTAGATCCGGGTACCCACGATGTCCGACGGCACCAGGTCCGGAGTGAACTGGATCCGCGAGAACGCCCCACCGACCGTGGTGGCCAGGGTCTGCGCGGCGAGCGTCTTCGCCACCCCCGGTACGCCCTCCAACAGGCAGTGCCCGTCGGCCAGCAACGCGGTGAAGAGCCGCTCCACCAACCTGTCCTGCCCGACGATCACCCGCTTGACCTCGAAGAGGGCCTGCTCCAGCTCGGGGCCGGCGGAAGCCGTCTCGACCGGCCTGGGGCGGGTGGCCACGGTGTCTGACATGTCCGTCACGGTGCGGGCTTCCCGACCTCACCGGCGGCAAACCCCCGGTCACCGCAGTGTCACGACAAGTTCCGTCACACGCACCACTCGGGGCGCTCGAAACCTTCGACGTACCAATAAAATCGACGGCACACAAACCCGTCAGCGGAGCCGGGACGGGACGAAACGGGGAGGCACTGTGGTGTTGCGACGGTGCGGAGCGATACTGCTGGCGGCGGCCTCGGTGCTGGCCTTCGCGGCACCCGCGGCGGCGGCACCCGATCCGGTTCCCCCGCCGAGCTTTGCGGGATTCCGGCTGGTCAAGGCGATCCCCGGCGAACCGGGCACACCGCAGATCACCCTGCCCGTCGGCTACGAACTCGTCCCCGGCGCCGCGACCCAGGTGGCCAGCCGGGCCGAGTACTACTCCTTCGTCCGAGGGCCGCGCAGCGAGGCGGTGACGGTCACCGTCGACTGGCCGGGTACCTGGGTCGGCTCGGTGGTCGCCTCCGACACCCGGCTGGCGATCGGCCGGCACGCCGGTGCGCCCTACCGGATCAGCTTCACCCTGCCGGTGACCTGGTCGTCGGTGGACGCCAACCAGGCGACCGTGCAGGTCTGGAGCATGCTCAGCCCATCCACCTCCAGCGGGCTGCACTGGCGGATCGAGCACAACGACCCGGACCGGGTCGCCGGGCCGTGGACCAGCGTCGCCTGGCCGGCGACGCAGGCCGCCTCGGTGATCAACTATCTGGTCGCCAGCGAGGCGGTGCTCCAGGACTCCGGGCTGGTCACCGAGGCGAAGCGCAAGGGCCACTTCTTCTCGCTGATGGGCTTCGAGACCAACAACGCGCTGCACCCGGACAACCCGCCGCACTGGCACCTCGCCTACTACCCCGGCCTCACCTACGGTGCGCCCCGGGCGCACGTGCCGCACTTCTGGGTCGACGCCGAGGGCAAGACCTTCTACAACGGGATGGACATCCAGGGTCAGGGCCGCAGCCGCTTCTACGCCGGTGACCCGGCACAGATCCACGACCTCGACAACAACCTGGTCGTCACCCTCACCATCCGGGCCGACGGCGGGCTGGACATCGACCCGCCGGCCGGGCCGCGCTACTCGATCACCGCCCCGGACGGGAACTTCTCGCACCAGGTCGACGTCGCCCGGGACGGCGTACCGTGGCGCTCGGTGGTCAGCCGGGACCATGTCAAGATCGGCGTACTGGTCGCCCAGGTGAAGGACCAGCAGTCGACCCGGCCGCACCGGACCACCGTCTACCAGTACGACGCGCTGACCGGGGTGCTGACCAACACCTGGCCCGGCCCGCACTAGATCCGGCACCCCCGCACACGTTCTTCACCGGCTGCGCACACCCGACGGATAGCGTGCCGGTGTGGATGTGGATGTCGATCTCGACCCGGAGCCGTCAGCCGAGCCACCGGCCGCCCCGACCCGGACGCGCCGGCCGCTGCTGACCGGACTCTGCTGGCTCCTGGTTCTGCCCGTGCTCGCCCTGCTGGCGGTACGGGTCGCCGGGCTGGAGCGGGGCCCGCTGGTGCAACTTGTGGCGTTCACGCCGTACCTGCTGGCCTGGGTGCTGCTCCCGCTCGGGCTGGCCCTGGCCGCCCGGCGCTGGTGGCCGGCGGGCGCCGCGGCCGTCGCCGTGCTCGTGCTGGTCGCGCTGGTCGCGCCCCGGGCGCTGCCGGACGGTCAGCCGTCCGCCGACGGGACGTCGCTGCGGGTACTCACCGCCAATCTGCTCGCCGGGGCTGCCGAGCCGGAAGCGCTCGTCGCGCTGGTCCGGACCGAGCGGGTCGACGTGCTCGCCGCGCAGGAGTTCACCCCGGCGGCCGAGGCGGCGCTGGACCGGCTGGGCCTGGCCGGGCTGCTGCCGTACCGGCAGGTCAATCCCGAGGTCGGCACGACCGGCTCGGCGCTGTACTCCCGTCATCCGCTCCGGGAGACCGGTACCCGGCGCAACGGCGGCGGCTTCTCCCAGGCGTACGCCACGGTCCAGCCCCCGGACGGTCCGGCGGTGCTGCTGGAGTCGGCGCATCCGATGGCGCCCGCCACGCTCTCCTGGCTGGCGGCCTGGCGCGCGGACCTGCGGGCCCAGCCACCGGCCACTCCGGACGGGCCGCTGCGGATCCTGGCCGGGGACTTCAACGCCACCCTCGACCACGCCCCGCTGCGCGACCTGCTCGACACCGGGTACGCCGACGCCGCCGACTCGGTCGGGGCGGGGCTCACCGGCACCTGGGGCCCGTACGACGGCGACCCGATCCCGCCGGTGACCATCGACCACGTGCTGGTGGACCGGCGGATCGCGGTCGACCGGGTGGCGGTGTTCCGGCTGCCCGGCTCCGACCACCGCCCGGTACTCGCCGAACTGACCCTGCCGGCGCGCTGACCGGGACGGCGGCGCCGGGGGGTTCGACTCCGTCGGCGATATCGCGCCGGGGCCGCTCCTCGCCGGTTGCCTGGTTCACCGGCGCCGACCGTCGCTCCGCTACATCGCCCGGTGGCACGGCGCCGGTTGGTGGCCGTCCGGCCGGCACCCCACCAGGTCGCCGCCGGCCTCCGTGTCCGTTCGGGGGGACACGGAGGCCGGCGGGCACCGGGGGGTCAGGGCAGGAACACCGACAGGTGGAAGCTCCGGTTGGCCGGCACATTGGCCGCGTTCCAGGTCTGCACGAAGACGCCCTGGGCCAGGTTGGTCCGGCCGACCACCGAGATGAGGCCGGACGGCGAGGTGCCGACGCTGCCGGTCAACCCGATCGCGCCGACGAACGCCCCCGTGGCCACCGGCACGCTGAAGACCACCTGGTAGAGGCCGAGGCCCAGCGAGGTCGCCGAGACCGCCTGGCTACCCCGGATCAGGCCGCCGTTGGCGCTGACCACGGCGAAGAGTTGCGCGCTCGACGCCTGGACGCTCGCGTCGCCCTTCAGCAGCGCGGCCTTGGCCAGGTCGATGTCGGCCTGGGTGACCGGCGGCTGCTGGACCACCTTGCCGTTGATCTGGACCGCGTCGGGGTCGGTGCGGTGGCTCGGGCCAGCGACGGCGATACCGCCACCGACGAGGGTCAACGCGAGTGCTCCGACGACTAGCAGGATCGCCTTACGTCCAAGAATTCTGGCCATGACGTCATCTCTTTCTTTCTACCCAGGATGGTGATGGTCTCTCCGACGATGGAGATGGTCCGAACTGTCGACCTGCTGTTCCGGGTACGCCCCCGCACCGTCCCGATTCCGCTCGTCCCGATTCGTGACCGAAATTGGCCGCCCGACAATTACCACGGGCACCTCCGACGGCGAGTCACCGGACGAACGAGGGCTGCGTCAGTCCTTGACGCACGCATGATTCGCTGGTTGAACGCCCGACCGGCGCCGATCGTCGCCCCGCATTCACCAGCCGATGCTACTCAGAGTGTCCACTCAACAACCACGAGCGAACATAGCATTCGGCAAAGCGGCAGGTCAATAGCGGTTTCACCCCTGTCCCGGCCTACCCACACGTCCACAAAACTGCCCCGGCAAGCAGACGGGAACGCGAACTAGAAATGCGTTCTCCATTCGCCTCTCACATTTGCCTCCTTCGGGGCAGGCGGGTGTCAGCCGAAGTGCAGTCGGCGTACCGTGCCGCCGGCCAGGTTCACGTAGTAGATCTCGTTTCCCGGGCCGAGGGCGAGATCGACCGGCCCGCCCGCGTCGGCGGTGATCAGGTCGATCGTCGCCGGGTTCGGTAAGCCGTTGGCGCCGGCTCGCATCGCCCAGACGCATCCTCGTTCGTAGTCGGCGAAGAACAGCGCGCGCCGGTACCTGGCCGGGTAGCCGCCGGCGGCCGGGTAGAAGGCCAGACCGGTTGTCGCTCCGTCCGGGATGTGGCAGCCGTCCCCGGGTATTACGGCCTGACTGTGCTGGTAGGCGTAGTACGGGGCGGTGACGGAGCCGGCGGGCGCGGCGTACAGGGTCTGGCAGAGGTCGAGCCGGGCGGCCCGGTAGTTGGGCTGCTGGCCGGCGCCCTCGTAGCACGGCCAGCCGTAGTTGGGCACCGGCGAGGCGAGCGGGTTGACCAACCGGTCGATCTCCTCCCAGGTACGGAAGCCGACGTCGCCGAGCCAGACCTCGCCGGTACCGGGCCGGAAGACGAACCGGAAGGGGTTGCGCAGCCCGTACGCGACGATCCGCCGGGTGTTGAGGTCGGGGCTGGCGACCAGGGGGTTGTCCGCGGGCGCTTTGCCGGTGGTCTCGTGCACCCGGACCAGGGTGCCGGACAGGCCGGTCGGGTCGGCGGGGGTGCGGACGTCCTGGGCACGCAACGCTCCGCCCTCGGCCGTCGGCGGGGTCATCGCTCCGCCGACCGGGGCGGGTGGGTCACCACACGGGTTGGTCGGGTTGCCGAGCTGGCCGTAGTCGACGACGTCGCCGGATGCGCCGTCCCCGCCGGCCACCAACAGCGCGCCGTCCGAGGCGAACGCGATGTCGCCGATGGAATGGGTGTCGCTCTGCTGGCACCAGTCGTTCAGCAGCACCCGCTCCACGAGCTGCCGGTTGCTGATCACGAGCCGGGACACCCGAGCGCTGACCAGACAACGGTCCGATGTCGAGCAGCGATCGTCGTACGTCGGGGCCGTACCGCCGATCGGGGCGTCGTAGGTGTAGCTGACGTACACCCAGGGATTGCGGGTCGGGAAGCCGGGCGGCAACGCCAGCCCGACCAGACCCAGGTCGGAGTAGTCGAACACCTGCCGACGCAGGTCGGCGAAGACGGTCGGGGTGGAGTCGGCGAGACTGTCGAACACCTTCACGAAGCCGCTCTTCTCGGCGACGAACACGCGACCGTCCGGGGAGAAGGCCACCTTGGTCGGCTCGGTCAGGCCGGCGAAGACCACCTGGTCGGTGAAGCCCGGCGGCAGGGCCGCCCGCGCCGGGGCGATCCCTCCCACCCCGGCGACGGCGAGTACCCCCGCCAGCAGGTAGATCACTCCACGACGTATCGATCTGGACATGGCTACCTCCTGACTTTCCGCCTCGATGACCATCTACCGGACATGGCCGACATAAGCAGGCTCGGTGGACCCGTCGACGGCGGCAGTCGGCTGGCCGACCGACCGGGTGGCGGGTAGCGGCGCATGTGCCCTGACCTGCGGTAACAGCGGTGCAGCTCGGGTGTCGGATCACGGTCATTGTGGAATTGATCCCCACTAATCGGGTCTAGCGTCAGCAATCAGGTGCTGGCCCGGACGCGCTAGCCGAAACCGGAGCAAGGTGTGCTATGTGGACCAAGCGTCTCGCCACGATCGTCGCGATCATCACCGTCGCCGCGCTCGGCACGGGCGTACCCGCCGAAGCCGGCACGCCCGGGGAGACGGTCCTCGGCGACTACAACGGGGACGGGCTCACCGACCGAGCCACCCTCGGCGGCGTCGCCCCCGACCGCTGCTCCACGATCGTCGAGTTTGCCCGGTCGCCCGGTGTCTTCGAGCCCCCGCTCGCCTTCGTCTATCTCCGGCCGGACGGCGACGTCGGAGTCTGCCCGGACCTCGGGGTGGCCGTCGACGTCAACCTCGACGGTCTCGACGAGCTGTGGGTCGCCTGGAGCCAGGGTGCCCCGCCCACGCTCTCCTACAACCGGATCGTGCTGGATCCGCCGGCCTTCCAGCCCATCGCCACCTACGCGTCGCCGATCCTCCATCCCACCTTCATCGGCGCGGCGGTGTTCGCCCCCGGTCAGCCGCCCACGCCCTACTCGGTCGGACCCGGCGGGCTCGTCAGCTACATCGTCCAGAACGGCGTCGTGGTGGCCGGGCCGATCCGGTTCTGCACGGTCGACGTCCCGAACGTGCAGGTCACCGACTGGGAACGCGACGGCGTCGAAGGTGCCCTGGTGGCGTACACCGACGCCTGTGCCGACGGCAGCAGCGGGGTGGTCCGGATCCGTGCGGACGGCAGCACCGCGCAACTCGAACTCGACCCGACCGGGCGGACCGCCTGGACCGCCCGGGTGGTCAACGCCGACGGCGACCGGTTTCCCGACGTACGGACCGTCAACCAGAGCACCGCCGAGGTCAGCTACTTCATCAACACGGGCGAGGGCGGAGAGTTCTTCCTGACCCGAGCGCCCGACGCGAACACCGACCTCGTCCAGCTGACCAGCACCAAGGCGCTGGCGATCGAGGTACTGGCCAACGACCTCGCCAGCCGGTACGCCACCGTCACCGTCACCGGCCAGCCCCGGTACGGCACCGTCCAGGTGCTCTCCGACCGGCGGATCGTCTACCGGCCCAACCCACACCACGGCCGGACCGACCAGTTCACCTACCAACTCACCGAAGAGGGCAAGCGAAGCAGCGCCCGGGTCAACATCCGGTTCCCCGGTTGAGCCGGGCGAGCCGACGCACCGGGACGTGCCGGGAGGCGAGATGTGGCGTAGAGGAACCGCCGTCCTGGCGGTGCTGACGTTGGTGGTAGCGATCATCGGGGTGGGAGTACTGGTTCCCACCCTGGCCTGGGCCGCCGGCCGGGACGAGCAGATCTCCGGCGACGTGAACGGCGACGGCCGCACCGACCGGATCACCCTCGGAGTGGTGCAGCCGGGCCTGTGCGCGGTGATCGTCGAGTACGGCATGGCGTCGGGAGGATTCCGACCGCCGGTGGCATCGGTCTACCTCCGTCCCGGCGGCACCGGCATCGGCGCCCGCTGCCCGGATCTCGGAGTCGCCGTCGACCTCGACTCAGACCGGCGGCAGGAACTCGTGGTGGCCTGGTATCCGGGCCCACCGCCGGTGAGCGGTTTCAACTTGATGGTGCTGAACAACCAGTTCCAGCCGGCGTTCGGTCTGTCCGAGGCGGTCTTCGCCCCGTACTTCCTGGGTACCGCCGACTTCAACGGCGACGGGCGGCAGGACGTCTACTCGGTCACCGACCAGGGTCAGGGCATCGAGACGTACCTGAACCTGGGCAACGGCACCCTCACCCCGGGTCCGGTCGCCTGGTGCGCCGGGCCGCTCACCTTCCAGCTCCCGGATCTCGACCGCAACGGCGCGTCCGACCTGGTGAGTTCCTACATCCAGCGGTGTCTGTCGGCCACCGACGCCAGTGGCGTGAACGTGGTGCTGGACGGGGGCGCCCGACAGGATCTCCAGGCCGACCCGGTCGGGCTGGAGACCTGGACCACGGCTGTGGTCAACGCCAACGGCGACCGGTTCGACGACATCCGGACCGTGTCGCGCCTGACCGGCGAGGTGGACTTCTTCATCAACACCGGCACCGGCCGGTTCGTCGAGTCGCCCCGGGCAAACAGCGACAGCGTCCCCCTCACCGGCACCAAGGCGGTGTCGATCACCGTACTGGGCAACGACTACGTCACCAGCCAGGCCGCCGTCACCGTCACCACCCCTCCCCGGTACGGCACCACACAGGTCACCACCGGTCGCCAGGTGGTCTACCGGCCACGTGCCAGCCACGGCACGACCGACCGGTTCACCTACCAGGTCGCCGAGGGCCCCAAACGAAGCAGCGCGGTCGTCTATCTGCATTGGACCGACTAGCCCGATCGAGGGAGTGAGCAGCATGCGGAGCAGCCGTTTGGCGATCGTCGTCATGACCGGATCGCTCGCCGTGGGCGCCATCGTGGGGAGTGACCCGGCGCCGGCCGTCGCCGGTGGACCGAACGAACCGATCGTCGCCGACCTCAACCTCGACGGCCGGCCGGACATGGCCGAACTCGACGCGAGCCAGGGCGGATCGACCGACTGCGTCGTCCTGGTCCGGCTGGGTGCGCCCGGCGGCGGTCTCCTGCCGCCGACCCGTCACACCTATCTGGTGCTGCCGTCTGATTCGCCCTGCCCGGACCTGGGCGTCGCGGTCGACATGTTCGATGCGCCGGAAACCGACCTGGTGGTGGGGTGGTTCGCCGGCCGTCCACCCGGCGTCGACTTCGACCTGCTGCTGCTGCGGAACTACACGGTGACGGACGGGTTCGAGGCCATCTTCCAGCCGAGCTTCATCGGCCGGGCGGACTTCAACGGAGACGGACGACCGGATGTCTACGAGTGGACCGACCAGGGGGAGGGCTTCGCCACCTACCTCAACACCGGCACCGGCAAGCTGGTGCCCGGCCCGGTGAAGTACTGCTCCGGCCCACTTCAATACAGACTCGCCGACTTCAACCGCAACGGTGCGATGGATGTCGCCATCGCCTACATCGAGGGTTGCGGCACGTACTTCAGCGGCGTCGTGGTGGTACTCGACGACGGCACCCAGGTCGACCTCCAGGGTGACGTGGCGGGCGTCGAGAGCTGGAACCTCGAGGTCATCGATGCCAACGGCGACGGCATACCGGACGTGACCACATATGCGCAGATCGGCGGTCAGGTCACCACCTTCATCGGCGTCGGCAACGGCACCTTCGTCCGCGCACCGGTCGCCATTCGGGACACCTACCCGGTGAGCGGCGTGAAGACCACCGGCCTGCGGGTGCTGGCCAACGACTACGCCACCACCCGGGCAAAAGTCACCATCTGGACCCCGCCGCGATACGGCACCGTCAAGGTAACCACCAACGGCGTCATCAACTACACGCCCAACCCCGTGCACGGTCACACCGACCGATTCGTCTACCGGATCACCGACGAGGGCCGGACCAGCAACGCTGCCGTCAGCCTGACACTCGTCGGCTGACCAGCCGACCCGACACCGGGAGAACGCCATGCGGAACAGTCGCCTCGCCGCCGCGATCGTGGCGCTGCTGATGGCCTCGGTCGGCGGGCTGGCCCGTCCGGCCTACGCGGGAGGACCGGGCGATCCGATCCTCGGGGACCTGGACGGCGACGGACTGCTCGACCGGGCGAGGCTGCGTACCGACCCCTCGGATCGATGCGTGGTGCTGGTGGAGTCGGGCCGGGCCGGCAGCGGCTACGGGGCGGCGGTGCCACACGAGTACGCCCTTCCCAACGGTGGCGGCTGCCCGGACCTGGGCGTGGCGGTCGACCTCGACCGGGACGGCCGGGCCGAACTGGTGGTGGGCCGGTACGGCGGCCTCAACGGCCGGAACGCGCCCGACCTGGTCGTACTCCGGGACTTTCGGATGTCGGTCCAACTCGACGGACTCGCCAAGCCGAACGCGCTGGGGCGGGCGGACTTCAACGCCGACGGGCTGCTCGACGTCTACGGGTGGACCGATCAGGGGCAAGGCTTCGCCAGCTATCTCAACACCGGCACCGGCACCCTCGTCCCCGGCCCGGTGCGCTACTGCGCCCGCTCACTCCAGTACGGCTTGGCCGACTTCGACCGAAACGGCGCGACGGACCTGGCCATCGCCTACCGCGACGGCTGCACCGGCCAGCCTTCCCAGGGGGTGGCCGTCGTGCTCGACGACGGCACCGTCGTCCAGCTACTCGGCGGGGACGACGGCTCGCAGAGCCGGACCGTCCACGTCCTGGACGCCAACACCGACGGCATGCCGGACGTGATCGCCTACTACCAACGGACCACCCCGATCACCACCTTCCTGTCCCTCGGCGACGGTACGTTCGCCGCCTCGCCGCTGGCGGTACCGGATCAGATGACGGTCAGTGTTCAGGGGTCCACCCGGATCGCGGCGCTGGCCAACGACCAGATCAGCACGCGGGCGACGGTGGACATCGTGAGCCCGCCCGCCGCGGGCGCGGTCGAGGTCAACCCTGACCGGAGCATCACCTACACCCCGGATGGCTCGTCCAACGCGACCGACCGGTTCGTCTACCGGATCAGCCAGGACGGCCGGACCAGCGATGCTCCGGTCACCCTCGTCATCGTCAGGTGACGGCGGGCGTTGGGAACAGACGACCAGGCATACGAAACGAAGACCAGCGCTGGGCCCTCGGTACGCGCGAGTACCGACCCATCCCGGTGTGTGACACGCCCGTGGGGGAGCCGTGATCGATACCAGCACCGCACACTCGGTCGAACCACCGGACCCCGGCCGGCCGGGGCACCATCCACACCGACAGGTCCTGCTCCTCGGGGTCGTCGGCCTCGCCTTGACCGTCTTCGCCGCGAGCGGCTACCTGGTACTGGCCGTGGGGCTCGCCCCCGACCCCGCTGGCCGGGGACGAGTCGACGAGCAGCACGCCCCCGCCGCCCCGCCCACCCCGATCACCTACTGGCCGAGCGCGGCGACCACCGGCGTGCCGGCCGGCACCACCCTGCGCGACTCCGGCTCACTCAACCTCCGTACCGCCGGGCAGGTGGTCAGCGGGCTCAACATCGTCGGCTGCGTCACCGTGGCCGCGGCCAACGTGCAGATCCTCCGATCCAGGATCACCTGCAACAGCACCACCTATTCGATCCGAACGCTGCCCGGCACCAGCAAACTGCTGATCCAGGATGTCGAGATCAACGGCATGGGGATGAATTCGGCCTCGATCTGCTGTAGCGACTACACCCTCAACCGGGGGAATGTCTACAACACGATCGACGGCCCGCGGTTGAGCACCAACACCCGGATTCTCAACTCCTACATACACGACCTGGCCCGGGTCGGCGCGTCGCACAACGACACCCTACAGAGCACCGGCGGCAACAACATCCTCGTCCAGCACAACACCCTCCAGCCCTACAATCCCGTCACCAAGGATCCGTTCAACTCCTGTCTCACCATCGGTTCGGAAACCGCCCCGTCGCTGACCAACCTCACCTACCAGGACAACTACTGCGACGGCGGAAACTATTCGATCGGAATCAGCCCGAACCTGGTCGGCTCCAACCTCGTGTTCCGCAACAACAAGTACGGCCGCGACTACCGGTACGGCGTCGTCTCCGGCTGGACCCATCCCGGGGTCCTCTGGAGCCGCCCCACCAACGTCTATTTCGACAACGGCCAGCCGGTCGTCTGACCGGCGGGAAGTCCCCCGACGGATTCCAGAACGGCAGGCGATGTTCAGGTCGCCGCCGATCTGGCGATCCGCCCGGCACTCATGTCGCCCAGTGCGCTCAGACCTCGGCGGCGGTACGCGCCACTCCATACGTCAGCGCGTCGACCAGCGCGTGCCAGCTCGCCTCCACCACGTTCGGGTGTACGCCCACAGTGGTCCAGTCCCGGCCGTCGCTGTCGGCCGTCTCCACCAGTACCCGGGTGATCGCACCGGTGCCGTGACTGCCCTCCAGGATCCGTACCTTGTAGTCGGCCAGCTCGAACCCGCGCAGCTCCGGATAGTGCCGCAGCAGCGCCACCCGCAGCGCCTCGTCGAGGGCGTTGATCGGCCCGTTCCCCTCGGCGGTGGCGATCACCCGCTCGCCGCGTACCCGGAGCTTCACCGTCGCCTCGGAGACCACCGCGCCGTCCTCGCGGTGCTCGACCTGCACCCGGTACGACTCCAGCGAGAACGGCCGGGGCGCGCTCATCCCGGGCAACTCGGCGCGGACCAGCAGCTCGAACGAGGCGTCGGCGGCCTCGAACGACCAGCCGCCGGCCTCCAGTTCCTTGACCCGCTTGGTGACCCGCGCCGCGGCGTCGGGATGGTCGGCCAGGTCCAGACCGAGTTCACGGCTCTTCAGCTCGATGCTGGCCCGGCCGGCCATCTCCGTCACCAGGATCCGCATGTCGTTCCCCACCACGGTGGGGTCCACGTGGTTGTAGAGCAGCGGATCCACCTTGATCGCACTCGCGTGCAGCCCCGCCTTGTGGGCGAAGGCGGCGGCCCCGACGTATGCCTGGTGGGTGTCGGGGGCGATGTTGGCGATCTCCGCGATGGCGTGCGAGACGCGCACCATCTGCTCCAGGCACCCGTCCGGTAGGACCGGTAGCCCGAGTTTGAGTTGCAGGTTGCCGACCACCGCGAAGAGGTCGGCGTTGCCCGGCCGTTCGCCGTAGCCGTTGGCGGTGCCCTGGAAATGGCGTACCCCGGCCTCGACGGCGGCGATGGTGTTCGCCACCGCGCAGCCGGTGTCGTTCTGGGTGTGGATACCGAGCCGGGCCGGCGAGATCCCGAGCCGCTCGGTCAGCTCGCCGATCGCCGCGGTCACCTGGGAGGGCAGCATCCCGCCGTTGGTGTCGCACATCACCACGACCTCGGCGCCGGCTTCGAGCGCGGTCTGCACCACCGAAGAGGTGTACGCCGGGTCGTGCCGGAAGCCGTCGAAGAAGTGCTCGCAGTCCAGGAAGGCCCGCCGCCCCTGCGCGACGAGGTGGGCCACGCTGTCCCGGACCATCGCCAGGTTCTCGGCGGCGGTGGTACGCAGCGCCCGCTCCACGTGCCGGATGTCCGACTTCGCGACCAGGCAGACCGCCGGGGTCTCGGCGTCCAGCAGCGCGCGCAACTGTGGGTCGGCGTCGACGGCCACCCCGGCCTTGCGGGTGGCGCCGAAGGCGACCAGTACGGCGTGCTTCAGGTCCAGTTCCGTCCGGGCCCGGCGGAAGAACTCGGTGTCCTTCGGCATCGCCCCCGGCCAGCCGCCCTCGATGAATCCGACGCCGAGTTCGTCGAGCAGCCGGGCCACGGCCAGCTTGTCGACGACCGAGTAGCTGATCCCCTCGCGCTGCGCACCATCGCGCAGCGTCGTGTCGAACACCTGGTACGTCATCTGATCTGATCTCCTTCGAGAAGGGCGCAGCCCCTGCTCCGATACCTTCCTGGCCCGACAAACAAAATGACCCCCCGCGGATGCGGGAGGTCTGCGCGCTCGGCGGGGAGGATGCCGGCGCGCTAGTTGCCAATAATGAGTGCGGAGCAGGTCACGGACCGTACTCTGCCACGCCGCCAAGGATGTGGGAGGAAAAATCCACATCGCGGGACCGAACGGCTCGACCAGCAGCTTCCCGGGTGTACGCATCGACCGCCCTGGGTAGGTGTCCTGGTAACGCCGCGTCGGGCTCCGGCGATAGCCAAGCCGGAGCCCGACGCGCCACCGTCGCCGCAGGGCTTGCGGAGACGTAAAACGCCTGTGGAGCGGACGTAAGACCGGGGCAACCTCCGGCGGACCGCAGTGAAGCAGGAACCCACCCGGGCGTTGCGCGTTCCGCGCGCAGCGCGGAGGGAATCCCCGCTATTCATGCCGGCGGAGGATGTCAATACGGCGGGACGTACGGCTCGGCTCGTCGGGCTGGACGATTCCGCCGGGCCGCGCCATGTGACGCGCGACCCGCAGTCGACTGGCCGGTGGGGCTTTCGCCCCGTCGGCCAGCGGCGTGTCCGGGGCTCGACCCGCTCGGCGTCACCGGCTTCGCGCACCGGAAAACCACGTGCGGGGCGGTCCGACCCAGGCACTACGGTGGTCAGGTGGACGGAACCTCGACGGGTACAGCGGCCTTCGAAACCCTCTTCAACTTCCGGGACGTCGGCGGCGTCCCGGGGCTCGACGGCCGGCCGGTCCGCCGGGAGCGGCTGTACCGGTCGGACTCACCGCACCGGGTCGACGGCATCGACCGGGAGGCGTTCGCGGCGCTCGGCATCCGCACCGTGGTCGACCTGCGCCGGCCCGCCGAAGTACACCGGCACGGCCGGGTACCCGCCTACGACGGCCTGGTCTACCAGCACATCCATCCCGAGCACCCCCTCTGGGAGGAGTCGGCGTACTCCGAGGAACTCGGGCTGCCCCGCTGGCTGGCCGACCGCTACCACGACCTCGCCACCACCGGCTCGGCCGGTCTGGTGGCGGCGATCGAGGTGATCGCCGACGCCGAGGCGGCTCCGGTGCTGGTGCACTGCGTTGCCGGCAAGGACCGGACCGGCGTGGTCTGCGCGCTGACCCTGTCGCTGCTCGGTGTCGCCGACTCCGACATCGCCGACGACTACGCCCGGAGCACCGCCGCCTCGGCCCGGTTCAGCGCGTGGCTGGCCAGCACCATGCCGGACGAGCCACCACTGCCGGCGCCGTTCCTGGCCTCGCCGGCCGAGGCGATGACCCTCTTCCTGGCCGAACTACGCGCCCGACACGGCTCGATCCCGAACTACCTCGCCAACGCCGGCCTGACCCCGTCCCACATCGACGCCCTCCGCACCCACCTGCTGGGCTGAGCCGCGCCATCCGCTGCTGTTTCCCCGAAGTAGTGCCTTCCGGCGCCCGACGGAGCCACTCCTTCGAGGAAACAGCACGATCTTGTCCCGGCGGACTCCCGGCGGGGCGTCAGTCGATCGGGACTCCCGGCGGGGCGTCAGTCGATTCGGTGGATCCAGTTGTTGCGGTCCTCGGTGCGGGCTCGCTGGAGGTCGACCAGGGTCTGGCGTAGTCGCGTGGTGACCTCGCCGGGGTTGCCGTCGGCGATCGGGAACTCGCCGTCGGGGTAGCGCACCTGGCCGATCGGGGTGATCACCGCCGCCGTGCCGCAGGCGAAGACCTCGCGCAGCCGGCCGCTGGCCGCGTCGGCCCGCCACTCGTCGAACGCCACCGGGCGCTCCTGCACGGTGCCACCGGACTGCCGGACCAGCGTGATCAACGCGTCCCGGGTGATGCCGCGCAGGATCGTGCCGCCGAGCGGCGGGGTGACCAGGGTGCCGTCGTCGTAGACGAAGAAGATGTTCATGCCGCCGAGTTCGTCGACGTACCGGCGCTGCACGGCGTCGAGGAAGACCACCTGGTCACAGCCGTGCTCGATCGCCTCGGCCTGGGCGACCAGCGAGGCGGCGTAGTTGCCGCCGAACTTCGCCTCGCCGGTGCCGCCGGGCGCGGCCCGGGTGTAGGTGGGCGAGACCCAGACGTTCACCGGCTGCACGCCCCGGGCGAAGTACGAGCCGACCGGCGAGGCGATCACCATGTAGAGGTATTCGTTGGACGGGCGCACCCCGAGGAAGACCTCGTTGGCGAACATGAACGGCCGCAGGTAGAGGCTGCCCTCGTCGGAGGTCGGCAACCACTCCCGGTCGATCTGGACCAGGTGCCGCAGCGAGTCCAGGAACGCCGCCTCGGGCAGTTCGGGCATCGCCATCCGGCGGGCCGACTCGGCGAACCGGGCGGCGTTGGCGTCCGGCCGGAACATCGTCACCGAGCCGTCCGCCGCCGAGTACGCCTTCAGCCCCTCGAAGATCTCCTGGGCGTAGTGCAGCACCGCGCTGGCCGGGTCCATCGGGATCGGCGCCCGGGCCTCCACCCGGGCGTCGTACCAGCCCTTGGTCTCGGCGTACCGGATCGTGACCATGTGGTCGGTGAAGACCCGACCGAACCCCGGGTTGGCCATCAGCGCCGCGCGCTCGGCGGCGGCTACCGGCCGAGGATTCGGACGGATCTCGAAGTCGAGCTTGTCACCACCGCTCATGATGCTGACCTCCAGAGAGTGGACCGGTGCCCGGGCACGGGCGGACCGGAACATGGGAGTTGTGCCTGAAACTTACCCGAACGGTCGTTCAACCTCGACCCTGCGGGCGACCGGCGAGCCGCACCACCCGCGCCTTCGCCCAGATCCGGCGGCCTGGCCGGGCTCCCGGACGGGAAGGGTCGGGCGGGACGGGCAGCTCAGGAGGCCGCGTGGGCGGCGAGCCGGTCCCCGATGTCGGCGGTACGCCGCGGCGAGCCCGCGCCCCGGGAGGAGAGCTCGGCGGCGACCGCCTCGGTTACTCGGCGGGCCGCGTCGGGGTGGCCCAGGTGGTCGAGGAGCAGCGCGGTGGAGAGCACCGCGGCGGCCGGGTCGGCGACACCCTGGCCGGCGATGTCCGGCGCCGAGCCGTGCACCGGCTCGAACATCGACGGGTACGCCCGCTCGGGGTTGATGCTGCCGCTGGCGGCCAGCCCGATCCCGCCGGTGACCGCGGCGGCGATATCGGTCAGGATGTCCCCGAAGAGGTTGTCGGTGACCACCACGTCATAGCGCTGCGGCTGGGTGACCAGGAACATCGCGGCGGCGTCGACGTGCTGGTATTCGGTCTCGATGTCCGGATGCTCGGCGGCCACCGCGGCGAAGGCCCGGGCCCAGAGCGAGCCGGCGTGGGTCAGCACGTTGGTCTTGTGCACCAGGGTGACCTTGCGGCGCTCGCGGCGCCCCGCCCGGGCGAACGCGTCCCGGATCACCCGCTCGACACCGTGCCGGGTGTTCAGGCTCTCCTCGGTGGCGACCTCGGCCGGGGTGTCCCGGTGCAGCGCACCGCCGGCCCCGGCGTAGAGGCCCTCGGTGCCCTCCCGGACGACCACCAGGTCGATCTCGTTCGGCTTGACGCTGGCCAGCGGGCCGGTGGTACCCGGCCAGAGCCGGGACGGCCGGAGGTTGACGTACTGGTCGAAGTCGAAGCGGAGCTTGAGCAGCAGGCCGCGCTCCAGCACGCCGGGCGGCACGGTGGGGTCGCCGACCGCGCCGAGCAGGATCGCGTCGTGTTCGGCCAGCTCGGCGAGTACGGAGTCGGGCAGCACCTCGCCGGTCCGGTGGTAGCGGGCGGCTCCAAGATCATATTCGGTGGCCTCGACCCCGGGCAGTACGGCGTCGAGCACCTTGCGGGCCTGCCCGACAACCTCCGGCCCGATGCCGTCGCCAGCCACCACCGCGATCCGCGCCACCGCCACGTCCCAGCTCCTCTGCCTCCGTCGTGTCTAGGGAACGTTAAGGGACCGTCCCGGGTCCCGGTACGGCACTCCCAATATCTGGAAAGTCAACTGCACAGGAGCTTCTCAGCCAGCACTCATGCTCTAGCCATCTTCGCTTCCTATGGTGAGCGCGAAGAACGGCTCAGAGGGCTAGCGCGAGGAACGGCTCAGGGCTGGAGCACAGCCCGCCGGGCTGGCGGGCACGACGCGGATCCAGGGGGCGAACGTGCGGATCCAGGGGGCGAACATGCGAATCCCGGGAGGCGGCCGGGGTCGGGGACAGCGTAGCCGGAGCCTGCCGCCGGCGCCCGCCGTAGGCCGGGGACGGCCGGACCTGCGGTTGGGCGCCGGCTGGCGCAACGTCCGGCCGGGCGCGACCCTGACCGACCGGGTGGTCGCCCGGCACACGGTGCAGACCTCGATCGCCGAATACACCCTGGTGCTGAACGGGATGGGCGCGGTCGGCTGGCGCGGGGTCGGCGACGCGCTGCGGGACGCCGTCGCCGAACTGCGGGCGATCGACCTCACCTACAGCCCGGCCCGGCCGGCCAGCCTGGTCTCCCGGCTGCGCCGGGGCGAGATCTCCGCGGACGCGTACCCGCCGCTGGCCGACATCGTCGCCCGGTGCGCCGCGATGCGGGCCGCCACGGACGGCTGGTTCGACGCCTGGGCGGTGCCCGGCGGCTTCGACCCGGGCGGCCTGCTGGTCGGCTGGGCGGTGGAGCGGGCCGCCGCCCGGCTGCGCGCCGCCGGCATCGAGGACTACGCCGTGGTCAGCGGCGCCGACCTGGTGGTACGCGGCCACGCGCCGCACGGCGGCCCCTGGCGGGTCGCGGTACACCACCCGACCCAGGGCGACCGGCAGCCGACGATGCTGGAGATGACCTCCGGCGCGATCGGCACCTCCGGCGTCGCCGGCCGGCGCGGCCACGTGATCGACCCGCACACCGGGCAGCCGGCCGACAAATTGGTCGCGGCGACCGTCACCGGCCCGGACCTCGCGGTCGCCGACGGGTACGCCACCGCCCTGTACGCCGCCGGCCGCTCCGGTCTGGACTGGTTCCCCACCCGGGACGGCTACCGGGCCCTCTTCGCCACCGCCCGCTGACCGCCGCGAGCAGTTCGTGGAGTCGCGAGTGCCCTTGTGGAGCGACGGTGGAACGGCCGGGCACGCGATCGGCCCCCGCGATCTCGGCAACGATCGCGGGGGCCGATCAGCGACGAGTGCGCGTGGCTCGCGCACACGGGGGTGCTGGCTACCCGGCCGGCGCGACGCCTCATCACCCGAAGACGAGTCCACGCCTAGGAACTCGCCGGGTATCCGCGTCAATACGCTATCGACCTGACGCGAGTCCCCGCAAGAGTTGCCCGTTCCGCGTGTCGGCGGGCTATCCGAGAAAAGGTCACCAACTCAGTGGCACCCTGTACCCCCGTGAGTTCTGATCTGTCAACACTCTTGGGGTACGGGAGCCCGGTGTGAGCTTCGATCTGATCGTTTGGGCGCTCGGGCCCGGCGCCGCCGCCGAGGACGTACGCGCGGCGCACCGCCGGTGCCGGCAGGGTGTGCATGTCGGTGGGCGTCCGGAACCGCGGATCTCGGCGTTCTACCGGGCCATCACCGCCGGCTATCCGGATCGGCCGGGGCCGGGCACGCCGTGGGCGGTGACCCCGCTGCACGTCTCCGTGGACCACGTCGAGATGAACCTCGACGAGTCCTGTCCGGACCAGGTGCTGCTCGACATCGAACGGTTGGCCGCGCAGCACGGCCTGATGCTGCTCGACCCGCAGGACGGCTCGGTCTATCCGCCGCCGACCCCGGTGAGCGGCTGACCCGGGCGGGGCGGCCGGTACCGACTCGCCCCGACCGGGCCCCGGGTCAGGCCCCGGTCACGCCTCCTCGTCGCGCAGGTCGGCGGCGCTCGCCGCGACCGCGCCGATCGAGTCGGCCGCCGAGCTGAGCAGCTCCGCCGCGGTCGCCGAGTCCACCGTCAGGGTCATCAGCGCCTCGCCACCGGCCTCCCGCCGGGCCACCTGCATCGCCGCGATGTTGACGCCCGCCTCGCCGAGGATCGACCCGATGCTGCCGACCACGCCGGGCCGGTCGACGTAGCGGAAGAAGAGCAGGATGCCGTCCGCGCCGAGCTCCAGGTCGAAGCCGTCCACTTCGGTCAGCTTGAGCACGTCCCTGGTGCCGGTGTGCACGGCGGTGCCGGAGACCGACACGGTCCGGCCGTCCGGCAGCGCGCCGCGTACGGTGACCAGGTTCGGGTGGTCGATGGTCTCCGCGTGCGTGGTCAGGGCCATCGTCACGCCCCGGTCGGCGGCGAGCAGCGGCGCGTTGACGTAGCTCACCTGCTCCTCGACGACCGAGGTGAACAGGCCCTTGGTGGCGGCCAGCTTCAGCACCGAGACGTCGTTGGCGACGATCTCGCCGCGTACCTCGACGGTGACGCTGGCGGCGACCCCGCCGGCCACCGCGGTGAAGACCTTGCCCAGCTTCTCGGCCAGCGGCAGCAGCGGCCGGACGTCCTCGGCGACGACGCCGCCGGCCTGCACGTTCACCGCGTCCGGCACGAACTCGCCCTGGAGGGCGAGCTTGACGCTGCGGGCCACCGCGAGGCCCGCCTTGTCCTGCGCCTCGGCAGTGGAGGCGCCCAGGTGCGGGGTGGCGACCACGTTGTCGAAGGCGAACAGCGGCGAGGCGGTGCAGGGCTCCTTCGAGTACACGTCGATGCCGGCGCCACCGACCCGGCCCTCGGCGATCGCGTCGGCCAGCGCCTGCTCGTCGATCAGGCCGCCCCGGGCCGCGTTGACGATCCGGACACCCGGCTTGACCAGGGTGAGTTCCTTCTCACCGATCAGGCCGACCGTCTCCGGGGTCTTCGGCAGGTGGATCGAGATGAAGTCGCTCTCCCGGAGCAGCTCCTCCAGCCCGACCAGGCGTACGCCGAGCTGCGCCGCCCGGGCCGGCTGGACGTAGGGGTCGTACGCGATCAGCCGGGTGCCGAAGGCCGCGATGCGCTGCGCGAAGAGCACCCCGATCCGGCCGAGCCCGACCACGCCGACGGTCTTGCCCTGGATCTCCACGCCGGTGTACTTGGACCGCTTCCACTCCCCCGCCTTCAGCGCGGCGCTGGCGCTCGCGGTGTTCCGGGCGACGGCCAGCAGCAGCGCGACCGCCTGCTCGGCGGCGGAGACGATGTTGGAGGTCGGCGCGTTGACCACCATCACGCCCCGGGCCGTCGCGGCCGGCACCTCGACGTTGTCCAGCCCGACGCCCGCCCGGGCCACCACCTTGAGCCGGGGCGCCGCGGCGATCGCCTCGGCGTCGACCTGGGTGGCGCTGCGTACGATGACCGCATCGGCCTCGGCGAGCGCGGCCAGCAGGGCCGGGCGGTCGGTGCCGTCGACGTGGCGTACGTCGAAGTCGTGCGCGAGCACGTCGATTGCGGCGGGAGCGAGCTCTTCAGCGATCAGTACGACGGGAGTCATTGGTCCTCGTATATGTCGTCCGGGCGAGGTCAGCGGCCACGTGGGCGCCGCACTGCGTCCCGCGCTTCCGCCATTCGGGTGCTTCCCTACGGTGCGGACGCACCTGTCTGCCGATCGTAGGCGCCCTGCTGCACACGGTGCGGGGCAGAACCGCGTGAGTGCCCTCACAAGGCGCACCGCCGGGCGCGTTCCGCCGGGTCGCCGGCCCGGGCGGCCGGCCCGTGGATCATTCGGCGGAATCGCTGGTCACGACCGCGCGGCCAGCCCGGAACCGCTGGTCGACGGAATCGCGGCCACGACCGCGCGGCCCGCTGGTCACGGCCGGGCGGCCCGGGGTCGGACCGGCGCGTCGACGGCTCAGGCCGAGGTGAAGACCTCGGGTTCGGGCAGTGCTGCGGGGCGGGGCCGGAGCGGGGTCACCAGCGACCGGGTACCGAGCTGGCGGAAGGTCCCCGCCTCGCTCTCCAGTACGTCGCGCAGCAGGTCCAGGTCGAGCGAACCGACCGGCGGGTAGATCCGCTCCCGGGGCGGCTCCTCGCCGGGCGCGAGCGCCTGCTGGGCGACCATGAAGTCGAGGATCGCCTGCCGGACCGGGGGCAGCGCGACCGGCGAGTGGTAGAGCACGTTCAGCGCCTGCATCCGCATGCCCTGCACGTGGTCCTCGCCCTTGTTGTCGTGGAAGTGCGGGTTACGGGTCTCGATCTGGAGTACCGGAACGGAACTCGCCATCACCTCGGGGTGCGCGGTGTCGAGCAGCCCGCCGAACTGTTCGAACAGCTCCACGAACTCGAACGGCTCCACCGCGAAGCCACCGGCCAGCCGCATCCGCAGCCCGAGGTCGAGGCTGAGCGCGTGTTCGCCGGCATTGCCGGTGGCGATCACCTCGGTGCCGAACCCGGAATACTCGGCCACCAGCCGGTTCAGGAACTCGTTGGTGATCTCGGAACTCCGGCCGCGCCGGCTGAAGAAGAGCCGGCCGTCCCGCAGTTTCGGCTTCGAGTGCCAGGAGATCCGGACCATGGCGTACGGATTGGCCGCCAGGTGCAGGCCGGCGGCGTACACCTTGACGTACTCGTGCACGGCACCCGGCACGTAGTTGTCAGCGTCGATATAGCCGAGGTACTTCCGGCCGGTCAGCGCGGCGACCGCCATGCCGATCAGCATCGCCTCGCCCTTGCCGGCCCGGACCAGCCCGTCGTCGTCGATCAACTCGGGCATGCCGGCGGCCTTGACGGCGGCGGCCAGCCCCGGGTCCCGCTGGTGCACCATGATCGCCGGCCGTTCGGTCGCCCGGCAGTACTGCTCCAGGGTCTGCGCTTCCATCTCGTAGCGATCGACCGGCTGTCGGGCGCTGTTCGAGACCAGCACGATCAAACAATCGTGCGGAATCCCCGAGAGCACGCCTTCGATTACTCTGCGTGTCTCGTTCATACAGGGAATGACGATGACCATCTGCCGTTCGATGGCGCGCATCGCCGCCTGCGAGACGATCCCCTCGCCGGTGGTTCCCGTGGCGTCTCCCGAGTCCAGCTGTATGACACGCTGGAGTTCGTGGATACGGACGGCGCCGAAACGCTCGGTGCGGTGCGATTGCTCCAGACGCATGCGGCGACAGTACCCGAGCGGACGCATTCACCGCGCGTAACCGCCGACCATTTCCTGACGACAACGGTCGAGGTGGCGATTGGACGTCGAATGGCAATCATCCGGTAACTCATCGGGGGAAGATCCGGTAACGAGACGGATCTCCAGCCCTCTGCCGGGGCCGCCCCGGACCGGCATGCTCCCGGCCCGGGGAGGCACCGCGTCAGGCGGTCTCGGTGATCGGTCGGTCGACCCAGCTCATCATCCCGCGCAGCTTCTTGCCGGTCTCCTCGATCGGGTGCGCCGCGCCCTCGGCCCGCCACTTGGTGAAGTTCGGCCGACCCGCGTCGTCCTCGGCGATCCACTCCCGGGCGAACTCGCCGGACTGGATCTCGGAGAGGATCTTCCGCATCTCGTCCTTGACCCGGGCGTCGACCACCCGCGGGCCCCGGGAGTAGTCGCCGTACTCGGCGGTGTCGGAGACGCTGTAGCGCATCCGGGCGATGCCGCCCTCGTACATCAGGTCGACGATCAGCTTCAGCTCGTGCAGGCACTCGAAGTAGGCCACCTCGGGCGCGTACCCGGCCTCGGTGAGCACCTCGAAACCGGTCTGCACCAGCGCGGAGGCGCCGCCGCAGAGCACCGCCTGCTCGCCGAAGAGGTCGGTCTCGGTCTCCTCCTTGAACGTGGTGCGGATCGCACCGGCCCGGGTGCCGCCGATCGCCTTGGTGTACGCCAGCGCGAGCGGGAAGGCGGTACCGGTGGCGTCCTGCTCCACCGCGACCAGGCAGGGCACGCCCTTGCCGTCGACGTACTGCCGGCGGACCAGGTGACCCGGGCCCTTCGGGGCGACCATCGCCACGTCGACGTCGGCCGGCGGGGTGACGAAGCCGTACCGGATGTTCAGGCCGTGACCGAAGAACAGCGCCTTGCCCGCGGTCAGGTGCGGCGCGATGGCCTCGGCGTAGAGCGACCGCTGCGCGGTGTCCGGCGCCAACACCATGATCACGTCGGCCTCGGCCGACGCCTCGGCCGGGGTCAGCACCCGAAGGCCCTGCTCCTGTGCCTTGGCCCGGCTCTTCGAGCCCTCCGGCAGACCGATCACCACGTCGACGCCCGAGTCGCGCAGCGACAGCGCGTGGGCGTGGCCCTGGCTGCCGTACCCGAGCACCGCGACCTTCTTGCTCTGGATGAGCCCCAGGTCGGCGTCGTCGTCGTAGAACACCTCAGCGGTCATGACTTTCCTCTCCTGCGGCGCGACCCGGCCGGGCCCGCCGTTGCCAATCGTTATGCGGATCCGCCGTGCTCAGGCGGCCCGCAGCGCCGAACCGGTGGTGATCGACCGGGAGCCCCGCCCGATCGCCACCAGGCCCGACTGCACCATTTCCTTGATTCCGAACGGTTCGAGATCGCGCAGCAGCGCGTCCAGCTTGTCAGCGGTGCCGGTCGCCTCGATCGTGAGGGTGTCCGGCGCGACGTCCACCACCCTGGCCCGGAACAGGTTCACCGTCTCCAGCACCTGGGCCCGCTGCGAGCGGTCGGCCCGGACCTTGACCAGGACCAGCTCCCGGGCCACCGAGACGCCCGGATCCAGCTCGACGATCTTGAGTACGTTGACCAGCTTGTTGAGCTGCTTGGTGACCTGCTCCAGCGGCGAGGTCTCGGCGTTGACCACGATGGTGATCCGGGAGACGTCCGGGTTCTCCGTCTCACCGACCGCCAGCGAGTCGATGTTGAAGCTCCGGCGGGAGAAGAGCCCGCTCACCCGGGCCAGGACACCGGGCTTGTTCTCCACCAGCACGGACAGCGTGTGCTTGCTCATCTTCCGGCCTCACAGCTCGTCGTCGTCGAAGGCGGGGCGGACCCCACGGGCGAACATGATCTCGTCGTTGCTGGTGCCAGCGGCCACCATCGGCCAGACCATGGCGTCCTTGCCGACCACGAAGTCGACCACCACCGGCGCGTCGTTGATCTCCATCGCGGCCTTGATGGTCTTGTCCACGTCGGCCTTGCTCTCGCAGCGCAGCCCGACGCAGCCCAGCGCCTCGGCCAGCTTGACGAAATCCGGGATGCGGTGCTTGTGGGTACCCAGCTCGGTGTTGGAGTAGCGCTCGCCGTAGAAGAGCGTCTGCCACTGCCGGACCATGCCCAGATTGCCGTTGTTGATCACCGCGATCTTGACCGGGATCCCCTCCAGGGCGCAGGTCGCCAGCTCCTGGTTGGTCATCTGGAAACAGCCGTCGCCGTCGATGCCCCAGACCGTGCTGTCCGGCTTGCCGACCTTGGCGCCCATCGCCGCCGGCACCGCGTAGCCCATCGTGCCCAGGCCACCGGAGTTGAGCCAGGTGTACGGCTTCTCGTACGAGACGAACTGCGCCGCCCACATCTGGTGCTGGCCGACCCCGGCCACGTAGATCGCCTCCGGGCCGGCGATCGCGCCCAGCCGCTCGATCACGTACTGCGGGGCCAGGGTGCCGTCGGTCGGCTCGTCGTAGCCGAGCGGGTAGCGGTCGCGCAGGTCGTCGAGCTGCGCCCACCAGTCGGTCCGGTCCACCGGCGCGGTCTGGCCGGCCGTGGCGGCCCGGACCGCCTCGATCAGCTCGTCGATCACGTATTTCGCGTCGCCGACGATCGGCACGTCGGCGGCCCGGTTCTTGCCGATCTCCGCCGGGTCGATGTCGGCGTGCACGATCGCGGCGCCCGGGGCGAACGAGTCCAGCTTGCCGGTCACCCGGTCGTCGAACCTGGCCCCCAGCGCCACGATCAGGTCGGACTTCTGCAACCCGTAGACGGCGGCGACCGTACCGTGCATGCCCGGCATGCCCAGGTGCTGCCGGTGCGAGTCCGGGAAGGCGCCCCGGGCCATCAGCGTGGTCACCACCGGGATGCCGGTCATTTCGGCCAGCTTGCGCAGCCCCTCCGTGGCGCCGGCCTTCAGCACACCGCCGCCGACGTAGAGCACCGGGCGGCGGGCCGTGGTCATCAGCCGGGCCGCCTCGCGGATCTGCTTGCCGTGCGGGTGCAGGGTGGGCCGGTAGCCCGGCAGGTCCAGGGTGGGTGGCCAGGAGAAGGTGGTCTGCGCCTGGAGGACGTCCTTGGGGATGTCGACCAGCACCGGGCCGGGCCGGCCGGTGGCGGCCAGGTGGAACGCCTCGGCCAGGATCCGCGGGATCTCCTCGGCGGTCTGGATCAGGTAGTTGTGCTTGGTGATCGGCAGGGTGATGCCCTGGATGTCCGCCTCCTGGAAGGCGTCCGTGCCGATCGCCGGCCGGGCCACCTGACCGGTGATCGCCACCATCGGCACCGAGTCCATGTACGCGTCCGCGATCGGCGTGACCAGGTTCGTCGCCCCCGGCCCGGAGGTGGCGACGCAGACCCCGACCCGGCCGGTGGCCTGGGCGTACCCGGTGGCGGCGTGCCCGGCGCCCTGCTCGTGCCGGACCAGGATGTGCCGTACCGACGAGTCGTAGAGCGGGTCGTACGCCGGCAGGATCGCCCCGCCCGGGATGCCGAACGCGACCTCGACCCCGAGCGCCTCCAGCGACTTCACCAGCGAACCGGCCCCGGAGACCTGGACCGGTGCTACCACCTGCGCTGTCCCGGCCCCCCGGCCCGACTCGGCGAGCGGACCGGACTGGTCACCGGCCGGCTGGGCACCCGGGCGGAGCCGGCGGGGGAACTGGTCGGAGGGGTCGTTGCTCCCCTCGGCAGCGGCGGACCGGTGGCGACGCGCGCTGTTGGCCAGGGTCTCGGGTGTGGGTCTCGTCATGGCTATTCAGGCCTTCGGCTCGGAGCAGTGATCTTTTCGAGGTGTACGGGGCGGTGCGGGCGGCCCGCCTCGGCCGGGGCAGTCCCCTCGGGCGGGGGCCGATCCGCACGAACCGGCAGGGACCGGTACGCCAACGGGGTGACCGCCCTGCCAACGCGGGTTACGTGGCCAATAAAAACGGCCCTCGTGCTGATGCACGGGGCCTGCGCACTCTCGGGAGTCGAGAGTGCGCTCAGATAAGTACTCGGAAAGACCTGGTCGCAGACATGTGGCTAAGCCTGACGCATCTCACGCGATGAGTCAACTGATCCCGCATTTTGGGCACCGTCGGTTTTCGGGTCCGCCGGCCCGTCGCTGGGCCTGCGCTGCCGGGGAGCGCTCCGACTGTTGCCGGCCGTCCGGGAGGTGGACCTGCCCCGGTCACCCTGCGGGCGGGACTCCGACCCGCTCCCCTCGGGCGGGCTGGCCGCCTCCAGCATCGCCTCCAGGTGCTCGGCCGGCACCCCCCAGCCGAAGAGCTGGCCCTGCCCGAACCGGCAGCCGGCCTCGACCACGGCGGCGAGTTCCGTCGGGTTGGTCACCCCCTCGGCGATCACCTCCAGCCCGAGCTGGTGGCCGAGCCGCATCACCACGTCGACCATCGGGGCGAAGGCCCGGCCGTCCGGTGGCCGGATCGGCTCCGGGCCGGCGACCAGGCTGTGATCGATCTTGAGGATGTCGATCGGCAGCCGGCGGAGCTGGCCGAGTGAGGAGTATCCGGCGCCGAAGTCGTCCAGCGCGATGCGTACCCCGGTCAGCCGGAGCGCCCGGAGTCGGCGGATCAGCTCGTCCAGGTCGGTCGCCACGGCGTGCTCGGTCACCTCCAGCACCAGCCGCTGCGGTGGTACCCGGTGCGCGCGCAGCGCCTCGGTGACCTGGAGGACGTACTCCGGGGCGTGCAGTTCCCGGGGCGAGACGTTGACCGAGACCCAGACGTCGTGCCCGGCGGCGAGCCAGAGGGAGAGCTGGTGGCAGGCCCGGTGCAGCACCCAGGCGCCGAGCTTGGCGATCATCCCGCACTCCTCGGCGAGCGGGATGAACTCGTCCGGGCCGACGTTGCCCAGCTCGGGGTGGTGCCAGCGGAGCAGCGCCTCCGCGCCGACCGGCCGGACCGACGGGACCGCCACCACCGGCTGGAAGGCGAGGTGCAGCTCGTCCCGCTCGATCGCCCCGCGCAGCTCGTGCTCCAGCGTGGTACGCCGGCGCAGCAGGTTGTCGTAGGCCACGTCGTACCGCTCGACGCGGTTCTTGCCGCGCTGCTTGGCGTACCGCAGGGCCAGGTCGGCGTTGCGCAGCAGGGTCTCCACGTCGGTGGCGTCGGCGCTGTCCGCCACCCCGATGCTGACCGACAGGAAGACCGCCCCGGCCTCGTGCTGGTACGCCGAGCCGACCACCCCGAGCAGCCGCTCGGCGATCCGCTGCGCCTCGGCGGGCCGGGCCCGCATGAGTACGGCGAACTCGTCACCGCCGAGCCGCGCGGCCAGGTCGCCGGGGCGCAGGTTGGTCTTCAGCCGCCGGCCCACCTCGATCAGCACCGCGTCGCCGACGTCGTGCCCCCGCATGTCGTTGACGTTCTTGAAGCCGTCCAGGTCGAGCCCGAGCAGCACCCAGGGCGTCTCCGAGTCGGCCTGCTGCTGCACCGCCCGGAGCAGCCCTCGGCGGTTGGCCAGCCCGGTCAGCGGATCGGTGTGCGCCAGTTCCCGGAAGTGCGCCTCCCGCTCGGCGAGCCGCCCGGCATAGGCCCGTACGTCGGCCAGCGCCAGGTATTGCCGGGCGACCAGGCCGAACCCCTCGACGATGCCGGCCACCACCGCGAAGATCGTGAAGTTGCCACCGACCAGCATGTGGTAGACGGCGGAGACGGCCATCGCCACCATCGGCAGCACGGCGTAGGTGCCGCGCCGGATGACGTCGCCGTCCGGCCCGCCGGCCGGGTCGGGTGCCCGGCCGGCCAGCGCGACCATCAGCAGGCCGAACGGCAGCAGCACCGCCCCGACCAGCGCGACCACCGGGCCGTCCTGGCAGATCCCGGCGGAGATGGCCAGCCCGGCCCCGGTCACCACGTTCACGCCGGTGCCGGCCAGCAGCACCCCGCGCCGGGGCGCCCGGGACCGGGCGCCGACGATGAAGGTCAGCCCGACCGCCACCGCCGCCGTGCCGCTGGCCAGCAGGATGGCCAGGCAGCCGCTCGGGGTGAGGTCACCGAGCAGCCGGGTCGGCTCGGCGAGCAGCACCCAGCCGACGAACCAGAGCGCCGCCCCGATCACCAGCCCGTCCAGCACCAGCCGGAGCGCGGCGGCGGGGGTCTCGGCGGCGCCGGGCAACCGGAGCAGTCCGGCGCAGAGCAGCGCCCCGCCGACCGCCATCCCGGCCGCGATCAGGGTGGCGAGCCCGGTCCGCTGGGCCTGCTCGTGGTCCCATTGGGCGGCCATCGTAACGAGCGCGACCAGGCCCAGGCCGGCGCTGGCCGCGGCCAGCCCGCCACCGATCGCGAGCAGCCAGTGCCCGAACCGGCGCGCGCCGACGTGCCGCTGCGCCGACAGCGCCAACATGACCGGCCCGCAGCAGGAGGCGAGGCCGGTGGTCACCGCGAGGGCCGGCACACCGGAGGCGAGTTGCACGGGTTCACTCTGCCGGATCGACCGCACTCCATGGGGGAGCCCGCGCCGGTTCCTCGATCAGAGGCACAGACCGCCCATTCGGGCATCGCCGGGATCACCAGGTCGGAGAGCCGGCGTTCACCCCGCGTTCTCCGGCGTTCTCGCTGCTGTGCTGGTGGGCCCGGGTCGGCCCGGCCGGCATCCCGCTGGCTGGACCCGGCGGACCGCGAGCGCGGCGGACCGCCGCCGGGAGTGCCACACTGGTCGAATGCCTGACCTGCGGTCGAAGACCTCCACGCACGGCCGGACGATGGCCGGCGCCCGCGCGCTGTGGCGGGCCACCGGGATGACCGACGACGACTTCGGCAAGCCGATCGTCGCCATCGCGAACAGCTTCACCCAGTTCGTACCCGGGCACGTCCACCTCAAGGACCTCGGCGGCCTGGTCGCCGAGGCGGTGGCCGAGGCGGGCGGCGTCGGCCGGGAGTTCAACACCATCGCGGTCGACGACGGCATCGCGATGGGGCACGGTGGGATGCTCTACTCGCTGCCCAGCCGGGAGCTGATCGCCGACGCGGTCGAATACATGGTGCAGGCGCACTGCGCGGACGCGCTGGTCTGCATCTCGAACTGCGACAAGATCACCCCCGGGATGCTGCTCGCCGCGCTCCGGCTGAACATCCCGACCGTCTTCGTCTCCGGCGGCCCGATGGAGGCCGGCAAGACGGTGGCGATCGAGGGCATCGTGCACGACAAGATCGACCTGATCGACGCGATGATCGCCTCGTCCAACGACGCCGTCACCGACGAGCAGCTCGGCGCGATCGAGCGCTCCGCCTGCCCGACCTGCGGCTCCTGCTCCGGCATGTTCACCGCCAACTCGATGAACTGCCTCACCGAGGCGATCGGCCTCGCGCTGCCCGGCAACGGGTCGGTGCTGGCCACCCACGCCGCCCGCAAGGACCTCTTCGAGCGGGCCGGCCGGCTCGTCGTGGAGATCGCCAACCGCTGGTACGCCGACGACGACGCCTCGGTGCTGCCCCGGGCCATCGCCTCCCGGGCCGCGTTCGAGAACGCGGTCGCCCTGGACGTGGCGATGGGCGGCTCCACCAACACCGTGCTGCACCTGCTGGCCGCCGCCCGCGAGGCGGAGCTGGACTTCGGCGTCGCCGACATCGACGAGATCTCCCGCCAGGTGCCCTGCCTGGCCAAGGTCGCCCCGAACTCGCCGAAATACCACATGGAGGACGTGCACCGGGCCGGTGGCATCCCGGCGATCCTCGGCGAGCTGGACCGGGCCGGGCTGCTGCGTCGGGACGTACACGCGGTGCACTCGGCCGACCTGGACGGGTGGCTGGCCGACTGGGACATCCGGAGCGGCAAGGCCAGCCAGGAGGCGATCGAGCTGTTCCACGCCGCCCCCGGCGGGGTACGCACCACCGAGCCGTTCTCCACCGCCAACCGCTGGTCCAAACTGGACACCGATGCGGCCGAGGGCTGCATCCGGGACCGGGCACACGCCTACAGCGCCGACGGTGGGCTGGCGATCCTGCACGGCAACCTCGCCCCGGACGGCGCGGTGGTGAAGACCGCCGGCGTACCGGCCGAGTGCCTCACCTTCCGGGGCCCGGCCAAGGTCTACGAGTCGCAGGAGGCCGCGGTCGACGCGATCCTCGGCAAGCGGGTCGTCGCCGGTGACGTGGTGGTGATCCGCTACGAGGGCCCGAAGGGCGGGCCGGGGATGCAGGAGATGCTCTATCCCACCTCGTTCCTCAAGGGACGCGGCCTGGGCCGGGAGTGCGCGCTGATCACCGACGGCCGGTTCTCCGGCGGCACCTCCGGGCTCTCCATCGGGCACGTCTCCCCGGAGGCGGCCGGCGGTGGGCTGATCGCGCTGGTCGAGTCCGGCGACGAGATCGTCATCGACATCCCGGCCCGGAAGATCGAGCTGGCGGTGGCTCCCGAGGTGCTGGAGGCGCGCCGGATCGCGCAGGAGAAGCGGGAGCGGCCGTACACGCCGGTGGACCGGGAGCGGCCGGTCTCCGCCGCGCTGCGCGCGTACGCCTCGATGGCGACCTCGGCCAGCGACGGCGCCTACCGGCGCGTCCCCGAGTGAGCGCGACGGCGGGCGCGGGTCACCCGTCGACGGGTGACCCGCGCTCGCCCGTCAGAGGTGTGGGTCCTACTCGGACAGGAACTCCGTGATCAGGTCGGCCAGTTGGCGCGGGCCCTCGGCCACCATGGCGTGGCTGGCGCCGTCGAGTTCGCGTACCTCCAGCCACGGGTTGTCCCGAACGGTCGCCAGCCGCTCCAGGACCCGACGCCGGTGTGCGGCGTACAGGTCGTGGAAGGGGCGCTGCTCGGGCATGTCCACTGTGGCTAGCACCAGCAGCAGCGGGCAGCGGACCTCCCGGTAGACCGGCGTCAGGTCCAGCGACTCCATGGCCAGCCGCAACTCCTCGGTCAACTCCGGATCGGGGCGCCGGAGCCGCCGAAGTCCCGGGCGACGATCGGCAGGGTGCCGGAGTCGACAGATATCTCGGAGCAGTGGGGTACGTCAGGCACGGCGGGGCCGTCCTTCCTCCAGTAGTCGGTCACGGACGGAGGAGGGCAGCACACCACCTTCCGGATGACGGACCAGCTTGCCCCGGTTGACCAGGTCGTGAACCCCCTGCCGGGTGATCCCGAGCATCGCCCCGGCCACCGCGTACGTCACCGACTCGGCGGTGGGGTGCCCGACCCGGTGCGCGATGACCTGGCCCAGCGGGCTGCGCCACCAGTCGAGCGGGGGCTCGAACGGGCCGTCCCCGGGATAGAGCGTCGAGACGATCCGCACCGCGGTGCCGACCGCCTCCCGGTCGTCACCGTCGATCAGCCGGGACGCCCAGGTCTCGGCTCGAATCCGCACCACCGTACGCAGCGCGTCGACCACGTCGTCCCCGTCGAGCAGGATCTCCAGTGGATCGAGCAGCCGGACATCCATCGTCCGGAGCAGTTGCGCGACGAGTTCGTCATGGGTCGGCGGCATGGCACCCTCCTCACTTGACGTTTAGTGTCAAGTACTTGACGGCCACTGTCAAGCACCTGTCGGGTCGACGGTCCGGGGTCGCCGGCGGACCTGGGGCCGCGGACGGGGCGACGGTCAGTTCCGCACGCGGACCGGGTTGAGCAGCGCGACGAGCACCCCGTCCACCCGGTCGAGCAGCGGGCCGGCCGACGCGCCGTCCGCGAGGGCGCTCTCCATCACCCCGTGCAGCCCGTGCAGCAGGAACTCGACCGTGAAGGCGGGATCCTCGACCGCCAGTTCACCGCCGCGCACACCCTGCTCGACCAGGTCCAGCAGGCTGGCCCGGATCGGCCCGAGTTCGTCGCGCTCCTCGATGCCGGCCTCGTGGAACAGCAACGCGACCAGCGCGGCGTTGGCCACCCCGAACTCGAACATCCCGGCCACGAACCGGCGTACCCGATCGAGGGTCGACGCGTCCGGCCCGACCGAGACCGCTGCGGCACCGGCGGCCAGGATCTGCTCGTTGCAGCGGTTCCGCAACGCGGTGAAGACCTGGGCCTTGGAACCGAAGTACTCGTAGACGGTGCCCTTGCCGAGGCCGGCCTCGGCGGCGATACCGTCGATGGTCGCGTCGACCCCGTCCCGGAGCAGTACCCGGGCCGCCGCGTCCAGGATCTGGGCTGGTCGTTCGGCCGGCGCCCGGGCCGCGCGGGGCCGCCGTGCTGTCGCTCTGGTACCGCTCATAGCGCCGGAGCCTAGTGCCGGCCTTGACAACCGACCAGCGGTCGGTAGGTTTGGACCACACTTACCGACCGACGGTCGGTCGGACCATAGGTCGTGGGCAACGCTTCACCCACGCCATCCGTCCCGACGCCACCACCGTCCCGCTCCCGGGTCGCCCCGAGAGGATCGAGATGAGAAGCCCCGCGGATCTGCTCTTCCTGTCCGGCACCGTCGAGGAGATCGAGGCGGTGACCCACCGGATGCGCCGGCTGCGCGTCACCGGCGACCGGCTCCGGACCATCCCCTGGCTCCCCGGCCAGCATGTACGCGTGAACGTCACGCCGCCGCGCGACTGGCTGCGCCGCCCCGGAGACGCCCGGCGCAGCTACTCGGTCTGGGGACTGGACCGTGACCGGGGCAGCCTCGACCTAGGCGTACTCGACCACGGCGACGGGCCGGGCGCGGCCTGGTCGCGTACCGCCCGGCCGGGCCAGTCGATCAGCCTGTCCCGTCCCGAGGGCCGGCTGACCCTGCGCGAGTCGGCGTACCACCTGTTCGTCGGTGACGAGACCGCCGCCGTCGCCTTCGCCGCCATGCTGCGGGCGCTGCCCACGCGGATTCCGGCGTACGGGGTGCTGGTCACCGACCGCCCCGGCGGAGAGGTGCCACTGCCCGCCGACCGGCAACTGCCCTGGGTGTATCGGGGCGACGCCGACCCGGCCGACGGCAGGACCCTGCTCCAGGCGGTACGCGCCCTCGACCTGCCCGGCGAGCCGGGCAGCGGCTACCTGGCCGGCGAGGCCCGCACCTGCCAGGCCGTCCGGGACCATCTGGTCCGGGACCGGGGCTGGTCCCGGCGCCAGATCGTGGTCAAGCCGTTCTGGGCACCCGGGCGGCGGGGCCTCGACTGAGGACCCTGCTGCCGCAGACCAGCTCCAGATGCACGCCGGCCGGTCGCCCACCCGGACCGACCCGATCGACCAGGCCGACCGGGCCGAGCCGGGCTGACCCAGCCGACCGGGCGAGCCGGGCTGACCAGGCTGACCGGGCCGTGCCGAGCCGATCCGATCGACCGGGCCGACGGGCCGGGCCGGGCCGGTCAGTAGCCGGGGAAGACCTGGCGCAGGTCGTCGAGGCTGAGCGGGCCGGTCACGGTCATCGTCTCGGGCGTGTTTTCGGGCGCCAGCCGGCCGGCGGCCAACCGCAGGAACGCCTCGGCCGGCCCGGTGATCTCGCCGGCGGGCTGCTCCGGCAGCTCCGCCAGCTCGACCCGGTCGGCCAGCCGCAGCCCCAGGGACCGGTCCGGGTCACTCAGCCGCAGCGCCAGTTCCACCGGCCGGTCGGCGACCGCGTCCGGCCGGCCGATCCAGCCGAGCAGGCCGTCGAGCCGGTCGAGCAGCAGCGGCACCGCCTCCGGCGCCACCGTCGCGTACCGGTTGAAGGCGACCTCCACGTCCCACTCGTGCAGGGCGAACTCGCTGAGCCGCATCCCGGCGGCGGTCCCGAGGTCGACCGGCTCGGGCAGGAAACCGAGGTCGATCCGTACGCTCTCCCGGGTGGTCGCGTCCAGCGACTCGTACCGCTCGACGAGCCGCCGGTTGGCGTCGAGGAAGCCCTCGGCGTGTTCGATCGGGGTCATCGCGTCCCACCGCGCCCAGACCTGCTTGTTGAAGTCCGCGTCCAGCGCGGGGCCCTCGCGCAGCGCCACGTCGAGGGTGGCCTCGTTGATCTCGGCGCCGCTGCCGAGATGGCTGAGCACCTGCGACACCTGCCACTCGCTGGCCCCGGACGGCCGGGTCAGGTCGGTCGGGCCGAGGTCGCGGACCAGCGCCGCGAGTTCGTCGTGGCCCGAGCGGAGGGCGGCGATGGTCGTGTCGGCAGTAGTGGCCATGTCTTCCTGTCTCCTGGGTCGTACGTCGCCGGCTCCGGATCGGCCGGCGCGACACATCCGCCCATCATGCCCGCTGACCCCGACCGAGCGCCGACCCTCCGCCCGCCGACCCGCCCAGCGGGCCGACGCCGGAGCCGGCCGAGCAGTTCCACGGTCGTACGGTGCGACGCGGCCCGGGGCCGTCGAGCCCACCACCAGCACGGGATATTTACACCGGCAGACGTCTCGATTAGCATGATCACCAGTGAGTACACGTTGGGTGGCGCCCCCGACACGGGAAGTGACTATCCCTGCCGACCCGGCAGGGCCGTCACCGAAGTGACGACAGGAGAACTACCGTGGGCTCCGAGATCACCCGACCCTCCCCCGACCACTCCGCTGCCGGCGAGCCGACCCCGCCGCCCGTACCCCGAACCTTCCGCCGGCCGACCTCGAAGCTGGTGACCCTGCTGGCGGGCGCCCTCGTGCTGGCCAGTACGCCCCTGTGGGGGACCGGCGATCCGGTCGCGCTCGACGACGCCGAACTCTCGGCGGCACCGACGTACACGATCGGGTTGCAGCCGGCCGCGGACCCGGGGCCGTTCCCCGGCAGCGTCACCCCGACCACCCCGACCATCACCATCGCCGGGGAGCGGGACGGGGAGAGCACCTTCGACGTCGTACGGTATCCGCAGGTGCAGCCGAAGCAGCCGGGCCAGCTTGACTTCGACCACTTCCACACCGGGATCGAGATCCAGTGGTGGTTGAAGAAGTGGGCGCACGAGCGGCCGGACATCGTCGACCTCTACATCGTCGGCGAGAGCTTCGGCGGTGAGCCGATCTACCAGCTCACCATCACCGACAAGTCGACAGGTGCCGACACCGACAAGCCGGCCGCGTACTTCGAGGGCAACCGGCACTCCGGCGAGATCTCCTCGGCCGAGAGTTCGCTCTGGCTGGCACACCACCTGATCAGCCGGGCCGGCAAGGACCGGCAGGTGGACCGGATCCTCGCCGAGAAGACCGTCTACATCCGGCCGGTGAACAACCCGGACGGGCACAACCTCTACCTCTACACCGCGCAGACCAACCGGTCGTCGGTCCGGCCGACCGACAACGACGGGGACGGCAGGCTCGACGAGGACCCCGGCGAGGACCTCAACGGCGACGGCTACCTGAGCCAGATGCGGCAGTACGTGGGCGCCGGCAAGGGCACCCACGTGGTCGACGACCGCGATCCGGCCAGGGTGGTGATGCGCAGCGTCGGGGCCGGCAACGGCGACTACCTGATGTACTCCGAGGGCATCGACAACGACGGCGACGGCCGGGACAACGAGGACGGCGTCGGCGGCCTCGACCTGCACCGGAACTACCCGTACAACTGGCACGTCATGCCCGGCTACGACGAGACCGGCCGGAACCTCACCCAGACCGGAGCCGGCGAGTACCCGCTGTCGGAGCCGGAGACCCGGCACGTCTACACCTGGCTGATGTCGCACACCAACATCGGCGCGGTGAACAGCATGGACACCCGGGTGCCGATGCACCTGCGCGGCCCGTCGACCTGCGACCCGGTCGAGTGCATGTACACCGGCGACCGCAAGCTCTACGAGCACTTCGACCGGGCCGGCGTCGGCTTCACCGGCTACCGGTACTCCGGCAGCGTCTACATCGACTACGCCACCCGCAACGGCGGCGACCCGGAGGCGCTCTTCGGGCACGGCCCGGACTTCGGCTACTTCCAGTACGGCGCGGTCTGGTACGGCGACGAGATCTGGAACGGCGGCGACTTCGTCGACTACGACAAGGACGAGCGGTTCGCCGACTGGGAGCGGTCGCGGTGGTGCGTCGAGAACCGGCGGACCAACTGCTTCCTGCCGTGGACGAAGATCCAGCACCCGAAGCACGGCGAGGTCGAGGTCGGCGGGATCAACCCGAAGTTCTGGGCGCAGAACCCGTCGCCGGACCTGATCGGGCAGTGGGCGGCGAACCAGGCCCGGTTCAACATCTATCTGACCGAGTCGCTGCCGCAGGTGGCGCTCTCGCAGGTCGGCGTACGCAAGCTCCGGGACGGGCAGAGCGACGGCGCGACGCACGAGATCACCGCCACCGTCACCAACACCGGCCGGATTCCCACCGCGCTGGAGCAGGCGAAGGAAGTCAAGATCGTGGCTCCGGACACCGTCGAGGTGCAGGGCGCGCGGCTGGTCGGCGAGGCTCCGCAGTTCTTCCTGGACGGCGGGAAGAAGCAGCGGGTGACGCTGCGGGTCACCAAGGCCGGGGCCGAGTCGGTCACGGTACGGGCGGTCAGCGTCCGGGGCGGGCTGGACTCCGCACCGGCACGGCTGGGCTGACCCTGCTCGTCGTCCCCGCCCCGCGCGACCCCGCGGGGCGGGGACACCCCCGGCACCGGGGCTACGAGTGATCCGGGGCTACGGGTGATCCGGGTCGGCGTCGAGCCAGGCTTCCAGCAGCAGCCGGTCGATCGAGTCCGGGTTGCCGAGCCGGCCGCGTACCGCCCGTCGGTCCCGCAGGTCCGCCCGGCTGAACCACCGGGTCTCCAGCAGCTCCTCGCCGTCCACAGTGGTCACCTCGTCCCCGGCCGTGGCGAAGAAGCCCACCATCAGGCCGGCCGGGAACGGCCACGGCTGGGAGGCGAAGTAGTGCACCGAGTCGACGGCGATACCGGCCTCCTCGGCCACCTCCCGCCGTACCGCGTCCTCCAGACTCTCGCCGACCTCCAGGAAGCCGGCCAGCAGCGCGAACGAGTCCTCGCCCGCACCGGCGTGCCGGGCCAGCAGGCAGCGGGCCGGCGGGCCGGGCAACTCCACCAACATGATCACCGCCGGGCTGATCCGGGGGAAGAGGAGCTGCTCGCACCCGGTGCACCTGCGGGCCGCACCGCCCTCGACCGACCGGGCAGGCTCGCCACACGCGCCGCAGAAGCGCTGGTTACGGTGCCAATAGCAGAGCCCCCGGGCGTACGCCAGCACCGCCGCCTCGGCCGGGTCGAGCCGCTGCACCAGCCGGCGTACGTCCACGGCCCGGTCGGCACCGACCGCGCTGAGCGCCTCGTGCTCCGGTACGCCGCTCAGGTCGACGGCGAAGATCGGCCGGTCGCCGTCGAGGCCGAGGAAGACCGGGTCACCGAGGTCGGTCGGTAGCCGGTGCTGACCGCCATCGGTCAACCGTGACACCGCGTCCCGCCTCACCAGGCAGCGGTCCCGCCAGAGCGGTACCACCTCGGCCCGGTCACTGGCGAACAGCCGGCGCAACCCGTCGGGATCCCGCCGCAGCCCACCCGCACGGTCCAGGGCCCCGCCCGCGTACGCGGTGACGACGCCCCCGCTCAGCATCCGGCACCGCCGGGCCTGTGGCCGACCGGAGTGGGCCCGACCTGCGGGAAGTACGACATGATCAGCGGCACCACCGCATGTTATGCCCGACACCGCCCCGCCCGCCCGGTCGCCTCCGGGGCGAGCCGGGACGAGCCGCCAGTCGACCTGGACGCCGGGCAGCCGTCGGGCCGGCCGGCGGCTCGGCGGGGGCGGCTGTCGGCCGGGCCGGCAGGTGGAGCGCCGGGCAGCCGTCAGGTCGGCATCGGCACCTCGGAATCCGGCCTGGCAAATGCGTTGGACAGCGGCAGCATCATGGATGCGTGACGTTGCGGCTGTCGGGCGGGGTGGTGCCCGGACCGGAGCGACGGATCTGGGCCCCCGGCCCACGAGGCCGGGCCGTCGAGCCGGGCGCGGAACTGGTCCCGGGCAGCCCGGTCGTGCTCGGCCCCCGCCCGGCCAGCCCGGAGGCCGCCGAGCAGGCGATCGCGGAACTCGCCCGGCTGGTCGCCTCCGGTGGTCCGCTGGCCGCCGGAGCCGGCGTCGACCTCGGGTACGGATTTCGCTCTGCCAGGGTCGAGGGTGCCGCCGGTGACCGACGGGACGCCGTGCTCGCCGCCCTGATGGTGCCGGGGCTGGCCGGACGGCTCGGCGACCGCCGGGCGGTACTCGTCGCGCTGTTCGGCCCGGACGCGACGAAGCCGCTCGGCGCCGCCGCGCAGGCCGTACTCGACGACGGTCGGTGGCCGGTGCTGCGCTTCGCGGTCGCCGCGAGCGACGTACTCGGGCCGGAACAGCTCGTCCGGGTGTTGGAGCTGCGGGCGCCGGACGGGATCGACCCGTTCCCGGGCAGGCTGCCGTCAGTGGTGGGCGGGCAGCTCACCCGAGTACTCCGGGAGGTGCCCCGGCCGCGCCGCCTCGCCCTGCTGACCGACCTGTGGCAGCAGGTCTGCGCCGACGGCGCGACCCGACTGCGGCGGGAGCGGCTGCGCGCCTCGCAGGGGCGACAGGACCGCACCGCCGACCTGACCGCGCGCTACCGGCGGTACGAGGAGGACGAGCTGACGCTGCGGCTGCGCCGGGAGTTGGGCCCCGAGCCGACGGTGCTGCAAGCCGCCCTGTGGCGGCCGTCGGCCGGATACTGGCTGACCAGGGCGGACCGGGTGCTCCGGGACGCGCTGGCGGCGACGGTGCTGGCCCGGCTCGCGGCCACCGCCGTCGACCGTGGCCTCGACGCCGCCCTGGCCAAGCACCGGCACGAGATCGAGGCGGCCGTCGACGGATGGCCCCGGCCCGAGGCGTCGCTGTCGGCCCGCCGGACGGCCGGCCTCACTGGGCTGCCGGCCCGCCCCGGCTCGTACCTGCGGGACATCCTCGCCCGCAGCCGGCCCGGCGAGCCGCTCGACTCCCGGGCGGCGAGCTACCTCCGACAGCGGTTGGCCCGGGCCCGCGACTACGGCCGGATGGTGCTGGACGCCGCCGAAAAACTCGTCGATTCGTTCTTCCCCGAGGACTCTCTCTCACTGCGGGAGCAGCTCGCCGGTTGGGCCGGCAGGCCGCTGTCCGACTGGCGGGACCGGGTGGGCTACCTGTCGCCGGACCGCACGGAGCGCTGGGACCACCAGCCGATCCTGAGCACGGAGCCACCCCTCCCGCCGCTGGCCGAGCGGCTGCGCGCCGCACCGCAGCGCCCGGTGGCCGAGGTCGAGACGATCGGCGACCTGCTCTGGTACGCCGAACTCGCCGACGCGCTCGCCCAGCTCAACGGCCACCCGCAGGCGGTACTCTCCCCGCACCTGGAGGGCCCGACCGCCGACACCGATCCGGCGCCGCCGGACGAGCCCCTGGTGCCCCGATCGCAGTCGATCCCGCTCGCCGTGGCCGGCGCCGCGCAGTTGGTGAACCTCGGTGCCACGGTCCCGCCCCGCTGCTGGAGCTGGCCGGAACTCGTCGCCGGGCTGGTCGACAACGCCGCCATCGCTTCCGCGCTGACCGGTGCCTTCGCCGTGCCGACCCCGGTCGAGCACTTCGACGGTACGGTGCTGCCCGGCACCGACGCCCGGATCGAACTGGCCCGGACGGCCCGGCAGTTGGCGGACTGGTCGCACTACATGGGCAACTGCATCGCCAGCCCGCACTACGTCGAGGACGCGACCCCGGGCCGGAGTGCGCTGATCGCCCTCCGCGCACCGGACGGCCGCATCCTGGTCAACGCCGAGCTGCGGCCGAGCGCGCGCGGCTGGCGGCTCGAAGAGATCCGGGCCCGGTTCAACGAGGATCCCGATCCGACGCTGCTGCGCCAGACCGGCAGGTGGCTGCGTGCCCTCGCCCTGCCCGAGCCGGCAATCCCGGAGCCGCGCCGGGCGGCCCCGTACGACGAGACCGGACCCGGCCAGCCAGCCCGGGCCACCCGGCCCCGACCCGCCGTACGGGTGCTGCGTGACCTCGGCCACCGCCTCGACGAGCTGGCGGCGGCGACGGTCGCCGAGCCGGAAGCCGTACGGGCGGCCGAGCTGCTGGCAGTCCTCGCGACCCGGTTGGCCGGCGCACCGGCGACACCGGCGTCCGACCCGCACGACGCACTCACCGCACTGCGCCGCGCCACCCCCGCCGCCGTCGCCCGGGCCTGCCGGCTCACCCTGGCCGACCCGGCCGGGCCCGGTCTGGTCGCGCTGTGGCAGGCGAGCGGGTACCGCCCACTGGCCCGTGCGGTGGGCACCCTGCCGCCGTCCCGCCCCGGCACCCCGGCACCGCCCACAGTGGACCGGCTGGCTCCACTACTGGTGGACGCGCCGCTGCCCGGCTCGCTCCGGCCGCTGGCCCGGGTCGGGCAGGTCGCCGTCGCCCGTACCGCCGACCTGGTCGCGCTGCGGCTGCGCGCCGCCCTGGGTACGCTGCTCCGGCAGGACGCCGCCGAACTGGCCGAGGCGGTACGGGCTCGGCCGCACCCCGGGCTGCTCCGGAGTGCCGCGCTGGCGGTGACCTCCTGGGGTGGCCTGCCCACCGGTCGCCCCGACGCCCGACCGTCCACTGCGGACGTCACCGCTGTGGCGCCACGTCGCCGGGTGCGGGTGCCGGGCTTTCCACAGTCGTCGCTCCGGGACGAGAACTGGCAGTCCGGCTGGCCCGACGCGATCGAGCTGGGTGCCGTACCCGACGGGTTCTGGGACCGGGTCGCCACGCACGGGCTGGTGCTGCCCTCGTCCTGGCTGGCCGACGGCGGCTGGGTCCCGCTCTGGTCCCGGGCCAACGGCCCGGATCGCTAGTCGGCCTCGCTGCCGTCGCCAGCGCTAGCGGCGGCGGCGCGGGCGACGGTGCCGGCGGGCGGGCACGACCAGGGACGACCCCGACCGCGTCACATCGACCCGGGTGAGCACCGGGCGCCCGAGCCGGACCGACAGGCAACCGCGCTGGTATCCGGTCAGGTCGTTGACGAACACCACCGCGTCGACGTCGTCGGTCTCACACGCCTCGGCGACCTGCGCCAGCTTTCCGGCCCGGATCAGGAACCGACGGGACAGTGGCGCCGTCAGCAGCCGTACCCCGCCGTCGGAGACTCCCCGGCGCTGGACGAAGCGCCCACAGACCCGGACGCCGAGCACGCCGAGCCGGGCTTCGAGGGCGTCGAACTGGTCCTGGTGGTCGCGGACCTTGGCCGAGAAGAGCCCCACGAGAAGGGCGGTACGGATCGGAGCCACGTCGTCAGGATCGCAGCCCCGATCCGTCGACCGGTACACGTTTTAGTCGACCAGCGTGACCCGGCCGTTGTCCAGGTCGTAGCGGGCGCCGACGATCGCCAGCTCACCGGCGTGCACCTTCTCGGCGATGATTTCGCTGGCCTCGGCGAGGTGCCGCGCCTGGGCCAGTACGTTGGCCCGGACCGCCGCCTCCACCACGTCACCGGGGGTACCGAGCAGCGGCTCCACCACCGGGCGCAGCGCCTCGACGATGGCGTTGATCGCGCCGGGGGCGTGTCCGCCGCTCTCGATCGTCTCCACGGCGGCGGAGACCGCACCGCAGCGCTCGTGGCCGAGGACCACCAGCACCGGCGGGGCGAAGTGCTCCACGGCGTACTCGATGCTGCCCAGCATGATGGTGTCGACGATGTTGCCGGCGACCCGGTTGTCGAACAGGTCACCGAGGCCCTGGTCGAAGAGCACCTCCGGAGGTACCCGCGAGTCGGCGCAGCCGACGACGATCGCGAACGGGTCCTGCCCGGCGGCGAGGTCGTGGATGTACCGGGGAGACTGGTGCGGATGCCGGCCCCGGCCCTGGACGAAGCGCCGGTTGCCGTCGAGCAGGCGGGCGAGTGCTGCCCGCGGATTGTCGGCGGGTGCGTCGCCGGACGGCTGCGCGGCGGCCGGGCCGGCGAGGCCGACGGCACCGACGGCGGTCAGTCCACCGGCGGCCAGGAGCGAGCGTCGGGAGATGGTCGACTGTCGTTGAATGTTCTTCACAAATCGTGAAGGTACGCCGCGCGGGAATGAACCTGAATGACGGCTGGGAGTTGCCTGCGCCACTATCCGGCACACTCCACGGTGCCCGGTGAACGGTCGGACGGGAACTCCTTGCCGTGTCGTGGCCGAAGGGTTACATTGCCGCGCCTCCAGCCTGGAGGGAGCGTCGATCCGGTCCTTCCGACGGACCTCCGAACTACGTCCGAACTACGGGCGTACGAATCCGGCGCCGGTGATTTCCAGTTCCTGGTCCGGTGGGGAGGTGAACCGCTGACGCCGCTCGTCGAGGACCAGCAGCAGGCCGGTCTGGATGTCGAAGAACATGCCCTGCACCGACACCTTCGCCGCGTCGACGTCCCGGGCGGCGAGGAACTCCCGGAGTACCCCGACCTGCCGGGCGACGTTGACCATCGCCAACTGGTCGACCTCGGTACGACCGTCCCCGGCAGCGGCCAGCCCGACCGGGTGCCCGGCCCGCCACGTATCCAGGCTCGGCCGTCCCCAGCGCAGCCACCGGCCGACGTGGCTCTCCTCCTCGCCGCGCCCGCCGAGCAGCCCCTGCATCGCCCCGCATCCGGAGTGCCCGCAGACCAGCAGCGCGGGCACACAGAGCACCTCGACGGCGTACGAGAGGGCAGCCGCGACCGAGGACTCCGCGACATGGTCGGTGGGGATGAGGTTGCCGATGTTGCGCACCGTGAAGAGGTCACCCGGCCCGCTGCTGGTGATCACGTTCGGCACGATCCGCGCATCGGCACAGGTCAGGAAGAAGCTGTACGGCTCGTGCCGGCCATCGAGTCCGGTGAGGAACGGCCGCAGCCGGGCGGCCGAGCGGCGATGGTATTCGCGTACCCCGACGTGCAGTGGTCGGAGCGCGGCATGCACCGCCTCGGACTGGTCGGCGCGGTTCGGGTCACCGGCCCCGTCGGGGTGCCCCGGGTGCCGGGCCTGCCAACTCGACCACGGCGAGAACCAGCGCGGCGGCACCAGGGCGTGGATCCGCCGGGGCGGCCGGGGATGATCGCCGCGCAGCGCCGCCGGGCCGACCTCGTCGAGGTGTACCCGCCCGCCGGTGGTCTCGTGCTGGCGTACCCACCCGTCGAGGTGGTCGAAGGCCGCGTGGTCCAGGAAGTCGGTGACGAGTTCCAGGTCGACGGTGCTGCCCGGCGGCACCCGCCCGAGGACGACGGAGAGCCGTGGGACGGCGAGAAAGCTGAGCGTTCCCTCGACGTGTACGGACCAGTGCTCGCGGCCCGTCGGACCGGCGCGTACCCGCTCGGCGTGCACCTTGGCCCAGACCACCCGGCGGAGGATCAGCACGACCGCCAGGACGAGCCCGATCAGTACCCCCTCCAGCAGGTTGAAGACCACCACGCCGAGGGCGGTGACGACGTAGACGGTCAGTTCGCGGTGCCGGCGTACCCGCCGGATGTCGGAGATCTTCACCAGTTGCAGGCCCACCACGACGAGGAGCCCGGCCAGCGCGGCCATCGGGATCCGCTCGACGAGTACGACCAGCAGGACCGCGAAGAGCAGTACCCACACCCCGTGCAGCACGGCGGAGCCCCGGGTCCGGGCCCCCGCGTTGACGTTGGTGGAGCTGCGCACGATGACGCCGGTGACGGGCAGCCCGCCGAGCAGCCCGGAGACGCTGTTCGCCACTCCCTGGCCGATCATCTCCCGGTCCAGGTTGCTCGGCCTGCTCGGGCCGTACCCATGGGGTCCGGGTTGACCGGGTGGCCCACCCTGGCCGGGCACGTCCGGGCTGGCCCGGTCGGCGGCCAGCCGGTCGACGGCGGTGGCCGAGAGCAGGCTCTCGACGCTGGCGATCACGGCCACGGTCAGTACCGCTGCGGCGACCGCCAACCAGTCCCGGTCGGGCAGCACCGGCAGGTGTACGGCGGCCAGCAGTGATCCCGGCATCTCCACCCGGGCCAGGTCGACGTCGTTCCAGACCACGGCGGCGAGGGTGGCCAGGGTGACGGCGACGAGCGGGCCGGGTATCCGGCGGACCGGTCTCGGTAGCCGGGGCCAGAGGACCAGCAGCCCGATCACGGTGAGTCCGATCAGCGCGGCGTGGTCGTGCCGGGTCGCCAGTTGGGCGGGCAGGTCGAGAAGATTGCGCATCGGTGTGCTGCCGGGTTCGCCACCGAGCAGCACGTGCAGTTGCCCGAGCACGATCGTGACCCCGATCCCGGCGAGCATCCCGTGCACGATCGCGGGCGAGAGGGCGAGCGCGGTACGGGCGATCCGGCACAACCCGAAGCCGACCTGCAACAGCCCGGCCGCGACGGTGATCGCACAGGTGGCCGCCCAGCCGTACCGGCTCACCAACTCGGCGACGACCACGGTCAGCCCGGCCGCCGGGCCGGTGACCTGGAGCGGTGACCCGCCGAGCAGGCCGGCGACGACCCCGCCGACCACGGCCGCGATCAGTCCGGCGGCCACCGGGGCGTTGGAGGCGGCGGCGATGCCCAGCGACAGCGGGACCGCGACCAGGAAGACGACGAGCGAGGCCGGTAGGTCGTAGCGCAGGCTTCCGTGTATCCAGGAGCGGAGTCGGGTCGGTGTGCCGGCCAGGCCGATCGAGGTGGGCGACATGGTGTCTCCTCCGGCTCCGCCGGCCGCGATGACGGCAGAGGGATTGGTTGCCGGGCCGGCTCGCGTCCGATTCCGGGTGCGCTGGTCGGGCTGTGGAGGGGGAACGTCGCTGTCCGTCAGAATTGTAGCGCTAGGTCATTGGAATTCCCTATAGTGACGATTTATCACTTTTACTCGGCAAGGACTTTGCCTGAAGACGAACAGGGTGAACCGCTATTCGATCAGATGTGGCTGCACCAACCGACTAGTGAGGAATGGGCTGGGCGTGCCATGCCAGGTGACAGCCAGCTCGTCTCGGGCTCGGGTGGCTGCGACGAAGAGCAAGGAACGGTCCCGCTGCCGTTCCCTCTGGTAGCGCCGGGGATCGGTTTCACGGTGGCGTCCGATCACCTGCCGGGGAACAAGTCCGTCGCTGGCGCCGGCGATGATGACTCGCTGGTATTCGAGCCCCTTGAACCGATGCATGGTGCCAACATGCACACCGTCCGGACGCTTCGGCCCGTCCGGACCGATCTCGACTGCCGGGATGCCGTCGGCTTCCAGCCGGTCCGCGACCTCCGCCGCCAACTCCCGCGTTGGTACGGCAACGGCCACCGAACCGTTTGCCGGCCTTCCCCAGGCCGTCAACTGAGCAATGATCAGCTCACGTTCCTGGTGCCAGGATGCCGCGCTCTGGAAGGTCGGCAAGCCACCACGCAGCAGTGACCGGTAGCCGGCGAGATCCTCCGCACCGCCGTCGAGGTCGTCATACGTCTCGCCGCTCATAATCTCCAAGGCTGCGGCGAGGATCTGGCGGGTAGTCCGATAACTCAGGGTCAACCGGGCGGACCGGCCCCGGATGTTGATGCCCAGGCTGCTCAATGTCACATGGTTGTCGTAGATCCGCTGGTGCGTGTCACCCGTCAGGAACAGATCATCCGGGCCGGCGGCAACCATCGCACGCAGCATCTTCCAGTGCGCGGCGCTAAGGTCCTGCGCCTCGTCCACGACGATGTGCCGGTATCGGTGCCGCAGGAAGCCGCCCGAGTCCTCCGGCGGCAGGCCCGCACTGCGCTCGGCCCGGTCCATCTCCAACCGGGCCGCCCGTTCAGCCACCTGCCGCCAGGTCCATCTGCCCTGGTCGTCGAGCCACTTGGTGAATCGCTCGGTGAGCCGCCAGATCTGGTCACGTTCGGCCCGGCTGAGCGAGCGACCTCGACCAGGACGCCGCGCGTTGAAGTAGTCGGTCCGGGAGCCGAGCACCTGGCCGAGGATCACCTGGGTCCACTCGGCGGCCAGGAACTCCGCGTGCCAACCGGATTCCCCAGTTTCCAGCAGGTACTGCTGCCAGAGATCGGGAACCGCGTTGTCGTCGACGATCCGCTTGTCCGTTCCCGCCTTCGCCTCGGCGACGACCCGGCTGGCCAGCCGGTCGATGTTCACGATGTCCACCCGAGACACCAGATCCTGCCCGCCGAGGGCGATCAGTCGCGTCCGTAGGTCCGCCGCGAGATTTCGATTGAAGGTGGTCAGCAGGACTGGCTTGTCCACCCCAGGCGGTAGCTTCCGGACCAGGTAGGCGACCCGGTGCAACGCCACGATCGTCTTGCCGGTCCCCGGACCACCACCCACCCGCGTGGGCCCCTTGTACCGCTTCTCGACCAGTCGGCGTTGGGTCGGATGAAGGAAGATCTGCCAGCGGTCGAACGACTCGGCGAGCATCGCCTGCAACGCCTCGTCGTCGGACGAGACCTGCGTGGCCGGCCGCTCCACCGCCCGCCGGTAGTCGTCGGGGTCGACCACCTCCTCCGCCCGTACCGGCTCGGTGATGTGGGTGCGCACGTGGTCGTACGACCTGCCGTCGTACAGCGACAGCAACACGTCGGTGGTGAGCTGGGGAGCCCGCTCGGCCAACTCCAGCAGCCCGGTCTCGCTCGTCAGGTCGCGGATCTGCGGCAGTAGCGGTTCGGCGACTCCCAGCTCGACCAGTTGCGTGTCCGTGAATCTCTCGAACAGCGGTGCCGCCACCGCCGCCGAGTCGCCGGGTTCACCGTCATACGAGGCTTCGCCCTCCCGGCCGGGGGCGGGCAGGTCGACCGCCGGAGCGACCTCCGGCACGGCCACCGACGAGTCCGGCGAGACCACCCGACCGACGATGCTGTCCCCCACCGGCTCCAGGTTGATCACCTCGATGCCGCCGGTCACCCGGTTGATCCGGTACGAGTACCGGTCCAGGTTCTCGTAGACGTCCTTGCGGTGCCGGATCGCGACGAGCAGGTAGTCCTGCTCGGCGATGTGCAGCAGTAGTGCCCGGTGGTCCTGGTTAATCCGCGCGGACCAGAGCCGGGAACTGCCGGAAAGCTGCTTCAGCCGCAGTCCCGGATTGCTCGGGTTGTGCCGGAACTTGTGCATGAACTCGTAGACGGCTCCGATCTCCGCCCGGGAGAGCTTCATGACCTCCTTGTCGGCCCGGTCCAGCATCCGCAACGTCGCGGCCTTGGCCATCACTGACGCCCTCCCCCACTTCTCGTGCCGAGCCGGTCGATCAACTCGTCCGCCGACCACTCCCGCGCGGTCCGGACGTGCCAACCCGCACCGGCATACGCACCGTCCCGGTCCTGCACCTCCGGGTCCTCGGCGGCACCGGAGAGCACGACCGCGACCCGTTCCTCCGGCCAGGCCAGCTCGGCCTGCCAGCCCTGGTCCCCGAGTTCGTAGCCGACGACCGGCACCGGCAGGTCGCGGCGGATCAGCGCCTGCACCAGCGATTCCAGGCCGGACTCGTCCCGATTGAGGTAGTGCAGCACCTCCCCCCAGGGCGAATCGGTACTGGTGACGTCGTCGTCCGGCGGCGTCGTCTCCGGCGAGAGCCCGAGCCACGCGGCGGTCTCGGCGTCGACCGGTATCGGCCGCTGGGTGAGCCGCAGACCGGTTCCCTCGGTCACCGCCATCGAGGCAGGGTCGAAGTCGTCCAGCGCGGTCCAGGCGAGCTGAGCGCCGTCGCCACCACCGCTGCTCAGGAACTGGATGATGTTGGCCCAGGCCAGCCAGCCCATCCAGCGACGCCGGTGCTGCTCGCGCCCGTCGTCGGTAGCGGCGTTGACCGTCTCCGGCCGGTCGTCCACCACCGTCAACGCCGACCAGATCCGCTCCGCGCCTCGACCGTCCACCACGATGGTCACCGGGCAGTCCGCGGCGTCGGCCGACCGGACCAGGGTGATCCGGCCCGGCCGGGCCGGCGGCAGGGCCTCGCCCCGCAGCGAAGCCATGATCCGCTCTCCGATACCGGCCGAGTCGGCAATGCTCGGCTTCTCCGTCGCCTGGACCAGCAGGCCGGCCAGGGCCGCCTCGGCACGGCGTCGCCACCGCTGCGGGTCGGGCTCGGCCAGGAACCGCAGCAACAACTCGACCGGGTTGGTCCAGAGGTACCGTTCCAGATCGGCGGGGTCGGCGTCCGGTACGGACTGCCGGTACAGGTCACGGGCGCGTTGCTTGGCCAGCCCGCCGTACGGCTCCCAGGCCGCCTCCGCCCCGCCCGTCCCGCCCCGCCAACCGTCGACATCGTCCCAGGTGATGCCGAAGACGTGGAAGTCGTGTGCCCGCAACCGGTTGCGCTTCTCGGCGTCGTCGGCGAGCCGGTTGTACTGCGGCGACGCGTGGTACTTGAACCCGTCGAGGTAGACCGCGATCTCCGGCGAGGGCGCGTCGAGCCGGCGGAAGTGCACGTCGGGGCGGGTGCCCCGAATCGTGTTCTGGAGCTTCATCTGCCAGTGTGTGACGTCCACACCGTTCGGGGCGGTGAACCGGAGGTCTGCGATCCGCGCGCCGTCGTGGTCGGTCCGCCGCTCGACGCGTACCCCGGAGCCCCGCTCGCCAGCCCAGGCCAGCAGCTTGTTGAGGAACCGCATCTCCAGCTCGCTCTCCACCTGGTGGATCAGCGAGATCTCGTCGGTGCTGCGGGTGCCCGACCGCACCGCCCAGGTGTCCAGCAACCGGCTCAGCATCCCCAGCGCCTCGTCCCGGCTCATCAGGTTGAACTCGCTGTCCCGCGCGTACCGGAGCAGGCAACGGTGGCAGGCGGCCCTCCCCTCGTGCCGGCAGACACAGTTGCCGATGATCTGGCGGGCCCGGACGAGGATCTGCCGGAACTGCTCCGGGTCGGCGAGCCGATGCAGGTAGCCGGTGCCCTGCGGCTGCGTGTCGTACACGACCACGTAGTTGCGGGTCGCGCCACTCTGCGCGTCGGGCATGGTCCCGCGGAGCACCCGCAGATGGGCCGGGTCCCCGCCGTACTCCGCCGCGATGCCGAGTCGCACAGCGGCGGCGAACGAGACGACACGCTCCTCCACCAACGCGGTGACCGCCGGGATCAGGATGCGCAGCGCCTCGGTCCGCAGTTCGTGGGCCAGGACCAGCGGTACGTGGTTCGCCGTCCCCGGCGACCGGCGGTGCGGACACCAGGGCCGGTGGTGCTCGGCCTCCTTCGCCACCGCCGAGCCGGCGAGGTGCGCGGCGATCTCCTGACTCACCGTCGGCTGCCCGTCGACGGTCGTGCCGCCACAGGAGTCGCAGGTGTGGAACGGGTTGACCCGCACCTCGTCCCCGGCGAAGGATTCACTGGCCCGGTCGTAGCGCTGGGCGCCCAGGTTGTAGTGGCGAATGGACGCATGGCGGGTGTAGTCGACCCCGAAGGTGTCCCCGGTGTGCCGCCACGACGAGTCGATAAGCCCAGGGTCGACATCGACGGTGATGGGCGTGACGTAGAAGCGGCGGTCCCGGTCATCGCTGTCGTCCCGGATCCGGGCATCATCGCGGCGGTCCCGGGTGAGCACCCGGGTCGGTTGCAGCACGTTGAACAGCCGGCTCTGGTCGGCGAGGCCCTCGTCGCCGCAGCGCGGACAGGGGCTGGTGTCCTCCTGGGCGAGGTGGGTACGGGTGTAGCCGCACCGGGCACAGATCCGCCAGCGCTCGTACGCCGGCCGGTTCGCCGGGCCGAGGTCCAGACCGGAGATCTCGTGCTTGTAGCCGCGCACGTAGTACGTGTTGCCGGGGGCGATCTCGACCAGTGCCTGCCGGGCCGGGCGGTCGTACTCGCGCAGCTCGGTGTGGAACCGCCGGCTGCCGTCCGGCATCTTCTCTTCCCAGGTGAGGGTGGCGTCCAGCAGCGTCCGGTTGTCGATCAGGGCGTAGTTCGGCAGCAGACCGAACTCGACCAGCGTGCCGTGCGCGGCGGCGCCGGCGATCCGGTGCAGCAGCTTGCGCACCTCGCGCGCCTCCGACTTGAGCATCTTCAGCTCGCGGGCGTGGTCCGGGTCGCTCTTCACCAAAGTGCCGGCGACGGCGTCGATGCCGGCCAGCCGCCGTTGCAGGTCGCCCCGCCGGTCCTCCCAGGCCGCGTCAGCCCGCTTCACCCGGTCGGTCAGCCCGGCGTCGGCGAAGTGCCGGAGCTGCTCGGCGGCGACGTCCGAGACCTTGTCGCCGAACAGTCGGAGGAATCCCTCGACCAGCCGGGCGCCGTCGCGCTGCCCGGCCTCGGCCAGCGTGGCCAGCCAGCCGGTGGCGCCGAAGAGCAGGTGCGCGCGTCGGGGCAACGGCAGTACGCCGGGCAGCCGCCCCCGGGCGGCCAGGTCGATCAGGTGTGCCAGGTACTGCCGGCGCAGGATCTCCACGGCGGAGAGGAAGCAGCCGGGCGGCACGATCTGGCCGGCGATCATGTTGCGCGGCTCGGTGAGGTAGTAGCGGTCGCGGTCTGAGCGCCCGACCAGGGTCAGCACCAGTGCGTTGCCACTCTTCCGGCCGGCCCGGCCGGCCCGCTGGACGTAGTTCGCCGGCCCGGTCGGCAGCGACGCCAGCACCACTGCGGACAGCGCCCCGATGTCAATCCCCATTTCCAGCGTCGGGGTGCAGGAGAGCACGTTCGGGTCGGTGTACCGGTCACCGGTCCGGAAGTGCTCCTCGACGGTCTCCCGCTGTCCTCGGGTGAGCATGCCGGTGTGTTCGCCCGTGACGACCCGGAACACCGGACTCTCCAGGTAGAGCCGCCGGTAGTAGTCGTCCGGCGCGGTGTCGTCCGGCGCGGGCCGCAGCCGCCCGCCGCAGCGGTACTGCCGGCACGGCTGCCCGACCCAGTCGGCCACCCGGTCCGGATGCTCGGTCTGCTGCCAGTGGCAGGTGTCGCAGCCGACCCCGGCCAGCACCGCAGAGGTGTCGTCCAGGAGCGTCACCCGGAGGTGGCCGGGCAGCAGCCCGTACACCCGGTTGCCGTCCTCGGTGTCCCGCGCCGCGACGATGCCGGCGGCGGCCAGCGCCGGCAGCAGCCGGGCAAGATATCCGGTGGCGACCGCCGGATCCAGGCCGAGGCACCGGCTGGTCCAGTCCTGGTACCAGTTCCCCTTGGCGGTGACCGCGTCGAACTCCGAGCGGGATTTCGGGGTGGCGAGCAGGAACGCGGGTCCGGAGAGCCCGCGCGGAAACGCCGGCATCCCCTCCGGGCGACCACCCCAGATCTGCCAGCGGGTGCCGCCACGCCGCAGGTAGGGCACCAGCCACTCGTGATAGACCGCCCCCCGGATGCGCAGCCGCTCCAGCAGACCCCGCAGGAAGGCGAGGTAGCGGGCGTCGTCCGGCAGCGGGCCGCCGTCCACGGCAGGCCCGGTCAGGTGTACGTCCCGGCACACCGCCGCCGCCCCGGCCGGGTCGTCGAGCAGCACCTCGACCGCGACGGTACGGGTCAACTCCAGGGTTCGGCCCTGCCGGGCGCGCAGCCCGGTCTCCAGGACGGCGGCGAAGGCGAGCCGCTCGGCGACCAGCGTCCACGCCTTCCGGTCCCGGAGGTTGTCCCCGGCCAGCAGGCCGTCGACGCCCGGCTGGTCGTGCAGGTCGGGCGGGACAACGGTGCAGAGGATCTCCGGCTCGACGGCCGCGCCGACCATGTCCACGATCAACTCGTCCAGCCCGACGGGCTGGCCGGGACGGAGTTGGCTGGCCAGCAGCGAGCGCAGTGAGAACGCGTACGACCGGTTGGCGACGAACCCGGCCCGGTGCGCGGCGTCCTGCACCGAGTCGTTGAAGAGCAACGTCTTGCGTTCGGCGCCGGCCAGTTCTCCGCCGGTGAAGAGTTGGGTGATCGCCACGGAGGCGAGGGTGGCCAGGCCGGCGCCGAGGTAGCGGATCCCGTGGTCGAGTTCGCAGGAGGGGCAGCGGTCCTTCTCGGCGGCGTCCAGCCCGAGCAGGTCGCCGAGGACGACGACCGACTCGTCGCCGAGCCGTCCGGCGCGGTCCTGGGCCGGGTCGAACGGCCGGACCCGGCGGCCGTACTCCAGCACCAGCAGGCCCCGGTCGCGGTGCTGGATCTCGTCGGCGGTGGCGGCGATGAACGCCCGGACCCGGCGCTTGTCCCGACCGACCGAGCCCCGGTAGATACGGTCCGGATCGACCTCCAGCTCCTGCGGGTCCTTCTCAGGTGAGAACGCTGCCCAGCCGGAGCGCCCGCAGTGCCGGCAGTAGATTGCGGGAAGTCGCCGGTAGCGGGTGTCCGCCACCACCTGGTCGACCTCCGGGGCGAACGGATCGGCGTCGCGCTCCGGCTCCCCGTACCAGCCGAAGGTGGTTTCCGGGCCGACGCCGCGCAGCAGCCGGGAGACCGCGCGTACCCAGAGGTGGGTCTCGATGTTGAGCAGCGGGCGGCCCGGGGCGTCCGGATTCTCGGCCCGGGCCAACAGCCCGACGAACCGGGCGAGCGCCTGCGCGGTGACCTCGGGCCGGGTCTTCATCGCGCTGCCCCAACCGGTGGCATTCTTGCGCGGCAGCACCTCGATGACCTCGGCGAAGGTACGCGGCTCGGTGCCGAGCGAGTCGAGCACCGCCTTGGTCAGCGGGTGCCGGCGCAGCAGCGCGCCGAGCTGCGCCCGATCGGCCGGCGCCTTCCCCAGCAGGAGTTCGGCCACCCGGTCGGTGAGCCGGTCGGAGGCGCGCTCGTCGAGCGCGGCGATCTCCTCGGGGTCGGGCAGTGGCAGGTCGAAATCCTGCTCGGCGAGGAACTCGGCCGGCTCGTAGCGGTCCTCACCGATCAGCGACTCCGGTGCGAAGGGCACTCCGAAGACCTGTTCGGCGACCTCCCGGATCGCCGCCCGGCCGTCCCGGGCGCCGCCGGAGCCGAGGGTCGCGGAGGTGGCCACCGGGCAGATCGGCCCGAGCGGACGCTCCGGGGTCGACCGGCCGAGCGCGGCGGCGAGCCGCCGCAGCAGGATCGCGACGTCCGTGCCCTGGGCACCGTCGTAGGTGTGGAACTCGTCCAGTACGACGTACGCCGGCTCGGCGCCCTCCCAGAGCGGCAGGTCGTCGGCGCGTTGCAGCAGCAGGTCGAGCATCTTGTAGTTGGTGATCAGGATGTCCGGCGGAGTACGCCGCATCTCGGAGCGCTTGGTGAGCACCCGGGGGTACTCGACGGCGGCGACGTCGCCGATGTAGAGGCCGGCGGTGACCTGGTGCAGCTCGGCATGCTCGACCAGCAGGTCGTTGAGCCGCTTGGTCTGGTCGGTGGCGAGCGCGTTCATCGGATAGAGCAGGATCGCCTTGATGCCGGGGCCGCGCTGCCGCCGGACCCGCTGGCAGTGGTCGAGCAACGGGATCAGGAACGCCTCGGTCTTGCCGGAACCGGTGCCGGTGGTGATCAGGGTCGGCTCGGCGTCCTTGCCCAGTGTGGACAGTCGACGGAACGCCCTCGCCTGGTGCAGGTACGGCGTGAAGCCGGCCGGCGCCCACTCCAGTGCGGACCGCCAGTTGGCGGTGGCCGGCCGGAACGGGGTGCGGATCCGCAGGTACGGCCCTCGGAAGATGCCCTGCTCGGGGTGGGTGAGGAACGCCTCCAGCCCCTGCCTGACCGGCTCGTCGGTCAGTCCGAAGGTGGTGGTGAGGTACTGGGTGAGCGTCCTGCGAAGGGTGTCGGCGGCGATCGTCGGCTTCATGAGCAACTCACCGCAGGCATGCTACTCGTCTATCTCTAGATCATTCTGTCATGATTCCGTCTACGGTGGACGGCCGAACGGTGGGATGCGGGCTGCCGAAGGTGTGACGCAATCCAGACTCCGGGCAGGCACTCGATACCTTCGCAGCGGACCTGCCGCCACGGGAACGACTGACCCAGTAGGCTCCCGTCGTGGCTGTCAAGCGTCCGCCGTACCTGCTCAGGCTCAAGGTAAGCAACTTTCGGAGCCTCCGCGCCGTGGAAGTACGCCTCGCCGCGCTAAACGTACTGGTGGGTCCGAACGGCGCCGGGAAGTCCAACCTCCTGGACGTGATCGCGTTCCTGGGGGACGCGATCAGGGATGATCTCGGTCCGGCACTCGACCGTCGCGGCGGCTTCGAGCGAATCCTGTTCCGGGGGACGAAGCCTGGGAACGCCATATCTGTTGAGGTCGAGGCAGCAGTCACCAAGAACAGCAATACACGCACGACGGATAACTACTCGCTGGAATTCTCGCTGGGCAAGCTCCGCACCAAGCGGAACCCTCGGAACCCAGGCTTACGAGAGCCCCTACGGGACAGATTCTACCTCCGCCGCTCGGAGGCGTTCATGTTCAAGCGCACTGCCGGCCCGGGACGAAGAATCGAGGTCAAGGGAAGCGAGATCACCTTCAATGTCGGCGGCAAGGAGAGCACCGCGAGTCTGCGTGAAGGGTCCCTCGGGTTGGCGACACTCCCGAAGCTGAGTCCGGAGGATGGCGGCGAGCAGGTGGAGGCACTGGCGGACCTGTTCGCCAGTTTCCGGGTCTTCGATGTCGACGTTGCCGCGGCCCGTCGACCGGCCACCCAGCGGTTGAGCCAACGCCTGGACAACGACGGGACGAATCTGGCGTCCTTCCTGGCCTACATGGCGGATGCTCACCCCGAACGCTTCAGGGCCCTGGTCCGGGACGCCCGGCGGTTCATTCCAGGGCTCGCAGATCTGGGTTTCGAGACGATCGGCGGCGCGGGCGAAGGTACCGTACTCAACCTGCTCGAGGAAGGTCTACCTGGATCGACAACTCTTCAGGAGGCCTCGTACGGATCGATTCGCGCGCTGGCCCTGCTCGCCCTGCTGTACGACCCAGCGCCGCCACGCCTGACCTGCATCGAGGAAATCGATCACGGATTACATCCGCACGTCCTGGACCGGCTGGTGGAGCTGCTGCGGGAGGCCTCGGAGCGTACGCAGTTCCTGATCGCCACCCACTCGCCGGCCCTGGTCAACCGGCTGAGATCTAGCGAGTTGATCGTCTGCGAGCGTGACGAGGAGGCTGCTTCCCGGATACCGGCGATCGAGCCCGAGGTCGTCCGACGGATGGAAGCGGAACTGCACGGGGAGATCGGGCTCGGCGAGCTCTGGTTCACCGGCGCGTTGGGGGGCTGCCCTGAATGACGGGCAAACGCGGCGCCCCTCCGCGCGCAGTGGTGATCCTGGGTGAAGACGACAACGACCGTCAAGCAATCAAGATCCTCGTTGCGGCGCTCCGCCCCGACCTCGGGACCGGCATCCAAACCCTCCGCAAACCAATGGCATTGGTCAAGAACGTTCCTCCAGAGCGGCTGCCGAGCAAGGCCCAACGCGACGGCGCTCTGCTTCGCGCCGTCCATGCGCGGAAACCGATCCGATGCGTCTTCATGCACGAGGACGCCGACGCCGTCGAGCCCGCGCACGAGCGCCTGATCACGAAGATCGAGGAGTGCTATTCGGATCTCCCCTGGCCGGTCCACGCCGTCGTGCCGGCCTGGGAGACCGAGACCTGGTGGTTCCTCTTTCCCAAGGCCCTCAAGGCGGTACGCCCCTCGTGGCGGATGCCGACGGAGTACGCCGGGCGTGATCTCGGCAGGATTCGCAACTCCAAGGAGGAACTGAAGAAGGCGCTGCTCCCGGCCGGGTCGAAGCCCGCCACCCTCAGGACGTACGCTGAGGCCGACAGCGCCCTGATCGCGGAGAAGATCGTAGCCCTCAAACTGCTGGCACCGCCCTGGTTCGCCAAGAGCGCCAGTTGGTTGGCCTTCGTCAAAAAGGTGACCGAAGCCTAGACATTGGATGGGCTCGCTCACCAGGATCACCGTGCGTTTCGATCAACGCTCGCACTTCCGCCCATCGACCTCGGTCGGACGCTCACCCCTGGAGCAGACTGAAGTGACACATGAGCCGCCCCGCCGCAGGCACCCCTTGATCAACGGCCGGAGGGTCCGGGTCTGGGACCTGCTCGACGCCGGCATGCTGGATCCGGAGCAGGTCATATCCTATCGACCTCCATATTCAGACCTCGCGCACGAGGCCGTGATCACCAAGCGGGGACGGATCAAGCTCGCCGACGGTCGTGAGTTCAATACGCCGTCCGGAGCCGCCAAAGCAGTCAACTCCGGCCGAAACGTTCACGGGTGGTACGCCTGGCGCCTCGATACGGACGGGCCGTTCCTGCACGAGCTACGGCGGTTACTGCTGCAAGCCGTCGCCGACGAGCCATCAGGCACGGACGAACCTGAAGATGCGGTCGTTCGGGAGGCTGTACGCCGGCGGTTCGACATGCTGAACGAGGCTTCCCGGCGGGCCGAGGTCGGCGATCCGATGAGCCTGACCGTACGGGAACTCATCCGGCTCTGGGGCTTCGAGGAGCGGGACCGCGACACGAGCCAGCAGATCGATGCTGACCTGGCCAATCATGGTCTTGTCACCGTGCCGGACTTCCGCGCGGTCACTCTCGACCGCACTGTCACGCTGGTGCCCCTGCCGGCTCCGGGTGACGAGAGCCGCAGCGGTGTGCCCGTCGGTCATGACTCAAGCACGCTCCAGGCAGAGCTGACCGACGAGGCTTCGGCCGACATCGGAGTGACCCTAGGCAACCTCCTTTCCAATGACGAACCGCTGGTCTCCGTCTCACCCTCGGCCTCCTTGCAGGAGGTCATCACCATCATGCTGCTGAACGACTTCTCCCAGCTCGCCGTGCTCGCGGCACCGGACGAGCTGTACGGCGCGGTGAGCTGGAAGTCGATCGCACAGGCCCAGCATGCCGACCGGGATGCATCCCTGAGCACGATGATCACGCCCGCCAAGGTGTTCGACTACGACGTGCGCCTGCTCGATGCGATAGCCGACCTGCGGCGGGAGGAGTTCGTCTTCGTCCGGGATTTTGATGGCAAGATCACCGGGATCATCACGGCAGCGGATGTTGTACAGAAGTACGACGAGACAGCCGCACCGTTCCTGTTGATCGGCGAGATCGACCAGGAGTTGCGCCGCCTGATCCAGAACACCTTCGACCTGGAGACAGCCCAGCAGGCCTGTGCGGGTAAGAACCTGAAATCATTCGACCACATGACCATGGGCCAGTACCAGTCCGTCATAAGCGACCCTGAGTGCTGGCAGATCCTCGGGTGGCCCCTCGACCGGATCGTCTTCATCAAGCGACTCGACCAAATACGGCACATCCGCAACAAGGTGATGCACTTCAATCCGGACCCGGTCAAGCCAACCGACGTGCATCGGCTCCGGTACTTTCTGGACCTGATCCGCACCTTCAACACCTGACCGGGCGACGCCCCCGGGCGCCTGCTCATCCGATCGGGGCCCGCTCCGAGGCGAGCCGGGCGAGCACGTCGACTGCTTCGCGGGCCGAGTAGTTCGACAGCCACATGCTCACCGTGAACGTCCAGCGCCTGACCTCCCGCCCATCGGGCGGGCGCAGCGTGGCCGGCAGGTCCTTGACCCGGACCACCAGGGTCCAGGGGCCGCCGGAGATACCCACACGACTGGTCTGGATCGCGAAGATCGACTCGATGTGGTTCCACGGCACCCGGAGCGCGAAGGCATCCGTACCGCTGCGACTGCGGGCCCGCACCCAGACCCCGCCCGGGTCGGCGGCGAGCCAGACCCCGGTCACCCTGGACACGACGCGGACCATCGCGAAGAGCACCACGATCAGAAAGGGCAGGACCAGCACCAGCAGCGTCCACGGCACCCCCGAGGGGTTGATGGCGGCGATGCACAGTGGCGACAGGACACCCAGCCACACGACGGGTTGAAGCGCCAGCACCCACACGAGCGCCCTGCGACGTAGGACGAACGGCTGTCCCTCGTCCGGAATGCTCGGCGCGCTCCGGACGATCCGATCGTCAGCCATGGATTCCATCGGGACTCAGCATCCCCGATCCCTCCCGCCATGCCGAGCCAAACGATAGCAGTCAATTTATTGATCAGGTCTGGCCACGCTCCTCAGCCTGCATGACGTCGGAGAACCTGACCCAAAGCGGCGCCCAGACCACCCCGGTAGGCGTTACAGGCCCCGGGGCCGCCACCCGTCTAGCGCCGCGCGTACGGCGATGTTGCATCCGGATGGCGGCGGAGGCGTTCGGTCAGAGGCCGAGGGCGCCGATGGCGGCGGGAAGGGTGGGTGCGGTGGCGAGCTGGCGTACGTCGGAACGCTCGCGGAGCCACACCCGGCAGGTGACGCCGTCGTAATGGACGGCGACGGGTTGCCCGGGGTGGTGGCGGGCGAGCCGGCGGAGTAGGGATACGGGGTCGTCGACCGCGATCGGGGTCGGGGTCTGCGGTACCGGGATCTGCTTGTCGGGGTTGGCGGGGACGTTGCCGGCGATGGCGAGTTCGAGATATTCGAGGCAGTGCGTGATCGCGGCTTCCGGAGTGGATCGGGTGGGCGGGTCGGCCGGGGCGGGGAGCTGGCGGGGTGTGTTGACGGTGACGTCCCTGCTCTCGCCCTGGAGAAGGCGGAGGTCGCCGGCATTGCGGATGTGGTCGACGAGGGTGATCGTGACCGTCAGGCGCAGCCCGAGGACGAGCCGGACCAGGTCGGCCAGGGGTGGCACGTCGGGTCGGCGGGCCAGCACGAAGAGCCGGCCGCCGGGTCGGCCCCGGGCGGCCCAACGCAGGTACTCGGTCAGCGGGTCGGCGTCGGGCCGGTGCAGGGTTACGGTGCCGTCCCGGAGACTGTGGTCGAGGTCGCCGCCGCCGTCGAGTTCGACCAGGTCCTCCGGGCGTACCCCGAAGTGGTCGGCCCAGCCGGCGAGCCGGAACTGGTCGGGAAGCTGGTGCAGCGGCTTGCCGCCGGGGTGGGTTGCCACGTGCGGTGCCCGCACCTGATTGCCGGTCCGCCAGGTCTCATCCCCCGCCGGCCCGGCCCGGCCGTCGCCGGCTCCGGCACGATCGGCCTGGTGGCCGGCGGGGTCGTCCTGCCAGGCGAATTCACCGGTACGCCAGCCGGACGCGTCGCCGTGCCAGCGGAGGTGTACGACCCGGCCGGCGAGGTCGGTGATCGTGATGGCCGCCTCGGAGTGGAGTCGGCGGCTGCCCCGGCAGGTGTAGCAGCGCAGCAGTGACGGGCTACGGCCGGAGCCGGCACACTTCGGGCAGTCGGGGTCGGCGCGGTCGGTGCCGAGTCGACAGTCGCAGCGTCGGAGTCGGCTGTGCGGGTCGCAGTCGGGGCAGTCGACGTACGGGATGGGCGAGTCCTGCCACGACGGTGCCGGCGGCTGCCATCCCCGGCGCAGCTTCGTCGCACGCCGGCTGTAGATCTGCCCGGTCGACCACTCGGTGAGGGTTTCCGTGGTCCCGGCGGTACGCAGGCTGGTGTGCCACCAGCGGCCGTCCCGCCAGATCGCCTGCGCCCCGGCGGTCGGGTCGCCGGTGGCGAGGTCGAGACAGTCGGCGAGGATCCGCCGTTCGAGCTGGTCCAGGTCGATCGTGGGTGGGTCGGGTGGTGGCTGCCCGATGGTGAGGTGGTGGGCGGGGACGGTCAGGCCGCGCTCCTCCAGGCCGTCGCAGGCGTCGAGGGTTGTCGTGGTGCTGATCGCGGTGGTCAGGTCGTCGGCGTAGCCCCGGGCCTCGGACGGCACCGGGCCGCCCGGCACCTCGAAGCGGATCGCCCAGGTCAGCCCGTCGGTGGCGATCAGGCGGCGGGCCTCGACCACCAGGTCCAGGCAGAGCAGATCGGCCAGCCGGCAGAGCCGGCCCAGCTCGGCCGCCGCCTCCCGGGGCGGCGCGACCGCGGCCCGGCCGAGATAGAGCCGCCACGCGTCGCTGCTCTCCCCGGCGATGGCCTCGGCCTCCAACACCTCCCGGACCGACGCCGAGTGCTCCGGCCGCCAGGCGCGGGGCAGGAGGACGAGCGGCCCGTCCGGATCACCGGGCTGGCGAACATCCGTCCACGAGCCGGCGCCGACACCGACGGCGGCGGCCAGGTCGCGGAGCAGCGGGGCGAGCGGCAGATACCAGCTCCCACCGCCGTCGTCCGGCCACGGCGCCGGTTCCACCACCCCGGGTACGACGTTCGCCGAGGCCACCGCCCCGGTGTCCAGATTCGCCATGGTGAGTACGAGTTGGGCGCGGCGCCGCCCGGTCTGCCCGCAGTCGTGGCAGGGCCGACCGACCGTGCCGACCCCCTGACACTCCAGGCAGTCCTGGTACGCCTCCCCCGCTGGCCGCCGATCCGCGTCGCTGTCGCCGATGCTTTCGTCGATCAGTAGGCGGTTGCCGCCATAGGTGCAGCGGCACGGGTCGAGGGTGAAGGAGAGGCCGTCACACGATCGGCACTGCACTATCGGAGGGCCGGCCATCAGCGCCTCGCCAACTCGTGCGCCGTCGGCGCCTGCCGGGCCTGCCACCGCCGCAACGCGTCCTTGATCCGGGCGTTCTGCTCCCGGACGCCGGCCAATTCGGCGTACGCCCTGGCCAGGTCACCGGCGACCTGCTCCAGGAACTCGGTCACCTCGTCCGGATCGACTCCCCGCCGACCGAAGCCGACCGGGGTGAACCGGCGCAGCCGCACCTGCGACGGCAACAACGGCCGGTACGTCGCCGACCGGTACGCCGAGCCGAGCCGCCGCAGCGACTGCCCCTCTCGCCCCTCCCGCCGGAGCAGAGCACGCACAACCTTTCACCAGCCTCTCGGAGAACAGGACGTGGACAGGTGGCCCCGGCCGGAACCTTCGGCTTGCCCTACCCCAGACCGGGGCCACCCCGCCCCACCGCCGCACGCACGAGCAACACGTACGGCAGCAGGGCGTGACTCAGCAGCCGGGACGGACAACCCGTACAAGCTGACCGTCCGGCCGGGAGGTGACACCCCAAGTGCCATCCGGAGGCGTCGCGACGAACCTACAATCGGTAGCGGTTGTAGGTCAAGGATTAGGTACAACCGGTTGAGGTTGGAGGTGGATCCGTGATCGAATGGGCATGCCATCCGGGGAGTGTGTATGCCCAAGCAGCAGTACCAGGTGCTCGCAGACGAGCTACGTCAGAAGATCGAGTCAGGAGAGTGGCCGCCGGGCACGAAGCTGCCCAGCCGGTCACAGCTCTGCAAGGAGTACGGCGTCTCGGACACCGTGGTCGGCAAGGCCATGATGATCCTTCGGGCGACCGGACTAACCGAGACGCTTGAGGGCGTCGGCGTATTCGTGGCCGAACGCAAGTAGTCAGCAGCGCAACGGTGCCGAAAAGCGGCAGCAGTGCCGCCGGCCTCGACTTCTTCGAACAGTGGTCCACCGACCACGTTGGCGTAATGCTAGCGTGATCCGTTCCGCACTGGTTCACGTCCGCAGCCGGATACCAGCAACTCGCAGACGGTCTCACCATCTCTCGACCACTACATGTGGACGGGCGGCCCCGGTACGAATCACCGGCGCGCTCCCCCGAATTAAGGCCACGCCGGCCCACTGCCCCAGCCACAGGCAGCACGTACGGCAGCAAAGCGTGATTCAGGGCTGGCACGGCCAGCAGGGAGATCACGAGCCGTGTCAGCAGCGAATGCCCAAAGCCTGTTCAAACTCATCGCAAACGAAGATCTGTCGGAGCAGCAACTTGCCGGCCAGGAAAGGTACGTTCGATTGCGATAGAAGTAGCCGATCAGCCAGGTCGGCACAACTGGCCCATAAAACGATGATCCCGTCGCCAACCAGTTACTCAACGTGATTATGACTGGCTCACGATATACAAGTTTACGGTTACCCGCAGATCGCGGCAGACATCCCATGATGTTTGTTGTCAAGTGGTGGGTTGGGTTTCGGGCCATGCGGTGGTCTCGTCGTAGTTGGTGGCGGTCTTGAGGCAACCGTGGAGGATGCCGACGAGTCTGTTGGACAGTTGGCGGAGGGCGGCTTGGTGGCCGGTGCCGCGGTCGCGTAGTTGCTGGTAGTAGGCGCGGGCTCCGGGTGAGGCGCGCATGGCACAGAATGCCCATTGGTGGACGGCGTCGCCGAGGCGACGGTTGCGGGCATAGCGGGCGAGGACGACCCGGCGGCTTCCGGACGCGCGGGTGATCGGTGAGGTCCCGGCGTAGTTGCGGCGAGCTCGAGCGTCCGTGTAGCGGTCGCGAGCGTCGCCGAACTCACCGAGCAGGCGGGCGCTGAGGACGGGACCGAGACCGGGCAGGCTGAGGTAGCGGTGCGCGTCCCGGTGCCGGCCAAAATGTTCGGCCATCACCTCACCCAACTCCGCGATCTCAATGTTGAGGATGTTGATCAGTTGGACCTGGGTGGAGACGATCGCCGCGTAGGCGTTCTGGACCGGGCCGGGCTGACGCAACTGGTCAGTGCGTAGAGCCTGCCCGATCGCGGCCGCTCTGCCCTCAAGGTCCCGTCGTCCGGCCCGGCGCAGCGCCGCGATGATCGCGGTGCGGGTCAGCCGCGCGGCTTTGACCGGGTCAGGTGCCTTATCCAGCAGTTCCAGGGCCTCACCGGAGGTCAGATCGTCGAACGCGTCCAGCGCGGCCGGGAAGAACTCCCGCAGCGCGGACCGCAGCCGCAGCACCTGACGGGTCCGGTCCCAGATCAGGCTCTGGTGCGCGCGGGCGATCAGCTTCACCGCCTCCGCAGCCGGACTGTCAGCGGCGGCTCGCCGGTGATGAGCGTGATCCAGCCGCACGATCTCCGCCAGGACGTGCGCGTCACCGGCGTCGGACTTCGCTCCGGACGTCGAATGGCGTTCACGGTAGCGGGCAACTGACATCGGGTTGATCGCATAGACCCGGTATCCCGCCGCGAGCAGCGCCTGTACCCACGTGCCGCGATCGGTCTCGATCCCGAACCACACCCTGCCGGCAGCCTCGCCCGGGTCGAGGTCCGCCCACCCGGCCGGCATGTGCTCGGCGATCAGCGTGTGAAGCCGCTGCATGCCTTCCAGACCCTCCGGCAGCCTCGCCTTGGCCAGCCGCCGGCCGTCCTCGCCCAGGATCTCGATGTCGTGATGGTCCTCGGCCCAGTCATCTCCTACCCAGATCATCCTCGGCTCCCCTGTGGACATTAGCGGTCAGCAGCGCGGAGGAGACACCAGCGATCTAATAGTCAAGTGCTCACCGCCACGAGCCGGGGCACGTCATCCCATCAGCTGTCACGTCTCCTCACGACCAGCGGGCGCACGGTCTGCCGCAAGACCTCGCAAGGGTCAGATGAGAAGAGTGCTGACCCACCAGCCGCTACCGGAGCCATCCTGCACCAGCAGGCTGACAGAACCTATTAGATGAGAAGGGCGCCCGCAGCGTCCAAGCGCGAAGGTCGCTACTCCATGGCCGTGGCGTCGGCAGCCGCGCTTCGGAGCGGATTGTCGTACTGGGACGGCGATAAGGCCGTCTTATTCAGGCGTCGCTGCTCCGATCAGCGCGCTCTAACGTTGAGACTTCACCGTAAGTCATAGAGCACAAGCAGAGCAGGGGCCGAATTTTGACTCGGAGACCTATCCGTTCAAGCTCGGACGGCACTCGTCAGGGCTGCTCCTTCGCGAGCCAGTCCTTCGCCTTCTGCGAAATCGTGTCCGGATACTTTCTCCGAAGAAACGTTAAGAACTGCCGCATACCTGCCGACTGGTCGTTGCCGTACGAGTCTTTTGTCGGTAAATCCAGCAAGCGGTCAAGGTCGGCTCCAATGAGCTCGTCGGCCACGAGCTCAAGCCGCATCAGCACGATGTTGCTGTGGTCGTAACTCCGGGTAAAGTCAGCCTCGTCCAGCCACTTCGTCTTGAGCACCTTGCGCACCGCCGAGGACTGAAGTTTGGCAGGGAGCGTCAGGTTTCGCAGCCACTTGCCATCCTCGAAGTCACGGTAAAAGGCACCTGCGGTTGGGTAGCTCTGTCGCTTGGCGAGAACCAGGTCTTCAAGCTCCCTGATCGTTTCTTTGCTGACGTATCGCGTGATTAGGTCGTAGGCGAGGCTCGCCAGCGAGATGTAGTGCACGGCAAGGTTGGGTTCGAGAGATGTTGCCGGCGTGTGGGCCTTCTCATTTCTGAGATGCTGGACACCCAAGTGTAGGTACCCGATACCTCTGAAGAAGTCCGCTTCGGCGTCGTTGGCAGGTGTCGCCTTACCGAACAGAGCTTCATAATGTGCGGTGTTCTGGGCGCTATTGTTGAAGACGTCCGAGGCCTTCTCTTTGCCCGTGATCTCGCGAAGCTTCCCGCGCACCAACTTGTAGGACTCCTCGACGGCATGGAAGTAATCCCCGGTCACCAAGTACTGCCCGATGTGGTCGTAAATTTCCCCGTGGATCTCGATCTGAATCTTGTTCTTTGAAACCGTCGCTTCGGTGGTGTAGATTGCGCGGGTGGGATCAGCTACGTTGTCGGCCGCCGTTGTCTGCCCCATACCGGCAGACGGTGCACCATCGAGCTCCACCGCGATCCTTCGGATCCTGGCGATCTGGTCGTCCGTGATTTCCTCGCGGAAGCCTGAAAAGCCCGGAGCAGCCTGCTTTGCTTCGATGTAGTCCGCAAAGGTACCGAGCGCTGCCGCGACCTCGTAATCTGAGCCAATTCTCCACAGCGTCCTCAACCTGTTTGCCTTCGACACTCCGTACTCGGCGTACTTATCATCGTAGATGTCGACGGCGAGGTCGTCGAATAGCTGCGCCAAAGATGTGTTTGTGAGATCGAGGACGTGTCCACCACTCATGCCCAGCACAGCCTCCAGGAAGGTCTTGTCTGGCAACGACAGCTTGCTCACGGCTCGTTGCTCCTCTACTCAACCTGTCGTTCTCTAGTGAGCCAGCATGATGACGTCTGCCCGACTGCACGACCAAGCACGAGTCTCATGCCCTGTCCGCATGTTCGGCGAGTCGTCGGCTGAACTCCGCGTGCGCTTGGCGATACTCACTCTCCCGGTCCGCCTTGTAGAACGGCGCCGTGTATCCCTCCGGCACCGGATTCTGCTCTGGATCCTCTAGGTACGCCACTAACTGCTGATAGTGTTCCTTCGTCTGCCCGAACCCGAAGCCGTAGGAGTCGGCGGAGATTCTTCTACCTGAGGAATCAAACCACATCCGATCCTCACGATCAGTCAGAATCGGATAGCGGGATCGTAGAACCGCTATCAGCGCCTCAGCGTCCATCCCAAACCAAACCGCCACTAGTGCATCGATTTCAACCAAAGCTGCTCGACGTCCCCGCTCACTCCGAAGCGGGGTCGACCTTTTCCAAGTAGGACCAATATCACTTAGCCCAGCGAGCCCGGGCCACCTTGTCGCCCAGCATTCGTCGAGCCACGCCTCCTTGAAAAGCTCTGACCAAAGGTCACTGAAGGCGTCCGTCATGCAATTAAGTCGAAGAATACGAAGCAATAGAGCCTGCACCAAAGGGTGATCGATATCGGCGGCGGGCATTTCCCTTACGGCACTGGGAGTAAGGTCCGCTCGTCCCGTTATTCGAAGTAGATAATCAAGTGGCAAGGCGGCCCAGAATCCGGCAGCAAGTGCTGTTTCAAGATTGTCACGGAGCGCCATCGAGTGTACGGCGTGAACGTGAGTAGGGCCAGGAGGGATCAGGGCAGCAAAGAGAGACCTTTCTGCGCTTTTCGTATCGATCATCCGTCTCCAAAAGAGGCGATATCTCTCCTCATATCGATGATCACCTTCGGCATCCCGACCAGCCTGGGCAATCGTCTCCTCGCCGGTCATCACGTAGGTCGTTCGCGGAACTGCATTTGAGCTCAAAGCAATAATATCCCAAGACGACCAATCCTTGTTGTTGCGGAAGGGTTCATTCGGCTCTTTCGCAAAGGGAGTAGCGATACCGAAATGTGTTCCTTGCAGTATCGCCTCACTTAGAGATTGAACACGTCCCACCTTGTAACGAATAGAGCCCTCAAGCCGAGCAACAGTTTCGTGGTACCCGCTACTTATCCTTGGACGATAGTAACCGATACGGCGAGGCTGAGATGCCAGCGCTTGGATAGCGCTTTGCTCATTTGTCGTGATTGGGTACAGTAGTTGCGTGTACTCCACCGGGCCTTCCGAATCACCCCTCAATCGCCCCCAATCAGCAAGGAGATTGGCATTTACATTGATTACCCGAGTTCGGTGCGGTCTGACGTCCCACTTGCCCTTATACTTCTGTCCCGGAACTTCTCCTGATCCATCATGAGAAAGCGAAGCAATCAGAACCGTAGGGTCATAAACTTGGGCTAGATGAAGGAAATTAGTTGGTCCAGATGAACCGTAAACGTGCACCCCAAATTCAGTGTGCGGGTTTATCTCACGGAACAGGTTCTTATAGTTGCAGAATTGAGCGTGAAGCCGCAGGTAACCATAAGTGGCAGCTCTTAGATTTTGCTCCCTGGGACCAACAAGGTGAGTATCAGGGTGGAGCAACCCCGCTGTTCCAGGCGCACGAAGATGCGACCAGACCCGACACATAAAAGCGCGATAGATATCGGGTTGCGTGCCAACCAGCAATGGAAATTCACTCATACTTCCGAAGAAGGAAAGGACACCAGAATTCGCTGTCAACTCCGCAAAGAAATGCAATCGCACAAGAGGCTCTCGGAGCAGTAGCAACTTGCGTTGCCGCCACAGTTCTATTGGCGGCTTTTCTGCCAGTCTAAACCAAGGATCATGTTCCGCGAGCACCACGTCCTCCATCCACCTCGGCCGTACCCAAGGTGGATTGCCGACCTGGAGGTCGAAGCCGCCTCTGCCGAACGCCTGCGCGAAGGTCAGTTCCCAGTGGAAGAAGCCCTGTTCCTCGGCGATCCGGGTCGCGGTGTGCAGCCAGGGGAAGCGTTCTTCCAACCGGAAGGGATTCTCCATCCCCATCAGCCCCTCAAGCCGACCCTCGTACTCGCTCAACTCACTCAGCGAGGTGAGCTGCGAGACCAGCGAGTCTTCCGGGATGTCGGCGCGACCGAGCAGGGCTTCGGCGAAGATGAGCCAGCCGTCCAGGTTCGCCAGCGGCACCGGTCGACGCAACTGCTCGGCGAAGCTCACCTTCCGGGTCCCGGTCTGCCGGACCGGCATCTTCAACTGCTGCGGCTCGACCTCGTCCCAGAGCGAGACCTTCTCGTAGACGGCCGGATCGTCGTACGCCGGCACCTCCCGGACGTGCGTGACCTCGACCGGCTCGGCCGGATACACCTCGGCCGACCCGTCCAGCAGTTCAGCGGCGTCCAGCGGCCAGAACCACAGCGCGCACCAGGCGTCCATCACGGTCTTCAACCGCCAGTACGGCGTACCGGCCGCCGTCAGGTCGGCCAGGATCTTCTCCCTGGCCACCGCCCCGTCGGCCGCCGGCAACGGCCGCTCCGGCTCCACCTCCCACACCGGGATATCCCGACGGATCTCCCGCTCCGAGATCTCCAGCCGACGCCCCACCAGCTTCCACAGGAACTCGACCCGCCCAGCCAGCGCCTGCAACCGAGCCACCTGCGACGGCTGTTTCCTCGTCCCCTTGGCCGACGGCACGCGCTTCATCGCCGTACGCCATTTCTTGAGCTTTTCGGTCTCGGCCGGCGCCAGCTCGCGGGCCTCCTTCTCCCCCGCGACCGCGCCCCACCCGTCGGCCGGGAGCAGGAAGTGGTGGATGGTGCCCGGCTCGATGTTCCCGTCCCGGAACGGCCGGTCCTCCGGTGCCGTGTTCAGCCACGACTTGTCGGCAAGCTGTTCCGGCCGGTAGAGCCGCCGCCCACCACCGATCAGCGAGTTGCCCCGCTTGAGGTGCAGCCCGAACCACGGCGCCTGCAACCCAACATGCATCACGTTCAGCCAGAGCGACACATCGGCCAGCTCGACCGCGGTCCGGTTCAGGTCGACGCCATAGCAGTTGTGCAGCGCGATGTACGCCTTCACCCGCTGCAACTCCAGGTGATAGGCCTCCGGTTCGAGAGCGGTCCCCAGCTCCTCCTGGCGCCGCCGCAGGTATTCGGCGGCCACCTGGTTGATCGCCTCGTTCAGGAAGGCGCCGGAGCCGAGCGCCGGCTCGCAGATCGTCCAGTCCAGCAGGTCCCGGGCGCGCAGCCCATCGCCAGCTTCCTCGATCCGGTATTTCAGCGCGAGCTGGACGGTGACCTCGGTCAACGACTGCGGGGTGTAGTAGGAGGCGCTGGTCTGCCGGTCCCGCCCGGCGAGCCGGTAGACGAACGAACCCGGCTCGTACGGGATCCGGCTCTTCGCCCCGGTGACCGGGTTCTCCTTCAAGACGAAGACTTCGTCGTCGTAGTCGTCCACCTTCGACTCGGGGATCATCCACGAGCCGTCCTTCGGGTCGCCGTGCTTCGCCACCTCATAGAGCCGCTCGGTGGCGACGAATCCGGTGTACGACATCAGCCCCTCGTAGACCGCGCCGAGCTGGTTGATCCCCAACTGGGCGTACGAGATGAAGCCGCCACGCTTCCGCTTGCCGCCCTTGGTGATCATCAGCCGACGCAGCACCTCGTAGAGGGTGCGGTTGCGCAGCCGGGTGTCCAGCTTCGGCCCGTGAGGGTCGTCCGGGTCGTCGGGGTCGTCGGGGTCGTCCTCGTCGCTGCCCGGCTGCGGGATCTGCCGGCCGATCAGCCGGATCGCCTCCGGCAGGAACAGGTCGGACCGCATCGGCTCGAACCGCAGCCCCACGTCCTCACTCGTCTGCTCGCCGACCTCCTCGCCCGCCCCACGCGGCCGGTGGCCCTCGTTGACCATCCGGCAGAGCAGGTCCAGCGACTCGTAGAGGTGGAAGCCCTCCTCGGCCGAGGGCGGCAGCCGCCGCGAGATCAGGTCACCGAGCCGGGCCAGGCTGTAGCCGGAGACGTACTCGGGATCGTTGACCGGCAGCACGCCCAGCTCGGGGCGGGCCTCGGCGTAGAGCAGGAAGAGGATGCGGTAGAGGTAGCGCAGCGCCTCCCGGCTCAGGTCGCGGGCCAGCTCGTCCAGGTCGGCGACCTGCTCGGGACGGTAGCCGGCCAGGCGGATCCGGTCCAGCACCTCGTTGGCGATCAGCTCGACCGAGGTACGCAGCCCTTCCCGCAGCTCGCCGCTGACCCCGACCGCGTGCTGTCGGGAGCCGGCCACCAGGTCGGCCAGCGGCTCGCTGCCGCCCTCGGCGGGCGGGCGCAGCGAGTCCGCGCCGAAGAGCGCCGCGACGACGTCCAGCTCCCGTTCGTCATTCCGGCCGTACGCCACGTCGAGGCTGACCGCCAGATAGCGGCCCTCGCCCCAGACGCTCCGGTCGGCGAGGGTGATCACCCCGCCGCTCATGATGAGCACGTACCTCGGCGGGTCCTCGGTGGCGAAGAGCCAGGAGGCGAGCTTGGCGCCGGTCTCGATGCGCTCCCCGCCGGCCAGCTCGATTGGGTCGAGCAGCCGGCCCGCCTCGGTCGGATCCTGGGCGGCGTCGGTGTCGACGGCCCAGCCGCAGTCCAGCGCGACGATGCCGTGCCCGGCGCCGCCCAGTTCGGCGTGCGCGACCGGGATCTCCTGCTCCTGCCCGGCCCGCTCGACCGTGATCGTCTGCCGTTGCGGGTCGCCGAAGCCGAGCACCTTCAACAGCTCGAAGTGCAGCTTTTGCAGCCGTTCCGGGTCGAACAGCTCCGGGTCGGCCAGCTCGATCTTCCGGTCGAAGTAGTCGCGCCGGAAGCCGCGCAGCCCGGCCCTCGGCGTCACCCGGCCGCCGCGCTCCTCCTCCGACCAGCGCTTGACGAGGCCACCCTTGAGGGTGGTCGGCAGCACCTCGGCCAGGTAGTGCGCGGAAAGATATTCACCCCGGTTGGTCAGCGACTCGAAACTCATGCCACACCCTCCGAGGCGTCGTCGACGAGGACGGCGAGCAGCCGCAGCAGCGGCTCGCCAGCGGTTTCCAACCGGGTGACCAGGTCGGTCTGCTCCCGTACGGTCCGGGACACCCGCTGCCGGCGGCGCTCCCGCTGGGCCGGCGCCAGCTCGCCGAAGAGGCTGGCCTGCGCGAACCGCTCCAGCTTGCGGCGGTGCTCGCGCAGCGGCGCGGCGATCTCGGCGTCCCATTCGGCCCGCCGGGCGGCCAGGTCGACCCGGGCCGCCTGGACGGCGGCCGGGACCAGCGCTTCGAGACGGTCGAGCGGAACCCGCCGGCCCGGGTTCGCCATCTGCGGCCCGACCTTCGCGTCGGCCAGCGCGTCGAGCATCGGGCCCACCCGGGGCGCGTCCGGCAGCCCGGAGACCGCCATCCACTCCACCACCGTCGGCTGGCCGAGCCGGTTGCAGTAGACGCCCTGGACCAGAAAAACCGGTTCCGGTACGGCTGCCATCAGCACCAGCGCCTGCTGCCGACCCAGCCGGGACAGCACCTTGTCGACCAGCCACTCCAGCATCGGATGTACGTCGCTGAGGAAGGCGATCTCCGGCCAGGTCGGTTTCGTCGACTCCCGGGCCTCGTCCAGTTTCCGCTGTGCGAGGCGCCGGTCGAAGGTCACCTTCAACCGCAGCTCCTCCCCCTCGGCGTGCGCCCGCAGATAGGACCGGGGCAGGTCGCCGAGCCGCTGCACCAGGTCGGCCGGGGCGAGGAACGACATCAGCTCGTCCTCCCGGCGCAGCCCGATCCGGTCGTCGGGCCGGTCGTCGTAGAGCTCGGCCAGCGCGGTGTCGACGAAGTCGCTGGTCGCGGCGAAGAGCTTCGGCACCTGCACCCGTTTCGGCTCCGCACCGACCGGCGCCTCGCCCACCGACGCCATCAGGTCGGCGAGCACGTCGACCTCGAAACCGGCGGCGTACGACTCGTCGACCGTCTTGCCCTCCAGCAGGTCGCGGACCAGCCGGTCCTCCTCCAGCCGGGCGTCGTAGAGGCCGGTCATCGCCTCCACACTGCCGAGACTGCGGTGGGCCGCCTCCTCGCGATCGAGCAGCTTCTCCGCCACCGTCCGGTCGTCCTTGGCGTCCGGCACGTTCGAGGTGAGGATCAGCGCCCGGAACTGCGGCTCGTGCCGCTGGCCGTACCGGTCGATCCGGCCGTTGCGCTGCTCGATCCGGATCAGGCTCCACGGGATGTCGTAGTGCACCAGGTGGTGGCACTGCTGGTGCAGGTTCACCCCCTCGGAGGCCACATCGCCGGTGAAGAGCAGCCGCACGTCGCTGCCGGCCAGCTCGAACTCCTGCAACACCTGCTGCTCCTCGGCGTCGGTCAGCCCGCCGTGCAGGACGCGTACCGCCGAGGGTTTCAGGCCGAGCCGGCGCGGCACCACCTCGGCCAGCCACTTGAGCGTCGGTACCCGCTCGGAGAAGACCACCGCCCGGACCGGGCGGCCCGGCCCGACGCCGATCTCATCGCGCAGCACCTCGACCAGCTTGGCCAGCTTGCTGGAGTCGTCGTCGGTCATCGCCGCCGTCAGCTCCGCGAGCCGGTCCAGCGCCGCCCGTTCCCTGCCCACCGCCTTCGCCGACCGGCTCCGGACCGTCGCCGCCAGCGCGACGTGCGAGGAGAGGAAGGACTTCAACAAGGTGTACGGGAACAGCCGCTCCTGTCCCCGGATCGGCCCGTCGGTCCACTCGCCGGCCAACCACACCTCGGTCAACTCGGCGAAGATCTGCTCCTCGGCGTCACTGGCGGGGCAGTGCAGTGCCCGGGACGGCCCACGATCGGCCCAGCGGTTGCCGATCTGGTCCCGTACCTCCGGACTGATCTTCGTCCGGCGCAGGTAGAGGTGGGCGATGTCCTCCGCCGAGTAGTCGTCGGGGTCGGTGATCGCGGTGGGGTCGAGCAGCGAGATCAGCTCGGCGAACGACCGCTTGTCACCGTTGTGCGGGGTGGCGCTGGCCAGCAGCAGCGCATCGGTCCGGGCGGCGAGCCGCCGGGCCAGTTCGTTGCGCTGAGTCCCCTTGTTGATCAGATTGTGCGACTCGTCGATCACCACCGCGTCCCACTCGATCGCATCGAGATGGTGACCGAACTGCCCGGCGTCCTTGAGGGTGTCGACCGAGATGATCGCCCGCTTGAAGTAGGTGAACGGGTTCCGCCCGGCCGGGATCTCCTGCTGGATCCGCTGGATCCCGGTCGAGTCCAGCCGGACCAGCGGGATGGCGAACCGGGTCCACAGCTCGCGCTGGAACTGCTCCAGCACCTGCTGCGGCGAGACCACCAGAATCCGGTCGCCCCGACCGCGCCGGATCAGCTCGGCCAGGATCAGCCCGATCTCCAGGGTCTTGCCGAGCCCGACAACATCGGCCAGCAGGATCCGCGGCCGCAGCCCGGCCAGCGCCGACTCCGCCGGCCGCTGCTGGTAGGTCAACGGGTCGAGCAGGAACCGGTCGGCCAGCGCCAGGCCGCGCTCCGACTGCGGCAACGGGGTACGCCGGAGCACCGCCTCCAGAAACAGTCGGCTGCGCCGGAACCGTGCCGAGGTGTCCGGGACCAGTTTGGTCTCCTCCGGCACCATCGCCCGGATTTCGTCCAGCTCGGTGAAGAACGTCGCCTCGACGTCCTGGACGAACTCGGAGACTCCGACGGCTTTGACCATCATCTCGCCGTCCCGGACCGGTCTGGCGTTCCGGACCAGCCATTCCTCGTCCCGGACCAGGATGCGCGAGCCGGGTGCGAACTGCTGGATAGCGGAGGGAGCGGGCGGAGGCGTCATGGAGTGGGGGCGTCCTTCGCAGGAGGGGTCTTCTGTTGTCTAGGAGATCCAAGCCGTAGCGGTGCGGTCAGAGGGTGCCGCGTCGGGCGTACTGCTGGCGCAGCCGGTCGGTCAGCCAGCCCACCTCGGCCCGTGGTCTGTCCGACGGCTCGGGATCCACAAGCGTCGTCGGCAGCCGCCGGGGCGGATCGGGGTCGACCCCGGTATTCGGCCCGTCGTTCGCAGGTCTGCCGATGTCGTCGTCGCTGGCACCGTCGTCGCTACCGCCACCGCCTGCGGCAACGTCCTCCTCCGGGTTCTGAATCGGGTCGGCGAACTCCGGTGGCACCATGATCTCGGTGCTGCCGTCGAAGGTCAGCTCGCCCACCCGGCGCCGCATCTCGATCACGGGTACGCCGCCGGAGGTCGCGATCGCGAGCAGCCGGGTGCGTACCACCGGCAGGCTGGGCCGGGCAGTCGGATCGTGTGCGAGCATCGCGCCGAGCAACGGGGCCACCTCGCCCGGCACGCCGGAGAGGTTCGGTAGCACGTCCGGGTCGACGATCTGGAGCAGCAGTCCGGGCAGCCCACCGGCCGCGGAGTAGAGCTTCTGCCCGGTGAGCGCGAAGACCAGTGTCGCGGCGAGTCCGTAGATGTCCGAGCCGGCGCCCTGGTCCCGCTCGCCCTTGACCCGCTCAGGGGACATGTAGTGCGGAGTCCCGACCACGGCGCCCGGGTCGGTCAGGTAGTCGTCTCGTTCGGTGAGCACCGCCAGGCCGAAGTCGATCAGCACCGGCCCGTCCCGGCCGAGGATGATGTTCTGCGGCTTCAGGTCACGGTGCAGCAGGCCGGCTTGGTGCACCCGGTCCAGACCGTCGGCGAGCATTGCCCCGATCATCGCCACCAGTGGTAGCGGCAGTGGGTCGCGCTGCTCGACGTATTCCATCAGGGTCGAGCCGGGCACGTACTCGACCGCCAACCAGGCGGGATCGCCGATCGGGTCGGCAGCCTCCAGGCGCGCGACCCGGGAACCCCAGACGAGTTGCAGACTCTCCACCTCGGCCGCAAACCGCTGCCGCACCGTCGAATCAGCAAGTAGGTGCCGTCGGATGACTTTGACTGCGACCCGGTCCGCCGTCGGCGACACACCGAAGTAGACGTCTCCCATTCCTCCTGACCCAAGTGGACGGATGAGCCGATAGTCGCCGAGCTGCTGCAAGGTGGGTGGCACAGTCACGCGCCGGATCGCCTCCCCATAACGATGGCACTCAACACATTACCGGCGATCACTCTGGCGATGTCGTCCGATCACTCCTCCGTTGCGGCGGAATGCTCCAACCTGGACGGCGTGGCGGAGGCGACGGATCATCCGATGGGGGTAGCCCGATCGCCTGTTGCCAGTGGTCGAGTGCGGGTAGCGTGTCCCAGCCCACCTCCCGACGCCAGTACGCGGCATTGGCGCACCGGGCCCGCCAGGTCAACTGGTCCCGCCGGGGATCGGGCCCGATGAGCTGCTCCCGCAACTCGACGAGGGCGTCGAGTGAGTGCTGGAAGGCCAGCCGCTCCCGCATCCATTCGGGACGGTGCAGTATCCAGTCCAGGTCCCTGCCCTCGCAGGTCGAGCACCCACACCCCCACAGGTTGGTGTCCGGGTGCTGTCGCTTCGTGCGCGCCACCGTGCCGAGCCGCTTGTAGGAAAGGCAACCGGACACGACCACGGACGGCGCCGGGCGGGGCCAACCGCCGCGCGACGACGGCGGGACCATGGGATAGAGGTGGCGCAGGGCGGCGCGGGTACCGACCGCCGCCGCGACCGCGCCGCAACAGAGCGCGCCCAGCGCGGAGATATCGCAGCGCAGCAGGAGCAGCGGTACCTCGCAGTTCAACAGTTCGATCAGACCGTCGACGACACCCCGTACGCCGAACGGGTCGGCTTGGTGTTCGACGACGATCGCGATTGGTACGGCGAAGGCGCGTACGTGCCGCAGCAGGGCGTCTCGGGCACTCGGCACTCTGAGCCAGGACAGGTGCAGCGGCAGCAGTGCGATCGCGTCGTCGATCATCGCCGTCCGGCGCAGGATCGCGACGAGCCCGTCGAGGTCGCCCAGTCCCACGTAGCCCGAGTCGGTGAGCACCGGCAGTCCCAGGTCCCGCTGCCGCCCCAACCAGTCCGAGTCGAATGGTGTGGTGGCAGGCAGTCGACCGTTCCCGCCGTACCGGTTCGCGTCGAGAAGGAGCGGGCGGTCGTAGCCCTTCTCCACCAGGTAACACGCCCAGCGGTAGACGCCGGGTAGGTTGCCTTGGTTGGCGGTGACGACAAGACCCGTTCCGGGGTGGTTCACGATCCTTCTGACGTCGTCGACGTCGGCGATTCCGCACTGCGCCAGCAGCGTGCGGTCGAGCCCTTCGATAGTCCGGAGTGGAGAACCGAGCGATTGAGTCTGATCGGGCGCCACGTCGACCCCTATCGACGACCCTAAGTATCTATAGGGTAACTCGACGCGATCGATCATGAATCGGTGCGGGCCCCGCCGGATCGGCAGGGGCCCGCCGTACGTCGTCAACCGGAAGCGGTCACTCGGCGCGCAGGTAGTCCAGGTCGTGGGTGCCCGGGCTGACGAAGATCAGGATTCCGCGTACGTCGGCCAGCGCCGCCGAGTCACACGACATCTCGGTGGGTGCCGCAGCACGGTGAAGCCGGCGGGCTGTGCGGGGCCGGCCGGCGCGGCAGAGACGGGTGCTGGCGAGGCCGCGAGCATCAGCCCGGCCAGCGCTAGCAGCAGGGGGACGTGGTGCTTCATGGCGGTGGTGATCCTTCCGGGAGCGGTGTCCGGAAACAGGGTGCGGATCAGAGCGATGAGCCGGTGCGGCGAATCAGTGCTGCGAGACGGTGCGTCGGACCAGTGCTGCGGATCAGTGCCGTCGAACCATGTCGTTGACGCAGCGGAGTACCGGGCGGGTGGTGAGCGCCGCCGGGTCCAGCGCGGCCGTGGACCGTACGGTGAACGTGGTCGACTCCCCCGGTAGCAGCGTGACCAGCGCCTCGTCGACCTCCGCCGCCGGATCGAGCCGATCCGGGGCGAGCACCAGGTCGCGCAGGATCGTCCGGGCGGTCACCCGGACCCGTACGCCGTCCGGCGACGACTCGACCGTGGCGTCGTATCCGGCCGGCGGGTAGGCCAGTTCGCGGTCCTCGGCGAAGAACCAGAAGCTCCGCTCGCCGTCCCCGCCGGGATCGGCGACCAGCAGTTCGGCGCGCGGGTCGTCCGAGGTGGCGAGGTCCGCCGGCAGCGGCCAGGTGATTTCCGAGTACGGCGGCACCGACAGCTCGACCGACGTCTTGCCCCTCGGCTCGCCGGCCAGGGTCAGCCGGGTCACGTCCACCCGCCCGGTCCACGGTGCGCCGCCGTCGTTGACCGCGACCAGGGCCAGCCCGCCCTGCCTCGGCTGGATGGTGAGCAGCTTGTCGGCGTACGCGCGGCGCAGCGCGTACCAGAGGGGTTTGCGGCGGCCGTCACCGTCGACGGCGGCCCAGGAGGTGACCGGCCAGCAGTCGTTGAGCTGCCAGACGACGCTGCCCATGCAGACCGGCCGGTACGACCGCAGGTGCTCCACCCCGACGCTGACCGCCCGGGCCTGGTTGAGCTGGGTCAGGTAGTGCCAGTCGTCGAAGTCGCGGGGTGCCGGCAGGTGCGCGTCCAGTCCCCGGGCCAGCTTGAGCCGCCCGTCCCGGGCCTTCTGCCGGTGTGCCATCGCGGGCGAGTCCTCAGCCAGTTGTCGCCGGTCCGAGATCGCCCGGCGCAGCGTGGCGTGGCTGGCCGGGCCCTGCCAGCCGAACTCGGCGACGAACCGGGGCAGGTAGTCCCGGTAGTGCGAGTAGTCGAGCTGGTTCCAGACCGTCCAGATGTGCATGCTGCCGTGCGCCGGGTCGTTCGGGTGGATCTCCGGCCGTCCCGACCACGGGCTGCCCGGCCAGTACGGCCGGCTCGGGTCCAGCTCGGCCAGCAGGCTCGGCAGCAGCTCGAAGTAGTAGCCGGCGCCCCAGGTGCGGTCGGCCAGCTCCTGCTGCCAGCCCCAGTCGTGCCAGCCCCAGATGTTCTCGTTGTTGCCGAACCAGAGCACCAGGCTCGGATGGCTGGCCAGTCGGACGACCTGCTCGGCCGCCTCGGCCCGGACCTCGGTGCGGAACGGCTCCTCCTCCGGGTAGGCGGCGCAGGAGAAGAGGAAGTCCTGCCCGACGAGCAGGCCCAGTTCGTCGGCGAGGTCGTAGAAGTCCTCGGACTCGTACCGACCGCCGCCCCAGATGCGCAGGAAGTTGACGTTCGCGTCGCTGGCCTGCCGGAGGCGTTCGGCGTAGCGCTGTCGGGTCACCCGGTGCGGGAAGCAGTCGTCCGGGATCCAGTTCACGCCCCGGGCGAAGACCGGCAGGTCGTTGACGACGACGGTGAACGCCGAGCCGTGCGCGTCGGCGGCGGTGGAAAGGCGTACCGAGCGGAAGCCGATCTTCCGCTGCCAGGTGTCGAGTTCCCGGTCCCGGGTGTGCAGGGTGACGGCGAGCGGGTAGCGCGGCTGGGCGCCGTACCCCCGGGGCCACCACAGTTCGGGGTCGGCGACGGTGACGGTCAGCTCGGCGACGCGCTGCCCGGGCGCGAGCACCGTCTCGGCGACCTCGCCGGCCACGGTGGCCCGGACGGTGAGCGGCGCGGCGCCGTCGCCGTCGTCGGCACGGTCGACCTCGACGCGTACCCCGACCCGGCCCTCGGTGTCGGCGACGGTGACCTGCGGGCGGACCTCGGCCAGCCGCGCGGTCCGCCAGGTGCGTAGCCCGATCTCCTGCCAGATTCCGGCGGTGACCAGCTCCGGTCCCCAGTCCCAGCCGAAGTTGCAGGCCATCTTGCGGATGAAGTTGAACGGCGTCGGGTACGCCTTCGGCCGCGCGCCGAGCCGCCGCTGCTCCGCCTCGGCATACCGGTACGCCGAGTCGAACCGCACCCGCAGCACGTTGTCGCCGACCCGCAGCACCTCGCCGACGTCGAAGGCGTAGCTCCGGTGCATGTTGGCGGTGCGGCCGAGTTCGACGTCGTTGAGGGTGACCGTGGCGACCGTGTCGAGGCCGGCGCAGACCAGTTCGACCCGGTCACCGTCCGCGCCGCCGTCCCACCGGAAGGTGGTCTGGTAACACCAGTCGGTGCGGCCGATCCAGCCCAGCGTGAGTTCGTGCTCGTCGAGGTAGGGATCCGGGATCAGTCCGGCGGCGAGCAGGTCGGTGTGCACGCAGCCGGGCACGGTGGCCGGGACCGGGCCGGACCCGACCGCCGCCGGGACCTCCGGGTTGCCGATCGCGGTCAGCGACCAACCGTCGTGCAGGCTCTGCCAGGACGTCACGGGCACCTCAACTTCCTCGGTCGCGGCCGACCTTCACCGGGGCGCGACCGGCCACGACCTCGGCGCGCCTTCCCTGCTGGAGGGTGCCGTCGCCGCACCGGGAGGCACCCTCAAGACATCGAGGGATGTCGACTGAACCGGATAAGTAAAGTCACCGTACGGGTGCCCCTCCGCCCTGTCAACGGTCCCAAATTCGGCCACGAATGGCCGACATTCGATGGCCGAGTTGGTCCCGCTATGCTTAACCGGAAAAGTTCACTCCCGTGGCTTGCGCGAGCTTTCCCGGCGTGCGGCAGCACCTCCACAGCATGTGCGGCGCACGTGGCCAGGGATGCGGCGGCAGGTGACCCGACCGGCCCACCCGGGCTCGGGTCGTCGCAGACGAAGGAGCGCCGGGTGAAGCGGCCGACGATCGCGGATGTGGCCCGGCGGGCCGGGGTCTCCAAGGGCGCCGTCTCCTACGCCCTGAACGGACAGCCCGGCGTCTCGGACGCCACCCGGCAACGCATTCTCGCCATCGCCCAGGAGATCGGCTTCAACCCGAACAGCGCCGCCCGGGCACTCTCCGGAGCCACCGCCAACGCGGTCGGACTGGCGCTCTGCCGACCCGCCCGGATCCTCGGCATCGAGCCGTTCTTCATGGAGCTGATCAGCGGCGTCGAGGCGGAACTCTCCGCCCGGTCGTACGCGCTGACCCTCCAGGTGGTGGCCAGCCCGGAGGCCGAGATCGCGGTCTACCGGCGCTGGTGGGGCGAGCGGCGGGTGGACGGCGTACTCGTCTGCGACCTGCGGGTCGACGACCGCCGGGTGCCGGTGCTGGCGGAACTGCGCCTGCCGGCGGTGGTGATCGGCGGGCCGGGCGACGGCGGCGGGCCGGAGTACGTCTGGTCCGACGAGTCGGTGGCCCTGACCGAGGTACTCGAATACCTGGTCGCGCTCGGCCACCGCCAGATCGCCCGGGTCGGCGGCCTGCCCGGACTGCTGCACACCGAGATCCGCACCGAGGCGTTCGGCACCGTCTGCCGCCGGCTCGGCCTCGACCGTACGGTCACCGTCTCGTCCGACTACAGCGGCGAGGAGGGTGCCCGGGCCACCCGGCGCCTGCTCAGCTCCGCCGACCGGCCGACCGCGATCGTGTACGACAACGACGTGATGGCGATCGCCGGGCTCTCGGTGGCCCAGGAGATGGGGCTGACCGTGCCCTCCGACGTCTCCATCGTCGCCTGGGACGACTCGCCGCTCTGCCAACTCGTGCACCCGTCGCTGACCGCGCTGCACCGGGACATCCCGGCGTACGGGGCGCACGCCGCCGGCCGGCTCCTCGCTGCCATCGCCGGGGAGCCGCTCGGCGACTTCCAGGACGAGACCGCGCACCTCATCCCGCGCGGCAGCACCGCACCGCCCCGACAGACCTGACCCGACAGACCTGACCCGGCGACCCCTGACCCGGCCGGGTGGGCGGCGGCGGCTGAGCTGGCCGGTCCGGTAACCGATAACATCGGCGGCGAGGCGTGGACCAGCCAGGAGGACGACCACCGTGCACGTACCACCGATTCCCAGCCTGACCGCCACCGACCCGGAGTTGGCGACGCTGATCGAGTCCGAGGCGACTCGGCAGCACGACAAGCTGCGGATGATCGCCTCCGAGAACTACGTCTCGACCGCCGTCCTCGAAGCCAGCGGCACGGTGCTGACCAACAAATACTCCGAGGGCTACCCCGGCCGCCGCTACTACGAGGGCCAGCAGTTCGTCGACCCGATCGAGACGCTCGCGGTGACCCGGGCCCGGGAACTCTTCGGGGTCGCGCACGCCAACGTGCAGCCATACTCCGGCTCCCCGGCCAACCTCGCGGTCTACCTGGCATTCCTCTCCCCCGGCGACACGGTGCTCGGGATGGCGCTGCCGATGGGTGGCCACCTCACGCACGGCTGGTCGGTCTCGGCCACCGGAAAGTGGTTCAACCCGGTCCGCTACGGCGTCTCGGCGGAAACGGGCCGGATCGACCTCGACGAGGTACGCGACCTGGCCCGCCGGGAACGCCCCAAGCTGATCTTCTGCGGCGGTACCGCCGTGCCGCGCACCATCGACTTCGCCGGCTTCGCCGAGATCGCCCGGGAGGTCGGCGCCGTGCTGGTCGCCGACATCGCGCACATCGCCGGGCTGGTCGCCGGCGGTGCCCACCCGTCGCCGGTCGGGCACGCCGACGTGATCACCACCACCACGCACAAGACGCTCCGGGGTCCGCGTGGCGCCATGATCATGACCACCGCCGAGCACGCCAGCGTGATCGACAAGGCCGTCTTCCCCGGCCTACAGGGCGGCCCGCACAACCACACCACCGCCGGCATCGCCGTCGCGCTGCGGGAGGCCGGCACCGAGGACTTCCGCCGGTACGCCCACCAGGTCGTCGCCAACGCCAAGGCGCTGGCGGCGGCACTGACCGAGCGGGGCTTCACGCTCTCCTCCGGCGGTACGGACAACCACCTGATCCTCGCCGACCTGACCGGCAAGGGCATCGCCGGCAAGCCGGCCGCCCAGGCGCTGGACCGGGCCGGCATCGAGCTGAACTACAACACCGTGCCGTACGACCCGCGCAAGCCGTTCGACCCCTCCGGCATCCGGCTCGGCACCCCGGCGCTGACCACCCGGGGCCTGACCGAGGAGCAGATGCCGCAGGTCGCGGCCTGGATGGACGAGGCGGTCAGCGCGGCGGTCAAGGACGACGAGGCCACCCTCGACCGGATCGCCGGCGAGGTCCGGGACCTGCTGGCGGCGTACCCGATGCCGGGCTACGCGGCCGACTGACCCACTCGGTCGGCCCGCCGACTGACCCACTCGGTCCGCCCGCCGGGTCGGCGTGGTCGGTCGTCAGCGGGACGGGCTCGGGAACTCCTCCAGATACGCCTCGACCCGCTCTGCCGGAGCGGGTCGGGACAGTGCATACCCCTGGCCGAGCTTGCAGCCCGCCCTGCGGGCCTGCTCGACCTGCCCGGGCGACTCCAGCCCCTCGGCGATGATCTCCAAGCCGAACCGCTTGCCGAGGCCGACCAGTACGTCGACGAAGGGCTTGGTCTCGCCGTCCCGGGTGCCGCCCTCGGTCACCAGGGTCCGGTCGACCTTGAGGAAGTCGACCGGCAGCCGGCGGAGTTGGGCCAGCGACGCCTGCCCGCTGCCGAAGTCGTCCAACGCGGTCCGTACCCCGAGCGCCCGCAACCCGGCGAGCTGGGTCACTACCGCCGGCACGTCGACCCCGCCCCGGGGCTCCGCGATCTCCAGCACCAGCCGGTCCGGCTCGACCCGGTGCTCGGCCAGTGAGGTGCTCACCCAGCGGACGAAGTCGGGCGCGGTCAGCTCGCGGGCCGAGACGTTGACCGACATCCAGAGCCGTCGGGGCCGCTGCGACCAGGCGGCCAACTGCCGGCAGGCGGTGTCCAGCACCCAGCGGCCCAACTCCTCGACCAGCATCAGGTCCTCGGCCACCGGCAGGAGTTCGGCCGGCAGCACCGTGCCGAGCGCCGGGCTGCGCCAGCGCAGCAGCGCCTCGGTCCCGACCGGCTGCTGGTCGTCGAGGTCGAGTATCGGCTGGTAGACCAGGTCGAGTTCGCCCCGCTGCACCGCACCGGGCAGCTCGCGCTCCAGGTCGAGCCGCCGGGTGAACTGCTCCTCCAACTCGTCGTCGTACCACTCGACGCGGTTGCGGCCGAGCTGCCGGGCGCGCAGCCTGGCCAGGTCGGCCCGGCGGAGTACGTCGTCGACACCGTCCCCGCCGGAGAGGTCGGCGAGGCCGATGCTGGTGCCGAGGTAGAGCACCGCGCCGGGCATCGGGTACGGCTCGGAGAGCCCGGTCAGCAGCCGCGTCCCCATCGCGTACGCCAGTACCGGCCGGTCCACTGTCACCACCGCGAACTCGTCCCCGCCCAGCCGGGCCACCACGTCGGCGGCCCCGACCCCGAGCCGCAGCCGTCGACCCGCCTCGGCCAGTACGGCGTCGCCCATCTGCCGCCCGTGCACGTCGTTGATCCCGGACATGCCGTGCAGGTCGATCACCAGCAGCGCGCCGCTGTGCCCCGGCACCGCCCGCTGGGTGACGATGGTCCGCATCAGTTCCCGGCGGTTGGCCAGCCCGGTGAGTTCGTCGGTGAAGGCCAGTTCGTTGAGCTTGCGCTCCAGCAACTGCCGTTCGCTGACGTCCCGGACGTGCACCACCAGCGCGGCCACCTCGGGCACCGCCCGCTGGTCGCTGACGGTGGACTCGGTGTCCCGCCAGGCGCCGTGCCCGTCCCGCAGCCGGGCGGTGACCAGTTGCGGGCGCCCGGTCGGCACGTCCCGCCCGGCGAGCACGTCGGTGAGTACCTGGGTGACGTCGGCGGCGTCGTCCGGATGCATCAGGTTGGGGAACGCCCGGCCCAGCACGTCGGCATCGGAGAGCCCGAAGAGCCGGGCGGCGGTCGGCGACTGCCAGCGGATCAGCAGGTCCTCGCCGACGATCACGATCAGGTCGTTGGCCCCGGAGACCAGCGAACGGAAGTGCGCCTCCTGGTCCGCCAGCCGCTTGGCGTACCGGCGGATGTCGAGCATCACCAGCACCTCCCGGACCACCAGGGTCGGGATCACGGCCAGACCCAGCAGGATCGAGGTGTGGTCGAATGAGCCGACGGTGACCAGGTGCCAGAGCGCGGAGAGCGTCGCCAGGATCGCCGGAATCGTCAGCAGCGGATAGGCGGTCAGGTTGGTCTGCGGCCCGGTCGGGGTGGTGCTCGGCTGGGCCACCGGATTGGCCCGGCGGGCCCCGGCGGCGATCAGCGTCGGGCCGGCGACCAGCGAGATGGCGACCAGCGGCAGCGCGGTCGCCGGTGCGCCGTAGTCGATCAGTATCGCGATCAGCGAGTGCCCGCAGACCGCCAGTCCCGCGCCGATGCCGCAGAGCGCGGCGGAGCGCCGGTATTCGTAGGCCCGAAGTGTGGTGATGGTGACCACCGGCAGACCGACGACGGCGAAGAGCGCGGCGATCATGGCGAGCGGCGGCAGCGCGTCCGGCGGGATCACCCAGGCCGAGAAGGCGAGGCTGATGCCGAGGCTCAGCCCGTCGAAGGCACGACGCAGCCGTACCGGCACCGTGCCCGCGGCGCCGGGCAGCAGCATCAGGCCGAGCAGGTAGAGGGCGAACGCCAGTACCAGCGCACCGAGCGCCACCATCGACCGGGCCTGCGCCGGCGCCAGGAAGAGGACGAGCGAGGAGAGCGCACTGGCGACCAGGCCGAAGCCGAGGAAGCCGGCGCCCCGGCACGGGCCGAAGCCCGTACCGCCCCGGTGCAGTCGGATGGCCAGCCGGACCAGCCGGGCGGCGGCCACGGCGGCGACCACGCCGACGGCGACCGCGACGGCGGCAAAGGGCGGCAGCGCGCCGAAGTGAGCGGCGAACAGGACGCCCACGGCGAGCAGTGGGGCACCGGTCTCGGTGACCCGGACGACCAGCCGGCGGGCCCGGCCGTCCGCGATGTGCGCCACGGACATTGCGGAATGCCTTCGCAGAGGGGGCACGGACGTGGTGCGGGTCAGGTCCGGTACGACCGAACGGCCGAAACCAGTCCTATCAACCCCCAACGATCGACAGGGGGCGTGGTTACGTATTGAACCTTGTTCAGCCTCCCGCCGCGGCCCGTGGGGTCGTGGCGGGAGGCCGGGGCGGCTGCCCCGGGCCGGTCAGGTTGAAAAGGTTCAACGGTAGGAGTCTGCACTCTGGTTGCTCGGCAAATCTTCCCCCAGTCGGTCAAGCCCGTTCCACCCCGGCCCGGCCAGCGGTCCCGACCACCCGGCCGACCCCACTCGGCCCGGCCGGCCGAGGCCCACGCCCGAGCGGCCGGGGCGGGGTGCGAAAATCGCCGGGTGGGTAGGACCGGCACACTCCGCTTCCGGCACAGCCAGGCGATCTGGGTGGCCGCCGTCATCGCGTTCCTCGGCGCCCTTCCGCTGGCCACCGCCCGGTGGTATCTCGTCCCGCTGCTGCTGGTACCGGTGGCGGTCGGAGTGTGGGCCTGGCGGGCCGGCACCGACGCCGACCGGGCCGGGGTACGGATCCGGGCACTGCTCGGTGAGCGCAGGATCGCCTGGTCGGAGATCGCGGAGCTGGCGTCCGACCCGCGCGGACAGGCGGTGGTACGCCTCCGCGACGGCAGTACCGCCACCCTGCCGGCGGTCCGGGCCGCAGACCTGCCCGGCCTGGTCGCCGCCAGCGGCCAGCCGCTCGGCGAGCCCCGCCCCACCCCGGACCACCCCGACGACTGACCACTCGGGCCAGTACCCGCCGACGGTCAGCACCGATCGACGGTCAGTATCCGCCGACGGTCAGTACCGGTCGACGGTCAGCACCCGTCGCCGGTCAGTATCCGTCGACCACCTCGTTGACCAGCGGGGTTCCGGCCACGAACCGGCGCAGTTGCTCGCCGGCCAGCCGGTAGCCCCGGGGCAGCAGCCCGCGTACCGAGCCGGCGACGTGTGGGGTGAGCAGCACGTTGGGCAGATCCCAGAGCGGGTGCCCGGCCGGCAGCGGCTCGGGCTCGGTGACGTCCAGCGCCGCCGCGATCCGGCCGGTCGTCAGCTCGGCGACCAGGGCGTCGGTGTCGACCACCGGTCCACGGGCGGCGTTGACCAGCAGGGCACCGTCCCGCATGGCAGCGAGGAACCCGGCGTCGACCAGGCCCCGGGTGGCCTCGGTGAGCGGCACCAGCAGCACCACCACGTCCGTCTCGGGCAGCAGCGCGGGCAGGTCGTCGACGCCGTACACCCGCTCGGCGGGGCGGGCCGTCCGGGCGACCATGGTCAGTTCGACCTCGAACGGCGCCAGCCGGGCCCGGGCGGCGGCTCCGATCGAACCGGCGCCGACGACGAGTACCCGCTTGCCGGCCAGCTCGTCGGTGGGGTTGACCTGGTCGTACGACCACTCGTGCCGGACCTGGGCGCGGGCGAAGAACGGGAACGACCGCAGGTACGACAGGATCGCCGTGACCACCCACTCCGCGGTGGACGAGTCGTGCACCCCGCGCGCGTCGCAGAGGGTGACCTGCTCGGGCAGCCGGCCGGCCCAGGCGTCCGCCCCGGCCGAGAGCAACTGCACCACCCGCAGGTCGGGCAGCTTGGCCGCGACCGGAACCGCGGCGGGCTGGGCGAGGAACGGCGGCACCCAGAACCGGACTCCGGCCGGGTCCGATGGGAGCCGGTCCGGCGCCGGGGCGACCTCCACGGTGACGCCGTCGGGGATCTCGCCGAGCAGTTCCAGGCCCACGGGATGAGGGATCCACACCTTCACGGACGCCGACGATAGTCCTCGACGGCCGGTGGCCGGTGGCCGCCCTCGGATCCCTGCGGCGGCCTGGCCAGCGACGACTCTGGAAGGTCGGTTCAATGATCGAGCGAACCGACGGCACCCGGCGGGAGCGGACTACCCTGGTCCGGGTGAGCGCTCGTCCGTACCCCAGACTCAGCCGTCGGCGCGCGGCGGTCGCGCTCTGTGCGGCGGCCGTGCTCGTCACCAGTGGTTGTGCCTTCGGCGAGCCGGAACCGGATCCGGCCGGCGAACCGCCGAGGTTCCCCACCCCGTCCGTCTCGCCCAGCCAGAGCGGGGCCGGGCAGCAGGTCGCGGCCACCGTCCTCGCCAGCAGGTTGCAGATCCCGTGGGGAATCGCGTTCCTGCCCGACGGCGGTGCGCTGGTGACCGAGCGGGACACCGCCAAGATCCTGAAGGTGGGCCCGGAGTCCGACACGAACGGGCTCAAGGTCAGCACCGTGCAGACCGTCGACGAGGTCGACGCGGCCGGCGAGGGCGGCCTGCTCGGCATCGCCGTCTCCCCGGCCTACCAGCGGGACAAGACGGTCTTCATCTACTACTCGACGTCCGAGGACAACCGGGTCGCCAAGCTGACCCTGGGGGCCAGGCCGACGCCGATCGTCACCGGCATCCCGCTCTCCGGCATCCACAACGGCGGACGGCTCGGTTTCGGCCCGGACGGCTTCCTCTACGCCACCACCGGGGACGCCTCGGAACGCGGGCTCTCGCAGGACCTCAAGAGCCTCGGCGGCAAGATCCTCCGGATGACTCCGGCCGGCAAACCCGCCCCGGGCAACCCGTACCCGAACTCCCTGGTCTGGTCGTACGGGCACCGCAACGTGCAGGGCATCGCCTGGGACAGCAACAAGCGGCTCTACGCCACCGAGTTCGGGCAGAACCAGTGGGACGAGATCAACCTGATCACGCCGGGCAAGAACTACGGCTGGCCCGAGGTCGAGGGGCGCGGCGGAGGTGGCGCCGACGCCGAGAAGTACGTCGAGCCGCTGGTCACCTGGAGCACCGCCGAGGCGTCCTGTTCCGGGGCGGCGATGATCGACCGGGTGTTCGTGGCGGCCTGCCTGCGCGGCGAGCGGCTCTGGCTGGTGGAACTCACCGCCAACGGCACCGTACTGGGCCAGCCCCGCCCACTGCTGGTCGGCGAGTACGGCCGGCTCCGCACCGCGGTGGCCGCGCCGGACGGCTCGTTGTGGATCTCCACTTCCAACCACGACGGCAAGCGTGACCCCGCCCCCGAGGACGACCGGATCTTCCGGCTGGTCTTCTCCGGCGGCGCGGCCGGAAAGAGCTGACCTCCCCGGCGACCGGGGCGGGCGGCACACCCGCCCGGACCCGGAGGGGCGTCGCGTCACCGCCTCGTCCCGGCGTGCCCAGACCTGGCACACTGGCCGACCGGTGGCGGGGCGGCCGACGGCGGGCCGGGCGGCGCGAGTGGGAGAGCTAGCTCATACCGGCGGTGGAAATGGCGCTGACCTGCGGCGGGTTTTGAAGATGTCGCGTTGGGCAGGTGATGATGGAGCATGGACAGGCGGAGGAATGACACCCGAGCCGCCGGGGGCACACCGCCCCCGGCGGCTCGGCGTGTGCTGCGCTGGACGGGTGCCGCCGCGCGCACCGTCGTCCGGGGCAGCCGCGCCGTCCTGACCTCGAAGCCGAGCCGTCGGGCCGGGCTGGCACTGTCGATCATCGGCGTCACGGTGGTCGGGATCGTGGTCGGCGCCCTGCTCGGCGGCCGGATGGAGACCGACATCGGGCCGTTCCGGGCGGAAATGGCGATCACACCCTCGGTCGACGGCGGCACCACGGTCACCATTCCGCCGCTCGGCGCACTCCAGCTCAGCAGCCATGCCGGCCCGGCACACCTCTCCGTCCGGCTCGGCTCGCTCGACCAGCGCCGCACCGAGGCGCTGATCGACGACCCGGCCAGCATCAGCCTGGCCAGCCAGTCCGCCGTCAGCGACGTGACCAACGGGGTGATCCGGGTCGGCGTACGGACGGTCGCGGTCTCCGTACTGGCCAGCATGATCCTGGCGGCGCTGGTCTTCCGGCGTACCCGTCGGGTGGCCTGGGCCGGTGGACTGGCGCTGGTGATCACCGGCGGCAGCCTGGGCATCGCCGCGCTGACCTTCCGGCCGGACTCGATCGAGGAGCCCCGGTACGAGGGCCTACTGGTCAACGCCCCGGCGATCGTCGGCGACGCCCGGCGGATCGCCAACGACTACGGCCGGTACGCCGACCAGCTCCAGCGGATGGTCGGCAACGTCAGCCAGCTCTACACCACCGTCTCCACCCTGCCGGTCTTCGACCAGGAGCAGGGCACCGCACGGGTGCTGCACGTCTCCGACCTGCACCTGAACCCGACCGCCTGGCAGGTGGTCCGGACGGTGGTCGAGCAGTTCAAGATCGACGTGGTGATCGACACCGGGGACATGACCGACTGGGGCAGCGAGCCGGAGGCGTCCTTCGTCGGCTCGATCGGCCTGCTCAAGGTCCCGTACGTCTTCATCCGGGGCAACCACGACTCGCCGGCCACCGCCGCCGCCATCGGCCGGCAGCCGAACGCGATCGTGCTGGACAACTCGATCGTCAACGTCGCCGGGCTGACCATCGCCGGCATCGGGGACCCCCGGTTCACCCCGGACAAGGAGACCTCGCCGGCCGGGTCCGGCAGCCTGCCGCAGACGGTCGACCAGGTGGCCGGGGCCGGCGAGAAGCTCGCCGCGACGATCCGGGCCTCGGGCAAGCCGGCCGACATCGCGCTGGTGCACGATCCGGCGTCGGCCGAGGCGCTCTCCGGCGTCGTACCGCTGGTGCTGGCCGGGCACACCCACAACCGCGAGGTACGCGAGCTGCCGCAGGTGCCGGACGCGCCGCCGACCCAACTCCAGGTGCAGGGCTCCACCGGCGGGGCGGGGCTGCGCGGCCTGGAGGGCGACAAGCCGACCCCGCTGGCGATGTCCGTGCTCTACTTCGACCAGCAGCGGGCGCTCCAGGCGTACGACGACATCCTGCTCGGCGGTACCGGCGAGGCACAGGTCAACCTGGAACGGCACGTGGTCGAGCAGCCGGAGCCACCGGTCCCGGCGACCCCGACCCCCGGTACGCCCAGCCCGGGCAGCCCGACCCCACCGGCCGGTGCTCCGCCGCCCGAGCCGACCCCCACCGGCTGACGCCGCCGGTTCGGTGGTCGTCGGCCGGGTCGGGCAGGTGGAGCAGGCACCCGGAAAGGTCCGGCACAGCGGGGCGACCCGGCTCCGGGTACCCGAAAGGGCTCCTCCCCGCGCCGGCCGCGACGGGACGGAGCCCTCCGGGGGTCGGTCAGCCCTCGACGCCGAGCCGGGACAGGATCAGCGAACGGACGGTCTTGGCGTCCGCGCCCCGGGTGCTCTTCATGACGGCCCCGACCAGCGCGCCGGCCGCAGCCACCTTGCCGTCCCGCACCTTGGCCGCGATGTCCGGGTTGGCGGTGATCGCCTCGTCCACGGCCGTGGTCAGCGCCCCGGTGTCGGAGACCACCTCCAGGCCCCGAGCGGCCATGATCTCGCTCGGCGAGCCCTCGCCGGCCACCACACCCTCCAGCACGGTCCGGGCCAGCTTGTCGTTGAGCTTGCCCGCGTCGACCAGCTTCTGTAGCTCGGCGACCTGGGCCGGGGTGGCGCCGACGGCGGACAGCTCGACGCCGGCCTCGTTGGCCCGCCGGGACAGCTCGCCCAGCCACCACTTCCGGGCGCCGGCCGGGGTCGTCCCGGCGGCCACGGTCTGCTCGATCAGCTCGACCGCACCGGCGTTCAGCACCGACTGCATGTCGTGGTCGTTCAGGCCCCAGTCCTGCTGCAAGCGCCGCCGGTGCAGCCGGGGCAACTCCGGCAGCGCCGCCTTCAGATCGGCGACCCAGGCCGGATCCGGGGCCAGCGGCACCAGGTCCGGCTCGGGGAAGTAGCGGTAGTCGGTGGCGGTCTCCTTGGACCGGCCCGAGGTGGTGTCGCCGGTGTCCTCGTGGAAGTGCCGGGTCTCCTGCACGATCCGGCCACCGGTGTCCAGTACGGCGGCCTGGCGCAGCATCTCGGAGCGGACCGCCCGCTCGACCGAGCGCAGCGAGTTGACGTTCTTGGTCTCGGTCCGGGTGCCCCACTCGGCGGAGCCGGCCGGCGACAGCGACGTGTTCACGTCACAGCGCAGCGAGCCCTCCTCCATCCGGACGTCGGAGACGCCCAGCGAGCGGACCACGTCCCGCAGTTCGGTGACGTACGCCCGGGCCACGATCGGGGCCTTGGCGCCGGTACCGGGAATCGGCTTGGTGACGATCTCGACCAGCGGGATGCCGGCCCGGTTGTAGTCGACCAGCGACTCCGTCGCGCCGTGGATCCGCCCGGTGGCGCCACCGACGTGCAGCGTCTTGCCGGTGTCCTCCTCCAGGTGCACCCGCTCGATGCCGACCCGGAACAGCTCGGGCTGGCCATCCTCGCCGACGATTTCGACATCGAGCCAGCCGTCCACGCAGAGCGGCTCGTCGTACTGGCTGATCTGGTAGTTCTTCGGCATGTCGGGGTAGAAGTAGTTCTTCCGGGCGAACCGGCTCCACGGCGCGATCGAACAGTTCAGCGCGAGGCCGATCCGGATGGTCGCCTCGATCGCGGCCTTGTTCGCCACCGGCAGCGAGCCGGGCAGCCCGAGGCAGACCGGGCAGACCCGGGTGTTCGGCTCGCCACCGAAGTCGGTCGGGCAGCCGCAGAACATCTTGGTCTTCGTACCCAGCTCGACGTGGGTCTCCAGGCCGATCACCGGGGCGTAGCGCTCGACGACGTCGTCGTACGAGGGCAGGACGGTCGTGCTCATCAAGACTCCAGCTCTCGGGCGGCAGCCGGCCCCCCGGCGGCATCCGGACAGAACCCTGCAAGCCTAGTCGTTGCCCCGACCCGGGCTCGTCCGGGTTTCGCCGCCGTTGCCCGGAGCCGGGATCGGGGCCGACGCCGGAATCAGGGCTCAGGGATCAGGGATCAGGGCCGGCGCACGGCCACCAGGTATCCGTCGATCGTCGTGCTGTCGAAGTGCTCCGGACCGATCAGCCGGGCCGGGATCCGGACCGTCCGGCTCTTGGTGCCGAAGGGGAAGGCGTCGTCGGAGCTGTGGAAGATCAGATCGTCCTTCTCGATCCGCAGCACCAGGACGTCGATCCGGTCGTACGGGTTGTCGGCCGTCCGTACGGCGAACTCGGCCGGGCTGCCCGCCCGGGCCACCTCGTCCAGGAAGTCCAGCCGGTCGTGGTAGCGAGCGGTCGGATGGGAGTAGTTCGCGGTCCACTGCCCGAACCCGTAGTACGGGTAGAAGGCGAAGAGGTTGGCCCGGTCCGAGAGTACGACCGGATGCCCGGCGCCCCGGTACCGCGCGGAGATCGCCGAGCGCACCGCCTCGGCGGCCGGCAGTTCCGGCTTCGCCTCCTCGTCGTGGAAGCCGGGCAGCCGGCCGTCCGGGAACGTCTCGTCGTGCGCCACCCTGATCCGGTCGTCGTCGACCACTGTGGTGACGAACCGGTCCGTGGCGAAGACCGCGAGCAGCACACCGCCGAGGGCCACCACCCGCCAGAACTGCTCGGTACGGGTGGCCGTGCCGCCGCCATCCGGTGCCGGTGGCTGTGCCGGTGCCGGTGGCTGTGGCTGTGCTGGCGCCGGCAGCCGCTCGACGGCGTACCGGGTCAACCGGACCAGCCCGAGGGCCGCCCCGGCCAGCAGTACCACCGGGACCAGGGCCTTCGCCCGGAACGACATCAGCGGCATGTCGACGGCGGCGAGGAGCCAGCCCAGCGCGTGCCAGACATAAAGCGAGACGAAGACGATCAGCAGGGACCGGGACAGCGCCTCCCGGAGAGTCACCACCAGGAAGCCGAGGCCGAAGAGGCAGAGCGCGCCGAGTACCGAGGGCGAGAGCATCGGCAGGGCCAGGTCGCCGGAGTTCAGGGTGATCCACCGGTTGTTCAGCGACTCGAACTGCGGCGCGGTCAGGAAGTTCCAGGCCAGCGGCGCCCAGTACGGCGAGGCCCCGACCGCCGCGATGGCCAGTACGCCGAGGCCCCGGCCGGCGAGCCGCCAACTGAACTCGCCGCGCCACCGCTGCACCGCCAGGAAGAGAGCGAACACGATGACGAAGACGAAAAAGTAGTAGTAGTAGACGCAGAACAGCACCGCGCCGATCAGGCCCAGCACGACCGGGTGCCGAGGCCGCAGACCGGGCCGGGTCAGCCCGTGTACGGCCTCCAGCCACCACGGCACGATCGCGACCAGCACCAGCCAGCCGTACGACTCGTACAGCTCGGGGACGACGAGCGGCACGGCCGAGATCAGTGCCGCGACCCGTACCGGCACCAGCCGACGCCAGAGCAGGTACGAGATGAGCGGCGTGAGGAAGCCGACCGCGACCAGGCCGTACTTGAGCATCTTCCACGGCGCCACTCCGGCCAGGTCGGCGGCCCGGCCGAGCAGCCAGAAGAAGCCGGGCGCGTAGTAGGCCGGCAGATCCCGATAGGTGTAGTCGGCGAGCCGCCACGAGTCGGCGAACCGGGTGACGATGGCGGTCCGGAACGTCTGGTCGCCCTGTAGCCCGTTGGCGTCGAACGGGGTGCCGTGCAACGCGGTGAGCAGGGTCAGCGCGGCGAGGCCGCCGAAGAGCGCCGGCAGCAGGTCGGCATCCCAGGACTGGCCACGGCGCCGGGCCCACCAGACCGCGAGCACGGCGAGGGCGGCGACGACGAGCGCGGCGGTGTGCAGGCCGTACTCGGTACGCCCGGAACGGGGGCTGACCCCGGCCCGTACCGCCAGGGCGTGGATCGCCAGCACCACCAGTCCGGCGGCACCGGCGAAGAGCAGTGGCCGGAGCGCCAACAGGCCACGCTGGACGAGGCCGGTGGCCGGCGCGGCTCCGGACGGTTCCGGATCGGTGACCGGCCGCTCGGGTACGCGGACACGCTGATCCTGTTCGGCAACCCCGTGTTCCACGTATCCCCGCTCATCTCCCCAGAGGACAGAACCCGGAGCAGGGTAGCCGACTCTCGACCTGGTACCGCTCCGCCGTTCCACCGACCTCCGCTGGTCGAACGGCCACCCCGACCATCCCCCGGCCAGCCCAGCTCGACCCCGGCTCAGCCCAGCCCGGCTCAGCTCAGCCCAGGTCGACTCGACTCGGCTCAGCTCGGCGGGTCGGTCGGCGTGCCGGGGCGGACCAGGCCGGTCTCGTACGCCACGATCACCAACTGGACCCGGTCCCGGACGCCGAGCTTGGCGATCGCCCGGGTGATGTGGGTCTTGGCGGTCAGCGGGCTGATGAAGAGGCGCCCGGCGATCTGCTCGTTGGACAGCCCGGTGGCGACCAGCCGGAGGACCTCGCGCTCCCGTTCGGTGAGTACCGCCAGCCGCGCCTCCGTGTCGGTGGCCGCCACCGGCCGGTGCGCGAACTGCTCGACGACCCGGCGGGTGACGCTCGGCGAGAGCAGCGCCTCGCCGGCGGCGACGATCCCGACCGCCTGGCGGAGCTGGGCCGGCTCGATCTCCTTGGTGAGGAATCCGCTGGCGCCGGCCCGTAGGGCGGCGAAGACGTACTCGTCGGTCTCGAAGGTGGTCAGGATGATGACCCGGCAGCCGGACATCGCCGGATCGGTCACGATCCGCTCGGTGGCGGCGAGACCGTCCAGGCCCGGCATCCGGATGTCCATCAGCACCACGTCCGGACGCAGGGTACGAGCCAGCCGGACCGCCTCGTCGCCGCTGGCCGCCTCGCCGACCACCTCGATGTCCCGTCCCCGGCGCAGCAGGCTGCGGAATCCGGCCCGCACCAGGGCCTGGTCGTCGGCGAGCAGCACGCTGATCGTCACGGTCGGAAGCCTGCCACAGGAATCGTGGCGCACACCGCGTAGCCGCCATCGTCGGCGGCTCCGGCGGTGAGGGTGCCGCCGAGGGCGGCGACCCGTTCCCGCATCCCGTTGATGCCGTGCCCCGGCACCGTCGCCGGGCCGGGGCCGCTGCCGTCGTCGACCACCTCCACCCGAACCGAATCGGGGGTGATCACCAGCCGCACCGTCGCCCGCCGCGCGCCCGCGTGGTTCACCGTGTTGGTCAGGGCCTCCTGGATCACCCGGTAGCAGGCCAGCGCCACCGGCGCGGCGACCGTGTCGGGGTCGCCGGTGACGTCGAGGGCGACCGCCAGGCCGCTGGCCCGGGTCCGGGCGGCGAGTTCGGCCAGGCCGCCCAGGTCGGCCTGCGGGGCCGGCACGCTGTCCGCGTCCGGCCGGTCGCCCGGAGCACGCAGTACGTCGATCAGCGACCGCAGGTCGGCCACCGCCTTGCCCCGGACCTCCTGGGCGGTACGCAGCGCGGCCCGCGCCTCGGCGGTGGAGTCGTCCAGCGCCTCGTCCACCACCCGCAACTGCACACCCACCACGGTCAGCGTGTGCGCCACCACGTCGTGCAACTCGCGGGCGATCTGCAACCGCTCCTCCGCGCCCCGGCGATCCGCCTCCAGCCGTCGCTCCTGCTCGGCGTGGGCCAGCCCGGCGGCGAGTTCGGTACGCCAGCGCAGCCAGTTCCGGAGCGCGACCGCGACCGCGATGGTCAGGGCCAGGCCGAGCGCCTCCCCACCGACCTCGCCGATCGCCCGCTGCGCGTCCTGACCCTCGACCGTCCACTGCCAGTTGACCGCGAAGGTCAGTTGGAACAGCCCGGCCCCGACGGCCCAGCGCAGGCCGTGGCGCCGGGGCGTGTCGTCGGCCGCCAGCACGAAGAAGATCACCGACGCCGGCCAGACCCAGCCGGCCTCGGTCAGCTCGGCGACCCGGAACGCGGTGACGGCCGCCAGGCTGACCAGCAGTACCGCCACCGGCCAGCGGCGGCGCAGCAGCAGGAACAGGCCGAGCCAGGCGGCCAGCGGCAGGGTGCCCTCATAGGTGATCGGCGCCCCGGCGACGGCGGTGCCGACCGGCACCCCGAGCAGGGTCAGGTTGACCAGGGACAGGTTGTTCCAGACTCGCCGGCGCCGGGCGGTGGCACCGCCGATCCGAGCCTCGTCGCGCCCCGGCACGGTCTGGTCGGGCCCGACCGCCGCCCCGACCGGGTCCGGTGATCGCGGTACCGTCGTCGTCATCCTGGCCTCCTCCGCCGGCAAGCCTGCCGCACACCTCGGCGAGGGGCGACAGGATCGACGCTAGGCAGCACGGGCCTGCGCCGCGTCAGCCCACCGCCGACACCTGCGGCTGCCCGCGTGGAGCACGACGTACACCGGACGGAGTACCGGAAGGCGTGAGTCGACGGGGCCGGTCGGGGTCAGGCGGTGCCGCTGCCGTCGAGCAGGAGGGCGACGACGAGCACGCAGAGCAGCGCGACCGGCAGGCCCCAGCGGACGACCCGGGTACGCCAGCCCGGGCCGGGGACCGGGGCTCCGGAGGTCGACTCGACCGCCCGGTCGGCGAGCAGCCGGCCGGAGGCGAGCGGCCACCAGGCGGCCACCAGCAGCAGTACGCCGGCCCCGAGCAGCGGCCAGCCGGGCAGTCGGACAGCCACCTGTTGCCAGACCAGCACCGGTACCGTCGTCACGGCGATCGCGGCGGCCCCGACCAGGCCGAACCGCCAGTCCGGAGTCGGCCGGTACGCCCGCCCGGGCCGGAACAGCAGTGCGACGACGAGGACGATCCCGGCCACCCCGGCGAGCGCCGAGCCGAGCTGGCCGGCGGTCACCTCGGCAGTCCCGTACCCGGTCACCGCCTGCACCCCGGCGAGCAGCGCCATCACCCCGACCAGGGTGCTGGCGGCGACGAAGCCGCCCAGCCAGGGCGACCGCCGCCCGTCCGGATCCGGTTCCGGTTCTGCGGAACGGAGCCCGTGGGCGAGTGCCGCCGCATATTCGGTCGGCTCGCCGAACGCCTCGGTCGGATCCGCCCCCGGATCGGCGCAGTACGTGTCGACCTCGGTCAGTGCCGCGCGGATCTCCGCGCCGGGCACCCCGCGCCGCCGGGCCTCGGCCGCGAACGTCGTGCGCCAGTCGTCGAGCGGTGAACTCCGGGACATCGTCGGGCTCAACCGCCGAGGGCGTCGCGCAGTTCGCCGGCCCGCTGCCGGCCCAGGCAGAGCGGGCCGGTCAGCTCCAGCCAGGAGCCGTCCCGGAAGGTCACCCGGAGCCGGGCGCCGTGCAGCCGATGCCAGCGTCGGCGTGCCCCGGTCACCTCCGCCCGAGCCACCGACCAGAGGGGCTTCAGCTTCGCCGCCACCACCGGCCTGCGCCGCTCCCCGAACGGCCGTACCTCGGTGGAGCGGCCGACCCGGAACACCACGAGCCGCCGGTCGGTGACCACCGCCAGCAGCTTGGCGTCGGTGGGTACCGCCCGGACGTAGTCGGCGGCGACCGAGTCGAGCCGACCGCGTGCGGCGCGGCCGAAGAACAGCCGGATCAACCAGTCGGTCGGACCCCCGCCGCCGATGTTGTCGATCGCCTCGATGCCGCTGAGCGCCACGTTGGCCAGCCCCATTCCGGCCACCGCCGCCCCGTCGCCCGGGGCAGGATCCGGTGGTCGGGGCGGCGGGTCCGGTGCCAGCCCGTGCGGGCGCTTCGCCTCGCTGAGCGCGACGATCACCTCACCCGGTTCGAGCTTGCTCGTGACCGCGTCGGCGTAGAGGTGGCGGTAGTCGGTGGGCACGGCTCAGCCCAGCGGATAGTCGTCGGCGGCGTTGCCCAGCACCTCCCGCATGGAGTCCTGCAACCGCCGGGTCGCCTCCCGCTGCGCCCGCCGGATGGTGCCGGTGATCTCCGCGCCGAGCTGGTCCGGGCTGTATCGCATGCCCCGGGAGGTGATGTCGACCCGGTCCACCCGGCCGCCGTGGTCGACCGCCACCCGTACGGCGCCGCTCTCGCTCTCCATTTCGACCGGCTGCGCCTGGAGTTCCTCGATCCGCCGGTTCATCTGGGACTGCAAGCCGTCCAGGCTGTTCGCGAGCTGCTCCAGCCGATCCAGCGCGGGATATTCCGCCACGTCGTCCTCTCCTACCCTCGTCCGCTTCGGTGCACGGTCGACCGGTCCGCCGGGGCGGCCGTCAACCCACCGAGTCGATCAGATCCTGCGCGCTCTTGGTGTACGGGCCGATGTCCTCCCGGTAGGTGCCGTCGGTCGCGTAGTTGCGATCCTTCGTCCCGTCCGAGATGTCGTGCATGCCGACGGCGGTGTCCAGCACCGCACCGCCCTTGCCGCTCAGGTTGACCGGCGAGATCTGGTTGAAGACGAAGCGGGGTACGCCGACCTTGAGGCTGTGCTCGGCCAGGATCGCCCGCCCCTGTGCGGTACGGCCCTGCTGCTTCCAGATGGCGTACTCCTTCTTCAGCTTGCGCAGCTCCATCACCCGCTGGCGGTAGCGGGTGAGCAGCGCCTTGACGTCGTCCAGCTTGCGGGCCAGCTTCACCAGCACCCGGACCAGCTTGCTGACGATCCGGGCACCCCGGCCCAGCGTCAGCGCCAGCCGGGCCAGCCAGCGTACGACGAATGCGGCGATCGACGCGCCGAAGCTGAAGAAAGCCGCCGCGGCGGCGATGATCGCCTCGATCAGGAACGCGGTCAGGAACTCGAAGATCAGTTCGCAGAGCAGGTTGAACGCGTCGACGGCCGCGTTCGCCGCCTCGATCAAGACCTCCTTGGCCGCGTTCAGTCCCTCGGCGAGCTGCCGGATGGTCTCCTCGACGTTGGTCAGCCCGGTCTGGAACGCCTCCTGTGCGCTGCCGCCCCAGGCCGGCGGCTGGAGCTGGGCCCGGTCGGTCTGCTGCTGTGCCGCGATGCCGAGTACGTCGGTCGACGCGGCGAGACAGCGTTCCGCGCCCCGCATCAGGTCGTCCGGATCGCCGGCCACCTGTTCGAGCAACTGCTCGAACGGTGACAGCACCGTCCGGGTGAACCCCTGGAGCGGCTCCGGTACGGAGCCGATGAACTGCTCGAAATAGTTCTTGCTGCGTTCGAGCGCGACGGTCGACACTCGGCGCTCCCCCTTCGTGGTCTTCGGTGTACCGCGCCGGCGTCGTGTCGCGGCAGTGCCTGGTCAGCCGCCGAACCGGGCCTGCGCGGCGGCGTCGCTGTTCAGGTACGAGTCCCGCTCGGCGGTGATCGCGTCGGCGATCACCTCCATCACCTCGACCCCGTCGGCCAGGGCCTGGAGGCACTCGTCGAGGCAGGACTCGTACTGGTCGTAGAGGGTGAACGAGGCGGGCATGATGCCGAAGGAGGAGCGCTCGACGGCGCCCTCCCGGAGCCGGCCACGAATCTCGTCGAAGTCGTCCGCCCGGGCGTAGCTGGTCTTGGAGAAGGTCTCCAGTGCCGCCGGGTCTACCGTGAACCCGTCACCTGAACCGCCAGTCATGACAAGGCACCCTAATAGATCACTTCCTGCTCATTGACCCGCCCACCACCGATCAGGGCACCAATTTGGGCCTGTTCGGTCGACTTGTACACCCTGGCGTCGGATCGACACCCGGCGTGGTCGGATCGGCGCACGTCGCCGCTGGCGAGGAGGCGGAACCCGAGGGCGCCCACCCCGAACCCGGCCGGACGACCGTCCACGATGGGCTCGGCCGGCGCCTCCGCGTCAACGGGTCGACGGGTCGACGGGTCGACGGGTCGACGGGTCGAGCGAGAGTGGGACAACGGCCGGAAGATCCGCTGCCGAGATAGGCTCGCCGCGGGTAGATCCGTCCGACCGAGGAGCAACGATGGCCCGGATTGCGCTGATCGGCGACGTCGGCGGCCATCCCGACCAGCTACGCGGCGCCCTGCACGCGCTCGGCGCGGACGCCGACCGGCCCGGCCTGCCCGACGACGTCACGGTGGTGCAGGTCGGCGATCTCGTCGACCGTGGCCCGGACAGCGGCGCGGTACTGGAGATCGTCCGCTGGTATCTCGACCACCAGCCGGAGCGGTGGATCCAGCTCGCCGGCAACCACGAGGCGCAATACCTGCCGGGCGGTACGCCGTTCTGGCCGGACCGGCTCGTCGACGCCGACGCCGACCTGCTCCGCTCCTGGTGGGCGGCGGGCCGGCTGCGGGTGGCCGTCGCGATCCGGACGGCTGACTCGGCTGACCTGCTGGTCTGTCACGCCGGGTTGACGGTCGGCGCCTGGCGGGAGCTGGGTGAGCCGCCGAGCGCCGCGCTCGCGGCCCGGCTGCTCGACGAGCGCCCGCAGCCGCTGCTCTTCCGGGGCGGGGAGTTCGGGGTGGACCGGGCGGCCGGGCCGTTCTGGGCCGAGGCGGGCTGGGAGCTGCACGAGCCGTGGCTGGCGTACTTCGCCGGTGGCGGGTTCGTGCCGTTCGGCCAGGTGCACGGGCACTCCCAGGTCGTACGCTTCGCCGACCGCACCTGGCGCTGCCCCGGCCGGGTACGCCAGCGCGCCACCGCCGACTGGTCCACCCGGCACGTCCGGGTACGCATCGGCGGCCGGACCTTCACCGGCATCGACCCGAAGCACGGGCGTACCGGCGCGACCGGCTGGCAGCCGCTGGTGCTCGACGGCGCCCGGCTCCTCACCGGCCACGAACTCCCCGAGGGCCGGTGACCGGGTCGCCACCGCAGGCCCACGTCGCCTCCGTGGGCCCACTGAGCGATCGACACGCTTAACGTCCAGGGTCGGCCGCCGTCGGCGCGCCGGCCCCCGCTGTTGCCCAAACCGGATCGGGTACGTCCGCCAGCGTCGATACCCGCCCGAGGCCCGCCGGGATTCGGGCAGTATGCCCGCCGGGATTCGGGCAGTATGGGCAGAAAGCAGCGGATCCAGGGGGAACCATGATCGGCGGAGTGCAGCACCGGACCGCGACGGTCGACGGCATGGCCGTCTTCTACCGCGAGGCCGGCCCGCCGGACGCGCCCCCACTGGTCCTGTTGCACGGCTTCCCGACCAGTTCGCACATGTTCCGGAACCTGATCCCGGCGCTGGCCGACGACTACCACCTGGTGGCGCCGGACCACATCGGCTTCGGCTACTCCGCGGCTCCGTCCCTGGGCGACTTCCCGTACACCTTCGACGCGCTCACCGACGTGACCATGAGCCTGCTGGACCAACTCGACATCCGCCGCTACGCCGTCTACATGCAGGACTACGGTGCGCCGATCGCGCTGCGGCTGCTGCTGCGCCGGCCGGAGAGCATCTCGGCGATCATCAGCCAGAACGGGAACGCGTACCAGGAGGGGTTCGTCGAGGAGTTCTGGAAACCGCTCTTCGCGTACGCGAAGGATCCTGGACCGCAGAACGAGGCCGCCGCCCGGCTGGCCTTCACCGAGAAGGAGGTCCGGGCGCAGTACGAGACCGGCGTGCCGGACGTAGGCCTGGTCAGCCCGGACGCCTGGCACCACGCGTTGGAGGTCCTCGGCCGGCCCGGCAACCACGAGAACCAACTCCAGCTCTTCCGGGACTACCAGACGAACCTCGACGTCTATCCGAAGGCGCAGGAGTGCTTCCGGCAGACCCGGCTGCCGCTGCTCGCGGTCTGGGGCGGCAACGACCCGATCTTCGGACCGGACGGTGCCCGCGCCTTCCAGCGGGACCTGCCGGACGCCGAGATCCACCTGCTCGACACCGGCCATTTCGCCCTGGAGACGCACGTCGACGAGATCGCCGGACAGATCCGGGAGTTCCTCGGCCGGACCCAGCGACAGCCGATGATGGCCCGATAGCGGGGGCGCCCGTCCGGGTGCCGAGTCCATGGACCGTTCTTCCTCGGCAGGGGACGAGGTGCGCCGAGTTCCTATTCAGCCTCGTCCCAGGCGAAATCGAACTGACCTGACTCGACCCGCTCGACGAAGGACGGGACGTCGTCGGCCTGTGGGATCGCCGCTGCCCAACCCTCACTGGTGATGTCCACCAGCAGTACCGGTGCCGGATCCTGCCGAAGATCCAGCACAAGATGCTCGCGTGAGCCGTTGCCGCCGATGATCGCGATGCCGGGATGGTTGGCGGCTGCCACCTCGCCCCAGGCGTCGAGAAGTTCGATCGACTCCTGTGGTCGGTAGAGCCAGAGGTAGCACCCGCTGGGCAACCAGCCACGGCGGAACCACGACGCGCTCTGTAGGTAGCCGCGCCAGGCGGCGGGGAGCGGAGCCCCGAGCGACTCCGCCACGGTGAACTCCTCGTCCGGCACCGACGCCCGGTAGTCCGCCTTCTCGACGATCGCGCCCACGATGTTCGCGTTGAGCTCGGCCAGATCCTCGGCCGGAATCCAATACTCGCGAACATCGTCGCCGCCCACCTGCCGCTGCGGATAGCGGTCCAGGAACTGCCGGCGCACCTGGAACGAGGTGACATACCCGGCCCCACCGGCCGGGACGTTCCACTCCCGAGTGATCCTGGTGGCATAGCCGTGGTCGAGGACCGGATAGAAGATCGTTTGCTCGGGCAGCCGCGCCGGCCACGCCCGCCAACCCGAGGCTGCCACCAGGTCCAACTCGGCCTGCCCGGCCGGCCGCCACAGCACCACGGTGTCCTCGTCCGACCCCGGCACGGCTGTCACACCGGGTAGCTCAGGGTGGCGAAGTTGTCGGCCTCGACCTGGTGCTTCTCCTCGTTGATGAAGTACGAGCAGAGCACCACCGTGAAGCCCGTCCTGGGCCCCTCGGCGGTGTTGCGGATCCGGACGGACCACAGGTTGGCGAACCCGGGCTCCCGCCGGGCGCCCTCGTACGGGTCGTCCGCCCTGCTCAGGATCCAGTTGACGACGACGAGAACCAGATCCTGGGACGGCGACTCGCGCTCGATCCAGCCGTCGAGGCGCTGTTCGAACTCCAGCAGCTTCCACGGCCCGCGTTCATCAGGCACTTGGCCGCAACCGGGCGCGTAGCGACTCCAGGTCGTCCAGCCGGGGTGTGCTGCTACGCCGCTCCTCGGCACCCTTGAGCAGCGCCCGCACCTCGGCCGCGTCCACCAGCGGCTCGTCGTCGTCGGCGTCGCCGGCCCCGTCGGCGACGAAGTATTCCCGGAGCCGGTCCAGCTCCATCCGCACGCTCTCGCCCGGCAACCGGGAACTGTTGGCGAACTGCCAGGGCGGCTCGTTGTGGCTGAGCCGTTCCAGGTCGTTGCCGGAGAGCCGGCCGTAGCGGCTGACGACGTACCCGATGGTGTTCAGCTCGGCCTCGCCGGGCGTGGCGCGCTCGGCGGGCACCTCGCCCTGCTTCTCGGCGTACCAGAGGGCGCCGACCACGGGGCCCATGTCCCACGCGGAGATCGTTTCGGCGAACAGCGGCGTCCCGAATGCGGCGAGGTGGTGCCCCTGGCAGTAGTAGAGCAGTTTGTGGAGTTTCTTCGTCGTCAGACCTGGGATCCGGTCACGGAGAGCTGCGGCTACGTCGTGCGCGGACACGGTCATCGGGCCAGGATAGTGCGGGACCCTCGACCCGGGTGGGCACTCCGGCGGCGATCCTCGGTCAGACATGCGTTCGATTATGGCCAGCCCGACCGACATCCTCGGCAGCGCCTCGATCATCGGCGATGACGATCGGGAAGCTTGACCTCAACATTCGTTGCGGTTCTAGCGTCGACCGCATGACCGAGCAGGAACGCTCCCCCACCGTCCCCGCCCCGGAACTCTCCCTCGCCGTCATCGTCGGCAGCGTCCGTCGACCTCGGGTCGGCCGGAAGGTCGCCGACTGGTTCGCCGAAACGGCCCGACAGCGCACGCACCTCGCCGTCGACCTCATCGACCTCGCCGAGGTCGCCCTGCCGCTGCACGGCACCCCACCCGGTGGCAACCCGAACAGTCCCATCTCCGGCCGGCTGGCCTCGGCGGACGGCTTCGTGGTGGTGACCCCGGAATACAACCACAGCTTTCCGGCCGCGTTGAAGAACGCGATCGACTGGCACTACCGCGAGTGGATGTTCAAGCCCGTCGCCTTCGTCTCGTACGGGCCTTCCTCCGGCGGGGTCCGGGCCGTCGAGCAGTTACGCCTGGTCTTCGCCGAGTTGTACGCCGCCACCACCCGCAACGCGGTCGCGCTCACCGCACCCTGGAGCCTCGTCGGCCGAGACGGGACCCTCACCGTCGACGCACCCACCCGGCAGGCCGCCGACACGACCCTCGACGAGTTGACCTGGTGGGCGAGCACCCTGCGCAGCGGGCGCCTCGACAACCCCTATCCGGTGTGAACCTCCGGGACGGCAACCCTCGACTACCAGGGCCACCGTCCCGTCCGACGCCCAGAGCACCGCCGGCGCGGCATGTGGGCGGACATGCGGGCCGGGCGGCTGCCGGACGAGCGGGGACGTCCGGCTCAGAGCTCCGGCGGGGTGAGGGTGCCGATCACCGACTCCAGCGCGGCGCCGACCCGGTACATCCGGTCGTCCGCCATCGTCGGCGCCATGATCTGCAACCCGACCGGGAGCCCCTCGGACAACCCGCACGGCACCGAGATGCCCGGCCCGCCGTAGAGGTTGGTCGGGATGGTGAAGAGGTCGGCCAGGTACATCTGGTAGGGATCGGCGGTGCGCGAGCCGAACGGGAACGCCACGAACGGTGTCGTCGGCGAGATCAGCACGTCGGCCTGCTCGAACGCGGCGGTGAAGTCGCGGGTGATCAGGGTACGCACCTTCTGCGCCTGCCCGTAGTAGGCGTCGTAGTAGCCGGACGAGAGGGCGTACGTGCCGAGCATGATCCGCCGCTTGACCTCGGGGCCGAAGCCGGCGTCCCGGGTCAGCGACATGACCTCCTCCAGGCCGCGGTTGCCGTCGTCACCGACCCGCAGCCCGAACCGCACCCCGTCGAACCGCGCCAGGTTGGACGAGCACTCGCTCGGCGCGATCAGGTAGTAGGCCGGCAACGCGTACTGGAAATGCGGGCAGGAGACCTCGACGACCTCGGCACCGAGCTTGGTCAGCGCGTCGACGGCGTCCCGGAACGCGGCGGTCACGCCCGGCTCGGCACCCTCGCCGGAGAACTCGGTGACCAGGCCCAGCTTCACCCCGGTCAGGTCCCCGGAGGCGCCGGCCCGGGCTGCGGCGACCACGTCCGGCACCGGTGCGGGGATGGAGGTGGAGTCGCGCGGGTCGTGCCCGCCGATCGCCTCGTGCAACAGCGCCGCGTCCAGCACGGTACGCGCACACGGGCCGGGGGTGTCCAGCGACGACGAGAAGGCGACCAGGCCGTAGCGAGAGGTGCCGCCGTAGGTCGGCTTCGCCCCGACGGTACCGGTCACCGCGCCGGGCTGCCGGATCGAGCCACCGGTGTCCGAGCCGATCGCCAGCGGCGCCTCGTACGCGGCCAGCGCGGCCGAGCTGCCCCCGCCGGAGCCGCCCGGAATCCGGCCCAGGTCCCACGGGTTCCCCGTCGGCCCGTACGCCGAGTATTCCGTCGACGAGCCCATCGCGAACTCGTCCATGTTGGTCTTGCCCAGCATCACGGTGCCGGCGGCGCGCAGCCGGCGCACGATCGTCGAGTCGTACGGCGGGCGCCAGCCCTCCAGGATCTTCGACCCCACGGTGGTCGGTACGCCCTTCGCGGTGAGCACGTCCTTGACCGCCACCGGCACCCCGGCCAGCGGGCCCAACTCCTCCCCGGCGGCCCGCTTCGCGTCGACCGCGCGGGCCGCCTCCAGCGCACCGTCGGTGTCGACGTGCAGGAAGGCGTGCACCCGGTCGTCGACCGCGGCGATCCGGTCCAGGTGCGCCCGGGTCACCTCGACCGCGGACGCCTCGCCGGTGGCGATGAGGGCCGCGATCTCGGTCGCGGTCATCCTGGTCACGTCAGCCATGGTGGTCACGCGTTCCCTTCCGCCGGGCCCTCACCGCGCGGGCTGGGCGGCTCGTCCTCGTCCAGGATGCGCGGCACCCGGAACCGGTCCTCCTCGCTGTCCGGTGCCCCGGAGAGCGCCTCCGCCCGGGTCAGCCCGGGCACCACCACGTCGTCGCGCAGCACGTTGGTCAGCGGCACCGAGTGCGAGGTGGGTGGGATGTCGGCGGCGGCCACCTCACCGACCCGCGCGACGGCCTGGAGGATCACGTCGAGCTGGCCGGCGAAGGTGTCCAGCTCCTCCTCGGTGACGGCGAGCCGCGACAGTCGCGCCAGGTGCGCGACCTCCTCGCGGGAGATGGCGGACATCGGTGCCCCCTTCATGCCTGGACGTCTACGCGGCTTCCGCCGTCGACCTTCGCGGCGCAGCGTGGCACGCGCGCCGTGACCTGAGCGAGTCTATTTGTCACCCCGAGCGCCGCCGTCCCCGACTCCCCCGTGGCCCCGAGCCGTACCCGCCCGCCCCGGTCCGGCATCGTCCCCGACCGCCCCGGGTCCGGCTTCCTCCCCGACGTCCCGGTGCGGCTTCCTGCTCGACGTCCTGGTGCGGACCGAGCCCGACGGCAGGTGCGGGGCGGGGGCGGCAGCCGCGTTCACTCCACGCTCGGATGGAGCCGGGCGGTCGCCTCGGCCTTCGCCGGTCCGCCGGGCGTCGTCACCGGCGCGGCCGGATCGACCGGCGCGGCCAGCACGTCCAGCTCGGTCGTCGGCGTCTCCACTCCGGCCGGCCGGCCGCCGAGCGCGGGCTCGTCGACGCGGTCCGGGCGCTCCGGCTGCCCGGGCCGCTCGCCGAGCTGGGCCGCCCGGTCGCCGTTCCGCGCCGCCCGGCCGTCGCACTCTCCGCCTCGGCCGTCGTCCTGGCCACCCGAGCCGTCGTCCTTTCCATCCCGGCCGTTGTCCTGCGCACCCAGGCGGTCGCCCCGTCCGTCCCGGCCGTTGTCCTGCGCACCCAGGCGGTCGCCCCGTCCATCCCGGCCGTTGTCCCGGCCGCCCCGGCCGTCGTCCCGTCGGGTCCGGCTGCCGGAACCGGCCCGCTCCGCGCCGACCGTGCCGGAGTCGCCGGCGCCGGACCGGGTCGCGGGGCTGATCGGCCGGTACCGCGCGAGCCAGGTGACCAGGTCCTCCGCCGGCATCGGGCGGGCGAAGAACCAGCCCTGCGCGACCTCGCAGCCGGCGTCGTGCAGCAGCCGCCAGGTGCGCTCGTCCTCCACTCCCTCGGCGACGACCCGCAACCCCAGGGCACCGGCCAGCTCGATCACCGACCGGACGATCGCCGCGTCGTCGGCGTCGGCCACCATCCCGAGTACGAACGACCGGTCGACCTTCACCTCGGCCAGCGGCAGCCGCCGCAGGTGCTGCATCGAGGAGTAGCCGGTGCCGAAGTCGTCCAGCGCGATCGCCACCCCGATCCGGTCCAGCCGGGAGATGGTGGCCAGCACCCGGCGCGGGTCGGCCATCAGCGCGCCCTCGGTCATCTCCAACTGGATCCGCGACGGCGGTACGCCGTACTGGGCGAGCCGCTCCGCGATCTGGTCGGCGATCTCCCCGGTGTGCAGGTCGCGGACGCTGACGTTGACCGCTGCCCGCAGGTCCAGCCCGGCGGCGGACCACTTGGCGAGCTGCTCCACCACGTCGTCGACGACCCGGCGGGTCAGCAGCCGCATCACCGCGCTCTGCTCGGCGACCCGAATCAGCTCCTCCGGGTCGACCATGCCACGCCGGGGGTGCCGCCAGCGCAGCAGCGCCTCCACCCCCACCACCTCGCCGGTGGCGATCGCGATCTGCGGCTGGTAGTAGAGGGCGATCTCACCGGCGTCGTCGGCCCCGGTCTCCAGTACCCGGCGCAGGTCGGCCAGCAGGCTCAGTCGCTCCGCCGAGTTGTGGTCGGACTCGGCGGCGTAGACCGCCACCGGGTCGCCCCGGTGCTTCGCGTCGTACATCGCCACGTCGGCGTGCCGCATCAGGGTGGCGAAGTCGGCGCCGTGCTCCGGATAGAGGGCGATCCCGATCGAACCGCCGACGTCCAGCGGCAGCCCGTCCAGCGGTACGGGATCGGTCAGCTCGCCGACGACCCGGTCGGCGACCCGCCGGGCGTCGGCCACCCCGTCGAGCCGGGTGGCCAGGATGGCGAACTCGTCCCCGCCGAGCCGGGCGATCACGTCCGGTGGGTGTACGGCGGCGGTCAGCCGGGCGGCGACCTCGATCAGCAGCCGGTCCCCGACGGCGTGCCCGAGGGCGTCGTTGACGTGCTTGAAGCGGTCCAGGTCGAGCAGCAGCAGTGCGAGCTGGGCATCGGGGGCCTGCTTGCCGGCCAGCTCGGCGTGCACCGCCACCTGCTCGGTCACCTCGACGAGCAGCGCCTCGCGGTTGGCCAGCCCGGTCAGCGGATCCTGCCGGGCGAGCTGTTCCCGCTCGGCGGAGAGCCGGGCCATCCGGGAGACCGCGTAGAGCGGCAGCACCGTCATCGGTACCAGCGCCGGGCTGGTCCGAGCGGCGGCGACCAACACCGGGGCGAGCAGCAGCAGCGACCCGGTGGCGAGCAACTCGAAGCCGAGCCCCTGCCGGATTCGGGTCCACCACCGGCCGCCGAAGCGCAGCCGGACGGCGGTGGCGACCAGGCCGTGGTTGACGGTCAGCCAGGCGCCCGCCGCACCGATCGCGACGAGGACGTCGAGGGCCCGGAGCCGGCTGGTCGCCCCGAAGTCGTCGCCGGGTACGAGCCGGACGACCGCGTCGGCGGCGGCGAGGGCGCAGGCGTACTGGGCGGTGTTGAAGATCGTGCGCCACGGGGCGTACCGCATGCGCCAGCCGGAGACCAGCACGGCGGCGGCCTGCACCGCGATGGCCGGCCCCGGACCCCACTCCAGAGCGATGGCGAAGGTGAAGCAGATCGACGGGAAGACGGACATGCTCCGCCGCTCGGCGTGCGGGCTGAACGGCCGGGCGTCGAAGGTGACCGCGAGGGCCGCCATCAGCCAGAACGCCAGCGGCAGCCGGGACAGCTCGCCGGGCAGGGCGAGCAGCGACCCGGCGGAGACCCCGACGGCCAGGCCGACGACGGCCCAGACGAAGCCGAAGAACGGTGCCGTCCGATCTGGAGGGACGGAGTTCCGCAGCACGGCGGCCTCCATGTGACCTCCCGAGCCTCTCGGTCTGGGCGCGGCGGCTGCCGCGCGACGTGCCTCCCATGAAACGCCCTGACCCGGCCCGCGCGGGGGGCGACAGACGCGAATCGGGTCTAGTCGTGACTAACTTGAAATACGGCGCATCTTGCCCGCGCAAATCGACTACAGAGAGCTGATCAGTCCATCACTAATCGTCACTGGTTGCGAGCCTACCCGCCGCCTCCGGGCCTTCCGCCAACAGCGCCGCGAAGCCGGCCTCGTCGAGCATAGGCACCTTCAGCGCGGCGGCCTTCTCCGCCTTGGACCCCGGGTTGTCGCCGACCACCACGAAGTCGGTCTTCTTCGAGACCGACCCGCTGACCTTGCCGCCCCGGATCCGCACCTCCTCCGCCGCCCGGTCCCGGGTGTACCCGGACAGCGTCCCGGTCACCACCACGGTCAGCCCCGCCAGCGGGCGCGGCCCCTCCTCGACCCGCTCCTCGGCCATCCGTACGCCCGCCGCGGCCCACTTGCGGAGCACCTCGCGGTGCCAGTCCACGTCGAACCACTCCCGCAGGCTGACCGCGATCGTCGGCCCGACACCGTCCACCGCCGACAGTTCCGGCTCGCCGGCCGCCTCGATCGCCGCGATCGAGCCGAACTCCCGGGCCAGCGCCTCGGCGGCGGTCGGTCCGACGTGCCGGATCGAGAGCGCCACCAGTACCCGGGACAGCGGCCGGTCCTTCGCGGCGGCGAGACTCTCCAGCAGCTTCTGCGCGTTGCGCCCCAGCGTGCCGTCCTTCTTGACGAAGAACGGCACCCGGGCCAGCCGCTCCTCGTCCAGCTCGAAGAGGTCACCCTCGTCGGTGACCACTCCCGCGTCGAGCAGCGCGCCGACCGCCTTGAAGCCGAGTACCTCGATGTCCAGCGCCTCCCGGCTGGCCAGGTAGAAGATCCGCTCGCGGAGCTGGGCCGGGCAGGTCCGGGCGTTCGGGCAGCGGATGTCGACGTCCCCCTCCCGGGACGGCGCCAGCGCGGTGCCGCAGGCCGGGCAGCGGGTCGGCATCTCGAACCGGCGGGCGTCCGGCGGGCGCAGCTCCACGATCGGCCCGAGTACCTCCGGAATCACGTCACCGGCCTTGCGGATCACCACCGTGTCGCCGATCAGTACGCCCTTGCGCTCCACCTCGTGCGCGTTGTGCAGGGTCGCCCGGGCCACCGTCGAGCCGGCCACCTTCACCGGCCGCAACTCGGCGAACGGGGTCACCCGGCCGGTCCGGCCGACGTTGACCTCGATGTCGAGCAGCTCGGTGGTGACCTCCTCGGGCGGGTACTTGAAGGCGATCGCCCAGCGGGGCGCCCGACTCGTCGAGCCGAGCCGGCCCTGGATGGCCACCGGGTCGACCTTGACCACCACCCCGTCGATCTCGTGCTCGACGTCGTGCCGGTGCTCGGCGTAGTGCCCGAGGTAGTCCTGGATGCCGGCCAGGTCCGGTACCACCCGCCAGCGGTCGCTGGTCGGCAGCCCCCAGCCGCGCAGCGCCGCGTACGCCTCGGACTGGGCGACCGGTGCGAACCCCTGCCGCGCTCCCAGCCCGTGTACGACCAGCCGAAGCGGCCGGCTCGCCGTGATCCGGGGATCCTTCTGCCGCAGGCTGCCCGCCGCCGCGTTGCGCGGGTTGGCGAACGGCGGCTTCCCCTGCTCGACCAGCCCCGCGTTCAGGTCGGCGAAGGCGGCCACCGGGAAGTAGATCTCGCCCCGCACCTCCAGCAGCTCGGGGACGGGTTCGGTGCTGTCGGCCAGCCGCTCCGGCACCTCCTTCAGGGTCCGTACGTTGGCGGTGACGTCCTCGCCGATCCGGGTGTCACCCCGGGTGGCGGCCCGGACCAGCCGGCCCCGCTCGTAGGTGAGGTTGATCGCCAGCCCGTCGACCTTCAGCTCGCAGAGGTAGTCCACCGGGCCGCCGGCGTCCCGCTCGATCCGCTCCACCCAGCCGGTCAACTGTTCCGGGGTGAAGGCGTTGTCCAGCGACATCATCCGCTCGATGTGCGGCACCGGGGTGAAGAGCGTCGAGAACGTGCCGCCGACCCGCTGGGTGGGCGACTCCGGGGTACGCAGCGCCGGGTAGTGCTGCTCCAGCGCCTCCAGCTCGCGCAGCAACGTGTCGAACTCGGCGTCCGAGACGATCGGCGCGTCGAGCACGTAGTACCGGTACTGGTGGTCGGTGATCTCGGTGCTCAGCTCGGCGTGCCGGTACCGCGCCCCGGCGGTCGGCTCGGCGCCGGCCGCCGCCTCCTGCTCGGGGCCGACCTGCTGCGGGATCGCTTCCTCGGACACCTCGACCTCCTCCAACCTCCCGCAAACCGTAACCGGCGGCCCCGGCACACACACCGGACCGGAGCGAACCGTACGCAGGCCCCGTGGGCACCCGTCCGGCCAGTGCCCGGGGCGCCCGGGTCGGCCGTCCATCCGGCTCGCCACCGGGTGTCCGGCCTGATCGCCCGAGCGGCGGGCTACCGGTCGCCCGGCCCAGGATGGCGGCGGGGAGTGCTACCGGATGGCCGATTCCGAGGTGGCGGCGCGGCAGGCTGCCGAATGGCCAGCTCAGGGTGGCGGCGCGGAGTGCTACCGGGTGGCCGGCTCCGGGGTGGCGGCGCGGCGCAGCGCGTCGAGCAGGGCGTGCAGCGCGGGCTGGGCCGGGGCCGACTCGCGGACGGCGGCGTAGATCGTCCGTACCGGCTCCGGGTTGCGGACCCGACGGACGGCCACCGCCGGGTGCCGGTTGCCCAGCCCCAGCTCCGGTACGAGGCTGACGCCGAGCCCGGCGGCGACGAACCCCTGTGCGGTGGCGTAGTCCTCGCTCTGCACCGCGAACTCGGGACGGAAACCGGCGCCGGCACAGGCGTCGAGGATGGTGTCCAGGCACGGGCCCGGCCACTCGCTGCCGACCCACGGCTCGGCGGCCAGCTCGGCCAGGTCGAGAACGCGCCGGGCTGCCAGCGGATGCCGGGCGGGCAGCACCGCCCGGTAGCCGTCGGCACAGAGTCGCAGGAAGCGGATCCCGTCCACCGGTGGCCGGTCCGGGGCGCGGACCACCAGGGCCAGGTCGGCCCGGCCGGCGCGTACCTCCAGCAGCGGGTCGTCGGGGTCGGTCAGCCGCAGCTCGACCCGTACCCCGGGGTGGTCGCGGCGCAGCTCGGCCAGGGCGGGGGCCACCAGGGCGGCGCCGGCGGTGGCGAAGTAGCCGACCGTGACCCGCCCGGCCCGGCCGGCCCGCAGGTCGGCCAGAGCGCTCTCCGCCTCGGCGACGTGCCGGTCGATTCCGGCGGCGTGCTCGGTGAGCACCCGGCCGGCCTCGGTGGGCCGGACCCCGCGCCCGGTCCGCTCCAGCAGGGCGATCCCGGCCTCCTTCTCCAGCGCCGCCATCTGCTGACTGACCGCCGACGGCGTGTAGCCCAGCTCCCTCGCGGCGGCGGTGACGGAACCGCTGGTCACCACCGCCCGCAACACCTGCATCCGGCGTACGTCGAGCATGTAGGGCAGCTTAACAGTACGTGCAGATCTTTTCTCTTGTCTGAAAACGCCTGGTCAGGACAGGGTGGGAACCGACCACCCCGACAGGAGGCGTACGTGCCCACCGGCCAACCCCGGACCGTCCTCCGGATGGCGCTGCTGGCCCTGCTCTGGGGCTCCGGCTTCCTCTGGATCAAGATCGCGCTGAACGGCGGCCTCACCCCGGCCCAGATCACCGTGACCCGCTGCGCCCTCGGCGCGGCCGTACTCCTCGGACTGGCCCGTGCCGCCGGCCAGCGGCTGCCCCGGGACCGCCGGACCTGGCTGCACCTCGTCGTCGCCGCGCTGTTCTGCAACACCCTGCCGTTCTTCCTCTTCGGCGTCGGCGAGCAGACCGTCGACTCCGGGGTGGCCGGGGTGCTCAACGCCACCACGCCGCTCTGGTCGCTGCTGATCGGCCTCGCGTTCGGCACCGAACGGGCCGGGCACCCGCTCCGGCTCGCCGGCCTGCTGCTCGGCTTCGCCGGTACCCTGCTGATCTTCGCCCCGTGGCGACAGCACGGCCTGACCAGCCCGGGCGCGCTGGCCCTGCTCGGCGCGGCGGCCAGCTACGCGGTCGCGTTCGCCTACATGGCCCGGTTCCTCGCCGGCCGGCGGACCGGCCCGCTCGCGCTCTCCGCCGCCCAGCTCTCCGCCGCGACCGGGCTGGCCGTGCCCGTACTGGCCGCCGCGCCCGGGACCCCGGCCGGGCCCACGCTCGGCGCACTCGCCGCCGTGCTCGTGCTGGGCATCTTCGGTACGGGGATCACGTTCCACCTGAACTACCGGCTGATCGCCGAGGAGGGGCCGACCGCCGCCGCCACGGTCGGCTACCTGCTGCCGGTGGTCTCGGTGGCACTCGGCGCGCTCGTGCTGGCCGAACAGCTCGGCGCCCGGGTGATCGCGGGGATGGCCGTCGTGCTGCTCGGAGTCGCCCTCACCCGGGTCCATCGTCGTACGCCCGGTCGACTGAGCGGTCGGAACCGGCGGCCCGACACCACGCCCTCGGTGGACCGCCCGGTCCGGGCCGCCGGCGTCGAGTGAACACGCCGGACGGGCAGACCCGGCCCGCAGACTCCCCGTGGCGGATCGCCGCCTTCCGTACCCTGTTCACCGCCACCACGCCGAGCCAGCTCGGCGGGCAGGCCACGGCGGGCCGGTGTTCAGTCCCAGGCGGCGCCGAGGGTGGTGAGCTGGTCGGCGTACTCGATGCGGTCGCGCCAGTCGGCGGGCCAGGCCGGCATCCCGTACGCCGCGCCGACGAACGCGCCGGCCAGGCAGGCGATGGAGTCCGAGTCGCCGGAGGTGGTGGCGCCCCGGGCGAGCGCCGAGACCGGGTCGTCGTGGTGCCGGATCGCGCAGTACAGGGCGGTGGCCAGCGCCTCCTCGGCGATCCAGCCCGCACCGGTGGCCGCGCACGGATCGCCGCCGTAGTCGGGCATGGCCAACGCCGCGTCGAGCGCGTCGAGTACGCCGAGGCACTCGTCCCAGCCCCGGGCGATGAAGGTGACCGGGTCATCGACGGCGGGACGCTGCCACAGGTCGCCGAGCCAGTCCGCCCGGTAGACCGTGCGCTGCCGCATCGCCCTGTCGCGCAGCAGGCCGGGCAGCTCGGTCAGCGCGGCGCCGTCCCGCAGCACCCGGACCGCGTACGCGGTCAGCTCGCTCGCGGCCAGCCCGGTCGGGTGCCCGTGGGTCAGCGCGGCCTGCAACTGGGCGACTCCGGCCAGCGTCTCCAGGTCGTAGCCGGGGACCAGGCCGACCGGGGTGACCCGCATGTTGGCGCCGCACCCCTTCGAGTCGGCGATCGTCGCCGCCCGCCAGGGCAGCCCCTCGGCCAGCCCGCCGCAGGCGCGCAGGCAGGTCATCCCGGGGGCGCGATTGTTCTCCGGGCTGTGCGCCCAGGCCACGAAGCGCTGCCGGAGCAGCGGCTCCAGTACCTCCGGGGTGGCGGACGCACCGGCGTCGTGCAGCGCCCAGCCCACCGCCAGGCCCATCTGGGTGTCGTCGGTGACCCGGGCCGGCTCCCCGACCAGGTCGCGCGGGCCGGCCGGGCCGTACCGGCGGTGGATCTCGGCGACCGGCAGGAACTCGGTCGGCGCGCCGAGCGCGTCGCCGTAGGCGAGCCCGAACAGTGAACCGGAGGCGCGGGTGACGGTCGGCGAGGCGCTCGGGACGGCAACCGGATCGTGCATGGCGGCCATCTTTCCCGAGTCGTTCCGGCGCCGCCACCCGCCCGCTCGGCCGGCTCAGGCCGCCTCCCGGACCCGCCGCCTCCCGGACCCGCAGCCGGACCAGTCGTGCCAGCAGAGGCAGATCGGCCGGGTCAGTCGTCCCAGCAGAGGCAGAACGGGTGGCCGGCGGGATCGGCGTAGACCCGGAAGCCCTGGCCCGAGCCGGGCAGCCGGGTGGCGCCGAGCGCCAGCACCAGCGCCTCGGCCGCGTCGACGTCGTCGACGGTGACGTCCAGGTGGAACTGCTGTGGCCGGCTCGGGTCGGGCCACCGCGGCTCCCGCAGGTTGACCGCCTTCTGGAAGGCGAGCCGGGGATGCTGGCCGGGATCGCCGCCGAGCACGACCCAGCCGTCCTCGTCGTCGGCGCCACGATCGTCCACGGGCAGCCCGAGCAGCTCCGAATAGAAGCCGGCCAGGGTACGGGGATCAGGGCAGTCGATGACGACGGAACGCAGTTGACCGATCATGCCTCCCATCCTGCCCGCGGAATGTGACAGAAAAACCTACTCCTCGGCGAGTCGCCGACCGGCGTCCCGGCAGGCGGTGAGGACGGTCCGGGCGTACTCGTCGGTGGCGCCGGCCAGCCCGCAGGCGGGGGTCACCACCACCTGCTCGGCAAGCCGGGCGCGGGGGAAGCCGAGCCGGTCCCAGAGCTGGCGTACCCGATCGGCGACCTGGGCCGACGACGGACCGCGCCCGGCCGGCGGCGGCAGCGTGGATGCCGCCCCGGCGAAGAGCCCGAGCCCGGCGTCGATCGCCTCGCCGACCGGGTCGAGTCGGTCCACCAGCGCCAGGTCGAGCGCGACCGCGACCGCCCCGGTGGACCGGACCAGCTCCAGGGGTACGTCCCGGGCACAGCAGTGCAACACGACCGGCGCGTCGACCGCCGACACCACGGTACGGAGCAGTCCGGTCGCCGTACCCGACTCAACCGGCCGGTACGCCCCCAGTCCGCTCTCGGTCGGAATCCGCCCGGCCAGTACGGCGGGCAGCGCCGGCTCGTCCAGTTGCAGCAGTACCGTCGCCCGAGGCAGCCGGCGGCGGACCTGCGCCACGTACCCGCGCAGCCCCTCGGCGAGCGACTCGGTCAGTTCCCGGACCGCACCCGGGTCGCGGAGCATCCAGCCACCGACCGGCAGCTCGACGTTGGCGGCCAGGGTGAGCGGACCGGTCGCCTGGACCTTGAAGGTGCCGGTGAACTCGCCGGCCTGCTCGGTCATCTGGTCCAGGTCACGTTCCAGCAGGTCGAGCGCCTGCCGCAGGTCCCGCCCCGGGCGACCGGCGATCCGCCAGCGGGCGGCGTACAGCTCGACCGGCAGCTCCACCAGCAGCCCGGCGCTCCGGCCCACCAGGTCGGCACCGGGTCCCCGGCCGGGCAGCTCGGGCAGGTGCGGCACGGGCAGCTCGCCGAGCACGATCCGCTGGGCCTCGGCGATGTCGGTACCCGGCATCGACCCGATGCCGGAGGCCGCCCCGGCCGGCCACGGCCACGCCGGTCCGGTCGCCGCCGTCGATTCCGCAAGTTGATCGGGCACCTGCTGTTGATCGGTCACGTCGGCAGGTTATCCCGGCTCCTGGTCTTCACGGTCCTGCCCTTCCTGCTCCGGCCTCGCTTCGCGGTCCTGCCTCCGCTGTCGCGCGGCGCGGCTCTGCCGGCCGGGCAGGAAGACGTAGACGAGGACCACCGAGAGCAGGGCGGCGGCGGTGACCAGGCCCACCACCAGCGGCGGAAGCCGGACCAGACCCGGAGAACTGGCCAGGAGCAGCCCCAACGCCGTGCTGGTGCGCCAGATGGGATGCGCGTAGACCAGCAGGCCCATCAGGCTCCGCCCGGCCAGGAACAGCACGGCACCGCCGAGCACCGCCATCGACCAGGAGGCCGGCGCGTCGCCGAGCGGATTTACGATCATCAGCTCGCCGCCGACCGCGGTCAGCACCGCCCCGGCGATCATGAGCGCGTGGAAGTACGCCGCGTAGACCGCGCCCCGGGGCTGGTTGCGCTCGATCGCCCCGCCGAGCCGCCGGCTGACCGGTACGAAGTACATCCAGAGCATCAGGCCGGCGTTGACGAAGACCACGGCGAGGGCCACCGTCCGGACCAGCCCCATCCCCTCCCGGGCGTACGTCAGGCCGGTGACCAGGATGATCTCGCCCAGCGCGACGATGAAGATCTGCTGGTACCGCTCGGAGAGGTGCTCGCCGACCACCCGCAACTGGGCCGGTCGCAGCCGCCCGAGCCAGGGCACCGGCCAGCCCAGCGAGGCGATGACGTAGTCCAGCAGGATCGCCACCAGCCAGAGGATCTGCCGAGCCGCCCCGGTCAGGACCGCGCCGACCACCCAGGGGATCGCCGAGAGCCCGAACCAGACCGCGACCAGCCGACTCCGCTGCTGGATCGGGTGACCGCGCAGCGCCGGCAGCAGCAGCGCGGCCCGACCGAGGTGGATCAGGGCGTACGCCCCGGCGAACACCAACCCGTGCTGGCCGTACGCCTGCGGGATGGCGGCGGCCTGGACGAGGCCCACGAACATCACGCCGAGGACCAGGCCCCGGATCAGCGGCTGGTTGGGGTCGTACCAGTCGGTCGACCAGGCGGTGGCGACCCACACCCACCAGACGGCGGCCAGCAGGATCAGCGTCTGCCCGAGGTTGAACCAACTGAGGTCGCCGACCATCCGGGCCGAGAGCAGGGTGAACGCGACGATGAAGGCCAGGTCGAAGAAGAGTTCCAGGAACGACGCCTGCCGGGAGTGCTCACTCTGGCGGAGCAGCCGTGCCGGTCCCGCCCGCTCCGCTCGCTGCCCCTCCGCCAATTCGTCCGCCTTGCCTGGTCCGTCCCGGTATTCGTATCACGGGGCGGCGCTCCGCTTCCGGACGAACGAGGATTCCCGGCGGGTCGACCATTCCCGGCGGCCTCGACCGGGGACTCCGGGCTCCCGGGGTACGCCGGGATGGCTCAGCCAGGCTCAGGCGGCGGCGCTGATGGTGGCGGAACCGAGCACGACGTCGCCACCCGGATCGGGCCGGTACACCACGATCGCCTGCCCGGCCGCCACCCCACGGACCGGCTCGCGCAGCTCGGCGCGCAGCCCCGCCCCGTCGAGCCGGACGTTGGCCGGCACCACCTGACCGTGCGCCCGCAACTGCACCTCGCAGTCAAGCGCGGCGGTCGGCCGGGGCCCGCCGGTCCAGACCGGACGCTCGCCGGCCACCGTGGACACCTCCAGCGCCTCGGCCGGGCCCACCGTCACGGTGTTGGTCTTCGGGGTGATCGAGAGCACGTACCGGGGTTTCCCGTCCGGGGCCGGTACGCCGAGCGACAGCCCCTTGCGCTGCCCCACCGTGTAGGCGTACGCGCCGCTGTGCGCGCCGACCACCGCACCGGTGCGGGCGTCGACGATCTCGCCGGGGGCCTCGCCCAGCTTGTCGGCGAGGAAGCCCCGGGTGTCGCCGTCGGCGATGAAGCAGATGTCGTGCGAGTCGGGCTTGTCGGCGACGGCCAGGCCACGGCGGGCCGCCTCTTCGCGTACCTGTGCCTTGGTCGAGTCGCCGAGCGGGAAGATCGACCGGTCGAGCTGCTCCCGGGTGAGCACCGCCAGCACGTACGACTGGTCCTTGCCGAGGTCGACGCTGCGCCGGAGCAGCCCGTCCGGGCCCAGCCGGGCGTGGTGACCGGTGACCACCGCGTCGAAGCCGAGCGCCACCGCCCGGTCCAGTACGGCGGCGAACTTGATCTTCTCGTTACAGCGCAGACAGGGATTCGGGGTACGCCCCGCCGCGTACTCGGCGACGAAGGTCTCCACCACGTCCTCGTGGAACCGGTCGGCCAGATCCCACACGTAGAACGGGATGCCGAGCACGTCCGCCGCGCGCCGGGCGTCCCGGGAGTCCTCCAGCGTGCAGCAGCCCCGGGCACCGGTCCGGTACGTCTGCGGATTGCGCGCCAGCGCCAGGTGTACGCCGGTGACGTCGTGTCCGGCCTCCACCGCCCGCGCGGCGGCGACCGCCGAGTCGACCCCGCCGGACATCGCTGCCAGTACCCTCACCGGTCCATCCCCTCCACCCGACGAGCGTAGCCGGCCCGCCGGGCGCGTCGACCGAGCCACCGGCGCCGGAAGCGGTCGGCGCCGGTCAGCTCCGGGTGGACTTGACCGCGCCGGCCCGGCGGGCCCGCTCGACCACTGCGGGCAGCGCGGCGACCAGCGCGGCGACGTCCTCGGCGGTCGAGGTGTGCCCGAGCGAGAACCGCAGTGACGACCGGGCCCGGTCGTCGTCGGCACCCATCGCCAGCAGCACGTGCGAGGGCTGCGCCACCCCGGCCGAGCAGGCCGAACCGGTCGAGCAGGCGATCCCCTGCGCGTCGAGCAGCATGAGCAGGGCGTCCCCCTCGCAGCCGGGGAAGGAGAAGTGCGCGTTGCCGGGCAGCCGGTCGGCCGGGTCGCCGTTGTACACCGCCTCCGGCACCGCCTGCCGGACCCGGGCCACCAGGTCGTCGCGGAGCGCCGCGACCCGGGCGGCGTACTCCTGCTGGGCCTTGACGGCGGCCTCGACCGCGACGGCGAAGGCGACGATCCCGGCGGCGTCCAGGGTGCCGGACCGGACGTCCCGCTCCTGCCCACCGCCGTGCAGCACAGGTGTGCAGCCGACGTCCCGGCCGAGCAGCAGCGCGCCCACCCCGACCGGCCCGCCGAGCTTGTGCCCGGTGACGGTCAGCGCGGCCACCCCGCTGGCGGCGAAGTCGACCGGTACCTGGCCGACCGCCTGCACCGCGTCGGTGTGGAACGGGATGCCGTACGCGGCGGCCACCTCGGCGAGCGCGGCGATCGGCTGGACGGTGCCCACCTCGTTGTTCGCCCACATCGCGGTGACCAGGGCGACCTCGCCGGCGTGCGCGTCGAGTTCGGCCGCCAGCCGGTCGGGGTCGAGTCGACCCGCCTGGTCGACCGGCAGCCAGCTCGCGGTGGCCCCGTCGCGGGTGGCCAGCCACTCGACCGAGTCCAGTACGGCGTGGTGCTCGACGGCGCTCGCCACCACCCGGATCCGGCCCGGGTCGGCGGCCCGGCGCGCCCAGAAGATGCCCTTGACCGCGAGGTTGTCGCTCTCGGTCCCGCCACCGGTGAAGACCACCTCGGACGGCCGGGCACCCAGTACGGCGGCGATCCGCTCACGGGACTCCTCCACCCGGCGTCGGGCACACCGTCCGGCGGCGTGCAGTGACGACGGGTTGCCGACCTCGCGAGCGGTCGCGGCGTACGCCTCCAACGCCTCTTCGAGCATCGGAGTGGTGGCCGCGTGATCAAGGTAAGTCATCAGCATCCAGCCTAGTGCCAGGGTTCGGGCCGGCGCCTCGGACGCCCGGCCCCGCGCCGCCGGCCCGGCACCGGCGCCCGAGGTGCCGATCCACTCCCGGCCAGCCACGGAACCCAGCCGGGTGCCCTGGGGCGGCCCGGCCGGGTATCGGAGGTCACACGGCGCACGGCGACCTGTTCACCGCCGAGGGCGCCCGCCGGCTACCGCCGCTTGCGGATCTCCTCGGCGGCCTGCGGTACGACCTTGAACAGGTCCCCGACCACACCGAAGTCGGCCAGCTCGAAGATCGGCGCCTCGGCGTCCTTGTTCACCGCGACGATCGTCTTCGAGGTCTGCATGCCGGCCCGGTGCTGGATCGCGCCGGAGATGCCGAGCGCCACGTAGAGCTGCGGCGAGACGGTCTTGCCGGTCTGGCCCACCTGGAACTGGTGCGGATAGAAGCCGGAGTCGACCGCCGCCCGGGACGCGCCCACCGCGCCGCCGAGCAGGTCGGCCAGCTCCTCCACCAGCTTGAAGTTGTCGGCGTTGCCGATCCCGCGCCCGCCGGAGACCACCACCGACGCCTCGGTCAGCTCCGGCCGGCTGCCCTTCTGCTCGGCCACCCGCTCGACCACCCGGGCCAGCCGGTCAGGCTCGCCGAGCGCGACGTCGAGCTGCTCGACGGTGGGCGTGGCGGCGGCCGGGCTCGGGGTGACCGAGTTCGGCCGCAGGGTCACCAGCGGCAGGCCCCGGGTCACCTTCGAGGTGACGATGGTCGAGCCGGCGAAGGCGACCTGGGTGGCGGTGCCGTCGGCGGCCAGTCCGACCACGTCGGTGAGTACCCCGTTGTCCAGCTTGACGGCCAGCCGGGCGGCGATCTCCTTGCCCTCCTGGCTGGAGGCGAGCAGTACGGCGGCCGGTTGCACCCGGCGGACCAGCTCAGCCAGTACGGTCGCCTTCGGCGCCACCAGGTAGTCGTCGATCTCCTCGTGCTCGGCCGCGTAGATCTTCTCCGCGCCGTACTCGCCCAGCCTGTCGCCGAGCGCGGCGGCGGCACCCGGACCGCCGAGCACCACCGCGGCCGGCGTACCCAGCTCGCGGGCGAGGGTGAGCAGTTCGAGCGTGACCTTCTTGACGCCGAACTCGCGGGTGGCCTCGACGACGACGAGAACCTCGGTCATGACTTCTCCTCCTGATTCCCGGTCGCGCTCAGACGAACTTCTCGGTGGCGAGGAACTCGACCAGCCGCGTGCCGCCGGTACCGTCGTCGGTGACCCGCTCGCCGCCGGACCGCTCCGGGCGGCGGCTGTGCGCGAGCACCGTGCTGGTGGCGCCGGCGAAGCCCACCTCGTCGGCGGCGACGCCCAGGTCGGCCAGGGCGAGGGTCTGCACCGGCTTCTTCTTGGCCGCCATGATGCCCTTGAAGGAGGGGTAGCGCGGCTCGTTGATGGTGTCCCAGACCGAGACCACGGCCGGGGTCGCGGCGGCGACCACCTCGTAGCCCTCCTCGGTCTGCCGCTCCACCGTGAGGTTGCCGCCGTCCACGGTCAGCTTGCGGGCGCCGGTCAGCGCGGCGATGCCGAGCCGCTCGGCCAGCATGTGCGGCATGACCTGCACCCGGCCGTCGGTCGACTCGGCACCGCAGAGCACCAGGTCGGCGCCGAGCTGGCCGAGCGCGGCGGCGAGCACCTTGGAGGTGGCCACCGCGCAGGACCCGTGCAGGGCGTCGTCGAGCACGTGCACGGCCTTGTCCGGGCCCATCGACAGCGCCTTGCGGATCGACTCGGCGGCCTTCTCCGGGCCCATGGTCAGCACGGTCACCTCGCCGCCGTGCGCCTCCTTGATCCGCAACGCCTCCTCGATGGCGTACTCGTCCATCTCGTTGATGACGTTGTTCGCCGACCCCCGGTCGACGGTGTTGTCGGCACCGCGCAGGTTGCGGTCCGCGCCCGAGTCGGGCACCTGCTTGACGAGTACGACGATGTTCATCGCGCTTCGACGACCCTCCTGTTGATGGCGATCCCCGCTGTTCGTGGCGATCCCGCCCGGTTGCTCGGTTGCAGCCTCCCGCGTTCCTTAACGATCGGTCAACCGAAGACCGACGGCCCGGCGCGCGGAAAGGTGTGGCGTTACTTACGGCCAATGTTACCCGCAAGTAGCCTAGGGCTCCGGACGCCCTGCGGTGACCCGACTCACCGTCGCCCCGCCGCCCCCGGACGGGGCACCCGGGGTCAGCCGGCCGCGTCCAGCGCCTCCCGTACGGTCGCCATCATCGCCGCCTCACTCGGGCTGATCCCGTCGTGCGCCCGGGCCACCTCCTCGGTGGCCCGCAACACCGCCGAGCGATAGCTGGCCACCTCGTCGGGTGCCTTCGAGCGGAGGATCTCCACCGAGCGGCGCAGCGCCGGCAACACCGTCGCCGGCACCTCGGCCGGCGACCCGCCGGGCAGCCGGGGCAGGGCACCGGTGGTGAGCAGCTCCCGGACCAGCCCGGTGGTGCCGGCGAAGGCGTTCGAGGCGGCCAGACTCTCCTTGATCATGGAGAACGCGCCGGGTTCGGCGCTCGACACCAGGAAGACCGCGCCGAACGCGGCCCCCTTCAGGGTCGCCCGCTCCTCATCGGTCAGCGGCAACGTCACGGATTCGGAGTGTAGACGTACGGCGTGGTGGTGGTGACCGGGACGAAGCCGAGCCGCTGGAGAATCGGCCGGCTGTCCTCCGAGGCGTCCACCTGCAACAGGCTGAAGCCCCGGGCGTCGGCCAGCCGGGCCCGGTGGGCCAGCAGCGACCGGTAGATGCCCCGGCGGCGCCAGTGCGGCAGGGTCGCCCCGCCCCACAGGGTGCCGAACCGGGTACCGGAGACGAACCGGATCCAGGCGGCGCTGACCAGCTCGTCGTCGGTCTCGGCGACCACGATGGTCAGCGGCGGCTGGTCCAGCTCGGCACCGACGGCCAGCTCCCGTTCCAGCCCGTCGGCCAGCCAGCTCCCGTCGTCGTCGCCACCCCAGACCCGCGCCTTCAGCTCCGCGATCCGGTCCAGGTCCGCGCGCTCGGTCACCTCACGCAGGCGTACCCCCTCCGGCGGCACCGGCAGCGTCGCCGCCAGCGACGCGACCGGGCCGATCACCACGGTCTCCCGCTCCTCCGGGGCGAAACCGGCGGCCACCAACCGGTCCGGCAGATCGGCCGGCTGGTCGTGGCCGTGCAGCTTCCACTCGACCGACTGGCCCAGCCCGGCGAAGTGGTCCCGCTGCCGCGCGATCAACTCGTCCAGCGCCGCCCCGGTCAGCCCACCCAGGTCGCGGTAGGTGAGGAAGCCGGCCCGGTCCAGCCCCTCGATCCGCAGCAGCGGACCGTCCCGGTCCACCGTCACACCCGGCGGCACCGGCTCCGGCGGGCGGGCCCGCAACTGGTTGTCGTAGGCCGTCCGCAGTAGGTCGGCGTCAAAGTCTGTCACCCGCCCAGGCTAAGCGCGCTGTCCACCCGATAATCTCCGAACGTGTACCAGGCGGTCCGGCGGTGGTTCGACCCCCGTGAGCTACGGGAGGTCGGCGAGACGCCGGACTACCGCTTCTCGCTCGCCAACGAACGCACCTTCCTGGCCTGGCTGCGTACCGGGCTGGCGCTGATCGCCGGTGGGCTCGCCGTGGCGCAGTTCCTGCCCCCGATGCCGGTACCGCACCTGCGCGAGGCACTCGCCGTGGCCCTGCTGCTGCTCGGCGGCACGGTGGCGGTGCGGGCGGTGGACCACTGGGCGCGTACCGAGCGGGCCATCCGGCTCGGCCACGAGCTTCCGGCCTCGCGGTTTCCCGCCGTACTCGCCCTGCTGATCGGGCTCGGTGCCGTACTGCTGGTGGTGGCGGTCCTGGTGCAGGCCGCCCGGAACCCGTGAGCCCGGAGCGGGAGGGGCCGGGGCAGGTGGGGTCGGAGCGAGAGGGGTCGGGGCGGGACGCTGGGCTGGCCGGCGAGCGGACCCGGTTGGCGTGGCGGCGCACCGTACTGGCCGTCGGCGTGGTGGCGGTGCTCACCGCCCGGCTGGCCCTGTCGAACGGGACGGTCGGGGCGCTGGTCGCCGCGCTGGCCGGGCTGGGCTGGCTCGGCGTACTGGTGGCGACCTTTCCGCGGTTCGCCGGCCGGCGCGGCGACCCCGGTCGGGCGTTACCGGTGGCCGCGCTGGTCACCGCCGGTTTCGCCGGACTCGGCCTGCTACTGGTGCTGGCGTCGGTGCGCTGACGGGATCGAGTACGTCATCATGGCCAGATGGTCCGCCTCTACGCGCTCCTCGCCATCGGACAGCTCATCCTGGCCGTCGTCGCTCTGATCAGCTGCCTGTCGGCCGAGGACGACGAGATCCGCGCGCTCCCCCGGTTCGCCTGGGTTCTGATCATCCTGTTCTTCCCGCTGGTCGGCTCGATCGCCTGGTTCGTCGCCGGCCGCCCGGCCAGCCCCGAACGGCCGGTCGCCGGTGGTCGCCCGGCCGGTGGTCGCCCGGCCGGTGGTCGGGACCGCCGGCCGCCGCTGGCCCCCGACGACGACCCGGAGTTCCTCCGTTCCCTGGACGACGAGCGGTCGAAGCGGGACCGCGAGCTGCTCGACACCTGGGAGCGGGACCTCCGCCGCCGGGAGGAGGAGCTGCGGCGCCGGGAGAGCCCGCCACCCCGGGAAGAGGACAAGCCAGACGCCTGACCGACGGCCGTCCACGGCCATAGCCGGCTCCGACGGCACCCGGCTCCGACGGCTCCCGGGCACCGGGGTGATGGTGCGGGCTGCCCGGTGACGGTGCCAGGCACAATCGAGCGCGTGCAGATCGCCATGCTCGGGCCGCTGGAGGTCACGGCCGACACCGGGGCACCGGTGCCGGTCAGCGGTCCCCGGCTGCGCCGGCTGCTGATCCTGCTCGCGCTCGACGCCGACCGGGTGGTCGACACCGGCCGGCTGATCGACGGGCTGTGGGAGAACGAACCACCGGCGGGTGCGGCGAACGCGTTGCAGGCGCTGGTCTCCCGGCTCCGGCGTACCGTGCCGGACGCGCCGATCGAGTCGCATCCGACCCGCGACCCGCCCCGGGCACCGGCCCCGCGCCGCCGCACCCAGGCCGGCTCGCCGCCGCACCGGGCCGCCTCGCCCCGCACCCGAGCCGCCTCACCTCCCGTGGCGCCGCGCCTCGGCGGCGCGTCCCGGGATGCCGCCGCCCGGGCGGCGGACGGCTCACACCCGCCGCATCACCGCCCGGACGGCCAGCGGGGCGAAGACCACCGCGATGCCGAGTCCCCAGAGCAGCGAGGTGACGATCGGTCCCGACTCCGGACCGGAGACCAGCAGCCCGCGCAGCGCGTCGGCCAGCGTGGAGACCGGGTTGACCTTCACCCAGGCCTGGAGCCAGCCGGGCATGCTCTCGGTCGGCACGAAGACGTTGCTGGTGAAGGTCAGCGGGAAGATCACCATGAAGCCGAAGATCTGCACCTTGTCCGGCTCGCTCACCAGCACACCGACCAACACCGAGATCCAGGCGGCGGCCAGCGAGAAGGCGAGCAGCAGCGCGAACGCGCCGAGTACGCCGAGCGGGCCGGTACCGATCCGGAAGCCGAGCACCATGCCGATGCCGAGCAGCAGCGCGATCGACCACGCCTGTTTGACCGTGTCGGCGAGGATCCGCCCGGCCAGTGGCGCCCAGCGGGCGATCGGCAGCGAGCGGAGCCGGTCGAAGACTCCCTTGGTCAGGTCGGTGTTCAGCCCGAACCCGGTGGTCATGGTGGCGAAGAGCGCGTTCTGCACCATGATGCCGGGCAGCATGAACCGCAGGTAGTCGGTGGGGCTGTCGGCGATCGCGCCACCGAAGACGTACGTGAAGAGCAGCACGAACATCAGCGGTTGGATGCTCAGGTCGAGCAGTTCCATCGGGTTGTGCTTGATCTGGACCAGGCTCCGCCAGGCCAGCGTCATGGTGTGCCGGATCCCGACCAGCGGGCTGACCCGCCGGGTGGGCACCGGCGCCGGTGCGCTGATCGTCGTCATGCCGGCACCTCCGCCAGTTCGGTCCCGTCCTCGGCCCGGTGTCCGGTCAGCGACAGGAAGACCTCGTCCAGGCTCGCGCCCCGCAGCGCGAGTTCGGCGATGGTGACGTCGGCGTCTTCGAGCCGGCGTACCACCGCGGGCAGCACGTCGCCGCCGCTGACCGGGACCGTCGCGGTGTGCTGGTTCAGCTCCGGCTCGGCACCGGCCACCTCCCGCAGCACGCCGACCACCATGGCCAGGTCGCCGGGGTCGGCCGGGCGGACCACCAGCGCCTGCCCGCCGACCTTCGCCTTCAGCTCCTCCGAGGTGCCCTGGGCGATCACCCGACCATGGTCGATCACCGCGATCTCGTCGGCGAGCTGGTCGGCCTCCTCCAGGTACTGCGTGGTGAGCAGCACGGTCACCCCCGATCCGACGAGGTCCCGGACGATGCCCCAGAGTTCGGTACGGCTGCGCGGGTCCAGCCCGGTGGTCGGCTCGTCCAGGAAGAGCACCCGGGGCCGGCCGACCAGGCTCGCCGCCAGGTCCAACCGCCGCCGCATGCCTCCGGAGTACGTCTTCGCCGCCCGGTCGGCCGCGTCCGAGAGGTGGAACTCGGCGAGCAGTTGCCGGGCCCGGGCCCGGGCGTCGCCCCGGGAGTACCCGAGCAGCCGGCCGATCAGCAGCAGGTTCTCGGTGCCGGTCAGCGTCTCGTCGACCGAGGCGTACTGCCCGGTGAGGCCGATCACCTGCCGCACCTGGTGCGCCTGGCGGAACACGTCGTACCCGGCGACCGTGGCGGTGCCGGCGTCCGGCCGGAGCAGGGTGGCGAGTACCCGTACCGCGGTGGTCTTTCCGGCCCCGTTCGGGCCGAGCAGGCCGAAGACGGTCCCGGCTCGTACCCCCAGATCCACTCCGGCCAGGGCGGTGGTCTCGCCGAAGCGTCTGACCAACCCCTCGGCCCGGATGGCGTAACTCATCAACTGTCTCCCGTCGGTCTTCATCGGTGCCCCAGCATGACCAACGGGTCTGACTCTGGGCTGACACCAGCCGTTCGGTGCTGACAACCGGCTGACACGCACGGTCGGCGACCGGCTGGTGCGGAGTACGCCGTTCCGGGGACCTGTGACCGTGGCCGGCCGTAGCATGGCCCAGATCGGTGCCCACCACCCCTCGCACCGCTGGTTGGCGCGTGGCCGCGCCCGGGCGAAGGACGATAGGCATGGCACACGGGGTGGTGATCGGGCCGGTATGGCCGGCTGACGGGTCGCCGGAGCCCGACGACCGCCGGCCCCGCCGACCGCGGTGGCTCGGGGGTTCACCGGCGGGGCTCGGCGCGCTGACCTTCGGGCTGACCCAGGCGGTACTGCTGTTCTGGTGGGCCGCCCGCTATCCCGGCCTGTTCAGCCCGGACTCGCTCGACCACGTCTGGCAGGCCACCACCGGCAACTGGAACACCCACCACCCGGTCAGCTACACCGGACTGGTCTGGCTGTCGATCCGGCTCACCGGCGGAATCGGCGCGCTGACCCTGGTGCAGACCACCGCCCTGGCGGCCGGCCTGGCGTACGCGGTCACCGGCCTGCGCCGGATCGGCGGCCCGGCCTGGGCCTGGGTCACGGCGGCGGTGGTGGTCGTCGCGCTGCCTCCGGTCGGCATCTTCACGGTCTGCGTCTGGAAGGACGTGCCGTTCGTCGTCTGCCACGTCTTCCTGCTCGGCACGGTGGCCCGGCTGCTCGCCGCACGCAGGCTGTTCGCCGTGGGTCGCCTGCGCGCCACAGGCCGGATGCGCGCCACCGACCGGATGTTCACCGGACGCGGACCGGACGCCACCGGTGCTCGGACGACGGAAGCCACCGGTGCTCGGGCGGCGGCACCCGGGCGTGGCCCGGAGAGTGGCTGGCCAAGCCGGGAAGACCTCGGTGCGATCGTCCGGCACGCCGCACCTGCGCGCTGGGCGGCCCGACTGCCGGCCGGAAACGCCCGACGGATGCCCTGGGGCCTGCTCGGTGTCCTCGTCGCCGAGCTGACCCTGGCCTGCCTGTTCCGGCAGAACGGCTTCGTGGTGGTGGCGATCGTCACCGTGCTGCTGGCGGTACTGCTGCGCGGGGTGGCGCTCCGGATCCTGCTCGCCGGGGTGGTGGCCGCCACGGTCGCACTGCTGACCAACTGGAGCCTGCTGCCCGCCCTCGGGGTACGGGACAGCGAGTCCATAGTGGCCTACGAGGCGTTCCTCGCCGACCTCGCGATCGGGTACGCCGAGCAGCCGGCCGACTTCCCCGCTGCCGACCTGGCGCTGATGACGAAGGTGGCGCCGCTGGTGCACTGGCGGCAGTCGGCGGACTGTTACACCGTCGACTCCACCGTCTACCACCCCGACTTCGACCGCCAGGTTGCGGCGGAGCACCACGACGAACTGCTGTCGGCCTGGTGGCGGCTGGTACGCCGGTCGCCGGGGACGGTGCTCTCCGCCCGGGTCTGCCGGGGCTCGATCGCCTGGCGGCCGACCCCGGCCGGCGGGTTGCGGGCCAACCCGACCGCCTGGGCGTTGCCGATCTACCTGGAACGGGATCCGAGGTTCCAGCGGGAGGAGGTACTGGCGGTCGCGTACAGCCGGCCGTTGAGCGAGCGGGTCAGCGACGTGGCGGACGTGCTCGCCAGCCGGGTCGGGCAGCCGGAGTGGCTGCTGTGGCGTGGCGCGACCTGGGCCTATCTGGCGTACCTGACGGTCGGGCTGCTGGCCTGGCGTCGGCGGGACCGGGCCCTGCTGGCCCTGGCCACCCTGAGCCTCGGCAACCAGCTCTCGGTACTGGCCGTCAACAACGCGCAGGCCGCCCGCTACATGGCCGCGCCCTTCGTCCTCGGCGTACTGCTGCTGCCGCTGCTCGCGGCCCGTGACCCGGAACAGACCGGTCCGGAGGGGCGGGACGCGAACCGGGGCTGGTGGACCGGCGGGTCGGCCGGGGCCGGCGAGGAGCCGCCGCTACGGGTCACCGACCTGACCGTGGTCGCCGAACCCGGCCTCGCCGACCCGGCCGACCCGGATCACCAGCTCGACCCGGCACACCAGCTCGAAACGACGGACCAGCTCGACCCGTCGGACCGGCCCGACCCGGCATACCCGCTCGGCCCGGCGGACCGGCGCGAAACGCGCCGGCGGCGCGACTGGACCGAGCAGGTGGACGCGGCGGACGAATCCGGGCTGCGGGCACCGCCGATCGGCCCGGCCGAGTGGTGGACCGACCCCGCCGACCGGTCCCGTTGACCGCTGCGACGAGCGCGGGCAGCCGGGTCAGGCGAGGTTGGACGAGCGCGGGTAGGCGTCGGCCGGGTCGGTCAGTACGTTGACCAGGTACGGCACCCGGGCGTCGAACGCCCGCTCCAGCGCCGGCCCCAGGTCGGCCGCCTTCGCCACCGTCTCACCGGCACCGCCGAGCGCGGTCACCACCTGGTCGTACCGCAGCTCGGGCTGGAGGTCGGCGGCGACGTCGTAGCCGTACATGCCGCGCATCGGGTGCTTCTCCAGGCCCCAGATGCCGTTGTTGCCGACCACGATCACCACCGGCAGCTTCTGCCGGACCAGCGACTCGACGTCCATCAGTGAGAAGCCGGCCGCGCCGTCGCCCATCAGCACGCAGACCTGCCGGTCCGGGTAGCTCACCCGGGCTCCCATCGCGTAGCCCATCCCGGTGCCGAGGCAGCCGTACGGGCCGGGGTCGAGCCAGGTGCCGGGCTGGGCCGGCTCCAGGTAGCGCCCGGCGTACGAGACGAAGTCGCCGCCGTCGCCGATGGTGACCGCGTCCGGGGCGAGTACCCGGCGCAGTTCGCCGTAGACCCGGGCCGGCTTGATCGGGTCGGTCTCGGCCGCCATCGCCGCCGCGTCCCTGGCCCGGGCGGCCTCCTCGGCGGTACGCAGCCCGTCGATCCACTGCTCGTGGTCGGCCCGCTCACCGGAGTAGTCGGCGAAGGCGGTCAGGATCAGCCGCAGGTCGCCGGCCGGACTGACGGCCGGCTCGACGTGCTGGGCCCGCTGGCTGGGCGCGTCCACCACGTGCACGACCCGGGCGTCGCCGAAGTCGCCGAAGCCGAGCCGGAAGTCCAGCGGGGTGCCGACCACCACGACCAGGTCGGCGCCGCCGAGCGCGGCCCGGCGGGCCTTGGCGAAGCTGAGCGGATGGCCGGGCGGCAGCGCGCCCCGCCCCATCCCGTTGGTGAAGACCGGTACCCGGAGCGCCTCGGCGGCGGCCCGCAGCGCCTCGACGGCATCCCCGGCGTACACGTCGGAGCCGGCGACGATCACCGGGCGCTCGGCCCCGGCGATCAGCCGGACGGCCGTCGCCACCTCGTCCGGGTCCGGCTCGACGGGCACGATCGCCGGTCCGGCCGGCGGCGCCACCTCACCGGTGGAGAAGACCACCTCCAGCGGCAGGTCCAGGAAGACCGGCCCCCGGTGCGGGGTCAGCGCCTCGGTCAGCGCCCCGGCCACCGCACCCGGCACGTCGTCGGTCGACCAGACCGTGGCCGCGTGCTTGGTGACCGGGGCGACCAGCGGGACGTGGTCGATCTCCTGGAGGCTGCCCGAACCCCAGCGGAAGGCCGGGGCGCGACCGCCGAGCACCAACACCGGGGAGGCGTTGAAGAACGCACTGGTCAGCCCGGAGATCCCGTTGGTGACCCCGGGACCGGCGGTGAGGACGGCCAGCCCTGGCCGGCGCTGCAACTTGGCGACCGCCTCGGCGGCGAAGACAGCGGACTGCTCGTGCCGGACGTCGTAGATCGGAAAGTCGGTACGGTGCGCCGCGTCGTACAGCGGGAAGACGTGGCCGCCGGAGAGGGTGAACATCTCCCGCACGCCGTACGCCCGCAGGGCCGCCAGGGCCAGGTCGCCGCCGTGTCCTTCGATCCGTTCCGTCATCGCCACTCCTGTCGTCCGCCGTGCCTGCCGCTCGTCCGCGCCGTGATCCTGCGAGGTTACCGGCCGGTCGGGAAGAAGATGAACGACACTCGGCTATCCCTGGGCAGGGGCTACCGACCGGTGAAGTCGGGACGACGCTTCTCGACGAAGGCGGCCATCCCCTCCCGGCGGTCGTCGGTGGCGAAGAGCGCGGCGAAGAGCTGGCTCTCCCAGGCCAGCCCGGAGGCGAGATCCATCTCCAGTCCACCGTCCACGGCCTGCTTCGCCGCCCGCAGCGCCTGGGCCGGCCCGGTCAGGTACGGCCGGACCAGCGCCACCGCCTCGGCGTACACCGACTCGGCCGGGACCACCCGGTCGGCGAGGCCGATCCGGAGCGCCTCGGCAGCGTCGACCATCCGACCGGACATGATCAGATCCTTGGCCCGGGCCGGGCCGACCAGCCGGGCCAGCCGCTGGGTGCCGCCCGCGCCGGGGATGATCCCGAGCTTGATCTCCGGCTGACCGAGTTTCGCGTCCTCGGCGACCACCCGCCAGTCACAGGCCAGCGCGAGTTCGCAGCCGCCACCGAGGGCGTACCCGGTGATCGCCGCGACCACCGGCTTCGGGATCCGGGCGAGCGCGCCGAGCGCGCTGGAGAGGTCGGCGGCCCGCTCCGCCATGTCGACGTACGACATGTCGGCCATCTCCTTGATGTCCGCGCCGGCCGCGAAGACCTTCTCCCCGCCGTACACGATGACCGCGCGGACGCCGGGGTCGGCGGAGACCGCGGTGGCGGCGGCGCGCAACTCCTCCTGCACCTGGGTGTTCAGGGCATTCATCGGCGGCCGGTCCAGCCGGATCGTGCCGATACCCTCGTTGGTCTCCACCCGGACGAAGTCGCCCACAGCCCACCTCCACGTCGAAGTCGCGAGGCTCACCCTAACGGGCGTTCGGCCAGCCCCGGCAGGTCGGTGGGGATTCGCGGTGGCACCCGCGGGGTACCGTTTCGGATACGCTGAGCACGTCAGACTCGGCCGAGCGGATGGCGATGACCACCTACTACGACGACCGCACGATACGGATCACCTCGGAGGCGATCCGCGTCGACGGTCGGGCCTATCCGCTGGCCGAGGTCGCCCGGATCTGGCACGTCCGGGGCGCCCGCTCCTGGGGCACCCTCGCCGGCCGGGGTGCGCTGCTGGCCGGGCTCGCCGGCCCGCTGGTCGCCGCCGCCATCGGCATCCTGATCGCGGTACGCCTGCACACCTCGCTGACCGCCACCATCGCGATCGTCGGCGTCTCCATTCTCGTCGGGCTCGCCGCCGCCCCGGTCGCCGACTACCTGCTCGAACACGTCGACCGGAGCTACACCCGGGGCGCGCACCGGCTGGAGATCTGGGCACAGTGGCGAGGGGTGCCGGTCCGGCTGCTCAGCACCGGCGACGCGCTGCGGTTCGGCCAGGTCTACCGGGCCCTGGAGCGGGCCGTCGAGCAGGCCCCGGTCGGCAGCGCCCGGCACTGACGGATCAGGCATCCATTGATCTAAGTTCTTGACCCCCTTCCGCCTACCCTCCTACTGTTGCCAGCAGGTTTCGTGCGCGGATCGGCCGTTGCGGAGCGGTGGTCGGTCCCACCCGCAGCGGCGCGAGGAGACACGATGGCGAATGTGCAGCCCGGCCGAACCGTCCCCCCGGTGCCGTCAGGCCCCACGCCGAGTCCGCTCAGCCGACGTCGCCTGCTCGGCGGCGCCGCGTACGCGGCCGGCGCGCTGGCGCTGCCGGTGGGGCTGGCCGGCTGTGAGAAACCGACCGAGGGCGGCAGCGGCGGCGGGACGGTGACCTTCGGCTCCAACTACTCCGACGAGGTGCCGAAGAAGGCGATCGCCGAGGTGCTCGCCAACTCCGGGCTCGACGTGAAAATCAACACTGTCGACCACAACACCTTCCAGGAGAACATCACCCGCTATCTCCAGGCGACTCCGGACGACGTCTTCACCTGGTTCTCCGGGTTCCGGATGCAGTATTTCGCCGCCCAGGGGCTGGCCACCGACATCTCCGACATCTGGCAGACGATCGGCGGCGACTTCTCGGCAGCGATGAAACAGGCTTCCACCGGTACCGACGGCAAGCAATACTTCGTGCCGTTCTACTACTACCCGTGGGCGCTGTTCTACCGGAAGAGTCTCTTCCAGGAGAAGGGCTACCAGGTCCCGACGACCTGGGACGACCTCAAGGCGCTGGCCGGGAAGATGAAATCGGACGGGCTGATCCCGATCGCCATGGCCGACAAGGACGGCTGGCCGGCGATGGGCACCTTCGACTACGTCAACATGCGTACCAACGGATACGACTTCCACGTCAGCCTGATGGCCGGCAAGGAGTCCTGGGAGGACAGCCGGGTCAAGCAGGTCTTCACGCTCTGGCGGGAACTGCTGCCGTACTGCCAGCCGGGGGCGAACGGGCGGACCTGGCAGGAGGCGGCACAGTCGCTGGGCCAGAAGCAGACCGGGATGTACCTGCTCGGCATGTTCGTCGGCCAGCAGTTCCAGGGCGAGGTCGCGGCGGACCTGGACTTCTTCCCGTTCCCGCAGATCGCCGAGGCGCACGGGCAGGACGCGGTCGAGGCACCGATCGACGGCTTCATGATCTCCAGCAAGGTGAAGAACGTCGACGGGGCGAAGGAGCTGCTCCGCTATCTGGCCAGCGCCAAGGCGCAGAACGCGTACCTGAAGAGCGACCCGAACAACGTCGCCACGCACAACGGCGCCGACACCAGCGGCTACAGCGCCTTGCAGAAGAAGGCGGTCGAGCTGGTCGGCGGGGCGAAGCAGATCTCCCAGTTCCTCGACCGGGACACCCGACCGGACTTCGCCTCCACGGTGATGATCCCCTCGTTGCAGAGCTTCCTGAACGCGCCGGACGACGTCGACGGGCTGTGTAGGCGGATCGAGTCGCAGAAGAAGACCATCTTCGCCTCCTGACGGGCGGTCGCCGGTGACTCCGACTCCGACGGCACCGCCGGTCGAGGCTGGGCGGGCTGCGGGCGTACCCCGGTCGCCGGCCCGGCGTCGACGGCGCCGGATCGGCCGGTTCACCCCGCGCGACATCGCGGTGATCGGGCTGCTGCTCGGCCTGCCGCTGCTGCTCGACCTGGGGTTGATCTGGGGTCCGGCCCTAGCCTCGATCGGGCTGTCGTTCACCTCGTGGGACGGGCTGGGCGAGATCCGGCCGGTCGGGCTGGACAACTACGTCAACATCGTCAGCAACTACCCGCCGTTCTGGCCGGCGGTCTGGCACAACCTGCTCTGGCTCGCCTTCCTCGGCCTGGTCGCCACCCCGTTCGGGCTCTTCCTGGCGGTGCTGCTGGACCGGGAGATGCGGTTCACCCGCTTCTACCAGACCGCGTTCTATCTGCCGGTGGTGCTCTCGCTGGCGGTGGTCGGCTTCCTCGCCCAGCTCATCTTCTCCCGCGACTACGGCGTGGCGAACGCGATCCTGGGCCGGACCGACAACCCGGTCGACTGGCTCGGCGACCCGTCGATCAACCTCTGGTCGGTGCTGCTGCTGGTCGGCTGGCGGCACGTCGGGTACGTCATGCTGCTCTACCTGGCCGGGCTGAAGGCCGTCGACCCGGTGCTGAAGGAGGCGGCGGCGATCGACGGGGCGAACGAGGCGCAGACCTTCTTCCGGGTGGTCTTCCCGACGCTCCGCCCGGTCAACGTGATCGTGCTGGTGATCACCGTCATCGAGGCGCTGCGCGCGTTCGACGTCGTCTACGCGATCAACCGGGGACGCAACGGTCTGGAACTGCTCTCGGTGCTGGTCACCGACAACATCGTCGGGGAGGCCAGCCGGATCGGGTACGGGTCGGCGATCGCGGTGATCCTGCTGCTGATCTCCACCGGCTTCATCGCGGTCTATCTGGTGCAGGTCTTCCGGCGGGAGGACGAGGCATGACCGTCGAGCGGGGTACGGCTGCCGAGCGGGGTACGGCTGTCGGCAGGCGCAACCGGCGCCCGGTCAGCCCGTGGCGGGTGGTGGTCCGGATCTTCCTCTGGGCGATGGCGCTGGGCTGGCTGGTGCCGTTGCTGCTGCCGCTCTACGCCTCGCTGCGGCCGTACGCCGAGACCGCCGCCGAGGGGTATTTCTCGCTGCCGAAGACGCTGAACTTCGACTACTACGTGCAGGCGTGGCAGGGCGGCAACCTGCCCCGGCACTTCCTGAACACCCTGCTGGTGGCCGTACCCGCAGTGCTGTTGACGCTCTTCTTCGCCTCGTTCGTGGCGTTCCTGATCTCGCGGCGCCGGTTGCCCGGCGGGCGGCTGCTGCTGATCCTCTTCACCGCCGGCAACCTGCTGCCGCAGCAGGTGGTGCTGACCCCGCTCTACCTGATGTACACCAAGCTGCCGCTGCCGTGGTGGATGAGCTGGCCGTCCGAGCTGGTCTACGACTCGTACTGGGGGATCATCGCGATCCACGTGGCGTTCCAGACCGGGTTCTGCGTCTTCGTGCTCAGCAACTACATGGACACCATCCCGCGCGAGCTGATCGAGGCGGCCACCGTCGACGGGGCCGGGGTGTGGCGGCAGTACTGGCGGGTGGTGCTGCCGCTGGTCCGGCCGGCACTCGGCGCGCTCGGCACGCTGGAATTCGCCTGGATCTACAACGACTTCCTCTGGGCGGTGGTGCTGATGTCCACCGGCGACAAGCTGCCGGTGACCAGCGCGCTGAACAACCTCCGGTCGGTCTACTTCACCGACTACAACCTGCTGGCGGCCGGTTCGATCCTGGTCGCCCTGCCGACACTTATCGTCTTCTTCGTGCTGCAACGGCAGTTCGTCGCCGGGCTGACGCTGGGCGCCAACAAGGGTTGAGGCTGCGGCTGACCCGAATCCGACCATGCGGAACGGTGGCGCCGACGCCGGGCGCCGCGCTTTGCTGGAACGGTGACGCTCTATTACCGGGACGACACGGTACGGGTTACCTCCGAGACCATCCACGTCAACGGGCGCAGCGTGCCGGTCGCCGAGGTGTCGTACGTCTGGCACGCCCGGGGCCGGGGTACGGCCCGGACCCGGGGGCGACTCGCCGGGCGGGGCGTACTCATCTTCCTGCTGTCGATCCCGCCGCTGGTGGCGGTGGTCTGCGTGCTGTCGCTGGCGTACTCGGCACAGGACCGGGGCGAGTGGCGGCTCGCCGCGATCATCCTGGCGGTCTGCGTCGTCGGCGCACTGGCACTGATCCCATTCCTGGAGGTGCCGCTGTACTGGCTCGACCGGTCGTACGAGCGGGGTGCGAAGGTGCAGGAGCTGTGGGTGCAGTACCGGGGTGAGGAGGTCATCCTGCTCCGCAGCTCGGACGCGCTCCGGTTCGGGCAGATCTACCGGGCGATCCAGCGCGCCATCGAGCAACACAGCCCGGAGAGGTGACGGTCAGCCCGCCGATCGCTTCGTCGCCGTACTCCGGTCTGTCACGCTCCGCAACGTCGCGGGCGCCGCACTGACGTTGCCCCCGGCGTCACTTCGAGTGTCGTACCCGTCTCGTAACGTACCCGCCATGCCAAGTGCGGAACACGAGTCCCCGGTCGCCCTGGCCAAGCTCGATCCGAGCCTGGTGGCCTGGTTGCTGACGAACGTCTTCAACGTGAAGGTCCCCGACTACCACCACGCCCGTACCCACGCCACGGACGTACGGGTGCTGGTGCCGCGCACGTACCACGCGGACAGCATGCTGCTCTTCTGCGACCCGGCCGACCAACCACTGCTCGCGGTCGTACTGGAGATCCAGCGCGGCTGGGACTCCGGGAAGCGACGCACCTGGAAGCTCTACGTGGCCCAACTCGAAGCCGAATTGGATGTCGACGCGGCGTTGCTGGTCTACTGCCCCGACCCCCGCACCGCCCGTCGCTATCGCGGGCTCTTCGAGTTCGACGGCCTGAGCCTGTCGCTACGACCGTTGATCTTCGTACCCACGGACGTGCCGCTGGTCGTGGACGTGGACCTGGCTCGGACCAACCCGGCGCTGGCCGTGCTCTCGGCCATCTGCCACGGCCACGACGCCCAGGTCGAAGCCACCTTCCCGGCGCTGATGGAGGCGCTTCGCTCGGTCAATCCGAAGACGGCGATCTTGTATTATGACGTTGTACTGGCCGGACTGCCGGTGGCGGCCCGGACCCGTTGGGAGGCATTTATGACCACCACCGTGGGCTCCGAATACCGCAGCGAGCTGCTGCGAGAGCTGGCCGCCCAGCACGAAGAGCTAGGCGAGGCCCGGGGTGAGGCCCGGGGTGAGGCCCGGGCGATCCTGACCGTGCTCGAAGGGCGAGGCGTGGCCGTACCCGCCGAGGCCCGCGAGCAGATCCTCGCCTGCACCGACCTGACCCAGCTCGACACCTGGCTCCGCCGCGCCGTCAACGCCACCACCATCGACGACCTCCTCGGCGCATAGGCCGCCGTTCAGCTACGGACGACAACAATCCGGATACCCCGACGGTCGCCACCCCGACCCTGGTGGTGAGCCAGCCCAGTGGCGCCGACAGATGGCCGGTCGACGATCGGGTGGCGTCAGGCTTGGCTGAGGAGCCCGGCCTGGTGGGCGAGGATGGCGGCCTGCACCCGGTTGGTGAGGTTGAGCTTGGCGAGGATCCGGCTGACGTGGGTCTTGACCGTCGCCCCGCTCATGTGGAGGTTCGTGGCGATCTCGGTGTTGGACAGCCCTCCGCCCACCGCGACGAGGACCTCGCGTTCCTTGCTGGTCAGCACGGTGAGCCTCCGCGCGGCCTCGGATCGACCCGTGTCGGCGTCGATGAAGCGATGCAGCAGTTTCCGGGTCACCTTGGGCGAGAGCATCGCGTCGCCGCGTGTCGCGCTGCGGACCGCGGCGAGCATCTCCGCTGCCGAGGCGTCCTTGAGGAGAAAGCCCGCCGCGCCGTGCCGCAGCGCGGTGTGCACGTACTCATCGAGGTCGAACGTGGTGAGCACGACGACCTGCGGCCTCGGCGTGAGGTGGGCGAGGCGCTCGGTGGCGGTCAGCCCGTCGGCCCGGGGCATTCGGATGTCCAGCAGTACGACATCCGGGCGATGGAGCCGTGCCTGGTGGACAGCCTCGTCGCCGTCGGCCGCCTCACCCACCACGGTGATGTCCGGTGCGGTCTGCATGATGGTGCGCAGCATCGCGCGTACCATCCACTCGTCGTCGACGACCAACAGCCGGATCGGCTCGCTCACCGGATGTCCTCCGACTTCGGGACGGGCTTGAGCGGCACCTCGGCGGCGATCTCGAACCCGCCGTGCGGCAAGGGGCCGGCAGTCAGCTCGCCGCCGACGAGCCGAATCCGCTCGGCGATGCCGAGCAGGCCGTGGCCGCCGCCGGGCAGGCCGGGCTGGCTGCCGCGCCGGCCCGGGTCGTTCGTGACCACCAGGCGCAGAGCGTCCGGGGCGTGTGTGACGCAGATGTGGGTCCGGGCCCCGGCTGCGTGCTTGTGTACGTTGATCAACGCCTCCTGGGCGACGCGGTAGAGCGCGTGTTCGACGAGCGCGGGTGGCCGGACGCCGGCCTTGTCGACCACCTCCAGCGTAACCGGCAGGCCGATGCGGCGGGACGCGGCGACCAGGTCCGTCAGGTCGGCGAGCCCTGGTTGGGGCGCCAGTGGCGCGTCGTCGTCGGCGCGAAGCACCTGTACCAGGGACCGAAGCTCCTCCAGGGATTCGCGTCCGATGGTGCCGATCCGCTTGCCGATGGTCACGGCGTCCTGGCCCTCGGTCGCCTCCAGCGCGGTGGAGTGCAGCACCATCAACGACACCCGGTGCGTGACGACGTCGTGCATGTCCCGGGCGATCTGGGCGCGTTCGTCGCTGCGCGCCTGAAGGATGCGCTGATGCTGCTCCCGCTCGGCCCGCTCGCGGACCCGGGCGGCCAACTCGCGCCGGGTGCCGACGTACAGGCCCAGCAGCGCCGGGGCGGCGCAGATGACCGCGCTGAGCGGCCCGGCGGCGTCGAGCCCACCCTCGGCCCAGATCGGGATGCCGACCACCAGCGCGGTTGCCAGGGTGCTCGCTGCCACCTTCCACCATGACCTGGTGCGTTCGGCGATGGTGTACTGCGCGAACAGCAGGGCGACGAACGCGGCCAGGGTCGCCCAGGCGAACACGCCGGCCACGACAACCGCGACCGGCCAGCGACGTCGCCACCACACCGCGGCCCCGACCAGCGCACCCACCGGAATCGAGAACCACAGCGGTGGGTTCCAGTCGAAGTAGGCGATCTCGTGGGGGCCGAGCGAGCGGGCGGCCCCGCCGTCGCCGGTCGCCGTCGTGACGGCGATCGCGAGTACCAGCACCGCGTCGAACAGGCGGCTGCGGTGGGTACGGATCGCCGCCGAATAACGGTGCCACCGACTCATGCCTCGGCACGTTAGCCGTGCGCGGAGCGGTGGGCATCGGTAAAAAGTTGTAGCTGGGCGTCGAAAATCAGCGCCAATCCGCCGACGCCGCCGGCACAGGTTGCCGGATGTCCCGATGGGGTCGTCCTGCCGATGCTGACGCCATGGAAACTCTCCACGCACCACCGAGCCATCGGCCGGTCGCCGCCGCACCGGCATCCGTGGCGGAACGGATCGTCAACCTGGACGTCCTGCGGGGCTTCGCCCTGCTGGGCATCCTGATCGTGAACATCACCGTCTTCCAGGGCGAACCGCCGCCCGGAGACGAGTCGGCGGGCCTCGTCAAGGACATCCTCACGTTCGCCTTCTCCGACAAGTTCTACACGCTGTTCGCGCTGCTGTTCGGGTACGGTCTGGCGATTCAGATGCGGCGGGCGGGCACGGAACACGTTCCTCGGATGCGGCGACGGTTGGCGTTCCTGCTCGTCATCGGGTTACTCCACGCCGTATTCCTGTTCTTCGGCGACGTACTCGCCAGCTACGCCATCGCCGGGGCGGTGCTGCTCGCCATGCGCAACCTCTCCCCGCGTACGGTGGCCCGCGCCGCCGTCTGCGCGGTGATCGGCCTCGCCGCCCTGCACTGGGTACTCGCGCTCGGGTGGGCACTCGCCGGAGGCGCCGGTGACCCGGCTGCCAGCGACGGCGGAGAGGCGGTCGCAGCGGCTGCGGCGGCGATGGAGGCGTACCAGGGATCGTTCACCGACATCGTCGGGCAGCGGCTCAGCGACCTCGCCGGCTTCGCGCCGTTGACGCTGGGGCTGCTGCTGCCCAACTACATCGCGTTGTTCCTGGCCGGGATGGCCGCTGGCGCGTACGGGCTGCTGGACCGGTCGGACCTCCCGGTACGCCGGCTGCGGCAGGCGCTCGTCATCGGGCTGGCGGTCGGACTGCCGGGTGCCGCGCTGTCCACCGTCTTCCCCATCTCCGAGGCGAACCCGGTCTCCGTCGCGATACGCGGAATCAGCATGCTGACCGTACCGGCGCTCACCATCGCCTACGGGGCCGGCCTGCTGCTGCTCCTGCGTACCCGGGCCGGCCGCCGCCTGTCGGGCGTGCTCGCCCCGGCCGGACGGATGGCGTTGAGCAACTACCTCGGCCAGTCGGTCCTGTGCGCGTTCCTGTTCACCGGCTACGGCCTCGCCCTGATCGGTACCGTGGGCAGCCTTGCCACGGCCGGCATCGCCATCGCGATCTTTGCCGTTCAGGTCGTGGCGAGCCGGTGGTGGCTGCGCCGGTTCCGCTTCGGTCCGATGGAGTGGCTGCTCCGGTCGGTGACCTACTGGCGCCGGCAGACGTTGCGGCCGGCCCAGGTCATCCCGCCGTCGGCCTGACCCCCGAGACACCAGGTTTCCGCCGGTTGTGGCGTCCCCGGTGCCCGCTCCCCCGGACGTGGCACGTACGCGCTGCTCAGCAGCCGGGCGGCGTACCGTCCGATGTGGCGGCCCGGATTCGGTCCGGGCCGCCACATCCCCCAGCCGTCCTGCGAGGTCACCTGATGCCTCTTGGCACGCAACATCTCGAGGGGCGACAGCCTGTGCCCTCGGAATCCTCGGGTTATCCACAGGCACCCCGCCAGAATATTGATCATCCCCTATCCTGATCCGCGCTGAGTAGTCATCTCATAACGGATCATGTAATGATCGCGGGGGACAAAGTGCACAATCACCAAGAGGGGCAGCCAACCGACGCCACAGAACGGTCCTGGTACCGGCCGGATCCGGCAACCCCGCCGCCGGGTCCGCCGCAGCCCCCGGTGCCGCCGATCCGACCCGGCCGGGCAACGGTGTCATACGCCGCACCGGGGCCGAGGCGACGGCGACTGCCGCGCTGGGCGTGGGCGGGCATCGGTGCGGGCGGTCTCGTCCTGGTCCTGATGCTCGCGGTGACCGTGATCGTGGTGCTCCGGAACGACGGGCAGCAGCCGACGGCCGACCCTTCGCGTCCCACCCCGTCCTACGATTCGCCCTACGATCGAATGCACCGACGAGTCGGGGAGATGCTCGCCCGGCGGTCCGCCGCGATGCTACGAGGCGACGAGGAAGCCTGGCTCGCGGATCTGGACCAGCGGCGTACCGCGCTTCGAGAACGCGAACGGATGCGGTTCCGCAACCTGCAACAGCTACGGCCGACGAGATTCGACCTGGCCAGCGGCGGTGCCCTCGACATCAGGTCCGACTCGCTGCCGACCAGCAACGCGGCACCGCCGGCCACGGGACGGTTCGCGATCAACGCACTCATGCAGTTCGAGTCCGACGTCCAACCCCACTTCGCGGCCTACGCCTATCAGGTCGCCGTCAGCGCGGACACCGTACGGATCGTCGAGGTGTTCGCTCCTGGCTTGAAGACTCTCGTCAACAACCCACGGAGGAACGGTCCGACCGTCCGCGATGCGCCCTGGGACGCCGAGCCGCTGCGGGCGTCCCGGCGCGGCGACGTGGTCGTCTTCGCCTCGCGGAACAGCAGGTGGGATCCGGCGAGATATGTCGGCATCGCAGTCCGGGCCAGCTCCTTCGTCCGCAAGTTGTGGGGCGACCGACCCGCGCCGAAGGGTTTCGCCGTCCTGATGGCGGACGACCGCGAGTTCGACCGATGGTTCGCCTACGGAAGCGAAGAGCCCGACACCGACCACGCCGGGTACGTCAACTGTCCCGACATCGCCGAGCCGAGCGGGCTGCGGAAGCTGGTCATCCGCCCGAAGGAATCGGTCGCCGGCTGCCGGATCGTGCTCAGGATGTCGACGGTCGACGACGACCACCGCGCCTACACCCTGATGGTGCACGAGATGGCGCACGCGATCGGCCCGCACCTGCTGCGGAACACCTACCACGGCGACGACGCCGAACGGCTGAACAGCCCTTTCTGGGCCGTGGAGGGCTTCGCCGAGTGGGCGGAGAACACCGCCGGTGGCGCGGCCGAGACCAGGGCGGGAATGAACGTGGTCAAGCGGAACTGGTCCCGGTACAAGCCGATGAGCGGCGACCGGGACGTGCCGTTACCGCAGAATCCCCGGTTCTATTCCGCCGACGACACCCGGACCTCGTTCAACTACGAACTGTCGGCGGCGTTCTACCACGCGGCGGAGCAGGTCGGCGGGCGGCAGCGGGCCGTCGACCTCTACACCGAGTTCAGCCGGCGCCCGCAACTCGTCTCGGACACCCATTTCATCCTCGACGCCCAACTGGAGAAGGCAGGCGTCGACCCGGACCGGATGTGGGCGGCGCACCGCAACCTGATCCGATGACCGGCTGACAGCACCAGCTCGCGGTCACCGGCCGGCGGCGTACCCGGGAAAGCCCTCCGCACGGTCACGACCCGCGCGCGTACCGCTCGGCGAGGTCGACGGTACGGCGGGCCGATGCCACCATCGCGCGGTCGGCGAACCGGCCGTCCGGGAGTACCACCGTGCCGGTGTCGCGGGTCTGTGCCTCGGCGACCGCGTCGAGCAGTTCCCGGGCCTGGGACACCTCTTCGGCCGAGGGCCGGAACGCCGCCACGATCACGGGTAGCTGCCGGGGGTGGATCGCGGTCCGGCCGAGGAAGCCCATTCGGCGGCCGGCCGCGCAGGATTCGGCGAGCCCGGACAGGTCGGTGACGTTGGGGTAGACCGGCAGCAGCGGCGGGGGCAGGGCGGCGGCGCGGGCGGCGACGACGATCCGGCCGCGTACCCAGGCAAGGCCCTCCTCGGCGGTCACGCCGAGGTCGGAGCGGAGGTCCGCCTCGCCGAGCCCGATCGAGGCGACCGCCGGATCGGCGCCGGCGATCTCGTACGCCCGCTCCACCCCGACCGCCGACTCGACCAGTGGATGCAGCGGTACCGGCACCCGTGCGGCGACCGCCCGTACCGACCTCGGGGACTCCACTTTGGGCAGCCGCAGCCCGGCCAGCCCCGGTGCCCCGGCCAGGGCGTCGAGGTCGGCGGCCACGTCCGGCCCGGTCAGCTCGTTCACCCGGACGAAGACCGGCACCCGACGAGTCTCCGCGACGAACTCGGCGGCGGCGCCCCGGGCGTACCCCTTGCGGGTCGCCGCCACCGCGTCTTCCAGGTCGAGGATCACCGCGTCCGCGCCGGAGTCGACCGCCTTGCCGAACCGGTCCGGCCGGTCACCGGGCACGTAGAGCAGGGTCAGCAGCATCAGATCGCTCCCGCCGCCCGCAACTCGGCGATCTCCTCCGCGGTCAAGCCGAGAGCCGTCAGCACCTCGTCGGTGTCCTGGCCGTGTGCCCGGCCGGTGTGCCGGATCTGCCCCGGGGTCGCCGACATCCGGAACGGCACGTTCTGCATCCGTACCGGCCCGAGGTCGGGATCCGGCACCGAGACCGCCGTGCCGAGCGCGGTGTACTGGGGGTCGGCCAGGATGTCGCGTACGTCGTAGATCGGCGCGACCGCCGCCTGCGCCTCCTCGAACGCGGCCACCACCTCGTCGGAGTCCCGAGCCGCCACCCAGGCGCCGACGGCGGCGTCCAGTACGTCCGCGTGCGCGGCCCGACCGCTGCCGGTGCCGAACCACGGCTCGTCGATCAGTTCGGGGCGGCCGACCAGCCGCAGCACCCGTTCGGCGATGCTCTGCGCACTGGTCGAGACCGCCACCCAGCGCCCGTCCGCACACCGGTACGTGTTCCGGGGCGCGTTGTTGTTCGACCGGTTGCCGAGCCGGGGCTGGACATAGCCGAGCTGGTCGTACCAGGTGATCTGCGGGCCGAGCATCGCCATGATCGGCTCGATGATCGCCAGGTCGACCACCTGCCCGGTGCCGGTGACGTCCCGGGCCCGCAGCGCCAGCATCACCGCATAGGCGGTGGCGAGCGCGGTCACCGAGTCGGCCAGCCCGAACGGCGGCAGCGTCGGCGGGCCGTCCGGCTCACCGGTCGCGGCGGCGAATCCACTCATCGCCTCGGCGAGGGTGCCGAACCCGGGCCGCCGGGCGTACGGGCCGAGCTGGCCGAAGCCGCTGATCCGGGCGATCACCAGCCGGGGGTTGACCTCGTGCAGCTCGGCCGGCCCGATCCCCCAGCGCTCCAGGGTGCCGGGTCGGAAGTTCTCCACCAGTACGTCGGCGTCGGCGACCAGCCGGCGCAGCAGGTCGGCGCCGGCCGGGTCGGAGAGGTTGGCGGTGACGGTCCGCTTGTTGCGGCCGAGCACCTTCCACCAGAGCCCGACCCCGTCCTTCGCCGGCCCGTGTCCTCGGGACGGGTCCGGCTTGGCCGGATGCTCCACCTTGACCACCTCGGCCCCGAAGTCGCCGAGGAACGCGGTGGCGAGCGGGCCGGCGAACAGCGTCGCCAGCTCCACCACCTTCACTCCGGCCAACGCGGCCGGAGCAGAACCCTCGCTCAGCGCGGCCGGAGCAGAATCGGAGGTCGTCACGGCAGTCCTCCTGTCGGGTCGACCGACGCCACGAAGACGTCGCCGTTGCCGAGCGCGCCGCCGCCGGCCGGACTGCCGATGGTCAAGCCGCTGACCAGCAGTTTCCCGTCCTCGGCCCGGGTAGCGTAGACGTTCTCCTCGCCGAAGGCGTCCACCGCGTCGTCCCGGGCGGTGCCGTACTGCGCCGCCAACACCTGCTTGCCGCGCCGGTCCAGCCGCAGGGTCAGCACGTCTGCCGCGCCGGCCGGTACGCCCAGGGCGCTGCCGGTGAATCCGACCACCGCCACCTCGCCGCCGGGCAGCGCCAGCACCTCGGCGCCGGCGTCATCGCCCGCCCCGCCGCTGACGGTCCGCCACCGCTGCCGGCCGGTTCCGTCGTACGCCACGGTCAGCGCGTCGGTGCCGCCGGCCGTGGCGTCCCCGCCGGTACTGCCGGTGGCGACCACGGTGCCGGCGGTGGTGATGGCGAGGCCGGTCAGCAGGTCGTCGCCGGCGCCGCCCTCGGCTGCGGTCCACTGCCGGGTGCCGTCCGGGGTGAACCGGGCCAGCCAGCCGTCGACGCCACCCAGGTGTGTGCTGCCGGGCATCCCGGCCGAGGTACTGCCGGCGAGGTAGACGCCCGAGGCGTCGGCCGCGACCGCGTACGCCTTGTCCTCGCCGGGACCGCCGAACTGGCGACTCCAGCCGACCTGGCCGTCCGGGCCGATCCGGACCAGGATCGCGTCCTTGTCCCCGGCGCTGGTGCCGGCGTACGCCCCGCTGGTGTAGCCGGCGACATACGCGCCGCCGTCCGGGGCGGGTGCGATGGCGTAGAACCGGTCCGCCTTGCTCGGGTCGCCGAGCTGGGTCAGCCAGGCCCGCTCCCCGGTGCCGGTCAGCTTCGCCACGAACCCGTCGTCGGCCGGGCTGCCCGGGTGCGCCCCGTCCAGGTCGCCCCGGGTGTAGCCGGCGGCCAGCACCCCACCGTCGGCGACCGGTACGACACCGTAGAGCCGCTCGTTCGCCGGGGTGCCGAACTGTACCGTCCACTGTGGCGTACGCAGGTCCGGGCCGAGCCGGGTGAGTACGGCGTCGAGCCCGCCCGCGTACGGCTGGCCGGCGACCGGGCCGGAGGCGGCGTACCCGATGGTGGCGCCGCCGTCCGGGTCCGCCGCGATGCCACCGGCCCAGTCGGTCCCGGCGGTTCCGTGCAGCGGTCGGGGCAGCCCGGCCGGCGGGGTGACACTCAGCGTCGGGGCGAGCTGTCGCATGCCGTCCACGAAGGATGGTCGCCAGACGTCCCAGTCGTGGCCGCCGTCCACCACCCGGAACTGCGCCGAGACCGCCTCGGAGCGCCGGACGGTGTTGTAGAGCGTGGCGGCCTCGTAGTCGAGGTCGTGTGCCGCGTCCGCCGGATCCGGGTTCGCCCACTCGTCGTCGCCGACCGCCACGAACAGCCGGACCGGCAGCTCGGGGTCGAGGGCCGGCAGCAGGGCCGGATAGTTCAGCCGGCCGTAGACGTCGGCGGAGAACCGTTCGTCGCCGGCGCCGAAGCCGCCGTACTCCCGGGCCGACGAGTCGGCCGGCGGCAGCGGGCGGTAGACCGCCGGGCTGAGTACCAGCGCGTTGGCGAAGAGGTCCTGGTGGGCCAGCGCGTAGCGGAGCGCGCCGGCCCCGCCCATCGAATAGCCGCCGACCAACCGGGCGCCCCGATGCGCCGCCGTCCGGTAGGTCGCGTCCACATAGGAGACCAGGTCGCGGGTGAGCGCCGTCTCGACCGGCCGGCCCGGGTCGTCCGCCCCGGTGTAGCCGGAGTCGACGTACCAGCTTCCCCGGCCGCTCCACGGCGCGTCCGGGAGTACCGCGATCACCGGCGGCACCTCGCCGTCGGCGATCATCCGGTCCAGGTCGGCCTTGACCCGGGTCCACGCCGACATCGTGTCGCCGCGCCCGTGCAGCAGGTAGAGCACCGGATAGCGGACGGTGGCGTTGCGCCGGTCGGCGTAGCCGTACGGCAGGTAGACGGTGTAGTCGATCGGCGAGCCGAGCGCCGCCGACGGCGCGCTCGCCGTGCTCAGGGTGCCGGCCCGGTCCCGGCCCGCCACGGCCCCGCCGGGTACCGCGCCGACCAGGCCGACCGAGAGCAGCAGTACCCCGGCCGCACCGCCGAGCCGCCAGAATCTCCTCATCGAGTTCCTTCCTCCCAGGTGCACTACGGGCTACAGGTCGACCGCGCAGCGGAAGCCGATCGACTCCGAGCGGGTCAGTCCGGCGCCGAGGGTCAACAGCTTCACCGAGACCTCCGGCGGCTGCGGGCCGCCGTCGAGATACCAGTCCGAGCCGTCGGCCCGGTACGCCGCGCCGCCCTTGAGGATCACGAACCGGGTACGCCCGTCGGTGTGCTCGCTCTCGGTCAGGTTCCAGTTCAGTAGCTCGGCCCGGCGCAACAGTCCCAGTTCGGCGGCGACCTGCCACTCGTCCTCGGTCGGCAGCCGCAATCCGGCCCAGGCCGCGTACGCCCGGGCGTCGGCCAGCTCGACGTGGGTGGCCGGCGCCTCGGCCGGGCCCGACATTCCGCCGTCCGCCCACGGCCAGCGCTCCGGCCGGATCGGGCGGTAGCCGGTGGCCCGGACGAACTCGGCGTACTCGGCGACGCTCACCTCGCGCTCGGCGATGCCGAACCGTCCGAGGTGGACGGTCCGGTGCAGGGTCACCGGCTGGTGCAACCGGGGCGGCAGCGGCTTCCACTCGTCGACGTACGGCGCCTCGCCGTAGAGCCCGGTCTCGCGCTGCCGGTGTCGGACCAGCAGCTCCCGCCGCCCGCCGTCGACCGCCCGCATGCCCGCCGGAAGGTGACCGGAGCGCACCACCGGCGCCGGGCGGCGGACCGCCGAGCGGGCCGGGAAGTTCGGGTCACCGTCGGCGGGGGCGTACCGGGGCAGGGTCAGCTCCTCGGCCGTGGCGAGCACGGCGGCGATCCCACCGGCGGGCAGTGCCCCGCCGATCGCCACCCGACCGGGGCCGGCCGGGGTGGCGGTCAGCTCGGTGCCGGTGGTCAGCTCGTACCAGTGCTGGCCGGGGTGCTCCTCGGTGACCAGCCACGGCCCGTCGTACGCCCCGCCCCGGTTGACGACCGTCCACAACGGAGTCTTGTCGTGCTGCCAGCGCGAGGCGTACACCTCGGTCCCGGCCACGTGGTCGGCGAGCGGGGTCCAGTCCTCGGCGCGCAGCCAGGCCGGATGGCTCCGCTGCACCCGGCGCATCGCCGCCAGTACCGCCCGGTCCCGCTCGTTCCAGCCGACCCAGACCCCGAAGACGCTCTCCCAGACCAGCACCCCGACCCCGTTCAGCCAGGCCGAGTGCAGCTCGTCGAGGTGGCTGCGGTGCCAGCGCCGGGTGTGGTGCAACACGTGCCGCCGCTCGAACCACTTGGCCCGGAGCACCCCCGGCACCGGCGAGTCGGCGAACCACTGCGCCCAGGACATCGCGTGGTCGGCGATCCGGGCCAACGGCACCCGGGACTCCCCCTCCAGCACGATGCCCGGCCGGGCCGCGTCCAGGGTCTTCCGCAGTTCGCCCGCGCCCTCCTTGAGGGTGTCCAGGAACACCCCGTCCACACCGAGCCAGCCGACGAGCGCGGCCACCTCGTCCGCGTCGGGGCGCTGGGCCCGGCGGGTACCGACGTCCCACGGGTTGTAGTCGATGAACACCCGTACGCCACGCGCCTGGAACGTCCGCACCACCTCGGGCAGCTCCGGTACCTGCCGGTAGTAGTCGAACTGGTTGCGATCGTCCAACCCGATCACCGGGTACGCGTGCCAGAGCACCACCCCGTCGAAGCCGCCGAAGTCGCGTTCCGCCGCGTCCAGGAAGGCGTCGACGGTGAAGACGCCCCGTTCGGCGTCGTAGAGCGACTCGTCCCAGAGCCAGGCCAGGCAGACGGTGAAGCAGTCCCCGGCGATCTCGGCGTAGTGGCTGCCGTCGTAGCCGAGCCGGGCCCGCGCCTCGATCCGCCAGCGGGTCAGCCGGTCCCGCCAGGCCGGCCAGTCCGCCGGGTCGTCCGGGGCGGCGAAGATCTTCGCCTCGTCCAGCTCCGACAGGTCGGCACCGGCCGTCAGCGGCACGGCCGTGGGCAGGTCGATCGGCCTCGGGACGTAGGGGTTGAACGTCATGCCGGCTCCGGGTAGCTCTGTGCGTAGAGGGCGTCGATCTCGTCCCGGGTGGGCAGCGCGGTGGAGGCGCCGGGGCGTTGCGCACAGGCGGCGCCCGCCGCGCAGGCCCAGCGCAGCGCCGCCGTCACCGCCGCCGGCTCGACCGGCCCGCGCCGCTCCGCCCAGGCCACCGCCAGCGCGCCGGTGAACGCGTCCCCGGCAGCGGTGGTGTCCACCGCGTCGACCGTCGGCGCCTCGACCGTCAGCCGCAGGCCGAACCGGTCGGCGTAACACGCGCCCCGGGCGCCCAGGGTCAGCACCACCCGGGGGACCAGGCGCAGCAGGGCGTCCAGCAGGGCGTCGAGCCCGGTCTCGGCGGCGAGACCGGCCACCATCGCCGCCTCGACCTGGTTGACCACCAGCACGTCCACCGCGTCGAGCAGCTCCGCCGGCAACTGCCGGGCCGGCGCGGCGTTCAACACCACCGTGGTACCGGCGTTCCGGCCCCATCCGGCGGCCTGGGTCACCGCCGGCAGCGGCACCTCCAGCTGGCACAGCAGCACGTCCGCTGCCGCCACGGCGGCCCGGTCGTCCGCGTCCAGGCTGGTCAGCTCGGCGTTGGCGCCCGGCGCCACCACGATCAGGTTCTCGGCGTCGGCGTCCACCGCGATCAGCGCCACCCCGGACGGACCCGGCACGGTACGCAGCCGTCGCAGCTCCACCCCCGCCTCCGCCAGGTTGGCCCGGAGCTGGTCGGCGAAGCCGTCCTGCCCGACGGCGCCGACGAAGTCGCACCTGGCCCCGGCCCTGGCCGCCGCCACCGCCTGGTTGGCGCCCTTGCCGCCGGGAATGGTCCGCAGCGCGTCGCCGAGCACCGTCTCGCCGGGCCGGGGCAGCGTCGGCGTCGACACCACCAGGTCCAGGTTGGCGCTGCCGACCACCACCACCCGGACCTCGCCGGACCCGCCCGGGCCGGCGGTGGGTTCGGCCTTCGGCTCCTCGCCTGTCATGCCGACGCACCTTCCGCTCGCGGCTGCGAGGCCCGCAGCACCGGCCCACTCCGCGCGCTCACGATTCCGCCCCGACGGCCGCACCACGGTCCGGCACAGGTCCGGCCGCAGTCCCCGGCACCTGAGCGGTCCCCGAGACCTGGGTCCGGGCCAGCCGCCCGGTCCGCTCGGCCAGCGCGGCGAACTCGACACCGTCGAAGCCGGCGATGCTGCTGCGCAGCCGGCCGCGCAGCGGTCCGGTCCACTCGGCCGGCAGTCCGGCGGCACCGGTCAACGCCCCGGTCACCGAGCCGACCGTCGCCCCGGTCGAGTCGGTGTCCCAGCCGCCGCTGACCACCGCGCAGATCGACCGGACCAGGTCGCCCCGGCCGTACGCCAGGGCCGCCGCGACCAGGGCGGCGTTGTTGCGTACGTGCACCCAGTGCAGGTGGCCGTGCCGGGCGTAAAGGGTGTCGAGCACCGACTCCCAGTCGGTCGAGCCGGTCGCCGCCTCGGCACCGAGGGCCCGGGCCTCGCGTACCGTCGCCGCGAAGCGGCTCTGCGGCGGCAACACCGACTCGCCCGCGTCGAGCACACTGTCTACATCGGACGTCACCACGGCGGCCGAGGTCATCGCCGCCACCCAGAGCGCCCCGTGCACCCCGCCCCGGACGTGGCTGACGATCGCGTCCCGGTGGGCCAGTTCGGCCGCCAGGTCCGGCCGGCCGGGGTGCACCCAGCCGTACACGTCGGTGCGGATCTGGGCACCGATCCACTCCCGGAACGGGTTGTGCCGCAGCGCGGTCTCCGGTGGGGTCAGCCCGAGCAGCAGGTTCCGGTACGCCACCCGCTCGGCGGTGAAGACCCGTCCGCCGGGCAGCCAGTCCAGCCACGCCTGGGCCACCTCGGCACTGCTGAACTCCCGGCCGTACGTCTCCAGCACCCGCAACGCCAGCAGCGCGAAGTTGAGGTCGTCGTCCTCCGGCATCCCGTCGATGTTCTCGGCCAGGCTGGTCGGCGCGCTGCGCCGGTTCCACGGCCAGCGGGCCGCCACCTCGGCCGGCAACCCGACCCCGGTGAAGTAGCCGGCCAGCGGCCACCGCCCGGTGGCGGTCAGGATCTCCCGGATGCCCTGCCGGGGAATCTTCTCCACCGGCTTGCCCAGCAGGCAGCCGACCGCCCGGCCCAGCCAGCCGCCGTGCACCCGGTCCGGCTCCGGCGCCCCGGTCGGCAGCCCGTACTCCGTCGGCCAGCTCGCCCGGATCGCGGCCAGTTCGGTCGGCTCGGCCGCCGATCCGGCCGGTGGCAGCGCGTCGCACTCGTCGAGCAGTTCCGCCGCCAGCGCCCGCAACTCCGGGCCGGCGGGCTCGGCCGACGCCCCGCTGACCGGCGGCAGCACGGACCCGCCGGCCGCCGCCCAGCGCCGCGCGACCGCCGAGACGTCCCGCCCCTCGTCGGCGCTGGCCGCCAGCTCGTGCGGCAGCAGATCCTCCGGCTGTACCCAGGTCAGTCTCATGACAGTCCGGCAAACCGCTCGGCGCGCCGGGCGAACCGCTCCCGGTCCCGCGCGAAGACCTCCGCCGCCACCTCGGCAAGCTCCCGGGCCGGCGCCACCAGGTCGGTCCGGGACGCCTCGGCTACCGTCGCCGACCACTCGGCCGGGACCGCCGCCGCGCCACCGAGCGCCCCGGCGATCGCCCCGGCCATCGTCGCGGTCGAGTCGGCGTCCCGGCCGTAGTTGACCGCGCCGAGCACCGCCTCGTGGAAGTCCCCCCGGGCCACCACGAGCATGCCGAGCGCCACCGGCAACTCCTCGATCGAGTGCAGCCGGCTGGGCCGCCGCGCCCCCAGGCCCGGGTTGCGGTACTCCTCGCCCACCGTGTCGTACGGGGCGACCGCGGCGCGCAGCGGTGCGATGGCGTCGCGCCAGTCGGCGTACCCCTCGGCCTCCTTGACCACGGCGGCGATCGCCGCCCGGGTGCCGTCCCTGGCCAGGTCGAGTACGGCGGTCAGCACGTCGGCCACGCCCGCGCCGGGCGACATCGCCGCCGCCACCGCCGCGGCGAGCACCGCCGCCGCCTCCCGGCCGTAGCTGTGCTGGTGCGCCCCGGCGATCTCGACCGCCTCGGCGTACGCGCCCGCCGGGTCGCCCGCGTTCACGATCCCCACCGGGGCCATGTACATCGCCGCACCACAGTTGACGATGTTGCCGACACCGCCCTCCCTCGGGTCGGCGTGCCCGTGGTGCAGGCGGGTGACCAGCCACCGCTCGGCGGCGGCGAGGCGGTGGAAGGTCACCCCCTCCCGCTCCAGGTCCGGGATGTAGACCACCCGCTCGAGCAGGTCGGGCACGAGCAGTTCCACCACGTCGTACGCGTCGAGATGGTCACGCTTCCTCCCGTACGCCCGCACCAGCGCGTGGGTCATCAACGTGTCGTCGGTGATGTGCCCGTCGCCCTTGTGGTACGGCGCCAGTGGCCGCGCGGTGGCCCAGTCGGCGTGGAACGGCGGTGCGACCCCCCGCACCCAGTCGCCGTAACGGGCCCGGATCTGCTCGGGCAGCGCCGTTTCGGTGGCTCCGCCGAGGGCATCACCCACGGCGGCACCGACCAGGCAGCCGACCGACTTGTCGAGCAAGTGTTCCATGATTACCTCAGGACCTGCTTCCCACCGTCGACGAGCTGGGTACCGAGCTGGTCGAGCGTGATCTTGTTGGCGAAGTACTGCTGGAGGGCCGGGGTGGCGTACTTCAGCTTCCACTCCGGGTAGCCGTCGACCATCTGGAACGGCGCCACCGTCAGGTCCTTGGCGCTGTCCGCCGCGACGTCCCAGCCCTGCTTGCCGCCGGTCGTCTTGACCAGCTCCTCGTTCGCCTGCTTACCGGTCGGGACCAGCCAGTCGCCCTTGGCCAGCGCGGCCATGTTGGTCGGGTTGAGGAAGTACTCCAGGAACTGCGCCGCCTGCTTCTGGTGCGCGGAGTCGGCCGCGACCGAGAGGGTCTGCGGGTTGGCGGCCTGGTTGGTGGAGACGCCCTTCACCGGCGGGATGGTCACCCACTCGAAGCCGGCCGGCGCCTGCTCGACCATCTGCTGGCGCAGCGAGACCGAGCCGGGAATCATCGCGTACTTGCCGGCGAAGAAGCCGGGCAGGGTGTCGGCGCCGCTCATTCCCAGCGCCTCCGGCGAGGCGGTCTTGCTGGTGTAGAGCATGTCGTGGATCCGCCTCGGCACCTCCTTCTCGGCGTCCCCGATCCGCACCTCGGTCTTGCCGCCGTCGGTGTAGAAGTACTTGCCGTCGAAGTTGAGCGCCAGGTTCAGTACCCGGTTGGTCGGCGACTTCAGCGCCCAGGCCACGCCGTACTTGCCGGGGCCGGTCAGCTTCTGCGCGTTGGCCTGGAACTCGTCCCAGGTCCAGCCGCCGTCGGCCGGCGGCACGGCCACGCCGGCCGCGTCCAGCAGCTTCTTGTTGGCGATCACGACCTGCGACTCCAGCAGGAACGGCACGCCGGTGACCTTGCCGTCGAAGGTCGCGGTGTCCCAGATCCCCTTGTCGATCTGGCCCTTGAAACCGTCGGAGAGCAGGCCGGAGAGGTCCGCCAGGTAGCCCTGCTTGCTGAACTCGCCGATCGACGCCGCCTCGTAGTGCACGATGTCCGGCGCGTCACCACCCTCGAAGGCGGTCAGCAACTGGTCGTGTACGGAGTTCCAGTCGCCCTGGACGTACTCGACCTGGATGTCCGGGTGTTCGGCGTTCCACTTGGCCACCAGGTCCTTGTTGGCCTGGAGCGACTCCTTCTGCCAGGCCAGGCTGAGGAACCGCAGCTTGACCGGGCCGGAACCCTCGTCGTCTCCGCTTCCGCCGCCGCACGCGGCGAGCGCGCCGAGTCCGACGACACCGGCCAGCGCGGCGGCGACGACCCGCCGGGAAACTCTTCGTCGGGAAACTCTGTCGAGCACGGGTGCTACCTCCTGTGGTGGTTGTGTGGCTATCCCTTGACAGCTCCGGCGAGCGACCCGGAGGCCAGCCGGCGCTGCATGACGGCGAAGAAGACCAGGCTCGGGATGGTGGCCAGCAGCGAGCCGGCGGCCAGCGGCCCGAGCCGGGCGGTGCCCTCGATCCCGACGAACCGGGCCAGCGCGACCGGCAGGGTCGCCAGCTCCGGAGTCTTGATCAGCACCAGGGCGAAGAAGAACTCGTTCCAGGCGGAGATGAACGCGAACAGCGCGGTGGCGACCAGGCCGGGGGTCAACAACGGGAAGATCACCCGGCGCAGCGTCTGGAGCCGGTTCGCCCCGTCGACCGAGGCCGCCTCCTCCAGCTCGCGCGGGATGTTGCGGACGAATCCCTGGAGCATCCAGAGCGCGAACGGCAGCGCCCAGACCACGTAGATCAGCACCAGCCCGGCGTGCGTGTTGGCCAGCCCGGCCTGCCGGAGTACGAGGAAGATCGGGATGATCAGCAGCACGAACGGGAAGAGCTGGGAGAGGAGTACCCAGCCCAGCGCGACCGTGCCCAGCCGGGTCTTGAACCGCGCCAGCGCGTACGACGCCGGGGTCGCGATCAGCACGGTGAGCAGTGCCGAGGCGAGCGACACCTGGATGCTGTTCCAGGCCGCCCGACCGAGTTCCTGCTCGGTGAACGCCTGCACGAAGTTGCTCAGCGTCGGGCTCTCAGGTATCAGCGTCGGATGCAGCTGCACCAGCTCGCGCGGTGGCTTGAACGAGGTGGAGAGCAGCCACACCAGCGGGAACGCCAGGAAGACCAGGTACCCCGAGAGGGCCAGGTATTGCAGTCCCCGGCCGACCCGCCGGCGGCGCCTCGGCTTCGCCCGGCCGGCTCCAGCGGTCGCGGTGCCGGGCTTTCCCGGCCCGGTGCCGGGCCCGGTGGTCGGGCCGGTCGACGTCGTGTTCCGGGCCATCGTCAGTTCGCCTCCCGTAGCCGGCGACGGAGGTACACCGCGAGCAATGCCACGACGATCACCACCATCACGTTGCCGAGCGCCGCCGCGTAGCCGTAGTTGCCGTACCGGAACGCCTCCTCGTAGGCGAAGAGCATCGGCAGCATGGTGCGACCGCCCGGCCCACCAGCGGTGAGCACGTAGACCAGGCCGAACGAGTTGAAGTTCCAGATGAAGTCCAGCGAGGTGATCGCCACGATCACCGGCATCAGCGAGGGCAGGGTCACGTTGCGGAACCGCTGCCACGCGCTGGCCCCGTCCATCGCCGCCGCCTCGTGCAGCTCGCGCGGCACCCCCTGCAACCCCGCCAGGAGTACGACGGTGGTCTGCGGCATGCCGGCCCAGACCCCGACGATGATCACCGCTGGCAGGGCGGTGTTGAAGTCGCCGAGCCAGGTGGTACGGAGCCCGTCCGCCCCGATCCGGTAGAGAAACTCGTTGAGCAGGCCGGCGTCCGGGTGGTAGACCAGCCGCCAGAGGATGCCGACCACCACCGGTGGCATCGCCCAGGGCACCACGGCGAGCACCCGGGCCACGCCCCGGAACCGCAGCCGCTGGTCGAGCAGCAGGGCCAGCCCGAGGGCGAGCAGGAACTGGAGCACCGTCACCGCGAACGCCCAGAGCAGGCCGATCCGGAACGAACTCCAGAACAGGCTGTCGCCGAGCAGTTCCCGGTAGTTCGCCAGGCCGGTGAAGCTGACCTCGACGTTCCGGCCGGCCCGGGCGTCGGTGAAGCCGAGGTAGATGCCGCGCAGCAGCGGGAACACCGACAGCACCAGCACGGGCAGCAGGGACGGGAGCAGCAGCAGGTAGACGGTGGTCCGGTCAGAACGGCGACGCCGGGAGCGGTTGCCCGGCCCGGTCCGGTCGACGTCGGGCCGCTCGGCCAGCGTGGTCACGAGGTCACCCCCACGGTGCCGTCGGCCGGAGCCGCCCGGCCCCCGGGTCGGGTGGCCCCGCCGCTCGACGGTCGCCGGCTCGACGGCGTACCGCCGGGGGTCGGGCGGCCGACGGTGCTGGAGGCGCGTACCACCAGGCTCGGCGCGACGTGTTCGCGCCGGGGCGGCAGGTCGGGGTCGGCGATCCGCTCCAGCAGGAGTTCGGCCGCCCGCCGTCCCCGGGCCGCGGAGCCGAGCGAGACGCTGGAGAGCTGCGGAAAGGCCATCTGGGCCAGCTCGGTGTCGTCCATGCCGACCAGCGCCACGTCCTCGGGTACCCGGCGGCGCTCGGTGAGCAGCGCGTGCAGGGCGCCGACCGCGATCAGGTCGTTGGCGCAGAGCAGCGCGTCGGGCTCAGCCCGGGCGAAGAGCCGGGCGGCGGCGTCCCGGCCGGCGGCGTACTGGAAGTCGCCGACCTCGATCAGCCGCTCGTCGACCGGGATGCCGTGGCTGGCCAGCGCGGCGCGGAAGCCGGCGTCCCGGGCCGCCCCCGGCACCGTGTCCAGCGGGCCGTTGACGAGGCCGATCCGCTGCCGGCCGGCCGCGACCAGGTGGTCGACGGCGAGCGCCACGCCGGCCCGGGAGTCGGTCCGGACGTTGTCGACCGGCGCGTCGTCGGGCAACTGTCCGACCACGACGACCGGGATCGGGCTGACCACGATCGCGTCGAGGTGACGGTCGGTGATCCGGATCGGGGACATGATCATGCCGTCCACGTACCGGTTGGCCAGCCGGCGCAGCAGGTCGGTCTCGCTCTCGATCTCGCCGCCGGTGGCGTGTACCAGGAGTTGCCGGCCCGAGGAGGTGACGACGGCCTCGATGGCCCGCATCATCGCCACGTAGACCGGGTTGCCGATGTCGGCGACGGCGAGCGCGACCAGGCCGGTGCGCTGGGACTGGAGGGACCGGGCGATGGCGTTCGGCACGTAACCGACCTCGGCCGCCGCCGCGCGGACCTTGCGGACCGTCTCGGCGCTGCCGCCGATCCCGTTCAGGACGCGCGAGGCCGAGGCGATCGAGACGCCGGCCCGGGCCGCCACGGTGTGCACGGTCGGCCGACCGTCGGCGGAGGTCTGTAAACGTTTACGACCCATGCACCGAACCTCCGCTCCTGACTTGTAAACGTTTCCGGGGAGTCTGCTCCGCTCCCCGCGACCCGTCAAGACCCCGTTACGAAAACGTTTCGTCCCTGCTCAGCGCGACAGTGGCGTCACCGAGTCGCGCGAATTCCCTCGGCGCACGTGTCGATCCGGCCGGGCGGGCGAGCGGGCGAGCAGCGCACCGATCGGATCGGCGTACCGAGCGGAGCGGCTACCCGGGGGCAGGGCGACCGTCGTGGCGGGATGTCTCGGCGTCAGCTCGTCGGCGCGGGGCTCGCCGCCGGGCGACGGAGGTCGTCGACCTCCACCACCTCGCGGCCGAGCGGCCAGAACGCCGCCGGGACCAGCTTGAAGTTGGCGATACCGAACGGGATTCCGATGATCGTGACGCAGAGCGCGACCCCGGCGACGATGTGCGCCAGCGCCAGCCACCAGCCGGCCAGTACCACCCAGAGCACGTTGGCCAGCCCCGAACCGAGCCCGGCGCCGGGCTTCGCCACCAGGGTCCGGCCGAACGGCCAGAGCGAGTAGTAGGCCAGCCGCAGCGCGGCGACTCCGAACGGGATGGTCACGACCAGCACGAAGCAGATCAGGGCCGCGATCCCGTAGCCGATGGCGAGGGCGATGCCGCTGCCGAAGATCAGCCAGAGCAGGTTGAGCACGAAACGCACCATGCCTCCATCGTGCGCCTCCCGATCAACTCGCGGGGACGGAGCCGGCGTCTCCACCCGCCGGCACGTAGAGGGCGTCGATCTCGGCCCGCAGCGGCAGCGAGACCGAGGCACCGAGCCGGCGCGCACAGGCGGCACCGGCCGCGCTCGCCCAGCGCACCGCGTCGACCGGCTCCCGTCCCTCGCCCCAGGCCACCGCGAGCGCGCCGGTGAAGGCGTCACCGGCCCCCGTGGAGTCGACCAGGTCCACCTTGACCGCGGGTACGTGCACGGCGGTGCCGTCCCGGTCGCCGTACCAGGCGCCGTGCCGGCCCAGGGTCAGCACCGCGCGGGGCACCACGGCGAGCAGCGCCGCCGGGTCCTCCCGGCCGCACCCGGTGATCGCCCGCGCCTCCGCCTCGTTGACCACCAGCAGGTCGACCGAGTCCAGCAACTCGACCGGTACCGGCTGGGCGGGCGCCGCGTTCAGCACCACCCGGGTACCGGCGGACCGCGCCGCCCGAGCCGCCTCGGCCACCGTACCGACCGGAATCTCCAACTGCGCGACCAGTACGTCCGCCTCGCGTACGGCGGTCAGCTCGCCCTCGGTGAGCCCGGTGAACGCCGAGTTGGCCGCCGGGGTGACCACGATGGTGTTCTCGCCCTCGGCGTCGACGGTGACCACCGCCACCCCGGAGGCGCCGTAGACCACCCGGACCCGCTCGGTGTCCACCCCGGCGGCCGAGATCCGGGCCTTGAGCGTCACGCCGAACGAGTCCGAGCCGATCGCGCCGAGCAGTGCCCCGTCGGCGCCGGCCCGGGTGGCCGCGATCGCCTGGTTGGCGCCCTTGCCGCCGGCCACCATCACGAAGTCGGTGCCGAAGACGGTCTCACCGGGTTTCGGCAGGGCATCGGTGGTGACCACCAGGTCCATGTTGGCGCTGCCCATGACTACGACCCGCGGCCGGCTCACCGGAGCCACCTCCCGTTTCGGCGACCGCCTGAGTCTAGAACCGGCCGTCGTCGGTGTCTTCTGGCAGGCTGCCAGACATGGGACAGATGCCGATCGGAGTGATGTACCGCTGTGACACCGCCCCCGAGCAGCTTCCGGCGTACGCCCGGCTGGTGGAGCGGCTGGGCTACGACGAGCTGTGGGTGGTCGAGGACTGCTTCTTCGGCGGGGCGGTCTCCAGCGCCGCCGTCGCCGCGGCGGTCACCGACAAACTCAAGATCGGCATCGGCATCCTGCCGGCGGCGTTCCGCAATCCCGCGCTGGCCGCCATGGAGCTGGCCAACCTCGCCCGGCTCTTTCCCGGCCGGATCCTCCCCGGGTTCGGCCACGGGATGCCGGACTGGGTACGCCAGGTCGGCGCCGACCACCCGTCCCCGCTGGCGGTGCTGGAGGAGACCGTGGCGGCGGTACGCGCCCTGCTGGCCGGGGAACGGGTCACCGTCGCCGGCCGGCACGCCAGACTGCGCGAGGTGGCGTTGGAGTTCCCGCCGGAGCAGCCGCCCCCGATCTCGACCGGCGTACGCGCCGAGAGGTCGCTGCGGCTCTCCGGCCGGGTGGCCGACGGCACCATCCTGGCCGAGGGCGCCAGCCCGGCGTACGTGCGCTGGGCTCGGGGGTTGATCGACGAGGGGCGCCGGGAGGCCGGTCGTACCGACGACCACCGGCTCACCGTCTACGCCCACCTGGACTTCGACGAGGGCCGGGCCAGTGCCCGCCGCGAGTTCGCCGCCCAGCTCGCCGGCGGCTGGGGGCTGCCACCGGCCGACGCCGACCTGGCCGACGAGATCACCGGCATGCTGGCCGGCTCGTCCGGTGCCGAGGCGCTGGCGGCGGCCCTGCCCGAGCACTATCTCGACCGGTTCACCGCGGCCGGCAGCGCCGAGCAGTGCGCGACGGCGGTGACCCGGCTCCGGGAGGCGAGCGCGGACGCGGTGGTCTTCGTCCCACCCCGGGACGCCCAGTCGGCGGTCGCCCAGCTCACCCTGGCGGCCGAGACGCTGCTCCCGCTGGTCCGCGCCGCCACCACCCGCTGACGGGCGGGCCGCCACCACCCGCTGACCCCCGCCCACCCGCTGGCCCACGCCCACCAGCTACCCGCCGCTCTCCACCTGGACACCAGATACGTCAACCGTGCGCCGTAGCGCCTCTACCGTCCAGGTGACGGGCTGGCCACCGCCCGACGGCGACGGGCGCGGGCGGCCCGGTGAGCGGGTGAGCGGGTGAGCGGGTGGTTGGGGGGGTCAGGCGGCGCGGGCGGTGAAGCGGTCGCCGGAGCGGTCCACCACCAGCGGTACGCCGAAGGTCTTGGAGAGGTATTCGCCGGTGACCGTGTCGGCGAGCGGCCCCTGCGTCACGATGCCACCCTCACGGAGCAGCAGGGCGTGGGTGAAGCCCGGCGGAATCTCCTCGACGTGGTGCGTGACCAGCACCATCGCTGGAGCGTCCGGATCGTGGGCCAGATCGGCCAGCCGGGCCACCAGATCCTCCCGGCCGCCGAGGTCGAGTCCCGCCGCCGGCTCGTCGAGCAGCAGCAACTCCGGGTCGGTCATCAGTGCGCGGGCGATCTGGGTGCGCTTCCGCTCGCCCTCGGAGAGGGTCCCGTAGGCGCGGTCGGCCAGGGCCAGCACGCCGAGCTGGGCGAGCAGGCCGTTGGCCCGCGCCTCGTCCATCTCGTCGTACTGCTCGCGCCAGCGGCCCACCACCGACCAGGCGGCGGTCAGCACCGCGTCCCGGACCCGCTCCTCGGTCGGGATCCGCTCGGCCAGCGCCGCCGTGGTCAGCCCGATCCGGGTACGCAGTTCGGCCAGGTCGGTACGCCCGATCCGCTCGCCGAGCGCGTGCACCAGTCCGGTGGTCGGGTGCAACCGCCCGGCCGCCAGGTTGAGCAGTGTCGTCTTGCCCGCGCCGTTGGGCCCGAGGACCACCCAGCGCTCGTCCGGCCACACCCGCCACGTCACGTCACGCAACAGTGGAGTGCCGGAGCGCAGTACGCCGACCCCGTGGAAGTCGATCACCACGTCCGGGGGTACCGGTGCCGGGGAGCCGGCGTCGGCAGGGACGGAAACCGGATCATCACGCACCCGACCATCCAACCACGCAGCGCCGATCCCCCCGCGAGCAGCGTCCGGGCCGTAGGGTGAGGCGCCGTGTCGTGTGTCACGTTGCCGGGAGGTGAGGCGTGCCGGCGGTGATCGAGATCGACGGCCTGCGCAAGACGTTCACGGGCCTGCGCAGGGGCCGCCGGGTCGCGCTGGACGGGTTCGACATGCGCGTCGAGCCGGGGCAGGTGCACGGCTTCCTCGGCCCGAACGGCTCCGGCAAGACCACCACGCTGCGTACGCTGCTCGGCCTGGTCCGCGCGGACAGCGGCCGGATGGCCCTGTTCGGCGAGCCGGCGCCGCAGCGGCTGTCCGCCGTGGTCAGCCGGCTCGGGGCCATCGTGGAGAGCCCGCAGTTCTTCGGCAACTTCAGTGGCCGGCGCACCTTGCGACTACTCGCCGTCGCCGGTGGGGTGTCGCCCACCCGGGTCGACGAGGTGCTGGAGCAGGTCGGGCTGCGGGACCGGGCCGACGAGCGGGTGAAGGCGTACTCGCTGGGCATGAAGCAGCGGCTGGCGGTCGCCTCGGCCCTGCTCAAGGCGCCCGAGCTGCTGATACTGGACGAGCCGGCCAACGGGCTGGACCCGGCCGGGATCCGGGACATGCGCGACCTGATGCGCGACCTCTCCGCCGCCGGGGTCACCGTGCTGCTCTCCAGCCACATCCTCGCCGAGATCCAGCAGATCTGCGACCACGTGACAATTATCTCCCGGGGTCAGCGGGTGGCCGCCGGACCCGTCGAGGCGGTGCTGGCCGGCTTCGACCACCGCGAGTTCCGGATCCGGGTCGCCGACGACCAGCCCCGGGCGGTCGAACTGGTCCAGGCGGCCGGGCTGCCGGTGGCGGTGCACGCCGACCATCTGGTGGTCTCCGGACTCGACGATCCGGCCCGGCTCAGCCAGCTCCTCGGCGAGCAGGGCGTCTGGCTGCGCGAACTGACCCCGCTCACGCCGGATCTGGAGAGCGTCTTCCTGGAACTCACCGGCACCCGGCCCCACCCCGGGGTGCCGCGCCAGGTCGACGACTCGGTGCGGCCGAACGCCGCTCCGACGGACGATCCGCTGGAGATCACCGTCAGCTCCGACGACAAGAGGGCAGCGCCGTGAACCTGGTACGCGCCGAGATCGGCCGGCTCACCGCACGTCGCTTCGTACAGCTCATGCTGGTGCTGCTGGTCACCGCGTTCGGGATCACCGTCGCCACCACGCTGGCCGGTTCACACCAGCCGACCGACTTCGAGATCCGGGTGGCCGAGGCGCGCGCCGAGCACCAGCGGGCCGACGCGATGCGGTGGTACGCCGACTGCCTGGGTACCGACCGAACCGGTACGCCCACCCCGGACGGGCGGTACCAGGGCGACTGCGCGGACCTCGACCCGAACCGGATCGACGGGTCCGACTTCCTGACCGGGGTCTTCGTCTTCGACCGGCAGATCCCCGCCCTGACCTACTTCCTGATCGCCTTCCTCTGCCTCTTCGGCTTCCTGGTCGGCGCCTCCTACATCGGCGCGGACCTCACCTCCGGCGGGATGACCAACCTGCTGCTCTGGCGTCCACAACGGATGGTCGTACTCGGCACCAAGCTCGGCACCCTGCTCGTCGGCGTACTGGGGCTGTCGGTGGTCGCCTCGGCGGGCTATCTCGGCGCGTTCCGGCTCATCGCGGAGGTACGCGGCCTGCCCGGCAGCCCGGACAGCGAGTTCTGGACCGACCTGGCGGGCACCGTCAGCCGGGGACTGTTGCTGGTGCTGATGGTCACCGCGCTGGGTTTCGCGACGGCCACGCTGGGCCGGCACACCTCGGCGGCGCTCGGTGTGGCGGCGGCGTACGGGGTGGTGTGGGAGGTGGGCGGCCGGATCGTGATGGGCATCGTCGACGTCGCCCGCCCGGACCAGTTGATGCTGAGCAGTTACGTGGTCGCCTGGGTCGGTGGTGAGATCCGGCTCTGGGCGCTCGCCGGCGACTGCGCCCCGGCGGCCGGGTCGGGCTACTGCGACCTGTCGTACTCGATCCTCTGGCCGGCCGGGCTCGTCGTGCTGCTCGGGCTGACGCTGCTGGCCCTCGGCGGCGCGTTCGCCGCCTTCCACCGCCGCGACCTGGCCTGACTGCTGAGCGTTGGCCTGACCCGCTGGGCGGGGGATCGTGACCCCCCGCCCAGCCCACGGCGTCAGACCCGGGTGACCCGGATGGCGTCCGCGATGACCAGGCCGGTGCCGCCGGTCCAGCGGCTCACCGCCACCTTGTTGGCGTCACCCGCGGCCAGGGTGAAGGTGCCCAGGGTCCGCCACGCGCCACCGCCGGAACGCTGGTCGACGTAGACGGTCTGGTTGCCGGTGGTGGTGGCGATGATGTACGGCGCCGAGCTGTTGTAGCCCGGGTCGGCCGGATACCAGGCGTCCACCCGGTAGCTGCCGGTCTCCGGGATGGCCACCTTGTACCAGGCCGGGTCGCTCGACTCGACCGGGTCGGTGAACCGGTAGTCCGCACCCTGCTTCTGCGCGGAGTACGTCGACGTGCCCCAGTTGGCGCTGGCGGTGAACCGGCCGGCGGTGGAGTTGTCGACCGTCTGCGACCAGCCGCCGGGCGGCGGGTTCGAGCCGGTGACGAGCTGCATGTAGTAGGTCCAGTTCCAGTGCGGTCCCGGGTCGGTGTGGGTGGCGCCGGGGACCTGGTTGTGCCCGATGATCCGGGACCGGTCCTTCGGGATGCCGTACCGGTCGCAGAGGTGCCGGGTCAGCGCGGCCGAGGAGCGGTACATCGCGTCGGTGAACCAGGAGGGCTGGGTGACGTAGCCCTCGTGCTCGATGCCGATCGACTGGGTGTTGTAGGTCCAGTTGCCGGCGTGCCAGGCGACGTCCTTCTCCCGCACCGACTGGGTCACCGCGCCGTCCGAGGAGCGGATCGTGTAATGGGCGCTGACCTGCGCGGCCGGGTTCTGGAACCAGCTGATCGCGCCGGCGTACGACCCCTGGGTCACGTGGATCACCACGTAGTTGATCGGGTACGTCGACTCGCGGTTCGAGACGGTGTAGTTGGCCGAGTGCGCCGGGGCCCAGGCCGCCGGCCCGTAGTCGGTGCTCATGATGCCCATCCCGTCGGGGCTGCCGAGCGGCGGCACGTCGCGCAGGGCTCCCCGGTCCGGGGCGACCTTGCGGGCGGGCACCCGTACCGGCCCGTCGGCGGTGGCGGCGTCGATGCCGGAGCCGAGCAGGTCGTAGACGGTGTCGGCGTAGAGCCGGGCGACGGCCGGGGTGCTGGCGCCGCCGTACCGGACGAGTTGGCCGTACCAGCGATTGACGTCGCGGCGCTGCGCGGCGGTGAGCCCGGCGCCGTCGGCGTACGACCGCAGCACCGCCGCCGCACCGGTGACGTTGGCGGCCGAGTCGGTACGCAGAGTGTCCCGGCCCAGGCCGGTCAGCGCGACCGCCTCGTCCAGGGTACGCAGCTTCGGGTTGCTGGTCAGGTGCATCACGCCGTAGCCGCCGGAGGCGCTGGGTGCTCCGGCGTGCCCGTCGAGGTGCGTCTCGGCGTAACCGAGCGCCACCAGCAGGTCACGGGGTACGTCGTACCTGGTCGACGCCGTGTCGAAGGCGGCGGCCAGCGGTCCGGTCACCGTGGCCGGGCCGGCGGCGGCCGGCAGGTCGACGGGAGCGGGTCGTCCGGCCAGCGCGGGCTGACCGGTGAGGCCGATGGCGAGGGACGCGATCAGGGTGGCGCCGAGCAGGTGGCTCGCACGCGATTGGGGGTTCCGAACGGTCACCGTCACTCCTCCCCGGAGGATGGACGTCCCGGGAATCGGGACGCCGGGTGGCCGTACCGTATAGCCTCACATCCGTCTATGTCGAGAGCTTGCACCTGACCGGCAGGTAACGAAAAATATCTACATGCCAGCGCGACGGGTGCACCGGACCAGCGCCCTGGGGCGCGATGGATGCCCCGGGCGCGGCGGATGCCTGCGGTGTGGCGGATGCCTGCGGTGTGGCGGACGCCTGCGGTGTGGCGGATGCCTGCGGTGTGGCGGATCAGCCGAGCGTGGAGCCGAACACCTCGTCGCGGACGGCGTCGAGCGCCACCCGGAGGGCACCGCGCAGCACCGACTCCTCGGTCAGCTCGGTGGGCACCACCCGGGGCGTGACCAGGGTGATCGCGGCCACCTCGTGCTGCACCCGCTCGGCCAGCGCGGTACCGCCGGCCTGGCCGACCTCACCGGCCAGCACCACCAGCGGCGGATCGAGCACCACGCAACTGCTGGCCACCCCGAGCGCCAGCCGCCGGGCGACCTCGTCGAGTACCGGCCCGCCCTCGGTGCCGGCCGCGATGGCGGCCCGGATCGCGTCCGCCGCCGCGCCGGCCCGGAAGCCGTGCTCGCGGGCCACCGCGCGGACCGCGTCGGAGCCGGCGAGCTGACCGAACGCCGGTTTCGCCCGCCGGGAGGCGTCCCGGGGAATGGGAGCGCCGGGCACCGGCAGGTAACCGATCTCGCCGGCCGCGCCGGTGCTGCCGTGGTGCAGCCGGCCGTTCAGCACGATCGCCAGACCGACGCCGACGCCGAGCCAGACCAGCACGAAGTCGTCCACCCCACGCGCCGCACCGGACTCCGCCTCGGCGACCGCGGCCAGGTTGACATCGTTCTCGAAGACCACCGGGGTGTCCAGGTCCTCGCGGAGCGCGGCGAGCAGGCCGCGGTGCCAGCGGGGCAGGTTGAACGCGAAGGTGATGTCCCCGGTGGCCGGGTCGACCAGGCCGGGCGTGCCGAGCACCACCCGGCGTACGGTCGACAACTGGGCCCCGGCGTCGCTCGCCGCCTGCACCACCGCGTTGTGCACCACGCCCACCGGGTCGTCGGTGTCCCGGGTCGACTGTTCCACCCGACCGATCACCTCACCGGTGATGTCGGCACAGGCCGCCACCACCCGATCCGGCCCGACGTCGACGCCGACCACGTGCGCGGTGCCCGGCCGTACGGCATAGAGCTGCGCGTTCGGGCCGCGCCCGCCGGCCTGCTCGCCGACTCGGCTGACCAGACCGCGCTCCTCCAGGCGTTCCACCAATTGGGACGCGGTGACCTTGGACAACCCGGTCAGCTCGCCCAACTGCGCGCGGGTGAGCGGCCCGCGCGCGAGCAGCAGCTCCAGCGCCGCCCGGTCGTTGAGCGCGCGGAGCAGGCGGGGTGTACCAGGTAGCCGGGTGCTCGCCATGCAGTGTCCCTACTTGTTGCGGTGTACCTCTTGTTTAAGAAGCTTTCTTAATAGCTAGGCTAACCTTCGTGGGAGTAGCCGTAGCGTAATGGCCCGGTGGGGCCGGAGTGTTAAGCCGATCCGGTAGCGCTTGACCGCGAGATGGTCCACCCCGATGCGACACTCGGAGCCGGGAAAGGGCCGAAGGGGGAGGAACGTGCCGACCGATCCAGGAATCCGCCGGCTGGCGCTGGGTACGCTGCTCGCCGCCTTCCCCGGCACCAGCCCGCCCGGCTGGGCGCTCGACCTGCTCGCCGAGGGGCTGGCCGGGCACACCCTGTTCGGCCGGAACATCGCGCACCCCGACCAGGTCGCCGCGACCACCGCCGCGCTGCGGGACGCCCGGCCGGACGTGTTGATCGCGATCGACGAGGAGGGTGGCGACGTCACCCGGCTGGCGCACGCCACCGGCAGTCCGTACCCGGGTAACGCGGCGCTCGGCGCGGTGCACGACGTCGGGCTGACCGAGCGGGTCTACCACGCGATCGGCAACGACCTGATGGCGGTCGGGGTCAACCTCAACCTCGCGCCGACCGTCGACGTCAACACCGCCGACGACAACCCGATCATCGGCACCCGGGCGTTCGGCGCCGACCCGACCCGGGTCGCCGCGCACGCCGCCGCCGCGGTCAGCGGGCTCCAGTCCGCCGGGGTGGCCGCCTGCGCCAAGCACTTCCCCGGGCACGGCGCCACGATCGCCGACTCCCACCTCGAACTGCCCACTGTGGACGTGCCGGTGGAATTGCTCCGGACCCGCGACCTGCCGCCCTTCGCGGCGGTGATCGCCGCGGACGCCAGGGCGATCATGACCGCGCACATCCGGGTACCGGCGCTCACCGGCGACGACCCGGCCACGTTCAGCCCCACCGTGCTGGGCGACCTGCTCCGGGGCGAATACGGCTTCACCGGCGTGGTGCTGACCGACGCGCTGGAGATGAAGGGTGCGGCGGTGGCCGCCGGCGGCATCGGGCCGGGCGCGGTCCGGGCGCTGGCCGCCGGTGCGGACCTGCTCTGCATCGGCGCGCAGGTCGACGCCGAGCTGGTCGAGCTGGTGGTCGCCGAGATCGTCGCCGCGCTGCGCGACGGCCGCCTCGACCGGGACCGGGTCGAGCAGGCCGCCGGGCGCACCGCCGCGCTCGCCGCCTGGACCCGGGCCGCCGCGCCGGTCGCGGCCGCCGGAACAGACCTCGGGTACGCTGCCGCGCGCCGCGCCGTACGGGTCGAGGGCAGCCTCGACGGGCTCACCGCACCCCTGGTGGTACAGCTCTTCGCCGCCTCCACGATCGCCGAGGGGCGGGTACCGTGGGGGCTCGGGCCACACCTGAACGGCACCGAACAGCTCCGGGTCGTCGCCGCCGAGACCGACCCGGCCACGCTCCGGGAACGCGCCGCCGGACGGCCGATCGTGCTGGTCGGCCGGCACCTGCACCGGCTGCCGGGCGGACCCGAACTGGTCGAGGCGCTGGCCGGTACCCACCCGGTGACCGTGGTCGAGATGGGCTGGCCCTCCGGCTGGCGCCCCGCGGGCGTACGCGCCTTCGTCACCACGTACGGCGCCAGCCACGCCAACGGCCGGGCCGCCGCCGAAACCCTGCACCTGACCCGGTAAGCCCCACTCCGAGCCCTCGGCTTGTGGATCCGGCAGGGTAGTCGCGCGGCACCGCCTTCTCGCCCGGCAGCGGATCGCCGTCGACTACCGCTCACGTCACGGTGCCGAGCCGCTGACCGGCGTACCGCGGACTGCTCAGCGTACCGGTGCCGTGGCCGATCGAGGTCGGTCTGACGACGCTCCGGCCGGAGCGCGCCACCAGCGGCGCGACGCCAGCGCGGCCAGCCCGGCGCCGGCGGCGTTGAGCAGTACGTCGTCCACGGAGGAGACCCGGTCCAGCCGCAGGACGTACTGGGCGGTCTCGACCAGGACCGAGCAGCCCGCCGCGAGCGCCAGGATCCGCGGTACCGACGCCAGCGCCGCGAACCGCAGCGGGGCGAGGAAACCCAGCGCCGCGAAGACCAGCAGGTTGCCGACGACCTGTCCCGTCGCCGTCACCGGCCCCCCGTCGGCAAAGATCGTGAACAGGTCCCGCAGCGGTACCAGGCTCACCCGACCGGGTACGGCACCGGCCTGGCTGCCCGGCAACATGATCATCCATACCCACGGCACCGTCCCGTAGACGATGCCGACCTCGGCCAGCGACCTCCGCCACGCCCACCCCGGCGTGGCGCCGGCGACACTCCGACGGCGTGCCAGCGCCCACACCGCCAGCCCGGCCAACGGCAGTACGGCCACCGTGATGAGCACCACGCCGGTGAACGTACCGACCCAGCCGTGCCACCCCTTGATCACGCTGCCTCCGCATCCGTCCGACCGTGCAATGTACCCGGGCCGCCCTCGCTTGCTCCTTAGCAGGTCAAATCGGCCGAACGGCCAGTTCGGACGAGGCCGTCGCAGGCTTGTCGCATACGGAGCCGACACGTAGCGTTACCGGCACCGCGAACGGCGTCACCACTTGGACCTCGGCCTGGGAGAGGACGCGGACCGTGGACCCTGGCGCGGGTCCACGGTCCGCGGACGACACGCAGGCGTCCACGCCGGAACGGGTCACGAGTCCGTCGGCTGGCCGTCCTTCTCCAGCCCGTAGGCGGACCAGCCACGGTCGTCGAACCCGGCGGCCTCGGCGACCCGGGCCGACCCGAGGTTGCCGGGATCGTGCAGGTACGTCGGCACGGCGCCCTCGTCCAGCACCCGCCGGGCCGCCTGCGCCACCAGCCGGCGGGCCAGTCCCCGGCCCCGACCCGCCGGCTCGGTGCCGACGGCGATCTCGTGCCCGTAGCCGTCGTGCCGCTTGATGCCCACCCCGGCCAGGTAGCCGCCGTCGGAGTCCCGCACCACCAGCACCTCACCGCCGAACGGCCGCAGCCACGGCGGCACCACCGGATCGCCTGCGTCGACCCACTCGCCACGGTCCGGGAGCGGCGCCGGGGCGAGCGTGTAGCGGAACACCGCCCGATAGCCGAGCCAGCCGGGCAGTGCCACCACGCTGGGCAGTTCGGTCAGCAGCGCCGCGATCGGCCGAGGGCCGAGCGCGCGTATGGCGGCGACCCGGGCCGGCGGCACCGAGAGTACGATCCCGAGCGGGCTGCCGATGCCGACGACCGGATGCGGCTCACCGTCCCAGCCCGGGTGGATCCGGCGCTCGGAACCGACCACGTCCAACGACCCTCCCGCCGGCCACTGGCCCAGCCAGGTCACCAGATGGTGGTGCAGCCGCTGGTCGAGCATCCGCCCGCCCCCGATCAGTCTCCGGCCCTGTCGGGCCCGCCCGGACAACCCAATCTCAACGAAGATTATCAATGAACCTTTTCCACCTGAACCGCGTGGCGCTCGGGCACCGTGTCCGACCTTAGGGTCCACCGGACCGCAAGGGGAGGTTGAAAGGTTCAATGCCAGCCGCCCCCGTCGGCGCCATGGGCGACCGGGGCGGCGGCACCGGCCGAAGTGGACAGACCCGGAGGTGGAGATTCACGGCCGTCCCCCGGTCAGCAGGCCAACCGCCCGGGACGGGCCAAAAAGGTGATCCTTAACCAAACCGGGGGTTGAGGCATCACACCGGGCGCTGCTAGCGTGCGCGGGGTACTCGAAGATCGTGGCTGCGACCCACGGTGCTCGCGACGCCAGAGCATGGCGAACAGTCGATCGTCGGCCTCCGACGGGTACGGGACGGTGTAATGAGCTTTCGTGCTTCGCGCCTGCGTACCAAGGTCGTCGCCGTGCTGCTCACCCTGACCGCGCTCTGGGCCTTCGGCGCGTGGGTCACCCTCCGCGACGGGTTGAACCTGGTCTGGGTGCGGACCCTGGAAGCCCAGGTGTACGCGCCGACCGAGCCACTGGTCCTGAAGCTCCAGAACGAGCGGCGGCTCTCGCTGGGCTACCTGGGCGCACCGGAGGCACCGCCCCGGGAGCAGTTGGAGACCGAGCGCCGCAAGGTACGCGCGGACGTGGCCGTCTTCCGGGCCGACGCGCAGTCCTGGTTCACGGAACTGGCGGCCCGGCCGGAACTCGAACGCCGGATCGACGAGGCGCTGGCCAAGCTCGACGGGCTGGCGGCCGTACGGGAGGCGGTCGACACCCGCCGGGTGGACCGGCAGGCCGCGGCGCAGGCGTTCACCGACGTGATCGAGACGATCTTCCGGATCTACGGCTCGCTCGGCAGTGTCGACGCCGGTGACGTCGACCGCCGGGTCGAGAGCCTGATCCGGTTCACCAAGGCACGGGAACTGGCCTCCCAGGCCGACGCGCTGCTGACCGGGGCGTACGCCGCCAACCGGATCAGCCAAGCCGAGCACGCCCGGGTGATCCAGCTGATCGGCGCCGAGCGGATGATCGCGGACGAGGCGATGGCCGAGCTGCCCCGGGCCGATCAGGACCGCTACCGTCAGGCGCTCCAGCAGGGACCCCTCGCCCGGCTGCGCGCCGTCCAGGACCAGATCGTCCAGAATGGACGCCCGGGCGGCCGTCCGGCGGTCCCGGCGGACGAGTGGCGCGGCACCATCGACCCCGGGTTGCAGGAACTGCTCCGGTTGCAGGTCGCCGACAGCGACGAGGTGGTCAAGGCCGCCATCCCCGGTGCGATCGGCACCATCGTCCAGATGCTGATCATGGCCATCCTCGGCCTGGTCGCCGTCGTCCTCTCGGTGAACACCGCGCGGTCGACGGTGCGCCAGCTAGACCGGCTCCGCGAGGCCGCCCTCAAGCTCGCCAGCGAGCGGCTGCCGGACGTGGTCGGCCGGCTCGGCCGGGGTGAGACGGTCGACGTCGGCGCGGAGGCACCACCGCTGGAGGCCGGTCCGGACGAGATCGGGCAGGTGGCTCGGGCGTTCAACGTCGCCCAGGAGACCGCCGTACGGACCGCGGTGGAGCAGGCCGAGCTGCGTCGCGGCGTCCGAGACATCTTCCTCAACCTGGCCCGGCGTACCCAGGCGCTGATCCACCGCCAGCTCACCCTGCTGGACGCGATGGAGCGCCGGGAGAACGACCCGGAGGAGTTGGAGGAGCTGTTCCGGGTAGACCACCTCGCCACCCGGATGCGGCGCAACGCGGAGAACCTGATCGTGCTCTCCGGTTCGACGCCGGGCCGGGCCTGGCGGCGGAACGTCCCGATGATCGACGTACTGCGGGGCGCGGTGGCCGAGGTCGAGGACTACGCCCGGGTCACCGTGCTGCCGGCCGGCGCGGTGGACCTGGCCGGCCGGGCGGTCGGCGACGTGATCCACCTGATCGCGGAACTGGTCGAGAACGCGCTCTCCTTCTCTCCCCCGCACACGGCGGTGCGGGTCAGCGGTCAACTGGTCGCCAACGGCTACGCCGTGGAGATCGAGGACCGAGGGCTCGGCATGAGCGCCGAGGACCGGGCCGCCGCCAACGAGCGGATCGCCACCCCGCACGAGTTCACCCTCACCGGCGGCGCCGCCCAACTCGGCCTGTACGTGGTCAGCCGGCTCACCGAGCGGCACGGCGTACGGGTCCGGCTGAAGGAGTCGCCGTACGGCGGCACCACGGCGGTGGTACTGCTGCCGCCGCACCTGATCACCGACCGCAGTACGGAGGGCGAGCCGACCACCGGCTCGATGCCGGTCGAGCGGCTCGCGGCGAGCGCGATCGGCGGCAGCGTACGGCGACCGCCGGGCCGGGAAGTCGGCCGCCTGTCGGAGCGGGAGTCGGCACTCCGGTCCGGGCCGGAGCCGGGCCGCGAGCCGGGCCGCGAATCGGGCCGCGAATCGGGGCAACGCCCGGGGCGGGAGCCTGAATCGGATCCGGCGCAGGAGTCGCCCCGGAGTGCCGAGTGGGGGCTCGGAGCCGACAACCTGCTCGGCACCCCCAGCCGGCCGGCCGGCGCACCGCCGAAGCCGGACCTCGCACCGCCAGTCCCGGATCTGGCGCCGCCGACCCCGGACCTCGCAGCGCCAGCCCCGAATCTGGCGCCGCCGACCCCGGACCTCGCACCGCCAGCCCCGAATCTGGCGCCGCCGACTCCGGATCTGGCGCCGGCGATCGGGTCGGCCTCGCTTACCCCGTCGGGGCTGCCGGTCCGGGTCCGGCAGGCGAACCTCGCCGCACCGCTGCGCGACGCTGACGGCCGGCCCGAACCCGAGCCGGCGGAGGAACCCGCCCCGCGTACTCCTGAACAGATCCGCCGGATGATGAGTTCCTACCAATCGGGCACCCGGCGCGGACGGTCCGACGCCGCGCGCCCGCTGGACGACGGTGGCGCCACCGGGTCGGCTCCGCCCGAAGCCTGACCGCCCACCCCGTCCGAGCTGGCGATATCACCGGTAGAGAGGTACAAATCCGTGCAGAAGACAGCGTCGAACCTCGACCTGACCTGGTTGCTCGACGACCTGGTCGGTCGGGTGAAACAGACCCAGCACGCCATCCTGCTCTCCGTCGACGGGCTGTTGATGGCCTCGTCGCGGGAGTTGGACCGGGACGACGCGGAACACCTGGCCGCGGTGGCCTCGGGCGTACAGAGCCTGGCCCGGGGTGCCGGCAGGCGGTTCGGCGGCGGACCGGTGCAGCAGACCATCATCGAGATGCGCTCGGCGTTCCTGTTCGTCACCGCGGCCGGGCACGGCGCCTGTCTCGCCGTACTCGCGTCGGAGGACGCGGACGTCGGCCTGGTCGCGTACGAGATGGCGATGCTGGTGACCCGGGCCGGGAAGTACCTCGCGTCGAGCAGCCGGGCACCTGACGCGCCGGTCCGACGGCAGTGATCCCGGGCGATGGCCGAGTACGAGGAGCCGCCCGAGGTCCACTGGGTCGACGAGCAGGCCGGCCCGGTGGTCCGGCCCTACGCGGTGACCCGGGGTCGGGCCCGGCCGGTGACCGGCAAGTTCGACCTGACCTCGCAGGTGTGCACGGTACGGACGGTCTCCTCCCAGGACATCGGGCTCGGGCCGGAGCACCTGGCGATCGTCACGCTCTGCGGGCGGCGGCTCTCGGTCGCCGAGGTCGCGGCACACCTGGACCTGCCGCTCGGCACCGTCCGGGTGCTGCTCGGTGATCTGCTCGAACGACAACTCGTCCGGGTGTTCGAGCCACGGCCGGCACCGGTCCTTACCGATGACAGCGTCTTTGAACAGGTGATAAATGGGCTACGCGCACTCTGACGGTGCCGACCAGACCGGGACGACCGGCGAACTGATGCCGACCGCCGTGAAGATCCTCATCGCGGGCGGCTTCGGTGTCGGCAAGACCACCCTGGTCGGCGCGGTCAGCGAGACCCGTCCACTCCGGACCGAGGAACTCCTCACCGAGGAGGGCGTCAGCGTCGACGACCTCTCCGGGGTGGAGGCGAAGACCACCACGACGGTGGCGATGGACTTCGGCCGGATCAGCATCAACGAGGAGCTGGTGCTCTATCTGTTCGGCACACCCGGGCAGGACCGGTTCTGGTTCGTCTGGGACGAGCTGGCACTCGGTGCGCTCGGCGCGGTAATACTCGCCGACACCCGGCGGCTCGCCGACTGCTTCCCGTCGGTCGACTACTTCGAGAAGCACGGCACGCCGTTCGTGGTCGCGGTCAACTGCTTCGAGGGCGCCCGGCAGCACCGGCTCGACGAGGTGACCCAGGCGCTGAACCTCGATCCGGGCGTACCGGTGATGCTCTGCGACGCCCGGAGCCGGGAGTCCGGCAAGGCGGTGCTGATCGCCGTCCTCGAACACGCGATGCGCAGCCACCGGGCGATGTCGCCGGCCACCGCCGGCTGAGCCGCCCACCCGGGGCGGGGCCCCGGCCCGGTCGTGCACTCGTCCGCAACGGCGCGGACGAGTCGCACCGACCAGCCGCCCCGGGATCGTCAGTCCGTCGGGGTGGTGCCGCTCAGAAGACGTACCGCTCGGCGAGGCCCCGGTAGTCGAACTGCTCGTCGGCGCCGAACCAGAGTTCCGACTCGTACTTCGCCTCGTCGACGCTGCCGGAGGCGTGCACCAGGTTGGCGATGGCCTTGCCGGTCGCCTCGGCGTACGCCTTCGACATGTGTGCGAAGTCGCCCCGGATGGTGCCCGGCGCCGCCTGCCCCGGGAAGGTCGGGCCGATCATGCGGCGGACGTTCGCCACCGCCTCGACACCCTCCAGCAGCAGCGCCACCACCGGCCCCTGCTGCATGTAGCTGGCGGTGGCGTCGTAGACGCCCTTGCCGTACCGCTCCTCCAGGTCGAAGTAGTGCCGGCGGGTGAAGTCCGCGTCCATCTGCTTCATCTTGACGCCGACGATCTTCAGGCCGGCGTCCTCGAAGCGCTGCACCAGGCGTCCGGTCAGCCCGCGCGCTACCGCGTCGGGCTTGAGCAGGACAAGAGTACGTTCTATGGCCGCCACCGTGGCCCCTTCCTCGATCATCTGGTCGGGCCCCCACGAGCTGGACGCCGGGGCGCCCGACACCTGGCCGTCGGGCGCCCGCTCCAGCGACAGGCCGCTGAGATCACGATAGTAGTCGGCCCGGTTCGGCCGGTTCGGTGCTACCGCCCGGTCGCCGGCCCGGTCTGGCCGGCGACGGCCAGCGAGGTCTGCCGGTAGCTGAGCCGCCGGAGCAGTACCTCGGCCGGACCGCGCCGCCCCGACCGGCGCATCAGCTCGGCGAGCAGCACGGTGCCGAGCCAGATGCCGAGAGCCACCGCCGAGGCACCCGCGTCACCGAGCCGGCCACCGAGCCCGCCGGCCCAGGGCGAGAAGAGCGCCACGAACGCCACCGACTGGAGCAGGTAGCAGGTCAGCGAGCGCTGTCCGCAGGCGGCGAGCGCGGTGGCCACCCGACCGGGCGTACCGCTGCGGCCCGGTGCGGTGCCGAGCCGGTACGCGACCAGGCCGGCCAGCGCGGCGTAGCCGAGCCCCGCGCCGATGCCGGTGACGCTGTGCAGGACGTACGCCGGCACGGCGGTGGCGGCGCTCCAGTCCGTCCAGATCCGCGCGTCGATCAGCGCCAGCGGGGTACCGCCGAGCACCGCGAGGCCGATCCCGCCCAGCGCGACCCGGGTCAGCAGTCGCCGGTGCCGGCCGGGCTCGTCGAGCAGCCGGCGCCGGGCGGCCCAGATGCCGAGCAGCATCGGGGTGACCACGTCCAGCGCCAGCATCGGGGCGAGTACCGCCCAGGTCCCGACCCGGGGACCGATCGCGGCGAGCGGGGACTCGGCGCTGGTCGGATACGGCGTCGAGCCGCTCTCGATGATCCCGAACGGGGGGACGACGGCGATCGCGGCGAAGACCAGCGTCCAGAGCCCGGCGACCAGGAGCAGGGTACGGTCCCGGGCCCGGAGCATGCCGACCAGCACCAGCCCGAGCAGGCCGTACGTGGCGAGGATGTCGCCGAAGAACAGCAGCAGCGCGTGTACGAAGCCGAACACGATCAGCCAGCGGTTGCGCCGGCGCAGCAGGCCGCGTACCTGCGGCCAGTCGGCGCCGGACGCGGCACGCCGGTCGGCCAGCCGGACCATCCCGTAGCCGAAGAGCGCGGCGAACATCGGCAGCGCGCGGCCGTCCACCAGCAGCACCTGGAGGCCGGCGACCACCCGGTCTACGGTGCCGCCGTCGATGCGGTAGCCCCGGAACAGGGTCTCGTGGCCGTAGAGGTACATGTGGGCGTGGGCCAGCGCGATGAGCAGCAGCATCGTGCCCCGGGCGAGGTCCGGGGCGAGGGACCGGGCGGCCGGCGCCCCCGATCCACGAACGTCGCCCGCGGCTCGGTCGGGACGAGTCCGGGGCGGGGCGGGGCGGTCGGTGGGGTCGGAGAGTCTGGACATGGTTCCCCCCGTTGGTCCAGGAATGTGGGCACGGCAGGTCGCGGCGAACGGACGGCGGCCGGGAGCCGGCAGAATCCAGTCGACTGCGACGATTAGCTACGGATGTGTATCTAACCTTCGGCGGATAAGATACGCAAGCGTTTCTTAGTGGAGAGGCAGCATGCGCGAGAAAGAAGCCGGCCGGGAGCCGGAGCGGCGTACCCGGCGGCGCGGTGACGAGCTGGTCCGGGCCATCCACGCCGCCGTACTCCGCCAGGTGGCCGAGGTCGGCGTCGGGGGTCTCACCATGGAGGGCATCGCCAAGGAGGCCGCCACCGCCAAGACCTCGCTGTACCGGCGCTGGTCGTCCCCCCGGGAACTGCTGCTCGACGCGCTGCACGAGGCACATCCGCAGGAGGTACCGTCCCCCGGCGCGGACGACCTGCGCGGCGACCTGATCCGGGCACTGCGGCAACTCGTCGCCTGGATGACCACCCCGGCCGCCAACGCCGTGGTGGCGATCGTCATGGAGCGGCACCGCCACCCGGACCTGGTGGCGGCGTTGTACACCCGGGTCTTCGACGCCCGGGGCGGCACCTTCACCAGTACCGTCCTGCGGCACTACGCCATCCGGGGGGAGGTCGATCCCGCGCTGCTCACCCCGGTGGTGATGGACATCGGCGAGGCGCTGGTGCTCAAGTACAGCACCGACAACGACCACCTGCCCGGCGACGAGGTGCTCGCCGCCATCGTCGACCAGGCGATCCTGCCCGCCGTCGGCATCTGGCCGAAGGACCGGCAGCCGACGGGCCGGCCCTCCTCGACGGGCTGACTCCGCCGATCCACTGTGGATACCCGGTTCCCTGCGGCAATGCGGCCGATAGCCGAATGAATGGCGATAACCCCGTCTCCGGTACGGCAAGGCCGCAGTTTCCCTGGTTTGCAGGCGGTTGCCCAGCGTTGTCGCACGGTCACTTGACGCTGGTCCGGTTGTGTAAAGATCGGCCGGCGTAGCCACCGTTACGCCGAGGCATCCGTCAACGCCGCACACGTGAACCGTTGCTGGCGAACGAGAGGGGACGCCGTGTCGCTCCAGGCCGAGCACGCACCCGTCGGGCTGATCCACGAGGCATTCGACGCACAGGCGGGGCGGTCGCCCACCGCGACCGCCCTCGTGGTGGACCGGGAACGGTTCAGTTACACCGATCTCGGCAACCGTGCCGACCGGGTCGCCTCGGCGTTGCGCGCCCGGGGCATCGGCCGGGGCGACCTGGTCGGCGTCTGCCTGCCCCGGACCGCCTGGCTGGTCCCGGCGCTGCTGGGCGTACTCAAGTCCGGGGCGGCGTACGTGCCGCTCGATCCCGGCTATCCCGCCGACCGGCTCCGGCTGATCGCCGAGGACGCCCGGCTGCGCCTGGTGGTCTGCGACCGGTCGAGCACCGCCCTGGCGGCGGCGGCCGGAGCCGGCGTACTCGACGTCGCCGACCTGCCCGCCGAACTTCCCGCCGAGCCGGTGCGGCAGCGGGGCGAGGGCGGATCCGACGACGACCTGGCGTACGTGCTCTACACCTCCGGCTCCACCGGACAGCCCAAGGGAGTACCGCTGGCCCACCGCAACGCCATGGCGTTCCTGCGCTGGGCCGCCGCCGCGTACGGCCCGGACGAACTGCGGGGCAGCCTGGCCGGCGCCTCGGTCTGCTTCGACTTCTCGGTGCTGGAGATCTTCGCTCCGCTGCTCACCGGCGGCACCGTCATCCTGGCCGAGACCGTCTTCGCACTGCCCCACCTGCCGGCCCGGGACGAGGTGACGATGCTCTGCGGACCGCCGTCCGCGCTCTCCGTCCTGCTGGGCCGCCCGCTGCCGGCCGGGGTCCGGACCATCACCTTCGGCGGCGAGGTACTGACCTCGGCGCTCTGCGCCCGGGCGTACGCCAACCCGGGGCTGCGCCGCGTGGTCAACATCTACGGCCCGACCGAGACCACCACCGCGGTACTCGCCGACGAGGTGCCGCCGGGCGGCGAGCCGTGCCTCGGCCGGCCGATCGCCGATGCGGTGCTGTCGATCCGGGACGATCACGGCCGGCCGGTCGCCGACGGTGAGGCCGGGGAGCTGTGGATCGCCGGGCCGGGGGTCGGCACCGGCTACCTCGGTCGCCCCGAGCTGACCGCCCAGCGCTACGTCGAGCGGGACGGCCGGCACCACTACCGCACCGGGGACCTGATCCGGCGCCGCGACGACCGGTACGCGTTCGTCGGCCGGCGCGACGACCAGGTGAAGGTACGCGGGTTCCGGGTCGAGCCGGGCGAGGTGCAGGCGGCGCTCGCCGGCCACCCCGACGTACGCGCCGCCGTGGTGCTGGCCCCGGTCGACCCGTACGGGACCCGCCGGCTGGTGGGCTACGTCGAGCCGTCCGCGCCGGTGACCGAACCGGAGCTGACGGCATACCTGCGCGACCGGCTCCCCGGGTTCATGGTGCCGTCCCGGATCGCGGTGCTGGACCGGCTGCCGCTGGGCCCGACCGGCAAGGTGGACCGGGCCGCCCTGCCCGAGGTCGAGTTCGCCCGCGCCGACGACGAGACGTACATCGCGCCGCAGGGCGACACCGAAACCGAGCTGGCCCGGCTGGTGGCCGAGGTACTCGGCGTGGCCCGGGTCGGCCGGCACGACCGCTTCACCGAGCTGGGCGGGCACTCGCTGGCCGCCGCCCGGCTACTGGCCCGGGTCGCCGACCGGCACGGGGTCGCGGTGTCGCTCGGCCGGTTCCTCGGCGCGCCGACCGTGGCCGAGCTGGCCCGGGAACTGGCTCCGGACCGGGCCCGGCCGGTGCTGGTCCGGGAGCACCGCGACCGGCACCCGCTCACCGACATGCAGCGGGTCTTCTGGATGCTGCGCCAGGTGACCGGCACACCGTGGGCCTCCACGGTGGGACTTCGGCTGGCGGTCACCGGACTCTCCGATGTGGAACACCTTCGCGCCGCGCTGGCCGCCGTGGTGGTCCGGCACGAGTCACTGCGCACCCGGATCCTCGACGGCGACGACGGCCCGTACGCCGTGGTGGCGCCGCCCGCCCCGGTGCCGGTGACCGAGCTGACCGACCGAGCCGGCACCACCACCGGCGGAGCCGACACGACGGACGATCCCGTCGACCGGTCCACCGGCTCGCCGTCGATGGGGACGCCGACGACAACCGGGGTACCCGGAATCCTCGACGCCGAGCGGCGGCGCAAGCTGGCCGCCGGTTTCGCGGCGCAGCCGTTCGAGCTGGCCGGTGACGTGCCGATGATCCGGGTCGGCGTGCTCTGGACCGGGCCGGACGAGGCCGAACTCGCGATCGCGGTCGACCACACCGGCTTCGACGGGGTGTCGATCGGGGTGCTCATGCGGGAGCTGGCCACCGCCCTGGCGGCGGTCCGGGCCGGTGCCGATCCCGTTGCCGCGCTCCCGCCGCTGCCGGTGCAGGTCTCCGACGTGGCGGTCGCCGACGAACAGGCCCGCTCGGCCGCCGGACCGGCCGTGGAGGAGTTCTGGAAATCCACACTCGACGGTGCCACTCCGCCCTACGACCTGCCGGGGAAGCCACGGCTGGGCCCGAGCCGGCACGCCGGGCGCCGGGTCGTCCGGCCGATCGACTCCGGGTTGCGGGCCGGGATCGCCGCGCTGGGCGAGCGGGACGGGCTGACCCCGTACGCGATGTGGGCCGCCGCCCTGGTCGTGCTCCTGGACGGGCTCACCGGGCGGCCGGACACCCTGCTCGGGGTCGCCGCCGCCAACCGTGACCGGCCGGGGCTGGACCGGCTCGTCGGCGCGCTGATGGACGTACTCCCGGTCCGGGTCGACTGCGCCGACGACCCGTCCTTCGCCGGCCTGGCCGCCCGGGTGGCCGCGAACACCGCGCGGGTACTGGCGCACCGGGACGTGGCCGTCGGCGACCTGCCCCGGCTCACCGGCGTGGTACGCCCGCTCGGCGCCGGCCTCACCCCGGTCGTGCTCTCGGTCCAGCCGGACGACCTGCCGATGGAGCTGACCGAGGACGGCGGCACGGTACGCCTGCTCGGCGAACTCGACACCGCCACCGCGCAGAACGAGCTGACCGTCTACGTAAACGCCAGCGCGGACGGCCCCGAGCTGCACGTCGAGTACGACACCGGCCGGTTCGAGGCCGCCGACGGGGAACGGATGGCGGACCGGCTACTCCGGTTGCTCGGCGCGGCGGTCGCCGAGCCGGACCGGCCGGTCTCGACACTGCCGCTGCTCGACGAGGCGGAACGGAGCTGGCTGCTGCGGGTCGGCGACGGCGGCCCGGTGCCGGCGGAGAGCCCGCCGACCGTACTGCCGGCGATCTTCGCGCGGGCCGCCGCCACCCCGGAGGCGGTCGCGGTGGTCGGGCCGAGCGGCACCCTCGACTACGCCGGCCTCGCCGCGCATGCCGAACGGGTCGCCGCGCACCTGGTCGCGCTCGGTGCCGGGCCGGACGCGCCGGTCGGGGTCTGCCTGCCCCGGGACCACCTGCTGCCGGCGACACTGCTCGGCGTACTCCGGGCCGGCAGCGCGTACCTGCCGCTCGAGCCGGACCAGCCGGTCGACCGGCTCCGGCACCAGGCGACCGAGGGCGGGGTACGACTCGTCCTGGTCACCCCGGCCACCGCCGCCGCGGTCGCCGGGCTGTCCGGGGTCCGACTGGTCGACGCGACCGCCGTACCGGCCGCCGACGGGGTGCCGCTGCCGCCGATGCCGGACGCCGACGCGCTGGCGTACGTGCTCTACACCTCCGGCTCGACCGGTCGACCGAAGGGCGTGGAGGTCACCCACGGCAACCTGGCCGGCTATCTGGCGGCGATGCGCGGCGATCCCGGGTACGGCCCGGCCGACGTCTTCCTGGCCGTCGCCCCGCTCTCCTTCGACCTCTCCTGTTTCGAGCTGTGGCTGGCCCTGATGGTCGGGGCCCGGACCGTCGTCGTCGGCCGGGACACCGCCGTGGACGGTCCGGTCCTGGCCGCCCGGGTCGAGCAGACCGGGGTGACGGCGATGCTGGTCACCCCGTCGACGCTGCGGCTGATGCTGGCGGCGGGCTGGCGCGGCGGCCCGCGGGTCCGGGTGATCAGTTGCGGGGAGCCGCTGGACGCGGGGCTCGCCGACGAGCTGACCAAGGTGGTGGGCCAGCTCTTCGACGGGTACGGGCCGACCGAGGCGACCGTCCTGGTGACCTGCCATCCGATCCCGCCCGGGATCGCCGGTCCGGTGCCGATCGGCGGGCCGATCCGGGGCGCCCGGCTCTACGTGCTCGACCGGTCGGGTCGGCTCGCTCCGCCCGGCGTGGTCGGGGAACTCTGGATCGGCGGCGCCGGAGTGGCCCGGGGCTACCGCAACCGCCCCGACCTCAGCGCGGCGGCCTTCGACACCGACCCGTACGCACCGGCCGGCCGCCGCTACCGCACCGGTGACCTGGCCCGATGGCGGCCGGACGGGGTACTCGACTATCTCGGGCGGCGGGACACCCAGGTCAAGTTGCGCGGTTACCGGATCGAGCTGGAGGAGATCGAGACGGTGCTCCGGGGCCATCCGGCGGTCGCCGACGCGGCGGTGACGATTGTCGAGCCGGGCGGCCCGGACGGGTACCTCGCGGCCTATCTGGTCGGGGAGGCGGGACTCGATCCGGAGGCGGTCGCCGGGCACGCCCGGAGCCGGCTGCCCGGCTACATGGTCCCGCCGCGCTGGACCGTACTGGACCGGCTGCCGCTGACCACGGCCGGCAAGGTGGACCGGGCCGCCCTGCCGGCCCCGGCCGGGCCGACCGCGCCGCCGGCACCGCCACAGACCGAGATGGAGAAGTTCGTCGCCGAACTCTGGGCCGTGGTGCTGGACCGCCCGGAGGCGGGCCGGGATGACGACTTCTTCGCGGTCGGCGGGCACTCGCTCGCGGCCACCCGGCTCACCGGCCGGCTCCGCGAGCAGCTCGGCTGCGACATCGGGGTACCGCTGCTGTTCCAGCACCCCCGGCTGGCCGACTACGCCGCCCGGGTCGAGGAACTCGTCCTCGCCGACCTGGCCGCCCTGGACGACCTGGACGACGTGACCGACGTCGACTCAGCGGGGCGGGTGGAGCCGCCGGAGTCGGTGGCGCCCGCGGAGCCGGCCCGGTCCGGGCCGACACCAGGAACGCCGTCGCCGAACGGGGCCGGGCCGGCGGTCGAGGGGTGGGCGCGATGACCGAGGTGGAGGCGCGGCCGGCCACCGGCAATGCCGAGGAGTTGCGGAGCCGACTGGCGCAGCGGCTCGCCCGGGCCCGCCAGGCCGGGACCGCGACCACCATCCCGCGCCGGCCGGACCCGGACGCGCCGGTGCCGCTGCACGGCAGCCAGACCGGGATGTGGTTCGCCGCCCAGTACGAGCCGGAGAGTCCGGCCTACAACGTCCCGACCGGGCTGCGGCTGCGCGGCCCGCTCGACCCGGAGGCGCTGTGCGGGGCGGTCGTCGACCTGGTCGGCCGGCACGCGGTACTGCGCAGCGTCGTCGAGCCCCGGGACGGTACGCCGGTCTGCGTACCCCGGCCGGCAGGCGTTCTCCGGGTCGAGGTGGTGGACCTGTCCACAGAGGAACATCCCGAGGAGGTCGTCCGGGACCGGTTGGCCCGGGGTGCCGCCGAGCCGTTCGCGCTGGACCGGGAACTGCCGACCCGTGCCGTGCTCTACCGGCTCGCCGACGACGACCACCTGCTCGCGCTCACCTTCCACCACATCGCGGTCGACGCGTGGTCACTGCGCCTGATCGTCACCGACCTGGCCGCCTGCTACGCCGTCCGGACCGGTACCGCCACAGCCGCGCCACCGCCACCGTTGCAGTACGCCGACGTGGTCGCCTGGGAGCGGCGGCGTGCCGATCCGGCCCGCTCCGCCGCCACCCTCGACCGGTGGCGGGAGCGGCTCGCCGGACTGCCGGCCGTGCTGCCACTGCCGACCGATCGGCCCCGTCCGGCGGTGGCCGAGTCGGCCGGCGACCGGGTACCGGTCGAGCTGCCGGCCGAGTTCGCCGACCGGGTACGCCGGGCCGCGGCCGAGACCGGCAGTACCCCGTTCATGGTGCTGCTCGCCGCCTGGCAGGCGCTGCTGTCCCGGCTCGCCGGCACCGACGACCTCGCGGTCGGCATGATCTCGGCCGGGCGGCGGCACCCGGAGACCGAGCCGGTGGTGGGGTGCTTCGTGCGTACGGTGCCGGTCCGGGCGGAGCTGTCCGGCGAGCCGACCGGACGGGAGTTGCTGGCCCGGACCCGTACCGCCGTGCTCGACGCGATCGAGCACGCCGACGTGTCGCTGGAGGAGCTACTGGCCGCCGTCCGCCCGGAGCGGGTCGCCGGCGCCCATCCGCTGTTCCAGACCCTGGTGAACGTCTACGACGACCCGCTCGGCGCGGTCCGGCTGCCCGGGCTGCGCACCGAGGCGGTGGAGCTGGACACCCCGACGGCAAAGCTCGACCTGAGCCTCAACGTCGTTGACCCGGGCCCGGGTCGGCCGCTGCCCGGCTGGCTCGGCTACCGCAGTGCGCTCTTCGACCGGAGCACCGTGCAGTCCCTGGTCGACTGGTTCAGCACCCTGCTCGGTGGGCTGGTCGCCGACCTCGACCGGCCGGTGCCGGCGCTGGGGCTGGCACCGGTGCCGGGGCCGCTGCTCAGCGGACCCGAGCCGTCCTGGACCGACGACGCGAGCACCCTGACCACGCTGGTCGACAGGTGGATCGCGGAGCGTCCGGCGGCAGCCGCCGTGGTCGGGCCGGACGGCGTGCTGAGCTATGCCGAACTGGACCGCCGGGCGGAGCTGCTTGCCGGCCGGCTCCGGAGGGTCGGGGTCGGTGCCGACGAGCCGGTGGCGGTCTGGGTCGAGCGGAGTACCGACCTGGTGGTCGGGTTGCTCGGCGCGCTGCGGGCCGGTGCGGGGTACCTGCCGCTGGATCCCGGCTATCCGACGGCCCGGGTCCGGACCATGCTGGCCGCCGTCGGTGGGCGGGTGGTGGTCACCCAGCCCGAGCTGGCGGCCCGGCTCGCCGACGATCCCGCCGGCACCGCCGGGGCCGAGCCGCTTCCGCTGGTACTCGTCGACGGCGCCGTCGAGCCTGCCGACACGCCGGGTTCGGGCCCGCCGGCCGGCCCGCCCCCGACGGCGGAACCGGGCGGACCGGTGGACGGTACGGGGACAGTGGACGATGCGGGGGCAGTGGACGATGCGGGGGCAGTGGACGATGCGGGGGCGGTGGACGGTGCGGGGGCGGCGGGCACGACGGACGGAGCGGACCGGCTCGCCTACGTCATCTTCACCTCCGGCTCCACCGGCACGCCGAAGGGCGTCGCGGTGTCGCACCGGTCGATCGTGCACTACCTGCGGGCGGTACTCGACCGGCTCGGGGCACCGGCGGCCGGCGGGGCGTCCTTCGCGCTCGTCTCCACCGCCGCTGCCGACCTCGGCCTGACCTGCGTACTCGGTGCGCTGGTCACCGGCGGCACCCTGCACGTGGTGGACCGGGAGACCTCGCTCGACCCGGCCGCGCTCGCCGGCTATCTCGGCCGGCACCGGGTGGACGTGCTCAAGCTGGTACCCAGTCAACTCCGCCTGCTGGACGCGCACGGTGACCTGGCCGGGGTGCTGCCCGGCCGGCTGCTGGTGCTGGCCGGCGAGGCGTGCCCGTGGGAGCTGGTGGCACGGGTCCGGGCGGCCCGGCCGGACCTCGCGGTGCAGAGCCACTACGGACCGACCGAGACGACCGTCGCGGTGCTCGCCTGCGACGTGGCCGAGGTGCCGGAGTCCCGGCGGGACGGCACCGTGCCGCTCGGCCGGCCGCTGGCCGGCGCCCGGCTCTACGTGGTGGACCGGGCCGGCCGCGCACTGCCGGCCGGGGTACCCGGGGAACTCGTCGTCGGCGGTCCCGGGGTGGCCCGGGGCTACCTGAACCGTCCCGAGGCGACCGCCGCGTCGTTCGTCCCCGACCCGGTGCACGGCACCGAACGCTGCTACCGGACCGGCGACCGGGTGCGGATCCGGCCCGACGGCACGGTGGACTTCCTCGGCCGGGTCGACGACCAGGTGAAGATCCGGGGTTTCCGGGTGGAGCCCGGCGAGGTGGCCGCCGCCTGTCGGGCGGTACCCGGGGTCGCCGACGCGTACGTGCTGCCGGTCGGCGAGGAGCCACGGCGGCAGCTCGCGGCCTGGCTGGTACGGCGCCCGGAGACCGAACTCGACGTCGGGGCGGTGCGTACCGCGCTGCACGGGCAACTCCCCGACCATCTGATCCCGACCGCCTACGTGGTGCTCGACGCGCTGCCGTTGAACCCGAACGGCAAGGTGGACCGGGCCGCACTGCCGGCACCGGTCGCGGCCGGGCACACCCCGTTGACCGGGGACACCCAGCACCGGATCGCCGCCGTCTGGACCGAGCTGCTCGGCGCCGAGCGGGTCGGTGCCGACGACGACTTCTTCGCGCTCGGCGGCGACTCGTTCACGGCGGTCCGGGCCGCCCGGGCGATCGACCCCCGGCTGCGGGTGATCGACCTGTTCACCCACCGGACGGTCGCACTGCTCGCGGGCTATCTCGACGGGCTGGACGGCGGCGCCGAGGCGGGACTGCTGCACCGGCTCGCCGGGCCGGCGCCGGGTACTCCGACGACGCTGACCGCGGTCTGCGTCCCGTACGGCGGTGGCTCGGCGGCGGCGTTGCAGCCCTTCGCCGAGGCGCTCGCCACCGCCCACCCCGGCACCCAGGTGTACGCCGTCGAGCTGCCCGGCCACGACCCGGCCCGCCCCGACGAGCCGCTGCTCCCCCTCCCCGACCTGGTACGCCGGTGCGCCGCCGAACTCGACGCGGTCCCCGGCCCGCTGCTGGTCTACGGCCACTGTGTCGGCACCGCCGCCGCGCTGGCGCTCGCCCAGCGGCTGGAAGGCGACGGCCGGGAGGTGGTCGGGCTGGTGCTCGGGGCGAGCTTCCCGATGGCCCGGTTGCCCGGCCGGCTCTCCCGGTGGATCGGCCGGCTCTTCCCGACCGACCGATGGCTCTCCGACCGGGCGTACCGGAACTTCCTCACCGTGATGGGCGGGTTGGAGGATGTCGCCGACACCCCGGAGGCAGCCGCCGACACCGCCACCATGCTGCGGGCGCTGCGGCACGACGCCCGGGACGCCGAGGCGTGGTTCGGCGACCGGCTCGGCGAACCGGACGCGCCCCGGCTGCGCGCCCCGGTCCTCGCCGTGGTCGGCGAGCGGGACCGCAGCACCGAGCTGTACGCCGAGCGGTACCGCGAGTGGGGCGCCTTCGCCGAGCGCGTCGAGCTGGCCACCATCCCCCGGGCCGGGCACTACTTCCTCAAGCACCAGGCGACCGGGCTGGGTGAGCTGGTCGCCGCGCGGCTGCGCGCCTGGGGTTCCGGTGAGCTGCCGGCGGCGGGCGGGGCGGAGCTGCTGGCCCGGACGGAGACCCGGCGCAACCTGCGGGCGTTCGGGCTGCTCGCCGGCGGGCAGTTCGTCTCGATGGTGGGCAGCCAGTTGAGCGCCTTCGCGCTCGGAGTCTGGGTCTACCAGCAGACCGGCCGGCTGCTCGACTTCGCGATGATCACCATGTTGGCGCTGGTCCCGGCCGTCTTCGCCGCGCCGATCGGCGGTGCGGTCACCGACCGCTTCGACCGGCGCCGGGTGATGCTCGGCGCCGACCTGGCCGGTGCCGTCGCCATGAGTGCGCTGGCGCTGCAACTCTGGCTCGGCGAGCTGCGGATCTGGCAGGTGATGCTGGCGGTCACGGTCGGCTCGCTGGCCACGGCGGTACAGCGGCCGGCATATCTGGCGGCGACCGCGCAACTGGTGCCGAAGCCGTACCTGCCGCAGGCGAACGCGCTGGCCAACCTCGGCACCGGCGTCGGTACGCTACTCGGCCCGCTCGCCGGTGGCGTGCTGATCACCGCGCTCGGCCTGCCGGGCGTGGTCGCGCTGGACGTGGCCTGTTTCCTGGTCGCGGTCGGCACGCTGCTGCTGGTCCGCTTCCCGGACCGGCTGTTCCGGCGCCGGGAGGAGACCTTCGGCCGGGCGCTCGCCGGGGGCTGGCGGTTCATCGCCCGGCGCCGCCCGATGATCGTCATGATCGTCTTCTACGTGCCGGTGAACTATCTGCTGGCGGTGGCGATGGTCCTGGTCACCCCGCTGGTGCTGGACTTCGGTTCACCGGCCACCCTGGGCCTGGTCACCGGGATCGGTGGGCTCGGAGCGGCGGTCGGCGCGCTGGCCATGGTGGTCTGGGGCGGCACCCGGCGGCTCGCGGTCGGCATGGTCGGCTTCACCGTACCGGTCGGGCTCGGCACGGTGCTGATGGGCGTACGCCCCGAACCGGCGCTGGTCGCGGCCGGGCTCTTCCTCTACTGGGCGTCGCTGTCGATCCTGAACGCACACTGGATCTCGATCATCCAGGTGAAGGTGGTGCAGGACCTCCAGGGACGGGTGCTGGCGGTCAACCAGATGCTGGCCGCCGCGATGATGCCGCTGGGCTTCGTCACCGCGCCCGCGATCGCGGAACGGGTCGTCGACCCACTGGTGCCGGGCGGCGCCGGCCGGGCCATCGCGGTACTGCTGGTCTGCACCGGCGCGCTGCTGATGTTCTGGAGCGCGGCGGGGCTGGCGTACCGGCCGCTGCGGCGGCTGGAGGACGACCTGCCGGACGGGGTCGCCGGAGCGGAGATCGACGACGACCTCGACGCGCTGCAACGCGAGTTCGACACCCGCCCGACCCGCTGACCGCTGCCCGGCCGGCCCACTGGTGCACACCAGCGGGCCGGCCGGGTCCGGTTCAGAACTGTCGTACCACCGGGATGACCTCGGCGCCGATCCGTTCGAGTACGTCCAGCCGGGGCAGTTGCGGCACGCCGCCGATCGCCACGTCGAAGCCGAGATCGTGCAGCCGGTGCAGCTCGTCGAGGAGTTGGCTGGTCTTCTCGCCGTTCTCCCCGACGTCCATGACCTGGTAGACGGTCTTGGTGATCTCGGCGTAGTCCCGGCCCTCCCGCTCGCAGTGCTCGCGCAGGATGGCCAGCTTGCGCTCCAACTCCGGGGTGTTGAACAGGTTGCACGCCTGGGCGTACTTGGCGACCAGCCGCAGGGTCTTCTTCTCGCCACCGCCGCCGATCATGATTGGTGGCCGGGGTCGGCTCAGCGGCTGGGGCGAGTTGAGCAGCCGGTCGGCCTCGATGTGCCGGCCCTGGAACGGCCCGTCGTCGTCGGACCACATCTGGAGCACGTACCGCAGGGTCTCCTCGAGCAGTTCGAAGCGCTCGGCGACCGGTGGGAACGGGAAGCCGAGCCCCCGGGACTCCTCCTCGTTCCAGCCGGCGCCGATGCCGAGCATCGCCCGCCCGCCGGAGAGGACGTCCAGGGTCGTCACTGTCTTGGCGAGCAGCCCCGGCTGCCGGTGGTGTACCCCGGTGATCAGGGTCAACAGGGTGGCCCGCTCGGTGTGCGCGGCCAGAAAGCCCAGCGTGGTGTACGCCTCCAGCATCTCCGCCTCGGGCGGGCCGACCCCCTGGATCTGGAAGAAGTGGTCCATCAGGGCGAGATAGTCGAACCCGACCTGATCGGCCGTGCGGGCCACGGCGGCCAGGTCGGCGCCGAGCCCAGCAGGCCCGTTCGGCCAGGTCAGGTTGGGAATCTGTAGGCCAAGCCGCATGACGTCCGGTCGTCTCCTCTCGACGTGTCGCAACCGGTCTGGGTTGGACACACGCAGTGCAACCCTATCCGCCCACCGGCCGGGTCGGCCCGGTTCACCAACCGGCCACCACCGAGAAGCCGAGCACGCCGAGAATCCGCGCACGCCGCGGAGCCGAGCACGCCAAGAGGCCGCGCACGCCGAGAAGCTGAGCACGCCGAGAGGCCGCGCACCGCCGGGAATCCGCGCACGCCGCGAAGCCGGGCCCATCCTGGTCGGCCTGCCGGTTAACCGCCCCGAAAGCGTTCGGGAACACCGGCGAGACGGTCCGTTGTGACGATCTTGATCCACCGCCGTCCGGCGGCTGGCGGCACCCCACCTCCGGTGCCCACCGAATTCCGTAGACCGGAGCCTTGCCATGCCTGATCTGCACGACACCTCCCCGACCGCCCCCAGACCGGATGCCGGGGTACGGCACCGGGTCAGCAGGCGTACCTTCCTCGGCGGCAGTGCCGCGGTGGCCGGCGCGACCGCGGCCACCCTGGTCGCGGCGGAACCGGCCGGCGCCACCCAGGGCTCGACCGGCACCGACCCGGTACGCCGGCTCCTCGACGACCTGCCTACGGCCGGCCAGATCCCGCGCCGGGCGCGGATCGTGGACTACGAGATCGCCGAGCTGATCGTCCTGCTCCGGGCCGGGCGGCTCAGCTCGGTCGAGTTGACCCGTGCCTACCTGGACCGGATCGACCGGCTCAACGGCCCCTTCGAGACGTACGGCGACAACGGGGGCTACAACGCGTTCGTCCGGGTCGACCGGGCGGGTGCGCTGGCCCAGGCCGCCGCCGCCGACAAGCGACTGCGCAAGGGACCGCCCTGGGCGGTACCGCCACTCTGCGGCATCCCGTTCGGGATCAAGGACTCGGTCGGGATCAAGGGCCTGGAGGCCAAGAACGGGACGCACGCGTACAGCGGCAACCTGGCGTACCGGGACTCCACGGTGGTGGCCCGGCTGCGCGAGCAGGGCGCGGTGATCATCGGCCACACCGTCGCCTCGGCCTTCTCCGGCTCTATCGCCGGCACCTTCGCCGGCAACGCCTGGAACCCCCGGTTCGTCCCCGGCGGCTCCAGTCAGGGTTCCGGGGTGGCCACCGCCGCCCGGCTGGCGGCGGCGACCATCGGCGAGGAGACCGGCGGCTCGATCATGATGCCCGCCGCCGCGAACGGGGCCAGCGCGATCAAGCCGTCACTCGGCCTGGTCTCGACCGCCGGGGTGATGCCGCTCTCCCCCGGCTACGACGTACTCGGGCCGATCGCCCGCTCGGTCCGGGACGCCTCGCTGGTGCTCACCGCCATCCTCGGCCCCGATCCCGCGCCCGACCCGCTGACCCTCGCCGCGCCGCACCCGTTCCCGGCACTGCCGGTCGCCGCCCGCCGGGGGTCCAGGCCGCTGGCCGGACTGACCATCGGGGTGCCGCAGACCGACTGGATGACCCGGGGCGGCACCGGCACCCCACCGGCGCAGACCTACGATCCCGACCACCGGGCGGCCTTCGAGCGGTTCAAGCGGGAACTCGTCGGGCTGGGTGCCCAGGTGAAGGACTTCGCCGGCCTCGACGTCACCCTTCCGGAGAACGACCCGTACTTCCGGACGGCGGACCGGCTGCCGGTGCCGACCGGCAACCCGGTGTCGCCGGCCACCGCCGTACTCAGCCCGAACCGGTACGAGATCCGCTACTGGCAGGCCGTGGCGGCGTTCGCCGAGTCGCACCCCGGCAACGCCGAGGCGCTGCGCCGGCAGTTCGGTGACCTGGCCGCGGCTGCCGCCACCGCCGGTGCCATCCCGGCGGCGGTACGCGACGAGGGCGAGCGGCGGCGGCGTACCCTCCAGGCCAACTACCAGCGGGCGCTGGACGACGCCGGGGTCGACTTCATGCTGGTGCTGCCGATCGGCGGCACCATCGGCCCCCGGTTCGGCGGCACGCAGCTGCCGAACTACCGCAGCTTCTACCAGCTCCCGAACGCGCTGACCTGGCCGATGGTGTCGTTCCCGATCGGCTACGACTCGACCGAGGGACTGCCGATCAACGCCGCCTTCTGGGGACCGCGCTTCTCCGAACCGACCCTGGTCGCGGCGGCCATCGACTACCAGGACCGCTATCCGAAACACCACCGGGCGGCTCCGGCCGACCCGGTCTTCGACCCGGCGGCCCGGCGCGCCCCGCAGGTGGCGGCCGACGAGGTGGTACCGCCGGAGCTGTCCAACGATCCGCTGGTGGCCGAGGAGGCGTGGCGATGACCGGACCGTTCCTGACGGTGGAGTGGGTACCGCTGCTCAGCGCGGGCTTCCCGCTGCGCGAGCCGGACGACGAACCGGCGCCGATACTCACCGTCGAATGGGGGCCCAAGCTCGGCACCAGCTACTACGGCTACGGCCGGGACCTGGCGCAGGAGGAGAGCGGGCCGCGCGGCTGACCGCCGTGCCGGTCGGCCCGGGCCGGGCTGGCGCTGCTCGCGCCGCCCCGGCCTGACCTGCGGTTCAGCTCCGCTCGGGTACGGTCATCTCGCCGAGGACCGACCAGTCGTCCTGCGGGATGGTGGCGTTGACGATCTTCGGTGTCTCGGCGAGGTGCGGCGGCAGGCTCCGCTGCGCCTGCCGGAAGTGCGCGGACTGCACGTGCGCGGCACCCGCGTCACCGTCCCGGAACGCCTCGACCAGGACGTACTCCGTCGGGTCGTCGATACTGCGCGACCAGTCGAACCACAGGCAGCCGGGCTCGGCCCGGGTCGCCCGGGTAAAGTCGCCGGCGATCTCGGGCCACCGGTCGGCGTACTCCGGCAGTACTCGGAACTTCGCGGTGATAAAGATCATCTGGATCTCCTCGTACGGCTGGGCGGGCACCGGCGAGCGGGGTCGCGCCCGCAGATCCTAGTGCTCCTGGGATCCGTACGCCCAGTTGCTGCCGATCACGGCCTTTCGCCGGTTATGGCCGGCATCCGGCCGTCCTGCGGCGAACCACTGCCGAACCGCCCGCCGACCTGGGTCCCGCCGGACATCGCACGGACTACGCTTTCCCGCGTGATCGAGGCGGGCGACTCCGGAGCCGACGAGCGGCTGCGCCGAATCGAGGCGGTGACCGACTCCGCGCTGTCCCGGCTCGACGTGCCGGACCTGCTCGACGAACTGCTCGCCCGGGTCTGTGGGCTGCTCCGGGTCGACACGGCCGCGATCCTGCTGCTCGACCAGCACGCCCAGCAACTCGTGGCCACCGCCGCGAAGGGATTGGCGGAGGAGGTCCGGCAGGGTTTCCGGATCGACGTCGGCCGGGGGTTCGCCGGCCGGGTCGCCCGGGACAAACAGCCGGTGGTGCTCGAACGGGTCACCCCGGCCGAGGTGGTCAACCCGATCCTGCCCGACAAGGGCATCCGGTCGATGCTCGGCGTACCTCTGCTCGCCGGCTCCGAACTGGTCGGCGTGCTACACGTCGGCACCCTCACCCCGCGCCGGTTCGACGCCGACGACATCCGGCTGCTGCAACTCGTCGCCGACCGGGCGAGCCTGGCCAGTCAGGCCCGGCTGGGCAGCATCGACCGGGCCGCCGCGCTCGCCCTGCAACGCAGCCTGCTGCCGACCCGGCTGCCGGCGGCGCCCGGCGTCGACATGGCCGCCCGGTACGTCCCCGGCCACCACACCGGGGTCGGCGGCGACTGGTACGACGTCTTCACCCTCCCCTCCGGTTGGCTCGGCATCGTGGTCGGCGACGTCTCCGGGCACGGCCTCCCGGCGGCCGTGGTGATGGGCCGGCTGCGCAGCGCCCTGCGGGCCTACGCCCTGGAGTGCGACGATCCCGCCGACGCGCTGACCCGGCTCGACCGCAAGATCCAGCACTTCGAGGCGGGCAAGCTGGCCACGGTGCTCTACGCGCTGGTCAGTCCGGACCGGACGCACGTACGCGTCTCGCTCGCCGGACACCTGTCTCCGATGATGGCCCGGCCCGGGCACCCGGTCGACACCGTGGCCCTCCCCGTCGACCTGCCGCTCGGCACCGGCCGCCCGAGACCCCGGCGCAGCACCACCGTCGACTTCCCGCCGGGCGCCCTGCTGGTCTGCTACACCGACGGACTCGTCGAACGTCGAGACGAACTCATCGACATCGGGCTGGAGCGGCTGCGTACGGCGATCCAGCCCGGACCGGCCGAGACGCTCTGCGCGACCGTGATGACCACCCTCGGTGTCGAACAACCCGGCGACGACGTGGCCCTGCTGGCGTTACGCCGCGACCCAACCACCGGATAGCCGCTCCGCTCGGCTCGACGGCAGGCCGGGGGTGAGGACGGCGCGGGCCGGGTCACGACAGTGGCAGACCTAGTTACGGCGACGGCAGGCTGGGTCACGACAGCGGCAGACCGAGTCGCGGCGACGGCAGGCCGGGGAACGGCAGCGGCGGGCTGGGGCAGAGCCGAGTCAGAGTGGCGGGAGGCCGAGGGCGTCGTCGACGCGGCCCAGCACCGCGACGTCGTCCGCGCCCACGCCCCGGAGCAGGTCGATCGCGGTCGCCCGGATCTGACCCACGATCATGATGATCGGCAACGGGGGTTGTCGGGTGAGCAGCCGCCCGGCGGTGCGTACCGCGTCCAGGGCGGCGACGTCGGTCTGCTCGGCGTACCGGTCGGCCGCCTCGTCCTGCCCGCTCAGGTCGGCGGCGAGCGCCTCGCCGGCACAGCGCATCGCCTCGGCGAGCAACCGCAACGCCTCGCCGAGTTCCGGCGGACTGGGTACCGGCAGCCGAGTCAGCGCCACCCCGGCTCGGGCCAGTACCCGCAGGTTGCGTACCGCGAAGTCGACCTGCCGGCTCGACGCGTCGAGCGCGTGTACCCGCCCGATGTGCCGGTGCCGCCGTACGTGCAGCCGCAGCGCCTCCCCGGCGGCCAGTACCGCCGTCTGGAGCTTGTCCACCGCGGCGTCCAGCCGGCGGGCCCGCTCCAGCGCGGCGAGCGCCGCCGGCTCGTCGCGGCGGTCCAGCGCCTCGCTGATCTCGGTGAGCAGCTCCGCCAGCGCGGCGAAGGTCTGACGCGACTCGGCCAGCAGCGGGGCGAGCGGCTGCCGGGCGCTGACCAACTGGCTCGCGGCCAGCGCCACCACCCCGCCGATCAGCGCGTCCACGAACCGGAACGGCACCAGCGCGTCGGTCGACGGCGGCACCGTCACCAGATAGAGGGCGGAGACCGTGGCCTGCACCACGGAAACGCTGCTCGCGCCGATCGCCGTGGCGAGCCCGACGGTCAGCAGCACGACGGTGAGTACCGTCCAGGTGGTCCGGCCGAGGGCCTGCACCACGAGGTCGGCGACGAGTACCCCGGCGGCGACCCCGAGCACCACCTCCACGGCCCGGCGCACCCGCTGGCCCCGGGCCTGGCCCAGCACGATCAGCGCCGCCGCCGGGGCGAAGAACGGTTGCGGATGACCGAGCACCGCCGCCGCGAGCGCCCAGGAGACGGTCGCGGCCAGCGTCGCCTCGACCACCGGCAGCCAACCCTGGCGCAGCCGGTCGACGACGGGCCGGAGCCATCCCACCGGCGAACACCTCGTCCCTGACGATCGTTTCCCGCACGATAGCCGCTGCTGGGACCGCCTCCGGCGCGGGAGCCCGTCGTCGCCGACCGCCCCGACCGGTAGCCTCGGTCGCCGTGACCGGTGTCCTGCACTCACACTGCTCGTACTGCGGCACGGCCTATTCGGCGCCGGCCTGGCCCCGGGTCTGCGCCCACTGCGGCCGGACCACCTGGCGGAACCCGTCACCGGTGGCGCTGGCGATCCTGCCGGTGCTGACCGCCGACGGCATCGGCGTGGTGGTGCAGCGCCGGGACATCGAGCCGGGCCGGGGGCTGCTCGCGCTGCCGGGCGGGTTCATCGACTACGGCGAGGACTGGCGCGACGCGCTGGTCCGGGAACTCCGCGAGGAGACCGGCCTGGTCGCCGACGCCGGGACGGCGAACCTGTACGCGGTGCACAGCGTACCGGCGGGCGGCACGATCCTGATCTTCGGCGTACTGCCGGCGCGGCCGGCCGACTCACTGCCCGTCTCGGCACCGACCGAGGAGGCCAGCGAGTGGTTGGTACTCACCGAGCCGGCGGAGTTGGCCTTCGCCATCCACACCGAGGTGCTGGCCGGGTTCCTGGCCGCCAACCGGCCGTCCGGATCGGCCGAGTCGGGCCCGACCCCGCCGACCAACTGATCCCGGCCGTTCGGCAGCAGGGAGGAGCCTTGCCGTCTCACATCAGCTCCGCAGGCATCGCCGGGTTGCCTGCCGGTCTCCCATCAGCTCCGCAGGCATCGCCGGGATGCCTGCCGGTGGGCGGCCACAACTGACTCCCGCCGGCCGACGCCGCCCGCACGACGTCGGTCGGCGGGCCCGAGCAGGCGCGTTCGCCGCCGGCTCAGCGGATGCCCGTCGATGCTGGTTCGACCAGGGCGATGATGTCGTCGAGCATGACGACCAAGCCGCCGAGCACCGCACCGGCGACCGCCACCACCACGGCGATGCCGGCGTCAACGGGCCCGCCCGACAACGAACCGAGAAGCCCGAGCAGGGCGACCGCGACAAGTACGACGTTACGGCCGACGTGGCGGGCGCCCAGCGGCGTCTCGGAACGGCCGAAGCACCGGCACGGTTCGCGGTTGCCTCGGGCCAGCGACATCGCGATGCCGGCGGTCATCGCCGCCAGCAAACCGACTGCCAGCCCGAACCCGAGCACGCCCGCCTGCCGGGCCGGTACCGCCAACGCGAGCACGATGGCCAGCTCGGCAGCGGCCACGGCGACCGCCGCCGGCCGGGCCAGCGCGGGCGGCAGTACGCCCATCTGCCGGACCGAGGCCACGAACTCGGTGAACGCGGTGGCTCTCCGGAGTTTCCCGGCTACCGCGATGACGAATACGACGCCGATCAACACCCGGCAACCGATGGCCAGACTCGTCATGTCTTCTTTCTCCTCAGCAGGGGCCGGAGGCCACGCCGACCAGGTGGGAACTCTCGCGGTAACCGCGCGTCCGGGAGTCGATGCTCTTGCGCCGCCGGGTGCAGTGGGCGATGGACCGGCTGAAGTTGTCGCCGAGCACCGTCCCGACGCCATCCGCCCGCTCGTCCGCCGACCGACGGGACGTGGTGGAGGGCGAGGGTCACCGTTCACCCCGATCGACGGGCCGGTGCGCTACGTGCCGCTCGTCGGGACAGGGCACCCGCACGGGATCGGCCCGGGGTTCGGGCTTGACCGGTACGGCGGGAGCCTGGCCGTGCAGTGGTCGGAGCACCACGCCCACCACCGCGTCGGTGGGCACGTACCCGTAGAGGCGAGAGTCACCGCTGCCGTCGGGGTTGTCGCCCAACAGCACGAGCTGACCGGGGGGCACCACCGGCGAGTCGTCGATGCGGAACGGCACCGGATCACCCGCGACCGCCGCTACCCGCTTGATGACCCGTCGGTTGGCGAGGGACTCCTCGGGGGTGACCCACTCGGGAATCGGCCGGAGTCGTTCCGGCAGGTCGACCACGACCACCTGACCGACCCGTACCCGACGGCCGGCGCGACGTCGGGCCAGCAGGCGGTCGCCGTGCTGGTAGGTCGGCACCATGCTGGGGCCACGTACGGTGACCACGAGATGGGCGCGGCGCAGCCACGCCAGCCACGCGGTGACGGCGACGACGAGCAGCACGGCCAGCGGCAGCCACCTCATGCCGGTGCCGCCGCGACGTAGCCCTGGGCCTGGAGGTTGAACAGCCGGGCGTAGATCCCGGACTCGGCCAGCAACGTCGGGTGGTCACCGCACTCGACGATCTGACCGTCGGAGAGCACCACGATCCGGTCCGCGTCCCGGACCGTGTTGAGGCGGTGCGAGATCAGCAGGCTGGTCCGGCCGGCGCGGTGGTCCCGGAGCCGGACATGGATCTCCGCCTCCGCCTCCGCGTCCAGTCCGGAGCTGGGTTCGTCGAGGATCAGCAGGTCCCGGTCGTCCCGCATCAACGCCCGGGCCAGGGCCAGCCGCTGCCCCTGGCCGCCGGAGAGCAGTACTCCGGTGTCGGCGTCCTCCTTGTCGATGCCCTCGAGGAACATCCGGGTCAGCATCGTGTCGTACCCCTTGGGGAGCTTGGTCAGTGTCTCGTGCACTCCGGCGCGGTGGGCAGCCGCCTCGACGCGCCGCCGGTCCCGCAGGCCGGTCAGGTCACCCAGGCCGATGTTCTCCGCCGCCGAGAGTTCGTACTCGGTGTAGTCCTGGAACACCGTGCCGATCCGCTGCCGCAGCTCGGCCGGGTCGAACTCCCGCAGGTCGACACCGTCCCAGCGGATCTCGCCCCGGCCCGGATCGTACAGCCGGCACAGCAGCTTGACCACGGTGCTCTTGCCGGAGCCGTTCAGCCCGACCAGGGCGGCGGCCCCGCCGGCGGGAATCGTGAGGTTCACGCCGCGCAGCACCCACGGCCGGTCCGGGCCGTAGCGGAACCACACGTCCCGGAACTCGATCCCCACGGTCAGCGCGGGTACCGGTGTGGGCGCCGCCGGAACCGGCAGGTCGGGTTCGACCGTGGTCGCCACGTGGTAGTGGTCCAGCATCATCAGCGCGTGGTGGGCGGCGCCGAACTGGCTCACGATCCCGGAGAGGCCACCCTGGACCCCGGCGACCGCGGCCACGAAGACCGTGACGTCCCCCACGCTGAGCTGGCCGGAGCGGCTCGCCATGACCGCCCAGACCAGCCCTCCGCCGGCGGTCACCGCCCCGAGGAGGGCGAGGAGGGTCTGGATCTTCAGATCTTTCCGGTCGACGGCCCGGCTGTCGGTGTTGGCGGAGTGCAGTTCGTGGAGCATCCGGTCCCGGAAGAACACGCCCAGCCCGAAGAGCCGGATCTCCTTCGCTCCTCGGGGCTCGCTGAGCAGGTTGGCGTAGAAGTACTGCCGGCGTCCGGCGTACCCGACCCGCCACATCGTCGCGGTGCGGAGCCGGCTCAGCAGGATCTCCGCCCGGAGGGTGGGAACCGCGGCCACCGCGACGGCCACGACCAGCCAGGGATTCATCAGCCACAGGGTGGCCAGGAAGCCGACGGCGGTCAGGGCGTTCCGCCCGATGCCGGTCGCGTTGGTCAGCAGGTCCCCCGGGCCGGTGCCGCCGGCCTGCTGTGCGAGCTGGAGCCGGGTGTGGAACGTCGGGTCCTCCAGCTTCGCGAGACCGCGCAACCGCTCGTTGACCGCGCGGTAGAGCCGGTCCACCGCGTGCACCCGTACCCGGCGGCCCAGTTCCGCCTCGGCGTAGCGGATCAGGCGGGGCAGAATCACCACGGCGATCCCGGCGGCGGCCAGGGCCACGGTCAGCCAGACCAGCACCGCTTCGGCCCGGCTCAGGATCAGACCGTCGAGGACCAGCCGGGTGAGCCAGGCGACCGCCACGGGCATCAGCCCGGTCGCGACGGCCAGCGCGAGCAGCCCGACGAGTATCCACGGAGCCGCGCGCAGCGCCAGGGCGGCGGCGGTCCGGGCGTGGCCGACCATCACCCGGAAGGTGATCCGCTCCGTAGTACCTCCCGGGCCACCGGGGAGGCCGATCATGCGGCGACCGGGACCGCCACCACGTCCGCGGGCCGGGTGGTCACCACCGCCCCGTGTTCGTCCAGACGGCACATCGCCGGGTAGCCGGTGACCTCGAACGCCTCGCCCACCGGGCCCTTCCGTTCCTCGACGACCACCATCGCGATCCCACGGAGCTGCTCGACCATGTCAGCGGCGTCGGCCGCCTTCTCGGCGACCACCACGGCCAGGACGTGACGCGGCCCGGCCGGCAGGGCCCGGGCCGCCTCGACGAACCGGGGGAGCCACTCGGCGCAGGACGAACAGGTGGTGGAGAAGAAGCCGGCCATCGCGCCGTCCCGGGCCAGGTCAGCCTCGTTGACCTGGGCGCCGTCCACGGTGGTGGCCCGGAACGGGGAAGGCCGCTTGCCCACTGCGATCAGGGGCTGCGGTCGTGGCACCGCCATGGAGATGCTCAGCAACTGCTCGGAATGGTTCCGCAGCCGCCGGATCACCCCTAGCGTCAGAATCAGGTTGAGCAGCGTGACGACGATACACAGAACCACCACAGCAACAGACATGCCGACCCCGTCCTTTCCGTTCCTACCGTGTCCTACCGTGCGGACTCGTTGCCACCACGCCGTGTCGATGCTTGCCGGAGCAGCAACTCGAGAAGTGACACATATTCAGAGAGCCGATCCGTTAATACCGAACCGGCCGCCGCCAATCCTCACGAAGGATGGCAGCAGCCGGCCAATCGATACGGTGACTCGATTCGGCGTACGCCTTAACGTTTGCTGACCCACCGCTGTCGCCAGCACGCAAGTCCCGGACGTTCCTTAGTCCAGGCAACGACGTACGCCAGCGATTCAGGAGCTACTAGTGGCAGCCGGTGCACTCGATGATCTGGGCGCTGTTCGCGCAGTAGCAGTCGCGGTGCAGGCCACCGCCGCAGGAGGGGTAGTAGTAGCAGGGACCCGTGTACGGGTACGGGCCACAGGGGCAGCTCGCCGCCGCACTGGTGGTCGGCACGAACTTGCTCAGCAGTCGGTCGCCGAGCATCTCGAGTTTCTCGAACATCTGCTCCCCTTTCATCGGGGGTTGTCAGGCCCCCGCACTGACGTAGCAGCCCGTCATGAGGATCTAGACGGGAGTGAATCAGACGTTATCAGGGAACGTAGCCATCGAGCAACCTTCATGAACGCCCACCCCGCCCCCGCAACTACTGAGAGTTATTTACAACCGTCATCAGATGTTCATCATGAGTAGGAGGTTTCGGAAGTCATTCTGTATGATGCCCCGATCGGCAGCGGGCTCACGGAGCGTGTTTGCCGGCGAGTGGTACGATCGCAACTTGCGGTCGAAGATGGAGACATTGGTCGTCCCCAGTGGACCGATTTTGTGCTGTGAACAGACTCGACCATGGGATAGCCGCCGCGCGCCGGTCAGCTCGGGGGTGATCTCGGCCGGCGCGTCGCGAAAGGTCTGGAGAAGACGACGCGTCCGCCGTCAGCGACCGTGACGACGGAGGCGTTCGGTCGTGACGGCCACCCACTGGCGCAGCCGGATCGAGGGTGGAAGCCCAGGGCGTGCAGAGCGATACCTAGAAATCCAAGGGATCATGGCGTCATGACCCGCTTCACCGAACAGGAACTCAGATACCGCCGGATGCTGGACGAACTCCAGGCCGCCGCAGGGGTGGAGGTGTTCTACGAGGAGAGGGGGAACGTCGAGGAGGGCCTCGGCGAGGCTCCGGATGCCTTCGCCCTCTTCGAGGAGTGGCACGGCATCCGACTCGCTCCGGAACTGCGGCGCGGCTTCCTCCGGTTCGACGGAATCTCCTGCCATTGGAGGCTCAGGAGGGGCGAGTCGAGCCTGAGCGGTGAGTTCTCGTTGCGCCATCTCTCCGCCGCCTTCTTCGCCACCGGTGAGCACCTGATCCACGAGGACCTCGACCCGGAACGGCGCGTTCTCTACTCGGGGTTCCGCATCTTCGACGAGCACGCCAGGACCGGGGCAGGCACCCTCGCGGCACTGGGCATCCCGCCCGCCGCGACGGGGCTCCTCTCGCCGGAGATCTGGTACTACGACAGTTCCGACGGGGAACTGAAACTGGACCTCGACTATGCCCAGTACATCGACACGCTCCTCGTCACCAGGGGGACGAACGGCTGGCAGTACCTGTACGCCGACGTGGACCTGACCGAGAGTGGCCTCGCGGGTGTTGGGGATGACCTACGGACCATGCTCGACGTGTTCCCGGAACTCTTCCCGGACCACGACTACGCGGACCTCCGTACCCGCCTCCAGGAGCGCCTGTGACCCTCATCGCCTGGGTACCCCGCCACCGGAGCTGACCTGCCTGATCACCCGATGGGCCGCCCCGAACCGTCGCCCCGGCACGGCGGTTGTCCCGACGACAATCGGCCGTGCAGTAACGCCATCTCCGGCCACACACGACAGCGAGGTGGTCGACGCCGCACGGGCGGGGCAGCGTCGGGGGCCTGTGGCAGTATTCGGTGCGCTCTGCCCCATAGATCCCCTTGAGGAGACGACGATGTCGACCGACCTGTACGGCGTACGGGTGCTTTCCGTCGACCCGGAGGAACTCCGGATCAGGTTCAAGGTCTTCGTGGTCTATTACGACACGGCGTACCGGAGCCACGAGTCCGCGCCGGACGACGTCGGCTTCTTCTTCCATCTGCTGTGGCAGCAGGCGATCGAGCAGCCGGAGGATTCCCGGGCCGCCTCCCTGGCGCGACTGGTGGATATGGACCACGCGCTGGACTTCGAATGGGTCGACGCCAACGCACGCCGGTTCGTGTCCCGGGTCGAGCGGGTCGCCGCCGCCAACCATCCGCCGACCGAGGAGCAGTGGGAGCGGCTGCACGACTTCTACTACGAGGACGACGGTGGCTGGAAGGACGAGGACCTGCTGGTCCAGTTCGAGTACGACGTGTGGGTCACCGACCAGCGTTGGCTGGAGCCGCTGCGTGCGGGGGACGCATGGGGGACGACGGGGTTCCCGGTCAACGCCGACACCTGGACGGCCGAGGAGTCGTCGCACATTCCGGACCTCAGCAACCCCGCACAGGTGTTACACCCGTTCCGCACCGCCACCGGCGACCTCAGCTACGACCACATCAGCTCACTGGCCTTCTCCGATGACGGCAGATACCTGGCCACGTGCAGCGACCAGAACCGGGTCTGGGTCCACGACACCGCGGACTGGACCGAGTTACTGCACACCTCCGCGGGTGAGGAGTGGATCGTGCCGCAGGTGATGTGGGTGCCGGGTGAGCACATCGTCACCGTCAAGACCCTCCCCGACGACAACGAATTCGGCGTCCAGCCACAGTGGGCCTTCGACGTCGACGCCCGGACGGAGGTCGAGGCTCCCTTCCAGGCCGGGCTCCGGCGTTCCCACGACGGTGCCTACCGGATCGGTCCGAACGGCGCGGGCGAGGGCGGCTACGACCTGCTCCCCACCGCGCACTCGCCCCATCGCCAGGTCGCCCATGCCGGGCAGTGGGATCCGATCCAGTGCGAGGGCTTCTCCGGGGACGGGTCCCGGCTGTTCCTCGGGGCGCAGGAGAACCTCTACGTCGTCGACCCGGCGACCGGAGAGGTCGTCGACACCGTGCTGCCCGCCCCGGAGCGGCTGTTCGCGCTCGCCGCGAACCCCGACGGCAACTATCTCGCGGTCGGGAGCCACAGCCGGAAGCTGCACTACCTTACCGGCCGGGCGCGCGAGCAGTGCCCGTATGAGCTCTGCGTATGGCGGATGGCCGACAAGAAGATCATCATGGGACGCCAACTGACGGCGCGGCTCGAACATCTCGCCTGGTCGCCGGACGGGCGCTGGCTGGTCGTCGCCATGGAACCCACCGCCAAGAGTGACTCCCACGATGGCCAGACCGCCCTGGTCGTGTTCGCCATGGGGCCGGTCGACGATGCACCGGTGTCGCGCGCGAAACTGCGGCCAGGCCCCGAACCGGCGTGAGGCTGTGCCCGTCGCGGAGGTCCGGCTCCAACCTGACTGGCCCGCCGGGACGGGAGGCGGTAGGCTGCTCGGCGATGAATACCTCATTCAGCAGATTGGGGGTCCAGTCCACGCAAGGTGAGTGCTGATGCACCCATCGACTGTGGACAGAGACTCCCGGCTCTCCTTCTGGCGGCGCGTACGCGAGTTCGCCGTGCCGCTCCCGATGATCGAGTTGGCTACCGCCCGCCGTACTCTCGGCGACTGGGCCGGGGCCTGCGCCGCCGCACGCGTCGATATCGATCTGCGACCGCGTTCCGTGGCGCGCACCTATGGCCGCGAACTGGCCGACCGGCTCCGGGCCGACCTCCGCCATCTCGCACCTGACCTGCTGCGCTGGCACCTGCCCCGGGTCGCTCCGGACGGGTTGCTGCGACCGGGCCTGACCATCTCGCTGGCCCGGTACCCCGGGACGGACGCCGGCACCCCGCACCTGGTGGCCCGGACCGCGCCGGCCTGGGCGGACGCCGGGCAGCGGATCAGCCTCGCGCTGTGGGATCCGGCACGGCCGGCCGAACCGGCCGGGCCACATCCGCACCCCCGTCCGGACCGACGGTTCCGGCTCGACCTGCACCGGCACCTCTGGGACGTACGCCAGGCCGGGGAGTTGCGGGTCCGGTCCGGGGCGGAGCGGCAACCCGGCGCCGGCCGGCTCGACACGGGACGGCCCGAGCAGCCGGCCAGCCGCCGCCAGGCGGTGTCCAGCAGCCAGTGGCCCGTGCCGGACGGCTTCGACTGCGCGGTGCAGCGCTGGGCCGCCGAGGCGGAACTGCTGCTCGACGCGGACGGCAGCAGCGGCCACACCGCCACCGTCCGGCTCGGCTCCCGGCACCGGCTGCTGCTGGATCTGGTGCCGGATCCGGGAGGCGGCCCCGTCGGGCTACGGATCCGGGCGGCGCCGGTGCGGGACCACCCCTCCGGGCTACCGGTACTGCCGGACGCGGCCACCTGGATACTGCCCGACCTGGCGCTGCTCCGGGCCGGGCTGATCGGGGCCGACGGGTTGCACCCGCTGGTCGCCTCGGCGCTCGTACCGGACCGGCCGGTCGCCGAGACCCGGCCGGACCCGACCGACGGGCCCGGACCGCGGTACGTCGAGTGCCGGGGCGTCCGGCACCGGATCGGCGTACTGGACGGCACACTCGTCGCGCTGGACCACGATCCCGCCGAGATCCGCCGCGAGGAACTGCTGGCCGCGCTGACCGGCACCCCGTTGCCCTGTCTGCTGGCGATCGACGGCGCACACCGTCAGCCCGAGAACCTCGGCGACATCCGCGCCCGGCTGGACCACGGCGACACCGACGGTGCCGTGGCCACGGTCGAACGGCTCCTCGGACCGGACGCGCTGCTCCGCGGCGGCGCGCTGTGGGACGAACTGGAGACGGCAGCGCTCCGCCGGGTCTCGCACGGGCTGTATCGGGCAGGGCTCGGCGCGTCCGCACCGCACCCGGCCAGCGGGCTCGACGGGTACCGCCGGGAGCTGTCTCGGCGGGTCGCCCGACCCTCGGGTACCTCCCGGGCACATCCGCGGCACGCGTCCGCCCGCTGACCCGCGCGACTCGTCCTCCTCCACTCCCTGGCCCGGGCTGCTGCCCCACCCGGCCCTCGACTCGACCCAAGGTGATCTCACATGCGTATCCCCGTCCCGTCCGCGCCCTCCCCCGCCGTCGCCACCGCCTCCCCTGCCTCCCCAGCCGTCGCTGCCGCCTCGCCCGCCGTCGCCACCGCCTCCCCTGCCGTCGCTATCGCCTCCCCCGTCCGCTTCGCATCCTCGGCCCCCGCCCCTGCTCCGGCTGCCGTTCCGGGTGCACTGCCGGGCACGCCGTCTCGGCGAGAGTGCCGGAACGCTCCGGCCGAGCTGGCGGGGGCCGGCCAGCTCGACGTCGCCGCCGACCTGCTCGCCCTGCTCGGCGACACCGCCACCGAGCCTCGGCCCGACCCGCAGTTGGAGGCGCTGACCCTGGCCGTCGCCGCCGACCTGCCGGTACTGCTCTGGGGTGAGCCGGGAATCGGCAAGACGGCCGTGCTGAACCAGCTCGCCTCGGCCCTCGACCTGCCGCTGACCACGGTGATCGCCAGCGTGCACGAACCGTCCGACTTCGCCGGCCTGCCCGTGGTCGGCGACGATCCGGCGGTCCAGGGCGTGCCGATGGCCCCGCCGGACTGGGCCGTACGCCTGGTCCGGGCCGGCCGGGGACTGCTCTTCCTGGACGAACTCTCCACCGCACCGCCAGCCGTGCAGGCCGCACTGCTCCGCGTGGTGCTGGAACGGCGGGTCGGGGCGCTGCGGCTCCCGCCCGGCGTACGGATCGTCGCCGCCGCCAATCCACGCTCCTCGGCCGCCGACGGCTGGGAACTGAGCCCACCGCTGGCCAACCGCTTCGTGCATCTACAGTGGACGTACGACCACCAGGTCGTGGTCCGGGGGCTCGGCGGGACCTGGCCCCGGGCCGCGCTGCCCCGGCTCGACCCGGAGCGGCTGCCCGAGGCGGTGGCGTTCGCCCGGCGCGCGGTGTGCGAGTTCCTGACCGCCCGCCCCGGCCTCGTACACCGGCTGCCCGACAACGAGGCCCGCCGGGGCGGCCCGTGGCCGTCACCACGCAGTTGGGACATGACGCTGCGGCTGGTCGCCTTCGGCACCGCGGCCGACACCTCCCGGGAGGTGTTGTCGATGCTGGTCCGGGGCACCGTCGGCGACGGCCCGGGGCTGGAGTTGCTGGCCAGCCTGGACCGGCTGGACCTGCCGGACCCCGAGCTGCTGCTCGCCGACCCTGCCCGGGCCGACCTGCCCGAGCGGGGTGACCTGCGACAGGCCGTACTCGACGGAGTGGTCGAGGCGGTCCGGAAGCTCCCCGACCGGTCCCGCTGGGACGCGGCCTGGAAACTGCTGGTCCGGGCGCTGGAGACCGGCGCCCCGGACCTGGTGGTGGTACCCGCGAGCACGCTCGCCGCGCTCCGCCAACCCGACTGGGACCTGCCGGAGTCGATCGACCGGCTCGCCGGGGTGGTCTCGCTGACCCGGCGGGCGGACGGCGTCGCCACCCGGGTCGCCGCCACCGCCGGGAGCGGCCGATGACCCGCCCCAGTCCGCTGCCGGCCGGGCCGGTGACCCCGGTCTCCGACCCGGCCGGGCAGGCCGGTGCCCTCGACACCGAGAAGCTCTTCACCGCCCGGCTGCACGCCGCCCGGGTCCGGCCCTACCTGGCGACGGCGCTCTTCGCGCTGCACGTCGTGGAGTCGCGCCGGGTACCGACGATGGCCGTGGACCGGCACTGGCGGTGTTACGTCTCGCCCGCGTTCGTGGACCGGACCCCGGTGGAGGAGTTGGCCGGAGTGTGGGTGCACGAGGTCTCCCACCTGCTCCGCGACCACCACGGCCGGGGTGACCGGGTCGCCGTACGGCGTGGCCTGGTCGGGCCGGGGGAACGGCTGCGGATGAACATCGCGGCGGACTGCGAGATCAACGACGACGTGTACGGGGACGGGCTGGCCCGACCCGACGGCGCCGTCGAACCGGGGTCGCTGGGCCTCTCCCCGGGCGAGCTGATGGAGGACTACCTGCGGCAGTTCCGGCTCGGGCCGTACCTCCAGGACTTCGTCTGGCTGGACTGCGGCAGTGGTGCAGACGGGCTGGACCGGGAGTGGGACCTGGGGCCGGACGGCGCGCACGGGCTCACCGAGCAGGAGCGGGACGCCGTCCGGTTCCGGGTCGCCCAGGGCATCGCCGCCCGGCCGGGTACCGCACCGAGGGGGTGGCAGCGGTGGGCGGAGGAGGCGTTCCATCCGCCGCAGCCGTGGCGGAACCTGCTCGGCGCGGCCATCCGCTCGGCGGCCGACGGGCCCGGCGCGGGCGACGACTACAGCTACGGCCGGCCGGCACGACGCTCCGCCAGCCTGCCCGGGGTGATCCTGCCGAGCCTGCGCCGCAGACCGCCCCGGGTCTCGGTGGTGATCGACACCTCCGGTTCGGTGAGCGACGCCGAACTGGGCAGCGCGCTGCTGGAGGTCGCCGCGATCGGTCGTGCGGTGGGCGGCCGGCGTGACCTCGTCAGCGTACTGTCGTGTGACGCGGCGGCCCGGACCGTGCACCGGCTGTGCCGGGCCGAGGGGATTCCGCTGGTCGGCGGCGGTGGGACGGACCTGCGTACCGGCTTCGCGAAGGTGCTGCGGGCCCGGCCCGCTCCGGACGTCGTGGTGGTACTGACCGACGGCCAGACCCCCTGGCCGGCCGCCCGGCCGGCCTGCCGGACGGTGGTGGGGCTGTTCCCCCGACCGACGGCGGCCCGGTCCTGGTCCGAGGACGATCCCGACTACGTACCGGACACGCCGCCGGACTGGGCCCGGGTGGTCGAGATCGGCCCGGCTTCCCGATAGGCCGGACGCCCTTGATCACCACTGGACCTTCTCCACCTGAACCGGGTGGCGCTCTGGCACCCCGTCCGACGTCGCGGCTCCGCCGGAGACCGCACGGGGAGGTGGACAAGGCACCGGTCGCGCGCTCAGTGAACCTTTTTCAACCTCCCCTTGCGGTCCGCCGTTGGCCGCAGGTGGAAGTCGGGGCGCATGCGCCGCGCGGTTCAGGTTGAAAAAGGCTCAGTGGCCGGCGTGCGCGATGCCGCCGATCCGGCGTGCCGAGGGCGGCGCCGTACCGGCCGGCCGACCGACCCGGGCGACGTGCAGCAGCCGCTCGGCCGGCACGCCCAGCACCACGCCCAGCGCGTCGCGGGTGGTGGGCGCGTCGACGAGCTGGCTCAGCGGATGCGCCGCCACCCCGGCCGCGTGCAGGGTCAGCCAGACCCGCATCAGCACCCGCCCCAGCCCGACCATGCCAGTATCGTCCAGTTCGGAGGGTCCGACGAGGACCAGCACGGCACCGCCGAGCGCGAGCGGGTTGCCGGCGGCCGTGCCGAGCAGCCGGGGCAGCCCCAGCCGGCGCAGCATCGGGTACGCCGCCAGTGCCGCGCGCAGTCCGGTCGCCTCGGCCCGGGACAGCCGCAGGCAGCGGTCGGTGAGCCCGTCGGCGTGGTAGTCCGGGTGCCCCGGGTGGAGCCGCAGCCAGTACCGCAGTTCGCCGACCACCGCTGGATCGGCGTACAGGTGCCGGTCGGCGAGCCGGAGCAGTCGGGCCAGCAGGTCGGCGTCCGGTACCACCCGGACCGCTCCGCCGACCTCCCGGGCGAGCGCGTCGACGGCCGCCACGACCTCGGCCGGCGGGCCCGCCGTGAACCGCCCCCGGTGGGTACGCCGCCCGCGCACCTCCGCCGCCCCGAACGGGCTGTCGTAACGGCTCCCGGCTGCCCGCAGCCAGCCCACCCGACGCTCCTCGGCACAGTGGTCCGGTACGAACCCGACCCGCAGCCCGGCGTCGGCCGCGACGACCAGGCAGGTCTCGACGAACGCGCCGAGCGACAGCCACAGGTCCCGCCCGGACGGGTCGGCCGCCGGCAGCGCGTCGGACGGGTCCCAGCCCACCCGGATCTCCGCCGTCCGGTGGTCGAGCCGCCACGGCTGGGTGTTGTGCGCGCTCGGCGCCCGCCAGCAGAGCGGCTCCAGCGCCCGGAACGCCGCGACGTCCACCTACAACGCCTTCTCGTAGAAGGTGTACCCGTGCAGCGGCCGGCCGCCCATCCCCCGGAACTGCGCGGCCGAGGCCGGATTGTCCCGCCCGACGTACGTGCTGCGCAGCGTCCGGTATCCCCCGGCGTGCAGGTTGCGGCGAAGCTGCGCCGAGAGCAGCCGCTGGTAGCCGCGCCCCTGGCAGTCCGGCAGTACGCCCTTGACGATCAGCACCGCCTCCCGCCGGTAGCGCCGTCGGGTCGCCAGCAGCCGGAGCTGGTTGACCAGGTTGAGGTTGCCCCGTACCCGGATCACGAACTCGCTGATGTCCGGGATGCAGAGTACGAAGGCCACCGGCCGGTCCGCCCGGGTCAGATAGAGCAGCAACGACTCGTCCAGCAGGTACGCCAGCCCGTCGGTCTGCTCGCGCAGCTCGTCGAACGAGATCTCGGTGTAGTAGCCGAGCTGGGCAAAGGAGGCGTTCAGCAGGTCGCGCACCATGTGCAGTTGCTCGTCCAGCCGCCGCAGGTCGCCCCGGTGCACCCGCAACTCCGGATCGTCGACGAGCGGTAGGGAGCCGCCCGGTTCGGAGCCGGCCCGATCGGAGCCGACCGGTTCGGAGCCGAGCGGATCAGGCGTCACCGGGCAGATCCAGGTGTCCGACTCGAACCGCCGGACGAAGCCGTACGACTCGTAGGCGGTCACGTACCTCGGCGGGTTGTAGGCGCTGTCGACGAAACCCCGGTCGGCGTACCCGGAGGTGATGACCCCGCCGGACTCGTTGGGCAGCAACGCCACCGGCCCGAAGAGCGTCTCCCGGTCGCCGGCGGCCCGGCCGGCGGCGGTGATCGCCTCGAAGAGCGGCTCCGCCGCCGCCTCGGTGAACTCGGTCAGCCCGAAGAGCTGGCACCGCCGGCCGAGTTTGGTGTCGAGGGCGGCGTCGGTGTGCAGCGTGGTCCGGCCCACCGCTACCCCGGTAGCGGCATCCCGGAGCAGGTACATCGGCACGCCCGCGCGCCACCAGCGCCGCACCTGGGCGCGGACCGGGGGCACGAAGCGCGGCTCGTCCGCGTACACCCGGTCGGTGACGGCGAGGAAGTCCCGCAGGCCGCGCCGGTCGACGACGCGTTCCAGCCTGGTCGTCGCGGCGGTGGTCATCGCCGCACCGCCGGCCCGGTCGACTCCGTGCCCAGCGGGGTGAAGGTCGGGATGTGCGCCATCTCGGTGGACTCGGCCCGCCACGCCCCGTTAGAGTAGCCGTCCGGTTCGGCGGTGTAGAGCCGGATGTAGCCGGCGGTCGCGTTCCGGGTGCCGTCGGTGACCCACATCATCAGCCTCCGGTGGTGTCGGGAGCGGGCGAACCGCAGCATCGCGTCCCGGTCGGCGAAGAACGCGATGGTGCCGAGGGTGAACGGGAACTCCCAGTAGACGGTATGCCAGCGGTATCCGGACATCCGCCGAAGGTCGCGGAGCATCCGGAGCCAGACCGGCCAGAGCCGCAGGATCGCCAGCGGGCTCCGGTAGCGGGTCGCGCCGATGAACATCGCGCCGGCCCGGGCCTGCGCCGGAGCCTGGGAGAAATCCCGGGTACGCATGCCTCAACCTCCCAGCAGGTAGACGTTCTTGATCTTCTGTTCGCCGGCGAACGGGCCGGTCCCCGCCTCGTGCAGTTCCACCCGCAGCTCGCCGGCGGTCGGGTCCTCGGTCAACGACTGCGCGAAGTCCCGGGAGACGGCGGCGAGGTGCCGGCGTACCCCGTCCCGGCAGGCCGTGGCGAGGGCGTCCCGGACCGGTCCGGCCAGCGGGCGGCGCAGTTCCAGGTGCACCACCGGCCGGGTCTCCAGTCCCGTGTCCTCGGCCAGGGCCAGCCGGAACCGGCTGATCTCGGCCGCGTACGGGTTGCCGGCGTAGAGGCCGTACTCGACGTCCTGGGGGTAGAGGTTGGCGCCGAGGTAGGAGACCGTCGAGTCGCGCCGGCCGAAGAGCAGCAGCAACGGCAGGGTCATCCGCTCGCCGGCCACCGCCGCGTGCCACTCGGCCCGCCGGCCCGGGTCGGCGCGGACCAGGTCGAGGATCTTCCGGTACGGCAGCAGCACCGCCTCGTCGCCGACGTTGTAGCGCAGCCGGGGCTGGAGCACGTCCAGGCTGGTCACCGTGCAGAGCAGTTCGCGCCGCTCGTTGGTCTCCAGATAGGTGGCGAGCGGGTTGTACTGGAACACCATCGGCAGCCGCTGCTCCCGCTCGCCGAGCAGCGCCGCCCGGAACCCGGGATCCGTCCACAGTCGACGCCGTAGCCAGACCGTGAACGCGGTCTCCGCACCGATCCCGATGGTCAGGTCCGACGCCCCGTACGCCGACCGTACCCGGCGGAACCGCTCCTCCAGATAGCTCCGCAGCGCCTCGGTCATCCCCTCCCCGCCGCAACTGGCGGAGATCCGGTAGCGGGCCCAGTCGAAGCCCTCGGCGTCGAGCCGGTCCCGCAGGTGCTTCAGGAACGGCGGGTACGCGGTCACCAGGTAGTCGAAGTCCGGGCCGAACTCACGGAACGTGTCGATGATCTTGCCGAGGTCGGGACCGGTGTTCTTCACCACCGCGATCCGGGCCATCGCGGTCCCGGTGGTGGTCCCGGTCGCCCAGGCGCCCATCGAGTAGGCGTTCACGACGAAGGGTCGGCGCATCGGGAAGACCAGGCTGGTGTAGCCGGCGATGTCATGGTGCACCGCGCGCAGTTCCCGCTCGCCGCGCGGCCAGTTGAACGGCCGGCCCGACGAGCCGGCCGACTCGTCGACCACCACACCCCGGGCCGGCAGCCGGCCACCCCAGCAGCGCCGGGCGGCGTCGTGCGGTACGACGTAGTTCTCCTTGTCGGTCTCCGGGAACTCGTCGAGCCGGCGCCGGACCTGTCCGTCCACACCGGCCGGTCGGGCCCGCAGGAAGGCCCGGTACGCCGGGACGTCCAGTGCGGCGAGCGCACAGACCGCCCGCGCGTGCGCCGCCGCGAGCCGGTCGAAGACCGGGTGGTGCCGGCCGGCCAGCCACCGCCAGCCGGCCGGATGCCGGAGGGCCAGCCGGAGCACGGCTGTCCGGAGCCGCCCGGCGAACGACAGGCGGGCCCGGCACCAGCGCTCGCGGAGGGTCAGACCTGGTGACGTGAATGTGGACGGAGCGGGATACCGGCGCAACGTCTCGGTCATCACAGCAGTGTCGGCGGGGACGGTGCCGGATGCCTGAGTCGTGGTGCCGGTCCGGCGCTGAGTATCCGTACCCAGACCTGCTGCCGGGCGGCGCGGGTGTTTGCGGTCCCTGGGTACAGCTTGCCAGACCGAGGAGCCGGAGTACTGCGATCTCAGTACTCGAGGTGTCCGCAGCGGCACGACGACGGGACGGTGTCCGGGGCCGAGTCTGAGGGGCAACCGATCCCGATCCGGAGGCACCTGTCCCGTGGCTATGTTTCTCTACCGACTGGGCCGGCTGGCCTTCCGCCGACGCTGGTCTGTCCTGCTGGTCTGGCTGGCCGTGCTGGCCGGCGTCGGCTTCGCGGCCAGCACCGCGGCGGAACTGCCGGAGGACTCCGGGACGATCCCGGGGATCGAGGCGAGCGACGCGTTCGAGCTGATCCGGCAGCGCTTCCCCGGCAACGCCGAGCGGGCGAGCGCCCGGGTCGTCTTCGTCGCCGCGCCCGGCGAGAAGGTGACCGACGCCGACAACCGCGCGACGATCGACCGGCTGGTCACCGAGGCGTCCCAGGGCGCCCAGGTCGTCGCCGCCGTGGGCCCGTTCCAGGTCGGGGCGGTGAGTGCGGACGGGTCCACCGCGTACGCGATGGTCACCTACACGGCGCCGGCGGACGACCTCACCGACGCCAGCCGGCAGCAGTTGCGGGAGGCGGTCGACCGGGTCCGGACGGCGGGCTTGACGGTGGAGGTCGGCGGGCCGGTGCTGGCCAGCCCGCCACAGGTCGGCGGAGTGAGCGAACTGGTCGGGATCGGGCTCGCCGCGCTGGTCCTGCTGGTCACCTTCGGCTCGCTGGTGGCGGCGGGACTGCCGCTGCTGACCGCGCTGCTCGGGGTGGGCGTCAGCATGCTGGCGATCTTCACCGTCGGCGGGTTCTTCGGGCTCTCCACCACCAGCACCACCCTGGCCGCCATGCTCGGGCTCGCGGTCGGCATCGACTACGCCCTCTTCGTGGTTTCCCGCTACCGGGAGGAGCGAGCCGGCGGGCACCCGTCCGGGGAGGCCGCCGGCCTGGCCGTCGGCACCGCCGGGTCGGCGGTGGTGGTCGCCGGGCTCACCGTGGTCATCGCGCTGGCAGGGCTGGCCGCGGTCGGGATACCGACGGCGGCCAGGATGGGGCTGACCGCTGCCGGGGCGGTGATCGTCGCCGTGCTGATCGCGGTGACCCTGGTCCCCGCGCTGCTGGGCTTCTGCCCGGACGCCGTACTCGCCCGGCGGGTCCGCCGGGGCCGGGCACCCGGTTCGGCGGGTACGACCGACAACGCCGGTACCCGATGGGCGCGGCTCGTCCTGCGCCGCCCCGTGGCCGTGCTGCTCGGCTCGGTCGCCGGCCTGGTGCTGCTGGCCGTTCCAGTGCTGGACCTGCGACTGGGCATGCCCGGCGACGAGACGAGGTCCACCGCGACCACCGAACGCCGGGCCTACGACGCGCTCGCCGCCGGTTTCGGGCCGGGCGTCAACGGTCCGCTGGTCATCGTGGTGGACGCCCGGGGTGCGGCCGATCCGCAGGCGGCGGCACAGCGCATCGGCGCCACGATCGCCGCCACCCCCGGCGTGGTGACGGTCTCCCCGGCACAGCTCAACCCGGCCGGCGACACCGCGCTGTTCACCGCGATCCCGTCCAGCGCACCGACCAGTGAACGGACCGGGGACCTGATCCAGCGCATCCGCGACGCCCGGCCCGGCACCGTGACCGGAACCGGCGCGACGTTCCTGGTCACCGGTACCACGGCGGTGGAGATCGACATCGCCCGGACGGTGCCGGGGGCGCTGGTCCCGTACCTGGCGATCGTGCTCGGCCTGGCCTTCCTGCTGCTGCTGGTGATCTTCCGCTCCCTGCTCGTACCGCTGAAGGCCGTCTTCGGCTTCCTGCTCTCCGTACTCGCCTCGATCGGCGCGGTGGTCGCGGTCTTCCAGTGGGGCTGGGGTGCCGACCTGATCGGCCTCGAACAGGCCGGGCCGATCATCAGCATGATGCCGATCATGCTGGTGGGGATCATCTTCGGCCTGGCCATGGATTACGAGGTGTTCCTGGTCTCCCGGATGCGGGAGGCGCACATGCGCGGGGAACCCGCCCGCCAGGCCGTGGTCACCGGTTTCCGGCACAGCGCCCGGGTGGTGGTGGCCGCCGCGCTGATCATGGTCGCCGTCTTCGCCGGGTTCGTCGGCGCCGACCTGTCCATGATCAAGATGATCGGGTTCAGCCTGGCCACCGCCGTACTCCTGGACGCCTTCGTCGTCCGGATGGCCCTGGTGCCCGCCCTGCTCGCACTGCTCGGCGAGCGGGCCTGGGCACTGCCGCGCTGGCTGGACCGGCTACTGCCGCGCCTCGACCTGGAAGGCGAGGCCCTCCGCCGCCGGCACACCATCGAGGGTGCCTCGGCCGTCGACCCGGTGCCGGTCGCCGGCCGCGAGTCACCGGCCGGCTGAGCTGCGCAGACCCGGGCGACTCACTGCGGTGCATCATCGACCATAGAACCCACCACGTCGGCCGGAGCCTGCCATGACGATCAGCCAGTACGCCAGGGAGCACCCCCGGCTCGTCGACGTGGCCCTGGTGGCCCTGATGATCTGCGCCGCCGCCGGCCCCTTCGTGCTGAACAGCGGCCTCTCCCACACCGACAACCTGAGCTGGCAGTCCGCCCTGCCGCTGGCCGTACTCGGCGCGGTGGCGTTGCTGTGGCGGCGCAGCCGTCCGCGTACCGTGGTGGTGGTCACGGCAGCCTGTGCCGGGATCGCCGGCGGGTTCGGCTACCTGGTCACCCCGGTACTGCTCGCCCCGCTGATGCTCGCGCTGCACGAGTTGGCCGTACGGGTTCCCGGCAGGACCTCCCGGCGGTACTACCTCGGGACCACCGTCGCGGTCGTGGTGCCGGCACTCGTCGGCGACGACTACGGCTACCCCTGGATGCTGACCGTCCTCAACCCGCTGCTCTTCCTGCTGCTGCCGATCGCGCTGGCCGAGGCCACCCGGCTCCGGCGCGACAACCTGGCAGCCGTCACGGCCCGCGCCGAGTACGCCGAGCGGAGCCGCGAGGAGGAGGCCCGGCACCGCGTCGCGGAGGAGCGGGTACGCATCGCCCGCGAGCTGCACGACGTCGTCGCCCACCACCTGGCCCTGGCCAACGCCCAGGCCGGTACGGCCGCCTACCTGGCCCGGGACCGCTCCGACCAGGTCCCCCGGATCCTCGCCGAGCTGACCGGCACCACCTCCGCCGCGCTACGCGAGCTGAAGGCCACGGTCGGCCTGCTGCGGCAGCCCGACGACCCGAACTCCCCGCTGGAACCCGCTCCCGGGCTCGGGCAACTCTCCGAACTCACCGCCGCGTTCGCCTCCGCCGGGCTGGAGGTCGAGGTGACCGTCGACGGCGAGGCGCGGCAACTCTCCCCGGGCGTCGACCTGACCGCGTACCGGATCGTGCAGGAGGCCCTGACCAACGTGACCAGACACGCCGGCACCGACACCGCCTCGGTACGGCTGGCCTACGGCATGGACCGGCTGACCATCACCGTCAGCAACGATGCGCCACCCACCGCGTCCACCGCCGGGTCGCCGGGCGAGGGCTTCGGCCTCGTCGGCATGCGCGAACGCGCCCACTCGGCGGGCGGCCGGTTCCGGGCCGGACCGCACGCCTCGGGCGGGTTCACCGTCGCCACCGAACTGCCGATCCGGCCGTGACCGCCGCCGAGGACCGACCCGGGACCGTCCGGGTACTGCTCGCCGACGACCAGGCGCTGCTCCGGGCGACCTTCCGGTTGCTGATCGAGGCCAACCCCGACCTGGAGGTGGTGGGCGAGGCCGCCGACGGCGCGGAGGCGGTGGCACTGGCCCGCGCCCATCAGCCCAGCGTCGTCCTGATGGACATCCGGATGCCCCGGGTCGACGGCCTCGCCGCCACCGCCGCCATCTGCGCCGATCCGACCCTCGCCGCCACCCGGGTGCTCGTGCTCACCACCTTCGAGACCGAGGAGTACGTCGCCGGGGCGCTGCGCGCGGGTGCCAGCGGGTTCCTCGGCAAGGACGTCTCCGCCGACGGGCTGCTCGACGGGATCCGCACCGTCGCGGCCGGCGAGGCGCTGCTGTCGCCCACGGCGACCCGAGCCCTGATCAGCCGGTTCCTGGGCACCGCCGAGCCGGACCCGCCGGCCGGATCCGTCGCCCGACTGGCGGTGCTCACCGCACGGGAGCGCGAGGTGCTGGTGCTGGCCGCCGAGGGCAGGTCGAACGCCGAGATCGCCGAGCGGCTCGTGGTCAGCCCGCTGACCGTCCGGACCCACGTCCAGCGTGCCATGACCAAACTGCACGCCCGGGACCGTACCCAACTGGTCGTCATCGCCTACCAGACCGGCCTGGTACGACGGTGATCGATGGAATTGGCGGCCCGGACTATCCTGGGTCCACCTTCCTCGACGCCCGGTCGGGGTGCCCGGACGCCGAGCGAAGGTGCCGTACGCCGGGAGAAGGTGCGGAATGCGGGAGACCGGTCGGGGGGCGCTGCTCCGGTTCGTCGCCGAACTCAAGCGGCTACGACAACTCGCCGGTGCGCCGTCACTGAACAGCCTGGTCGCGGTCGCCGCCCGGTTGGGCAAGCCGCTCGCCCGCACCACACTCAGCGACAAGCTGAACGCCAAGTCGCTGCCGGACTGGGAGTTCGTCCTCGCGTACGTGCAGACCTGTCTGGCGTACGCCGAGCAGGTGGGTGCGCGGATCCCGGCGGAACTGACCGACCTGAGCCGGTGGGATGCCGCGCACTGGCGGTTGTTGCGAGCCGTGGACAGCGCCCGGGCGGACGACCGGCTCAGCGCCGCGGCGTACACCGAGATCGGTCGCCACGCCGCCCGCCTCGCGCCCGCCGACCGGTCGAAGCCGGCCGGGCCGGCGGCGTCCAGTGAGCCGGCCGGGCCTGCTCCGGCGGGGGTGCCTTCCGACCTGTCGGTGGTGCCCCGGCAGTTGCCGGCCGCGGTGCGGCACTTCGCGGGGCGGGCGGCGGAGGTCGCCGCCCTGACCGAACTGCTGGCCGAGTCGACCGGTGCCCCGGACGCGGTGCTGATCTCGGCCATCGGCGGAACGGCCGGGATCGGCAAGACCGCCCTCGCGGTCTGCTGGGCGCACCAGGTGGCCGACCGGTTTCCCGACGGGCAGGTCTACGTCAACCTGCGCGGCTTCGACCCCACCGGGCCGGTGACCAGCCCGGAGGAGGCGTTGCGCGACTTCCTGGAAGCCCTGGCCGTGCCGGCGGAGCGGATCCCGGTGGGGCTGGCCGCCCGGGCCGGGCTCTACCGCAGCCTGCTCGCCGGCAGGCGGATGCTGGTGCTGCTGGACAACGCCCACGACGCCGACCAGGTACGCCCGCTGCTGCCCGGGTCGCCGGGCTGCCTGGTGGTGGTGACCAGCCGCAACCAGATGCCGGACCTGGTCGCCGAGATGGGCGCGTACCCGCTGGTCCTGGACCCGTTACCCGGGCCGGAAGCGCGCGAGTTGCTCGGCCGGCGGCTCGGTCCGGACCGGGTCGCCCGGGAACCTGAGGCGACCGACCGGATCGTCGCCGCCGCGGCCGGGCTGCCGCTGGCGCTCGCCATCGTCGCCGCCCGCGCGGCCACCCACCCGGACTTCCGGCTGGCCCGGCTCGCCGACGAACTCGGCGACACCCGGGCCAGCCTGGACGGGTTCGCCAGCGCCGAGGCCGGCACCGACATCCGGACCGTCTTCTCCTGGTCCCTCCAGAACCTGGATCCGGCCAGCACGCGGCTGTTCCGGCTGCTCGGACTGCACCCGGGACCGGACCTGTCGGTGCCGGCGGCGGCGAGTCTCGCCGGTCTGCCCGGGCCGGAGGTCCGGCGGTCGCTGGCGACGCTGGCCCGGGCGAACCTGGTCACCGAACACGTCCCCGGCCGGTACGCCCTGCACGACCTGCTCCGGGCCTACGCCGCCGAGCAGGTCGGCACGGCCGACGCCGACCCGGAGCGCCGCGCCGCGCTGGGCCGGCTCTTCGACCACTACCTGCACACCGCACACGCCGCGGACCTGCTGGTGCACCGCCACCGGGACGACATCAGTCTGCCCCCGGCAGATCCCGACGCGGTGCTGCCGGGCCTGGCCGACGACACCGAGGCGTGGACCTGGCTCACCACCGAGCACCGGGTGTTGCTCGCCGTGGTCGCCCAGGCCGTCGCCACCGGCTTCGACGTGCACGCCTGGCAGCTCGCCTGGACCATGAACACCTATCTCGACCGGCTGGGAGCCTGGCAGGACCAGTCCGCCGCACAACACCTGGCGCTGCTCGCCGCCGCCCGGGTCGGCGACCGGAACGGCCAGGCCCGCGCCCACCGCAACCGGGCCATCGCCTGCCTGCGGCTGGGCGAGTTCGACGAGGCCCAGCACCACCTGCGGCAGTCCCTCGACCTCTACGGTGGGCTCGGCGACCGGGTCGGCAGTGCCCGTACCCAACTCAACCTCGGCATCCTGGCCGAACGCCGGGGTCGCTACCCGCAGGCTCTGCACCACGCGCGGCGGGCCTTCGACCTGTTCGACGCCGTCGGCCACGCGGCCGGCCGGGCCAACGCGCTCAACAACATCGGCTGGTACCACATCCAGCTCGGCGACCACCGGCGGGCGCTCGGCTACTGCCAGCAGGCGCTGGTCGAACAGCAGCGGGTCGGCAACCGGTACTGGCAGGCGCACACCTGGGACAGTCTCGGTACCGCGCACCACCACCTCGGGGACCACGGGCAGGCAGTCGACTGCTACGAACACGCGCTCGCGCTGTGGCGGGAGGCCGGCGAGCGCTACCACGAGGCCACCACCCTGACCCACCTCGGCGACACCCAGCACACCACCGGCGCCGTCGAGCCGGCCCGGACGGCCTGGCGGCACGCCCTCGACATCCTCGACCGGCTCGGTCACCCGGACGCCGAACAGGTACGCGGCCGGCTGCACACCGAGGTCGAAGCCCCGGTCCGGGCGGACGCCGGGTACGCCCCGGACGGTCCACCGTCCTGAGCACACCCGGTGCCGCCCACCGTCGCCATGTCGGGGTGTCATCGCCAGGACATCAGGTCCCGGTAGCCGAGCTGGGTGATCCGGGTCGCGATGTTGTTGACCGCGCCGGGCCCACCGCCGGACGGGCCGGAGGTGTGGATCCCGAACACCGTCCACGGATTCGGGTCCGGGTCCGGCGGCGGAATCGGCTTCGGCCGGGTCGGGCACCAGTCGTCCGGGTCGGTCAGGTAGAGCGGGCTGCCGTCCTGCCCAGTGCTCGTGTCGTGCTGGTGGTACAGCGTGGTGGCGGTCTCCGCGCGGATGTAGTCCTGACTGCGCCACTGGGTCGACTGCCGGTCGGCCAAATATCCCTGGCTGACCGTGCAGGCACCGGTCACGGACTCGTTCGTCCAGCCGATCGGGTACCAGCCGGTGGCGTTCCCGATCGTGCAGTCGAGCTGGATCGCACCGTAGTCCTGGCCCGGGTCCGAGCCTCTGGTCCATGCGCTGGAGGCGAAAGCGGCGCGTGCCCGGCACGACCCGTACGGTGCCCTGCCCCCGTCGTAGCCCGGATAGGCCACCAGGTTGGTACGCCACTGGCCTCCCGCCCCGGTGTGCACACAGTGCCCGGCGGTCGCCACCGTACGCTCGCTGATCATGAAACCGGTGCACTGTCCACCGGTGAAGGTGAGCAGCACGGTAGCGCTGGCCGGGAAGCTGGTGGTGTCGGTGACCGGGGTCCGCTCGTCAGGCTGGAAGACCCCGTCGACCTTGGCGTCGACTGCCGTGGCGGCCGTGGCTGCCGTGTGCACGGGCGACGACGCCGGTGCGGCCACCGCCGGGCTGCTCCCCGGCACGGCGACCATCGCGCCGACAACGGCGGCGGCGAAGGCGACGGCTGTCCATCTTCTTCTCACCATGACTTCCCTTCGACGGCGGGAGATCCCGCTGAGCGGATGTCGATGGCGTCATCGTCGACCGGGTCGCCGCTGTCCGGCGGATTTCCGGACAGCGGCGACCCGGCGAGGAGGGGAACTCTTCAGATCTCCGGGTCACCGGCCCGGCCGCGCCGCACCGCCGGTGGCCCGGTCGCGACGCCCTCCGCCTCGGCGCCAGGGCGCTCCCGGTACGCCCACCGGCCGCTCGGCCGGGCCGGTTCGCGTACCCCCGGCGGCGTACGCCGGGACAGCACGGCCAGAATGCCGATCACCACGACGTTGGCCAGCAGTACCGCGACGGTGAGCGGGTCGGGCGCGGCCGAGTGGTCGTGTGCCGACGCGGTGTCGGCGCCCGCGTCCGGGGCCGAGCCACCGAAGACCGCGACCAGGCCGAGGGTGCCCAGCAGGACCAGTCCGGCGCACCCGCGTCGGCCGACGTGTCGCATCAGGAACCCTTGGCGCCGCTGGTCAGTGGCGCACAGTAGCAGGTGACCCGGGACAGGTCCTCGCGCCGGGGCCGCCGGTGCAGGTACATGGCGACGATCATCGGCAGGAAGACGATCGCGTTGTAGAGCAGGTGCAACTCCACCCGGGGCACCACGAGCTGGATGACGCTGGTCGGCACCGGACGGTTGAACAGGTTGCTGCCGGTCATCGCCTGCACCAGCAGCAGGAAGTGCTCCAGGTGGTGCCACGCCTGGATCAGCAGGGCGGCATTCCACCACGTCCGGGCCTCGCCGACGAATCCGGGACGGAGCAGCAGCAGGCCGGCCAGCATGACGAGGGCGTAGCCGTAGTGCAGCCACTCCTCCCGTACCAGCCAGGGGAACGGCATGCCGAGCACGCCACGGGCGTCGGGGGTGGCCCAGCCGAGACCCCAGATCTGCACCGCCTGGACGAGGTGCTCGGCCCAGTGCGCCACGACGATGAAGAGAAAGAACAACAGTGCCGGACGGTGGTAGCGGGTGTTCAGGTCGGTAACGAGCCGACCTCCGGTCATCTTGACGGTGGCCTGTGGAGTACTCATCGAATTGCCTCCCTCGGGTGTCACCGGTGTCGTTCGCGGTCGTGCGGCTGCCGGAGCCCGGCCCGGCATCATCGGGGCGGGTCGCCGATCCGGGCCGGCAACCGCGCCCGGGTCTCCTCGCGCCATGCCTGGTAGAAGCGTCGGTGCTCGCCTCGGGCGTCCAGTTCCCGACGTGCGTCCGCGACGGCGGTGAGCGAATCCTCGATCTGCCCGCGCAGCGCCGGGTCCAGCGGGCCGACCAACTCGTCGAACATCGGGCGGTCGGCCAACTGGCGCGCTTCCCAACCGAACGCGGCGCCCTGGAGGAAGTCCGAACGGTAGGTCGGCGGGATCTGCGCCAGCACCCCCGCCACCCGTCCGGCCCGGTCCAGCCAGCTGTAGGCGAAACCCAGGCCGATACCGCTGTAGCAGTCCCCGCGTACGCCGGGTGGCAGCGACTCGACCAGCGTCCGGGCCCGACCGAGGTCGCCCATGCAGACGAACCAGAGGCTTCGCCCGTACCCCTGGTGGCAGACGTGCATGGCGTCCTCCCCGAACCGGTGGAATGCCCGGGTCACCGCCGGCCGACCGGTGTTGAGGAAGCCGGCCCGGAACCCCCACCCCTCGTACGGGAGCAGCCGGTAGTGCGGATCCAGCCCCTCGACGATCCGTTCCGTCCGGGACGGCCGGATCCGGTTCCGGATCGCGAGCCACCAGCCCAGCCCGACGTAGTTCTGGTAGACGATGTGCGGGGAGACAGCCGCCATCACCTCCTCGAAGTCGCGGTAGCTCCGGCGGCGCAGGTACGCCCACGGCCCGAAACCCATCGCCGCACCCTCGTAGCCGAACGGCCGGTAGTACCGGTCGAGGCCGGCGAGGTCGGCGTGGATGTCGTCGAACTCGCGCGCCCGGGCCGCCGCGTGATAACCCCGGAGAAAGGAGTGCAGCACGGTCCGGACCCGCTCCCGTTGCCACCTGTCCGCCAGGGTGAAACTGTCGAGCAGCGGCTCGAACCGCGCCGGCTCCTGGCTGACCAGGGCCAGCACCACCCGCCGGGTCAACGCCGACCTCGGCTGTCCCGCCCGGTACCCGGTCGTGGCCATCAAACCTCCCCCTGTGATCGCCCCGGGCTCGAACCCGGTAACGCTGCTGGTACGGCGAGGGCGTCGCCCCTCGCCGTCCGTCCGTTGCCGACGGCGACCTGACCGCCGGCCGCCGAGCCGTCGGGCGCCGAGCCGTCGGGCGCCGAGCCGTTGGCCGACGGTGGCGGCCCGGCGGCGGGTACGTCCTGACCGACGAGCGCGGCGAGCCGGCCGACCGCCTCCTCCCCGGCGATGTCCCGGATCACGTCGACGACCCGATGGCCGACGTCGTGGCTCATGCCCGGCGTGCCGAGCAGGAACCGGAGCCAGGGAATGTTCTCCGGCGGGACCGGGGGCCGCCGTGCCAGCCGTATCGCGGCCTCCAGGGTGGGCCGGATCCGCGCGTCGCGCGCCGACCGGTAGTCGGCCATCACCGCCGACCACGGCTGTCCCGCCCCGAGGTGCCGGTGCGCCGCGGCGGCGAAGAGGCCGGCCGAGACGACGGCGTGGTCGATGCCGGCCCCGATGCACGGGTGCACGGCCGCACCGGCGTCTCCCACGAGGGCCCAGCCCGGCCCGCCCGGGACCCGCAGGTAGCTCTCCAGGTTGGCGGTGCCGCGTACCGGCCCCACCTGGGTGGCCCCGGCCAGCCGGGGTGCCAGGGTCGGGATCGCGGAGAGCAGGCCGTCGAAACGTTCCCGGTGCTCCTGCCGCCAGCCGGCGAACTCGCTCTCCGGCGGCATGACGCAGACGCAGTGCAGTTCGCCGTCGCAGGGCGCCACGATCACCACGTCGATGCCGTGCCAGTAGTACTCCAGGGTGGGCAGCCCGGCCGGGACGACGCCGCTGAAGTACGCGTAGTACGCGCAGCGCGTCCGGGGCCGGGTGAGGTAGGTTTCGGCGTCCACCGCGCGGGCGACGTACGAGTTGCGCCCGTCCGCCCCCACCACGTAACGGGCCGGCAGGCTCACCTGCCGGCCGTCGGAGGTCAGCACGGTCCCGGTCACTCCGCCGTCCTGCCACCGCAGGTCGGTCACCCGGGTGTCGCCCCACCACGAGACGGTGTCGAAGGACCGGGCCCGTTCGATCAGCAGCTGGTCCAGTACCTCCCGGCGCAGCGCCCGGGCGTACGGCGTGGCCGTCATGTCGGCCTCGGTCACGCACCCCTCGATGTCGGTGCGGAAACGCCGAATGGCCGGCGCGGACGCCAGCCGGGGATCGTCGAGCACATCGAGCGCGGCGAATGCCTCCCAGTCGCCGAAGACGTGTGTGGACAGGGTGGGACTCGGATGTCGGTCGCGGTCCACCAGGGCGACGCGATATCCGTGCTGTGCCAGCAGGATGGCCGTGGACGAGCCGGCGACCCTCCCGCCGACGACGAGGAAGTCGAACAACGGCGGCTCCTTGCGGTTGGCGAAAGGTGGGGACGGGCGCCCGTCCCCACCGCTTCGGGCTCAGGCCTCGTTCGCGCAGGCCCAGAGCTCAAGGTGGCGTTCCCCGCGCTGGTCGTACAGCGGCACGTCGCACTGCGACTCGAACCGGGAACCGATCGGCGGAATCCGGTACAGGGTGCCGGTCATCCGGACCGGGGTGTTGTTGTGCAGCGTGACCTCGGGCGTCACCACCGTCAGGAACAGGATCTGCTCGCTCGGCACGCCGTCGGAGAGGCGCCGGCCGGCCGGCACCTGCACGGTGCCCAGGATCGGGCGGGCGTCGGGGGCGCTCAGGGCGCCGCCCAGAACCTTGACCTCCGCGCCCGGCCACAGGTCGGCGCTGACTCCGACCAGCTCGAAGCGGATGATCTCCAGGTTCATGGTGAGGTCGCCGTTCTCGGCCACGGTCGGCTCGTGGACGATGAACTCGGTCGGGCAGGCGGTCTTCATCAGGATCCGCTCGGTACGCCCGTCCATCGTGCGCAGACCCACCTCGGACTCCGCGTAGTTCAGCTCGAGTACGGTGTCGTACTCGGTCAACCTTTCGATCGCGGTCCTACTGTTCATGGTGTTCCCTTCCTTCGGGCCGGACAATTCCGGATGCCTCAAATCTGACCCACCCGCCCACCTGGCGACTTGGCCAATGTTGCGTTGTCAGCCCTGTTGGTGGCAGTCATAATTGCGCCTGCTGGCGACGGTCTTCATTCCGTTTGCGACGGACCGAGGATTCTTCCGGGATAGCCGAAAATTCCACGGCGGCCCGCACCGGCGCGGACAGCCGGTCGACCGGCCCCGCAAGATATCCATAGCGTCCCCGGTCCGGGCAGCGCGATGGTGGGTGCGGCAACCGTCTCGGCAGATCAGACCCGACAGACCAGAATCGCCGCCACCGTCACGACCGGCTCGGAGGGGAAGGAAGCATGCCGTCACGTCCGCGCAGCCGCCTGGTGCTGGCGGCGGGAATCGCTCTGCTGCTGGTACCGGGGCTGGCGAGCCCACCGGCCCGGGCCGATGCTGCCGGAGGCGACCCCGGACTGGCCCTCGGCTGGGAACGCGCCGTCACGACCGGTGGGCTGCTGCGGTACGCCCGGCAGTTGCAGGAGATCTCCGACGCCCACGGGGGTGATCGGGCGGCCGGCACCGCAGGGCACGACGCCTCGGCGAGTTACGTGGCGCGGATCCTGACCGACGCCGGTTACCAGGTGACCGTGCAGACGTACGACTTCCCGGTCTACTCCTCCCGGCCGGCGCTCCGGCCGGTCGGCACCCCGTGGCCGGAGCCGGGCCGGGACTTCTCGGTGATGCACCACTCGCCAGCGGCCGACCTGGCCGCGCCGGTGCACCCGGTCGACCTGACGCTGCCGCCCGGGCCGGTGCCGAACACGTCCACCAGCGGGTGTGAGGCCGAGGACTTCACCGGCTTCCCGGCCGGCCGGATCGCCCTCGTGCAGCGGGGCACCTGCAACTACCGGGTCAAGGCGCTCAACGCCGCCGCGGCCGGCGCGGTCGGGATGATCGCGTTCAACGAGGGACAGCCGGACCGGCTGGGTCCGCTGCTCGGCAGCCTGAGCGGACCCGGTGTGCCGATCCCGGTGTTCAGCGCGGGTTACGCGCTCGGCGCCCGGCTCGCCGAGCGGCGGCCCGTGGTGGGGCTGCGCACCGACGCGGTCACCGAGACGCGGCCGACCAGCAACGTTGTCGCCCAGACCGGCACCGGGGACCCGGACGAGGTGGTCATGCTCGGCACCCATCTCGACACCCCCGCCGGCAGCCCCGGGCTGAACAGCAGCGGCAGCGGCAGCGCCGTACTGCTGGAGCTGGCGGTGCGGCTGGCCGACCTGCGACCACCCCACGCCGTCCGGTTCGCCTGGTGGAGCAGCCACGCCGGGTACGCCTCGGGCGCCACGCACTACGCGTACACGCTGCCGCCGGCGGAGGTCGACCGGATCGCCGCGTACCTGAACGCCGACTCGCTGGCCTCGCCGAACCACGTCAGCGGAGTACTCGACGGCAGCGGTCACCGGCCGGAGCTGGCCGGGCGGCACGGGCGCGGCGGGGCGGCGGTGGCCGACTCGGCGCGGATCGAGCGGCTGCTGCGGGGGTACCTGTCCCGGAACGGCCACGGCGCCGTCGAGGTCGCGCTGTCAGGCCGGTTCGACAGCCATCCGTTCGCGGTATTCGGCGTACCGGTCGGCGGGCTGTTCGGCGGTGCCGAGGGGATCAAGACCCGTCGGGAGCAGCGGATGTTCGGGGGGCGGGCCGGAGCGCCGTACGACCCCTGTCACGGGCGGGCCTGCGACGTGGTGGCACACCTGGACCCCGAGCCGCTGACCCTGCACGCCGAGGCGCTGGCGTACACCGCGGGAGTGCTGGCCGCGAGGCCGGCCGGGCCGGGCCGGGAATAGCGGGCAGACGTCCGGCGGCTGACGGGCGGTCACACACCCGGCGGCTGACGGGCGGTCAGACGTGCGGCGCGTCGGCGTCCAACTCCACCTCGCGTCGACGCGCCAGGAGGAAGTTCCGCTCGACCTCGGTGCCGGCCAGCTCGATCGCCCGGTCGTACTCGGGCAGGGCAGCCGCGTTGCGCCCCATCCAGCGGAGCAGCTCCGCCCGGGTGGCGTGCAGTTGATGGTTGAGCGGCAGGTGCTGGTCGAGGCCGTCCAGTAGCGCCAGCGCGTCCTCCGGACCGGCCGTCTCCGCCACCGCCACCGCCCGGTTGAGGCGTACCACCGGGGAGCCGGTGAGCCGCTCCAGGTCCTCGTACAGTTCGGCGATGGCCGGCCAGGCGGTCTGGTCCGGGTGCAGCGCGACGGCGTGCGCGGCGGCGATGAGGGCCTGCAACCGGTAGCGGCCGGGCTGGCCGTCCGGCCGGTGCCGGTCGAGCACTTCCAGTCCTTCGGCGATCTCGTCCCACCGCCAGCGCGACCGGACCTGGTCGGCGAGCCGCACCAGCCGGCCGTCGACGACCCGGGTGTGCCGCCGGGCGTGTTGCAGCACCATGAGGGCGAGCAGGGCGGCCACCTCGGGCTCGGGCCGGATCAGTTCGTGCAGCAGGCGGCCCAGCCGGATCGCCTCGGCAGCCAGGTCCTCGCGGATCAGCTCGGTACCGGCGGTGGCCCGGTATCCCTCGGTGAAGATCAGGTAGATGGTGGCCAGCACACTGCTGATCCGGGACGGCAGCTCCGCCTCGTCCGGTACCCGGAACGGGATGCCGGCCTCCGCGATCTTCTTCTTGGCCCGGGTGAGCCGGGCCGCCATCGTCGTCTTCGGCACCAGGAACAGCCGGGCGATCTCGCCGGTGGTCAGCCCGGCGACGTACCGCAGGGTCAGCGCCACCTGGGCCTCCACCGTCACCGCCGGGTGGCAGCAGGTGAAGATGAGCTGGAGCCGGTCGTCGGCGATCGGCGCCGCGTCGTCGAGGTCGGGCACGCCGATCGTCTCGTCGACGGCCAGCAGCGGCAGGTAGCGCGCCCGGGTCGCCTCCCGGCGCCGGAAGTCCAGGGCCCGCCGTCGGGCGACCGCCCGCAGCCAGCCGGCCGGCTGGTCCGGGATGCCGTCCTCCGGCCACCGCGAGGCCGCCGCGGCGAACGCGTCCTGTAGGGCATCCTCGGCCAGCTCGAAGCTGCGCAGCTCCCGTACGAGCATCGCCAGGAGCCGCGCCCAGTGCTCCCGGTACGCCAGCTCGACGGCGCCGGGACCGGTCAGTGCACTCCTCCCGGGGGCGCGGCCACCGGCCGTACCTCGATCACGTCGCCCATCCGGGCCAGCTCACGGGCGAACTCCAGTGCCTCGTCCAGGTCGGCGGTGTCGACGAGGTAGAAGCCGCCGAGCTGCTCGGCCGTCTCGGCGTACGGGCCGTCGGTGACGACCGCGTCGTCGCCGCGCAGCCGTACCGTCCGAGCCGTGTCGGAGAGCGCCAGTTCCTCGCCGCCCCGGTCGGCGTTGCGCTCCTGGAGCAACCGGGTGAACCGCCCGTGCGCGGCGTACGCGGCGCGGCGCTGCTCCTCGGACGCCTCCGCCCACTCCTTCTCGTTCTGGTAGATCAGCACTGCGTACTTCACGGTGCCTCCTGTCGGCCTCTGCCTCGCGGGCACTTCCCTCCTGACTTTCTACGCCATCGTCGCGCCGAACCGGGCCGATCGGCACCCGGTACGGCGGAATTCTCGCCGCCCGGACGGCGTCCGGTCGACGAAGCCAGGGTCAGGCCGGCACCACGACGGGGCCGGGTCAGGCCGGAAGCGGGACGAGGCCGAGTCCGAGGAGTTGGCGCCGGGTCCAGTCGAGTTCCGCGGCCAGCCCGGCGACCAGGGTGGACGGGTCCGGCGTCGCGGTGGGGTCCGGTCGAAGGCTCCAGGTGTACGTCTCGATCTCGATCTGGTCGGTGCCCGCGCGCCCGTTGCCCAGCAGCGCCCGCAGCGCCCCGGCGGCGACGTCCACCGTCGACTCGAAGGGCGGCTCGACCCCGCCGTGCACCGGGAGGTGGTAGTGCACCCGCCAGGCCCCACGGGCCGGCAGCCGGTGGCGGCCGTCGAGCGCCTCGTCCAGGTCGTCCACGCCACGGACGCCGCGCACCGACCGCTCCCGCACCTGGTGCAGGAACCGGGGCTCGGCCAGGGCCCGCAGGGCGGGACGGACCGCCGCCGAACCGGGCTCCGGGACGGAGAGCGCGCCGGAGATCTGCGCCTTGACCACCGGAAGCCCGGCGTCGTCGAGCCGTCGCACGGCCTCGCCGGGCTCCTCGAAGGTGAGCGAGTGGTGACAGGTGTCCAGGCAGATCCCGATCCACTCGCGGTCCACGACGTCGAGTAGCCGGACAACGTCGTCGGTGGTCTCCAGCACGCAGCCGGCCCCGGGCTCGAAGCCCACCCGCACCGGCTTCCCCTCGTCCTCCGCTATCTGGCGCAGCCCGACCGGCAGCGCCGCGAGATGCCGGAACGCCGCCTGCTCGTGCTCCGGGAACCACGGCCGGCGCCACCCCACCGGCAGCGTGGAGACGCTGCCCCGGGGCACGTCGTCGGGGAGCAGCCGGGCCAGGCACCGGACCAGGGTCAGGGTGTACGCCAGCCGCCGGGGGTGCGACCAGTCGACGGCGTACGCCTCCCGTTTGACGGTGGGCGCCGAGAGGTCGGCGTACGACGCGCCGTTGAGGGTGACGACGGCCAGCCCCCGGGCGGCCAGCTCGGCGCGCAGCCGGATGAGCTGCCGGGGCTCCTCGACCAGGGCCGACGCGACCGGGGGCGAGAGCCAGAGCCCGAGTCCCAGGACCCCCAGCCCCAGCTTCCGGCGAACCGGCTCCGCGTGCTCGGTGAGCTGGGCGAGCACGTCGTCGAGGTCCGTTGCGGCGGGCACGTTCGCGCAGTAGGCGAGGTGCACGACCGTTCCGTCGGGGTGCCTGAAGCGCACAACCCACCCTTTCCCGGGCAGCTATCCGGACAGCACGGCGACTCGACGGAGCGACCCGTCAGCCGCCGTACACCTCGATCTCGCCGAGGGTGTACCGGCCGTGCCGGTGTTCCCCGCCGGTTATCGAGATCCGCACGAACCGGGCGGAGGTCGCCTGGTCCGGCCGTACCACGTCGGTCCCGCCGTCGCCGGCCTCGACCTGTGCCGCCGTCGACCAGCGGCGGCCGTCGGCGGAGGTCTCGACCCGGTAGTCGGTGCCGGGCCGCTCCCCCCAGCGCAGCACGAACCGTTCGACGGCCTGGCTGCGACCCAGGTCGATCGAGATCCACTGGCGGGTGTCGCGGTCGCTCACCCACGACGTGTCGGTCCGCCCGTCGACCGCCCGGGCCGGGTCGCCGGCCCGTCCGCCGTGGCTGGAGGCGCGCGCCTTGGCGTCCTCGGCGAGGTTGGGTTCCGGGGCGAAGGTCGCGGTGTAGGTCGTCGGGTCGGCCGGTGCGGTGATGTTGTGCACCTGGGCGCCTCCGTCCGACCAGGACTCGAACTCGTAGACCCGGCCGTCGACCTCCTGCGGCGAGATCGCGGTGATCGCCAGGCTCGACCCCGCGATCACGGTACGGGTGAACGGGGCGGGCACGACCTCGAAGAACGCCGACAGGGCGAGTCCCGGCGGGGAGCTGGCGAGCGTGATGTCCACGGTCTTCGGGTGCAACGGCAGGCTCGTCGAGCTGGTCAGCCCACCCGAGTCGGTCACGGTCAGCCGCAGTTCGAGGTGTGACGGGTACTCGTGGTCCGGCGCGTTGAAGCTGCCGGTACGCCCCGAGCGCCGGGTGATCTCGTGGGCGTGGCAGTCGCTCGGACAGTGCTGGATCACCAGCGACCACTGGTAGGCGGAGTCCGGCAGCGTGCCGTCCTCGGCGTCGGTGGCCGAGGCGGCGTAGCGCACCTCTTCGCCGACCGACCAGGTGGTGGTCGGCAGTGGCGCGTCGATCGAGACGGTGGGTCTGGTGTTGCCGACCTGGATCGGCCAGCCGGCGGTGTCGGTGCCGCCCCTGCCGTCGTCCACCCGCAGTCCGACCGTCACGGTGCCGTTCTCCTGGTACGTGTGACTGGCCGTGACGCCGGTCGCGTCGTCGTACCCGCCGTCGCCGTCCAGGTCCCACTGGTACGTCAGGGGGTCGCCGTTCGGGTCGCTGGAGGCGCTGGCGTCGAGGCGTACGGCCAGCGGCGCGGTCCCGCTGTCCGGATCGACGGTGAAGGCGGCGACCGGCGGGTGGTTGCCCTCGCGGTACACGTAGCGCAGGATCCGGCCGCCCATCAGGTCGACCGAGTACAGGTCGCCGCCCGGGCCGATCTGGAGTTCGGTGGAGCCGAACTCGCCGAAGGCGAACACCTGCACGCCGGCCGGATCGGGCAGGCCGTCGGCACCGGCCCGCATCACCCAGACGCACTTGCGGTTGTGGTCGGTGAAGAACAGCGCGTTGTCGTAGTCGTCGGGATAACTGCCGCCCGGATAGAACGCGAGTCCGGCGATCGAGGAGCTGCCCTGCGAGCAGGGCTCGCCGGGCACCAGCGGGGCCCGGTGGTTGTAGGTGTAGTAGGGCTCGGTGGCGGGCTCGTCGGTGCCGTCGTAGAGCCGCTCGCAGAGGGTCAGGCCGACGGCGGCGTAGTCCGGCATGGGGCGGGCCGACTCGTAGCAGGGCCAGCCGAAGTTCGGCACGCCGTCCCGGGTCACCCGGTTGATCTCCTCCCACTCGTCCCAGCCGACGTCGCCGGACCACACCTCGTCGGTACCGGGCCGGAGGGTGAACCGGAACGGGTTGCGCAGGCCGTACGCGATGATCCGCCGGGTGTTGGCGTCGGCGCTGTCGGCCATCGGGTTGTCCGGGGGTGCCTCGGCGGTGTCCGGGTCGATCCGGATGATGGCGCCGTCCAGCGTGGCCGGGTCGCCGGAGGTCCGCACGTCCTGGGCCCGCAGCGCGCCACCCTCGGCGTCCGGCGCCACCAGTTCGGTGCCGGCCGGCAGCGGCGGGTCCCCGCACGGGTTGTCCGGGGTGGTGTCGTCGGCGGGGAAACCGTCCTGTCCGTAGTCGGTCCAGGCGAAGTTGGCGCCCTCGCCGCCGCTGGCGTAGAGCATCCCGTCCCGGCCGAAGACCAGGTTGCCGACCGAGTGGCTGGGGAACGGCATGCACCAGTCCTCGATCAGGACGTCCTCCTCGACGGCGCCGCCGTCGACCACCAGGGTGGAGAGCCGGCCGCTGACCACGCAGCCGTCGCTGAGCGGGCCGGGCGGGGTGAGGCAGTCGTCGTCGATGCTCTCCTCGGTGCCGTAGGTCGGTGCGGTTCCGCCGATCGGCGCGTCGTAGGTGTAGAGCACGTAGATGCGCGGGTCCTGCGGATAGTCCGGATGCAGGGCCAGCCCGATCAGCCCCCGGTCCCAGTAGTTGTGCACGCTGGCGCGCAGGTCCGCCAGGACGGTCGGAGTGGGGTCGTCGAACGAGTCGAATACCTTCAGGATCCCGCTTTTCTCGGTGACGAAGACCCGCCCGTCCGACGCGAACTCGACATTGGTGGGTTGGTACAACCCGCTGAACACGACCTCCTCGACGAATCCCGTCGGCAGCGACCGGGGTTCGGCGGCGCCGTTGGCCGGCGCCGGCACCACCACCGGCGTTCCGACCAGGGCCAGGGCCAGGGCGGCCGGCAGGAGTCGTCGGGCAGGCAGGGTACGGCGAAAGGTTATGGCCATGATGGCTCCCGGAGACGAGTACGGGGCGACGCGGCGCTGGGGATAGGCCGGCGCGCCGCCTAGGATTCTGCCGCATCAATACGCACGACAGTGCCGGATACACATGAACTAAGCAACAAATACAGCATTGATCAGCATTGATTAAGAGGCAACAAATCCCGTTGCGGCGGCGCATAGGGCAACAAAGCCCGAGCCGACGACCGGCCGCCTTTCTTTAGCCTCAGAGCACGAAGAGCGCGCCTTGATTGCGGCGTGGCAGCGCGCCTTGATTGCGGTGGCATTGCGCGGCAATCCGCACCGCCACTGCTCGCCGGCCGGCCCAGAGATAGTTGGAGGTACGCAGATGACCAGCACAGCCGTCGGCGACGACGGAAGAGAGCGGACCGGAGTCGGGCGCCGGGCGATGCTCCGGTCCGGCCTGGCCGCCGGGGTGGGCGTCGGGATCGGCGCGACCGTCGGGCCCGATGCGGCGCACGCCGGCGGGGAACCGAGCGACGCCACGATCCACCGGCGGTTCAACCCGGGTAGCTGGGACTCGGTGCGCGACCAGTTCCGGCTCTCCCGGAAGTACCTCCAGTTCTCCGCGTTCGTGCTGGCCTCGCACCCGGCCGGGGTACGCCTGGCCATCGAGGAGCACCGGCGCCGGCTGGACGTCGACCCGTACGCGTACGGGGCGTTCCGCAACGACATGGACCGGAGTACCGCCATCCGGGCCCGCCTCGGCACGTACCTGGGGGTCGCGCCGGGAGAACTGGCGCTGACCGACAGCACCACCATGGGCCTCGGCACCGTCTACTCCGGACTGGTGTTGCGCCCCGGCGACGAGGTGCTCACCCTCGACCGGGGCTTCTACGGCACCGACGAGGCGCTGCGGGTACGCGCACTGGCCAGCGGCGTCAAGGTGCGCAAGATAGCCCTGTTCGACCAGCCGGAGCGGGCCACCGCCGCCGGCATGGTCGACCGGATGCTGGCCGAGATCACCCCGGCCACCCGGCTGCTGGCGGTGGACTGGATCCAGTCCAGTACCGGCGTCATGCTGCCGATCCGGATGATGGCCGACGCGCTGGCCGAGCTGAACGCCCGGCGCGACAGCGCGGACCGGGTCCTGCTCTCGGTCGACGGTGTGCAGGGCGTCGGCGTGGAGGATTTCAGCATCGCGGACCTGGGCTGCGACTTCTTCATCAGCGGCCTGCACAAGTGGCTGTTCGGCCCGCGCGGTACCGGCTTCGTCTGGGCCTCCACCGAGAACTGGGACCGGGTCCACCCGGTGGTGCCGAGCTTCTCCGAGGCGGCGATCCTGAGCTGGTTCTTCGGCCGGCCGTGGCCCGGTCCGCCCGGCGACTGGAACAGCCCCGGCGGCTTCCACAGCTTCGAGCACCGGTGGGCGGTGCCGGCGATCCTCGACTTCCACGAGGCCATCGGCAAGGCCCGGGTCGCGGCGCGGACCCGTGAGCAGGCGGCCCAGCTCAAGGCCGGGCTGGCGGAACTGCCCGGGGTCACCGTGAAGACGCCGTCGGATCCCACCCTCTCCTCCGCGCTGACCTGCTGCTCGGTCGACGGCTACACGTCCGAGCAGGTGGTGGCCCGGCTGATGGAGGAGTTCCAGATCGAGGCGACCGCCAGCGAGTACACGGAGAGCTTCGTCCGGCTCGGACCGAGCATCGTCACCACTCCCGACCAGGTGGACCGGCTGGTCCGGGCCCTGCACCGGATCAGCCGGTCCTGAGGCCACACCTGCCACCCCCGCCCGACCCGCCGCCCGACCGCTAGGAAGGTCCCGCCATGGCAACTCGGACCAAGATCGTCACTGCGCTGGCGATGCAGATCCTGGCCCTCGCCCTCATCGTGGCGCTCGACTCGTTCGGCTCGCTCGACTTCGACGTCTACCGTGCGGCGACCGCCGCGTGGCGGGACGGTGGAAGCATCTACGACCTGCCGGAGATGTCCACCGCGATGGGGCCGCTCCAGCTCGTACTGATGAATCCACCGGTGGCGGCGATCGCGCTGGCACCGGTCACCCTGCTACCCCGCACCGTGGGCATCGTCGCCTGGTACGCCGTCACGCTGATCGCCCTGGCCGTCGCCGTGTACGTGGTGGCCCGGGCGATCCAGCGCCGGTTCCCCCGGGTCGACGCCGTCTGGCTGACCGTACTGCTGGTGCCGGCCCTGACCCTGCTGGGTCCGGTACGCGACGAGCTGACCTTCGGCCAGATGAACATCGTGCTGATGGCGTTGGTCCTGCTCGACCTGCTGACCCCACGTCCACGGTGGCCCCGCGGCCTGCTGCTCGGCGTGGCCATCGCGCTCAAGCTGCTGCCCGGGGTGTTCCTGCTCTTCCTGTTGCTGCGCAAGGACGTCCGGGCGATCGTCTTCAGCGCCGTCGGCTTCCTCGTACCGACCCTGCTGGCCCTCGCCCTGGCACCCCGGGACTCCGTCGACTACTGGACCCGGCACCTCTTCGACACCGACCGGGTGACCGACCTGGTCGGCTGGTGGTGGTCGCCGAACCAGTCGCTGCTCGGCGCGGCCAGCCGGCTGCACTGGATCTCCGTACCCGGGCTGGTCCTCACCCTGGTCTATCTGGCGGCGGCCGTGCTGACCGTCGTCGCGATGCGCCGGGCGTTGCGGTCGCCGTCCCTCGGCCCGGAGTTCGCGTTGCTGGCCAACGCCACGCTCGGACTGCTCGTCACCCCGACCTCCTGGACCTACCACTGGGTCTGGGCGGTGCCGGGGTTGATGCTCTGCACCGCGCTCGCCGCCGGAACCCGGCGGCTGCCGGTGCTCGCCGGTACGGCGTTCGCCGCCGCCGTGTTCTACATCGGACCGCCCTGGCTGATGCAGACGTACGACGGCAGTGAGCTGCGGTGGAACGTGGCCGAGTACCTGGCCGGTGCCGCCTATCCGATCATCGGGCTCACCCTGCTCGGCGCCCTGGCGCTGTATCGGGGCGACCCGGTGACCCCGCCGTCCCCGGCGACGGCACCCGAGGAGAGCGGGTTCTCGCCGCTGCGCGGAGCCGGCGAACCCGCGCCGGCCCTCCCGGGCGTCGACGGCCACGCCGTGCGGCCGGCACCGGACCGGCCGTGACCGCGACCGCGCCGACACCGGTCGACCCGGAGGGTGCCGCCGGGTCGCCGCCGGCACCGAAGGCGGTCAGGGCGGCGGGCGGCGGGCTGGTCGCCGCCTGCCGCCCCCGCCAGTGGATCAAGAACCTGCTCGTCCTCACCGCCCCGGCCGCCGACGGTGTCCTGCTGCAACCCGTACCGCTGGCCCAGGCCGGAGCCACCTTCGTGATCTTCTGCCTGGCCAGCAGCGCCGGCTACCTACTCAACGACGCGCGGGACGTCGCCGCCGACCGGCTACACCCGGACAAGTCGGCCCGACCGATCGCCTCCGGGCGGGTACCGCTGCGGATCGCCTACCTCACCGCCGCGGTACTGGCCGCGACCGCCCTCGCCGCCGCCTTCGCGCTCGGCCCGATGCCACTGTTCGGGCTGGTGGTGCTCTATCTCACCCTGACCACGGCGTACACGCTGGCCCTGCGCGACCTGGTGGTCGTCGACCTGGCGGTGGTGGCCGGCTGCCATGTCGTCCGGGCGGCGGCCGGCGGTGCCGCCACCGGCGTCGCGCTGAGCAACTGGTACCTCATCGTGGTCTCCCTCGGGTCCCTACTGCTCGTGACCGGCCGCCGCGAGGCCGAACTGCGGCTGACCGGGCTCGTCGGCACCCGCCCCACCCTGGCCGAGTACAGCGTCGACTACCTGGCCAACGTCCGCTCCGTCGCGTCCAGCGCCATGATCGTCACGTACTGCCTGTGGGCGCTCGCCCCTGGCACCTTCCCGGGGCTCACGCCGCGCGCGGCCAGCATCGTGCCGTTCCTCCTCGTCGTGCTGCGGCTGAACCTGCTGATCGGCCGGGGCGCCGGCGAACAACCCGAACACCTGCTGTTCCAGGACCGGCAGTTGCAGCTCATGCTCGGCGCGCTCGCCGTCGTGCTGGCCGCGTCGATCTACGGACCGTGACCGGCCCCGGGGAGCGCCGCAGCGGCGTCCCGGAGCCGGTCACGTGCCGGGGACCGGGGTCGGTTCCGTGCCGGGGACCGGGGTCGGTTCCGTGGTCCGGACCCTCAGTTCCACGGCATGGAGGGGAACCAGATGAGATCGAAGCGGGCGAGCAGGCGGACGTCCCAGTACAGCAGCGTGAAGCTTCCGGCCACCAGCAGCGCGGCGCCGGTCACCGTCGCGACTCGGCCGGGCCGGGCGGTCAGCCAGCGTCCCAGCCGGCCGCCCATGGCGTACGCCAGCACCAGCAGCAGGACCGCCACCACCACCATGTTGCCGACCGACTGGAGGACGAACGCGATCGCGCCGTAGAGCGGGTTGTGGCTCTCCGCGGCGTCCCGGAACATCATCCGGAACAGCGGGAACGGGCGACCGATCAGGAAGGCGCCGATCAACGCCCCCAGCACCAGCGGGTAGGCGCCGGGGAAGCGGGCGGAGACCCGGGCCAGCGGGTCCGGCAGCACACCCACCGCGGCCAGCCCGAGGTAGATCAGGACCACCCCGATCAGGCCGAACACCACCATGGACTGGATCAGCCGTGGCGGCAGACCGGCGCCCGTCGAGGTCGGCGCGGTCGAGAACTGCGGCATCCGGGTGCCGACCAGGGCCGCGATCGCACCGTACGTGGCGGAGACGGCCACCATGCCGGCCGTGATCCAGCCCAGCGGGCGCAGGGTGGCGGCGAGCCGCTGCCGGACCGACCGGCCCTCCCCGAGCACCGGCGCCATCGCACCGAAAACGGCGATGTTGCAGGCCGTGAAGGTGCCGGCCAGCCCGCTGACGAAGGCGAAGAGGATACCGGCCGTGACGCCGGTGATCGGGGTGTCCCGGGCGTCGTGCCCGAGCAGCCCGTCGGCGACCGTGTCGCCGATGACGCTGTCGACGAAGTGCGCCGACCAGACCACCGTCAACGCGAAGCCGGCCAGCACGCTGAGCACGATGACCAGGACGCGGCGCCGGGGAGACAGGTCGCCGCCGGGTGTCGCCGGGGCGGGGCTCGGCCGTACCGGGGTCGGCCGGGGCACCACGAGCTGTGGTTCGGACATCTCCACTCCTTCCAGGCAATGACGTACCCGCTGACGCGGGCATGGGCATGGGCGAGGGCCGGGGCGGGGCGGGCCCGGCCCGGTGGCCGTACGGGTGCGGGTCGACTGTGGACGGGGTGGGGGTGGGGCAGGGGTCAGCCGGCGGCCCTGGCGCGGAGCACGGTCCGGGGACTGTCCAGCTCGTACGGCGTACCGGCGAGATCGCCCCAGGCGTCGACCTCGGTGAACCCGACCGACCGGAGTGCGGCCACCAGCTCGGCGACGGTGTAGAGCCGCAGCGAGTACTCCGCCCGGTGCGTACGACCGTCGTGCCGCCACCGCAGGACCTCGTGCCACCGCCCCGTGTACGGGTCGTACGACCGGTCACACTCGACGGTCGTACCCGCACGGTCGAAGGAGATCCGCCGATCGGCACGTACCATCCGATCCCGGTTCTCCGTGTCGAGCAGCAGCGTCCCGCCCGGCCGCAACGCGCGCCGGACAGCGGCGAGCGTCGGCTGGTGATCGGACTCCGGCGCGTACCCGAACGCGGTGCCCATGTTGAGCACCACGTCGAACCGGTCGGCGTGGGCCAGGTCCCGCATGTCGGCGTGCACGAACTCGATCCGCACCCCGGCCGCGTCGGCCGCGGCCCGGGCATGGGCCAACAGCGCCGCGGACCCGTCCAGGCCGACGACCTCGCAACCCCTCGCCGCCAGCGGAACGCTCAGCCGGCCCTGGCCGCAGCCGAGGTCCAGCACCCGGGTTCCCGGGGACAGCTCGACGGCGGTGTCCAGCGCGGCCAGTTCCGCGCGGGTGCGCTGCTCGGTCAGGATGCCGCCGACCAGCCGGGGATACTCCGGATCGGCGAAGAAGGCACGCCACTGCCGGGCCGCGTCGGCGCGCTCGGTGACCGTCATGCCGGCTTGCGGAGTCGGGTGACCGACTGCTGCCGGTTCCGCCCACCGGGCAGCCCCGCCCCGGGCGGCGCGTTTCCGGTCCGACCGGTCCGCTGGCGCGGCATCTGCGCGGGCCGGTTGACCGCCTCGGCCTGGTGGCGGCGACGGAACTCCGACGGCGCGACCGCGAACCAGCCCTTGAAGGTACGTTCGAAGTGACTCAGGTCGCGGTAGCCGACGGAGTGGCAGATCACCGTCACCGGCTCGTCGGTCTCGGCCAGCAGCGTACGGGCCTGACTCAGCCGCAGCATGGTCAGATAGTCGATGAAGCGGCGGCCGGTCTGGGCCTTGAAGCTGCGGGAGAAGTGGTAACGGCTGATGTGTGCCTCCCTCGCCACCACGTCCAGCGAGAGTTCGCTGTCGTCGTAGTTCTCCCGCATGTAGGCGACCGCCCGGGTGATCGCGTCGGAGAGTTGGCCGTTCCACGGCCGGGGCGCGGCCACACTGCCGTCCGCCCACTGCGCGTCGGCCGGCTCGGCGGTGCCGGAGGCCGATCCCACGTCCTGCGGCCGGTCCTGGAGCCGGCCGATGAACCAGATCAGCTCGTCGAGCAGGTCGACGAGCCGGGCCCGCAGTCGGGCTCCGGTGAGCTGGTACCCGTCGACCAGCGAGGCGAAGTCCACGTCGGTCGCGATCAGGTGGGTGGGAATGACGACTCCGCGCAGCGCCCCCACCACGGTCCGCAGGTGTTCGAGTGCCTGCGAGTTGTAGGTGCCGCAGGTGGCCATCAGCGCGACCGGCTTGCCGGCGAGATGACCGGCGTTGAGATGGTCCAGCGAGGCTTTCAGCACGCCGGAGTAGGAGTTGTGGTAAAGCGGCGTCACCAGTACCAGCGCGGCGGCCCCGTTGGCCAGCTCGCGCAGTTCGCCGGGGCCCGCCTCCACCGGGCGTCCGCAGCCCGGCGCCCCGCTGTCCGAGCCGGCGAACCACCGGACCGGCTGTACGCCCATCGTGGACATCACGTCGGCGGTCGCTTCGAGCAGGGCCCTCGATCGGGACGGTTCCGCCTGGCTGCCGCCGATCAGCAGCACGGTCGGCCGGTCACCATTTCGTTCCATCACACCTGTCTCCCCTGGATATCGCCGGCTGGATTCTGTGGTACGAGGACGATCGACAACGGCGGTGGCCGGTCGTCGTACTCCTCTCGGCTCCTGGTCGGGCTGGTCGTGGTCGGTCGGGCCGGCCGTGGCGCACGTCGCCCGGCTACGGCTCCGCGTCGTCCTCGGCTCCTCGTCCTGGCCGGGACAGTCGACTCGTCGTGGCCGGGACAGTCGACTCGTCGTGGCCGGGACAGTCGACGGAAATGTGGTCGGCGGAGAGTCATCGGTCAGCGGGCTGTCGGGTGCCGACCCGTCACGGTCGGATGTCGGGCCGACTCTCCTCGACGCCCACCTGCCCGCCGTCGGGCAACGCGGCGTCGGGCAATAGGGCACCGGGTAACGCGGCGTCGGGCAACACAGCGTCGGGTAACGCGGCGTCGGGCACCACGGCGTCGGGCAACACAGCGTCGGGTAACGCGGCGTCGGTCGACACAGCCAGCCCGAGCGGTGCGGCGACGCCGTCCAGCCGCGTCACGACGGTGGCCACCCGCCACCGGCCGGCCCGCAGCACGACCCAGCCGTCCGCCTCGGCGTGTTCGCGCACGAGCGGCACCGGGCCACCACCCGCACCAGCCTTGGTCAGGCACTCGGCCGCGGTCCAGACCCGGGTGGCCGCCTCGTCGAAGCCGCCGGGGCCCTGCCGGGCCAGTTCGTCGGCGAGGCCGAGGCGTTCGTCGCCGAGCATCCCGCGCCAGGTGTCCCGGTCGCGGGACTCCACCGGCTCGATGTCGGCGGCGACCGGTCCCGCAGCGTGCACGGCCAGGGTGAACCCGGATCCGTGCGCGGTGGAGACCTCGCCGTCGCCGTCGACCTCGGGTCGGCCGTCGGGCCGGTACCGGAGCACCGCCGCCGGGCCGAGCAGCGAGGCCAGCGCGGCGGCGCTGCGGCCCCGCCGGGCCTGCCCCGCGTCGTCGCGGTGCAGGGCCAGACCCGACACGGGCAGCCCGAGTTCGCCGAGACGACGTTCCAGGTACGGCACCGCCAGGGCCGGCGGCCACCGGTCCGGTACCGGCAGCGGCTCCACCGCCCGGAGTTCCAGGTCCCGCCAGACCTCGTACGGCCGACCCCGCTCGTCGAGTACCGCCAGGTCGAAGCGAAGGGTCGTACGGTCCGAGTACCGCTCCACCGCCACCACGCGGGCCGGCCCGGTACGTGGCCGGGCGACCAGGTCGATCCGGCCGATCGATCGCGGCAGTACCCGACGGTGCGGCACGCTCGCCTGGGCCGCGTGCAGGAAGGCGTCCCGGGCGCCGAAGTCGCCGAGCAGCAGCGTCGACGAGAGGTACGCCCCGAACCAGTCCGCGTCGTCGTCCACCGCGATCTCGGCGACCGCGCGCCGGGCCCGCAGCTCCGGATAGTGGCGTACCCGACGGAACCGGGGGCCGTGGAAGAGCAGCCCGCCGTACAGGCCGTCGGGTAGCTCTCCCTCGGCCGTGGGTGTGTTCGGCAGCAGGGTGGCGGCCTCCGGGAAGACGTCCCCCGTCGGCTCGTCGAATCGGCAGACCGCCCGGAAGTGGTCGACGCCGTACGAGGTCTCGTCGCTACGGACGGCGAGCCGCACCACGTCGCCCTCCCGGAGCGCGGCGAGGCGGATCACCCGGCCGCCGTCCACCGGGACGGTGATCGGCCGAGGCAGCTCGACGTCGCTGATCGCGGTGACCGGCCGCCCGAAGAGCGCGCCGGCCGCCTGGGCCATCGCCTCCAGTCCGAGTACCGCGGGCACCAGCGGCACCCCGGCGAGACTGTGGTCGGCCAGGTATCTGTCGGTGGCCAGCGACAGGGTCGTCTCGGCGACCAGTTCCACCCCCGGATACCAGATCAGCGGCTTGTCGAGGAAACGCAGCAGCGGCAGGTCGCCGCCGTCCAGCGGAAGGGTCGGCAACTGGCCGTACCGGCCGGTGACGACGACCGAGACCGGCAGTTCGGGGTCGTCGACGATGTCCCGGCACAGCGCCACGCCCTCGTCGAGGCCGATCGGGCTGACGCCCCGGCGCAGCATCGACTGGAGCAGCCCGAGCCGCTCGCCCATCCCGGCGCCGGACCAGACTGACCACTCGACCACCCGGCACCGGCAGTGCGGCAGCCGCCGGGCGGCCTCCTCGACGTCGAGCCGGAGCCAGTCGTTGGCCAGCGCGTAGTGCGCCTCCCCCGGCATTCCGCCGGCGCCGATGATCGAGCCGAACGCGAGCAGCAGGCGCAGCCGCCCCGGGTCCAGTTCCGCCAGCAGGTGCGCCAGCCCGGCGGACTTGGGCCGTACCGTCCGGTCGACCGTCTCCGGGGTGACGTCGGCGAGCCGGGCCGGCTCGTTCACCCCAGCGGAGTGCAGTACGGCGGTCGGCTCGCCCAGCTTGTCACGTACCCGGGCCACCGCCGCCCGTACCGCCTCGGCGACCCCGGCGTCGGCCTGGACGTACTCGACGGTGTGGCCGGCCGCCCGGAACCGCGCCACGGTCGCCGCCACCTGTGGATCGTCCGCCGCCGACCGGCCGAGCAGCGCCACCCGCGCGCCCGAGGAGCCGGCAAGGGCGAGCGCGCACTCGGCGCCGATCCCCTTGCCGCCACCGGTCACCAGCAGCACGTCGTCGCGGCCGAGGTACGGGTCGGCGGGCCGGGGCCGAACGGCCCGCAGCCGGGGCACCTCGCGCCTGGTCAGGGCGGGCAGCCGCAGTTCGGCGAAGCCGGCACCGGTCTCCGCCTCCAGCCGTGCGGCGTGCAGCAGCTCCGGCAGATCGGCCGGCTCGCCGTCGGGTAGTTCGACGAGCCGGACCGGCAGGCCGGGCAGCTCCAGGGAGAGCGTCTTCACGAATCCGGCCGCACCGGCCCGGTGCACGACGGCGATCCGGTCGCACCGCCCGGCGTCGAGCGCCTCGTGCGCCACCGCCACCAGCAGTCGGGCGGTCGCCGCGTTCCGGCCGGGTCCGACGAGCACGGCCAAGCCGCGCGCCGTCGCCGCCGGATCACCCTCGGCCCCGACGGTCCCCTCGGCCCCGGCGGTCCGCTCGGCCCCGTCCGCTCCGAACGCCGTCCGCATCGCCGTGGCCCACCGGTCGTCCTCGTCGGCCATCACCCGCCATCGGGTGGGTACCCGGTCGGTGCCGGGGCGGGCGGCCGGCTTCCAGACCGGCTCGAAGACGCGGATCCAGGGCGCCACGCCCGCCACGATCGCCCCGTCGGCGCCGTCGTCCGGTTCGGAGTCGGCCAGTACGGCGGCAAGCTGGCTGAGGGTGGCATCGGCGAACTGGGTCGGATCCAGCAGTGGTCGTACGCCCAGCAGGCCGGCGGCGTCGGTGGCGATCTGCGCCACCGTGATCGAGTTCAGGTGCAGGTCGGTGAGGAGCCGGCTCGGGGCGGTGACCGCCTCCATTGGCAGCTCCGCCCGGGCCGCGACCAGCTTGCGCAGCACCCCGAGCGGATCCGTCCGGCCCGACGCGGCGACCTCGGCGTCGACTCCGGCGGTCGCCGGCTCGGCCGGTACGTCGGTACCGGGCCGGCTGCGCGGCAGCCCCGGTCCGGCACCGGCGTCCTGGTCCGGGGCCTGTTCACAGGGGTTGCCGAGAAAACGGCGCGGCCGTAACGCCGGCTTGCGGCCGGGCGTCCGGCCGGCGGCGAGGGCGGACAGCTGGACCGGCGCACCGGCCACGAAGGCGGCGGCCACCACCCGGAGCAGCGGGGCCAGCTGCGGCCCGGCCGCGTCGGTGGCCAGGGCCGACCGGCCGGAGGCGGCGGCCAGCGTGCCGAGCAACCGTCCCGGCCCGACCTCCACCAGCAGGTCGAGCGGGCCCGCGGCCCGCAGCGCGTCGGTGAACCGGACCGGTTCGGTGAGCTGCCGGACCAGCAGCTCGGTGAGGTCGGTGCCGGGCTCCAGGACCGCGCCGGTCACCGTGGAGACGACGGTACGGCGCGGCCGGGACAGGTCGAGTTCCTTCAACCGCTGGCACAGCGCCTGCCCGGCGGGTTCCATCATCGGCGAGTGGAACGCGTGCGACACCCTGACCGGGGTGGCTCCGATCCCCCGCTGTCGGGCCCGGGCGACCGCCTGCTCGACCGCGACCGCCGGACCGGAGACGACGGTACGCTCCGGCGCGTTGTACGCCGCGATGGTGGCCGCCACCCCGGCGACCAGCTCCCGGGCGGTGGCCGGATCGGTGGCCAGGTCGACCATGATTCCCGGCTCGCCCGGACAGTCCGCCATGGCCTGTCCACGGGCCCGGGCGAGCTGCACGACGTCGTGCACGCCGAGCACCCCCGCCCAGTGCAGCGCGGTCAGCTCGCCGAGGCTGTGCCCGACGGCGATGTCGGCCTCGATACCCAGCGCGGCCAGCACGGCGGCGCCGGCCACACTGGACGCGACGATGGCGGGCTGGGCGATCGCGGTGTGCCGCAGGTCCGGCCCGCCCTCCAGCCCGGCGACGATCTCGGCGACGGCCGGGAACCGCCGGGCCAGCGCCCCGCCGTCGAGGTAGGTGGGCGAGCCCTGCCCGGAGAAGAGGAACCCGATGCGGGGCCGCCCGGCGCCCTCGCCCAGCAGCACGTCGGTCCCGTCGGCGGTGGCGTCGCCGCGCAGCGCCGCGGCGAGTGCTTCCAGCCGCCCGGCCAGTTGCGCCGGGGTGGCGGCCAGTACCGCCGCCCGGACGGGCTGATCCGGTTCGACCGAGCCGGCCAGCTCGACGCCCAGATCGCCGAGCTGGCCGAAACTCAGCTCCGCCGCCACGTCGCGCAGCGCCTCGACCTGCCGGAGCAGCTCCGCCCGGTCGGCGCCGGCGAACGGGAACAGCTCCAGATCCTGCGCGGTCGCCGACAGCGAGCGCTCCCGGGCGGTGACGTCCCGGCGCCGGACGGCCCGGGTCCCCTCCAGGGTGAGATGGGTGTTGATGCCACCGAAGCCCATCGCGCTCACCGACGCGCGTAGCGGCTGCTCCACCGGCCACGGCCGGGCCTCGGGGAGTACCCGCAGCACCGCGTCGGGGCGGGTGAGTTCGGGGTGCGGTCGCTCGCAGCCGGTCGCCGGCGGCAGCACCTGCCGGTCCACCGCCAGCAGCGCCTTGATCAGCGCGGCGACCCCAGCCGCCGCCTTGGTGTGCCCGATGTTGGCTTTGATCGACCCGATCACGGCCGGGGTGGGCCGCCCCCCGCCGGCCCGGCAGGCGTCCCCGATCGTGGCCAGTTCGGTGGCGTCACCGACGGCGGTGCCCGTACCGTGGCCCTCGAACAGGGGTACCGAGGTGACCGGATAGCCCGCCCGCGCGTAGGCCCGCGCCAGCGCCAGCGACTGCCCACGCTGCTCGGGCCGGGTGATGCCGCCCCGGCCGTCCGACGAGATCCCCCACCCTCGTATCACACCGTAGATCCGGGCGCCCCGCTCCAGCGCGTCCTCGTACCGGGCCAGCGCCACCATGCCACAGCCCTCGCCCGGCCAGAAGCCGGCCGACCGCTCGTCGTACACCCGCATCAGGTCGGTGGCCAGCGCCCTGGTCTTGGCGAAGCCCACCAGCTCGAAGGGGTCGAGGCTCAGGTCGACGCCACCGGCGAGCGCGAAGTCGACATCGCCCCGGCCCAGCGCCTCGCAGGCGGTGGTGACGGCCAGCAGCGAGGAGGCACAGGCACCGTCGACGGTGTAGCCGCCCCCGCCGAAATCGAAGGTGTTGCAGATCCGCCCGGCGATGGTGTTGGACAGGCTGCCGCTCAGCGACTCCTCGCCGAACTCGGGGAACGGCGCCTTGAAGTCCCGCTCCAGCTCGTCGAGGAAGGTCCGGCGTGCCTCGTCGTCCCACCCGTGCCGGCCGAGGGCGTGGCTGACCTGCCGACGGACGTACGGCCAGCGCAGCCGGAGTACCGACGCGCGGGAGAACTCACCGGTCAGGGTGTTGCCCACCACCACCGCCGTACGGCTCCGCTCGAAGGCGAGGCGTTCGCCGTACCCGGCGTCGGCCAGCGCCGCGTCGGCGACGTCCAGCGCCAGCCAGTGCGTCAGGTCGGCCGACCGGTACGTGCCGCCCGAGATCCGGAATCGCACCCGGTCGAACTCGTAGTCCTCCAGCACGGCGGCGTACTCGGCGTAGATGGCGTCGGGCGTGCCCGGGTCGGCGGAGTGGTAGTCGGCCAGGGAGAGCCGCTCGCGGGGGATCCGGCGGAAGGAGCGGCGCTGGGTCAGTACGTTCTCCCAGAGCTCGTCCGGCGAGTCGGCCTCCGGATAGCGGCACGCCATCCCGACGACCGCCACCATGCCGCTCATGTCGGCACTCCGCTTCGCTCCGTGCCGTCATGAGGCACCACCGCCCTGCGCCAACTGATTCGCTCGCTCATACCACGGCCGCCTTCCGGTTGGGCAGCCCCGTAGCTGCGGATACCGGCGGACGGTCGTCCGGGGCGGGCACGCCGGGCTCGGGTGGAGCCGGCGGTGGGGGCTCCGCTCCGGTGGAGCGTTTGGTCAGCGCGGCGTACCAGAGCCAGCCGCCCCGGATCGCGCAGACCGCGGTGAGCGCGAAGAAGATGCCGTACGAGATGTGTGCCAGCATGAAGCCGGCGTAGGCGGCTGCCGTCGCGAGCCCGAACACGACCTGGTTGCGTGACGAGGTCGGCGTCGTACCGGGGTCGGTGATCATGTAGTTGGTGAACAGGATGAACGCCACCCCGGTCATCGGGGCCAGGGCGGCCAGGATCAGCGTGTCGGTGAAGAGTCCACGCAGCACCGCCTGAGCGGCGAAGCCGAGCACCCAGGCGGCGATCAGCGGCCACTTGCCGGTGAGCTGGGTGTTGAGCATGAGGCCGCCGGCCAGCAGCGCCAGCGGGATGATCCAGTCCAGGGCGTTCGAGGTGTTCGCGGTGAAGTGGTACGGCATCGCGATGCCGGTCGACGGATACATCACCAGTACCGCCGAGATGCCGACGTTGGACGGGTTGAGCACGTGCCGGAGGCGTCCGTTCACCGGCGCCCGTACCAGGTATTTGGCGCTGACCGCGATCACGGTGGCCAGTACGAAGGGCCACAGCCGGCTGCCCGGGTAGATCAGCAGGCCGATCGCCAGCGCGGCGATGTGCGCCGGTAGCAGGAAGTTGACCAGTTCCCGCCGGCCGCCGAGGAACGCCGGTCGGCGTCCCTGTGACCAGGCCTCCACCCATTCCAGCGCCATCGAGACGCCGTACGCGGTCGCCAGGGTCACCAGCGGGGTGATCCACGGCGATTCCAGGCCGAGCCAGACGTGGCCCAGCAGGGTGAAGATCGAGATCGTCAACGCGAAGCGTCTGAGCGCGGCGATGCGCTTGTCGACGGGTTGTTTCCCCACGGTGATCACTCCCCCAGAAGGATCGTCCATCGGCCCGGGCTCACCGTGACGTCACGGTGATGAAGCTGCCCCTGCCGGTCCCTCCAGTCGAGCCGCACCGTGAGTTGCCGGTCCCCGGGCAGGTCGCCGAGGCCGAAGTGCAGTTCCGGGCTCCGTACGCTGGAGTGGCCGTTGCCCCCGTCGACCTGGCCGACCATCCGCTGGCCGTCCGGCAGGAGCACGGTCGCCGTGGCGCCGATCGCCGGCGACCCCCGCACGGTGTTGCTCCCGGCTCCGGTGGTCGCCGTGGTGGGACCTGCGGGCGCACCCGCAGGAGGCAGCAGTAGTTTCAGGTTCAGGCTGGTGTCGCCGCTCTGGCCCCGGTTGACGAAGAGGTAGGAGTCCTCCCACTGCCGGGCCACGGCGAAGTCGAGTCGCCCGTCCCCGTTCACGTCGGCGGTCGCGACACCCCGGCTGGTGGTCTCGCCGCCGAGCCCGACCAGATCGCTGATGCTCCCCCACCGACCGTCGGTACCCCGGACGAAGAACGCGTCCTCGTCGCGGCCGGCGAGTTCCCAGCCCGGTGTGTGCCGCATCCAGGTCGGCAGGTGGTGCAGGACCTCGTCGTTGGCCATGGCCAGTTCGGCCACCTGTGGCCAGAGGTTGTGCTCGCCCTTGGTGAAGCCGGTGGTCTGGACCAGTTCGGGGGTGCCGTCGTTGTCGAAGTCGCCGAACTTGGCGTCCCAGCCCCAGCCGGAGCGGGCCAGCCCGAACTCCTCGCTGCGGTCCTCGAACGGGGCCGTCCCGGCGTTCATGTCGCCCACCCGGCCCGTGTTGCGCCAGGCGAAATGGCTTTCCATCAGGCCGAACTCGCTGGTGATGTTGCTGACGAACATGTCGGTGTGCCCGTCGCCGTCCATGTCGGCGAAGTCGATCGACATGCCCTTGAACGAGTCCTGGCCGAGCGCCTTGGACCGCGGGGTGGTCGCACCGCGCTCGCCGAGCAGCGGTTCGAGCCGGATCGCCCCGGGTGTCGAGCGGTTGAGATAGAACCGGTCCGGGCCGAAGTCGTTGGCGAAGTACAGCTCCGGCAGCAGGTCGCCGTTGAAGTCGTACGCCCCGATGGCCAGGGTCCAGGCCCGCTCCGCGTCCCTCGGCAGTACGCCCGGGACGTCGACGAACCGGACCGACCCCGGGTCGGAACCGCCGGGCCCGCCGAGCAGGAACCGCTTGGTCCCGCCGTTGTAGGCGCGGGACATCGAGTCCTGCATCTGCATCAGCGGGTCGTCGGTGGCCCGGGGGTCGAGCAGACGTGCCCCGTCCGGGAAGTAGTTGCCGACGACGAGGTCGAGGTGGCCGTCGCCGTCCACGTCCGTGCTGAGGATCGAGTCGGTGTACCAGCGCTCGACCGTCGGCATGACCTCCTGCCGGACGTACGCGCCGGGGCCTGTCGTGGGGTCGGCGGTGCGCAGGAACAGCACCGGGGTCCGGCCCCAGTAGTAGGTGACCAGGTCGAGCCGGCCGTCGCCGTTGAAGTCGCCGGGCAGGCAACCCATCGGGGCGGTGGCCACCGGGTCGTACGGCAGCGGCGCCGGATCGAGGACGAAGGAGGCGTACCGGGAGCCGCCCGCGACCGGGGCGACGGTGATCGTGTCGGTGCGCGGGTCGACGAGGCACTGGTCGTCGGGGAGCCCGTTGCCGTCGACGTCGCCGAGGGCGACCGCCGCGCCGAGCGCCGAGATCCAGGTCGAGATGTGCGCCACCCCGGGCGAGACCTGACGCCGCTCCTGCTCGCCACGGACGGCCAGCGAGGTCAGGTGCTGCCGGTCGAACGCGTAACGGCGGCGCAGTTCCTCGGTCTCGGGGAGCGCGGGCTCGGGAAGTCGGGTGGCGACGGTGGCTGTCACGATTACCGCCACCGCCAACCCCTGGGCAGCGAATTTGCGCAGTCTTCGGCCAATGAACATGCAGCGAGTCCTCTCAGCTACATTTTTCTGCCGACCTTCATCATCTTCTATGCCGCGCAGAGGTGTCAACCGGACGTAGCCACGAATTCACTTCAGCAATATTCGCGGCATCACCGCGACCCCTTGCGGCGATATAGGCCGTGACCACTGCGTTAATCGCGGTAGGCTACTTTGTAGACCAGACGAATCGGAGTAAACTATCATGATCAACTCCGCGGACCGGATGGCGGCCGACCGGTTGGAGCGTCGGCCCGCATTTGAGTACCGGCACGTGGTTTCGCTCGAAGAAACGAATGTCACGGGGAACGTATACTTTGCCAACTATCTCCGCTGGCAGGGTCAGTGCCGGGAGATGTTCCTGCGGGCCCACGCCCCCGAGGTGTTCCAGGCCGTGGACGGGCGGGCCACCATCGTCACCACCCGCTGCTCCTGCGAGTACTTCGCCGAGCTCTTCGCCTTCGACGAGGTGGTGCTCCGGATGCGGGCGGGTGAGCTGGTGCAGAACCGGATCACGCTGCTCTTCGACTACCTGCGCCAGCAGGACGGCCGGGAGGAGCTGGTCGCCCGGGGCGAGCAGCAGCTGGCCTGGATGGTCCGGGACGGCGAGCGCTTCCGGCCCGACCGGGTACCCCCGTCCCTGGTCGCCGCGATCGAGACCTTCATCAGCACCGCCACCGGCGCCGCCCCACGCGGATAACCGGGGCGGCGCCCGGCTCCTCGACCAGGAGCCCGGGGCGATGTACCCGGAACCGACCGCCGTGGCTCGGGCCCGGCACGCCGGGCCGGCGGCGTCGCGGCGGCGGGGCCGAGAACGGGAGGCCCGGCCGTGCACGGTCGAGGCTCCGACCAGCCGGCTGCCCGGCCCAGGTCGACCCGGGCCGGGTTCCGGTCCGGCGCGGGTGTGCGGCGGCGGTCCCGAAGCCGATCCGCGCGTCATGTCGCCACTACCCGCCGTGGCCGGTCATCGCACCTTCCGATCCCAGTCGTGCAAATACATAAAGCGGTTGGCCGACTGTTCCGGGAGTGCGGGCAGCAGCAGATCGGTACGCGCCGCGTCGATGACCACGGGGTGGAACAGAAATATCTGCGGGGCGTCGCGGACAATCCGCTCCAATGCGGTGTGGATCAACTTGCGCCGGGCGCCGGGGTCGATTTCCGACTGACTGGCGCCGAGAAGATCGTCCGCCTCTCGATCACGATAGGCGAATCGATTCCACCCCTTCGGGGTCAACATCTCCGAATGGTAGAGAGCATGCAGGAAAGCCGGATCGGGGTTCGGTACCAGCGCCAGCAGTACCGCCTCGAACCTGCGCGGTCGGACGTATTCCCGCAACAGTTCCGCCATCGGATGGGTGCTGACCCGTACGGCGATGCCGAGCCGCCGGAGGTCGTCGGCGATCCGCCCCGCCGCCCGCTCCTTGACCCGGTCACCGGCGACCGTACGGAGGGTGAACGCGAACCCCCGCCCGTCGGCGTCCCGCCGGACGCCGTCGTCACCCACCCGCCAGCCCGCCGCGTCCAGCAGGGCCGACGCGCGTACCCGGTCGTGCCGGTAGCTCGGGAGGTCCGGGTGGTACCACGGGCTGCCGGGCGCGATCGGGCCGTCGGCGACCCGGCCCTCTCCACCCAGCACCTCGCGGACCAGCCCGTCCCGGTCGATCGCGTGGCCGATCGCCTGCCGGACCCGTACGTCGCCGAACTGCCAGCTCTCCAGGTGGAAGCCGAGGTAGCTGAAACTCGCGTCGGTCGAGCGGACCAGCCGCACCTCCGGCAGGTCCCGTACGCCGTCGACCAGCTCCGGCGGCACTCCGGGCACGTAGTCGGCCTCGCCGAACGCCAGCGCCCGCAGCGCGGACTCGATGTCGGGAACCCGGCGCCACTCCACCTCGTCCATCGGCGGCCGGCCCAGGTGGTAGTCGCGCTGCGCGGCCAGTACCACCCGATCGGCAGTACGCCCGGCGAACCGGAACGCGGCCGAGCCGACCGGCGAGTCGTTGGCCGGATGCCCGGCCAGCGGCCGGCCGGCGAAGACGTGCCGGGCGACGACCGGTCGCCAGGCCAGGGCCGCCAGCAGCGGGGCGAACGGCTCCGGCAGCCGGACCCGCAGCACGTGCGGTTCCGGCGCCTCGAACCGCAGCGGCTCGCCGCCGACCAGGAACTCGGCCCGCCGCGCGCTGCCGCTGGCCGGGTCCAGGATCGACTCGAAGGTGAACACGGCGTCGTCGGCGGTGACCGGGTGCCCGTCGTGCCACCGCGCCGCCGGCCGGAGGAAGAAGTCCCAGACCAGCCCGTCGGGGCTGGCCGTCCAGTGGGTCACCAGCCGGCCGGGCACGTAACGCTGGTGCTCGTCGGTGAGCACCAGGTGGTCGAAGACGCGGTTCAGCACCTCACCGGTGGCCAGGTCCGCGTAGAGCAGCGGGTTGAGCACCGTGACGTCACTGGTGCGGGCGATGACCACGCGGCGGGTCACGAGTCACCCCAGTACCACTGCCAGGCGTTCCAGGTGACGTAGCAGCCGAAGACCCCGACCGGGCGGACCCCGCGCAGTGCGCGCTTGTGTGTGGTCCAGGTGCCCGGGAAGACCAGCGGGATCGCGGGCAGCTCCGCCGCCCAGACCTCCTGCTGCCGCCGCATCAGCGCGTACCGCTGCTCGACGTCCTCGGCCGCGGCGACCAGGTCGAGGAGCCGGTCGTTCTCGGCGGAGCGCCAGCCGCCGACGTTGATGCCGTACCACTCGCTGTCGTCGGGAATCTTCGAGGAGTGCCACAGCAGGTAGCCGTTGGTCTCCAGCCCCATCGACCAGGCGAACATCGCCAGGTGGGCGAACTTGCGGCGACGGATCGCCGGGAACGCCTCGTCCGGCGGCAGGAAGTCGAGTCGCAGCTCGACGCCCACCTCGGCCAGCCGCGCCGCGATCAGCCGCGCCGCCTCCGGCCGGGCCTGCGAGGCGACCCAACGACCGGAGCCGGTGGCCGGCCGGGTGGTGAGCAGCCGCAACTCCAGCGGCTCCCCGTCGGGCCCTCGGAGGCGTCCGTCGGGGTCCGGCCGGTAGCCGGCCGAGGCCAGCAGGTCGCGGGCCCGTCCCGCGTCGTACGGCCGGGCCGGTAGGCCGGCGTGGTGTGCCGGGTGCCGCGCCGGCAGCCAGGACCGGGCCGCCTCGGTCGCCCCGGGATACAGCACGCGGGCCACGGCGTCGACGTCGACGGCGTACCCGAGGGCCTCCCGGACCCGCCGATCGGCCAGCACCGGGTCGTCGAGGTTGACGGCGATGTGCTCCCACATCAGCGACGGCGTCTGGCGCACCTCGACGTGCGGGGCGGCCTCGGCGACCACGGCGGCGTGCTCGGCGGTGAACCCGGTCAGGTCGGTGACGTCGACCGTGCCGGCCACAACCGCGTCCCGCAGCTCCGCCGGGTTCGGGAAGAACCGGAAGTCGATCCGGCGCAGCCGTGGTTCGCCCAGCGGATGCGGACCGGCCCGCTCCACCGTGAGCTGTTCGCCGGGCAGCCAACGGGTGAGCCGGTAGGGGCCGTGGAACACCGGTGACCGGGCGAACCAGTGTTCGCCGCGCAGCTCGGACAGCCCGGCGCCGGCCAGCAGGTGCCGGGGCAGCACGGTGCCCCATTCCTCGTGGTGGGCGAACGGCTGGTCCGCCCGCCACCGCACGACGAGGGTGAGCGGCTCCTCCGCCGGTACGAACATCTCGTCGATGCTCTCGATGATCAGGTGGTGCGGGTACGGCGGCGGTGTGTCCCGCAGCAGCTCGTACGTGAACAGCGCGTCGTCAGCCGTCACCGGCCTGCCGTCGTGCCACCGTACGCCGGCGCGCAGCCGCCAGCGCTGCTCCAGCCGCCCGTCCGGCAGCCGGCGTACCTGTCCGTTGCGCGCCGACGGCAGCTCCTCGGCCAGCTCCGGCCAGGCCCGCCACCGGTCGTCGTAGCGGAACAGCTTCAACATGATGGTGCTGAGCACGGCCCAGGACGCGTGGCGCAGGCTGAAGTCCTGCACCAGCATGTCGGGCTCCTCCCCGAGCCCGACCACCACGGTCTCCGGGTCGATCGCCGGTCCCCCGCCCATCCCGTCCCTCCCCCTCGCCCGACCGCACGGCACTGCCGACGGCGGCTACACGGCACTGCCGAAGGTCAGCGGAAGATCGTGCCGTTCCTCGCCCCGGACCACGGAGAACATGGTGGTGTCGCCCGGCTGGTAGTCGCCAAGCAGCGCCCGCAGGCCACGGAAATCCTCCACCTTGCGCCCGTCCAGCGCGGTGACCACGTCACCGGCCCGCAGCCCGGCCTGCTCGGCCGGCAGGCCCGGCAGCACCTCCAGGAGCAGCACACCGCTGTCCGACGCGGCGCCGGGAGCGGCGGCGGCGCTGACGTACCGCAGCCCCATCCGCAGGCCCCGCCAGACCTGTGGGCGGATGTCCTCGCCCCGCTCCACCCACGCCTTGAGCACCTGGAGGTCGGTCGCCCAGCCGAGATCCATGCTCTCCCGCAGCCACTGCTCGTCCGGCTCGTCGGTGTACCCCTCCAGCAGCACGGACACCACGGTCCCGCCGTCACCCGGGGTGAGGTCGATGGTGTTGAGGTAGTGGAAGCTGCTGTTGTGGTTGAAGACCATGTTGTCCTGCACCAGCCGGCGCGGCGGGTCGACCACCAGGAAGGTGCCCGGCCGCGACGGGCCGTAGGCGTACTCGTACAGGAAGCAGCCGGACGGACGCAGGTCGAGGTGGGCGTCCGTGGTCTCCCACTGGTTCAGCTCACGGGGATCGGTCAGTGCGGACCAGACCCGTTCGCGGGAGGCGTCGATGGTCACCGAATTCAGAGACGAACGCTGCACTTGACCTACCCCCGATGGCGAGTTGGACAATTCAACGACCGCGACTCGCGGCGGCGCCCCCACAATTAGAGTCGACGGCGCGCGGGTACGCATCGCCGTTCATTGCTGAAGATGGCGCAAAATTTACCGGGCCGCATTTATTGCCGCACTATTTGCGGACACCCGCCGCCGATAATCTCCGAGAATACCGTGGAGATGGCGCTCGATTCCGCCGTACCGAGCGGACGGAAGCAATTCCGGAAGGAATCCCATGGCGATCGGTCAAGCATCTGCTCCAGCCGCGATCACCCCGGCTCCTGGTGCGCCCCTGGTCCTGGCCCGGGTGCTGTGCGTACTGGCCCTCGGGGTCGTCGCCGCCCCCGGCATCGCCCTCGGCGCGCTCGCCGTGCGCTGTGCCCGGGGTCGTACCGCCGCCCAGCGCTTCGCCGCACGGCGGACGGCCCGGGTACTGCAACGGCTCGGACCGGCGTTCGTCAAGGCCGGGCAGCTGGTCGGCACCCGGCGCGACCTGCTGCCGGCAGCCGTGGTCGAGGAACTCTCCGCCCTACAGGAGTCGGTCCGGCCGTTGCCCGAGCGGATCGCCCGGCGGGCGCTCGCCCAGGCGTACGGGACCGACCTGGACCGGATCTTCAGCACAGTGCGGTACGAGCCGGTGGCCAGCGGCAGCGTCGCCTGCGTCTACCGGGCGTCCCTGCCCAGCGGCGAACAGGTGGCGCTGAAGCTGCGGCGGCCCGGCGTCGCCCGGCGGATGGCCGCCGACCTGGCCCTGATCCGGGCGTTCGTCCGGCTCGGCGCCCGGCTGCCCGCACTGCGCGGGGTACCGGTCGTCGCGATGGTCGACCGGGTCTGCGAGGCGGTACGCGGCCAGCTCGACTTCGTCGGCGAGGCCGCACACCTCGACCTGCTCGGCCGGCACCTGGTCGGGCTGCCGGTGGCGCTGGTCCCGGCCGTACACCCGGAGTTGTGCCGGCCGACCTGCCTGGTCATGGAGTTCGTGCCGGACCTTCGGCTGGACGCGGCCCGGGACAGCGGTCGGCTGGCCCGGTCACGACTGGCGCACGCCACCCTGGACGTGGTCTTCGAGATGCTCTTCGTGAACGGCTTCGTCCACTGCGACCTGCACCCGGGCAACCTCTACCACCGCTCGGACGGCCGGGTGGTGGTGCTGGACGCCGGCTTCTGCGTCTGGCTGCCGGAGCGGACCCGCTGGCAGTTCAGCGAGTTCTTCTTCAACTTCGGCCGGGGCAACGGCCGCCGCTGCGCTGAGGTGGTCATCGCCAGCGCGGTGGGCCGGCGGCACGACAGCGACGAGCAGCGGTTCACCGCCGGCGTGGTCGACCTGGTCCGCCGGACCAGTCGGGTACCGGCCCGGGACTTCAGCCTGATCTCGTTCAGTGCCGAGCTGTTCGACCTGCAACGCGCCTGCGGCCTGTACGCCTCGCCCGACTTCATCTTCCCGCTCGTCTCGATCATGGCGCTGGAGGGGACGCTCCGCGAACTCGATCCCCACCTGGACTTCCAGGCCGCGGCCATGCCGACCCTGCTGCACGCCCTCGCCACCGGGCCGAGGAAACCGACAGGCACCCCGGGCGGCGGCACCGGGGTCCCGACCGGCGGCGCGGAGACCTCGAACGGCGCCACCGGCACTCCGACCAACAGCGCGGAGACCGCAACCAGCAGCGCTGAGACCGTAACCGGCAGCACGGAGAGAGGACCGACCCGATGACGGAACGAACCCGGCGGCGTACCCCGACCGCCGTGTGCGCGGCGCTGACCGTGACGGTTCTGCTGGGCGGCTCGGCCGCCGCCGCCCCGCCGACCGACCCGTACCCCGCCGACGACCCGCCCACCTCGGCGTCCACCCCGGCCGACGCGGCCGGCACGCCCCCGGACGGCGTGCCGCTACCGGACGAGATCCGGCACAGCCGGAACGTCCGGCACGTGGCAAACATGCCGCCGCGACCACCGTTCGACGCCCCGCTGGCCTTCGGCACGGACATCGCCTTCACCGGCCAGCACGCGATCGTGGGCAACTACGAGGGCTTCACCATCTACGACATCTCCCGGCCGTCCGCGCCACGGCTGGTCAGCCAGGTGCACTGCCCGGGCTCGCAGAACGACGTGTCGGTCAGTGGCAACCTGCTGTTCCTCTCCACCGACACGTCCCGCAGCGACGACTCCTGCGCCAGCGCCGCGCTGCCGGCGACCGAGCCGAACGCCTGGGAGGGCATCAAGATCTTCGACATCGGCGACAAGGCAGCGCCCCGCTACGTCGCCTCGGTCGAGACCGACTGCGGCTCGCACACCCACACCCTGGTACCCGACCGCCGGCGGGACTCGGTGCTGCTCTACGTCTCGTCGTACGGCCCGGACGCCGGCTACCCGGACTGCCGGCCGCCGCACGACCGGATCTCCATCGTCCGGGTGCCGCTGAGGAATCCGTCGAAGGCTGCCGTGGTGGCCGAGCCGGTGCTGTTCCCGCTGGGTGGGAACCCGGGTCGGCCCGGTGAGTTCCCCGACTACGTCGTGCCGACCAGCGGCTGTCACGACATCACCGTCTACCCGGAGCGGGACCTGGCGGCAGCCGCCTGCATGGGTGACGGCCTGCTGCTCGACATCAGCGACCGGCTCCGCCCCCGGGTGATCGACCAGGTCCGGGACGACGAGCACTTCTCGTTCTGGCACTCGGCGACGTTCAACCAGGCGGCGACGAAGGTGGTCTTCGTCGACGAACTCGGCGGCGGCATGGCGCCGGCCTGCACACCCGAGATCGGCCCCGAGCACGGCGCCAGCGCCGTGTACGACATCGTCGGGCGCGGCAGCCACCGGCGGCTGGTCAAACGGGCGTACTTCAAGATCGATCGGCCGCAGGACCCGACGGAGAACTGCGTGGCGCACAACGGGTCGCTCATCCCGGTACCCGGCCGCGACATCCTGGTACAGGCCTACTACCAGGGCGGCGTCGTGATCTGGGACTTCACCGACTCACGCCGCCCCCGCGAGATCGGCTACTTCGAGCGGGGCCCGCTGCCCCCGGACCAGATCCCGGCCGGCGGCTCCTGGTCGGCCTACTACTACAACGGCCACATCTACTCCAGCGACCTGCGGAAGGGGCTCGACGTGCTGGCCGTCGACGACCCCCGGACCGCTCCCGCCCGGTGGATCCGGCTGCCGGAGTTCAACGCCCAGACGCAACCGTCGCACTGAACCTTTGTCCGCCTGAACCGCATGGCGGTCAGGCACCGTGTCCGACCTTGGGGTCCGCCTGACCGCGAGGGGAGGTGGAGAGAGGTTCACCGGCGGTGACCGGGGGCGCGGGTGCCCGCTCCGCCCGCCGCCACACCAGCCGGAGCACCACCGCCACCATCGACACCACGGTCAGGACCAGGAACGCGACCGCCGGGCTGGAGGCGTCGGCCACCAGCCCGGCGGTCGGCTGCAACACCGCGATCAGCAGCGTCAGGAGCAGGCTCTGTAGGGACAGCACGGTGGCCCGGACGGTCGCCTCGAGCCGCCGGTTGAGCAGATCCGAGAGGATCGGCCGCAGGCAGCCCTGTAGCAGGCCGACCAGCACCATCATGGCGAAGACGACGCCCCACAGCGGCACCACCGCCATCAGGAGGAACAGTCCGCCGAACAGCAACGGCACACCGGTCAGCCAGGGCCCGCGTACGTCGCGCGGGATCACGTCGGGGCCGAGCCGGGATCCGGCGACACCGGCGAGCCGCAGCACCAGGAACAGCACCCCGAACCACGCGATCGGCACCCCGTGCGAGTCCAGGTAGGGCTGGAACAGCACGAACACCAGCAGCCAGGGGACCACTCCGAGTACGGCGCTGAAGAGCATGAGTGGCCGCAGGCCGGGCTGCCGGCGGACCAGGACCACGGCGTTCGCCAGGGTCCCGCGGTACGACGGCCGGCTCCCGCGCGGGGCGATCGGCGGTTCCCGAAGCGTGACCAGGAAGACCAGTGCCATCGCGGTGAACACGCTGGTCACCAGCAACGGCAACGGCAGCGCGATCACGGCGAGCAGGCCACCGGCCACGCTGGAGACTCCCTGGGCCAGTTGGACGATGGCGAACGACCGGCCCGCCGCCTTCTCGTACTCCGCCTCCCGGCCGGCCAACTTCAGGCTGTCGTAGAGCAACGCCATGTCGGCGCCGGACTGCAACGCCAGCCCCACCGACCAGACCAGGTACGCCGCGAGGATCAGCCAGTAGTCGCCGAGCACCGCGACGAGGGCGGTCCCCACGGCGACCAGTGCGGTGCCGAGTACCAGGCTGAACCGGCGCCCGAGCGTGTCGGCCAGTACGCCGGTCGGCACCTCGGCCAGGGCCGACACCAGCCAGGACACCCCGAGCATGATGGTGATCTGGGTGAGCGTGAGGTGCCGCTCGGTCTGCATGAAGACGATCCAGACCGGCATGAACAACATCAGGTTGGTGCAGCCCTGGTAGAGGTAGATCTTCCGAACGTTGGCGGCGTACCGGATGCCGTCCCCGGTACGCGAACCGGCCGTCTCTGTCATGGAAGCGTCGCCTTACTGGACGGGGTGCAGGGAGCCCACGTCCCGCGACGAATACGTCGGCGAAATGGCCCGCCGGGACGTCGGGGTGCCCGCCATGTTACCGCCGGCGTCGATCCCTCGACCCTGCGTTCGTTGCGCCGCTCATAATTGCGGAATGGCGGGTGGTCGACCGCACCCGAGGCAGAAAATAGCCATGGCAAAGCACGGGGAATCGCGGTCGCGACATGGCGACCGCGGTCCCCGATAAGCGGTCAGGAACGAAGCTTCTCGGCGGCCTGCCGGGCGACCGGGTCCCATTGGGCGGATTGCGAGACGGGCAGCCAGACCCAGTCCTTCATCGGCCGTCCTCCGGCCGGGTCGAAGGTCGTGGCGCCGTCCATGCCGGTGGCGGCGCCGTGCGCCGGGGTGCCGGCGCCGAGCTTGACCGCCACCCCGTCCTCGTGCAGCGCCACGATCGCCTTGCCGCTGTACTTCAGGCAGCGGAGCCCGAACATCCTGCCCTCGCTGAACCCGTCGTCCGCCAGCTCTGCGGCCAGTACGTCGAACGCCTGCCCCGCCTCGTCGACCTCTGCCATCTACACCTCGTCCTCTCTACTCCAGACCATCCCCGGGCGGTAGGCCCTGCTCGTCCCGCAAGTCCTCTCCGTTCCCCAGGCCGTTTGCTCTCGCCGGTGCTCTCGCCGGTGCTCAGCTCGCCTGCTGCGCGGTGGGCCGGGCGACCTCCGCAGGCGGAGTGGCGCGCTGCCCCGGCAGCAGCATCAGCGTCAGGACGGCGCCGACCAGCGCGACCACCGCACCGGTCAACAGCCCGACCTGGAAGCCCTCGGTCAGCGCGACCGCCTCGGCGGGCCCACTCGGGGTGGCCCCCGCCGCGAGGGCGATCAGGACGGCCAGACCCAACGCCCCGCCCATCTGTTGAGTGGTGTTGATCAGCCCGGACGCGAGGCCCGCCTCGTGCTGGGCGGCGGTCGCGGTGCCGGCGATCGTGACGCAGACGACGCCGAACCCGAGGCCCACCCCGACCAGCACGGCGGGCCCGAAGACGTCCACCAGGTAGCTGCCGTCCGGGGAGAGCTGGGCGAACCAGGCCAGCCCGACGGCCGCCACGAGCAGCCCGGCGGCCAGGGTGGGCCGGATGCCGTACCGGCCGATCAGCTTCGCCGCCAGCCAGCCCGCGGCCACGGCCATCGCCAGCGCCACGGGCAACTGCCCGAGACCGGCCTCGAACGGGCCGAAGTCGAGCACCTGCTGGAGATAGAGCGTCACGAAGAAGAAGAACGGGAAGATCGACGCCGTCATCAGCACCGCCAGGACGTTGGCGGCGCGCAGCATCGGCTGCCGGAAGATCCCCAACGGCACCAGCGGCTGCGCCGCCCGCGACTCGACGACCACGAACGCCGCCAGCAGTACGGCGGCGATCGCCAGCAGTCCGAGGGTCTGGGCCGACGCCCAGCCCGCGCGCGGCGCGCCGACGATCGCGTATACCAGGACGGTGAGGCCGGCGGTCACCGACACCGCGCCCAGCAGGTCGAACGAGCGACGGGCGCCCGCCAGCCGCCCGTCGGTCAGCAGGACCGGCGCCAACAGGATGGCCGCCAGACCGATCGGCACGTTGACCGCGAGCACGGCGGGCCAGCCGAGCCACTCGGTCAGGACGCCGCCCAGCATGAAGCCGGCGGCACCGCCGAGGCCGGACATGGCGCCGAAGACGCCGAGCGCACGGTTGCGTTCCGCGCCGGCGGAGAACATCGTCACCACCAGCGCCATCGCCGCCGGCGAGACCAGCGCCGCGGCAAGTCCCTGCACGCCACGGGCCAACACCAGCCAGAGCGCCGTCTGGGCCACGGCACCGGCCAGCGAGGCGGCCGTGAACAGCACCAGGCCGACCACGAACATCCGCCGGGCGCCGATCAGGTCGGCACCCCGGCCGCCGAGCAGCAGGAACCCGCCGAACGTCAGGGCGTACGCGTTGGTGACCCAGGCCAGATCCTCCGGGGCGAACCCCAGCTCGGTCTGGATGGTCGGCAGCGCAACGTTCATGATCCCGGAGTCGAGGGTCAGGACGAACTGGGTCGACGCCAGCAGGGCGAGTGCGAGCCCGAGTCGGGAACGCTGGGCGGTTGTCACCGGATCCTCCAACATGTCGGCTTCGGGCGGCCGGTGGCGGTCGCCGCGTCCCGGGACCGCCGCATCTGGATGTCCACGGGTCGGCCCCTCACAGGAATGTCGCGCCGGGAGACCCGAAATCGACGGCGGACCGGAACGGATCAGCGGTGGCCGCGCCGGAGCCCGGCGCGGCCACCGCCGGTCACGCGGCGCTCTCCCAGATCGGGCGCACCTCGGTGCCCGCCGCGGTCGGACACTGCCGAGCGATCTCGACGGCCTCGTCCAGGTCCTTGACATCGACCACGTAGAACCCGGACAGTTGCGCCTCCTGCTGCGCGAACGGGCCGTCGGAGGCGGCGAGCCCGTCCCCGGACGGCCGGAGCGTGACCGCCTCGCGCGAGTCCTTGACCGCCTCGCCGTAGTAGTCGATGCCGCGCTCCCGCAGCATCGTGGTAAACCTCCCATGCTCGGCGAGAGCCTCGTCGAGGGCCTCCTCGGGCACCGAACCCCAGTCGGTATCCCTCTCGAACAGCATGATCATGTATTTCACGGATCCACCTCACTACCTCGACGTGCCGGTCCTGAGGGCGCACGGCCCACTGAAGAGATGACGTCCGAGGAAGGCCGGAATCGACATCCGGCGGCGACGACCGGGCACAAAGCCTGCCGTCGACCTCTCGGCGATGCCGCCGCCGACCTTGGGCGGCGGCCGAAGACCTCCGGGCCGGCCGAGGTGCGGCCGACCCGGACATCGGGGATCAGGCGAGGTCGAACCGGTCGAGGTTCATGACCTTGTCCCACGCGGCGACGAAGTCACGTACGAACTTCTCGGTCGCGTCGAAGGTCGCATAGACCTCCGAGTTGGCTCGGAGCTGGGAGTGTGAACCGAAGACGAGGTCGACGGCGGTGGCGGTCCACCTGACCTCGCCGGTGGCGCGGTCCCGGCCCTCGTACACGTTCTCCGCCGACTCGGCCGCCTTCCACTCCGTACGCGCGTCGAGCAGGTTCACGAAGAAGTCGTTCGTCAACGTCCCGGGCCGGTCGGTGCAGACGCCGTACGGGGACTGCCCGACGTTGCCGTTCAACGCGCGCATGCCGCCGACCAGCACCGTCATCTCGGGGACGCTCAGGCCCAGCAGGTACGCCCGGTCCAGCAGCAGGGTCTCCGGCGACAGCTTCTCCCCGGCGCGCAGGTAGTTGCGGAACCCGTCGGCCCTCGGTTCGAGCACGGCGAAGGTGTCGACGTCGGTCTGCTCCTGCGACGCGTCCGTACGCCCCGGCGCGAACGGGACCGTGAGGTCGTGCCCGGCGTTCCTGGCCGCCTGCTCGACGGCCGCGCACCCGCCCAGCACGATCAGGTCGGCGAGCGACACCCTCCTGCCACCGGACTGCGCGCCGTTGAAGTCCTGCTGGACCCGTTCGAGCGTCCGCAGCACCGTGGCCAGCTCGGCCGGGTTGTTGACCTCCCAGTCCTTCTGCGGCGCGAGGCGGATCCGCGCCCCGTTGGCCCCGCCGCGCTTGTCGGTGCCGCGGAAGCTGGCAGCCGAGGCCCAGGCCGTACTGACCAACTGGGGGACGGAGAGGCCCGACTCGAGGACCTTGCCCTTGAGTGCGGCGATGTCCGCCTCCGTGATCAGCTCGTGGTCCACCGCCGGAACCGGGTCCTGCCAGAGCTGCGGCTCCGGAACCCACGGGCCGAGGTAACGCGAGACCGGCCCCAGGTCGCGGTGCAGCAGCTTGAACCACGCCTTGGCGAACGCCTCCGCGAGCTGGTCCGGGTTTTCCCAGAAGCGCCGCGCGATCGGCTCGTAGATCGGGTCGATCTTCAGCGCCAGGTCCGACGTCAGCATCATCGGGGCGTGCCGCTTCGACGGATCATGGGCGTCCGGCACGCTCCCCTCGGCCGAGGCGTCCTTCGGCTTCCACTGCTTCGCGCCGGCGGGACTCGTCGTCAGCTCCCAGTCGTACCCGAAGAGGTTGTCCAGGTAGCCGTTGTCCCACCTGATCGGGTTGTTGGTCCAGGCGCCCTCCAACCCGCTGGTCAGCGTGTCGGCACCCGTGCCGCTGCCGTACGAGTTCCGCCAGCCCAGACCCTGCTGCTCGACGGGGGCGCCCTCCGGCTCCGGGCCGAGGTACTGCGGGTCGACCGCACCGTGCGCCTTGCCGACCGTGTGGCCGCCGACGATCAGCGCCACCGTCTCCTCGTCGTCCATCGCCATCCGGCCGAACGTCTCCCGGATGTCCCGGGCGGACGCCAGCGCGTCCGGGTGGCCGGCCGGCCCCTCCGGATTCACATAGATCAGGCCCATCTGTACGGCGCCGAGCGGAGCCGCGAGTTGCCGGTCGCCGCTGTACCGCTCGTCGCCGAGCCAGGTGTCCTCCGGGCCCCAGAAGATCTCCTCGGGCTCCCAGATGTCCTCGCGCCCGAACCCGAACCCGAAAGTCCGGAAACCCATCGACTCGTACGCGCAGTTGCCGGCGAAGACCAGCAGATCCGCCCAGGAGATCTTGCGGCCGTACTTCTGCTTGATCGGCCAGAGCAGCCGGCGGGCCTTGTCCAGGCTCGCGTTGTCCGGCCAACTGTTGAGCGGCGCGAACCGTTGCGAACCGCTGCCCCCACCACCCCGACCGTCGGTGATCCGGTACGTGCCGGCGGCGTGCCAGCTCATCCGGATGAAGAGCGGCCCGTAGTGACCGTAGTCGGCCGGCCACCAGTCCTGCGACGTCGTCATCAGCTCGACGAGGTCCCGCTTGAGCGCGTCGACGTCGAGCTTCTTGAACTCCTCCGCATAGTCGAAGTCCTCGCCCATCGGGTTGGACCGGGGCGAGTGCTGGTGGAGAACCGAGAGGTCCAGCTGGTTCGGCCACCAGTCCCGGTTCGTCCTGGGCCTGGTCGCCTTGACAGTGGGTGCGGGGATCGAAGGGTTTTCGCTCTCGCTGACGCTCTCGGTCGCGTTCTTCTTGTCAGACACGTCTGTCCTTCCTGTCTCGGTCTGCTGACTTGTCGCTCTTGCTCTTGCTCTCGCACTCGCACTCGCTCTTGCTCTCGCGCTTGCGCTTGTCGCTTCGCTCCGAAGCTGTGCGCGTCTGTTGGGTCGAGCGCGCTTCGGAGCGCGCCACGGGCCCTCGGCTCGAAACGCCGTACCAGACCTGCGGTGGTCAGGGCGGGCGGCACCTCGTAGACCGCCGGGCGGGAGAGCTCACCACGTTCCGGCGAGCGCGGAGCGGTGGCCGGGCACGACCGCGCCGACGACACCGGTCAGCACGGCCACCACCGCAGGCACCGGACCCGGATATTATCTCCCAAAAGCACCACGCCATTGTGTTCCCGGGGCGCGGTCGAGGCTCGACGCCGGGCCGGTGGAGGTCCAGCACCCGGCCCGTGGTCATCCGGCGTTGTCGCTACGGCTCGTCGCGCTGGCGCCGGTCCCAGGTGCGGTTGACCTGCCGGACGACGACGAGCGTCAGGGTCGCCAGGGCGGCGAGGCCGGCGGCGATACCGATCCCGACAGCCACTTGCTGAAGCTCTCGCTCCACGCCAGCGTGACCACGGTGGAGTGGTCCCACGTGTGTCGTGCGTACCTGCCGAGGGGGCGGGTCGGTAGCCTCAGCGGGTCCACTTGGGGACGGGTGGCGTCCAGGCCGCCCATGCGTCGAGCAGGTCCTCCGGAGTACGGACGACGATGAGCGACTCCCGGTACCGGGCGGACAGGAACCCTTGGTCGACCATCCGGTCGATCATGGTCAGCAGTGGTTGCCAGAACCCGTCGACGTCGTAGAGTGCCACCGGCTTGGCGTGGATACCGAGCTGCTGCCACGTCCAGACCTCGAAGAACTCCTCCAACGTCCCCGCGCCCCCCGGCAGGGCAACGAACACGTCGCCGAGTTCGGCCATCCGCAGCTTGCGCTCGTGCATGTCGGGCACCACCTCGAGCCTGGTGAGCCCGGTGTGCGCGATCTCACCGTCGACCAGAGCCTGCGGCATGACGCCGACCGCCCGCCCCCCGGCAGCAAGCGTCGCATCAGCCAACTGGCCCATCAGGCCGACCTTGCCGCCCCCGTACACGAGACCGACGCCTTCGGCCGCGAGTACTCCGGCGAGCTTCACCACGGCGTCCGAATAGACCGGGTCGACGCCCTGCGCCGACCCGGTGAACACGGTCATCCAGCGGGCCGCCAGAGCCCGTGGCGGATAGCCGATCGCGGGAAGCACCCGCTCGGAGAGGAGCGGAGCCAGGTCAGCCGGCAGTGGTTGCTCCGAGACGGCCAGCCATCGCAGTTCGGCAATCTCCGACGCCGGCGACCCCACCTGAACGGTCGGGTACTCGAAGACCGTTGCTTCGATTTCGACACCGGCCTCGTTCGCCGCCGGCGCCCGGAACACGCCGACCTCACGGAGCGCTGCGGGATCGAGCAGCACGCCCAGTTCCTCGGCACACTCGCGAACCGCCGTCTCACGACGGGACTCACCCGGCTCGGGCTTGCCACCGGGGAGCATGAATCTCTCGGTGCCCTGCTTGCGGACGGTCAGGATCGAACCCGACGCGTCTCGGAGGACCACCGCACAGACCCGGACACGACCTCCGATGATCTCCGCAACCACACCTCGCATGGTAGCCCGCCCACTCGCCCTGCGACGCGGGCCAGCCCGACGGTGTGGACGGGCTCGCGGGGGACGGTCGGCCCCGGCTGCCGTACTCCCTCCGAGTTGACATCGCTATGGCTAGCGGTTATCTATTGTTGACCTACGGAGGGGTGTGCTGGGTGCAGGACGTGGTACTGGCGATGCTGGCGAAGGAGCCGGCGTACGGGTACGAGCTGCGTAGCCGGATGCGTGCTGCGCTCGGCCCGCTCGGCGAGGCGATGAACGCCGGGCAGATCTACGTGACGCTGGCCCGGCTGGCGAAGGCGGGGCTGGTGACCTCGCAGCACGCCGAGGGGCTGCCGGACCGGCCCGACCGTCGGGTCTACGCGCTGACTCCGGCGGGGCAGGAGCGGGTCGCCGCGTGGCTGGCCGAGGTGAGCTGGCCGAAGCCGGACCTCGGCGAGTTCCATCTCAAGTTGGTGGCCGCCGCGGCCGCGCGGCTGGCCGATCCGGTGGCCCTGGTCGACGCGCAGCGGCGCGAGGTGCTGCGCCGGCTGCGGGATGCGCAGCGGGCCGCGTTGGAGCGGTCGATGGATCCGGTCGTCGGGTTGTTGCTGGAAGGGGTCGTGCTGCGGCTGCGGGCCGACCTGGAGTGGCTGGAGGCGTGCGAACGCATGTGGACCGAGCGTGATCGGACCGAGCGGAAGGCGGGAGCATGACCGGGTCGGCGCTGCTACGGGCACGCGGGGTGACCAGGTGGTACGGCCGGGGAAGCGCGCTGGTCCGCGCCGTCGACGAGGTCGACCTGGAGGTGCCCGCCGGGCAGACGCTGGCGATCATGGGGCCCAGCGGCTGCGGGAAGTCGACCCTGTTGCACCTGCTCGGCGGGCTGCAACGGCCCACCGACGGCGAGATCTGGCTGGCCGAACACCGGATCGACGGGATGAGTGAGCGCGGCCTGGCCCGGCTGCGGCGCCACCACGTCGGCTTCGTCTTCCAGTCCTTTCACCTGATGGACGAACTCACTGCGGTGGAGAACGTCGAGCTGGCCGCGTTGCTGGCCGGGCAGTCGCCCCGCCGGGCCCGGCAACGTGCCCTGGATCTGCTCGACCGGGTCGGACTCGCCGACCGCGCCAAGCACCTGCCGTCGGCGTTGTCCGGCGGGCAGCGTCAGCGGGTGGCCATCGCCCGGGCGTTGAGCAACGAGCCGCTGCTCGTGCTGGCCGACGAACCGACCGGAAACCTGGACAGCGCCGCCACCCTGGAGGTTCTGCGGTTGTTCGAGGAGCTGCGCAGGTCGGGGCAGACGCTGGTGGTGGTCACCCACGACCCGCGCATCGCCGCGGTCGCCGACCGGATCATCTCCATGCGCGACGGGGCGTTCGCCGACGACAACCGGCTCGTCGGCACCACCACCATCGGCACCACCACCGCCGCCGGCACCGGCACGGTCTACGGCCGGGTGCGCTGAGGTGGCCGGGCGTCTGCTGCTGGTGTGCCGGCTGATGGTGCGGGACCTGCGCCGGCGGCGCACCGAGACCGTACTGCTGCTGGTCGCGATCAGCGCCGCGACGGCGACACTGACTCTCGGGCTCGCCCTGAACAACGCACTCGCCAAACCGTACGAGCGGACCCGAGCCGCCACCGCGGGCCCCGACGTGGTGGCGATGCCGGGAGCGACGGGCCCGCAGGCTCTGGCCGCCCTCGCGCCGCTGGCCAGCGCGCCCGGGGTCACCGCGCACAGCGGGCCGTACCCGATCGCTTATCTGATGCTGACCGCACACGGCAAGACCGTGCAGGTGGTCGTCCAGGGCCGGGACAACTCCCCGGCCGCCCTCGACCGGCCCGCGGTGACCACCGGCACCTGGGTACGCCCCGGCGGGGTGGTCATCGAACCGACCTTCGCCAACGCCCTCGGCGTACGCACCGGCGACACCGTCGCCATCAACGGCCGCCCGCTGCGGGTGGTCGGCACCGCGGTCACCGCCGCCAGAGCCGTCTACCCGAACGCCGACTGGCGCTTTGGTCCGGGCAGCCCCCTGGTCCAGCTCGCCGGCCTGGCCTGGGTCGACAGCAGCGAGATCGGCGTACTGGCCGACGCCAAGCCACCGTCGTACACCCTCAACCTGAGATTCGCCGACCCACACGCCAGCACCTCCTTCCGGCACATGAGCAGAGGCGGGATCGAATACACCAGCTGGACACAGATCGCCGAGACGGACGGCAGGCTCGTCAAACAGGCGCGCCTGGCCCTACTGGTCGGCGCCTGGCTACTCACCGCCCTCGCGGTGGCCAGCGTCGCCAACATCGTCGCCGGCCGCGTCGTCGACCAACGCCGCCGGGTGGGACTACTCAAGGCCGTCGGCGCCGGACCGGCCATGATCGCCGCCGTCCACCTCGCCGAGTACCTCGTCATCGGGCTCGCCGCCGCCGGCACCGGCCTGACCGCCGGCTGGCTCACCGCCCCCGCACTGACCAACCCCGGCGCCGGACTCCTCGGCTCCACCGGTACCCACCCGCCCGCGCTACGTACCGTGCTCGCGGTCACCGTCCTCGCCCTCGCGATCGCCGCCGCGGCGACGCTGGCACCCGTGCTGCGCGCCGCCACCACCGACACCGTGCACGCGCTGGCCGACGCCGCCACCCCACCCCGACGCCGCCGGTGGCGCGTCTGGCTGTCCCGCCGAATGCCCACCGCCCTGCTGATCGGGGTACGCGTCAACGCCCGCCGCCCCCGCCGCGCCCACCTCGTCATGGTGAACACCCTGATCACCACGACCGCGCTCGCCGCCTTGTTCATGGGCCTCGCACAGGACCAGCAGGTCAGGCTCGGCGAATCGGAGCTGGCCAGTCCCCGGAACACCCGAACCCTCCAGGCCATGTTCCTCGTCGTCGTCGTGCTGTGCGTCCTCGCGCTCGTCAACGCCATCGTGAGCACCTGGACCGCGGTCCTCGACGCCCGTCACCCCCTGGCCGTCGCCCGCACGCTCGGCGCCACACCCGCACAGGTGACCGCGGGCATGGCGGTAGCGCAGCTCCTACCGGCGATACCCGGCGTGGCCCTCGGGATCCCGGTCGGCATCGGGCTGTATCTGGTCGCCACTCCGGGCCAGCCCCAGTACGCACCCGCCTCCTGGATGCTCGCCGTGGCACTCGCGGTCCTGTTCGCCGTCGCCGTGCTCACCGCCATCCCCGCGCTGGCCGCCACCCGCCACCCGGTCGCCGACGCCCTCCAGTGAACCTTTCGCACCCTCCCCTTGCGGTCCGACGGACCGCAAGGTCGGACGCGGTACCCGGTTCAGGTTGACAGAGCGTGACGGCAAAGGCAAAGGCAGGGAGATCTCTCCCTGCCACTCTTAACGTATAGCGCACCCGGGGGCTTGCGGCAAGACCCGTGTCGTGGCGCAGAATCGTCGGCCGAGGCCACAACAACCTGCGGAGATGGGATGATCGAGCAGTACGTGTGGGATCTTCAAGATGTTGACGGGATGCCCGTCACGGTCGTTGGCGGCAAGGGCGCACACCTGGGCGGGCTGTCGCGGATCGAAGGCATCCGCGTACCGGCTGGCTTCTGCGTGACGACGGACGCCTTCCGGCGGATCATGGCGGAAGCGCCGTCGATCGACGATCGGCTCGACAAGCTGTCGCGCCTGGACCAGGACGACCGGGAGGCGATCCGCACGCTCAGCGCGGAGATCCGCCGGACCGTCGAAGATATCGCCATCCCGGGCGATCTCGCGGCGGCGATCACCCGGGCGCTCGCCGAGTTCGGCGAGCACGCCGCCTACGCCGTCCGATCCAGCGCGACGGCAGAGGACCTGCCGACGGCCTCCTTCGCCGGCCAGCAGGACAGCTACCTGAACGTCGTGGGGCCGGCGGCGATCCTCCAGCACGTCAGCCGGTGCTGGGCGTCGCTGTTCACCGAGCGGGCCGTGGCCTACCGCCAGCGGAACGGCATCGACCACCGTACGGTCCAGATGGCCGTTGTCGTGCAGCGGATGGTCTTCCCGCACGCGGCCGGCATCCTGTTCACGGCCGACCCCGTCACGGGCAACCGGAAGGTCGCCACCGTGGACGCCGGTTTCGGCCTCGGCGAGGCCCTGGTCTCCGGCCTGGTGAACCCGGACGTCTTCAAGGTGCGCGACGGCCGGATCGTCGCCAGAGCGGTCGCCGCCAAGCAGCGTGCCGTGCACGCCCTGCCGGCTGGCGGTACCCGGGAAGTGGCGATCGACCCGCAGCGGCAGGAGCAGCCGGCGCTGACGGACCCCCAGGTCGTACGGCTCGTGCAGCTCGGCCGGCGGATCGAAGCGCACTTCGGCCGCCCGCAGGACATCGAATGGTGCCTGGTCGACGACGAGTTCCAGATCGTCCAGAGCCGGCCGATCACCACGCTGTTCCCCATCCCCGCGACCCACAACGCAGAGAACCACGTCTATGTCTCAGTCGGCCACCAACAGATGATGACCGACCCCATGAAGCCCCTCGGGATCTCCATGTGGCAACTGACGGCCATGGCGCCGATGCACGAGGCCGGCGGGCGGCTGTTCGTCGACGCCACCCGGAGGCTGGCCTCGCCCGCGAGCCGCGCCGGCTTCCTGGAGATGGTGGGGAGGTCCGATCCGCTGACCAGGGACGCGCTGGAGACCGTCCTCGACCACGACGGCTTCGTCCCGTCGCTCCCGGACGAGGGTCCCGTTGGGCCCCCGGCCGGCGGCGCGTCCGCCCCGATCGAGACCGATCCGGCCATCGTCACCGGGCTGATCGAGCGCAGCCAGGCGTCCATCGCCGCCCTGCGGCGCGACATCGCGGCGCTGACCGGACCGGCGCTGTTCGACTTCCTGCTGGAGGCCCTCCAGGAGCACAAGCGAGTCCTCGGCGATCCGCTGAACATGCAGGCGATCATGGCGGGGATGGAGGCCACCTGGTGGCTCAACGACCAGTTGCAGGAGTGGCTGGGCGAGAAGAACGCGGCCGACACGCTCACCCTGTCCGCCCCCGACAACGTCACCTCGGAGATGGGACTGGCGCTGCTCGACGTCGCCGACGTGATCCGCCCGTACCCGGAGGTGGTGGCGTTCCTGCGGGGCGTCGAGGACGAGGGCTTCCTGGACGAGCTGCCGAAGCTCGCGGGCGGGATCGAAGCGCGCGACGCCATCGCGGCCTACCTCGACCGGTACGGCATGCGCTGCGTCGGCGAGATCGACATCACCAGGGCCCGCTGGAGCGAACGCCCCAGCACGCTCGTGCCGCTGATCCTCGACAACGTCAAACTCTTCGAGCCGGGCGCCGCCGCGCGGCGCTTCGCGCAAGGGCGGCAGGAGGCGCGGCAGAAGGAACAGGACGTACTGTCACGCTTGCGGGCCCTGCCGGACGGCGAGCAGAAGGCCGCCGAGGCCAAACGGATGATCGACCGGGTCCGGACCTTCATCGGGTACCGGGAGTACCCGAAGTACGGCATCGTCAGCCGCTACTTCGTCTACAAGCAGGCCCTGCTGGCGGAGGCCGAGCGCCTCGTGCGGGCCAACGTGCTCGCGGAGCAGGAGGACATCTTCTACCTCACGTTCCAGGAACTCCACGACGTCGTACGCGCGAACCAGGTGGACGACCAGCTCATCCAGCAGCGCAGGGAGGCGTTCCGGTCGTACCACGCGCTCACGCCGCCCCGGGTGCTCACGTCGGATGGCGAGGCCGTCGCCGGGGCGTACCGGCGCGACGACGTACCGGCCGGTGCCCTGATCGGCCTGCCGGTTTCCGCCGGGACCATCGAGGGGAGGGCGCGGGTCATCCTCGACATGGCGCGGGCCGATCTCGAGGCGGGTGACATCCTGGTCACGGCCTACACCGATCCCAGCTGGTCGCCCCTGTTCGTCGCGATCACGGGCCTGGTGACGGAGGTGGGCGGCCTGATGACCCATGGCGCGGTGATCGCCCGGGAGTACGGCCTGCCGGCCGTCGTCGGTGTGGCCGATGCCACCCGGCTCATCCGGGACGGGCAGCGGATCCGCGTGCACGGGGCCGACGGGTACGTCGAGATCCTGCCCTGACCGGCCACACCGAGAAGGCCCATCCGTAGCCTGCGGCTGGGACAACGCCACACCGCTCGGGCCGGGAGCAGTGCGACGCTGGCCGCACAACCCGAGCCGGTCAACCGGCGGCCAGAACCTCTCGTAGCCTCGCCGCGAACTCTTCGGGCTTGCCGGCGTAACCGAACTGGCCGCCGAGGAAGCCGCCGTGATGGCTCGGGAACACCGTGGCTTCCTGGCCGAGCAGGGCTGCGATGCCGACGGCGGTACGCGCGGTGTACGTTCCCGCCGACTCCTCGCCGACCGCGATGACGATCCGGGTCGGTGCCGCGGTGAGCGCCGCCGCGTCGGGGCGGTAGTCGGTGATCGCCCACGAGTTCTTCGACAGCAGCGGATCGTCGCGAGTGCCGTCGTCATCGGTCGGCAGGCCGAACATCACCGGGTCGGGCTCGGGCTGGGCAAAGTAGGCATCGGTGAACTCGCCCTCCCAGGACGTCATCGCGATGAACGCGGCCATGCCCGCGCCGGTGCCCTTCGCCTGGTACGCATCGTGGAAGGCACCCCGGGCGCGTTCGGCGGCCTCGGCGTCGGGTAGTACAGCGTTGATCGGCGGCTCGTGCGCCACCAGCGTGACGACATCGCCCGGGTGGGTCGCGACCAGTTCGAGCGCGGTCACCGCACCGCCGCTGCTGGCGAACATGTCGACCGGACCGGCACCGAGCGCCTCGACCAGAAGGTGCAGGTCGGCGGCCTGATGCTGCGGCGTGTGATCGGATCGGGCGTCCTTGCGGACGCTGCGACCCAGGCCGCGCGGGTCGTAGGTGACGACCGTACGGTCCGTGAAGTGGGTGGCGAGCGCTTCGAAGCCTTCCGCTGTCATCGGCTGGCCGATCATGACCAACACCGGACGCCCATCGGCTGGCGGGAGCGGGCCGCGAACGTCGTAGACCAGGTCGACGCCCGGCAGGGCGAGGGTGTGTGTCTGCGTTTCCGTCATGACGCCGAGACTACGGCCGGCGGTACCACCCGCGCTGTAGCGACCGGCGATGATGCGCGGCGAACCAGGGAGCCCAGTCTGAGCGGTCGTCAGTCTTTCGCTTTTCCGCTGCTAGACCACTGCTAGACCACCTGGTGTTCCGCGTCTGCATCCCGTTACCGGCAGTCGTCGATCAGCGGGCGTCGGCCCATTGGGCTGCCCGCACGGACGGAGCCGCTGCGGACAGTAAGGTTGCCAACGTGTTGAGCGCACCGGTGGAAAGGCACGTAGTCGTCGTCGGGGCTGGCATCGTCGGCGCGTCGGTGGCTTATCACGCCGCCCGGGCGGGCGCCACCGTGACGTTGGTCGACGCCGGGCGGCCAGGAGCCGGCGTGACGGCGGACTCGTTCGCTTGGGTCGGAGCGTCTGGCGTGCGTACCGGTCCGGCGGCCGGGATACGGGCCACCGCGACGGAGGAGTACCGCCGAGTCGAGGCCGAGTTGCCGGGACTCCCGGTGATCTGGTCCGGCTCACTGAGCTGGCGCGCGGAGGGCGGCGCGCCGGAGGCCGGGCCCGGACAGGAGATTGTGGACGCGGCCACCGTGATGACGCTCGAGCCCAACCTTCGACAGCCACCGGAGTGGGCCGTCTGGGCACCCGGCGACGGCGCCGTCGACTCGGTGGGCGTGACCGAGCGGCTGGTCGCGGGCGCCCGCGCCCATGGCGCCCGGGTATGTCTGGACACCGCGGTCACCGCGGTCCGTCGGGATGCGGCGGGCCGGGTTGCCGGGGTCGAGACGGCCGCAGGACTCCTCTCCGGTACGACTGTGGTGTTGGCGGCCGGTGTTGCCACGGCCGCGCTGGGCGCGCCGCTCGGCGTGCGTGTCCCGGTCGAGCCGTCGCCGTGCCCGCTCTTCCGGTTTCGCGCGCCGGCCGGTCTGGTCCGCACCGTGGTCAACACTCAGGACTTCGATCTCCGGCAGGTCGCCGCGGACCGGCTGATCGTCGCGGCGGACTCGCCCGAACGGACCCTTGCCGCCGTCCGGTCCACTTTCCGCGGTACCGGGAGCGTCGAGCTGCTCAGCACACGACTCGGAGTACGCCCAATGCCGGTCGACGGTGAGCCGATCGTCGGTCCGGTCGCCGAGGTACCCGGTCTCTACCTGGCGGTGATGCACGCGGCGGTCACGCTTGCCCCGGCCGTGGGCCGCCTTGTCGCGCGGGAGTTGGTCGACGGCATCGTCGAGTCGGCGTTGTCGGGTTGTCGCCCCGATCGCTTCTAGCGTCCCGCAGCTGAATCTCGTTTACCGGTGTTGGCGTTGGCTTCCGCGTTACGGCGTTGCGATGTTCGGTCCGACGGCCTGCTCGATCTCCTCGATGAGCCGGTCGGCGGGGCGTACTCCGAGTAGCACGCGCTGCATGATGCCGAGGTTGAGCAGTACCGAGGTCGGGGTCTGGGTCACGCCCCATCCCTGGGTGGTGACCGGGTTGGTGGCCACGTCGACCGTGGCGACCAGCAGGCTGTCGCCCAGTCGCTGCGCCACCTCGGCGAGTACGGGCGAGAACGCCCGCCGGACGTCGCCGCTGTCGGGCAGGAACACCAGCAGGACCGGTGTCTGGCTGTCGACGACCCGGGCCCGGTAGGTCGCATCGGTGACCGGGACGACGTAGCTCATAGCTCCTCTTCCGGTTGACGCTTCCATTCGAAGGCGGTGCGCCATCGGTTGTCGTCGTAGAGATAGCTGAGGAATGCGTCGGTGACCGCGTCCTTGGGCTGGGGGAACGGCGAGGCGTACGCCCGGTCGGGCCCGCCCTCGCGGTAATCCACATCCAGCCGGCCGTCGTCGACGGCATAGGTCTGGATGTAGTAGTGCGGCCGGATCCTGAGGACGGCGAACCGCGGGCCACGGCTGTTCAGGCGCGCTATCCCGGCGCGGATGTCCGCCTCCGTCGCGTCGTGGATCAGGTCCTGGTCCTCGATGTCAAGATTCATCGTCGACGCCCTCGGTGAGGAACGTGTGGGCGTACACCAGCAGGTCGGTCAGCTCGATCGCCCGGCCCTGCCCGCCCTCGGCGGCCAGCCGCAGGCCGTCCTCCCAGTACGCTCGGCGCAGCTTGTTCTGGAAGTTCTGGAAGTCGATCCACGCACCCTCGGCCTGGTCGAGCTTGCGCAACTCGCCGTACAACAGGTCGGTTCTGGCGAGGCCGAGTTCGGGGCCGATGCTGCCGCCGCCGGTCTTCGGGTTGTCGAAACGCATCTTGAGGAATGGCCTCGACACCCGGTGGATGTTGGCGGATTCCAGGAACTTGCCGAACCGGTCCACCGCCTCGATCTGCGACTCGCGGCCGGAGAACTCGCAGCGCCACGCCGGGAACACCTGATAGGTGACCTCTGAGAGTTCGGGAATCTTTTTGTGCAGACGGTAGACGGCTGGGATCACACCGCCGACCGTGTCGAACTCGTAATTGGAGTCCGCCGGTGGCGTGTAACCTTCGAGAACCGCGAACGGCACGGCCGCCAGCACCTCGGTGCTGCGCTCCCGGGCGAAGGACAGGACGCTGACCATGAGCTCCTCGTCCCCTTCGCCGCGCACGTTCATCTGCACCGCGTGCGCGCCATCGGGGGTGAGGGCCAGGCCGTAGGTGAACATGGTGCTCAGCGACCAGGTCCACGCGTCCTGGATCCCCGGTAGGGGCCGGACGCCGGCGAAACCCTGGACGACATTGGCGATATCGATCACGACACTCCAGTTCGGTTACCGGCAGCTGGCGCCCTCGGGGTCGGACATCAGTCGGGAGTATACCCCCCGCCAGTTTCCTGTTCGTATCTCAACCCCAATGTCGCGCCGCCCCTGGAATTCTCCGACCGCAGCATGGGCTGAAGATTGTCGACGTTATTGTACCAGTCATTCCGATACTGCCTGGAATTGAACCGGCCATTGTCGTTCCAGTCCTGAACGACTGGCTTGTTATGTTCGTAGGTGATCTCGTCGCCGTCCGGGACGTCGATAACCTCACCGTTCTCGTCGAGCCAGGTCATGTCTTCCCTGGGCATCCGCTGACCGCCGGGCATACGCGGCCACTCCCCGGCGAGCGCACCTTCCACCGTGTACCTGCGGGCCATGTCGTCGTGTGTGGACTCGCGGTAGCCGCCGGGATACTCGCTGTCCCGGTTGTGCGCGCCAGGTGGCGCCGTCGGATCCTTGGCGTATCCGCCGTCCGGCCCGTGCAGGCGCCCGTTGGCGTCGTACTTGTAGCCGGGCGGTAGCGGATCGCCGGTGATCGTGCTGGTCACCGGCGACTGGGTGGTGGAGCTGGCCGCGCTCGCATTACCTACCCGGCCGGCCTGGAACGTCGCCTGTACGGCGGTGTGGCCCCCGTCCACACTGCCGGCGTTCCCACCGGACGGTCTCCTCCCCGGCGACGCGGCGTCGCTGTCGCTCCCGGTGCGGGTGGTCGAAGGAGTGTCGGTGCCGGCGTGGGATCCCCCGCTGCCTCTGGCCATCGGCGCCCTACCAACTCTCGGCGGCGAGGCGAACAGCCGGCTCGGTCATGCCGCCCCCACCAGTCGTACGGGAAGTCCGCGCAAGCTCATGGTCAGCTGCCCATCAGCGTCTTCAGGTTGGTAAGGCTGGTGATCAGCGCGCTGGTGTAGCTCGCGATCCGGCCGGCCCACTTCAGCACCGCCGACACGATCTGCGCCGCGACCAGCGGGATCGTGACGACCAGCAACGCCTCCGCGGCCCAGACGATCACCCGGGCGACCAGATCGCAGATCAGATCCCGGACGATGTCACGGGTGAACTGCACCAGGTTGCCCGCCGCCTGGGTCGCCGAGGCCATCGTCGCCGCCAGCACGGACAGCCCGCCGAGCCCGTCGACGTTGTTGGCCATCTTGTTCTGGTACGCCTCGGCCGCGCTGCCGCCCCAGTCAGGCAGGTCCGACGCGAGGCTGGCGTACAGGTCCTCGGCCATGGTCTGCAACGCGCCGGCCATGTTCTTCCACGTCTCGGCGTGCGCGACGACCATGTCCGGAATCCCGGCCAGCTTGTCCAGCACCTCACGCAACGGCTCGAAATGCTCCATCGCCCAGCCGAGCCCGTTGGCGAGCAGCGCACTGAACGGATCGAGCACGGTGGCCGCGGCCTCGAGCGCGAACGCCCCGCCGGCCAGCAGCCCGTCGACCCAGGAGCCGCTGTTCACCGACTGGTGCAGGCCCTGAAAGCCCTCGGCCAGCGACGATCCCGTCCACGCCGTACGCGACGAGGTCGGCGTGGCGACCAGCGCGTTGTCGGCGACCATGACGGCGACCTCACCCCGCCCCGCCGGACCGGCGGACTCGATCCGAGGACGAACTGTCAGCGGACTCGTACGCCCGGGCAGCGGTGGTCAACGCATCCGACGCCAGCGACAGGTTCTCCTCGACGTACGCGTACAACGCGTCCTGCCGCTGGTGCCGGGCCTCGAGAATCCCGGCGATCCACCCGCACAACAACCCGTAGGCCGCGTCGTTCTGGGCGATCGCCCGGCTGGCACCCTTGATCGCACCCAGTTGATCCCGCACCGCCAGCACCTTGGCCGCATGCCGGTGCAACTGTGCGGGGTCGACATTGAACGCGTCAGCCGCCATCGCCTACCCCCTTCCCCGACCGGGAGCAGGAGGCCCAGGCACGCCGTCGGTGGGCTCCGGCGGCTCAAGCAGCTGCTGCATCCGATCACCGATCGTGCGCGCCGCCACCGAGTCAGGCCCCATCGTCTCGATCGCGATCTCCCGCGACCGGTCAGCCGCCGTCACCCGCGCCTGACGCAGTGCGGACATCACCGCCCGCGCGACCGTCTCCGGATCGAACCGGTGGATCCGCTCCGTCAGCTTCAGATCGACCAAGACGCCCGTGGAGTCGACCGTCACCTCGGCCAGCCCGTTGCCGTCCTTCGCACTGGCCCGCAGCTGTCCGATCTGGTCACTCATGGCCTGCGTCCTCGCCGCCATCGCCTCGACGCGCTGCTTCCACGACCGCAAGTAGTCACGCGAGCTGTCCGGATCCAGAAACGCCTCACCGTCCGGAGTCCCCGCCATGGCCGCCACCCCCCGGCCGCCACCCGACGACCTGCCGAAGTCTAACAACGACACGCCCAGATGATCAGATGGCCTTTGCCGCCCGACTCAGGCCGTCGGAACCGGCAAATCGGCCCGACCTTGCGGCGCGCCCGGATCCGCAGATCGACGAGGAATCCAGCGGCCGTTGCCGCAGGTGTGTCGGCGCGGCAGCCTGACCGGCGTGCCGCACCGAGCATCCCCGTCCGACCCGAGTCCTTCGACGGCCGGATCCTGTGGTTACCGGGTGGTGGCGTCCTGGACCTCGCCGACGAGTTCCTCGACGATGTCCTCGAGGAAGATCACCCCGGTCGTGCCGCCGGTGTCGTCGAGGACCCGGGCGATGTGCGACCCGCCTCGCCGCATCGTGGCCAACGCGTCCTCCAGTTCGCTGTCCCTGCGTACGGCGGCGAGCCGGCGGACACGTTTGGCCGGTACAGCGGCGGTGTAGGCGCTTCCGGCCAGGTCCATGACGTCCTTGATGTGCAGATATCCGTTTGGTTCACCGTTGGCGGTGAGCAGGTAGCGGGAGTATCCGTGCTCGGCAACGGCCTGCTGGATCTGCGCCGGTGTCACGGTCGACGACAGTACGACCAGGTCGCCGAGGGGGACCTCCACGTCGCCGACGGTCTTCGCGGTGAACTCGACGACTGCGGTGAGGGTGCCCGACCCGTCGACGAGTACCCCCTCGCGGGTCGACTGCGCCACGATGGTCGCCACCTCGTCGAGGCTGTAGGTGCTGTTCGCCTCGTCCTTCGGTGTCACCCGGAACAGCCGCAGGATGCCGTTCGCGATCCCGTTGAGGCTCCAGATGACCGGTTTGAACATCCGGGCCACGAACACCAGCGGCGGAGCCAGAATCAGCGCTGCCGCCGTCGGTACGGAGAACGAGATGTTCTTCGGCACCATCTCACCGAACACGACGTGCAGGAACGTCACCAGCCCGAGCGCGACGACGAACGCGACCACCGTCACCGTCTCCGGGGAGAGCGGCGTGTGCGCGAGCGGAATCTCCAGCAGGTGGTGGATCGCCGGCTCGGAGACGTTCAGGATGAGCAGCGAGCAGACGGTGATGCCGAGCTGGCTCGTCGCCAACATCAGCGTGGCGTGCTCCATCGCCCACAGCGTGGTCTGGGCGGCGCGGCTGCCGGCCTGGGCCCTCGGTTCGATCTGGGACCGGCGGGCCGAGATCACCGCGAACTCGGCGCCGACGAAGAACGCGTTGACGACCAGCAGGACAAGCAGCCAGATGATGCCCGGCAGGTACTCGCTCACCGGGCCGCCTCCCGCGTCCGCGCACCGGCCGCACGCGGGGCCGCGGAGCCGCCGGCCCCGTCGGCGGGAACGAACCGCAGCCGGTCGACCTGGACGCCGTTGAGGTGTTCGACGCGCAGCACGCCGCCGTCGATGGCGATCTCGTCGCCGACCTTCGGGAACCGGTTGAGGCGCGCGGTGACGAATCCGGCGACGGTGTCGTAGTCGTCGTGCTCCGGAATCACGATCGTGGTCCGCTCCAGTAGTTCGTCGGGGCGTAGCGAGGCGTCGAAGAGGATCGACCGGCCGCGCCGCAGGACGACGGTCCGGGCCCGGTCGTGCTCGTCCTCCAGATCGCCGACGATCTCCTCGACCAGGTCTTCGAGGGTGACGATGCCGGCCGTGCCACCGTGCTCGTCGTAGACGACCGCGAACTGTAGGCCCTCGCCACGCAGCGCGGGCAGCAGCACATCCAGGCCCATCGTCTCCGGAACCCGCAACGGTTCGACCATCAGGTCACTCGCCCGGATCTCGGAGCGGTCTTCCAGCGGGATCGCGAACGCGTGCTTGACGTGCAGGACCCCGACGATGTCGTCGACGCCGCGGCCGACGACCGGGAACCGGGACACGCCGGTGCCTGCGGCCCGGGCGATCACCTCGGCGGCGGTAGCGGCGGAGCCGACCGCCGCCATCCGTACCCGGGGAGTCATCACGTCGGAGGCGTCCCGCCCGGAGAACCGCAGCGTGCGGTCCAGCAGCGTGGCATGTTCCGGATCGAGTACGCCGGCCCGGGCCGAGTGCCGCAGCAGCGAGCTGAGCTCCTCCGCACTACGAGCACCGGACAGTTCCTCCTTCGGCTCGATCCCGAACCCGCGGATGACGGCGTTGGCGGTGTTGTTGAACAGCAGGATCAGTGGCTTCAGCACGGTGGTGAAGAGGATCTGGAACGGCACCACGAACTTCGCCGTCCGCAGCGGCACCGCGAGAGCGAAGTTCTTCGGTACCAATTCACCGATCACCATCGAGAAGAGCGTCGCCAGGGCGATACCGACGACCGCACCGACCCCGGAGACCATGCCCTGCGGCACGCCCACGGCCTCCAGCGGGCCGGCGAGCAGAGCACTCACCGCGGGCTCGAAGGTGTACCCGGTGAGCAGGGTCGTCAGCGAGATACCGAGCTGCGCGCTCGACAGGTGCGTCGACGTGATCTTCAACGCGGAGATCGTCGGGCCGAGTCGCTTCTCACCCCGGGCCTGACGCGCTTCGACGTCGCCACGATCGAGATTGACCAACGCGAACTCGGACGCCACGAACATGCCGGTACCGACCGTGAGGACCAGTCCGATCCCCAGCAGGACAAACTCAGACATCGGTCAGCCCCTCGAACCCGGCGACCGCCCACGGGGCGGCGGCGACGAGGGGCCAGGGACTATGGGAAGGAAGATCATCCATAATCCCGTAGACAGTAGCGACCGAACCTGAAAGCAAGCTGGAAGCGGACCCAGGAGCCTCAGCCGTCCGGTCTCGATGCCGTTGTCGGCGACGCCCGAGAAGGGCTTCTGGGCGGAGCCGACACCGATGCGGGCTCCCCGGACGTCATCTCGATGGACCCAGGCTCGTACGGTGATCAGCTACGCTACGACACCGTGGGACACGTTCTCGCCCGGCTGGCCGGCTACGGAGTGGTGCTGACACCGCACTGGCCGTACATGTTCGAGCGCCACCAGGCCGGCTCGGATGCCGTACGGGTCACTCGATGGACTTCCTCCGGTCCTGTGCAGGTGGTGGTCCAGCCCGATCGGCTCACCGAGGGTCGAGAGGTCGTGGACGTTGCAGACGGGCCGAGCCATCCCTGCTGGTTCGTCGAGACGTCTGCCTTCCGTTTGCGCTGGCCCGCTCAGTTCACGATCGAGTCACCGCAGGACCAGGCCGACAGCACTCCGTTCTACCTGCACGGGCCGGGTGAGGCGACCATCTTCCCTCAGGGCCCGGTACCGCAGGAACGACTGGCAGATCCGCACGCCCTCGTCGCGGCCGGGCAAACAGTTCTCGATCACCGCGTGTCGGAGGACGGCTCCACTTTGACCGAGTTGGGCTATCAGCACAACGAAGAGGAGTGGTGGCAGGGGCATTGGACGATCCGGTACGACTCGGACCGGTTGTTGGTCTTCACGGCTCAGGCGCTTTCAGCGCACTCGACGCAGGCTCGGGAAGCCGCAGAGGTTATCGCAGCGAGTGTCGAGCGCCGTCAGTAGCGGCCCTGGGCATCTACTCATCGGCCATGTGCGCCCGCCGCTCCCTGAAGCGGCGGTGGCTCAGAATGCGGGGTCTCCGGTCGTCGGGTTCGTTGTGGTCGATGAACTCGCTACCGGAGACCCCGCCATCTATTTGTCGCTACGGCCCTGTCTGTGGCGTGGCGGGACGTCGGTTTCGGGGTGGGACAACGGGTTGGTGTGGTCAGCCGGCGGTGCAGGATCTGATTTGTGGTCGTGCCGAGCTGTTGCCGTTCATCATGGTGGTGAAGCCGAACATGTTGCCGCTGCCGTCGGAGCGCATCGTCAGTACGGTGCCGTTGCCGCTCAGGCTGGCGCTGCCGCTCCAGGTGGTGGTGATCTGCTGCGGCGAGGTGACAGCGACAACCACGCTCCAACCGCTGGCGCCGCTGACCGTCACCGCCGTGTTGTAACGATCGCCCCACACCGTGCCGGGCGTAATCGACGCGGTACAGCTACCACCGGCCGGCGGGGTGGTCGGAGTCGTCGTGGGCTGCCCGGTCGGCGGGGTGGTCGGTGCGGCGCCCTCGCTGACGGTGATGGTGGAGATGCTCCGCGCCGGGATGTTGACGGTTGCCTGTCCGTCGCTGAGATTGACTGGCTGTGACGCGGCGCCCAGGCTTTGTGAGGTGACGGTGTACTCGGCGTTCGAGATGCTCCGCGGCGTTTGGATGACGGCATTGTTGACCGCGCTGTTCGAGCGGTTGAGAATCACCAGCGTGACCTTGCCCCTGCCCTGGTAGGCCGTGACCTCCAGGGAAGAGGTTCTCGAGCTCTTCGAGAGGGCGACGCGCTTGTCGCCGGGCCGGACGTACTTGGAGTACTGCGAAAATGCCTGGCCGCGCTTGAGGACCGCGCCCTTCGTGGTCCCGTACTGCGAATCGCCGTCGCCGATGAAGGAGTAGAAGCGGCGGCCGTACCACCAGACGTATGCGCTCCAGTTGGCCTCCATCGACCTGTGCACGGTCCGCATGATGTCGTCCAGGGTCTCGTTCCAGACTGCCGGGTTGCTGGGATTTCCCCAGATGGTCGAACCATTCCCGTCGGCCGCGTGCAGGTTCCACTCGGTCATCCACTGGTTCTTGCCGTATTGGGTCGCGAGCGGATAGGAGGACAGGTTGCCACTGTTCTCGGCGTCGTACAGGTGCCCGCCGACGTAGCCGATGTTGTTGCGCGCGGTGACGTCCTGCAACGTGGGGTCGGTGTACGCGCGGTTGAATCTCAGGGATTCGCCAACCATGAGCCTGGTGTCCCTGACCTTGGTGCCCTGGTCGCGGACGAAGTTCCGCAACTCGGTGCCGGTCCAGTCCATCGAATCGTAGTCCGGGTGCCAGTCCGGCTCATTCTGGACCGAGGTCACGTCGACCGTGACGCCCTGATTCTTCATGTACTGCACGTAACCGTTCAGGTGCTCCGCATAGTCGTCGTAGTAGTCGGTCCTGAGCTTGCCGCCGTTGATCCTGCTGTTGTTCGTCTTGAAGTTCGCGGGGGCCGTCCAGGGCGAGGCAAGGATCTTGACATCGGAGCCGTACGACTTCGCCGTCTTCAGGCTGTTCGCGTACAAGCCCCACTCGCTCGACACCGGCGACACCACGGTCCGAACGATCGACAGGCCAAGCTGCCCCTGGCCCGTACCGACGAGTGTCTGGGTCTCGCCGTCCGTCCACGGGCTGCCGGAACCACCAAAGATCGGGGTCGCGGCCCCAAATCCGTCGATCGTCTGATAAGACGAGGCGGTATTGACGGTGATGTCAGGCGTCGCGGCCAACAGAGGTGGGGCGGTCAGGACTCCCGCCGCGGTGACCACCGCGGTCGCCGCGGCCACCGACAGAATCTGGTACTTCTTCACAGTTCACTCCACTAGCTCGTACGGCAACAGCCGTGAGAGGTCGATGGACGGAGCCTGCTCCTGATCGTCCAAAGCCCCCGCAGTCACGGTGGATTCATTCGATACTGGTCGACATTCAGGCACTGCCGCGCATCCTGTGGATTCGGGCAGATTGAAGTGACTTCCACGAGAGGTCAACCTGCCCGACCCGCTGGCGTTAGCCGGCGGTACAGGATCTGATTTGTGGTCGTGCCGAGCTGTTGCCGTTCATCATGGTGGTGAAGCCGAACGTGTTGCCGCTGCCGTTGGAGCGCATCGTCAGTACGGTGCCGTTGCCGCTCAGGCTGGCACTGCCGCTCCAGGTGGTGGTGATCTGCTGCGGCGAGGTGACAGCGACAACCACGCTCCAACCGCTGGCGCCGCTGACCGTCACCGCCGTGTTGTAACGATCGCCCCACACCGTGCCGGGGCTCATCGACGCCGTGCAGCTACCACCGGCCGGCGGGGTGGTCGGGGTACCGGTCGGGGGTGTCGTCGGCGGCCGGGTGGTCGGGGGTGTCGTCGGGGTGGGGCCGTCGGTCAGGGTTGGGGTCTGCCAGTCGCGCCACTGCGACAGGTTGCCGGCCTTGCGGCTGGAGATCCGGAAGGTACCGGCGGTGTTGCCGGTCTTGAGCAGGAACTTTTGGATGTTCTGTTGCAACGGGGTACGCCATTCGGACCGGGAGGCGCAGTGCGTACCGTCCGCGACGTCGGACCAGTAGGTGATGTTGTCACCGGCGCCGAGGGCTTTGTAGACCTCGGCGCCGCCCAGCGCCGCGACGCTGCCGGAGGTGGCGCCGAGCCAGTCGACGTGCGGGTTCTCCATGATGAACAGTCCGCGTGGGGCGACCATGCCGACCATCTGGTGCATGTCGACGGGTAGTCCGTTCGGGTTGCCGGTGTAGGAGCTGAAGGCGTCGCCGAGCCAGGGTTGTTCGCCGTAGGCGCTGCTGAGTGGTTGGGCGCCGCCTTCTTGCGCGACGGACCGGAGGGCAGGGACTCCGGCGGTGCCGGATTCGATGGGCATGGTCAGGGCGATGCGTTGGTCGAAGACGCCGACGGCGAAGGCGCCTTTGCCGTAGCGGGAACATCCGGTGACGCCGGTCGCGTCGGCGCGCAGGATGGACCCGCCGGACTGTTCGATGACGTCGATGAGCCGGCTGACGCCCCAGGCCCAGGCCATCAGGATTCCGGTGCTGTTGGAGGCGCCGTAGATGCTGTAGAAGGCTCCTTGTTTGTTGTTGCGGGGGGTGCCTTCGCGGCCGACGGCGAGCGGGTCGTAGTTGATGACGGCGGCGCCGGCGGCCCGGATGGTGGCGGTGTCGGCACCAAATCCGCCGACGACGAAGACGGCTGGGTATGGTGCGGAGCCGGTGGTCGGGAGTTGGACGCTGGCGGAGAAGCCGGCGCTGCGGCCCTGGTCGGACACGTTCACGGTGATGTTGCTGTTCGAGACGGTGCCGGTGACGGTGGCTGGCTTCGCGGGTTTCTGGCCGTAGATGGTTCGTTCGGCGTATTCCTTGGTTTCGGCGCGGAGGCATCGCCAGTCGGCTTTGCTGGTGATGCGGGTGCCGTTCGACTTGCGGAACGGGTCGGGGAGCCGGGAGTTCGAGGCCGGCGTACCGGAGGGCAGTGGACAGTCAGCACCCTCGTCCTCGACAGCCGCGGCCAATACGTTGACGGGGGCGGCGGCCTCGGCACTGGTCGTTCTGGCGACTGTGGACACCGCTCCAGCGGACGCGAGTGCCGCTACTGCCAGCCCGACGACTGTCGCGCGGAGTGTGGAGCGGCCCGAGTTGGTGGTCACTTGGGCTCCTTCCGGGTGGTGGTGGAAGCAATGACGGGGACTCGTGGGGGAACGAGCGCGGCGCCGGTCGGACCTGCGGCGGCGATGAGTCGCGCCGACGCGCACTCCTTGGGCAGCCGGGAGTGCCGGCGGAGCGCCGTGCCGTTGTCCCGGGGACAGCCACCCAAGGTCCTACCCACGGGCTGAGGTTACGGAAAAGTTGCGGTTAATTCAACATCGTGAATGTACGGGCTGACCTCGGATTCTTCCCGACACGGCCCTGACCAGGCATTGAATGTTAGCGATCACCTCGTACGAAACTTGCGACCGCTGTACCGCAAGTTGCGGGCTCGTTGGCCGAACGTCGGGCAACCGACCTCTACCTGCGGCGCCACTCGTCCACTCCACCCGGCGCCGCCCGACCGACCGGCCGGGTGGGTTATCCGGGCAGCCGCCACACTCCGGTCGACGCGTCGAGCCGCCGGCAGTACAGCACAGTCGCGGTGAGCCCGCACTCGCCGGAGCCCTCGGGCAGCACCGCCGACAGACGCCGGTGCCAGGTCGCCGGGTCGAACTCCACCACCCAGACCCGCCGGTCGGCGCCGTACCGGATGCCGAGATACCGCTGGCCGTGCTGCCTGCACGGCGCGGGCGAACTCGGCACAGGTCGCAGTCGTGGGGTCAGCCCACGACTGCGACCGCCTCGATCTCGACCAGCATGTCCGGCCCCTTCAGGCGACTGACGTAGACCAGGCTGCGGGCTGGCAGGGGGTCCCGGAACCAGCGGCGGTAGACCTCGTTCAACGCCGCCGGGTCGCTGCCCTCCCGGAGGAATATCGTCAGCTTGACGGCCTGTTGCAACGCGGATCCCGCGGCCCGGAGGATGCCGTCGAGGTTGCGCAGCGCCCACTCGGTCTGTTCGGCCAGATCACCGAGGACGCCGGTGTCCCGGTTCCGGCCAGCCTGGCCGGCGGTGAAGACCAGCGGACCGACCCGGATCGCCTGGCTGAACGGCCCGGTGGGGACCGGCGCGTCCGGGGTCTGGATCGGCTCGCGGCGGTACGTCTGTGCGCGGAGCCCGATGATCCGCTCGCTACCGTCGCTCATGTCGGCACCCCGCTACACTCCGCGCCGCCACGTGGCACACCGCACCGAGCCTGATGACTCGCTCGCCGATATCCACAAGAGACACCCCCTAGTGCGCCCGGACCTGTGGCATGGCGGCCTGCGCCCGCTCCCAGTGGTGGCAGGCGACCCGATGGCCGCCGGCGTGGTCGCCGGCGATCCGGGACAGCACCGGCTCCTCGTTGCGACACCGGACGTCCGCGAACGGGCATCGGGTGTGGTATCGGCAGCCCGGCGGGACCGCGGTCAGGCTCGGCACCTCGCCGGGGGCCAGCCGACGGGCCGCCTCCAACCGCTGGCGTACGTCGGGCCTCGGCGGCAGCACCGAGGCGACGAGCGCCTTCGTGTACGGGTGCGCCGGCCGGGCGAAGAGGTTGTGCGCCGGAGCCTGCTCGACGATCTTGCCGAGGTACATGACCGCCACCCGATGGCTCAGGTGTCGTACCACGGCCAGGTTGTGCGCGATGAAGAGGTACGCGACCGCGTGGGCCTGCTGCATGTCCTGGAGCAGGTTGATCACCTGTGCCTGTACCGACACGTCCAGCGCCGAGACCGGTTCGTCGAGTACGACCAGCCGGGGCTGGGTGACCAGCGCCCGAGCCACCGCCACCCGCTGCTGCTGACCGCCGGAGAGCTGGGCCGGACGCCGATGCGCCAGCGATGGGTCGAGTCCCACCTCGGTGAGCCGTTCGGCGGCGATGCTCCGGCGCTCCCGTCGGGAGTTCATCCCGTGCACCTTGAGCGCCTCGGTCACGATGTCGCCGAGTCGCATCCGCGGGTCCAGCGAGCCACGCGGATCCTGGAAGACCACCTGGAGGTGGCGGCGGATCCGGCGTAGCTCGGCCGACGAGCGGCCCACCAGTTCCTCGCCGTCGAAGACGATGCTCCCACCGGCCGTCGGGATCAGCCGCAGTACGGCGTTGGCGAGGCTGGACTTGCCGCAGCCACTCTCGCCGACCAGCCCCAGCGTCTCGCCCGCCCGTACCTCCAGGCTCACGCCGTCGACTGCGGTGATCTCCGTACCGGTGCCGGTTCTGTGCCGTACCACCAGGTCCTGGACGCGGAGGATCGGCAGTGGCCGGTCGGCCCGCCTCGCGGACGATCCCGGCCGCCAGGCTGCGGATCCCGCGCCCGGTCCGGCGGACGGCGGTGCCGACCCGGCCGAGGTCGGCTGCGGCCCGACGGACCCGGCGCCCGGCCCGGTCGGTTCGGATACTGCCTGGGTCATCGTGGCTCCCTGTCCCGATCCAGCATGGTCGACTCGGCTTGGCCGCGATCCCGGCTGGCCAGCTCAGCCTGGCCGCCATCCCGGCTGGCCAGCTCAGCCTGGCCGCCATCCCGGCTGGCCAGCTCGGCCGGGTTCCGCCAGCAGGCGCTCGCGTGCGTCAGGCCGTCGGACCAGGGTGGTTCTTCCCGGTGACAGCGGTCGTCGGCGAACTCGCACCGGGGCGAGAACCGACACCCCGGCTCGTTCCTGATCGCTGTCGGGGCCCGGCCCGGGATGGGGCGGAGCCGGTGGTGATGGTTGATCTCCAGCCGGGGAGCCAACCTGAGTAGCCCGGCGGTGTACGGGTGCCGTGGCCCGGTGAGCACGTCGGCCACGGAACCGCGTTCGACGATCCGGCCGGCGTACATCACCTGCACCCGGTCACAGGTGGCGGCCACCACGCCGAAGTCGTGGGTAATCATGATCATCGCCATGCTCAACTCGCGGCAGAGCGAGCGCAGCAGCGCGAGAATCTGGGTCTGTACGGTCGGGTCGAGGGCGGTGGTGGCCTCGTCGGCGATCAGCAGCTTGGGCCGGCAGGAGATGGCCAGCGCGACAAGGATTCGTTGCCGCATGCCGCCGCTGAACTGGTCCGGCAGGTTCCGGGTCGACGCCGCCGCGTTCGGGATGCCGACCATGTCGAGCAGTTCCACCGCCCGGCGCTGTGCGCCCGCCTTGTCCAGGCCGGTGTGCACCAGCAGGGTCTCCACGATCTGGTTGCCGACCGGGATGGACGGGTCCAGCGCGGTCATCGGATCCTGGAAGACGTAGCCGATCTCGGCACCGCGGATGCCCCGGAGTTCGGCTTCCGACATGTCGAGCAGCTCCCGGCCCTCCAGCCGGGCCGACCCACTGGTGCGTACCCGGGTCAGCGGCGGGCGTACGCCGATCAGCGAGGTGGCGGTGACCGACTTGCCGCTCCCGCTCTCCCCCACCACGCCGAGGGTTTCGCCGTGGTCGAGGGTGAACGAGACGCCGTCCACGCCGTACACCTCGCCGCGGGCGGTGGAGAAGACGACGGAGAGCTCGTCGACCTCGAGTAGCCGTGCGGACGTCACGATTGGGATCTCCGTTCCATCTCACGCGAGAGCATGTTCACCGCGAGGACCACGGCCGCCAGGAACAGGCCGGGCATCACCGTCAGCCACCAGGCCACCGCGAGATACGGCCGCCCTTCGGAGATCAGCACCCCCCAGGTCAGGTCCGGCTCCTGTACGCCGGCGCCGAGGAAGCTGAGCCCGGCCTCGGCCAGCACGATCTGCCCCACGTCGATGACGAAGAGCACGCCGAGCCGGGGAGCCAGGTTGGGCAGCAGGTGGTTGACGACGACCTGCCGACCGTTCGCGCCGAGCGCGACCGCGCCGACGACGAAGGGTTCGGCGCGCAGCCGCAGGGTCTCCGCCCGGATCACCCGGGCCACGGTCGGCCAGATGAACGTCGGCAGCAGGATTACCAGGTTCGTCACGGACGCGCCGGCGACCGCCATCAGCAGGATCGCGAACAGGAACATCGGCAGGGCGGTCTGCGCCTCGGTCAGCCGCATCAGCACCCGGTCCGACCAGCCGCCGAAGTAGCCGGCGCAGACGCCCACGACCGCCCCGATCACCAGCCCGATCACTGTCGCAGCCGTACCGATGAACAGGGTGAGCCGGGCCGCGACGACGATCTGGGAGAAGAGGTCACGGCCGAGGGCATCGGTGCCGAGCAGGTGCGTGCCGTCCGCGGTACGCGCCAACGGCGGCAGCAGCCGCGCGGCCGGCACCTGTGCGTACGGGTCGAAGGGGGCGAGCCGGCCACCGGTGACCGCCCAGAGCGCGACGACGCCCAGCACGACCACCCAGAGGATCCAGAGCCGGCCACGAAGTGGACCGGTCGACAGTCGACGCTGACTGCCGGCCACCGCCCCGGACCGGCGGATCGCCCGGCGGTCACGCCGATCGGGTACGAGCCCGTTCCGGCCGGGTACGGGTCCGCGCCGGCCGAGCCCCCGGCGGTGCGGTGTCGCGGGATTGTTCGGCACGATGTTCCGCCTCACTCCGGCCGTAGCCGACGGTCGAGCAGGTGACTGGCGACGTCGACGGCGAGGTTGACCAGGATCACCAGTGCCCCGGTGATCAGGACCGCCGCCTCCACGATCGGGAAGTCGTGCCGGTGTGCCGCCGTGGTCATCAGCGGCCCGAGTCCGGGCCAGGCGAAGACCACCTCGATGGGATAGATCGAGCCGCCGAACATCCGGGCGAACTCCCACCCGGCCGTGGTCAGCACCGTGGCGGCGACGTTGCGCAGGACGTGCCCGGCGACGAGCCGCCGGTACGGCAGCCCGCGGCTGCGGGCCACCAGCACGTACGCCTTGGACATCTCGTCGAGCACCACCGACCGGGTCACCTGGCAGATCCGGCCGCCGTGGATGAAGCCGAGGGTGGCGACCGGCAGGATCAGCCCCCGCCACTCGTACCAGCCGGAGGTCGGGACCATGTTCAGCCGTACCGCGAAGACGATGATCAGCAGCAGGCCGATCCAGAAGCTCGCCACCGACAGCGACAGTACGGAGATCAGGTTGATCACCTTGTCGACGGCGGAGCCCGGCCGGGTACCGGCCAGGACACCACCGACGACGCCGAAGACGGTCGCCGCCACCGCGCCGAGAATGGCGAGCAGCACCGTGTTCCCGATGACCTCCCAGACCGCCTCCATCGCCGGCCGCTGCTGCCAGACCGACGTACCGACGTCGAGCCGGGCCAGGTCCTCCAGGTACCTACCGAACTGCACCCAGAACGGCTGGTCCAGCCCGAGCGAGCGCCGTAGCTGCGCCAACTGCTCCTCGGTGGCCTCCGGGGATGCGAATGCCGAGACCGGATCGCCCACGTAGTAGCCGATGACGAAGATCACCGCGACCACGAGGAACTGGACGATGACCGCGTCGCGCAGCCGCCGGAGCACGAGCCGGCCGAGTGGCGAGCGCAGCCAGGACCGCCTCGTCCGGCCCGTCGCCGCTGGGCTGGGCACGGGTGTCGGGGCCGGGACCTGTGTCGTCGTCACGTCAGCACGCCTCCGGCTTCAGCTCGTCAGCCGCATGGTCGAGACGAAGTACGAGTCGTCTGGTCGGGGATTCCACTCCAACCGCTGGCTGGCACCGAAGATGTAGTTCTGCTGGAGCAGATAGATCGAGTACGGGTTCTCGTGCAACCGGGCCCACATGTCCGCGTAGTCCCGCTGCCGTTCCGCCTGGTCGAGGGTGTCCGCGCCGGCCTTGACGAGTTCGTCGACCTTGGGGTCGCAGAACTTGCTCGACGCGCCCTTGCAGGTGATGTGCGACTTGATCCGGGCCGCGTCGAACCACTCGTTGGAGTTCCAGCCGTACTTGAGGTCGAAGGCGCCCGACTCGGTGCCCTTGACCCGGCCGAGTTCCCGGTAGTCGTTCCAGTCGTGCTTGACGACCTTGGCCCGGACCCCCACGGCGCCGAGCGCCGCCGCGACGAAGTCGGCCGTCTCCTCGCCCTTGCTGTACCGGCCGATCGGCACGTGCAGTTCGATGTCGAACCCGTTCGGGTAGCCGGCCTCGGCCAGCAACCGCTTGGCCTGCTCCGGGTCGTACGGGAAGGGACTGAGGCTGGCGTTGAACCCGAGCATGCCCTTGGCGAGGTGCTGTGCCTGGTTGGGCGTGGCATGCCCCTGGTAGATCGTCTCGGCCAGGGACTCCTTGTCGACGGCCAGGTTCATCGCCTGCCGTACCCGGGGGTCGGACAGTTCCTTCCGGTGGGTGTTGAAGGCGACGTAGCTGAAGTCGCTGGCCCGGATCTCCTTCACCTGCGGGGCGAGTTTGGCCTGCTCGGGGAAGAGGTCGAAGACCAGGTCCACCTCGCCGGCCTGCAACGCCGACAACGCGGTCTGCGCGTCCGGCACCACCCGTACGGTGAAGGCGGCGATCGACGCCTTCTCCCCCCAGTACGCGTCGTTGCGCACCAGCGAGATCTCCCGGCCGCGCTGCCAGGTCCCGAACTTGTACGGGCCGGTGCCGACGATCACCTCGTGGCCGAAGCTCTGCTGTCCGGCGGAGGCCGGCGAGACCATCGGGATGCTGGTCATCTCGGCCGGCAGCACCGGGTTCTTGCCGTCGGTGAGGATGTCCACCGTCCGTGGGTCGACCTTCCGCGCCCCCTCGATCCCCTCGGTGTACGAGGTGCGCTGGGTGTCGAAGTCGGGATCGATGATGCGTTCGATGCTGAACACCACCGCGTCGGCGTCGAACGGGCTCCCGTCGTGGAACGTCACCCCCGGGTGCAGGGTGAACCGCCAGGTGGTGTCGTCGACCCGCTCGTACTTGTCCGCCAGCTTCGGCTGGATCTGCGATGTCTCGTCCCGGACGAGCAGCGTCTCGAAGAGGTTGTCGGTGACGATGCGGGAACTGCGGTCGTTCACCAGTTGGGGATCGAGGGTCGACGGCTCGGTGGCGACCGCGACAACCAGGTCACCGGACTGCCGACCGGCGGAGCCCGAGCCGCCGCCTCCGCCGCAGGCCGACGTGCCCAGGAATAACGTGCCGATCGTGACCAGGCTGAGCAGCCTGGTGCGTGGTCTATGGTCCATGTCCATCGCTCGACCTCTTCTCGGTCCGCTGCGGAGAGTCTGCTGTGGGGGGTGCTCGGCGCGCCGTGGAGTGGTACCGGAGGTTTCCGGCGACCTTCGCGGTCTCGACGCCGCCCGGCGTACCTGCGGAGCCGGGCGGGTCAGGTCGTGGTCGGGTCGGTGCTGTGCGTGGTCGTCTGGGTGCCGGACAGCTCCGTCACGGTGCGCCGGGCGACGAGTTCGTCCTGATCGGGCGAGCCGCCGCCGACGCCGATGGCGCCCACCAGCTCGCCGTCGCGGACGATGGGATAGCCACCGGGGTTGAGGGTCACTCCGCCGGGTAGCACCTCGGTCAGGCTGGCGGCGAAGAGGGGGCGGTCCCGCCAGTTCTCGAGCAGGACCGACGTCGGTTTACGGAAGGCCGCGGCCAGCCGCGCCTTGCCCATTGCCATGTAGGGGCCGTGCCAGCGGTCGGCGCCGCGGGCGACCAGGATCGGGTGTCCGGCCGGGTCGAGCACCGCCACCGTCACGCGTAGGCCCAGCTCGGCCCCGATCGCCCGGGCCCGCAGCACGTATTCCAGCGCCCGGTCGAAGTCGAGCGCCCCGTTGACGTCGAGTGACATGGTCGCGTTCCCCTCCCGGCGTGTCAGCGATCACAGGGCCGCAGCCAGTAGAGCACATTGTCAGACAGACTGACTACCACACGGTCCGCCTTCTTGGACGTCCCGTCAAGAGGTGAACGGTCTTGGAAACGAGACTGAAATACGTGGTGGCGGTGAGGTGGACCCCAGCGCGAAGCAACGGCGGACTCCGGAGAGTGGGCATTGACGCACCCACCGAGGCGACCTATTGTCTGACCATAGGACTATCTGACGTAGGGCCCTGGCCTCCGAGCGGCCGGCCGGGCGGGCACGCCGGGTGGACCGACGGGCGCTTCGACAAATGCCGCAGCCCAGCTAAAGGAGATCGAGATGAGACACGGCTACCGGGTCGTCGACGTGGACACCCACGTGACGCCGTCGCTGGAGGTACTGCTGCGCTACGCCGACCGCGAACTGCTCGCCCGCAGGGACGAGTTGGCGCCGTACACCCGCACGATGACGCCGGTGCCCGGACGGGGGCATCCGACCGAGCCGTACGAGGTGCTGCGGGTGGACCCCCGCCCGTACAAGCGGGTAGCCGGAATGAAGGCCGGGGCCGAGGAGCCGACCAGCACCGGCGCCGGCAGCAAGGGCGCCCTGGAGGGGCGGGTGTCGAACCTCGCCAAGGGCAAGCCACGGGACCGGATCCAGCACGACAATTCCGCCGGCCGGCTGCTGGACATGGACGTCGAGGGCGTTGACATCAACGTCCTCATCCCGGCCCCCTGGGCGCCGGGCAGCACCGCACTGGACCGTGACCTCGCGCTCGGGCTCTACCGCGCCTACCACGACTACCAGGCCGACTACTGCTCCGCCGACCCTCGCCGGTTGAAGGGGCTCATCCTGGCCCCCGGACACGACCCCGAATGGGCCGCCCGGACGATCCGCAAGCTGGCCGGCGAGGAGTGGGTGTCGGCGGTGTGGCCGCTGCTGCCCGAGGGTGTCCCGGTGGACGACCCCGACCTGGCACCGATCTTCGAGGCGATGGACGAGGCGGACCTCCCACTGCTGCACCACAGTTTCTTCTACGAGCCGCCCTACTTCCCCGGCTACCGGGACATCTGGGACAACCCCGTGGTCGCCCGTACCGCGGCGCACGTCTGGGGGGCGCAGCGGCTGATCTCGTACGTGCTGATCAGCGGGATGCTGGACCGTTACCCGAGCCTGCGGGTGGCGACGGTGGAGACCGGACACAGTTGGCTGGCGCACTGGATCGTCCGGCTGACCAGCCAGGTGTCGTACGTCAAGGGCGGGGTCCGGGACGACCTGAAGCACACCCCGCTGGAGTACGTCCAGATGGGCAAGGTCTTCTGCGCGATCGAGGCGCACGAGGGGCCCCAGCTCACCAGGGGCGCGATCGACATCCTCGGCGAGGACGTGCTGATGTACGCGTCGGACTTCCCACACCCGGAGTGCATGTTCCCCGAGCACACCGACCACGTCATCGACTGGCGGGACACCATCGGCGAGTCCGCGACCCGCAAGCTGATGGGCGAGAACGCCATCCGGTACCTCCGGCTGCTCTCCGACCCGTGGGAGACCGCCCCGGCCGCCAGCCCCGGGCCGGCCGGCCAGGACGCGGAGATTTGAGCCGGACCAGTGCCGGCGGCGGGCCGCCGCGGGGTTCCATCGTCCATGGGTACCGCGGCGCCGTCGCCGCCGGCAGCGCGGACGCGGCACACACCGCCGTCGACGTGCTGACGGCGGGCGGCACCGCGATGGACGCCGCGGTGGCCGCCTCGGCCGTCCAGTGCGTCGTCGAGTTTCCCTGGTGCGGCGTCGGCGGAGACATGTTCATGCTGGTAGACCGTGCGGACACCGGCGTCGTCGCGCTCAACGGCAGCGGCGCCGCACCGGCCGACATCGGCACCGGACTCCGCGAGTCACCCCGGGTCCCCCGGTTCGGTCCGCTCTCCGTGGCCGTGCCAGGGCTGCCGATGGCCTGGCAGGTCGGGCTGGCACGATTCGGCTCCAGACCACTGACGGACCTGCTCGAACCCGCGACCAAGCTGGCGTACGACGGGTTCCGGGTGGACGAGCGGCTGAGCCGCGCCCTGGCCCAGGTCCACCCCGAGCTGGCCGACCATCCCGAGCTGGCCGCGCTGGTCAACCGCAACGGCAGTACCGTCGGCGCGCTGTTCAGCCAACCCGATCTCGGGCGGACGCTGGAGGCGCTCGGCCGGCACGGCGCCGAATGGTTCTACCGGGGCGAGTTCGCCGAACGGCTGGCGGCACACATGCGCGCACACGGCGGACCACTCGGCCCGGCGGACCTCGCCCGGCACGAGGCGGACTGGACGGAGCCGCTGTCGATCGACTACCGGGGTCACCAGATCTACCAGACCCCACCGGTATCGCTCGGGGTACTCATGCTGAGCCAGCTCCGGATCCTGGAGCAGTTCGACCTCGCCCGGCTCAGGCCGGGCAGCGCCGAGCTGATCGACCTGATGGTACGGGCCAAGCTGGCGGCCTTCGCCGACCTGCCGACCACTGTCCCCGATCCCGACCAGCCCGGCTGGGACGTTCGGGAACAGCTCTCCGCCGAGCGGGTGGCCTGGTGGCGGGACCGGCTGAGCCGGTTGCCGTACGCCGAGACCGTGCCAGCGCCCGGCGGTACCGACACCACCTGCCTGGCGGTGACCGACGCGACCGGGATGACGGTGACTATGATCCACAGCCTCTTCAACTCCTTCGGCTCCCGGGAACTCGTCGACGGCACCGGGGTCATCCTCAACGACCGGCTCGCCGGGCTGCGTACCGGCGCGGAGCCCGGCCCGCGGCTGGTCCCCGGCGCCCGGCCGTCGCACACCCTCAACGCCTATCTCGTCAAGCGCGGGGGCCGGGTCGTCATCGCCGGCGCCACCCCGGGCGGGCGCGGGCAGGTGCAGACCAACACGCAGATCCTGGTGAACCTCGTCGACCACGGGATGAGCCCGCTGGCCGCGGTGGAACACCCGCGGTGGCTGCACGGCACACCCCGGCGGTACGCCGAGGACAGCGTCCTGCACGTCGAGGACGGCCTGCCCGACGGCTCCGTCGACCGGCTGGGCGAACTCGGGTACGAGGTCCGGGTCGCCGACGGATCAGACGACGACGACCTGTTCGGCAGCGCGACCGTCGTCGGCCCCACCCCCTGTACCGGCCTGTACGCCGTGGCCGACGGCCGACGCGGCGCCGCCGCCACCGCCTGGTGAGAGCGAGGACCGCCATGTCAGCGACACACACCGTCATCCGCTACGGGCACGAACTGAACCGGGACGACTACCCCTGGCCGACCTTCTCCCCGGCCGAGTTCACCCGGCGCCACGACCTGGTCCGCGGCTTCATGGCCGAAAACGACCTCGACTGCCTGCTGGTCAGCGGCAACTGCGCGCTCTGGGAACGCGGCTGGGCCAACGTCCGCTGGCTCTCCAACTTCATCGGCACGATGGAACTCGACGCGTTCGTGATCTTCCCTCGGGACGGCGAGCCGACCCTGGCCATCCTCGGCCTGAACGCGCGGCTCCCGGACCGGATCGCCCGGTCGGTGATCCCCGACGTACGCGGCGCGCTGAACACCTCGCCGATCGTGCTGGAACGGCTGCGCGAACTCCGCCTGGAGACCGGCCGGATCGGCATCGTCCGACCGGCGCCGTGGATATCGATCTCCCAGGACCACCACGCGGCGCTGCGCGAGGCGTTTCCCCGGGCCCAGTTCCCGGAGTACTCCGACGAGTTCTGGCGACTCCGGCTGGTCCTCTCCGACGAGGAACTGGACTGCCTGGACGAGGCCGGACGGATCGGGGACTGCGCCGTACAGGCGATCATGGACGGCCTCAGGCCGGGCATGCGGGAGACGGACCTGTTCCGGATCGTCTACGACACCTTCGCCAGGGAGGGCGGGGAGATCCCGACCATGGTGCTGGCCGCCGCGGAGTCGATGTTCCGGCCGGTGAGCGGGTTCCAACGACCCCGCCCGATCGACCGGACCATCGAGGTCGGCGACGTCCTGCTGTTGGAACTCGGTGCCCGGGAGCGGCACGGGTACGAGGCACAGACCGGCAAACCGATCATCTTCGGGCCACCGACCGACGAGTACGCGGACCTGTTCGACGTCATGTTCACCGCGTACCAGCGGGTGGTGGCCGCGCTCCGACCCGGCTGCACAGCCCGCGACCTGCGGGAGGCCGGCCAGGTGATCCTGGACCGGGGATACCAGATCGTCGCTCCACTGGTGCACGGGGTGTTCAACCCGATCGACGCCGGGCCGTTCGTCGGTACGTCGCACCGCCCGGACAAGGACGTCCGGCTCGAACCGAACATGGCGTGCTGCGTCGAGATCCACCCCTGTACGCCGGACGTCCGCAAGGGCGTGTTCATCGGCGACACCTTCGTCATCACCGCCGACGGATCCCGGTCGGTCAACAAGCTGCCGCCCGTGTTGACCCAGCTCTGAGGAAGGTGCCCCGTGCGTATCGCTGTACTGATCAAACAGGTGCCGGTCTCGGACGAGTTGTCCCTCGGGCCGGACGGGCGGCTGCGCCGCGACGGCGTGCCGAACGAGATCAATCCGCACTGCCGGCGGGCGGTGAGCAAGGGGGTGGAACTGGCCCGGAGCACCGGCGGCAGTTGCACGGTGTTCACCATGGGGCCGCCGGCCGCCGAGGCCGTACTGGTCGAGTCGCTGGCCTGGGGCGCCGACGAGGCCGTACTGATCTCGGATCCGCGGTTCGCCGGCTCCGACACCCTGGCCACCGCCCGGGCGCTCGCCGCCGCGCTCCGGCACACCGGCCCGTACGCGCTGGTGCTGACCGGCCGCAACTCGGTGGACGCCGACACCGGCCAGGTCGGGCCGCAGGTCGCCGAACTGGTCGACCTACCGTTCCTGCCCTCGGCCCGGGAACTCGTCCTGGACGGCGACACGCTGCGCGCTCGCTGCGAACTCGACGACGGCATCCGCGAGTCGACGGTACGACTGCCCGCGCTGGTCGCCTGCGCCGAACGGCTCTGCCAGCCGGCGAAGGTGCCGTACGTGGCGGACCCCGACGGTCTGCGGCCGAGGATACGGCGGCTCACCGCCGCCGACCTCGGCCCCGGGCCCTGGGGAGAGGACGGCAGTCCCACCTGGATCGACGGGCAGCGTCCGGGCGGCAGTACGCCCCGGCCCGCCGTACTCGTCCTGGGAGACCTGGACGAGCAGGTGAAGCGGATGGCGGAACTGCTCGCCGAGCCGTCGACCCGGCCGCCCGCCCCGGTGGTGGCCCCGCGCGTCGGGTCGCCGGGCGCCGGTCCGGTGCTGGCGGTCGCCGTCCAGCCCGGACGCCGCCAGCTCGCCCGCGAACTACTCGGCGAGGCGGCCCGGCTCGCCGGCCCGGTCGGCGGCTCGGTGACCGCGGTGCTGCTCGCCGGCGATTCGGCGCTGGCGGACGTGGGCGGTTGGGGAGCCGACGCGGCGGTGGTGGTCGACGGCGGTACCGCCGAACCGGAGGTCGCCCGGACACTGGCCGACTGGTGCGGCAGCACGGCCCCCCGGGTGGTGCTGGTGCCCGGCACCACCTGGGGACGGGAGGTCGCCGCCCGGATCGCGGCCCGACTCGGCGCCGGCCTGACCGGTGACGCGATCGCGCTCGACGTCGAGATCGTCCTCGACGTCGAGGGGACCGAGCTGATCTGCTGGAAGCCGGTCGCCAGCGGCACCGTGGAGGTGGCGGTACGGGCCCGCTCGGCGGTGCAGATGGCGACCGTACGCCCCGGGGTGTTGCCGCTGCCGACGCCGCGACCGGCCGGACCGGTCCCGGTGACCAGGGTCGCCGCACCCGTCGTCGGCCTGGTAACCCACCTCGGGGTCGAGCGGGACGAAGGCGTGGACGAGCTGGCCGCGGCCCGGATCGTGGTCGGCGTCGGCCGGGGTGTCGCGGCGACGGACTACCCGCTGCTCGACCGGTTCGTGGCCGCGCTTGGCGGACGGCTGGGCGCGACCCGGGCCGTGACCGACAACGGGTGGTTGCCGCAGTCCCGCCAGATCGGCATCACCGGCCGCAGCATCTCGCCGGACGTGTACCTGGCGCTGGGGGTCGCCGGCAAGTACACCCACCTGGACGGGGTACGGCAGGCCGGCCGCATCATCGCGATCAACACCGATCCGGGCGCCCCGATCTTCGGCTCCGTCGACCTCGGCATCGTCGCCGACTGGCGGCAGGTCGCGGAAGCCGTACTCGACGGCCACCACGGGGTGGCGGCGGGGGCGGAGGAGGTGACCCGCGTTGCCGGGCGGGGCTGAGCCGCGGCTGTGGGTCGTCGGTGCCGCAGGCCAGGTACCGCTGGCGCCACGCCGGCTGGTGGTCGCCGGCTACACCGGCCGGGACGAGGCGGCCGTCCGCGCGCACATCGACGAACTGGCCGCCGCGGGCATCGCCCCACCGCCGACGGTGCCGACCTTCTACCCACTCGATCCGGCACTGGTCACCACCGCCCCGGTCGTCGGGATCGGCGGGGCGAACACCTCCGGCGAGGTCGAGCCGGTGCTGGTCCGGGCCGCCGGGCGGTGGTATCTAGGCGTCGGCTCCGACCACACCGACCGGGAGCTGGAGCGGGCGGACATCGCCCGGTCGAAGGCAGCCTGCCCGAAGCCGGTCGGCGACCAGGTGATCCCGCTGCCCGGCGGCCCGGAGACCCTGGACTGGGACGACGTGAGCGCGTCCTCCGAGGTGGACGGCCGCCGCTACCAGGCCGGCAGGCTGGCCGCCCTGCGTACGCCCGGCGACCTGTGGCGGCGGACGGTCGACGCCCTCGGCGACCCCGGCGACGACCTTGTCCTGTTCGGCGGGACGCTGCCGCTGCTCGACGGCCACTTCGTCACCGGCCGATCGTGGCAGGTCCGGCTCGCCCTGCCCGACGGACGCACGCTCACCCACACCTACCAGACCAGTGACAGGAGCGACCCATGCGTGCCGGATCCGACTACCTCGCCGCGCTGAAGGACGACCGGGCGGTCTATCTCGACGGTGCCCGGGTCGCCGACGTGGCGAGCCACCCGGCGTTCACGCCGATCGCCAATCGGGTGGCCGAGCTGTTCGACATCGCCGCGGCACCCGACTCCAGGATGACCTGCGAGGATCCCAGTACCGGCCTGGTCACCAACCGGGTCTTCGTGGCCCCGCGCAGCCGGGCGGAGCTGGGCGCCTTCCGGGAGGCCGTACTGACCTGGGCCCGGCACCACCACGGCTGGGTGGGTCGCGGCCCGGACCACGTCGGCGCGTTCCTGGCGGCGTTCGCCGCCCACCCGGAGGCGTTCGACACCGACGAGCGTCGCTACGGCGCGAACGTCGTCGCGTACCACCGGCGGATCCAGCGGGAGAACCGGTACGTCGCGTACGCGATCATCCCGCCGCAGTTCTCCCGGGCGGTGACCGCGCATGCCTGGGGCGACGAGCCGGTGCAGGTCGCCGTGGTCGCCGAGCGGCCGGAGGGCATCGTCGTACGCGGCGCGCAGATGCTCGCCACCGGTGGCGCGGTCGCCGACGAACTCTTCGTCTCGTGCATCAAGCCACTCTCGGCCGAGGATCGCGACTTCGCCCTCGGGTTCGCCGTACCGGTCGGGGTCGAGGGGCTGAAACTCTACTGCCGCCGGCCGTACGCCCCGGCCGCCACCAGCGAGTACGACTACCCGCTCAGCTCCCGATACGACGAGACGGACGCGCTGGTGGTCTTCGACGACGTACTGGTGCCCTGGGAGCGGGTCTTCGTCTGCCGGGACGTGGCCGGACTGCAGCGGCAGTTCTTCGCCACCGGCGCCCACCAGCTCGGCAACTGGCAGGCCCAGCTCCGGTTCACCGTGAAGTTGCAGTTCGTCGCCGGTCTGGCCCGGAAGGTCGCGCAGGTCAACGAGATCGACCGGATCCCGGGCGTGGTCGAGAAGCTCGGCGAGTTGGCGAGCATCGCGTCGCTGGTGGAGTCGGCGGTGATCGCCGCGGAACACACCGCGGAGCCGGACGGCGCGGGCGTGTGGCGGCCCGGTCCCCGGGCGCTCTACGGCGCGATGGGCCTCCAGGCCGAGCTGTACCCACGCGCCCTCGGCATCCTCCGCGAACTCGCCGGCGGCGGCGTCCTGCAGGTGCCGTCCAGCGTCCACGACCTACGCGACCCGGCGGTACGGGCGGACCTCGACCGGTACGTCCAGTCGCCGCGCGCCAACGCCGAGCAGCGGGTGAAGCTCTTCAAGCTGGTCTGGGACGTGATCGGCAGCGAGTTCGCCGGGCGTCACCAGCAGTACGAGATGTTCTACGCGGGCGCACCGTTCGTGGCCAAGAACTACGCCTTCCGCAACTACGGGTTCGACCGGCCACTCGCCGACGTCGACGCCTTCCTCGACAGCTACGACACCAGTTCCTGACCCTGATCAGTAGGGGGATGACCGATGGCAAAGCCAGAGCACGAGTTCTTCACCGTCGACCAGGTGCCGTTCACGCCGTGCGCCGGGGACGTACCCGAGCTGACCGAACGGATCCTGGCCGTCGACCCGGACGGGGGTGTCGCCACCCGGATGCTGCGCTTCGCGCCGGGGACGGACACCACGCCGAACGGCGTACTGCGGCACGAATTCTGGGAGGAGGTCTTCGTCGTGGCGGGCTCGATCACCGACCTCAGCCTGGGTGAGACCTTCACCGCAGGCATGTACGCCTGCCGCCCGCCCGGCATGGCGCACGGTCCGTGGCGTTCCGCGGACGGCTGCCTGACCTTCGAGGTCAGGTACCGATGAACGTGGTGGACCCGGCCCGGGTCGAGGCGGTCGACCCGGCCCGGATGCGGCGGGCGATGGGCCACTTCACGACCGGGGTGGCCATCGTCACCGCGTCCATCGGCGGTCAGGCGCACGGCATGACCGTCAACTCGCTGACCTCGGTGGCACTCGACCCGCCACTCCTACTGGTCTGCCTCACCGCCGGCGCCCGCACCACGACCGCGGTCGAGGCCAGCGGGCGGTTCGCGATCAGCATCCTCTCCAACCGGCAGGAGCGGCTCGCCGCCCGCTTCGCCCGGCGCGGCGCGGAGCACTTCGAAGGGCTACCCCTCGCGTACGGCGAACTGGGAACCCCGGTAGTGCCGGACGCGCTCGCCCAGTTGGAGTGCGCGGTGGAGAACCCCGTACCCGCCGGGGACCATCTCGTGGTGATCGGCCGGGTGCTGCGGGCGGAGTTCCGCGAGGGTGAGCCGCTCGGCTTCTTCGGCGGCCGGTTCTGTACGGTGACCGACCGCCCGGGCAGCCCGCCCGACTGGTTCTGCTGAATGCCGGCGAGGTCTGGCGACCATCGGCGGACGACCGGTCCGACCCGTACCGGCGGGCGTCCCGGGTCCGCGGGAGCCGGCTGGTCCACCGGGGCGGGCCGGCACCTCCCGCGGGCCGTCCGGCGACTGTCAGGGTGCCGGCGCCAGCCGCGAGTCGGTGCGCCCGATCCGCTCCACCAGCGCCCGCTCCACCCTGCTGAGATGCTCCTGGGCGACCCGGGCCGCCTGCTGCGGATCGCGGGCGTCAATCGCCTGGTAGATCTTCTCGTGACTGTGCCGGCCGCCGACCACCGGCGGCGGTGCGCCGTCGGCCAGGGACAACTGGCCGAAGACCCGCCAGAACGCCGGCCCCTTGAAGAACATCTGCCGGGTCGCCCGGTAGACCTGGGCCAGGATCGAGTTGCCGCTGGCCGTCATCACCAGGCTGTGGAACTCTTCGTCGAGCGAGTGGTAGCCCTCGGGATCCGCCGGGTTCATCCGGTCGAGCACGCCACGCAGCGCGACCAGGTCCTCGGGCGTACGGTTCATCGCCGCGAGCCGGGCCCCCTCGACCTCCAGCAACCGGCGGGTGTCGAACACTTCCTGGATCGACGCCTTGACCGCGACCGCACCGTGGTCGATCTCCCGTTCGGAGACCAGCTTGGGATCCGTGACGAGGAGCTTCTTGCCCCGGCGCTCCACGAACCCGGCGGCGAGCAGACCCCGCAGCGCCTCTCGGACCGTCGTCCGCCCGACGCCGAAGGCGAGACCGATGTCCCGCTCGGTCGGCAGCGGCATGCCCGCGACCAGCCGGCCGGAGAGGATCTGCTCCCGCAGTTTCGTCGCCAACGTCTCGGCCAGCGTGGATCGCTGGATCTCCCCTCCTTCCAGGCCGACCGGTGGTGGCGGCGAAGGCTGGGGGGACGAGTCGGGCGTGAGTGGTCTGGACATGTCGAAATTCTCTCGCTCACCGCATCAAGATCGGTAGTCAGACTATCATACGGTCAGACAATGGTCCTCTACGCCCCGCCGTCATCCCCGCTGTCATCCCCGACGGCCTCGCCGTCGCCCCCTGTCCCTGGCCTGGCCCCGGCCCCGGCCCCGGCCCCGGCGAGCCATCCCGGAAGGAAGGACCGATGAAGGTCGCGATAGCCCAGTTGGCAAGGCCCGCCGAGGAGCCGCCCGAGGCCCGCCTCGCACGGTACGCGGCGCGCCAACCCGACCTGCGCGGAGGCCGGGTCGGGACCGGACGAGAGCGTGCTGCGCGCCGAGATCGATCCGGTGCTCGTGGCTGAGTTGCGCGACGAGTTCCCGGCCCTCGCCGGCCGCCGGTTCGGCCTCCCCGTTCCGGCAACCCGCCTCCCCGCCGCGGCGGTCGGCCCCGCCGCCACCTGACCAGAACAGCACCATCCCGAAGGGAGCGACATGGACACCAGCACGCCGGTGGACCTCCGGTTCCGGACCGTACTGGCCCGGTTGCAGGCGACCGGCCGCATCCGGCGGGTGGACCGGAAGCTCAGCGTCGACGACGAGGTGGCGGCCGTACTGAAGCACCACGACGACGGCGACGCTCTGGTCTGCACGGCGGTGACCGGTCACTCCGTACCGGTGCTCGGCAACCTGCTGGCCAGCGAGGCCAACTGCGAGGCCGCGTTCGGTACGGACCGGCACGGCATCCGGGAGTTGGTGGCCCGGGCGATGTCCGACTCGATCGCGCCCGAGATCGTGCCGACCGGGCCGGCCCGGGACCACGTGTTCACCTCGACCCTCGATCTCGGCAGCCGGATGCCGGTACTCCGACACGCTCCCGGCGACGCCGGCCGGTTTGTCACCGCCGGAGTGGTGATCGCCCGGCACCCGGTGACCGGTGTCCACAACGCCTCGTACCACCGGCTCCAACTCGTCGGCGATGACCGGGTCGCCATCAAACTCGACCTGGGGCGACACCTGCGCGCCGCCTTCGAGAGTGCGCAGTCCCTCGGCCGCCCGCTGCCGATCGCCGTCGCGCTGGGTACCGACATCTCCCTGCTCTACACCGCAGCGACGATGGGGTCGCAGATGCCGGAAAGCCGCGACGAACTCGCCGCCGCCGGTGCGCTTCAGGGCTCGCCGCTGCGGATGCTCACCGGCCTGACCCAGGACGTGCTGGTACCGGCCGACGCGGAATTCGTCCTGGAGGGTGCGATCTCGGCGACCGAGACCGTGCCCGAGGGCCCGTTCGGTGAGTTCGTCGGCTATCAATCCGACGCCGGACCGGCGCCGGTCGTCCAGGTGACGGCGCTCAGCCACCGCCGGAACCCGGTCTACCACGCCATCAACGGCGCCGGCCGGGAGACGGTCATGCTCCGGAAGTACGTCCTGGAGACCAGCGTCCTCACGGTCCTGCGCGACACGGCACCGATGGTGGTGGACGTGAACATGACCGCCGGCGGACTGCACCGCTTCCACCTCAACCTCGCCGTACACAAGGACGGACCACAGCACGACGGCTTCGAGGTCAACGCCGCGCTGGCCGCCTTCGGCGCGCTGAAGGACCTGGTCCGGGTGGTGGTGGTCGACGACGACATCGACATCCACGACGAGCGTGACGTCGAGTACGCGATCGCGACCCGGTGCGACCCGGCTCGTGACCTCGTCGTCGTGCCACGCGGGCGAGGGCACGAGTACCTGCGCCTCTCGGACCGGGGAATCGTCTCGAAGTGGCTGGTCAACGCGACCGTCCCGTACGCCGACCGGGAACGGTTCCGGCGGGTGCCGTTCGCCCCGTCGACGGTATCCACGGCTGACCTGCTGCCCTGCGACCTGTTCGACGCCGGTCCGGACACCTGAGTCGTGAGGTTGCGGTTCTCGTGCGCTGCCGTACCTGGCTGGGTCGAGGGATTCAGCGGACGTGAGGATCTGTGGCCGGGGCGGTCGGTGTGCTCCTGAGCTGACCCGGGCGCGCCGGCGACGCCGTCACGGCGCGGGGATCAGGTCGCGTACGCGGGCGGCGGCGGCAAGGGCGTCGCCGTCGGCGGTCCGGTCGAACACGTCGACGGCGGTGTCGGCGAACTTCATCACGTGCTCGTCACCGTGCTCGACCGCCCGCTCCAGCACCGCCACGGGATCGGTCGACGCGGCGGGGAGCGCCGCCCGGTCGGCCGGCACGACCGGCGCGTACGAGGCGGTGATCGCCGCGCACGCGGCCCACACCGCCGACAGGCTCGGCGCCCACAGGTGCGGCGGCAGCGCCGGCACCGTACGCAGGACGGCGTTCGGCGCGGTGGCCACGTGCACCAGCAGTACCGGGCTGGCGTGCCCGTGACCCAGGTACGCGGCCGTCCCGGCCGCGACCAGGTCGCGCAGCGCGTCGCGCGCCTCGTTTGGGGTGCACACGGCGGCATTGTCCGGGGTGCACACGGCGGCCGGACCGGCCAGGATCCCGGCCCAGCCCGGGAGCGCGGGGAGCTGCGCCAGCCGGTCGGCCACCGGGCCGGTCTGGTTCGGCACCCGCGCCATCGCGTGCAGCGCGGTGTGGGCGTCCCACCGGGGCACGGCCGGCGTACCCGAAGCGCATTCGTCGGCGCGGGCGTCCCACCGGGGCGCGGCCGGCGTACCCGAAGCCCGTTCGTCGGCGGGGGCGGCCACGAACGGGCCGGCGCCGGGCACCTCGCGCCAGCGGGCCGCCCAGAACCCCAGCGCGTGGGCCAGCTCCGTCACGGCCGGCCCGCTCCCGACCCGGGTGTCGAGCAGGACGCGCACCGCGTGGCCGACCCGGATCGGCCCGTGGGTGGCACCGGCCACGATGCCGGGGAGCAGCCGCGGCCACCACGTGGTGAGCACGTACCGCCACGGGCGCTCGGCCACCTCGCGGGTGAAGTACGCGGTCCAGTCGCTCACCCGGCGACCGTCGCCGAGAGCCGCCTGCCACTCATCGGGGCCGATGACCCCCGTCGCCGGCGGCAGGTCATCGAGCCGCCGTACGTACCGGTCGAGCCACCGGTGGACCCGCCCGTCGTAGCCGTGCCGCACCATGGCCTCGACCGCCATCGGGCCGTGGTTGGTCAACGTGTCCTCGCCCCACTCGGGACCCGCGACGTGCAGCCGCTCGTACGCCTCGTTCAACACTCCGGAGCTCAGCACATCGGTCGTCATGTCCGACAGCGTGCGCCGGCCACCGGCGGTCGGTCGACGATTTGAGCAGGGACTAATCTTCCCCACGTGATCCGGCTGCGCTTCAGCGTCGACGACGTGAGCCGCATCCGCTTCGGGTTCGCGCCGGTCCGCGAGGCCGTGCTGGGCGTCCGCGCGCTCGCCACCCCCGGCCGGGGCGCCGCGCTGCACACGCCCTGGGTACGCCGGGTCGCCCCGGCCCTTCGCACCGTCGACATGGAGCTGCTCGGCACGCTGGTGCGCCCGGCCGGCTACATCCCGGACTTCCTCATCCCCGTCACCCGGGCCCGCACCGAGAGCCTCGACGCCGGGCTCGCCCGGATCGCGGCGACGGAGCTCACGCTCGTCACCGAACAACTGGAGCATCTGGCCGGGCACACGCTGGCGCAGCGCGGGCCCGGGAGGGCCGCGCGGGTGGCGCGGCTGCGCCGCCTCGCTGCCGACCCGGCCGTCGCGCTCGGGCGGATCGTCGCCGCACTCCGGCACTACTGGACGGTCGCACTGGCGCCGGACTGGCCGCGCGTCCGCGCGCTGTTGCAGGCCGACCTCTCCTACCGGCTGGAGCAGCTCGCCGAGGGCGGGGTACGGCAGCTTTTTCGCACGCTGCACCCGCTCGTGACGCTGCGCGGCGACACCCTGGAGATCGTCAAGTACTACGACGGCCTGGCCCACCTCGACCGGCGTGGCCTGCTCCTGGTGCCGTGCGTCTTCGCGTGGCCGGACGTGGTCGTTCGCACCGCCGACCCGCAGCCGACCGTCACCTACCCACCGCGCGGGCTCGGCCGCCTGTGGGAGAGCGTGGCCAGCCCCGCTCCCCGGGCGAACGCGCTCGGCGACCTGATCGGCCGCAGCCGGGCGCGCGTACTGGCCCAGCTCGACCTGCCGATGACGACCACGCAGCTTGCGTGCCTGCTCGATCTCTCCGCGCCGACGCTCAACGTGCACCTGAAGACGCTGCGGGCCGCCGGGGTCGTCTCCGCGCGGCGGCACGGGCGGGCGGTCCTCTACGCCCGCACCGACCTCGGTGAGCGCCTCCTCGGCGAGGACTGAGGCGTGTCCGGTGGATCATGGTTGTCGGTCGGGGACGGCTCTGCGCCAGTCGAGGGTTTCGGCGATGTCCGCTGTGGCCTGATAGCCACTGCCGAGCTCGTCGTACCTGGTCGCCGGGCCTCGGCGTTGCTTTCGACGGCCGAAGCCGCGTTCGACCTGGTTCCACAGTTCGTACCGGTCTGGGGCGAACGCCGGCGTAGGCGGTAGTCACCTGCGGTCGCACGTGATGATCGCCAGCTACGCCGGCCATCGTCCGGCGGACCGGCCCGGACGCTTCTGAGCAGCGGATCACCTTCGGCGCACGAAAGTCCGCAATGGACAGAGAACCAGATGCGGTTGATCGTGGTCGCGTCCGTACCGTCCTGTCGACCGATACGCCTTCTCTGGCCGGAAAGGGGGCAGGATGGCGGGTTGGATATTGGCGAGAGTCGATGTAGTGTGGGAACGCTCCCAGGTTTGAGCCCTCCACTCCACTTGCTCGAGGAGCTGAAACATGTCGCGACGGCGTTGTCGGCCGGCCACCATGCTGGCCGGGCTGCTCGTTCTGGCCCTGTCCGCGTTCCTGTTGCCACCGACGTCTGTGGCTGGCACCGCCACAGCCAGCACATCCCACACCAGCGCGGTGCCACTCGCCGAGCTGACCGTGGTATCCGAACAGGTGGCTTTCGGTCTACAGCGTCCGATCGCGATCACCGGGCTGCCGGACGGCCGGATGCTGATCGCGGAGAAGAACGGCACCGTCCGCGCCTACCACCCCGACACCGGCTTGGCGGCTGAACCGGTGCTCGACCTGACCGCCCGGATCGACACGTCGAACAACGAGCGCGGCCTCCTCGGCATCACGCCCGCGCCGAACTTCGCGCGGACCGGGATCCTCTACGTGGCCTACACGAGCCTGCCGGCCGGCGCGCTGACCCTGGCACGAGTGCCCATCGGCGCTCCTGAGCGGGTACAGGTGCTGCTCACCCAGGAGCACGCCGAGTACGGCAACCACAACGGCGGACAAGTAGCGTTCGGCCGCGACGGCTACCTCTACTGGTCCCTCGGCGACGGCGGCCACGCGAACGACCCGTTCAAGTCCGGTCAGAACCTCGGCACCCTGCTCGGCAAGATCGTGCGGATCGACGTCAACCGCACCTGCGGGGCGAAGCCCTACTGTGTTCCCTCCGACAACCCGTTCGTCCGCACGCGCGACGCGCGGCCAGAGATCTGGCTCTACGGGCTGCGCAACCCGTGGCGGTTCTCCGTCGACCCGGTCGACGGCTCGCTCTGGATCGGTGACGTCGGCCAGGGCCTGGTCGAGGAGATCAACCACATCCGCCCGTGGCAGCGTGGGGCGAACCTCGGCTGGTCCTGCCGAGAGGGCACCCCGGTGTTCGACCCGGAGCAATGCCGGCCGGGCGTGCGGTACACCGACCCGGTCTTCGAGTACGACCACTTCAACGACAACTGCTCGGTGACCGGCGGCGTCGTGTACCGAGGCTTCCAGACCCCCGAGGCATGGGGGACCTACGTCGCGAGCGACTACTGCTCGACCCGGGTGTTCGCCGTGCGTCCCAAGCCCGACGGCGGCTACGAGTCCGCCACGATCGGCAACCTCCCCACCCAGCCGACCGCGATCGGCACCGACGTGCACGGCGAACTGTACGTGCTCAGCGACCTCCCGGGATGGCTGAACCGGGTACGGTTCGAGCGGGTCCAGCCAGCCTCCGGCGGCGGGGTGGCGAACCGCTGAACCCCGGGGGCAATCCCTCCGCATCCGCAAGACCCCTGCGGGACGGCCGCATCCGGGCGGCCGTCCCCGGCTCACTCCAATGCACGCCCCGGCGACACCGAACACGATCGCGATCCTAGATCCGAACGGCATGCATCCGCCCGTGCCGCGATCCGCGGTACGTAATGCAAGGGTCGGCCGTCGAGGTGGGACGAGTGGCCCCTTCGTGTCCAGGTCGGGCCAGGGATAGCGCCGCCGCACCGCGTCGAGACCGCCCAGGCGAGCCGGTCCCCGTCGGCCGCCTCGGTGACCACGCCAGCCGTCTCAGCTTCGTACGCACCGCACGGCATTTGACTCTGCTGGTGCCTCGTCGTCGGGATCCGGCTGCTCCTGTGGTGGTGTATCGGACGGCGCGGGTGGGGTTGCGGTTGACGGTGGGTCCGGGCCTCCCCCAGCACGCCGGCGATGCGGTCTCGGACCTCACCAGGATCGACCAGGAAGCTGTCGACGGCGGCGGCCGAGGAGTCGGCGACGTCGAGGGTGGGATGTTCGATCGAAGTCACGGGGGGTCCCGTCGTTGATCTTGTAGTTGTCGGTCCGCCTCGTCGATGCCTTCCGGCACCAGGCTGACGCGTCCCTGCCCCTACGACGAATCACGCCACCGAACTGTGGGGTTCGGAGCGGATCTGACACCTTGCGCGGCTACGTCGTCGTAGTGGTGGGAGCGCGAACCGAGGTTCCTGGACTTCTCGGATGACGACGGAAGAGACTCACGATGAACATCGCCCTCTGGACCACGGCCTGCCTGCTGGCCCTCGCGTTCTTGGGTTCCGGCGTGACGAAGGTCGTCAAGTCCCGAGACGACGTCGTTGCGGCCTACCCGTGGGCCGAAGACTATTCGCAGGGTCAGATCAGACTCATCGGGGCGGCGGAAATCCTCGGTGCCGTCGGCCTGATCGTTCCCCCGGCCGTCGGTGTCCTGAGCGTGCTGGGTCCCATTGCGGGGGCGGGCCTGGCCGTCTTGATGGCCGGCGCCGTCATCGTGCACCTTCGGCGCGGTGAGACCAACAACGTCGTGTTTCCGCTGGTGCTGTTGGTGCCTGCCACGGCGCTGGCTGTCTTGCGCTTCGGACCCTTCGCCTTCTGATCGCATCCACCCTTACACACCCGAGGAGAGGTTTTCACGATGACTACCCCACAGACCAACAAGGCGGTCTACAAGCGGCTCCATGACGCGATCAACAGCCGCGATCTGGAGTTGATCTCGCGGACCGTCGACGGGGTGTTCCACCCCGATGCCGTGTTCCATGTGCCGGGGCCGGTGGGCGCCACGGCGCCCGAGGCGGTGAAGGGCGCCTGGGCGATGCTGCTTCGCGGGTTCCCCGACATCCAGGTCACAGTCGAGGACATGATCACAGAAGGTGACAAGATCGTCTTCCGGACCACCGTGACGGGAACCCATCAGGGCGAGTACCGCAGCCTCGCGGCCACTGGGAGAACCATCACCTACGACGAGATCTTCATCATTCGCTTCTCCGAGGGCAGGGTCGCCGAAGTATGGGGGGTCGTCGACGTCTTCACCCAGCGCCAGCAGCTGGGTGAGCGGGTCCCGTGACCTCACAGACAGCCGGTGTGTTTCGTCGAAGACGGCAGGGACGAGATCTTATGGAGGCGTGCACCCACAATGGCCACAAGTGACCCATCACGCCACCGTCCGGACGACTCGGCGCTGAACGCGGTGATGAGCGAGCGGCGCCACCTGATCAACCTCGCCTACCGGCTCTTGGGTTCTCTCGCCGAAGCGGAGGACGCCGTCCAGGAGACCTACGCCCGCTGGTACGCCATGTCTGCGGAGCAGCGAGACGCCACCCGGTCCCCGGGAGGGTGGCTGACCACGGTCGCGGGCCGCATCTGCCTGGACGTACTCAGCTCGGCGCGAGCACGTCGAGAACGGTACGTCGGAGAATGGATCCCCGAGCCGCTACCCGAGTCCGCAGCGTGGTCGAGCGCGGGCGAGGCGCGGAGCGGAGCCGGTGACCCCGCAGACCGGATCACCCTCGACGAGTCGGTCACCATGGCCTTCCTCGTCACGCTCGAAGCCATGACCCCGGCCGAGCGTGTCGCCCTGATCCTCCACGATGTCTTCGGGTACCCGTTCCCCGAGGTCGCAAAGATCGTCGGTCGAACGCCCGCGGCATGCCGCCAGCTCGCCTCGTCAGCCCGTCGCCGGGCCCGCTCGTTCGAGATGACCCAGATGTCAAGGAACCGGCAGGCCGAGGCGGTTCGGGCGTTCAAGAAGGCATGGGAGGCCCAGGACATCGACGCTCTGATCGGCCTTCTCGATCCCGACGTCACAGCGATCGCCGACAGCAACGGACTGGCGCAGGCGGCACTCGGGCCGATCGAAGGCGCCGAGCACGTCGCCCGCCACTACCTCACCATCGCCGAACGGATGCCCGCCAGCGCGGCCGTGGTCGAGTGCGTGGTGAACGGTCAGCCCGGGCTCGCGGTGCAGCAGGACGGAGCCACGGTGACGGTCCTCGCGTTCGACATCAGCGAAAACGCGATCACGCACATCTGGGCGGTCCTCAACCCCGACAAACTCCAGCGCTGGAGCTGAGCCGACAGCCGACGACTTCCGCGCACGAGCGATCCGCGGGGGCGATCAGCTACGGTCGGATCGTCGACGCACGACGTCCTGTAGACCGTCCTCGACTGTGGGAAAACGCGGCTTCCAGCCAAGTTCCCGTTTGGCCCTGCTGCTGTCCAGGCTCAGGCCTGCGCGCACCATGAGCGTTCCGAGGTAGGGCGAAATGCGCAGCAGCCCGTTCGGCAACAGCAGCGGTGGTCGCCCGCCGACCGCGGCGGAGACCGCCTGCATGTAGGAGGTCCACGTGCACGGCTGATCGTCGGCGACGTTGTACGCGCTCCCGGCTCGCCCGTTCGCCAGTGCGGCCACGGCGGCGGCAGCCGCGTCCTCGAGATGAACCATCGACACGGTCGATCCCTGTCGCGGAGCGACCAGCTTCCCACGCTCCGCCTGGTCGAGCAGTCCGAGCGTGTTCGACTCGAACCCGTAGAAAGGCGGTGCGGGTGATCCCCAGCACCTCGTGTCCAGCGGCCAACAGTTGCTCGGTGAGCACGGCGCCGATGGCACCGGTCGCGCCCGACACGACCACTCTCATCGCGCGCCTTCCTCGGTGGCCCCGGCTGCGCGCAGCTGGCGGATACGGAGGATGACGGCGATCAGGCCCAGCACCGAGACGACACCGAGGAGGACGGCATCCAGTGGGCGCCCTCCCCCGAGCTGAAGGTCTTTGACGTGGTTGAACGCGTAAGCCAGCACCGGCCAGAGATGTGAGGCGGGCGGCCCGAGACCTGACATTTCGCCGTCCTGTCCGGTCGGATCAGTATGGCCAGGATCCAACCGAGGGAGCCGTCGCGACCATGACCATCCCGTCCCCGTCGCCGGTCATGGACATGGCGGCGCAGGCTGTCCCGCGAACACCGCCGAGCAGCTGGCTGCTGCGGATCGCGGTGACAGCACACATGGTGGCGGCATTCGCCCAACCGGTGACGGCCGGCATCTACCTGAGCGGCGGCTTCAACGGGCTGGGCTGGCACCTCGACGGCGCCAACGCGGCCACGATCGCCGGCGCCTTCCAGATCGTCATGGCCGTCGTCGTCGCGGTTCGCGCGCGGCGGGTGTGGCCGCTGGTCGGCTCGCTGACGTTGATGGCGATCGAGTACGTGGTTTACGAGGCCGGTAAGGCCGGCGCGCTCTGGCTGCACATCCCACTCTCCGTCGTCGTCATCGTGGGGTCGACCGTGATGGTGCTGGGGGTCTGGCTCCTCCCGCTGTCCCGAAGGTGCCGCCCGTTCCGAACGGACGGGAACCTGGCTGCCGAGCAGGCGAACGACGATGGCTGACCGGCCGGAGCCACAGGTCGGCCACGGCGTGAGCCGGCGAAGCGTCCTGTGGCTGGGCGCTGGCCTCGGTGCCACCGTTGTCAGCGGGCTCTCGGTCGCGGCAGTCTTGGCGCCGCGGCCACCGACCACGGGTGCCCTGCTGACCAGCGAGGTACCGCTGCCGATGCCGTTCCAGGTCCCGTTGCCGCTGCCACCGGTGCTCCGGCCCACCGAGCAGGCGAGCGGGGTCGACCGGTACGAGCTAATCCAGCGGGAGACGACGGCGGAGATCCTGCCCGGGATCGCCACCAGGGTGTGGACGTACGACGGGATCTTCCCCGGACCGACCATCGAGTCCCGACGCGGCCGGACCGCGCGGGTGAGGCACCGCAACGAGCTGCCGGTGCCGACCGCGGTCCACCTGCACGGTGGCCGCACACCACCAGAGTCGGACGGCTACCCGACCGACCTGGTGCTGCCATCGGAGTGGACCGACCCGCACCAGGACGGGCACACCGGCGGTCCGCACGGCAGCCACGTGCACGACCCTCGGGCCGTAGTGACCCGGCTGACGCGCGAGTACACGTTCCCGCTCGATCAGCGGGCGGCGATGCTCTGGTACCACGACCATCGGATGGACTACACCGGGCCCGCGATGTGGCGCGGCCTGGCCGGCATGCACATCGTCCGCGACGACGTCGAGGACGGCCTCGACCTGCCCCACGGCGATCACGAGTTACCGCTCATGATCACCGACCGAGCATTCGACGCCGCCGGGCAGCTCGCCTACCCCTCGCTCGACCCGACCCTGCGCGACCGCCCCGGTGTCGCCGAGCCGTACCTCGCCGGGGTACTGGGCGACGTCATCCTCGTGAACGGTGCGCCGTGGCCCACGCACGACGCCGACACCGGCAGTTACCGGCTGCGCCTCCTCAACGCCTCCAACGCACGACACTACGACCTCCAGGCCGTGGCCGAGGACGGCCGCACGCTGCCGCTGATCCAGATCGGAGCCGACCAGGGGCTGCTCGCCAGACCGGTCAACCACACCAGCCTGCCGATCGCGCCTGCGGAGCGCTACGACGTCGTACTCGACTTCGCCGGTCTCCCGATCGGCAGCACCGTCCGGATCCTCAACCGGCTGGGCACCGGCACGACGGCGCACATCATGCAGTTCCGCATAGTTCGGAGCGCACCGGCCAGCACGCCGGTCCCGGAGCGCCTCGCCACCGACCTCCCGACCTGGCACCGATCCGAGGCGAGCGTGACTCGCGACCTCGCGTTCGGCGTCGGCCGCATGGGCGACCGACACGGCTGGCTGATCGACGGCCGCGCCTTCGACCCCGCCCGAACCGATGTCACGATCCGGCTCGGCGACATCGAGATCTGGCGACTCGTCGCCGATGTCCACCACCCGATCCACCTGCACCTGGTCGGATTCACCGTGCTCTCCCGCGGCGGCCACCAACCCCTGCCCCACGACGCCGGACTCAAGGACACCATCTCGCTCCGCCCCGGCGAATCGGCCGAGATCATCACCCGCTTCGACGGATACCGAGGCCGCTACCTGTTCCACTGCCACAACGCCGAACACGAGGACATGGGCATGATGGCCAACCTCGAGATCGTCTGACCTGGATCGGGTGGTCATGGTGCCGACGTCTCCCCTGGTCGTATCCATCCTCACGAGTTCGACGAGACAGCGCACCGAAGCGCGAGGCCGGCCTGTCTCCTGACATTCCGGTCGGCTACGTCGTCGGACTGCTTGAACCCACACCAGCATCCCGCGACAGGAAGCCCACAAACACTCATGACCACCCCAATTCCGGAAACACCGTTCGCCAACCCGGCGCCCGTGCAGCATCTCGAGCGGGCGGCCGCCGCGCTGACCGCACACGGTTTCACTGTCGAGATCCTCGACGACGCCGCTGCCGCGCGTACCCGCGTCAAGGGGTTGATCCCGGAGGGCGCGAGCGTGTTCACCGGGGCCAGCGAGACCCTCCGCCTGTCCGGCATCGATGCCGACATCAACGCCAGCGAGCAGTACCAGGCCCTCAGACCACGCCTGCTGGCCATGGACCGCGCCACCCAGGCCGACGACATCCGGCGACTTGCTGCCACCCCGGACGTCATCCTGGGCAGCGTGCACGCGGTCACCGAGACCGGCTCGCTCGTGATCGCCTCGGGAAGCGGAAGCCAGCTACCCGGCTACGCCGGTGGCGCCGCCCGCGCCATCTGGATCGTGGGGGCGCAGAAGGTGGTACCCGACCTGGACACCGCGCTGCGCCGGGTCGAAGACCACTGTCTCCCCCTGGAGACTGCCCGCACCCAGAAGGTGCACGGGTGGCCCAGCGCCATCAACCGCCTCCTCATCCTCAATGCCGAATTCCAGCCCGGCCGCGGCACCGTCCTGCTACTCCGCGAAACCATCGGATTCTGAAAGGGGTCAACCATGACCAACCCACCGCCACTAACCGGACAAGACATCGGCGAGGCCGATGGCTCGATCACCGCAGCGGCCCTACACAATTGCGCACGAGATCGTTAGTCCGCTTTGTTAGCCGGGTTGCTTGATGCTCTCCATGATTCGAGCGAAGCCTTCCTCTCCGTGGCCTGTGTCGATCTGCTGTTGGATGAGGTGCTGGACCATGGCGACCACGTCGGTGCTGATGCCCTGATCGGAGGTGGCGGTCAGAATGTCGCCGAGGTCGGAGAACTCCAGGCTCTGCTGCCCGTCGACGGTGTAGTCCCCGCCGTCGATGACTGCGGCGAATCCTTGGAAGGCGCCGGTCATGGCGGTCAACCAGGGTGTGGCCATGGCGGCGAACTCTCCTGCGGTCACACCCGACGGCGCGACCATGGCGGCACCGTGTACGAACCCGGCGAACATGACGTACATGCCCGCGAGCAGGGCCAGGTCACACAGCGACGCCAGCCCTGGATCCTCACCGAAGTAGGTGCTGGTTCCCCACAGGTCAAGCAGCGGCTTGTACTGGTCGAAAGCGGCGGTCGACCCGCTGTAGAGGATCGATGACCCGGGTTGGCCGATCATTGACGGGACGGCCATGATCCCGCCGTCCAGGTACTCCACGCCAGCATCGGCGGCCCAGGCTGCCAGCTCGCGCGCCTGCGCCGGTGTCGTCGTTGTCACGTTGATCAGGGTCCGGCCGGCCAATTCGCCGGACAGTGGGTCGAGCACCTCGTGGACTGATGCGTGGTCCAGCAGGCAGGCAATGACCAGCCGGCTGGCTCGGACCGCTTCGCCGGCCGTGTCGGCGGAGATCGCGCCCTGGGCGACGAGGTCGCTCGTCTTGCCCGTCGAGCGGTTCCAGACTGTTGTCGCGTGTCCCGCCTTCACCAGGGCGGCTGCGAGAGCGCTGCCCATCGCGCCCAGCCCGAGAACGCTTACCTGGACGTCGTGGTTCGTGGTCATGTTTCTGGCTCCCTCGTGATTATGGTTCGAGTGGATCCTCTCTGCTGCCGGTAGAGTTGACCAGTACCAACTAAATGGTCGGGTACTAACCTTCTGGTAAGTATGGTTTTGGAGGGCAGATGGCAACGGCGGCGCGACGCGGTCCGTACTTCTGCGGCATCGACGCCGCGATGGACGTCGTCACCGGCAAGTGGAAGTCGCTGATCCTTTGGGAGTTGCACCACTACGGGACCCGCCGGTTTGCCGAGCTGCGGCGTGGTCTGCCGGGCGTCAGCGAGAAGATGCTGATCCAACATCTGCGGGAGATGGAAGAAGACGGACTTGTACATCGTGAGGTGTACCGCGAGGTGCCGCCGAAGGTGGAGTACTCGCTGACCGAGGACGGCGTCTCCCTCAACACCGCGCTGGCCCCGTTGGGGAGGTGGGGCACGGAACGCATCCGGCGGATCGGCGCCGAGAAGGTCTCGGTCAAATGAGGCAAGGCTAGGTCCAGAGCTTCGACGAGGTGCCGGGATGTCGGTTCAGGGTGGGATGATGCCGAGGATCGCCAGAGGTCGGTAGACGTCGCGGGCGTTGTGCCGTAAGGCTTTGGCGACGTTGGTCCAGCAGTGGTGGCGCGGCATGCCGACGGCGAGGTTGCACAGCAGCCGAGGGTTCTGGCGCGTTTCCGACCCGCACCTGGGAGTGGTCCTCGCCGGACGTGACGTCGCGGACGCGATACAACGCGGCTATGGCCCAGTGGCCACGGATGAAGTCGGTCAGGTGGGCAGGGTTGACGTGGCGGACAGCCAGGTTGGTGACCGCGTACACGGTGACGGTGCGCCAGCGGACACCGACGGGTGCCGGGCCTTCCACGCCGCCAGGTGAGGGCCCACAGCCTGTCGCCGTTCCGGCACCAAACGACGCAGGGCCGCCGAACACACGACGTGATGATGATTGAGCTGGTTGCGACCGGGTCTGCCGAGAAGCGGACGGCGGCCAGTAGCGTACGGGAAGAGCGGCACGTGCTCTTCGGGGGCGTCGGAGACGTCGCTGACCTGATCAAGGCTCGCACGGTTGGCTTGCCGGGTCACCCACCGGCGGCCGCGCCGTTCGCTCCCGTGCGAGATCGCGGGCCAAGTGCGAGCGCCGTAGGCCGACCGCTCGGAACCGGCGTACGTCGTTGAGTGTGTCGTGCATGAGCTGCACGTAGAAGTAGTTGATGTGTTCGAGACAAGCGAACAGGGCAAAGGCGAGTCCGGGCCAGGAGTCGCGCCCGGGATCGGTGGCTGCTGCGTATCCGATCAGCACGACGCCGGTAGCCAAGATCAGTGGGTTGACGGCACGCGCCACGCGAAACGCGGGCTCACCGGGAAGTCGCCGCCGACGATGGCGCATCTGGCGCAGTTTGGCCGCCCAATAGGCGGCGCCCTCGATCAGCAGGGTAGCGAACAGGCCAAAGCCGATCAGGTTGGGCACCGTAACGGGCAGGCCGACGAGGCCGAACCACGCCACGCCCTGCAACGGGATGTTGACCAGCTCCATTGCGGCGAGTGAACGCAGCCGCCGACGAAGGACTGAGGGCATAGCGTCGCTGGCAACTATCCGCATGTCACCATTGTGGATCACGGATGCACTCGGATCGCAGGGTACTTAGCGTCCCACGGAAGGTAGCGCAGGCAGTTAGCTTGTGCGGCAACCTATAGACCTGCCGCCTGCACGATCAGGGCGAGTTGGACCCGGTTGGTGCACGCGGTCTTGCCGAGGATGGTGCTGATGTAGCCCTTCACGGTCGGGACGGTGAGGGTGAGGTCGGTCGCGATCTCGGCGTTCGACTTGCCGTCGGCGACCGCCGTGGCGACCTGGATCTCGCGGGCGCTGAGGTGTTGGAGGCGTTCTCGTGCGGCCAGTCTGTCGGTGTCGTGGCTGGTGCTGTTGGCGACCATGGTGATGAGCCGTCGGGCGATCTCCGGCGACAGCATGCTGTCGCCCTGGCGTGCCGACCGTATGGCGCGGACGATGTCCTCCGGTGGAGCGTGTTTGAGGAGGAAGCCGACGGCTCCGGCCCGGAGTGCTCTGACCACCAGTTCGTGCTCGTCGAACGTGGTCAGGACGATCACCGCGGGGCCCTCTCCACGGTCTCGTAGTCGCTGCGTCGCGGTGATCCCGTCGACCTTCTTCATCCGCAGGTCCATCAGGACGACATCGGGGTGGTGTGCGTCGACAACGGCCGGCACGTCGCCGCCGTCCGATGCCTCCGCGACCACGTGGATTCCCTGGACTCCGTCGAGCATGGCTCGTAGACCCATCCGTACCAGCGCGTCGTCGTCGACGAGGACGACGCGGATCGTCTCGGTCAGCTCCCCCACGGGAGCCTCGCGGTGACGACGAACTGGTGTGCGACCTTTCCGGAGCTGAAGGTGCCGCCCAGGAGCGAGACCCGCTCGTTGAGCCCGCTCAGCCCGGTCCCGGTGCCGGGGATGACCGACACCGGGGCTGGTCGTGGGTCGAGGAACGTGCTGACCGTCACTGCGAGTTCCCCCGCTTCGTGGGATCGGACCACGATCCGAACCGGCGATCTGGGTGCGTGTTTGCGGGCGTTGGTCAGGCCTTCCTGGACGATCCGGTACGCGGTCGCCGCGGCGGCGGCGTTCCTCGGCGTGCCGGTGGCGTTGTCGATGTTCTGGTCCACGTTCACCTCGGTGCCGCTGCGCCGGGACTCGTCGATGAGGGCGGACAGGTCGTCCAGCCCGACGCGGGGTTCGAGCAGGCTTCCGTCGCTGGTCGGGCCGTCGCGGAGGATTCCGATCACGTCCTGGAGGTCACCCAGCGCGTCGTGGCTGGTCTGCCTGATGATGGCGGCCATGCTGCGGATCTGGTCCGCCGGCAGGTCGGAGCGGAACTGGAGCGCACCGGCGTGGACGCTCAGCAGGGACAGCCGGTGCGCGAGCGCGTCGTGCATCTCCCGGGCTATCCGGCGACGTTCCTGGTCGCGGACGGTGGCCGCGAGGAGTTCCTGGCCCGCCTCGAGATCGTGTGCACGGTCGAGGACCGCCCGGAGGTAGTTGCGCTGGGCGCGGACCATCAGACCCCAGCCGACCACGCCGAGGTTCATCAGACTGCCCATGAGGATCTGGGTGCGGTAGCTGAAACCAGCAGGCTCGGGATACATCAACGGGAAGCAGAACGTCGCGATCAGCTCCGCGGCGGTCAGCGCGGTGATCGCCGGAGTACGAACCCGGATCGCCGCGGTGAAGAGGGCGACCAGGGAGGCTCCCGCAGCGGACGCGGAGACGGCGGACGCGGCGACGGCGAACGCCGCGACCGTGGTGGGGAATCGTCTGCGGACGGCCAGCGATCCGCACGCGGCCGTACCGAGCCCGACATCGAGGATCAGAGCGGTGCGGCTGTGCATGTCGATGGTCGGGATCAGGATGAACAGGCCGAACCCGACCGCGACGACGACGAGAACGACGTCGACCAGGGTCTGCCGGCCGACCATCCCGGTACGCCCCCCGGAGCCGGGGGCGGAGGAGTAGGTGAGCGCATGCCAACGGCGGCGCGGCGGCGTCGGGTGCCTGGCTACGGGATCTGTCATGTCAATGCACCCTAACCGGCTGGGAGTGCTCCTCCTTACCGCCTTTGGTCGGGTGGGTGTCCCCTTCTCCGGTCGGGCAGGTTCGCCCTGCCTGGGGTGGTGTTGCGATCGGCCCCGCACGCCGAGGCTTGGGTGAACGCCGCGCAGACCGATCGGATGGACATCTTGACCAGCTCGGATCTCACCCGTCATGCCATGCAGGATCCCTTGCGGGTCGTGGGGCTTACCAAGACCTACGGACCCCCGAGCAACAGGGTCACCGCTCTCGCCGGGGTAACGACCTCGTTCGCCGCCGGCACGTTCACCGCGATCATGGGCCCCTCGGGCTCGGGCAAGACCACACTCCTGCAATGCGCCTCCGGACTCGACCGGCCCACCGGCGGAACGGTGCACGTCGACGGGCGCGAGTTCGTGCAGGGCGGCGAGGCTGCGGCCACCCGCTTCCGGCGTACCCGGATCGGGTTCGTCTTCCAGCAGTACAACCTCCTGCCGACCCTCACCGCGTTGCAGAACGTCACCCTGCCGATGAGGCTCGCCGGACGGAAGGTCAACCGCAGGCAGTGTATGGACCTGCTCGAACAGGTCGGACTCGCCGGCTTCGTCGACCGCCGGCCCACCGAACTCTCCGGCGGCCAGCAGCAACGCGTCGCGATCGCCAGGGCGCTGGCGTCCAGGCCGTCGATCGTGTTCGCCGACGAGCCCACCGGTGCGCTCGACGGTACCAGCGCGGCCGAGGTGCTGTCCCTGCTCCGGCGCGCCGTCGACACCTACGGCCAGACGATGGTGATGGTGACCCACGATCCCATCGCCGCCGCCTTCGCCGATTCGGTCGTCTTCCTCGCCGACGGGCGGATCGTCGGCACGATGAAGAATCCCAGCGCGGCTGCGGTGTCCGAGCAGATGCTGCGGCTCGATCTCGCCCGTCGAAATGACGGACCGCGATGACCCTGCTCGGACTCGCCTTCAACTCGTTGCGGTTCCGCCGGGGCAGCTTCACCGCGACGTTCGTCAACGTATTCCTCGGCGCGGTCGTGTTGATGTCCTTCGCCTCGCTCTTCGACACCGCCGGCGGAGTCGGCGTGTCCCCGGCCGACGCGTCGTCGCTGACGACGATCGCCGGCGCCGTCGGCGGATGGGGTCTCGTCATCGTGGGCTTCGGCGTCGCCTCGACGATGAACCTGTCGGTCCGGCAACGCCAAGCCGAACTCGCGCTGCTCAAGGCCACCGGTGCCACCCCGTCGCAGATCGGGCGGATGATCATCGGTGAGGGGGTGACCGTCTCGATCCTGGCCGCACTCCTGGGCATCGTCCCCGCCTGGCTGATCGGACGGGCGGTGCTCGGTGCGCTGACCTCCACCGACCAGGTCGCCGACGACGTCGCCTACCGCTTCGGGCCGCTCGCCCTGATCGCGGGACTGTCGATGACGTTGCTCGCCACGGTCGGCGCGACCGCGATCACCGCCCGCCAGGCGGGGCGGGTCAGCGCCCGGGAAGCGTTGAGCCAGGCCGCCACCGACGGTCGATCGATCGGGAGGGGCCGGATCATCGCCGGCAGTCTTCTGCTCGTCGTCGGCATCGCGTGCTCCCTGACGACCGCCACGGTACTCAAGAACGAAGGCTTCACCACGCTGAGCATCGCCGGCCAGGCATGCATCGCCGCCGCGATCGGTCTGGCGCTCCTGTCGCCCCTGGCACTGCGCGGGCTGATCCGGCCCGTCGACCTCGCGACCCGGCCGTTCACCGGGGCGGCGGGATATCTGGCGACGACGACCATCCGCGAACGCACCAGACAGACGGCGGCCATCACCATGCCGGTGATCATCCTGACCGGCCTGGCCGCCGGAACCATCTACATCCAGAAGATCCAGAACGCGGCCAACGCCGCTGACGGCATCACCGTCAGTGCCGACGACAAGGGGGTCCAGACGCTCAACTTCATCATCGTCGGCATGATCGCGCTGTTCGCCGCCATAGTGTTGATCAACAACTGTGTCGCGAGCCTGCTGGCGCGACGGCAGGAGTTCGGCGTGGCCCGCAAACTCGGCGCGACCCCGGGACAGATCCTGCGCGCCGTGACGTTCGAGACGATGTTCGCCGCCGCGTCCGGGCTCGCGCTGGGCAGCATCTCCGCCGCGATCGGCATCGCGGGTTTCCGCTACGGGCGCACCGGCTCGGTGGGTCCCGCCATCGACGCCGTCCCGTTCCTCGCGATCATCCTCACCGTAGCCATCCTGACGATCACCGCGAGCCTGTCGGCCGCGCACAGGTCCCTGGCCGTCCCCATGATCCAGGCGGCCGGGACGACGCGCGTCTGACCGCCGACCCGATCGCCGGCGGACATGGCCAAGGTGGCGAACCGCAGGTTGCCCGCCCCGGCTGGCCAAGCCCCAGCCAGGGTCCGACAGGAGAGGCCCGCGACGACGGGCCGGCGATCGGCATTCACCGCTTCGATGTCGACCCACACAACCAGGACAGGGAGTCCGGAGATGACCAGTTACAGCCGACGGCACGTGCTGCGTTCGGTGGCGGCGGTCGCGGGAGGTGTCGCCGCCGCCGGGTACGGCGGACTGCCGCTGGCCGGAGGAACCGGCGAGATGGCTCTGGCCGCCGCCTCGGGCGGCCGGCGCGGCACCTACCCGTTCCTCGAGGGCGCGTTCGCCCCGGTCCGGAAGGAGGTGACGGCGTTCGACCTACCCGTCACCGGCCGAGTTCCCCAGGAGCTGAACGGGCGCTATCTGCGGATCGGCCCCAACGTGCTCGGGTTGGAGGATCCGCGTGCACATTCCTGGATGCGCGGTGAGGGAATGGTGCACGGCGTCCGGCTCCGGGACGGGCGGGCCGAGTGGTACCGCAACCGCTGGGTCCGGTCGGCTGCGGTGGCCGAGAAACTGGGCGAGTCGTACCCCGGCCCGGTGCCGGACGGGGACTACGCCTGCAACACCCACGTGATCGCGCACAACGGCCGGATCCTGACGCTCCTGGAGAGCGGGCCGCTGCCGTACGAGATCGACGGCGACCTGAACACCGTCGGCCCGTACGACTTCGGCGGAACGTTGGACGGCGCCTTCACCGCGCACACCAAGCTCGACGCCGAGGCCGGCGAACTGCACGCCGTCACGTACAGCCCGATCTGGGACCACGTCCGCCATCTCGTCGTGGACCAGACGGGCCGGGTCACCCGGACCACGCGGATCCCGTTGGCCGGCGCCCCGATGATGCACGACTTCGCGCTCACCAAGCGGTACGTCGTCCTCTTCGACGTCCCGGTCACCTTCGACCCGGAGGCGGCAGCGGCGGGACATCCGGTGCCGTACATCTGGAACGACCAGCACCCCGCCCGGGTCGGAGTGCTGCCCCGAGCGGGCGGCGCGGCCCGCTGGTTCGAGGTGCCACGAATCGTGTACTCGCACACCCTCAACGCCTACGACGACGGGGCGTCGGTGGTGGTCGACCTCACCACCTTCCCGGCGCCGTTCTACCCGGCCGGTCGGGGCACCGGCGGTCCGGGGTCCGCCGGCACCCCCTCACTGGACCGCTGGACGATCGACCTGGCCCGTGGCCGGGTCCGCACGAGCAGGCTGGACGACCGCCCGCAGGAGTACCCCCGGGTGAACGAGGCGCTGGTGTCCCGGCGACACCGGTACGGCTACTCGGCGGCGGCGGCCGAGATGTTCCAGGCGTATCAGACCGTCGACGGCGTCCCACCGGACCGGACGTTCACCAACGCACTGATCAAGCACGACCTGATCCGCGGCACGTCGGAGGTACACCGCTTCCCCCGGCACGCCGCGGCCAGCGAGGCCGTCTTCGTCCCGGCCACGGACCCCGGCCACCGCCCGGCGGCGTCCGACCGCCCGGCGGCCGAGGACGACGGTTACGCGATCGCCTACGTGCACAACCCGGACCGCAACGCCTCCGACCTGGTGATCCTGGCCGCGCAGGACTTCACCGGCCGGCCGGTCGCCCGAGTCCACCTGCCGGCACGGGTGCCGCTCGGCTTCCACGGCAGTTGGGTACCCGACGCGTGACGGTGTGCGGCCGACGCCGACCGCCCCGTGTCGCGCTCTCCCCTACCGCTCCATCCCAACAACGATGAAGGAGCTGACCGCCAAGCACTGTGTCGAGGGCTACCGGGACCAGGCGATGGCCGTACGGGTCAAGAGCCTGCGGTACGGCAGCGGCGGAGGTGTGGTGGCCGTGATCGAGGCCGAGTCCGTGGTCCGCTCGATCCACGACATCGCGCTGGTACGGCTCTCCCGCTCGGCGAACGCCGAATACGTACCGCTGGCCAGCGCACACCCCAAGATCGGCACCACCAACTACGTGTTCGGTTGGGGCCGGACCTGCCCGACCTGCCCGGCGTCGCCAACCCTGAAACGCGCGACGGTCACGGTCACGGGTACCAGCGCGTACTCCAGCCTGGGTACGCAGATCCGGGTCTCGCCCGGCAACGGGTCACCCTGCATGGGTGACTCCGGCGGACCAATGTTCAAGCTCGTCGACGGCAAGCGGTACCAGGTCGGCGTGGTGCCCTGGGGCAGTAGTACCTGCACCGGCTCGTCCTACTTCGCCAGCGTCCCGATCAGTCGGGACTGGATCCGCGGCGTCACCGGGGTCTGATCGGCGGCACCGGGCGGCGGGACAGGTCCTGTCCCGCCGCCCGACCGGCGTTACCGGCCGGCCGGGGAAGCGACAGAGCCGGCTGGGATGAGCGTCAACGCGGTCATCGCCACGCACGGGATGGCCAAGGGTGCCTCCACCAGCACTGGCCCGGACCACACCGTTCACCTGGTCGCGCCGCACCGTCGCTTTCCGCGAGGAGTGGGAGACCGCCATGACGGCGGCGTCCTCACTCCCGGTGTTGCGTGCCGCGCGGATCGTTCGCGCGGCGCCCCGACGATCACAAGACGCCGGCGACCCGGCCCCCTCTTGAATGCAGGTGTTGGACGTGGGCCATCGCTCGTGGCTGTCACAAAACGGTGTGGAGTGCCGTCTAGTGCGTGTGGCAGGACCAGGGTTGAACAGGCGGGAGCCGGACATGGGCCAGCACGGCGTAGGAACGACGGACACCGCCGGGCCGCCCGATACTCCCTGCCGCGTGGGCCCCGTGGATTCGGCGACCGAGGTGTTCGTCGCCCATCGCAACCTGCTGCTCACTGTCACCTGCGAGCTGCTCTGCTCGGCCGCCGGCGCCGAGGACGACCTGCCCGAGACCGGGCTGCGATGGGTTGGTACCGGACGTCGTCGCCGTCAGCGACAGCGGCGATATCAAGCATGCCCTGCTTCGGCCCATCCGATCGGGGCGGGCAAGGTGGCCCGCTTGCTGGCCGCCGGCCGGTGGAAGCGCGACGCCGAACGATCAGTCGAGGTAGTGCAGATCAATGCTGGGCCGGGTCTGCTCGTCCGCGTCAACGGGGAGATCGACGGCGTGGTGGCGGTGCGGGTCGAGAACGGCTACGGCGCCGGTGCCTACCATGTGCGCAATCCGGACGGGTGCCGCGTGTGGAGTGCGAGCCCGCCATAAGCCGCTGGTCCGCAACGACCCACGGATAGCTGGCGGCTCCGGCCTGGAGTCGCGGACGCGACTACCCGCCGGCCAGGCGGCCCGAAATACACGAGGAAGAGGAGGCGAGCAAGCTGGTGCGCCAGTTCGAGTCCACTCGCGACCAACCACACCGACCGCGGTCGAGAATCATGACCAAGCTCCGTCACTTCGGACATCAGACAATCTCTCCCACGCCTGGGCGGATGCTGGCCCTGAGCGCCGTACTCGCGTTCGCGGCGGCCGGGTGCGGGGTACTGCCGAAGAAGGAAGCCGCATCCCCGCCCCCCACCAGCGCCGCGGCGTCGGGTCAAGGCACCCGACCGGCCCTGGCCGAAACCCGCAGTACCATGACCGAGAACCTCAAGGTCGAGGTCGTCGGCCTCAACCGCGTCAAGGGCAAACACCTCATCGCCCAGATCCGCCTGTCCAACACCGGCACCGAGAAGCACCTGCCCTGGCCCGGCGAGATGGGCGACCACACCCGCCCCCTCGGGGAGATCAAGTGGGCCTCCGGCATCGGCGTCCTCGACGCGCAGGCCCGCACCTGGCTCCTGCCGTACAAACCCGCCGGCTCCCCCTGCCTGTGCAGCGACCGCGACCGCGACGGCCTCGGCCGCTTCATCGACCCCGGCCAGTCGATCACCGTCTACGCGGTACTACCCGCGCCGTCGGGCAACCCCGCGACAACCACCATCGTCACCCCCGTCGCCCCGCCGATGCTCAACGTGCCCATCAACGACGAAGCACCGACCGGTGACTTCCCCGACCCCGATACCGAACCCGTCACCCCGGTCACCCGCCGCCTCATCCTCCCCTCCGAATCCCTCGACAAATCGGAGGAAACCGCCGACGACGGCAAGAACCTGCAGGTCAACCTCTCCTCCGACGTGCTGTTCGCGGTGGGCAAAGCCACCCTCACCCCCAAAGCCAGGTCGGTCCTGACCCGCACGGCCAAACTCATCGACGCCTCCCCCGCCACAGTGGTCACGGTCGCGGGCCACGCCGACTCCTCCGGCAACGACGCCATCAACAACCCACTGTCACTGCGCCGCGCCCAGGCGGTACAGCACGCCCTGTCGGCACTGCTGTCCAGGAACGGGATCCGCTTCCAGACCGAGGGGTACGGCTCGCGCCGCCCGCTGTACAGCAACGACACCGACGAGGGCAAACGCCGCAACCGCCGCGTCACGGTAACCTTCCCCAAACCTCAACCCACCACCCCGGCACCGACGGCCACGACCCCTCCCGCCGCGACCGGCCTGACCGGCACCACCAAGGCAGACGGCCAGCCCATCGCCATGGAGATCACCGGCCTACGCCGACTACCCGGCGACCTCGGCCTCCTCACCTACAAGATCACCAATCAGGGGTCGACCGAGACCTGGTTCCGCGACCTTCACCGCACCCAGGACTGGGAGGCGTACAAGTACCAGGCCGCAACCAACGTCCGCCTGACCGACATCGCCACCCGCCGCCAGTACCTCCCCGGCCGCCTCAAGGTCCCCACCGACAACGACGCGGACTTCTACTGCGCATGCACAGACGTCTCCGGCGTCCGCATCAGCACCGAGAAGTTCGCACCAGGCCAGACCCGCGAGTTCTGGAACCTCTTCGCCCTGCCCGACACCACCGACACCCTCAACGTCAAGATCGGCCCGTTCCGCGACCTAAACGTCCCCATCCAGTAACAGCGTCCGGCGCCTGCCTGTCCGTTTCAACCTCAACAGTGAACCTTTTTCAACCTCCCCTTGCGGTCCGGCGGACCGCAAGGTCGGACGCGGTGCCTGAGCGCCACGCGGTTCAGGTTGAAAAAGGTTCAGCGTGGGTCACCCTGTTGACCATCAGGAAGGAACTCATGAAGTCTCGACGCATCCTGTCCTGTCTGGCCGCAGCAGCGTTCGCCGCCCCTGTCCCTGATCTGGCGGGAGCGGTCAGGTAGCCCGACGTTGTTCCACGACAACGCATTCTGGCGGAACGTGAACTGACGGGCGCACGTACGACGAAGGGCCGGTCCCAGTGGGGCCGGCCCTTCGTCATGCGGCGGAGGATACGAGATTCACATCAGGGCCCGGTACCGAGGAGAAGGCGCTGCCGTCTGACCGTGGTCGGGGAGGTGAGGACCGGGAGAACGTACGATAACGGGCCAGATAGCGGGGAACCTGTCGGAGTACGACGGGGCAGGGCCACTCGCCGACGCGCAGCCACGCCTTGGCGCCGCCGTCGACGACTATGACGCTCTGCACAGGAACGCCGCGGCGGGCGAGAGCACCATCATCACCCAGTCGGCGAGGTGTTCCGGGTCGCGTACTGATCAGGCCATGCGGCGGCCGCTACCGTCGACCCGGAGCTGGCTTAGGCGATCAGCGTGCTCGCCCGCGCGCAGCCCGGTCTTCGCGTTCCGGACCCCCGTGAGTGGCTGCGTTGTCGGGATCGGCGAGTGCCGGGCCGGTGACCTTCGTCGCAGGGTGCCGGGGCGGCGCGACGAAGGCCGGGCGTCGGGCGTTGGTGAGCCAGCGCAGTGCCCATTCCACCGGGCCGTAGCGGAACCGGCGTAGCCACAACGCGCTGGCGGCGAGCTGCCCTGCGTATACGACCACGACGAAACCGATGAGGGCGAGCGGGGAGAACGTGCCCGCGAGGCCGAGTCCGATGCCGGTGAATACCATCAATCCGACCACGGACTGGGCCAGGTAGTTGGTGAGCGCGGTACGGCCGGCCGGGGCGAGGGCGGCCCGCACGGCGGCGGTGCGCGGACTGTGCATGATCCGCAGCAGCGTCGCCACGTAGGCGGCGCTCAGCAGCGGCGCCGTCGCGACGCTGGCAGCCACGGCGAGGGTGTTCCCATTGCCGCCGCCGACCGTGTAGACGAGCGATCCGAGCAACCCCACCGGGAACCCGATCTGCTGGATCCGGCGCAGGACCGGCTCGCCGCCGGACACCCGCCCCAACAACCCCCGGCGACCGGCAACCATGCCGAGCAGGAACAGGGCCAGTGCGGTCGGACCTTGCAGGCTCACCGCCTGGAGGACGAGGAATGGCAGGCCGGCGACATTGTTTCCGATATTGGAGCCCCACCCGCCGAGCAGGGCCTGGGTGGCCCGCTCGCCGTTGGCGAGTGCTTCGGCCTCCCCTGGCAGGAACGCCGAACTGTCGACGACCAGGGAGCTGGTGACCATGCTGAGCAGCACGACGGCGTAGAGGGAGACGGCAATCCAGATCGCGGTGCGGTCTCTGACGTTGCGCAGCAGGAACAGGAAGAGGCACACCACGGCGTACGTGGTCAGGATGTCGCCGCCGTAGAGGAAGACGGTGTGCAGGGCGCCGATGGCGAACAGCCCGCCGATCCGGCGGAGCATCCTCGACGAGAAGGCGACGCCGGCCCTGCTCGCCGATTCCATCTGCAAGGTGAAGCTGTACCCGAAGAGGAACGAGAAGAGCACGTAGAACTTCATGTCGACGAACACGGACGACAGCGCACGGACGGCGTTGTCCAGCCCCGAGTCGAAGTCCGGGTCGATCGTCAGGTTCCCCGGATAGCCGGAGGCCATGAACGTGACGTTGACGGCGAAGATGCCCAGCAGCGCGAAGCCCCGGACCGCATCGACGTCGAGAACGCGTGGGACAGCATTGCGTGTACTCAAACCAAGCTCCCCGTATCTGCGTATGAGGTACAGCGTACGAGATACAGAGTACCGGGATCTATAGTAAGCGCAACGCCAGCCGGGAAGGACAGGAGAGGTCAACGTGACGAAGCGGGCGCTTCCACCCGTGGTGGCGCGGATGTGGGGCCGCGACACCGGGTCCCGACACGGGCCCCGGCCGAGCCTCGACCTGGCCAGGATCATCGACGCCGCGATCGGAATCGCCGACCGCGAGGGACTGGCGGGCGTCCGGATGAGCAGCGTCGCCGCCCAGGTCGGCATGGCGACGATGTCGCTGTACCGCTACGTCGGCAGCAAGGATGAGCTACTGACCGTCATGGCCGACGCCGCCACCCCCGAACCCCCCACCCTCGACGGGCGGCCGTGGCGCGTCTACCTCGCCGCCTGGACCCAGGCCAACCGCGACTTTCTCGTCGACCGGCCCTGGCTGCTGTCCCTCGCCCACCACACCCCGCCCACCGGACCCCGGACGCTGCGCTGGCTCGACCGCGCGCTCACCGCGCTCGCCCCGACCGAACTCGACCTCGGCCAACGGATCAACATCGCAAGCACTCTCACGGGCTACGCCACCACCCAGGCGACCCTCTCCCACAGCATGATCACCGCTGCCGCCGCCACGGCCACGGCCACCACCTCGGCCGCCGGCGACGGCTCAATCACCGGACTGGCCGACTACGGCGACATCCTCGACCAGGTCCTCGACCCAGAGGACTACCCGGAACTCACCGCCGCCGTCCGCTCCCACGCCTTCGGCACCGCCGAGAAGTGGATCGACGACGCCGACTTCACCTTCGGGCTCGACCTGCTCCTCGACGGCATCGAAACCCTGATCACTCGCCGCGGATAGGCCGTATTTCATGGCCAACTGGGTGCGACGCAAAGACGACGCCAAAGGGTGGCCGACCGCCAACCCTCGGGCCTGAAATCCACCGGCAGCACCACACTCCGGAGTGCGGTAATCGACTCAAGCGCCACCGCGCAGTGGCGACCAACTCCGACAAACTCCCTGCGCTACCCGGCCAGTCCCAAAATCGGACAGCGCACAGAGGTACTGCCCGCACGTGGTCCCGGGCCGTCAGGCCGGTTGCCGAGTTCGCAGCAGAGCCGGCGGTAACCTGGAAACAGCGTACGGGTCAGGCGTGATCGTGGCGATCACATCGTCCGGTTACCAGGCGACGAGCCCCCGCAGGAGGCGAAAGGCGACCGCTTCCACCCGCCGCCTTCGTAAACGCCTCGCCCTGCCGAGTCCGACCTGGCTCTTCTCAAACACTCACTCAAGTAAACAACTCAGCAATCGGGCGTGG
>NZ_BONX01000024.1 GCF_016862935.1 Plantactinospora mayteni
TTGCGCCGAGCCGGCACGTGCGCGGACTGCCGATTTGAGCGCGCGTGCCAGCGATAGATCCCAGAGTGCCGAGGGTAGGTTCAACGCCATGAACTCGACACGGGTCTCCCAGCACGTTCGTGCCTCGCGTCCAGCCGTCTACCGCGCCTTGCTGGATGCGGACGCCATCGCGAAGTGGCGGGTGCCGGCCGGCATGAGCAGCCACGTGCATGAATTTGACGCCCGCGAAGGTGGTTCCTTCCGCATTTCGCTTACCTACGACGCGCCGGAGCGCTCCGGCAAGTCGGCGGCACACACTGACACGTACCATGGCCATTTTCTGAAGCTCGTGCCAGACGAACAGGTCGTCGAAGTGATCGAGTTCGAGACCACCGACATCGCGTTCGCCGGCATTATGACGATGACCACGACGCTTGCCGATAAAGATGGTGGCACTGATGTCCTCGTCGTACACGAAGGCATTCCCGACGGCGTCCCCGCCGCCGACAACGAGACCGGCACGCGTATGGCCCTGGAGAGTCTTGCCCGGCTCGTGGAGGCGATCGAGCGTTCCTGAAACCGGCGGCGTGTTGTTCACGTCAGACGGGACGGCAGTACGGTGCTGCGGGGACAGGGAGCCGACTGGTGCATGCCGTGACTGTCAGGTCGGCAAGGTGGCGGGCGGAGCGGGTTCGCCCAGGTGTGCTGGCTGCGGAGCCGAGACCCGGTCGGCGGTGCCTGCGTGCGCGGCAACGCGACGTGCCCGGACGGGCGTTCGCCGTATGGGAGATTTCGTCCGGGCTGCTGTCGAAACCAGCCGGTCCCGTTCGTCGGGTTAGAGAGTTGACCGTCAACAAGGAGGAGGGTCTGATGCCCCAGTACGCAGTTGTGGTTTACCAGCCGGCACCGGCTGACCCGATGGAGATCTCGGCCGAGTACGCGGAGGCGCTGGAGCGGTACCCGGCGCAGGTCGAGGAGTTGGGCGGGCGCGGGGTTGCGGGGTATGCGCTGCAACCGAGTACCACGGCGACTGCGGTGCGTGGTGACATCATCACTGACGGCCCGTTCGTTGAGGCCAAGGAGGTCGTCGCCGGATTCTTCGTTCTGGAGGCGCCCGATCTGGACGTCGCCCTGAAGATCGCCAAGCTCAATCCGGTGTACCTGGACGGCGGGGGTGTGGAGGTCCGGCCGTTGTTCGTCCCGCCGGCCGAGTGAGCCTCGGCGACAACGGAGGTACGGCGGCGGCCGAACGCGCCGTGACGGAGGCGCACCGTCGCGAGTGGGCCTTCGTGCTCGCCGCGACGGCGCGCGTCGTCGGGGACCTCGACGTGGCCGAGGAGTGTGTCCAGGATGCCTACCTCGCGGCGCTGGAGACGTGGGCGCGTGAGGGTGTGCCCCGCAGGCCCGGTGCCTGGCTCACCACCACGGCCAAACGCAGGGCGCTCGACGTACTGCGCCGGGAGCGGATACTCCGAGCGAAGATGCCCCTGCTGGTGGAGCCGGGCGAGGTCGAGATGGACGAGTTCGACGGCGAGTCGATCCCCGATGACCGGCTGCGCCTGATCTTCACCTGTTGCCATCCCGCGCTGGCCCGGGAGGCCCAGGTGGCGTTGACCCTGCGTCTGGTGTGCGGGGTCAGCACCGCCGACATCGCGAGAGTGTTCCTGGTCTCGGAGCCGACGATGGCCGCGCGGGTGACCCGGGCCAAGAAGAAGATCTCGGTGGCGCGGATCCCGTACCGGGTGCCGGACGCCGCCGAGCTGCCCGAGCGGCTGGACACGGTGCTGAGCGTCGTCCACCTGCTCTACACCACCGGCCACACGGCCTCGTCAGGCACCGATCTGGTCCGCGCCGACGTGATCGACCACGCGCTGAACCTCGCTCGCATGATCTTGGCCCTCATGCCTGACGAACCGGAGGTCCGCGGGCTGCTCGCGCTGGTGCTGCTTACCGACGCCCGACGGGCCACCCGTACCGACGCCCAGGGTCGGCTCCTGCTCCTGGAAGAGCAGGACCGTTCCGGCTGGGACCGTGCCGCCATCGAGGAGGGAGGCCGCCTCCTGGCGGGCGCCTTCCGCACCGGCCGTGTCGGCCGGTACACGTTGCAGGCCGCCATCGCCTGCCTGCACGCTGTCGCGGTCAGCTACGCCGCGACCGACTGGCATCACATCCTGCGCCTCTACGACCAACTGCTGTCGGTCTGGCCCTCGCCGGTCGTCGCCCTCAACCGGGCTGTAGCGGTGTCGATGGTGGCCGGTCCCCAGGCCGCCCTCGATGAACTCGATGCCCTGGAACGGGACGGCCGACTCGCCGGCTACCACTACCTGCCGGCCATCCGCGCCGATCTGTTGCGCCGCCTCGACCGCCCCGGCGAGGCCGCTGTCGCCTACCGGGCGGCGTTGGACCTCGCCGACAACGAGGCCGAGCGGGAGTTCCTCGCCGCACGCCTCTCCGAGGCTGTCGATCCCGGATCCGGTCGCTCGCCGGAAGGGTAGACGACCGATCGGAAGGAATCCTCATGCAGGGGTGGCGGCAGCGGCCGTCTTTCTCGCCAGCGCCGACAACTCCCGGCGAGGTGGTTGGTGCGCTGGCGGCCTGGGCACGGTGATCCTCGTCGGGGCGGCGCGTCCACGCCGTCCCGCCGAGCGCCCTGGCGGTGGCGCTGGTCTGTGCCGAACACCTGGGTACGCGCTGACCGCACCGTACTGATCCGGCCAGCGTCCTGTTGCGGCGTCACGAGTACTCCCTCGGAGCCGGTGGCCCGGCCATCGCCGGTTCTGGTCCGACCAGGGCGATCTTCGGTTGGCGGCATGCTGCCGTTCAGTACGGGGTCGCGGGTTGCTCACCTGGGCACGGGACAGTCCGGGCAAGGCCCGATCACCTGCTTGGAGACCAGATGGCAACGAACGGCGATCACCGGCGGGTCGATAGGCGCGCGCTGTTGCAGGCCGCGCTCGCCGCGCCTGCGGCCGGCGCCGGCGCCACCCTGCTCGGCGCCGCGCCGACCCCCGCCGCCGCAGCGGCCGCCGGGGCGTTCGACCCGCAGAGCCCCCGGTTCGCCATCGCGGTGCTGCCGGACACCCAGTACCTCTTCGACGAGGACAGCTCCGACCCGGAGCCGTTGAAGGCGACGTTCCGTTACCTGGTCGAGGAGCGCCGGGACACGAACATCGCGTTCATGACACACCTCGGTGACGTCACCGAACACGGCAGCGAACACGAGATCGCCATCGCCGGGAAGACCTTCGGCGTACTCGACGGCAAGCTGCCGTACAGCGTCCTCGCCGGCAACCACGACGTCCGGGGCGGCGACGACCAGCGCGGCGACAGCGTCTACCTGCGTACCTTCGGGCCGCGGCGGTTCACCAGGATGCCGACCTTCGGCGGCGCGTCGCCGGACGGCTACAACAGCTTCCACGTGCTGCGGGCAGGTGGCCGGGACTGGCTGGTGCTGGCGCTCGACTGGCGGGCCTCGGACAAGGGTCTGGCCTGGGCGCAGCAGGTGCTCGACGCGCACCGTACGCTGCCGGTGATCCTCACCACCCACGACCTGGCCTGGGCCGACGAGGCCGGCCAGGCGCGGTTGTCGGAGAACGGGCAGCGACTCTGGGACCGGCTGATCCGGGACAACGACCAGATCTTCCTCAGCCTGGGCGGTCACTACTGGCCGCCGGGCCGGACCACGCTCAGCAACGCCGCCGGCAACGACGTGCAGGTGCACATCACCAACTACCAGGACCGCTACTACGGTGGGGCGGGAATGATCCGCCTGTACCACTTCGATCTGGCCCGCAACGTCGTCGACGTCGAGACCTTCGCGCCCTGGTTCCTCGCCCGCGACCCGGCCAGGCGGACGCCGCTGGAGGCCGAGACCATCGAGCTGACCGGTCCGGTCGACCGGTTCAGCATGCGGATCGACTTCGCCGCTCGGTTCGCCGGGTTCGCGCCGGTGCCCCCGCCCGCGCCCCGGCCGCCGGTGGCGGTGCTGCCGCGCGGCACCGTCGGATACTGGCGGTTCGACTCCTACGGCCTTTCCTCGGGTACGGCCGGCAGCCCGATCGCCGACGGCACCGTGGTGCGGGACCTGAGCGGAAACGGCAACGACCTGACCGTCGCGCGGATCGGCGCCGGCACCGCCGAGACCCTGACCTACTCGACCGAGCACCACCCCGGTCAGCCGGCCCACGCCAGTCTCCGCTTCGACGGCGGCAAGGGCCCGGATCGGGGCGCCATCCTGCGGGCCGGTCCGCACGCACCGATCAACAGCATGAAGTTCACCGACGGGTACACCATCGAGGCATTCGTCAAGCTGCCCGATCCCTACCAGGGCGACCACGCCTGGATGGGGATCATGAGCTGGGAGGGGCGCAGCGGGGACGCCGGCAAGACCACCGGCTGGTCTCCGCTGGAGTGCACGTGCAGCCTGAACATCTCCCCGGAACGGTTCCTCCAGTACGTCGTCTACGCCGACCGGCAGGACGCCGACCCGACCTCGTGGAGTCACGCCCTGCCGACCGGCCGCTGGACGCACATCGCAGTGGTGAACGACTCGCGGCGGACCGTTGTACACGTCGACGGTTCGAGGATCGCCCGCAACCCGAGTCAACCGTCGACCGGGATCGCCACCCTGGGCCGGCCGTTCGTCGTCGGGGCCACCTCGTTCGACCTGAAATACGGCCAGGGCTTCTACGGCTGGATCGGCGATATCCGGATAACCGCGAGGGCACTGCGCCCGAAGGACTTCCTCACCCCGTACGCGTAGGTACCGCTGCCGTCACTCCGCCCGCGAGCTGGTTCCGTCCGACGGCGTCGGTTCTCGCCTACCTGTTCGCCCGCAGCCAGCGGCGACGGGTGGCCGCGGCGATGCCGTGGACCAGCCGGGCCAGGTCCGCCGCTCCCTCGGCGTCGTCCGCGCGTCGCACCGTGGTGAGGATCGGTGCGGCCTCGTCGAGTTCGACGCGCTCGCGCAGCAGCACGAACTGGAGCACCAGCCCGGCCAGCCGAGCGTTCCCGTCGTCGTACGGGTGGAAGAAGGCGACGTCGAGGTAGGCCCGGGCGGCCCGGGCCGTCACCGGTGTCTCCCGGTCGGCGGTCTCGGCCAGGCATCCGGCGAACCGGTACTCGGTGTCGGCGTACAGCCCGTACCGCTCCCGGCCGTTCTTCGCGTACGCCGGTGCGCGGCGGAACGCCGCGACCGGGACACCACGGATGATCCGGTTCCACCGGGCCAGTAGGTCCGGGGTGAGGTCGGCCCCGGCGGCGGCTTCGCGCCGCACGTCGTCGTACGCGGTCAGCAACCGGCTCAGCCGTCCAGGGTCACGTCCGGTGGAGCCGCCGACGAAACCGACGAAGCCGTCACGAATCGCCGACACCGGCGCCTTCGGGTGTGGGACGATCTCCCGCCAGCCGACGGTGTCCCGCAACCGCTGCCACACCGCCAAGTGATCAGGCGAGGTCAACGGCCACCCGCCGGGCCAGATTCTCGGCCACCGACTCCACGACCGCTCTCGGTGGCTCCACCCAACTCTCGAAGCGGCCGGCGACCGCGTGTTCGAGCAGCTCCTCCCGGCGGGGGGACTCGATCCCGGCCGCGTCGAGAAACCAGTCGAGCACGGTCAGGCAGCAGCCGTACCAGCCCGACTCGTACTGCGTGCGGTCGCCGACCGCGGTCACCAGGTGCGCGACCGCGCGCTCCCACCCGGCCAGGTCGTCGGCGGCAAGCGGCAGGAATCGGTCGAACCGCTCCGCCACGTCGTCCAGCCAGTCGCGCCACTCCACCAGGGCCGCGGAAATCGTGCTCGCGGTCGCCTCCGGCGTGCTGACCGAGTGCGGAAAGCAGCACCAGGAGCCAACCGGGCCACCACCGAAGTCACCCTCGCCGACCGCCCACCGCCAACCCACCGCCCACCGCCCGTACCGGTCGACGAGCCCGGCCGAGATGTTCTCCAGCCACAGGTCTCTGAGCCGCCAGTCGGCCTCCGCGGACGGGGGTTCGGCTGCCGCGACCAACTCGCTCACCACCGCCCGGACCTCGTCCGGATCGAAGACCAGCTCCGGGCGATCGGTCTTCGCCCAGCTCAACTTGCTCGGATGGGGCAGACGACGGTCGTCGGGCATGTCGTAGACGGTGGTCCAGCCATCGCCCCGGACAGCCCGCCAGGCCGGCGGCTCGTCCGTACCGTCCGCTGCCGCCGGGGCCGCCGCCGCGAAGCGGCCACGGGCGTCGGTGGCCAGCTCGACCAGCAGTTCGTGCCAGGCCAGCACGGCGTCGGCGATGCGGGTCAGGGTCTCCTCCGGCGTCGTCACCGGAGGACGTCTCGCCCGCCAGAGCGGGATGACCCCACGGTCCTGGTGGTCCTCCATCGCGACGGTGTACCACCAGCCCACCACCCAGTCGCCCAGGTGCTCGACCAGCGCCTCCGTCATCCGGTCGTACCAGAAATCGGTGAGCCGCCAGTCGGTGCCGGGCGGCGGGACGTCGGCGGCCGGCGGCAGCACCCGCACCAGCTCCGCGACGCGGCCCGGGTCGAACGCGGGCCGGGTGGCGGGGTCGACGTCCTTCCAGGTGAGTCTCGAGAAGTCGGTGAGATTGACTCGGTCGATTGTCACACTCGGCCTTCCGTAGGGCAGCCGGCCAGCTTAACGGGTCCGCCCTCCGGCTCGCCGCCCCATTTTCGGCCGGTCGGCCTCGGCGCGGCGGTGGCCGCCCGCTTGGCCACGCCTGGTGCGTCGACCTGCACCCGGCGTGCCAGCGGGAGGCCACGAGGCCGCGCGTCCCCGGCAGCTACCGGGCAGTCGCGGTCTGCGGATGTGCGCCGGGTGATGAACGAACGGCTGGCCCTGCTGCCCGCGATGCCCCGGCACGACCCGAACGCCGCCCCTGGACGGCGGAGTCGACATCAAGGTCGTCCAGGAGGAGCTGGGCCACTCCTCCAGCACGCTCACCCGCGCGGCGAGGGTGTTCGTGGCACTCTTGCGCTCGTGGACGACGCCCCAGAGTTGGTCGTCACCCACCGAGTAGCAGCCGTGGAACTGTCGGACTCCGTGCGGCTTGCGGTAGTTCGCCGGGAGTCGGTGGGGGTCTCCATCAAACCCGGGGCTTGACACCGTCAACAGCCCCGACCGTGGTGGAACCTACCGCATCTGACCCCGACACCGGGACAGTCGTACGTGACGGCGACTCAAAGCCTGGCGCGCCGCACCAGCGGCAGGAGTGTGTACCGTCGAAGGCGAGCATCGGTCGGCAGGCCCGCCATGCCGTCGACGGTCACTGCGACCCACTGTGCGGACGCGCGTCAGCGAGCTACGACATCCCGGGCTTGCGGGCTAGGAGGAAGGCCTGCTGGACCTTCTCGCGCGCCTCCGGCCCGCGGAGCAGCCGGGTGTGTTCGACCAGACCGGCCTGGATCAACAGCTCGGCGATATGATCAGGTGCCAACCGGTAGGCGTCGAGCGACACGCTGTGGCCGTACCCCTGCTCGATGTGCTGACGCTCGTTGCCGGCTTGGAACGCGACTAGTACATGGCCGCCCGGAGCCAGCACCCGGTGAAACTCGGCGCATACCACCGGCAAGAGCTCTGGTGGTGTGTGGATGATCGAGTACCAGGCGACGATGCCGCCGACAGAGCCGTCCTTCAGGTCCAGTTCGGTCATGGAACCCTCGTCGAACCGCAGATCAGGGTATGTCCTGCGAGCCTCCGCCACCATCGCTGGCGACAGGTCGATGCCGAAGGCGGTTAAACCAAGAGAGCGCAGGTGTGCCGTAATGCGGCCTGGGCCGCAACCGAGGTCGGCGACCGATCCGGCGCCGGCGGACCGCACAAGTTTCGCGAACGCCGCAAGCATCGCGAGGTCCAGCGGTGTTTCCGGAGGTTCCGTACTCAGGAGGTTGGCATAGTCAACGGCGACGGTGTCGTAGGCGGCACGGGTGGCGCTCAAGTAGGACGGCTCGGTCACTTAGAGGATCGTAGCCGCTGCCGGTGCCCGGCTGCCGACAGCGACTTCAGTGATCACCACCACCGGACAGTTCGGACTGCTCAGGACACACACATTTCGGCCACGACCGCGCGTCGACTGTCTCCGCACATCCGTCACACGCTGTAACGTCCGTCCGCGAAACGACCGGGCGTGGGTACCGGGTCATACACGATCAGCGGCAGTGGGGGTTGGGCTGGGGCGGGTGACGGTGAAAGCGCCGTTGCCGAGGGACAGTGATATTCCGGCGGTGTACGAGAGGGTGTGGGGGGCGGTGAGCGCGGCTGTGCGTAGCGACAGACGCGCCGGTCGCGGGAACTTCACCGCTCGCAGTCCCCACCTGTCGTCGCCGTCCGGAACGGCGAGGTTGACCACCGCTGTGGCGTCGCGTACCGCGCCGAACTGGGTGTGGGCGGCGGTGTAGGCGGCCAATGTGAGCTGGGCCTGTGCGGGTTGGTCAACCACCGTGGGCTGGCGTGAGCCGGTCGGAACCACCGCCTGGGCCCAGTGGTCGGCTGGGGACCGGTCCGCGATCCGGTCGGCCAGGCTGGGACTCCTAGTGAGCCATTCCTCTGCCAACCTTTGGAACGCCTGGTCGCGCGCCGCCCGGGGCTGACTGGTGGCGGTGAGTACCCTAGTGCCGGCTCCGGCGAGGGCGTCACACATCTCCCGCAGGGGAACCCGGCCGACGACGTGTGAGTAGCGCACCGACCTGATCTCCAGCATCGCCTGGTGGAGCACCATGGCGGCATCCAACGCCGCACCCCGCAGTGGTGACCGCTTGATCTGCCGGGGCGCGCGCCGGCCCGCGCTGCGGTCGGGGGTGTCCGCGTCCGCGGCCCGGCCGGCGTGCGACAGGTGCCACGACGGGTCGTCGAACCCGACGGTGGCCGAGGCGGCGCGGAGGTGGCCCTGGGCGCCGACCCGAACCTCGACCACGTCCGGATCGGCGGCCACGGTCGCACCGGCTCTGTCATCGCTGTCGAACCGCACGGCCCAGACATCGTCGAGGAACAGTTGAACGACAGCGTCCCCGTGGTCATCCGAGGCGGCGTAGCGGCGCGGAGCCACCAGGGCGACGTAGCCGGAGAGTGCCTGCCCGGCGCGTTCCACCCGCACAGTGCGGACCTCGGCACGGGACAGGTCGTAGTCCGTCGTGACGCTCGCAACGGCCGTCGTGGTCAGCGGCACGACGCCGGGCCATACCTGTCGCCGGTAGTCGCGGTAGTGCACGACACGGTCGACGAGCGCGGGCAGCAGGGGCTCCAGCCGGTGACCGGCGATCGCGGCCTGCTCGATCATCCACGCCCGACGGGACAGTCCCAGGTCTGCCATCCACACGAGCGCGGCCCTCGCGCGCCGCTCACGCAACCATCCCGGACGGCTAAGCACCGTCTCGAAAAGTGGGAAGGTGTTGTTGTCCCAGACGTCCGCGATCCGGGCGACAGCCTGCCGATCGAAGTAGCGGCCATCGGCCGTCAGTTCCCCGATCCCGGCCACCGACCGGTCTAGCAACGCGGCGAACATCAACATGGCAGAAGACCCGGTCATGACCACGGAAGCCTAAGGACGACCCGACGCGCCCGTCCAAACCACAGGCCTCGAACCCGACTCATCCGCGATCACGCCCTCTCATCAGAGCAGGAGCGTGCGCCGGAGGCCCGACAGGGGGCCCTGCGACCGGTGTACGGACGGTGACGAGCGCCGTGGCTCTCCGCCGCCTCGCGGCAGATCCGGATACCCGAGCACGGAGCTACACCATATCGATAGCGGCGACGTCGGGTAGTCGCTACGGTGCTCGCCACGGATAGCCGAGACCGACAGGGGACGGATGACGCTGGCGCTCAAGGGGTGCCCGGCGCGTTGTGGACTCAGGCCGGCCTACCACGCGTGGCCTTCGCCTTCACGACCTTCGCCGACAAAATCGCCGAGATCAATCTGATCGCGAACTCCGATCACCTCCACATGCTCGATCTGGTGATGCTCGACGACTGACACACCTAGCGCAAACACGGATCCCGCCTTCGAACGGGGGCCTGTCTCGCCAACGGCCCTGGCTCACATTCGGTGGTAGCAGTGTGTAGTGGACAGTTTGCCCCGACCATCGAGCTCGACCAACTTGGACGTATCGACACAAAGCTTCACGTGGATCATGATTGCGGCGTTCCTCGTGAAGCCCGGCCAGCCTCGCGAGCACAGTTTGCGGCGCCGCTACCGACTGTCACCACCGAATGTGAGCCAGAGCCCTTAGATCCACAGACCCCGCAGCGGTGACTGCGTACGGTCTCCTCAGTCGAGCCAGCCGAGCTTGGCGGCGCGGACTCCCGCCTGAAATCGGCTGCGGGCATCCAACGTCGACATGATTTCGCTGACCAGCCTGGTGACGGTACGGGTCGACGTACCGAGGCTGCGCGCGATCGCTTCGTCCTTGAGGCCTGACGAGAGCATCCTGACGATAGCTTGCTGCTGCTCGCTCGGGTGGGCGGACGCCATGGACTGGGGCACGTCTTCCAGGTCGGACGCAAGGATCCAGCAGTAGTCGAAGATGGCGGCGAGCGAGGCGACCAGTGCCCCTCCGCGCAGCAGGACGGCTCCGAACTCGTAGTCCCGGGGATCGATCTGCATGATCGCGTTCTGTCGGTCGAAGATGATGAGCCGGGTCGGAATCAACGTCGCCAGCCGGATCTCGACGCCCATTTCGGTCTGAGCGTTCGCGGCCCACCGCCAACCTTTGTCCGAGGCCGACTGCTGGCTGTACAAGTTGCGTATCCGTATGTCGCGGGCGCGTAAGGCGCTGTATCGCTCCAAGCCTTGTGTCAAGGATGCCATCGACAGGGTGGGTGGTGGCTGCATCGCCATCATGTCGTGTCTGGTGATCTCGCCGAGTTCGTCGATTGTCTGGTTGATGCGGTCTCGGTCACCGATGAGTTCGACGTGTTTGCTCTCCGCTGCGCCGTGAGATAGCGGCAGGTAGTCGGCGACCAATGAGTCGATTGACGCCTGTAGATTGTGGAGCTGTTCGGTGAGCGACCGCAGTCCACTGCGGCCCCCGCTCAGGATGCGGGAGAAGGCGGCCGCCGGGTCGACGGCGGTGTCCGTGACGGGGTGGAGCAGCCCGAGAGCGAGCAACCCGTCCCGGGCCTGGCCCAGGTCAGCGTCGTCCATGGCTAGAGCGGTGGCGGCCAGCGCTGCGGTTTCCCGGTGTTGCCGCATCCGGGCATAGAGGGTCTTCGTGGGTTGGTCGTTCGCGACCGAGCCCTTGGGTCGGTCGTGAGCCTCGTTCATCGGTCACCTGCCGCGATGAGGTGGCGCCGACGCAGCCGACTCGGGCTCTGGCGAGTTTCGGCCATGGCGATCTCCAGAATTGTTGATCTATGGAATCCGGGCGGTCATGGCAGCAGACTTCCCGTTGCCAGGGATTCCGAGGGGGATGGACATGACGTGGTCGTCTGGGACGGAACTTACGTGCCGATGGTTTCCGACTTCGACGGGTGCGGCCGGTGGTGGTGCGGAACTCCGTATTCGGTCGTACTCGGTCTACAGCCGCTCGCCGCCCCCGCCGTGGGGGCGAACGGGCGACGCTGTCAGCGCGGCGGGCGACTGCCCGCTTGTCGACGGTTGATGGCGGAGCGGTACGGCCAGCTGCGCTGACGGTAGGCACTTCCTGCTGTCGGCCGGGATGTGCCGGCGCGGCGGCAACATGGAAGGGCGCCTGCTTCCGGGGCTGGCGTCGCGCCGGATGCCGCCGACCTGCTCCGGATCGCGCGTCAGGTCAACCGCGTTTCATGAGGCGGCCGACGGCGGCCATCATCTCGGTAGCCATCTCGTCGGCACGTCCTTCGGCGGCGCCTTCGTGCATGCAATGGCGGGCGTGGCCGTCGAGCAGGCCGAGGGCGACCTTGTCCAGCGCGGCCTGGATCGCGGAGATCTGGGTGAGGACGTCGATGCAGTAACGGTCGTCCTCGACCATCTTCCCGATGCCGCGGACCTGTCCTTCGACACGTCGCAGCCGGGCGAGCAACTGGTCCTTGCTGGCGGTGTATCCACGGGTCGGGGACGGGTCGGGCGTGGTCATACATCAACTATAGCGAACCCCCCGGGGGTATGCTACGTTCCTTCCCGACCGGTACCCCTACCGGGTACCCGTATAGGAGGTTCATGATGTGCACCAGTTGTGAGACGGCTGCCGCGCAGGCCGTACCGACGACCGGCGAGGGCCGGGAGTTCGTCGTGGCGGGGATGTCCTGCCAGCCATGTTCCACCAAGGTCGCTACCGCGGTACGCGCGGTACCCGGCGTCACCGACGTCCGGGTGGAGTTGTCGGAGCGGCGGGTCACCGTCGCGGGCACGGCCGAGGAGAGCCAGATTCACGCCGCGATCGTTGGCGCCGGCTACACGATCACCAATCCCTGACTCTGGGGTACCAAACCGCTAGGCCTGGGCACAAACGCCTCGGCCGGAATAGGACTTGTCATGTTGTCGTCGTCCCGGCGTTGGTGGGCGTTGGCGCTCATCGCCGCGGCCCAGTTCATGGTCATCATGGACACCTCGATCATCGGGGTGGCCCTGCCCCGCATGCAGGAAGATCTTGGGTTCTCGCAGGAGAACCTGTCGTGGGTGTTCAACGCCTACGTCGTTGCGTTCGGTGGTCTGCTACTGCTGGGCGGGCGGCTGTCGGACCTGTTCGGCGCCCGCAGGATGTTCGCCACCGGCTGGGCGGTCCTGCTGGTCGGTTCGGTGGTGGCCGGCGTCGCCGGTACGGTCGGCGTCGAGTTGATCGGGCGGGCGGTGCAGGGCGTCGGCGCCGCGCTGATCGCGCCGTCGGCACTGACCCTGCTGATGATGCTCTTCGGCGCCACCCCGAAAGAGCTGACCAAGGCCCTGGCGTTGTATGGGGCTGCGGCACCCGCCGGCGGCACGGCCGGGGTGTTCCTCGGAGGTCTGATCACCGAGTACGTCAGTTGGCCCTGGGTGTTCTACATCAACATTCCGATCGCGGTCCTGGCCCTGGCGGCGACCCCGGCGCTCATGCCCGGCGGAAACGCCGGAGGGCGCGGCTCGGTGGACGTGTTGGGCGCCGCCACGGTGACCGCCGGCCTGGGCGCGGCAGTGTACGCGATCGTCCGGGCGCCGGAGGTCGGCTGGGAATCGGCGCAGACCTTGCTCGTACTGGCCGGTGCCGCCGTGTTGCTCGGACTGTTCGTGGTCATCCAGGCCAACCGTCGCCAGCCGTTGATGCGACTGTCGATCCTGCGCACCCCGAACCTGGGTGCGGCTAACCTGGCGCAGTTGCTGTTGGGCGGGGCGTGGATCCCGATGTGGTTCTTCCTCAACCTGTATCTGCAGCAGGTCCTCGGCTACAGCGCTTTCCCCAGCGGCGCCGCTCTACTTCCGATGACGATTCTCATCATGGTCGGAATGATCGTCCTGGCCCCGAGGGCGATCGCCCGGTTCGGTCCGAAGGCCATGGTGGTCACCGGGCTCGCCGTCCTCGCGGTCGGCATGGGATGGCTGTCACTGATCCGCCCCGACGGCAACTTCTGGGTGGATGTCCTACCCGCCTCCCTGCTCGCCGCGCTGGGCATGTCCCTCGCCTTCATTCCGTCCCTCGGCACGGCCCTGTCCAGTGCCCGCCCGGAGGAGGGCGGGTTGGCGGCCGGGATCGTCAACACCAGCTACCAGGTCGGTTCCGCCCTCGGCCTGGCCGCGATGACCGCAGTGGCCGCGTCGTTCGGCGCGGACCAACTCGATAACCTTCCGGCCCTGACCGACGGGTTCTCCGCCGCGTTCGTCGGTGCCGCCGCGATCTCCGCGGTGGGCGCGGTGCTCGCCGCGGTCACCCTGCATACCGGCAGGCAGGCAGGGGCAGCGGAGACCACCAGCGATGCGGTTGCAGCAACCGCCAACCGCTAGCGCTCCGACACTCCTGGCTGACCCGGCCGCAGTCAAGGTTGTCCTGGCCCCGTTCGGGCCAGGACAACCTTGACCGGCGCCGTCGAGAGGCGGCATCAGGCTCGGCCCGCCGGTCGATCTCGGCCCCGTTGTCGGGCGCCGGCAGCCGTTTGATCCTCTCAGCGGCAGGCGGAGCCGACGATCGGTAACCTCCTACTCATGAGGCGCGATGTATGCCGACAAGCGCTATCGGCCCGCCTCGACGGGGAGGCAGAGGGCCAGGAGACGATTCTAGGATGTCTCGGGTGCCCTCGACCGTGACCGCGAGCGCGATATAGATCGGCCGGTTGGCGACCTTCTGTCCACGAACGCCGGATCGTTGGACAGCTTGAAGGTGCCGGACCGGTGGGGACGCAGGTCGTGGGCGCGCCACAGGTCGGCGATGAAGTTGTGCGACACCCGGACGTTCTCGTGCCGAGCCAGGAACGCGGCCATCTCCCGGCTCGACCAGTGCGTCAGCCCGGTCACCGCTGGTGGGGTCATCCGGGTCAGTGCGAGGATCCGCGCCCGAACCGAGCCGGGAACCTCGGCCGGCTTACCCGGCCGGGGCCGGTCGGCAAGGCCCGGCACACCCCGGTCGTGGTAGCGACGCACCCGCTCCCGGCGTACCAGCCGCGAGTGGTGGTGATCCGAGAACAAGGACACCGCAATCCACTTCCCCGAACTCGACAGCATGGCGGGCTCGGGGACGTCGTGCGCCCGGCTTCTGGCTCGGGGTCGAGTCTCGTCACGGCGGCCCAGATCCTCGGGGCCAATCTGAGTAGCCGGATGCGCATCGAGGGCCATACCGACACCACCGGTACGGCCGAGTCGAACCTCATCCTCAGCCGGGGCCCGAGCTGCGGCGGTGACGACTTCCTGGTCAGCCACGGCGTCACCGCCGACCGGTTGAGCGCCAAGGGGCTCGGGGCGAGGCGGCCCAAGGTGGCCGAAACCACCGCTGACAACCGGGCCGAGGGTTGACGGGTGGAGCTGGTCGTCAGCACCGCCATGTCGCCACCGGGGTCGCAGCCGATCAGCGGCGGCGCGGCCGAGTGACACGAACGCCTGGCACAACGCCTTCAACCGCCTCCGTTTGCGCGGCCCCTCACCGGTGGCGGGTCGCGACCGAACGCGGCGCGCCCGCCGGGTCTGTGGACCTAACGGGCGGGACCTTGATAGGTCCACAGTCCCCAGCCCGGCGCGGACGGTGGCGAACATGTGATGACCTGCTCGATCGATGTACCCCTTGACTTGGTCAATTACGGATGGCATCGTGCCCTCATTACGGACGACCGTTATGAGAGCTCCGGTGCGGAGGTGGATCGTATGCGGTTCTGGACTCGAGGTCGGGGGACGTCACGAAGGGTGTTGCTCGGCCTCGCCGGGGTGCTCGTCGCGGCGAGCGTGACGGCATGTATCCCCGGGGACGAGGGCAACTCATCTGGCGGCGACAGCAAGACTGTCGAATGGTGGACGATCAACCTCCAGAAGAGCTACAAGGTGTACATCGACGGGCTGATCAGCCAGTACGAGAGCCAGAACCCAGCCATCAAGATCAAGTGGGTCGACGTCCCGGCGACGGACATGCCCCAGAAGTTCCTGGCCGCGGTGTCCACCGGTAACCCGCCTGACGCGGTCAACCTCACATCGGCGCAGCTCGGTGCGTTCCGGCCCGCGCTGTCCGACCTCGGCGAGTTCTTCACCGACGAGGACCTCAAGGCCTACCAGCCCAGCTTGGTGGACGCGCTGGAGGCGAACGGCGTCCAGTCCGGCATCCCCTGGTACCACGGCGGCGGACTGATCAGCTACTACCGCAAGTCGGTGGTTGACAAGGTCGGGTTCACGGCCGACAAGGCACCCAAGACGTTCGACGAGGCGCTCGAACTCGCCCAGCAGATCAAGGACAAGACCGGCGTCTACGGCATGAACCTGCCGTTCGTGTTCACCATCCCGAGCTATTACGGCATCGAGGTGCTCAGCGCCGACAAGACCAAGGCGGCGTTCAACACCCCGCAGACGGTCGCAGTGCTCGAGAAGCTGAAGAAGTACTACGACTCGGGGGCCCTCGCCCCTGGCACCACCGAGAAGAACTGGCGCGAGTACCCGCAGTCGGTCCAGAACAAGCAGATCGCGATGGCGTCCGCCGACTTCGCCACCAGCCTCGTGGCGGTGGAGGAGAACGCGCCGGAGGTCTACCAGGACCTCGTCGTCGCGCCGGGCGTCCGTTCGCCGGAAGGCAAGTACCTGCTCAACGGCATGCAGACCTTCGTGATCCCGGCCAAGTCCGACAACAAGGCAGCCGCGGCCGACTGGCTCAAGTTCGTCACCGACGCGAAGAACGAAGTGGAGTTCTGCAAGCTGGTCGCGATCTTCCCAGGGACCGTCGACTCCTTGAACGACCCGTTCTTCACCGGGTCGAAGAGCGGCGCCCCTACGGACGTGGCGCGCCGGCTGGTGGCCAGCTCGGTGTCGGACGTCATCGACGTCACCTACGGGACCGAGCACGACGTCGAGCTGCAGGAGGCGCTGGAGGAACAGATCCGTGCGGTGCTGAGCGGAGCCAAGACGGCAAAGCAGGCGCTGGACGCTGCCGAGGCGGCCTGGAACGAGACGCTCGGATGACGTCCGGAACGCTCCGCGTCGGAGTCGTCGGCGCAGGAATCATGGCCAAGGGCAACGCGACCATGCTCGCGTCGCACCCCGCGGTCCGCCTCGCGGGCGTCGCGAGCCGGACCGTCGACGGAGCCCGTCGGTTCGCCGAGGAGGCAGGTGGCCTGCCGGTCTACGACGACTACGAGCAGCTGATCGGCTCGGGAGACATCGACGCGGTGGTGGTGACCACCCCCGACGACGTTCATGCCGACATCACCGTCGCGGCGGCGAAGGCTGGCCTACACGTGCTGGTGGAGAAGCCGTTCACGACGACCGTCGAGGATGCCGACCGAGCCGTGGCGGCGATCCGCGCCGCGGGTGTGGTGGCCATGTGCTTGTTCAACCACCGCTGGGTTCCGGCGTACGCGCAGGCTAAGGAGCTGCGCGGCACCCTGGGTGACGCGGTGGTCGGTTACGCCCGCAAGAACGACACGATCGACGTTCCGACTTCGATGATCGGGCCCTGGTCCGCCAGGACCACCTGCGCCTGGTTCCTGTCCAGCCACGACATCGACCTGATGACCTGGCTCATCGGCGCGCCGGTCGTCGAGGTCTTCGCGACCGCCCGGACCGGTTTCTTGCACAGCAAGGGGTTCGACACTCCGGATGCCGTGCAGATCCAGGCCCGCTATGCCGGCGGCGCGGTCGCGACCTTCGAGTCCGCCTGGATCTACCCGTCGACCTTCCCGACGGTGGTGGACAGCTACGTCACCCTGGCCTGCGAGCGCGGGGTGATGCAGGTCGACCGGCAGAAGGAGAACGTGGTCGTCGCGACCGAGGAGGCGTACAGCTACCCGCGCAACATGCTCCAGCGGATCCAGCACGGCGTCCCGGCGGGTGCCTACCGGGATGCCGTCCACCACTTCGTCGACTGCGCCCTGACCGGCACCGAGCCGCTGATCAGCATCGAGAGTTCGCGTGACGTCACCGCGGTGCTGGCCGCCGCGCACGAGTCCATCCGGACCCGTACGCCGCAGCCGGTCCGCGCGTTGGGTGCCGCCTGACATGGACGGGCCGAGTACTGAACTGGGAAGACGAGTACGGCTGACCGACGTCTCCGTGGCGCTCGGTCGGCACCCGCGGGCAGCAGCCGGGTCGGTGGCCGTCAAGCAGCTACTGGCCATGATGGACGGTTTCGGGATCGCGACCGCCGTGGTGTCGAACCTGGCCTCGCGGTGGCACGCACCGGCAGCGGGGAACCGGGAACTGGTCGAGATGCTCGACGGCGTCGATCGGCTGCATGCCTGCTGGACCGTATTGCCGGACGTGTGCGGGGAGATCGGCGCCGCTGACGAGTTCGTCGAGCGGGCACGTACGGCCGGGGTGGTCGCGGTGCGGGCCTTTCCCGCCGACCACCGCTACCGGCTTGACGGGCCGGACCTGACCGACCTGCACGGCGCGCTGGTGCGGGCGCGGCTGCCGCTGCTGGTGGAGGCGTCGCAGACCTCCTGGGAGGCGGTGGAGGCAGTGGCGCACCGGTTCGATGGACACACCCTGGTGATCGGTGATGTCGGTTACCGGTCGCTGCGCACGGTGGCCGGAGTGCTGTCGCGGTGCGACAACGTCTACCTCGACATCAGCTACCTGGCGTCGCACTGCGGACTCGAGTGGCTGGTTGGCAGGTTCGGGGCCGGCCGCTTCCTGTTCGGCACGGGCTCGCCGCTGCGTGACCCGGCCGAGGTGGTGACCCGGCTGCTGTGGTCCGAACTCGACGACGACGCCGTGACGCAGATCGGCAGCGGGACCGCCGGCCGGCTGTTCCGGACGGAACGGAAACCCTCATGAGCCTTGCGGCGGACCTCGAAACCGCGGTATTCGACCGGGTCCCGCAGCGTGCGGTGTCCATCGTCGACGCGCACGCCCACGTCGGGCCATACAGCGAGTTCTTCATACCGCAGTGCGAGCCGGCCGACCTGGTCCGCGTGATGGACCGCTGCGGTGTCGACCGGGCCGTACTCTCCAGCCATCTCGCCATCCAGCTCGACGCCCGCAGCGGCAACGAGGCCACCGCGGCGGCGGTGGCGGCACATCCCGACCAACTCGCGGGCTACCTCGTCGTCAACCCGTGGCAGAATCCGGCCGAGGAACTGGCCCGCTGGGGGGATGACCCACGGTTCGTGGGTGTCAAGCTGCATCCGGACCTGCACGCGTACCCGCTCACCGGGTCGCGCTATGCCCCGGTGTGGGAGTTCGCGGAACGATCCGGTTGCCTGGTACTGACCCACACCTGGACCGGTTCCCCGTTCGACGATCCGAAGCACCTCGGGATGGTGGCGGACCGGCATCCCGAGGTGGTGCTGCTGGCCGGGCACGCCGGGGCCCTACCCGAGGGGTTCGACCAGGCGATCGAGGTGGCAGCCGCACATCCGCGGGTGTTGCTGGAGATCTGTGGTTCGTACCACTCGGGGGCCACGATCACCCGGATGGTGCGCGCCCTCGGGGCATCGAAGGTGGTGTTCGGGTCGGACTTCCCGTTCATCGATCTTCGCTACTCGTTGGGCCGCCTGATCTTCGCCGATCTTGACACCGAGGACCGCATCGCCGTCCTCGGCGGCAATGCCTCGCGCCTCTTCGCCTGGCGAGGCCGTCCGCCCGCCGATGACCGCCCGACCGGATGAGGAGTCGTGCCGATGGCAAGGAAGCTGACTACCAGTGCCGCGCTGTTCGAGTCCGCCAAGCAGGTCATCGCCGGCGGGGTGTCCAGCGATGCGCGGCGGTCCCCCGGCGTACCACTCTATGTCGACCACGCCTCGGGGTCCCGGCTGTGGGACGTTGATGGCAATAGCTACCTCGACTATGTCCTGGGGCAGGGACCTGCGGTGCTCGGGCACTGTGCGCCCGAGGTGGTGGCCGCGGTGGTGGATCAGGTTGGCCGCGGAATCTCCTACGCGGCGCAGCACCGCCTCGAGGTCGAGGTCGCCGAACGACTGTGTCGGATGGTCCCGTCGGCCGAGCTGGTGAGGTTCAACAGCGTCGGCTCCGAGGCGGTGCACGGCGCACTCCGGCTGGCCCGCGCCTTCACCGGACGTGCGAAGGTGCTGAAGTTCGAGGGGCACTACCACGGCTGGTTCGACCCGGTGCTGTACAGCCTGCACCCTGACCTGGAGCAAGCCGGCCCGGTCGAGGAGCCGGTCCCCGTGCCGGGGAGCCCTGGCCAGCCGAGTTCGGCCGAGGGTGACGTGGTTGTGGTCACCTGGAACGACGTCGAAGCCGTGCGCGCGGCACTGGAGAAGCACCGGGGCGAGATCGCCGCGGTAATCATGGAACCGATCCTCTGCAACACCGGTGCGATCGTGCCCTTGCCCGGCTATCTCGAAGGTGTGCGGGATCTCTGCGACGAGCACGGCGCATTACTCATTTTCGACGAGATCATCACCGGGTTCCGGGTGGCACCCGGTGGTGCCCAGGAACGCCTCGGCGCGCTGCCCGACCTCGCGACGTTCGGCAAGGCGATGGCCGGCGGTATGCAGGTCTCCGCGCTGGCCGGCCGCGCCTCCGTGATGGAGACCATCGCGTCCGGGCGGGTGGCACACGCCGGCACCTTCAACTCCCACCCGGTTGCGATGGCCGCGGCAAACGCGACCCTGACGGTGCTGGACGAGGAGCGCGACGACCGTTACGGCCTGCTGTACCGCCAGGGTGAACGCCTGATGGAAGGGCTGCGGGAGGCCGCCCGCCAGGCCGGCGTCCAGATGCTGGTGGACGGCCTCGGACCAGTCTTCCAAACCTACTTCACCAGCCAGGAGTCGGTGCGCGACTACCGCGACTTCGCCCGTACCGACCGGCAGACGGCAGCCAGGTTCCACGCCGGGCTACAGGACCGGGGGATCAACATCGTCCCCCGCGGCCTCTGGCTGATGTCGACCGCACACACCGACGCCGACATCGAGGCGACGATCCAGGCCGCTACCGAAACACTGCACGCCATGTGAATCCGGTACTTCCACGCCCCCCTGTAGCTGGAGGTCACACCATGCCCGACTTCGTCCCCGCTCTCCGCTCAGCTGCCGCGTCGCGTCGCGACCTCCTGCGCCTGAGCGGCCTGGCGGCCGCTGGCACACTGGTCGGTGTCGGCCTGGCGCCGCCAGCGGCCCGTGCCGACGGCGGCAGCGGTTACACCGCACGGCAGACGTTCGACGACTGGGACCGGCTGTTCCAGGCCGGGTCACCGGGCCAACCGGACCAGCCCAACGACAACACCAACGCCGACGGCAGGTCCGGCATGCTGGCGTGGAGCCAGTCGTATGTGCTGCTCGGCCTGGTCCGGATGTACGAGACGTACAAGGACACCTACTACCTGGACCGGCTGATCGAGAACATCGATCAGGTGTTGTCGGTCCGCGACAGCGAGCGCGGCGTCAGCGACTACCGAGGTCTGTCGTTGCCGGCCTGGCGGGCCGACTATCCCTACACGGTCGGGTTCACCACTCTCCGCGACAGCGAGGGACGGCCGACACTTGAGGTCCGTTCCGCGCTGACCTACGCCAACGACGTCACCGTGACGGTGTTGGCGGGGACCCGGCCGGACACCTTCACCCTGGAGGTCGTGAACGCCCAGTCCAACCGCACCGCGACCATCGCAGATCTGACCATGGACCCGACCAGCGGCGACTACGCGGTGCTCCGGTTCTACCAGTCCTCGATCGGCCCACTGATGTGGACCGTACGCGATGTCCGGGAGTCCCCGACGGCCGCCGGGAACCCCGCGCCCGGATCGTTCCCGATGCTGTCAAAGCCGGTGATCTTCGCCGTGCACACCGGGATGATCACCTACCCCATCGCATCCTTCGTCCGGATCGTCCGGCAGTCACCGTCGCTGCTCAAGAACCGGCGCTACCGCGCGAAGGCCGCGGAGTACCTGGACGCGGTGCGGGCCGCGGTCGCGGTGCACGACTGGGAGTACCGGGAGAACGACAACGGCGAGGGCTACCTGATCTGGCCGAAGGGCCAGCCGCTGGCCTGGGACGGCTGCGAGCAGCCGATCAACCAGTCGTTGGCGCTCGGCCAGACGCTGGTCGAGTTGGCCATCACCACCGGTAACCCGGCGTATCGCAACAAGGTGAAGGCGATGGCGAAGATGTTCGCCCGACAGCTCACCGTCGACGCCGGCGGCGCGTACACGTGGCACTACTGGCCGACCGGTGGTCACGTCTACGAGGGATTCACCAGGACCGGATCGCCGGACACCGACATCTCCCTCTTCACCCCCGAGCCGGTTGGCGGCCGAGGCTACAAGCAGTTCGAGGACATCAGTCACGGTGCGATCGGCGTCGAGTTCGCCGTCCGGGCATTCCGGGCCAAGCTCGGCTTCTCCGGGCTCGACATGACCCGGTTCGCCCGCACGTTCACGCAGAACGTGGCGACGACCGACGACACGGGTCAGCCGGCCACCCGTACCACCGTGGCCGGCACCGGACTGGGCGCCGCCTCGGTGGCCCAGCAGGTGCCGCGCTGGATGCAGGCGACGCCCTGGGACGCGGGGGTGCACGCTCACTCGCTGGCGTTGTACAACCGGTACCAGCCGACACCTGAGCAGGACGGCGCACAGGCGATCGGCTTCGGGTGGCTGCTCGCGAACGTCGCCTACCTGAACTGGGGCGCCAAGTACAGCGCCTGACCGCGACGGCGGCCGTGGCACCGGCGGAGATCCGGTGCCACGGCCCCTTCGTGCCCGATGCTGGTGGATCAGCGGGCCGGCGCCACGTCGTCGAGCCGGACCGAGCCGCCGGTGTCGATCGCGCGGTGCGCGGCTGCCAGGACGGCGGTCACCTGCCGGGAACTCTCGATGCTGACCAGTGGTTCCCGGCCGGTCCGGACGCACTCGACGAAGTGCTCCACCGCGAACGGGTACGAGCCGCGCAGCACGCCGTGGATGTCTCCCTCGATCATCGTGCGCGGGTAGCTGAAGCTGTCGGGGGTTGCCGCGAGAATCCCCTCCTTCTGCCGGTCGACGTGGATGGTGCCACCCTCGGCCACGATGCTGAGATAGCTGTCGATCATGGTGGGGAACGTCTCGGGATTGACCCAGCCGGACTCGAACGTGGCCACCGCGCCGCTGTCGAAGCGGGCCTGGATGACCACCGCGTCCGGGGTGTCGATGCCCCGCCCGGCGAGCAGGCCCCGCCGGGCCACCGCGCTGACCTGCTCCACCTCGCTGTCGAACAGCCAGCTCACCAGGTCGATGTCGTGTCCGGAGAGGAACCAGGCGCAGGTGGTCCTTTCGGCCCACTTCAGCATCCGGGTGGGTACGTCGATGGTGTCGTGCTTACGGGCGTACCCGCAGACCGCAGGGCCCATATCGGCGAGCAACTGCTTGGCTTTCGCATTCGGGGGCAGCCACCGGTGGTTGTACAGGCACATCGCCCGGACTCCCGCGGCTCGCACGGCGGCCACCATCCGGTCCGCGTCGGCGACCGATGTCGCCAGCGGCTTCTCGATCAGGACGTGCAGCCCTGCCGCTGCCGCCGCCACGGTCGGCTCCGCATGCAGGTGGTCGGGCGTCATCACCGCGATGGCGTCACAGCGACCGGACGCGATCATCTCGTCGACGTCCTCGTACCCGGTCACCGGCTCACCACTCAGCTTCTCCAGCTCGATGGCCAACCGGGTGGCGCTGTCGCGGGTACGGCTGCTGACGGCGGTCACGACGGAGTTCGGATACTGAGCCAGCACCTTGCCGGTCAGGGCCGCCATCGCACCGGTTCCCACCAGCCCGAACCGGACCGGCCGGGTGGTCGTGGCCATGATGCTCCTCACTGCCGTGTTAGCCGGTGCCGGGTCAGCTGAACCGGACGTCGTTCTGTAGCGTGCCGAGCCGGTCGATCGTCGCGCGCATCACGTCACCGTCGACGAGAGGTGCCAGGCCCGCGGTCGTGCCGGTGGCGATCACGTCGCCGGGCAGCAGCGTCATGCCGTTGGAGAGATCGGCGATCAGTCGCGGCAGCCCGTACACCATTTGGGCGGTGTTCGCCCGCTGCCGGACCGTGCCGCCGACCTCGAGCCGCATCTCCAGCGCCGACGGGTCGCCCACCTCGTCCGGAGTGACCAGGTACGGCCCCAGCGGAGCGAAGGTGTCGAACCCTTTGAACTGATCCCACGGCACGTTACGGGCGATGTTCACCAACTGCAGGTCCCGCGCGGTCATGTCGTTGATCACGGTGTAGCCGGCGACGGCCTCGGTCCACCGCTCGGCGGGCAGATCGCGCGTTGTGGTGCCGATGACCACCGCCAGCTCGATTTCGTGCTCGAGGTGCCGGGTCCGCCGTGGCGCGACCACCGTCGTGCGATGGCCGGTCAGCGCGGACGGGGGCTTGAAGAACAGCACCGGCTCGGGGGGCACGTCGAGGTTGCTCTCCTCGGCATGGTCCCGATAGTTCAGCGCCAGGCAGCAGATCTTCGTACAGGTCGCCACCGGCGGCTCGAAAAGCACCTCAGCAACGCTCAGCAGATCCCCGGCCGAGGTCGAGGCGGCGAGCGCGGCGATGTCCTCGGCGAGCGACTCGCGGCCGGTTCGCGCCAGCAGGGCGACCGGATCGGCGTTGCCGCTGTCGTCCAGCGACGCGAGCGGAAGCAGCCGGTCGTCGGGCGTCCGATACACCAGCTCCACGTCGCGGTCGGCTGCCCTGCGGACACGGGCAAACTGCACAATCGCCTCCTCATGCGGTCCTCCGGCAATGACGTGACCACTCTTGCACCCGATCGTCGCGCTGCCTAGACTTCGGGACAGAACTTTTCCGAGTTTCGGACGTCCATCATGGGTGGTTGTGGGATCGAGCAGGTCGAGTGGGGACACGGAGAGGCAGACCGGATGACAGTGGGCAGGACGTCAGGTGGTAGCCGCTGGGTTCCGTATGCCTTCCTGCTGCCCGGGATCGCGCTGTTTTCGGTCTTCTTCGCCTGGCCCGCGATGATGGCGATCCGGTTGTCGTTCTACGAGTACAACGTCGTGTCGCCTGCCCGGTTCGTCGGCCTTGACAACTTCCGTCGACTGCTCACCGACGACCGGTTCCACCTCGCGCTGGGAAACTCCGCGCTGTACCTGGTCGGGATGATTCCGTTCGCCGTGATCATCCCGATCTGGCTCGCGGTGCTGGTCAACCAGAAGGTCCGCGGCATCCGGGCATTCCGCGCGATGTACTACCTGCCGGCGATCACGTCCATGGTTGCCGTCGGCGTGGCCTGGCGCTACCTCTTCCACCAGCAAGGCGTGCTGAACTGGGCGCTGATCGAGACGGGGATCATCGACAAGCCGATCCAGTACCTGCTCAGCGACGACTGGGCACTGCCCGCACTGGTGCTGGTCGAAGGCTGGAAGATGGTCGGCTTCTTCATGATGATCTACCTGGCCGGGTTGCAGTCCATCCCGGCCGAGATCTTCGAGGCGGCCAAGGTCGACGGCGCCAACTCGGCACGGCGGATGTGGCACGTGACCATCCCGCTACTGCTGCCGTACACGACAGTGACGCTCACGCTGGGGATGCTCGACGCGTTACGGGTCTTCGAGTCCGTCTACGTGATGACCAGGGGCGGGCCACAGGACTCGACCATAAGTCTCGGCTACCTCGCCTGGTCGACCGCCTTCGAGCGGTACCAACTCGGCTACGCCAGCGCGATCGGGCTGGTGATGCTGGTGCTGATGGTCGGGCTCGCCGTTCTCAATCAGCGCATCACGCGAGAGAGGTGACGCCGGTGTACCGCATCAGGCGTACATTACGCAGCCTACTGACGTATGTCCTGCTGTGTGCGATCGCGGTACTGTTCATGGCGCCGTTCGCACTGCTGCTGTCCACCGCCCTGAAGTCCTCCGGCCAGGATGTGTTCGGTTTCCCGCCGCAGTGGATCCCACGGCCACCGGTGCTCACCTGGTTCGGGGAGGCCTGGTCGACGATTCCGTTCGCCCGCTACCTGCTGAATTCGGTGATCTACGAGATCGGAATCATCCCCGCCTACCTGGTCGTCTCCGCGCTCACCGCGTACCCGCTCGCGGTTATGCGCTTCCGCGGCCGGACGGTGCTGTTCTACCTGTTCCTGGCGACGATGTTCATGCCCGCCGAGGTGTTGCTGATACCGCGCTTCATGGTGGTCTCACAGCTCGGACTCAACGACACCTACGTCGGCGTGATGCTCCCGGCGATCCTCTCGGCGATCGGGATCTTCCTGCTCCGCCAGACGTTCGCCGCGGTACCGAGGGAACTGCTGGACGCTGCGGCGATTGACGGCTGCGGGCACCTGCGGGTGCTGTGGCACGTAATGGTCCCGGTGGCGCGGCCGACCTTCGCGGTGCTGTCGATCCTCGGCTTCATCTCGGTCTGGAACAGCTTCATCTGGCCGCTGGTCGTGCTCAACGACACGGACAAGTATCCCATCGTGCTGGGCCTGGCGTTCCTGTCCGGGATCGCGGGCAACGACGTCCGGGGCCTGGCCGCCGGAACCATCATCTCGATCATCCCGATCACGGTTTTCTTCCTGCTGATGCAGCGACACATATTGGATGGAATGAGCGGTGCGGTCAAAGGGTAGGGTCCAGGTGCGACGGTGCCGGATCGTCGGGGCGGCCTGGGAAAGGGCGGGTTGACAGGTGCAGTGGCATCGACGGTCGGTCAATGAGTTGATCACCATCGGCGTGGTCGGCCCGCGTGACCAAGTCCAACGGATCCTGCTCATGCCGAGACGACCGGACTCCCAGAATTGGCGGCTGGTCGGTGCCGCACACGCCAGGGAACGCCAGACATACGAGCAGGTCCTGAAGATCGCCGACAGCGTCGACGCGATCCTGTTCACCGGGCCGCTGCAGTACGACCTGGCCCGGGAATCCGGCGAGCTGACGGTGCCCGCGACGTACGTCCCGGTAAGCGGCGCCTCGCTGTACTCCGGCATCATCCGGGGCCTGATGGCCGGCACCCTCGATCCGTCCCGGGTCAGTATCGACTCGATCGGCGCGGACGAGGTCGAGGCGGCGTACGCGGACATCAAAGTGAGCAATCAGCTCGTGCACACCATCGAGTACCTCGGGGCGGAGTCGGTGGAGAAATTCATCGACTTCCATCGCGGCCTGTACGAGAGTGGAGCCACCTCGGCCGCGCTGACCACCGTCAAGTCGGTGGCGCAGCGGCTGGTGGCTGCCAAGGTGCCGGTGTTCCGGTTGGTGCCGCCGTCGAACAGCATCCGGGACGCCCTGAACACCGCGGCCCTGCTGGGGGCCGGCAGCATCCTCGGGGACTCCCAGATCGTGATGGTGGTAGTGCAGGTGTCGCCGGCGTTCCGTCCGCTCGGCAACGGACCGCAGAACTACCGCCAGATGGAACTCATCCTGTCGTTGCACCGGTTGCTGCTCTCCGAGGTTGCCGACCTCGGGGTGACCTTGCTGCAACGCGACGCGGACACGTTTGTCATCACCGCGACCCGCGGCTCGCTGGCTCAGCTGATCAGTCGCCTCCGGGCCGACACCTTCGTCGATCGGATGCGGGCCGAGACCGGGATGGTCGTCGACATTGGGGTCGGCATTGGCGAGACGCCGCAAGCCGCCGAGGAACACGCGTACACCGCGCTGGAGCGTTCCCGAGAAGGTGACGCGGCGAAGGTGTACCTGGTGCGGCCGGATGGCAGCAACGTGGCGCTGTCGGGTCCCTCCGACGGGCAGGTGTCGAGCGAACCGCCGTTGGGGTCGTCGAAAGCCGAGGAGACGCTGCGCCGGATCATCGAGGTGCTGCAACCACAGCCCGGTGAGCCGATAGTGGTGGATGCTGAGGCAGTGGCGGAGGGCCTCACGGTCACGCCGCGAAGCGCGCGCCGGGTGCTGGCATCGCTCGTCGACGCCGGCCTGGCCTGGCAGATGCCCGCCGTGCAGTCATCGCGGAGCGGCCGACCGCGACAACAGTTCCGACTGATCGTCTAACATGCCCACCATCGCCGCCCCGCGCCCGGCTCCGGTCGGCGTCGACCGTAGCCGCGCACGGACAGCGGGCCAATCGCCCGGAGCCCGTCGTGACTGGGCGAGCCGCTGCCTGCCGGGCCAGCTCTTCGAGGGCCCGGCGTCGGGTGGATTGTCTTGTCAGCGTCCGACAGACCCACTCGGGAGAGCGCGCGTGATCGATCCGTATCAACCCCACGGGACACGCTTTTCCGCAGAGCGCGTCTCGATCCACGCCAGCCGCCATGACGCCGGCGCTGCGGCCGCCGCCGACGCGGCCGCCGCCATCAGGAGCGCAATCGAGCAGCGCGGTGAGGCCCGCGTCATCCTGGCCGCGGCCCCCTCGCAGGAGCCGTTGCTGGACCACCTCGTGCGGGAGGCCGGCGTGCCCTGGGAGCGGGTGCACCTGTTTCATATGGACGAGTACGTCGGCTTGCCATCCGGCGCGCCCCAGGCCTTCGCTGGTTGGCTCACTCGCAGATTGGCCGCGCTGCCAATCCTGCGCTTTGAGGCTCTGCGACCCGACCCTGACCCAGCGGCCGAGCTACGCCGGTACGCGGAGCTGCTCGCAGCGGGCCCGATCGACCTCGCGTGCCTCGGGGTTGGGGTGAACGGCCACCTGGCGTTCAACGAGCCTGGCGAATGCCGCCTGGACGACCCGGCGACCCTTCGGCTCACCGACCTGCACCTCGCCTCAAGGCAGCAGCAGGTGGACGAGAGGCTCTTCGCGACACTCGCCGACGTGCCACGACAAGCCATCACGGTTACCGTACCGGGCCTGCTGAACAGCACACGGGCGGTCCTCTGCGCGTTCGGCAACGCGAAGGCAGCCGGCGTGCGCCGGATGCTGACGGGGCCCGTCGACGAGAGCTGCCCAGCATCGGCGATCCGCACACATCCAGACGCCCAGGTACACCTCGACGCCGCGGCAGCGGCACTGCTCTCGGAGACGGTCGGATGACGGGCACCCCCGATGAAGCCGCCGCGGCGGTGGTGGGCGGCGTGATGTCTGGCTACCTCGATGCCGTGATCGGGCATATCCAGGCCATCGCGGCCACCGAGACCGCGGCGGTAGAACAGGCGGCGGCGCTCGTGGCCGATCACGTCCTCGCCGACCGGTTGGTGTACGTGTACGGACCGGGAGGACATTCGAACCTCGCAGCCCAGGAGGTGTTCTTCCGTGCCGGAGGGCTGGTGAACGTCAGCGCGATTCTCGACGAGGGGACGCTGCTGTCGAACGGGGCGATGCGCTCCATGGCGATGGAGCGGACACCGGGCTACGGGCGGTTGGTGATGGAGGACAACGGGCTCGTACCCGGGGACCTCCTGGTGCTGGTCAACGCGTACGGCATCAATGCCGCCCTGATCGACGCGGCCCTCTGGGCAAGAGAGCACGGCGTGAAGGTGATCGGAGTGTCCTCCCGAGTGCATGCCGACTCGACGGCGCTGGACCATCCAGCACGGCATCCATCGCAGCGGAACCTGCACGACATCGTGGACGTGCACATCGACACCAAGGTGCCAATCGGGGATGCCGTCCTCCAGCCGCCGGGCATCAGCGGGCGGGTGGGTGCCGTATCTACCTTCGCCAACGCCTACGCGCTGAACTGTCTGATGGTCTCAGCATCGGCTCTGGTCGCCGCGCGCGGTGTTGAACCGACGATCTGGCGCAGTGGCAACGCGCCGGGTGGCGACGAGCAGCACAGCGGCTTCCTCCACCGGTACCGCAGGCGGGTCCGTTGGTTGTAGGACGCGCGCGTTTGGGGCAACCCCAGGCCGGCCTGGCTCGCGCAAACATCACCTCTGGCCCCGAAATCGCCAGGCCCATGGGCTGTACCTACCTGCGGCTGTCCATCGGGACCGACCTGCACGGCGAGCACCACGGCGGGGTCACCCCGGCCCTGTCGAACAGGGTCACGTGCGTGCGGGAGAAGAAGCAGCCCTTCATCACACTGCCGAGCTCGTGCGACGTTGTCGCCGTTCTGGACGCCCTACACCGTTCCCTGGGCTCGGGGCCGCCGGAGACCCTACGATGATCATCCTTACCGGTCGGTCACCCGCTGGCGAGCCGGTACGGGTCACCGTCCGCGACGGGGCGATCAGCGCGGTCGAGCGACAGGAGCACGATGATCCCGCCTGGCTCCTGCCAGGCCTGGTCGATTTGCAGGTGAACGGCTACCAGGGATATGACCTGAATTCCGACGAGGTCGACGCCGACGTGGTGACCAACCTGGTTGAAGTCAAGCGTCAGCATGGCGTGACCGCATTCTGCCCGACTCTGATCACCGCCGAGGAGGGTAAGTTGGTCTCCGCGCTCGCGGTGATCCGTAAGGTCCGGGCGGCCGATCCGGATATGGCGACGGCGATGCCCTGCGTTCACGTCGAGGGCCCGCACATCTCCCCCGCGCCGGGCGCTCGGGGAGCGCATGACCCCGACCTGATGCGGCCGCCATCGACTGCTGAGTTCGATCGCTGGCAGGCCGCGTCGGGTGGAATCGTGGGAATCGTGACCATCGCCCCCGAACTGCCAGGAGCGGTCCGCTACACCCGGGAACTGGCGGGGCGTGGCGTCATCGTGTCCCTCGGGCACTGTGATGCCACAGCAGAGCAGATCTCAGCGGCAGTCGACGCCGGGGCCCGCCTCTCGACGCACCTCGGCAACGGCGCCGCGCAGCTGCTGCCGCGGCACCCCAACCATCTGTGGGCGCAGTTGGCGGATGACCGCCTTAGCGCCTCCTTCATCGCCGATGGTCATCATCTTCCGGCTGACACCTTCACCGTAATGACCCGGGCGAAGGGGGTGGAACACTCCATCCTGGTTAGCGACTCCGCCGCCCTGGCGGGGCTTCCGCCAGGGGACTATGAGACACCAGTGGGTGGACGAGTCACCGTGGACGAGGTCGGCCGGCTGGTGCTGACGGGATCCAATCTGCTCGCGGGCTCGGGCCGCAGCCTGCTGCACTGCCTCGCCTGGGTGGTCCGCCACACCGAGGTGGGTCTGGCGCCGGCGGTGCAGATGGCTTCGTCCAACCCGGCGCGGCTTCTCGGGCTCGCTGGCCGGCACGGGCTCGTGCCCGGGGCGCCGGCGGACCTCGTGGTGGCGCATGAAGATTCCGCGGGTGCCATTACGGTGCAGCGAACCCTCGTGGCAGGGCGAACGGTCTACCAATCGTGATGTCCCGCACCGGGTTTGATGGAGACAGTCGCCATCACGCCGGGTTGACGTCCAGCGCGGTCACGTGTGCCGCACCCGCCAAGGCCAGCGCCACCGTGTACAGGCCGGAGCCGCACCCGATGTCCAAGGCGCGAGCGCCCGCCACGGGTAGGCCAGAATCGGCGTTCAGCGCGCTCAGCAACGTGAGCCCCACATCGGTCGGAAAGAGGACGGAGCCGTCATCCGGCGTCTCGATCTCGACCCGCCGGCCTCGCACCTCAACCTCCGCCGAAACCATGCCGCCGCGTACTGGCCTCACCTGGCAGAGGGCATTTGCCGCGCCCGCCGGGATCCTCATTCGGACCGTGGGCGGCGGCGCATTGATGACGTCAGTGCTGCTCATGAAGATTCCTCCTCGTCAAGAGAAGCCGTGGTGGCGAGCCGGTAGGAGCGGTTATGCCGGGCAGGCCAGCCGAGGAATCGGTCGAAGACACCGGCAGTGCTGCCGGTGTCGTTGGGGCGGAGCTGGTGCAGATCGTCGATCGCGTCATGCAGGCAGCTGGCCAGATAGAGACAGAGACTGACCACGTTGTCCCTGTACTCCGCCAGAAGGGCGACCTTCGCCGCGCCGCAGGGCCACGGGTGGCCGCACCGTCGGCACAGCCACAGCGGTCGCATCGGCAGGTGTGGTCGGGAGGGGGTCGCAAGACGGTCTCCGTCGCTGCTCATCGGGGGTCGCGATCTCGCGTCTGCCGCTCGAACACGATTCGCCAGGCATACGTCAACAGGGGCGGATCGACCGACCCCGGCCGTACCGCTGAGGCTGCCGCCACGCGGCCTCGCGGCGGCTCGCCCATCTTCGCGTTGCGCGAGACATAAACGGTCACAGCCGCCCCCCGCTCGGATCTGCTGCCTGAGCGCAGTGGGCTTGCCGACGTGCCGGCAAGCCCACCGCCGTCGGCCGGCGGCGGGGAGCAGACCCCCCGGTCGCCCGCCCACGCAGCCCTGCTGGCGGTACGCGAACGGGGAGTCACCCGTGCGGTCGACGGAGTGCCCGGCGCGAGCACTTGCCGGTGCGTCGGGTCGCATTCCGACCTGTCGCCGTGAGGCACGTCCATCTGGATCTCCCTGGCGTGACATTGCCGCTGGCCCGTCGGCGCCCCCGGATCAGGAATGGTCCTGGACCGTTCCGCCGACGTGTTCCTGGCCCAGGATCGCTGGCGGCACTGGCCGGAGATAGACGGCAGGTCGAGTCGGAGGCGTCCGCCCCAGCGTCGGCGCATTTGGCAGCATCCGGAACACCCACGATGGGCCCCCACGATGTCCTGGCAAGGACTCAAGCCCAGGTCCGAGCGTCACGACCTCTCCGTCCGCCGGGGGTGCCCCCTACCGTGGAAGGCGTGGACCGGATCGCCATCATCGGCTGCGGCGGCAGCGGCAAATCCACCGTGGCCCGGCAACTCGCGCGGATCCTCGGCGCACCGCTCACCCACCTCGACGCGCTCTACTACGACGAGCACTGGACACCGCTCCCGCAGGACGAGTTCGCCGCCCAGCAGGAGAAACTCGTCACCGGCGAGCGGTGGATCATCGAGGGCAACTACGCCAGTACCCTGCCCATTCGACTCGCCGCCGCCGACATCGTGATCTTCCTGGACCTACCCGCCACCGCTTGTCTCCGGGGCATCGCCCAACGCCGCTGGCGCTACCGGGGCGGCCAGCACCGAACCGACGGCGTCTACGACCGGATCACCATGAACTTCGTCCGCTACATCCTCGACTACCGCCACACCATGCGACCCCGCGTCCGCAACCTGCTCCAGGAACACGGACCACATGTTCAGCTCGTCACCCTCACCAGCCGACGTCACGCCAACCGGTACATCGACCGTGTACAACAGGAACGCAGCCGGTGACCCGACCCGGAAGTCCACGAGGATGGTGCCGTGTCCCACCGAGGCCAGCCCGGCCCAACGGCTCCCGAGCACCCATCGAGCGACCATCCGCCACCGACGTACGCGAAAAGGCCCCGACCAGCACAGTAGCGCCAGGTCAGGGCCTTGATCGTTGGTGCGCCGCCAGGGACTCGAACCCCGAACCCGCGGATTAAGAGTCCGCTGCTCTGCCAGTTGAGCTAGCGGCGCTCGCTGACAACGGGAGAAACCTTAACACGGGCCCAGGAGGAGGTTCCAACCAGTTCCCCTCCAGCCCACGACCGGTTCAGCCAGGTGACCAAAACGGTCATTCCACCCATACGTCTGGGCGTCCGGGATCAAAACTGTGGCCCCGATAGTGCACGATGTCTCCCGGGATTCGAGTGGACCGAGGTGGGGATGGGCAGGAGCACGCGCGACTGGGCGATGATCATCGCTCTGGCGGTCGTCACGCCACTGGGTACGGCGGCGTGTGGCGACGGCGGAGACGAGAAGCCGCAGTTCGCGAGCGGTAACAGCGCGGCGGCGGGAGCGAGTGCGAGCCCGACACCACCCGCCGAGCCGCTCGAATTCGCGGTCACCCCGGCCAACGGCGCCAAGAAGCAGCCGGTGAGCGTCGAGATCGGCACCAGCGTCAAGGGCGGAAAGATCAGCGACGTCAGCCTCACCCTCGCCGGAGGCGGCGCGGTCAAGGGTGCGATGCGGCCGGACGGCTCGTCCTGGGTACCGGCGGCGCCGCTGAACTACGCCAAGACATACACCGCCCAGGTCACCGCGACCTCCGCGTCCGGGCAGACGGAGACCAGGTCCACCTCGTTCACCACGATGGCGAAGCCGAAGTCGGTGATCGGCTCCGGCCTCTACCTCTTCGACGACAAGACCTACGGCGTCGCCATGCCGGTGGTGGTGGAGTTCTCGCCGGGGATCGCCAAGAAGGACCGGGCCAAGGTGCAGCAGCGGATGTTCGTCGACTCCGACCCGCCGCAGCCCGGCGCCTGGCACTGGGTCTCCAACGGCACCCAGGCTTACTACCGGGCCCCGGAGTACTGGCAGGCCGGGACCACGCTGAGCGTACGGATCGGGCTGGAGGGGATCCCGCTGAGCAACGGCCGGTACGGCAACGTCGACCGGAAGGCGACCGCCAAGATCGGCAGCAGGTTCGAGATGAAGGTCGACAACAAGACCAAGAAGATGACCGTCCTCGAGGACGGCAAGGTGGTCCGGACCATCCCGGTGAGCCTCGGCAAGAAGAGCACCCCGTCCTCCAGCGGCACCATGGTGGTGATGGAGAAGAAGGAGACCACGGTCTTCGACACCCGCGACGATCCGGACCCGGCCAACCGTTACGTGACCGACATCGACTTCGCCCAGCGCCTGACCTGGGGCGGGGAATACATTCACGCCGCTCCGTGGTCCGTCGGCGACCAGGGGCGACGCAACGTCTCGCACGGCTGCGTCAACGTCTCCACCGCGAACGCCCGCTGGCTCTTCGAGAAGACCAAGACCGGCGACCCGGTGACGATCAGCGGCACCGAGCGGAAGCTGGTCTCCGGCAACGGCTGGACCGCCTGGAACCTGCCCTGGAAGGAGTTCGTCAAGGGCAGCGCCCTGCCGGTCCCCGCCGACCTGGGCGCCTGACAGGCGGATCGACGACGAATCCCGTCGACATTTGCGGCGCTAACCGACTAAATCGACCTCACCCGATGGTGTTTTACGGCACGGCAGGAAACGAAAACTTGCTCACGGGCGTCATTGGGAGAGGATGACCGTGCGGACCGAGTGGGTACAGCTGTGGAAAACAGCAGTGTGAGGGGATCATGCGACCAGGCCGAGATCAGTTGACCCGTCGTACCTCCGACCGGGGTCTGGCGACGCGGGGACGACCCGCGCCGTTCCGGGCCCTCGCCTCGGTCCTGATCGCCGGCGCCCTGGCGGTCACCGTGACCGCCTGCACCGGCGACGGCGGCAAGGGCGATGGGCCGTCGTTCCAGGATGGCAGCGAGGCCGAGCAGAAGCCGAAGGCCACCGCCGCGATCACCGCACCGGCGGCGGACGCGAAGGACGTACCCGCCGCTGCGGAGATCGCCTTCAGCAGCAAGGACGCCGTCGACACCACCGTCGAGGTCAAGAACGCGGCGGGTGAGGCCGTCAAGGGCGCGCTTACCGCCGCCGGGACGTGGCTGCCGGAGAAGGCGCTCGAATACGGTACGACGTACACCGCGACCGTGACCGCGACCGGCGACGACGGCAAGCCGGCGACGACGACCAGCACCTTCACCACGATGGCCAAGCCCGGCAAGCAGATCCGGGTGACCAGCTTCCTCGGCGACGGCCAGACGGTCGGGGTCGGCATGCCGTTGATCGTGAAGTTCAGCCGGGCCGTACCGGAGGACTACCGGGACGACGTGCAGCGCCGGATGACCGTCCAGGCGACCCCTGCACAGGAGGGGATCTGGCACTGGGTCAGCCCGACCGAGGTGCGCTACCGCCCGAAGACGTACTGGAAGGCCAACACCAAGATCTTCTACAAGATCCAGGCCGGCGGGTTGCCGATGGGCGATGGCTGGTACGGCCGGGCCGACCTGACCGTCGACGTCAAGACCGGGCCGGCGGTGGTGATGACCGTCGACAACAAGACCAAGAAGATGACGGTCACGAAGGACGGCAAGGTCATCAAGACCATCCCGATCAGCCTCGGCAAGAAGAGCACCCCGTCCTCCAGCGGCACGATGGTGGTCATCGAGAAGCTGAAGGAGACCGTCTTCGACACGAGGGACGACCCGAACCCGGCCAACCGCTACGTCACCGACATCGAGTACGCCCAGCGGCTCACCTGGGGCGGCGAGTTCATCCACGCCGCGCCCTGGTCCGTCGCCTCGCAGGGGCGTACGAACGTGTCGCACGGCTGCGTCAACATGTCCACCGCCAACGCGAGCTGGCTGTTCAACCAGACCCGGGTCGGCGACCCGATCCAGGTCAAGGGCACCGAGCGCAAGCTGGAGAACGGCAACGGCTGGACCGACTGGAACATGAGCTGGGACGAGTACGTCAAGGGCAGCGCGATTCCGGCGGGCGAGACGGCGACCCCGCCGAGCACCGAGCCGACCACCGGCACCGCCACTGGCTGAGCCGGCGGCGAGCCGGTACGACGTCGCCCCCGCTCCTCCTCGGAACCTTCCGGAGAGGGCGGGGGCGTCCGCTTCTTCCGAAAGCCGCTCCGGCGAAAGCCGCTCCGGTTCTTCCGGGAGTCACTCGCGGAGTGCGCCCACGGTGCCCCTGAAACGATCAAGACCCCCTCGGAAGAGGGGGTCTGACCAGCAGTGGAGTAGATCCACAAGTGGGGTGACTGATGGGATTTGAACCCACGACACCCGGGACCACAACCCGGTGCTCTGCCAACTGAGCTACAGCCACCATGTTCAGTTTGATCAGGAACATCCGCCACGACCGGATCAGCGGACCCGGCGGGGCGACGACCAATGATAGCCACACCTCTCCCCCCGCCGTCGACCGGGTTGCATCCTGATCCGGGGCGACGGCGGGCCCCTCCGCCGAGATCGTCAGAGTTCGGCGGCGATGGCCTTGGCGGTGTCGACGTCCGGCCCGGGCAGCGGCACGAAGACCGTCCGCCGGTAGTACTCCAGCTCCCGGATGCTCTCCCGGACGTCGGCCAGGGCCCGGTGGGCCAGCCCCTTGGCCGGCTGGCCGAAGTAGACCCGGGGGTACCAGCGGCGGCACAGCTCCTTGATCGACGAGACGTCGATCATGCGGTAGTGCAGGTGGGCGTCGAGTCGTGGCATGTCGCGGGCCAGGAATCCACGGTCGGTGGCGATCGAGTTGCCGCAGAGCGGCGCGGTACGCGGATCCTTGACCAACGAGGTGACGTACTCCAGCACCAGGTCCTCGGCCTCGCGCAGGCTCACCGTCGACCGGCGGACCTCCTCGGTCAGGCCCGAGCGTTCGTGCATCGCCCGCACGATCTCCGGCATCCCGGCCAGCGCCTGCTCGTCGGCGTGGATCACCACGTCCACACCCTCGCCGAGCACGTTGAGATCACGGTCGGTGACCAGCGCAGCGACCTCGATCAAGGCATCCTTGCCGAGATCGAGCCCGGTCATCTCACAGTCGACCCAGACGAGAAGATCAGCCACGACGATCAGACTACGCGCAGCCCCGGGACCCGCGCCTCAACGCTGTGGACAGAACGGCCCGCTAGGGTTTTCCCGTGCCAGCCGATCCCCCCGCGCCATCCGCCACGGACGAGGACGACCCCGGCGGCCGTACCGCACGTCAGATCATCGTCGTGGTGCTGGTCGCCGCGGCGGTGCCGCTGCTCTATCTGGTCAGCACCCCACACAACTTCTACGACCTCAAGATCTATATGAGCGCGATGCGGTGGTGGGCGGACGGCAACCCGCTCTACGACTACGCGCAGGCAGACCTGCTACAGGGCGAACTGTTCTTCACCTATCCGCCCTTCACCGCCCTGCTGCTGCGCCCGTTCGCCGAGCTGCGGATCGGGGTCACGGTCGTCGTCTTCACCGTGCTGACCGTACTGGCCCTGCTGGTGACCACCTGGTGGCTCGTCTCGTCGGTCGCCGACCGGTACGGGGTGCCCCGGTGGTTCGCGGCGGGACTCGCCGTACCGCTCGCCTTCGCCGTGGAGAGCACCCGGGAGACCATCGTCTTCGGCCAGATCAACATGCTGCTCGTGGTGCTGGTCCTGGCCGACCTGCTCTTCGCCGTACCCCGGAACTCGCGCTGGGCCGGCGTCGCGATCGGGCTGGCGACGGCGCTCAAGCTCTATCCGGGGATCTTCATCGTCTACCTGCTCGTCACCCGGCGGTGGCGGGCGGCGCTGGTCGCCAGCGCGACGGCGGCCGGCGCGACGCTGCTGGCGGCGGCGATCGCCCCGAGCGACTCCTGGCGGTTCTGGACCCACGAACTCTGGCTGACCAACCGGGTCGGCCGACCCGACTACACCGGCAACCAGTCGCTGTTCGGGCTGCTCAGCCGGTTCACCACCCCTGGCGAGCCGAACCAGGCGCTCTGGCTGATCCTGGTGGTCGCCGTCGGGGCGTACGGGCTGTGGCGGGCGGCCCGGGCGGTGAGGGCCGGTGACGAGCTGACCGGGCTGACCCTGACCGGGCTGGTCGGCGTACTGGTGAGCCCGATCACCTGGACCCACCACGCGTACTGGTTCATCCCGGCCGTGGTGGTGCTGGTGGACGCCGGACTACGGCGCCCCGATCCGGCCGCCGACCGGGCCGGGCGGCGCCGCCGGGTGGCACTGCTGGCACTCGCCACGCTGGTCACGGCCGTGATCGTGTACGGGGTGGTCTCGTACTACGACTGGGGACGCGCCTTCGACCGGACCGACAACCCCATCGAGTTCCTGCTGCGCAACCTCTACGTGCTCTTCGCGTTGCTGCTGCTCTTCGTGCTGCCGATCCGGCGGGAGTCGCCGGGGACGGACACCGGTGCCGAGATCCCGAAACATGAACCAAGCATCCGGCAGTAGCAGAAGTTGCACCAAATGGACAGATCTATCTAGTACGCCTCGATGCGGTTAATCTAGGGACAACAGCTGAAACGTCCCTTCGGTACACCGATCCCCCGGTGAAGATGGCCCCCCGCGTCGGCAGCGCGGGGGGCCATCTGCCGCCCATCCTCTCGCAACGATGCTCAGGCCGGGCGGTCAACAGGCTGCCTCCGTACGGCGCCGAACAGGTCGGCTCCACCATCCCCGCTCGCCTCGGCCACCCGGTCGCTCGGCACCTGGTCGCCCCGGCCCGGCCTGGTCGCCTCGGCCCGGTCGGTCGGCTCGGGCCGTCCGGAACGATCTCCCGTTGGGCAAGCCCGGAGAGCGGATGCGCCGGGAGCCGGGGTCAGCGGGGCGTCGGACTCGGACTGGGCCGTCTGATCCCGCTATCCCGCCCGGCCGACTCGTCCTCCTGGCCCGGGCTCTGCGAGTACCCGGGCCCGGCGTTGCCACCGTGCCGTCCCTCCAGGGTGTCCATCACGGCCGACCTGGTCGCCGGCTCATAGCCCCACGGCCGGTTCAGGGCGGTACGCCCCGTACGCGGCTGCCCAGCGTCGTACCCGGCCGCTCCGGGAGTCGCCGGGCGCAGCGAGATCCGCCGAACCGGTTCGTCCTGACCCGGGGCCACAGCGGGCAGGGCACCGTGCTCCGGTAACGGGTACTCGGAAGCCGCCGGGTCCTCTCCCGACCTCACACGTCCGGTGGCCGGGCGGGTCTCGGAGATCGGCTCCGGCTGGGACGCCGATGCCTCTGGCTGGGCCGCCGGTCGTCGGGCCGGCACCACCGCACTCCGTGCCGCCGGCATCAGCCTGGATCCGGTCGAGACCGGACCGGGCCAGGCCGCCACCGCCCCGGGACCGATCGCCGCCGACGCCAATGCGACCGTCGACGCGACCGTCGGGTCGGACACTGCCGTGGCCGCCGGCTCGGACACTGACGCGGCTGCCGCCTCGGACGCTGACGCGGATACCGGTCCGGCTGTCCGCGCCGCCATCGGGGCGCTGGTCGGTCGTGGGGCGGCACTGGCCGCCGGAACGGGTGCGGGCTTGGGCGGCGCCGGCATCGGCGGTGCCGGGACGGGCAACGGCGGCGTCGGCGAGGGTGCCGGGACGGGCGCGGGTGGTGGCGCCGGCATGGGAGCGGGCGCGGGTGCCGGCGCGGGAGCACGGGCAGAACGCACCGCCGCCACCGAGCCTGTCGACCCGGCAGCATCCAGCGACCCACCAGAACCCGATAACCCGACAGAACCCGACGACCCGACAGAACCCGATGACCGGCCAGAACCAGCCGAACCAGCGGAAGTGGCCGAAGCAGCAACCGTAGGCCCGGTGGCGGGAATCGTCGCGCCGCCAGTCGGGGCACCGGCGGCCGGGTTCATCGGCGGCCAGACCAGGCGTGCAGATGGGCCGTGGTCCGATCCCACCGCTGTGCTGCCGCGCGCTGCCGAGCCGCGCGCTGGGGTCAGCACGTCCGCCAGCGTCGCCGGCCGGCTCGACGGCACCCGCCGGCCCGACGACATCACCCCGACCGGCGCCTCCCCGATCGACGTCGATTCGGTCGGCGCCGTATCGGTCCGAGCCGCATCGTCTCCGGCCCGAGCCGCATCGTCCCCGGCCCGAGCCGCACCGGCCGGTGACGCGGCAGCTTCCCGGGCCGACCCGCCGCTCGGGCAGCCCGCCGGCACAGCCTCACCGAGCCCAGCCCGGCCCGCCCGACTCCCGGCCTGAGCCGGTAGGTCCACCGGTCGCTCGCACAGGTTCCCGCCCCGAGCTGGAATGTCCACCGGTCGCGCCGGCAGGTCCCCGCCCTGAATCGGCAGCTCCACCGGCCGCTCTGGCGCCCGGACGGGACGGTCCGGAGAGTGAAGATGGTCCGGAGAATAGGGACGGTCCGGGGAATAGGGACCGTCCGGGGAGTGGAGACGATCCGGAGAGTGGGGACGGTCCGGAGAGCGGGAGTCCCCGATCTCGTCCAGGGTGGCGATGCCGAGCCGGGCGGCGAGCCCCGGCACCTGGCTCGGTTCGACGACGAAGACCACCTCACGGGGACGGACCGGCCGGGCCAGCAGTACGACGCCGAAGAGCGCCAACAGGCCGCCGACGGCCAGCGCACTCCAGGCGACCGGATCGAGCCAGCCGGGGCGTACCTCGGCACGCAGGTCGGTGACGACGCCGGCTCCCGCGTCCGGGCGCATGACGACGAGGCTGAGCCGGGACGCGCGTAGGTCGTCGGCGGTCAGGTCCAGCGTGCCGAGGCCGCTGCGGATCCAGAGCCCCTGCTCGCCGGGGAGTACGGGTACGGCCGCCGGGGCCGGCTCGTCGGCCGGGCCGAGGCGTACCGGCAGGCTGCCCCGGGTCACGCTGACCCGGTCGACCCGGGCGTACGGCGAGTTGGCGAGGTACGCCGAGACCTCGGCCGCGGGCGCGAGGCCGAGAAACGCCGGCTCCGCTCCGGCACGGGCGACGACCCGCAGCCCGGTCCGACCGGCTTCCAGGAACGGCGCGTCCCGGCGCAGCATCGCGGCCAGGTCCGGTACGACGACGGCGTGCCCGCCGGTCTCGATCCGCTCCAGGGTGCCGGCGAATGCCCCGTCGCCGCCGCGCTGCTGAGAAAGCGTCCACAGTGCGCCACCGACGAGGAACACCGGCAGCCCGATCGTGAGCAGGAGTATCCCGGCGATCAGCCGCACGAAGCGCATACGTGTCTCTTTCTCTCCGGTCGCGGTACCGCCGACGACATCGCGCGACCGGCGGCGGGGGGTCGCAGTACCCGCCGACCATACCGAGCGAAATCGCTCCAACACGGATTATTGACCGAAAACGCCGTTGGCCCGTCGGCAGTTCTGCCGACGGGCCAACGAGGACACCGGTGGGTGCGGAGGGTGTGCCGAGATCAGGCGGCGGGCGGCGCGGCCTCCCGTCGGGTACGCGCGAACGCCAGCCCGCCCAGCGCCAGGCCGGCGAGACCGGCGACCAGGCCCGCGATCGCCAGGCCCAGCGCGGTCGAGTCCCCGTCGTCCTCGCTCGACGACGCCGCCGGCTGCTGCGCCACGGCCGAGCCCGAGGGCGACGGTGCGCCCTCCTCGGCCGCCGGAAGCAGCCTCAGCACCGGGGCGGGGTCGTTCTCCGGCTCGGTACCGTCGGCGGCCGGCGGCTCGATCCAGCGTGCCGTGTTGCCGTCCGAGTAGTGCTGGAGGATCCGGAACACTATCTGCTTGACCTCGGGCAGCGGCCCCATCGAGACCGGGAACTCCTGGAACTCCCCCGGCTTGATCCCGGCGTTCGTCGACGCCGTCCAGGTGATCTTCGAGACCACCTCGCCGATCTGGCTGCCGTGCACCTCCACCGGCGGGTTCACCGCGCGCTTCTCGACCGCCGCCGTCCAGCCGGGCACCGGCATGGTGGAGACCGAGGCGAGCGGCGCGTCCTCGGGGAACGTCACCTCCAGCTTGACGGTCGACGCGGTGTCACTCTCGGTCGGTACCCGGAACGCCACGCGACCGTAACCGCCCTGGTTCGCTTCCTTCGGGTTCACCGAGACGTGCGCGGACGCCGACGAGGCCAGCCCGAACACGCCGATCACGGCTGCCCCGAGGACGAGGGCGGCAGCGCGCGCCGCCCGACGGTGACGGATCATGATGTACCTCTCTAGGTGATGGGCACGGTGCTGGTCACCGTGGCCTGGTCGATGTCTGAAATCCGGACCGTGAAGCTGAGCTGCCAGTTCCCGGCGGCCGGCAGGCTGATCTCGCCGGTGGCGTGGTTGTCGGTGAGCGGCAGCAGGGGGATCTCGATCGGTTCGACACCCTGGTCCGGCAGCGCGGCCGTGGCCCGCCACTCGACCACCGGCAGGGGCTTGTTGTCCGGGGTGTACGCGTACAGGTGGACCGAGTTGCTGCCGGTCCCGGCCGGGTCCACCTCGACCTGCAACGAGTAGAGCGAGCTGGTCAGCATGGTGGTGTAGTAGCCGGGGGCGCTGGCGTCGCCGTACTCGCCGGCGGTCCGGGCCGGCGGGGTCTGCACCAGTACGGCGGAGAGGGCCAGCACGATCGCGGTGATCGCGAGTTCGACCCAGACCGCCCGTCGGATCCGCCGCGCCGAGGCGACCGGCCGGGGCGGGTCGGCGACGAGTACCGCCGTGGCGGCACCACCGCGTGACGGCGCTCCGGCCGGTTCGTCACGACCACCCGGGCCACCCGGGCCACCCGGCTCGTCCCGCCCGTCAAGCTCCCGCTCGTCAGGCCCCCGCCCGTCGACCTCTTGCTCGGCGTCCCGCTCGTCCGGGTCGCCGTCGATCCTCCCGCCCGGCTCGGCAACGCCGTCCGCCCCGTCCGGCCCGTAGTCGTCGGCGAAGAGCCGGCGCCGGACCAACTGCCGGGAGTACGCGGCCACCCCGACGACCGCCGCGAAGAGTACGACCTTGGCGATGATCAGCCGGCCGTAGGTGGTCGACACCAGCGCCTGCGCCAGGTCCGAGAAGACCCGGGTCAGGTCGGTGGTGCCCGGCGTGCTCAACTCGATCAGGGCCTGGACGATCCCGGCGAGCAGCAGCGCGGAGACGGCGACGGTCGCCCAGCGGGACCAGACCGGCAGGATCGCGTCGAGTTCCCGGTCGTTCGCGCGACGCAGCAGGAACCCGCCGAGCATGACCAGTCCACCGAGCCACACCGCCATGCCGGCCAGGTGGACGCTGTCGGCCACGACCGAGACTGCCGGCTGCGGCGAGGCCGCCGCGTGCCCCGCGATCGGCCAGGTCGCCAGGCCGGCCACCCCGAGCACGGTCAACAGGATCTGGTCGCCCCGACCCGCCCGGCCGCTGATCAGGGGGCGGATCAGGATCGCCGCCGCGGCCAGGATGCCGAGCCGGACCAGGTGGGCCGCGCCGAAGGTGCTGCCGAGTACGTCACCGAGTGCGCTGCCGCTGACCGCGAACGGCCCACCACCGTTGGTGTACGGCACCTGGAGCCAGAGCCCGGCGAGGGTGGAGAGCACGATCAGCCCGATGCCGGTCCAGATCAGCCGGGCCGGGCCGACCCGGTCGAGCCGCCGGGGCCAGAGCAGGCTGAGTACCATCACCGGGCCGATCAGCAGCAGCAGGCCGGCGTAGCCGACGTACTTGAAGACCCGTACCGCCACGCCCACCGCCGGGTGGACGTCCTCGGCCCCGCTGTCCGACGGCGGCGTCGACGGTGCACCGACCGAATAGGTGTACGCCCCGGCCACCGGATGGTTGTCCGCCGAGACCACCCGGTAGCTGACCAGGTAGGTGCCCTGGGCTCCGGAGGTGTCGACCGGGATGGTGATCACCGCACCGTTGAAGGTCGGGTCGCCCCGGTCGACGCGGGCACCGTCCGGGCCGAGGACGCGGATCTTGTCCGGCACCTCGCGGACGCTCTCGCTGAAGGTGAGCACCACCTCGGCGGGCGAGTTGGGCACTACCACGTCGGCGGCCGGACTGCTGCTCACCAGTACCGCGTGCGCGCTGGCCGGGGCGGCCGGGCCGAGCAGCAGGGCGAGGGCGGCCAGCAGCAGGCCGAGAGTGGCGCCGGCGCGGGCCAACCATCGACGATTCGCAGCAATCATGCCCGATATCGTGGCTGACCACCCCGGCCGCGCGCGACCTCGGGTCACGCCCGGTCCGCCTCGGTCACACCGACCGCCGTCGTACGCCGACCTACCGCCGTCGTACGCCGAGCGACCGCCACCCGCCGAGCGACCGGCAACCATCGACCGGCTGGCAACCGCCGATGGGCCCGCCTGTCGGCGTGGAGATCGTCGACCGGTCGGCGCGCGAGCCCGGCTCCGTCGAAAGCCATAGCCGGATAGTCGGCACCGGGACCGGAAAAGTTCCCGGCCCGGCGACACCGATTCCCGGGAACGTCGTGGATCAGCACCGCACCCGGGTACGGCCGGCCGACAGCCGGGGCGTTCTGCCCGGTAATGCCCACCTACCACCGTAACGTCCACGTACCGTGGGTGAGCGTGATCCCACCCGTACGGCGTCCCGGATGACCAACGCCACACCGGAAACCCTGCCACCGAGCAAGACGACTAATGACTGTGACTGAGCGGACCACAGCAAGCACCCCGGCGCCGGGCCACCGCCGCTGGCGGGCCGCCCGCCCGTGGCTCGGCACGGCCGCCCGACTGGGCCTCGCCGCCGTGTGGCTGGCCGCCGGCGGGTCCAAGGTCGGTGACCTCGCCGCCTCCGGCCGGGCGGTCAGCGCGTACAAGATCTTCCCGTACGACCTGGCGGTGGTGATCGGCGCGGCGCTGCCGTTCGTGGAGCTGGCCCTCGGGCTGATCCTGCTGGTCGGGCTCGCCACCCGGCTCGCCGCCGGGATCTCCGCGGCGCTCCTGGTGATCTTCATCGCCGGGATCGCCTCGGCCTGGGCGCGTGGCCTCTCCATCGACTGCGGGTGCTTCGGCAGCGGTGGCGACCTCGCCGCCGGCCAGGACCCGACGTACGGGACGGAGCTGCTCCGTGACGTGGGCTTCCTGGTGCTCGCCGGCTTCCTGCTGGTCTGGCCGCGTACCCCGGTCTCGGTGGACGCGGCGTTGGGTCGGGACACCCGCGAGGAGGAGAGCGACGATGAGTGACCGGAACCGCAAGGGACAGCGCCGGCCCGCCCGGGTCGTACGCGAGCAGATGGCCCGGGAGCGGCGCCGCAAGCGCACCCTGTGGACCTCGGTCGGCGCGGTCATCGTGCTGGTCATCGCCGGTTTGATCGGCTGGGGCGTCTCGGCCAGCCAGGACGCCGGCGACTTCACCCCGCCGGGTGGCTCCAACCCGGAGGGCACCGGCATCGTGCTCGGCTCCGGCCCGATCAACATCGACGTGTACGAGGACTTCATCTGCCCGATCTGCCGCACCTTCGAGCAGCAGGCCGGCGGTACCCTCGACCAGCTCGTCGCGCAGGGCAAGGTACGGGTCACCTACCACCCGGTGGCGTTCCTCAACCGCTTCTCCAGCACCGAGTACTCGACCCGGTCGTCCGCCGCCTCCGGATGCGCGGCGCAGAGCGGCAAGTTCCGGGAGTACGCGAAGGCGCTCTTCGACCGGCAGCCGCCGGAGGGCAGCGCCGGGCTCAGCGACGACCAGCTCGTCGAGGCCGCCACCAGCATCGGGCTGGCCGGGGACAGTTTCCGCAACTGCGTCCGGGAGAATACCTTCAAGAAGTGGACCGAGCACGTGACCGACGAGGCGGCCCGGGCGGGGGTGACCGGCACGCCGACCGTGCTCGTCGCCGGCAAGCAGGTGCAGCCCAGCGCCGAAGCGATCACCGCGGCGGTGGCGGCGGCCGGCGGGTGAGCCGCGTCAGCGGTCAGAACGGACTGCTGCGGCGGGTCGGGTCTGTGCTGGTCGTGGGCCTGGTCGGGATGCTCTCGACCGCAGCGCCGGCCGCCGCGCACGCCGGGGACACCCCGGACGGCACCAACTACCGCACCGAGGTCACCGGGGTCACTCCGGCGCTGCCGGGGCTGCGGGTACGGGTGGTGGAGGGCGGGGCCCGGCTCGAACTGGAGAACCGGACCGGTCGTACGGTCGAGGTGCTCGGCTACGCCGGGGAGCCGTACCTGGAGATCCGCCCCGACGGCGTCTACGAGAACACCGCCTCCCCGGCGACGTACCTGAACCGGACCCTCGCCGGGGACACCGCGCTGCCGGCCGGGGCCGACCCGACCCGGCCGCCGTCCTGGCGACGGGTCGACACCGAGCCGGTGGCCCGCTGGCACGACCAGCGCAGCCGCTGGCTGGAGGCGGCGCCGCCGCCCGAGGTCGCCGCCAGCCCGGACCGGCCGCACCGGGTCCGCGACTGGGTGGTGCCACTGCGCGACGGGCTACGCCCGCTGGAGCTACGCGGCACGCTGGACTGGCTGCCACCGCCCGACCCGCTGCCCTGGTGGTGCGTCAGCCTGCTCGGTGCGCTGGCCGTCGGGGCACTGGGGGTGCTGCCCCGGAACTCCCGACCGGGCCACCGGGCCACCGTCGCGCTGGGCATGCTCGCGATCGTCGGCGGGGTGGCGGCGCTCTGCTTCGCGCTGGCCCGGGGCGCCGACGCCGGGCTCGGCGGCATGCTGCTCGGACTCGTCACGGGGCAGCTCTGGCCGACCCTGACCGGCGCCGCCGCGCTGGCCGCCGGGGCGTACGCGCTGACCCGCCGAGCGGCCGGCGACTTCGCGCTGGCGCTGGCCGGTACCTGCCTGGCGCTCTTCACCGGGGTGACCAACGCGGCCGTCTTCCTGCGCTCGGTGGTCCCGGTACCGTGGCCGCCGGAGTGGGCCCGGGTCCTGGTCGCGGTGGTGATCGCGGTCGGCGGTGGGCTGGCCGTGGCCGGGATACTGCGGCTGCGCGCCACCGGCCGGTCGTCCGACACCGGACCGGCCGGCACCGACGCACGTCGACGGACGGCCCGCCGCTGGTCGGTGGCCCTGCCGTCGGACGAACCCGACCCCACCACCGACGGACCGCGCACCGACGAGCCAGCGGTCAGCGGTTGACAGTTGACGATTGACGGGTTCAGCCGTCAACCGGCCAACAGCGGTTGACGGGCTTCGGCCGTCAAGAGGCAGAGCGGTTGACGGGGCTCGGCCGTCGACGGGGTAGCCAGCCGGCGGGTTGGGCGACTCAGCCGTTGGCGGTGAGCTGCCGGGCGGCCATCGCCGGGTCGAAGCCGTACGGCAGCTCCAGGCGGTGCCGGGCGAGCAGGTCGGCGTCGGCGAGGATCTCGGCGGTCGCCCCGTCCGCGACGATCCGACCGGTGTCCAGGATCACCGACCGGTCACAGAGTTCCAGCGCGTACGGCAGGTCGTGGGTGACCATCAGCAGGGTCACCGGGAGCCCGCGCAGGATCCCGGCCAGTTCGCGGCGGGCGGCCGGGTCGAGGTTGGAGGAGGGCTCGTCCAGGACGAGGATCTCCGGCCGCATGGCCAGTACGGTCGCCACCGCCACCCGGCGACGCTGCCCGAAGGAGAGGTGCTGGGGCGCCCGGTCCCGGTGCTCGGCCATCCCCACCGCGTCCAGCGCCTCGGCCACCCGCTCGGCCAGTTCGGTGCCGCGCAGGCCGAGGTTTGCCGGGCCGAACGCCACGTCCTCGGCGACGGTGGGCAGGAACAACTGGTCGTCGGGGTCCTGGAAGACGATGCCGACCCGGCGGCGGATCTCGGCCAGGGTGGCCCGGTCCCGGTCCACGGTCAGCCCGCCGACGGTGACCGTGCCGGCACCACCGGCGAGGATCCCGTTCAGGTGCAGTACCAGGGTGGTCTTGCCTGCGCCGTTCGGGCCGAGCAGGGCGACCCGCTCGCCGCGCGGCACGGTCAGGTCGACGCCGCGCAGCGCGACCTGCCCGTCGGGATAGCTGAACTGCACGCCGCGTACGTCCAGGGACGGGGCGTCGGCGGCGGGAGCGGTGTGCACGTACCCGATCATCCCAGCACGACCGCGGCGGCGGCGATGCCGGTCGCGGCGAGCGGCACCGTCGCGGCCACCAGCCAGTGCCGGGTGGTGGCCGCACCCGTGGCCAGCCAGGCCCCCGGCATCCGCCCCTGGTAGCCCCGGGAGACCATCGCCAGATAGACCCGCTCGCCCCGCTCGTAGGCGCGCAGGAAGAGCGCGCCCACCCCGGCGGCGAAGCCGCGCAACTGCCACAGGAAGCGGGGATCGTCGCCCCGGGAGATCCGGGCGACCCGCATCCGCCGCGCCTCGCCGACGAGTACGTCGAGGTAGCGCAGCATGAAGGTGGCGATCTGGGTGAGGATCTGCGGGCAGTGCAGCCGGTCCAGCCCGAGGATCAGGTCCCGCATGGTGGTGGTACCGGCGAGCAGCAGCGAGGCCAGCACCCCGAGGGTGCCCTTGGCCAGGATGTTCCAGCCGCCGTAGAGCCCGTCGACGGAGAGTTCCAGCCCCAGCCAGCTCACCCGCTCGCCGGTGCCGAGGAACGGCAGCGCGAACGCGAAGACCACGAACGGCAGCTCGATCAGCGACCGGCTGGCCAGCCAGGCCAGCCCGACCCGGGAGACCGCCGCCACCAGCAGCACCAGCAGCAGGTAGCCACCGAACGCCCAGAACGCGTCCCGGGGGGTCGCGACCACGGCGAGGGTGAAGACCACCATCGCCGCGATCTTGACCTCGGGGGGCAGCCGGTGCACCGCCGACGTCCGGTCCCGGTAGAGCACGTGCGCGTGCCCGGCTCCCATCTCCGACGCTCCTACTCGGTGCCGTCGCTACCGGTCCGACCGGCCGACGTCGCGGTCGACGCGTCGCCGCCGCGCGGCGCGGGCGTACCCGGGCCACTGCCGTCGGTCCGCGCCGGTCCGACCCTGGTCCCGACGGCCTCCGCCGAGCCGGCCGCTTCCGCCGAACCGGGGGCTTGGGCCGAGCCGGGGATCGGGCGGCGGCGGGTCAGCCAGAACAGGCCGCCGCCGACGGCGAAGGTGATCAGCACGCCGAGCACCCCGGAGAGCCCGGTGGAGAGGAACGCGTTGTCGACGCCCCGGATCCCGTAGTCGGCCAGCGGCGAGTCGGCCAACTCGTGGTCCTTGGCCTGCTGTGCCGGGCAGCTTCCACCGGTGATGTTGTCGTCGGCGTCGAAGGTGCAACCCTCGCGCAGCGACGAGTCCAGGCCGTCCGGGTGCGCCGAGGCGAAGTTGCTGACCACTCCGGCGAGGAGCAGCGCGACCAGTAGGCCGCCGAGGACGAACGCGCCGGAGCGCTTCGAGATCCGGGTTCCTCCGGTCGTCATCGGGCACCTCCGGTCACCGGCAGTTGGTGGGCGGTCGGGAGCGGACGCAGCGAGCGCAGCGCGTAGACCAGGTCGGGCCGGACCTTCGCCACGGTGACCACGGTGCTCGCGGTGATCAGACCCTCGCCGACCCCGATCAGCAGGTGCACCCCGGCCATCGTGCCGGCCAGCCCGCCGAGGCTGCTGCCGACGTCGGTGGTGCCGCCGAGCCAGTACTGGAGGACGAAGCCCTGCGAGGCGACCAGCACGCTGAGTACCGAGGCGACGAACGCGGTGGCGGCCAGCCCGGTCACCGTACGGGGCAGGATGCGCAGCAGGAGCGCGACCAGCAGGTACGCGACCGCGACACCGAGCAGCGCCATGTTGGTGATGTTGAGGCCGAGCATCGCCACCCCGCCGTCACCGAAGATCAGCGACTGCACGATCAGCACCACCGCGACACAGAGCGCCCCGACCCAGGGTCCGACCAGGACCGCGGCGAGTGCCCCGCCGAGCAGGTGGCCGCTGACCGCGCCGGTGAAGATCGGGAAGTTGAGCATCTGGACGGCGAAGATGAACGCGGCGACCAGCCCGGCCATCGGGGCGAGCCGGTCGTCCAGGTCCTGCCGACCGCGGAACACGCACAGCGCGAGCGCTGCCAGGGCCAACGCCCCGAACGCCGCCGCCACGGGACCGTTGATGATCCCGTTCGAGATGTGCATTGCCAGGTTGTCCACGCCACCTCCCGAAAATGCCGGCGCGGGATCCGCCCCGCCGGCCGGCTCAGCCTAGGAGCCGAGCATCGTTATTGCCAAGAGTTTGCAAGAGCTGTAGACCAACCGCAATCTCCGGTCCACCTGGCGATAGGGTCGTGGTCATGACCTCGCCGATCCGCCTCGCCCCCGGAGACGCCGCGCCCGACTTCGCGCTGCTCACCGACGCCGGAGAGACGCTCTCGCTCAAGGAACTGCGTGGCCGGAAGGTGGTGCTCTACGCCTATCCGAAGGCGATGACACCGGGCTGCACGAAGCAGGCCTGTGACTTCCGGGACTCGCTCGCCTCGCTCCAGGCCGCCGGCTACGAGGTGGTGGGCATCTCGCCGGACTCCCCCGCCGCGCTGGCGAAGTTCCGGGACCGGGACGCCATCACCTTCCCGCTGGTCTCCGACCCGGACAAGGCGACACTCGTCGCGTACGGGGCGTACGGCGAGAAGCAGTCGTACGGGCGGACGATCACCGGGGTGATCCGGTCGACCTTCGTGATCGACGAGGAGGGCCGGATCGAGCGGGCGCTCTACAACGTCAAGGCCACCGGGCACGTCGCCAAACTCCGGCGGGACCTCGGCCTCGACTGAGCCCGCCAGCGGTCTAGACTCTGGAGCGCGAGCGGGAGTGGTGTAATGGCAGCCACGCAGGATTTAGGTTCCTGTGCCTTCGGGCGTAGGGGTTCGACTCCCCTCTCCCGCACTGACGGCCGGGCCGGTCAGCGGAGCCCTGACGGCTGACGCCCGACGACCGACGCCGGCCGCCACTACGTCGACACCCCGCGCGGCGGGCTGTTAGCGCCGTCACGCTCGGCGCGCGGGCCGACGGGGCTTTCCGGCGGGCGGGCGAGGATGGCTCGCGTGGGCATCCGCTTCGTACTCGATCCGCCGTTGACCCCCGAGTTGCGCGACGAGATCGTCGGACTGTGGACGGTGGTGACCAACGCCGGTGGCGCGGTCGGGTTCGTCGGCCAGGTCACCGAGGACGACATACGGCCGTTCGCGCTGGCCACCCTCGGGGCGGCGTACGAGGGGCCGGACCAACTGCTCGTCGGCTACCAGGGCGACGAGTTGATCGCGTTGCTCTTCCTCACCGACAACCGGTTCCACCTCAAGACGCACTGGTGCGTACTGAAGCGGGTGATGGTGCACCCCGACCGCCAGGGGTACGGCTACGGCCAGGCCCTGCTGCGCGAGGCCGAGCAGGTGGCCCGGGAGGCGGGCTGGGAGGCGCTGCACCTGACCGTCCGGGACGGCCGGGGCGTGGAGGAGTTCTACCGGCGGCTCGGCTACCGAGAGGTCGGCCGGCTGCCCGGGGCGCTCCGGGTCGGGCCGGGCGACGATCGTGACGAGATCCAGATGTGGCTGCCGCTGACCTGACTGTGCGGCACCGGATCAGTGAACCTTTTCCCACCTCCCCTTGGCGGTCTCGCCGACCGCAGGGTCGGACACCGTGCCTGGGGGCGCCACGCGGTTCAGGTGGAAAACGGTTCAGCGGTCAGCCGCAGCCGACCGGTGCCGGGCCGCCGGCCGCGCCGGCCACCGGCTCTCCGGACGGATCCACCCCGGTCGGCGTACCCGGGGCGGGCGTCGGGGAGGCGGTCGGGGCGGGAGTGGCGCTGGTGCCGGGGGCGGGCGAGGCCGAGGGGGTCGGCGCGGCGGCAGTCGCCGGGTCGTACATCCGTACCGTGCTGCGCTGCACCTGTCGGGGCGCCAGCCGGATTCCGGTGGCGACCGCCTCGTTGCCGTAGACGTCGACCACCCGGATCGAGTACGGCCCCGGGCCGATCCCGCCGTCGATCACCCAGTAGTTGTCCGAGCCGCGCTTCGCCGCCCGCCAACTCGAACCGGCGCGCTTCGCCGCCACCGACTTCACCGGGTTGCCGTGGGCGCCCACCTGCACCGCGAACCAGTACTGCGACACGCCGCTCTTCAGCCGGAAGGTGAGCGGGCCAGCCAGCGGCGGGTCGACGGCCGCCCGGTAGCGCACCGGGACGATGCCCTGTGACAGGTCGGCGATCTTCGCGAACGCCTGCCTGGACAGGTCGATCTTGTTGTTCGTGCAGCCCGCGCAGCGGTCCAGCACCATCACCCGGACGGTACCCACCGGACCGGTGACGTCGAGGAAGCTGCCGCAGGCGGCCGAGCCGGCGTACTGGCTGGAGCCGAGCGCGACGTAGAGCCGGTTGGCCGGCGGGCCGGGCAACGAGCAGTTGCCGCCCGAACTGCCCCCGTCATAGTGCGACGCCTTTCCCTTGTAGACGGTCGAACCGACCGGCGGCGCGGCCCGGTCCAGCGGGGGTGCGGCCAGGGCGGCGGCGCAGGCGGCCGGCTCGGAGAACTGCCAGGCGAGCACCAGCCCGAGGACGGCGGCGAGTACCGCCGCGAACCCGCCGGCCAGCCAGCGCCGGGACGGACGCCGCCGCGACGACCCACCGCCCTTGCCCGGGTCAGCGCCGGACTCCAGGGCAGCCGCCGGAACGCCGCCGTCCGTACTTTCGGGAAGTTCCGCCTCGGTCACCCGGGGCATGTTGCCGTAGCCGTCCCGGCTTTCGCAAGATCTGCACCGGCCGCCGGGCCGTCCGCCCCGCCCTGCACCCCGTTGCCGCCGGACAAAAGAGGACCGGGCGGAAGCGGACCAGTTCAGTCGAGCAGTTCCACCGGGTCGCCGACGGCGAGCGTGCCGGCCGGAGCGGTCGGGTCGATCACCGGTACCAGGTTCTGGCCGAAGACCAACTGCCGGTTGATCCGGCGGTACTTGGCCAGGGTGCGCAGCGGTTCGCGGCCGCGTACCCCGGTCTCCTGGTCGGTGGTGGTGACCAGGCACCGGCCGCAGGGCTTGGCCACCCGGAACGTCACCGGGCCGATCCGGAGCCGGCGGCCGGTCCAGTCGTCCTCGGCCCACAGGCCGGCGCCGCCGACCACCACGTTGGGGCGGAACCGGGTCATCGGCAGCGGCTCGATTTCACCGGATTCCAGCAGCGAGGAGTTCAGCGCGTCCAGTGACGCGCGGTTGGCCAGCAGCAGCGGGTAGCCGTCGGCGAAGCTGACCCGGTCGGCCGGGTCGACCAGGTCGGTGTCCGGGATCGGGCGCACCGTCGGGTCGCCGAGCCAGACCAGCCGGACCTTGCGGTCGAGCAGCCGGGAGAGCCAGTCGTCGGCGGCCGGATCCGCCCGCCGGGCCGGCGCGGCGGGCAGGTTCGAGAAGACGCGTACCACGATCGGCTCGCCGTCGGTCGGCTCGGTGACCTCCAGCGCGGGCCAGCCGGCGGCGCGCAGCAGCAGACCGCCGGGGCGGAGTTCCGGCCGGATGGCCACCAGACCGGCCACCTGGCGCTGGGTGACGCCGACCCCGTCGTCGCCGACGATCATCCAGCGCCGGTCGCCGGCCAGGCCCCACGGCTCGACTCGGGCGGCGTCGAGGTCGAGCCGGTAGCAGCCCTTGACCGGGTACGTGTGCAGGGAGACCAGCCGCATGGCGTTCACCCTGCCACAGCGGTTCGGACGACCAGAACACTGTCGACTGGCTGGCGTCCTACGGTGACGCGGCTGGCGTCGAGGCACCCGCGAGGGCCTGGCAAGCTGCCGGGCCGTCAGTTCTCGGTAGGGGGCCGTCAGTTCTCGGTAGGTATGACGACCACACTGATCATCCGTCGGGTGCGGTCCTGGCCGGGGTCGTTCTTCGTCCGAGCCGTGATCGCCGAGCGCAGTTCGGCGACCAGTTCGGCCAGCTCCGCGTCGGTCAGCCAGAGTGCGGCCTGCCGGTAGGTCACGCCGTCGGTGTCGGGATCGGCCGATTCGCGCGTCAGGTAGCGGTCGAAGTCCGCCAGCAGTCCGCCGGTGAACGCGGTGAAGGCGCGTCGGTGGTCGTCGACGCTCATGGCGGCGCGCTCGGTCGGATCGAGTTCGGTGCGGTCCCACTGCAACCGGTAGGTCCGTTCCACCGCGCCCCGCACCCGTTTCTCGCCCAGGACCTCCAGTACGCCGGCGGCGGTGAGCGCCGCGACGTGCCGGTACATCGTCGCGGGCGGGATGTCGGGCAGTCGGTTCCGCAACTGGGTCGTGGTGCTGGGCCGCCCGTCCAGCAGCGCTTGGAGGATGCGCAGTCGGACGGGGTGGATCAGCAGGTCCAGGTGTGCCATGGCGACATTATTACCGACGTGATACCTTTCTCACAGATGAGAATAATGGAGGTGCGGGATGGATCGGACAGACGTGGTCGCGGAACCCTCGCCGGCGATCGGAGACGGCGTGCGGGAGGTCGAGATGGCCGCGCCGGCCGACGACGGCATCGCCCTGGCCGGCACGCTTACCCTGCCCGCCGGTCCCGGCCCACACCCGGCGATGCTCTTCCTGCCCGGCTCCGGACGGCTGGACCGCGACTCCAACGCCGGTCGGCTGCGGATGTCGCTTGGCCGCCCCCTGGCCGAGGAGTTGGCCCGACACGGGGTGGCCTCGCTGCGCTACGACCGGCGCGGCGTCGAAGCGACCCCGGGTGACTGGCGGGCGGTCGGCTTTCTCGACAACCGCGCCGACGCCGCCGCCGCACTGCGGGCGCTGCGCGCACGCCCGGAGATCCGGGCTGCGGCCACCGGCGTGGTGGGGCACAGCGAGGGCGCGGTGCATGCGGCGTGGCTCGGCGCGCACGAGCGACCGGCGGCGGTCGTACTGATCGCCGGCTATGCCCGGCCGGGCCGGCAGGCCCTCTACTGGCAGGCGGCCACGCTCGCCGGTACCCTCCCCCGGCCCGCCCGTGCGCTCCTGCCCATCCTCCGGCGGATCGCCGCCCGGCAACTGTCCAGGCTGGAGGCCAGCACGACGGATGTCGCCCGGATCGGCGGTACCCGGATCAACGCCCGATGGTGGCGGGAACAACTCGCCTACGACCCGAGCGTGGACCTGGCCCACGTCCAGGCACCGGTGCTGGCGATCACCGGCGAGAAGGACCTCCAGGTCGACCCCGACGATCTGGCGAGGGTCGAGCGGCTGGTCCCCGGCGGCGCCGAAGTACGCCGGATCGCCGACCTGACCCACCTACTGCGGCGCGATCCGGGTCGCCCGTCGCTGCGCTCCTATCCCCGGCTGCTGCGCCAGCCGGTGGACTCGGACCTGCTCACCTACATCGCCCGCTGGACCGCCGCCCGGCTCCGCTGACCCCGACACCCGCTCCGGACACGGCCCGGTCCGATGCCTTCTGCCACCGGTCGGGCCAGGGTGGCCGGGGCGACGGCGCACCAGACCGTCGCCCCGGCCAGTCCGTCGCAGCTTGGTGGTACACCGCTCGCGGCCGGAACCGGGCGAAGCGACGTCGACGGCTGGCGAGGCTCGCCTCGGGGTCGACGACCGGCGGCCCCGGGTTCTCGGCGACGAAGCCCCCAGCCGGTCGGCTACCAGGCGATGCCGATCCCGTCGCCGGGGTACCAGTGCTGGGCCGGGGTCTCCCGGTAGGCCAGGAACCGGCGGCCGGTCTTCTCGGCGTGTTCGGCGAGCACGTTGGTCACCGTGACGTTGTCGGTGAGCAGCCGGGCCCCGGGGGCGAGCTTCGGCGCCACGGCCTGGAATTCCCGGCGCTCGTGCCCGGTGTGGTGGTTGCTGTCGTGCAGGAAGAGGTCGACCGGCCGGTCCAGCGCCTTGATCGAGGCGAGCGAGTCCCCGATCACCAGGTCGACCACGCTGGCCCACGGCTCGGCCTTGGCCAGGTAACCGGCCTCCGGATTGATGTCCAGCGAGGTGACCCGGCCCGGCTCGCCGTCGACGGCGTTGCGCAGCAGGGCCGAGGCGAGTACGCAGGTGCCGAGCCCCTTGTCGGTGCCGGTCTCCACGACGTGCGCGGGTCGGGTGGCCCGGACGATCGCGTACCAGCCGATCCGGCGGGCGTACCGGACCTGCCGGTCGGCCAGGCCGCGCCGGTCCGAGACGGCGGTGGCCTGCTCGATGTGCTGCCGCAGCGGCTCGTCCCGCTCGATCTCGGTGAGGTACGTCCGCACCTGCTTGACCGGTACGTCGCAGGTCACGCTGACGAACCAGGCGAGGTGCTCCCGGCTGAGCTTGGTCAGGTCGTAGGTGAAGTTGTGGTGCTCGCGGGAGGTGAGCAGCCACTTGGCCGAGACGCTGATCACCCGCGCGTCGTACCGGGCCACCCGCATGAGCCGCTTCGGGAACGCCGCGACGGGGGCGAGGCGGGTGCGGGCGATCGCGCGCCGGAAATTCGTACCATCCACCCGGAAGGTTCTACCACGTTCCCGGTGTCCCATTGCCCTCTGAATGTTTTCATGCATACAGTCTTCTTGTGAATGACAGCGCTGTCATCGCGGCCCCGCCGATGGACCGCGTGCTCGACCTGTTCCAGGGCATCCGGCTGACGCCGACCCAGCGACGGATCGCGCACAGCCTGGTCCAGCACGCCGCCTCCGCCGCCTACCTCTCCGCGGCCGAGGTCGCCGAACTGGCCAAGGTCAGCCAGCCCTCGGTGACCCGGTTCGCCATGGCCCTCGGCTACGACGGCTATCCGGCGCTGCGCCGTCGGCTCCGGGAGATCGCCGCCGCCGGCCACGGCCGGCCCGACCTCGGGGTACCGGCCGGCAACGAGATGCAGCGGGCGATCCGCGCCGAGGCCGACAACCTGGACCGGCTCGCCGAGCAGCTCACCGACCGGGACGGAGTGACCGCCGCCGGTACGCTGCTGGCCGGCAGCCGCCCGCTGGTCGTACTCGGGCTGCGCGCCGCCGCCCCGCTGGCCGGATACTTCGCGTACTTCGCGGCGAAGGTGCACCCGGACGTACGGGTGCTGGACTCCGGCGGGACGCTCCTCACCGACCGGCTGGAACAGGCCCGGGCGGCCGGGGCGAGCGCGCTGCTCGGCATCGTGCTGCCCCGCTATCCCCGGGAGGCGCTGGAGGCGCTCCGGGACGCCCGCGCGGCCGGGATGTCGGTGGTGGCGATCACCGACTCGGCGGTCAGCCCGGCCGCCGAGTACGCCGACATCGTGCTGCCGGCCGCAGTCGGCGCCCAACTCGTCTTCGACCTGCACACCGCGCCGATGGCGCTGTCGATGGTGCTGCTCCAGGCGATCTGCGACGCCGCACCGGCCGACGCCCAGCGCCGGCTGGAGGAGTTCGAGCAGTCCGCCGCCCGCCGCCAGTTGTTCGTCGGTTAGCCACCGGCATTTCACCGCCCCAGCCCCACCGCACACAGCCCACCGCCGATGCCGCACCGCCGCACACGTCACCCGTCCGAGCCGTCCCGCACCGCAGCACCCACCAAAGCCGCACCGCAGACCACCGTCGAACCGTTCCCACCGCAGGAGGAGTTGACATGCCCGAGCCGATCCGCGCCGCCCGCGGCACCACCCGGACCGCCGCCGGGTGGCCGCAGGAGGCGGCGCTGCGGATGCTGATGAACAACCTCGACCCGGAGGTGGCCGAGCGCCCCGACGACCTGGTCGTGTACGGCGGCACCGGCCGGGCCGCCCGGGACTGGCCGTCGTACCACGCGCTGGTCCGGACGCTCGGTTCGCTCGCCGACGACGAGACCATGCTGGTGCAGTCGGGTCGGCCGGTCGGGGTGCTGCGGACCCACGAGTGGGCGCCCCGGGTGCTGATCGCCAACTCGAACCTGGTCGGCGACTGGGCAACCTGGCCGGAGTTCCGCCGCCTCGAACAGCTCGGCCTGACCATGTACGGCCAGATGACCGCCGGCTCGTGGATCTACATCGGCACCCAGGGCATCCTCCAGGGCACCTACGAGACCTTCGCCGCCGTAGCGACGAAGATCGCCGCCAGCCGCGCTGACGGGCAGCAATCGAGCGGCGGCTCGCTGGCCGGCACCCTGACCCTGACCGCCGGCTGCGGCGGGATGGGCGGGGCCCAGCCGCTCGCGGTGACCATGAACGGCGGCGCCTGCCTGATCGTCGACGTCGACCCCGAGCGGCTGGCCCGCCGGGTCGCCACCCGCTATCTCGACACCGTGGCCGACTCGCTGGACGAGGCCGTCGAGCAGGCTCTCGCCGCCAAGCGGGAGCGCCGGGCACTCTCGGTCGGGGTGGTCGGCAACGCCGCCACCGTCTTCCCCGAGCTGCTGCGCCGGGGCGTCGAGATCGACATCGTCACCGACCAGACCAGCGCGCACGACCCGCTGTCGTACGTGCCGGACGGGGTGGAGCTGGCCGACGCCGCCGAGCTGGCCCGGGTGAAGCCGGCGGAATACACCGAACGGGCCCGGGCGGCCATGGTGAAGCACGTCGCCGCGATGGTCGGCTTCCTCGACGGAGGTGCCGAGGTCTTCGACTACGGCAACTCGATCCGGGGCGAGGCGCAGCTCGGCGGGTACGACCGGGCGTTCGCGTTCCCCGGCTTCGTGCCGGCGTACATCCGGCCGCTGTTCAGCGAGGGCAAGGGGCCGTTCCGCTGGGCGGCACTGAGCGGCGACCCGGCCGACATCGCCGCCACCGACCGGGCGGTACTGGACCTCTTCCCGGAGAACGAGTCGCTGGCCCGGTGGATCCGGCTGGCCGGTGAGCGGGTCGCCTTCCAGGGCCTGCCGGCCCGGATCTGCTGGCTCGGCCACGGCGAACGGGACCGGGCCGGGGTGCGGTTCAACGAGATGGTGGCGAGCGGCGAGCTGACCGCCCCGGTGGTGATCGGCCGGGACCACCTGGACTCCGGGTCGGTCGCCTCGCCCTATCGGGAGACCGAGGCGATGGCCGACGGCTCCGACGCGATCGCCGACTGGCCGCTGCTGAACGCGCTGGTCAACACCGCCAGCGGCGCGTCCTGGGTGAGCATCCACCACGGCGGCGGGGTCGGCATCGGCCGCTCCATCCACGCCGGACAGGTCTGCGTCGCCGACGGCAGTCCGCTGGCCGGGCAGAAGATCGAGCGGGTACTCGGCAACGACCCGGCGACCGGGGTACTCCGGCACGTCGACGCCGGCTATCCGGAGGCGGTCGCGGCAGCCGCCCGGGGCAACCTGCGCATCCCGATGGCCGAAGGGTAGGCGGGCCGCGTTGTCCCCGAATCCGATCCCCGTGCACACCTGGTTTACCCGGCTCTGGGCGGAGATCGCCCCGATCGGCCGCGACCCGGGCACCGGCGGCTACCTCCGGTACGGCTTCGCCGAGCCGGTACGCGAGTTGGAGCGGTGGTTCCAGCGCGTCGCCGAGGCCGACGGGGCGCACACCGTCGAGCCGGACGGCAACGGCAACCTGGTCGCCTGGTACGGCCCGCCGCCGGAGCGGGGCGACGCCGTCCTGCTCGGCAGCCACTTCGACTCCGTCCCGCACGGTGGCGGCTACGACGGCCCGCTCGGCATCGTCAGCGCCCTGCTGGCCGTCCGAGCGCTCCGTGCCGAGGGTCGGGAGTTCCGCCGTCCGGTCGGGGTGGTGGCGTTCGCCGAGGAGGAGGGCTCGAGGTTCGGCGTACCCTGTCTCGGCTCGCGGCTGCTGACCGGGGCGCTCGATCCGGAGCGGGCGGCGGCGCTGACCGACCGGCAGGGCGTCAGCCTGGCCGAGGCGATGGGCGGCCGGCCGGCGGGGGCCCGGCCGGAGCTGCTGGGCCGGATCGGCGCCTTCGTCGAGCTGCACGTCGAGCAGGGCCGGGCCCTGGTCGACCTCGGCGCACCGGTCGGGGTGGCCAGCGGGATCTGGCCGCACGGCCGCTGGCGGCTGGACTTCGCGGGCGAGGCCAACCACGCCGGCACGACCCGGATGGCCGACCGCCACGACCCGATGCTGACCTACGCGTTCACGGTGCTGGCCGCGAACAAGGAGGCCCGGCTGCGCGGCGCGCACGCCACGATCGGCCGGGTCGAGGTGGAGCCGAACGCCACCAACGCGATCCCGGCCCGGGTCCGCGGCTGGCTGGACGCCCGGGCCGCCGACACCGGCACCCTGGAGGCGCTGGTCGAGGGGGTACGCGCCAAGGCCGCCGACCGGGCCACCCGGGACGGTACGACGCTTGAGGTGACCCGCGAGTCGCTCAGTCCACTCGTCGAGTTCGACGGCGGACTGGTCAAGGCATTCCGCCAGGTGCTCGCCGAGGGCGTACCGGTGCTGCCGACCGCCGCCGGGCACGACGCGGGGATCCTGGCCGAGCACGTACCGACCGCGATGCTCTTCGTACGCAACCCGACCGGGGTTTCACACTCCCCGGCCGAGGCGGCCGGCGACGACGACTGTGCCGAGGGCGTACGCCGGCTGGCCGACCTGCTCGCCCAGCTGGCCGCCGGATGACCGCCCCCGCCTCCGGCCGCTACCACGCCGAGTACGCCTGGCTGCCGGACCGCCCCGAGCCCGACGCCGACGTACTGGTCGAGGTGACCACCGACGGCCGGTTCGGCACGATCACTCCCGGCGTACCGGTGCCGCCGCCGGACGCCCGGCGGCTGCCCGGGCTGACCCTGCCGGGGCTGGCCAACGCGCACTCGCATGCCTTCCACCGGGCTCTGCGCGGGCGCAGCCACGGCAACCGGGGCGACTTCTGGGCCTGGCGCACCGGGATGTACGCGGTCGCCGACCGCCTCGACCCGGAGCGCTACCTCGCCCTGGCCCGGGCCGCGTACGCCGAGATGGCGCTCGCCGGCATCACCTGCGTCGGCGAGTTCCACTACCTGCACCACACCCCGGACGGCACCCCGTACGCCGACCCGAACGTGATGAGTACGGCGCTGGTCGAGGCCGCCGCCCAGGCCGGAATCCGGCTCACCCTGCTGGACACCTGCTATCTGACCGCCACCGTGGACGGCAAGCCGCTGACCGGTCCGCAACTGCGGTTCGGTGACGGCGATGCGGCACGCTGGGCCGAGCGGGCCGCCGCGTTCACCCCGGCCGGCCCGCACGCCCGGCTCGGCGCGGCGATCCACTCGGTCCGGGCGGTACCGGCCGACCAACTCGCCGAGGTGGCCGGCTGGGCCGCCGACCGGGCCGCCCCGCTGCACCTGCACCTCTCCGAGCAACCGGCCGAGAACGAGGCGTGTCTGGCGTACCACGGGAAGAGCCCGACCGCGCTGCTGGCCGAGGCCGGCGTGCTCGGCCCGGCCACCACGGCGGTGCACGCCACCCACCTGACCGGGCCGGACGTCCGGGCGCTCGGGCGCAGCGGCACCGGCGCCTGCGTCTGCCCGACCACCGAACGGGACCTGGCCGACGGGGTGGGGCCGGTCCGCGAGCTGGCCGACGAGGGCAGCCCGATCAGCCTCGGCAGCGACAGTCACGCCGTGGTCGACCTCTTCGAGGAGGCCCGGGCGCTGGAGCTGGACCTGCGGCTGGCGACCCTGGCCCGGGGTCACTTCACCCCGGCCGAGCTGCTGCCCGCCGCCACCGCCACCGGACATGCCGCGCTGGGCTGGCCGGACGCCGGCCGGCTGACGCCCGGCGGTCGGGCCGACCTGGTGACCGTCCGGCTGGACAGCGCCCGGACCGCCGGGACACCGCCGGTCGGGATCTTCTTCGCGGCCGGCGCCGCCGACGTGACCGACGTGCTGGTCGACGGCCGGCCGGTGGTCCGGGACGGCCGGCACGAGACGCTCGACGTGCCGGCCGAGCTGGCGGCGGCGATCACGGCGGTGACGCGATGAACCCGCCGATCGACAACGCCCGGCGAACCGGCCCCGGCGAACCGGACGGTGACGGCGTGAACCCGCTGATCGACAACGCCGACGAACTAGCCGCAGCGACCCGGACGGTGACCGCGTGAACCCGCTGATCGACAACGCCGACGAACTGGTCGCGGCAATCCGGACGGTGACCGCGTGAACCTGCTGATCGACAACATCGGCGAGCTGGTCACCAACACCGGGATCGGTGAGGGCGGGCCGCTCGGCATCCGCCGCAAGGCGGCGCTGCTGGTCGAGGAGGGCGAGGTCGCCTGGATCGGGCCGGCACGCTACGCCCCGGCCGCCGACCGACGGATCGACGCCGACGGCCGGGCGGTGCTGCCCGGGTTCGTGGACAGCCACGCCCACCTGGTCTTCGCGGGCGACCGGGGCGCCGAGTTCGCCGCCCGGATGGCCGGCGAGCCGTACACCGGGGGTGGGATCCGGACCACCGTCGCCGCCACCCGGGCCGCCGACGACGACCGGCTCCGCGACACCGTCGGGCGGCTGCGCGCCGAGGCGATGCGGCAGGGCAGCACCACGATCGAGATCAAGAGTGGGTACGGGCTCAGCGTCGCCGACGAGGCCCGCTCGCTGCGGATCGCCACCGAGTTCACCCCCGAGACGACGTTCCTCGGCGCCCACGTCGTGCCGCCGGAGTACGCCGACCGGCCCGACGACTACGTCGGACTGGTCTGCGGGCCGATGCTCCGGGCCGCGCTGCCGTACGCGAAGTGGATCGACGTCTTCTGCGAGCGGGGTGCCTTCGACGCCGACCACGCGCGGGCGATCCTCACCGTCGGGCAGGCCGCCGGGCTCGGAGTGCGGGTGCACGCCAACCAGCTCGGTCCCGGGCCGGGGGTGCAGCTCGGGGTGGAGCTGGGCGCGGCCAGCGTCGACCACTGCACCCATCTCTCCGATCTGGACGTCGACGCGCTGGCGATGTCGGAGACGGTGGCGACGCTGCTGCCCGGCGCCGAGTTCTCCACCCGGTCGCCGTACCCGGACGCGCGGCGGCTGCTGGACGCCGGGGTGACCGTGGCGCTGGCGACGGACTGCAACCCCGGGTCGTCGTACACCTCGTCGATGCCGTTCTGTGTCGCGCTCGCGGTCCGCGAGATGGGCATGACCCCGGCGGAGGCGGTCTGGGCGGCCACCGCCGGTGGCGCGCGGGCGCTGCGCCGCCTGGACGCCGGAGTGCTCCGGCCGGGCGTACCGGCCGACCTGAGCATCCTCGACGCGCCCTCTTTTCTGCACCTGGCCTACCGGCCCGGTGTTCCACTGATCAGCCAGGTCCTGCACAACGGAGTGCCGCAATGTCAACCGTGACCCGAACCGTCGTCACCGTCCAGCCCACCGGGATCTCCCCGGCCGACGTGCTGGCGGTGGCCCGGGGCACCGCCACCGTCGCCCTCGATCCGTCCACACTGGACGCTATGGCGGCCAGCCGGGCGATCGTCGACCGGATCGAGCAGACCGGCCGCCCGGTGTACGGCGTCTCGACCGGGTTCGGCGCGCTCGCCAACACCTTCGTGGCACCGGAGCGGCGGGCCGAGTTGCAGCACGCGCTGATCCGCTCGCACGCCGCCGGGGTGGGCGCCCCGATGCCCCGCGAGGTGGTCCGGGCGATGATGCTGCTCCGGATCCGCTCGCTCGCGCTCGGCCACTCCGGGGTACGCCCCGATCTGGCCCAGGCGCTCGCCGACCTGCTCAACGCCGAGATCACCCCGTGGGTACCGGAGCACGGCTCGCTCGGCGCCTCCGGCGACCTGGCCCCGCTGGCGCACTGCGCGCTGGTGCTGCTCGGCGAGGGCTGGGTGGTCGGCCCGGACGGCAGCCGACAGGACGCGGCTGTCGCGTTGCGCGCGGCCGGGCTGCGGCCGGTGACACTGGCCGCCAAGGAGGGGCTGGCGCTGGTCAACGGTACCGACGGGATGCTCGGGATGCTGCTGCTGGCGATCGCCGACGCCGGGCACCTGTTCACGATGGCGGACGTGACGGCGGCACTCGCCATCGAGGCGATGCTCGGCTCGGAGCGGCCGTTCCTGCCGGAGCTGCACGCGATCCGCCCGCACCCCGGGCAGGCGCGCTCGGCGGCCAACATCCACCGACTGCTCCAGGGTTCGTCCATCATGGACTCCCACCGGGACGACCTGTCGCACGCCGTGCAGGACGCGTACTCGATGCGCTGCGCGCCGCAGGTCGCCGGGGCAGCCCGGGACACCCTCGCCTTCGTCGACCAGGTCGCCGGCCGGGAACTCCGCTCGGTGGTGGACAACCCGGTCGTACTGCCGGACGGCCGGGTGGAGTCGACCGGCAACTTCCACGGCGCCCCGCTCGGCTTCGCCGCCGACTTCCTGGCCATCGCCGCCGCCGAGGTCGGGGCGATCGCCGAACGCCGGGTCGACCGGCTGCTCGACGTCACCCGGTCCCGGGAGTTGCCGGCGTTCCTCTCCCCCGATGCCGGGGTCAACTCCGGGCTGATGATCGCGCAGTACACCGCGGCCGGGATCGTCGCGGAGAACCGGCGGCTGGCCGCACCCGCCTCGGTCGACTCGCTGCCGACCAGTGGCATGCAGGAGGACCACGTCTCGATGGGCTGGGCGGCGGCCAAGAAGCTGCGTACGGTGCTGGAGAACCTGTCCAGCCTGCTCGCGGTGGAACTGATCGCCGGGGTACGCGGATTGCAGTTGCGGGCCCCGCTGACCCCGTCCCCGGCCGGCCGGGCGGCACTCGCGGCGCTGCGGGACGTCGTCGGCGAGCCGGGGCCGGACATCTTCCTCGCCCCGGCGATGGAGGCGGCCCGGGCGGTGGTCGCCGGACCCGAGTTGCGGGCCGCGATCGAGACGGAGGTCGGACCCCTGGGGTAGAACATCCGGCATGGGTTACGAGACGACCTTCACGGGCCGGGTCAGCATCTCGCCGCCGCTCAACGCGGCCGAGATCCGTTACCTGACCCGGTTCGCCGGAGTCCGGCACATGCACCGGGCCAGGGGGCCCTACTTCGTCGACGGCGGCGGCTACGCGGGGCAGGACATCGAGCCGGACGTACTCGACGGCAGCACGCCGCCGCCGGAACAGCCGGGCCTCTGGTGCCAGTGGATACCGTCCGAGGACGGCGCCACCCTCGGCTGGGACGAGGAGGAGAAGTTCTACCACGCCGAGCGGTGGATGGCGTACCTGGTCGACACCTTCCTCAAGCCCGGTGCCGCGCTGGCCGGGGAACTCGCCGCACCGGTCTCCGGCCGGGTCTATGCCGACGAGTTCGCGGAGTTCACCTTCGACCACGTGGTCGACGGCGTGATCGAGGCCGAGGGTGACGAGCCGGACGACCTGTGGCGGCTGGAGGTGCGAGACAACGTCGTCTACGTGGTCCAGCACGCGGTGTCGCCCGACTACGACGAGATCGACACAGCGGATCTCGGCGAGTGGGGCGAGGCCCAGTGGGCGGAGTTCCAAGCCAGGACCCGGCACAACGTCGCGTACCGGGTGCGGGACGGTCAACTCGTCGAGGTCGACCCGGCGGACGGACTCACCTTCGCCCCGGTCGACGGACCCAACGAAGGCTGACCGCCGAGCCGCCCACCGCCGCCCCGGGCTCGCCGGCTGCCGCTGGCGGGAGTGCGCAAGATTCTTGGCGAGTTTTGGCGGGTGGCGAACCAGCGGGTGGCGAACCAGCGGGTGGCGAACCAGCGGGTGGCGAACCAGCGGGTGGCGAACCAGCGGGTGGCGAACCAGAAG
>NZ_BONX01000025.1 GCF_016862935.1 Plantactinospora mayteni
TTTGGCGGGTGGCGAACCAGCGGGTGGCGAACCAGCGGGTGGCGAACCAGCGGGTGGCGAACCAGCGGGTGGCGAACCAGCGGGTGGCGAACCAGAAGTCGCCGAGAATCTTGGGCTCACTCCGCGTGCCAGCAGCCGCCACGTCCCGCATGCACACCGCTGATAGCTCACGGTGCCGTCGCTGGTCCGGTGGCGGGACCGGGTCTGCCAGTGGTGCCCGTTCTCGTCGCTCATGGTCCGAGCCTGCTGTAATGGCATTGTGCATCTCAACCCTTACGGACAGGACGCCGTACGACTCGTCGCCGACCTGGCCAACAACCGCCCCCGATCCCTACCCGACCTGGTACGCCGGTGCGCCGCCGCCGGGGTGGTACTGGACATGCCGGTCGGTGAGCAGGACCTGACCGTGGCACTGGAACTGATCGACCAGTGGTGCGAGATCGTCGACGCCGTCGAACCCGCGCAGCGGGCCGCGCTGGTCAACCGGCTGCTGGCGGCGGCGTCGGCGTACCCCCGGCTCACCGACCACACCGGCACCGGCTGGCACCTGCACTACCGGGACGACGGCGTACCGCTCGGCGCGGTGCTGCGGGCCCTGGTCAGCGTCGGCACCGCGCTGCACCTGGCCGGGCGTGGCATGTCCCGGCTCGGTCGCTGCGCGGCCGACGGCTGCCGGACCATCTACGTCGACACCTCCCGGGGCGGGCAGCAGCGCTACTGCTCGCCCCGCTGCGCCAACCGCGATGCCGTACGCCGCCACCGCACCGTGCACGGCAACCGGCTCCGGTAGACCCCGCCCTGGTGCTCCGCCGAGTGGTCCGGCGACCCGGTCGAGTTCGAGCCGGCCAGCCGACTAGCCGAAGTTCGAGCCGACCAACCGACCAGCCGGCAAGCCGACTAGTAGCGCTCGGCGTACCGGGTCGGCGGCTCGCCGAACATCTTCCGGAAGTCGCGGCCGAAGTGCGCCTGGTCGGCGTAGCCGAGTTCGGCGGCGAGGGCGGCCCAGTCGACCGGTTCACCCCGGGCCAGTCGCTCGGTCACCTCGTGCAGCCGGTAGCGCCGGATCACCCACTTCGGCCCGATGCCGACGTACTCGGCGAAGAGCCGCTGCACCGCCCGGACCCCCATCCCCAGGTGGTCGGCGAGCGCGTCCACCCGGTTGATCTCCGGGCTGGCGGCGACCGTGGCGACGATCTCCGCGACCGACTCCGCCCGGGGGTCGGGTTCGGGGAGCCGTCGACGCAGGTAGTCCTGCACCGTCGGCACGTCGGGCGGCTCGGGCAGGTCGCCCGGAAAGATCTCCCGCGCGTCGATCGACCGGTCGGTGATGGTCGAGACCGGCCCACCAAGGAACGGCCGGAAGCAGCCCGGCCGGAACGCCACCCCGAAGACCCCGTCGACGCCGGCCAACACCCTGACCTGATGGCCGCTGCTGACGCCGGTCACGATCCCGCGACCACCGCGGAACGTCAGGTGCACGTTCGGGTACGGCACGATCAACTGCCGGTACGGCTCGGCGTACTCCCAGGAGACGATCCAGTAGCGCTCGACGTACGGGGCGAGGTCCGGTGACGGGGTCGCGAAGGCGTGGCGCTGGTATCTGGTCCACGCCCCGCCGAGTTCGCGTACGTCCCTCGCCACGCCCGCCAGGTTATGTCGCGTTCGTTCAAGACGACCGCCTCACCTCGTGGTTTGCTTGCCGGCATGCCTGACGCGCAGTTGGTGGCCCGGGCGGGCGCACCGCTTATCGAGATCATCCGCGACATCAAGCCCGACCAGCTCGACAACCCCACCCCGTGCGCCGAGTACGACGTCCGGAAGCTGGTCAACCACCTGCTGTTCTGGGGTCCGTCGCTGGAGGGTGCCGGGCGGAAGGAGACCGTACCGCCGCCGGCCGGCAGCGAGACGGAACTGGACCTGACCGGGGGCGACTGGGCGGCCGAGCTGACGGCGCGGGTGGAGCGGGTCGCCGGCACCTGGGCCGAGCCGGCCGCGTGGGCCGGCACCACCCACATGGGCGGCCCGACCGAGCTGCCGGCCGCGCTGGTCGGCGGGATGATCGTGACCGAGCTGGTGGTGCACGGCTGGGATCTGGCGAAGGCGACCGGCCAGCACCCGAGCTGGCCCGACGACCTGCTCGGCTACGTGCACGACGAGGTGGTGAAGAGCGCCGAGCAGGGCCGGCAGATGGGCGTCTACGGACCCGAGGTCCCCGTACCGGCCACGGCGCCGACCCTGGACCGGATCCTCGGAGTCGTCGGCCGGGACCCGGGCTGGAGCCGCTGACCGCCGACCGCCCAGGCTGGAGCCGCTGACCGCCGACCGCCTCGGGTGGAGCCGCTGACCGTTGACCGTCCCGGCCGGAGCCACTGGCTTGTCGAACGGTCTCCGCCGGAGCCACTGACCCGCCGATCCGCCCAGGCTGGAGCCGGCCCGGTTGGCTGGTCTGGTGGCTAGACCGGGCCGGGGGTGCCGGTCGCGGCGTCGACGTGGACCAGGAAGAACACCGGTCGGGCGGTGGGAAAGAGCTGTCGTCCGACCTCGTCGACCATTTTCCACCGCACCATGCAGGTGGTCGGCGCGGCCGGAGCGGTCACCGTGACGGAGACCTTCACCCGCTCGTTCGGCAGGGTGTCGCCGATCGGAATCCGCTCCGGAGTCCGGCAGCTCCCCGGCCGGGGAGGCACGTCCTCCCGCTGGAGATAGCGGTTGCGCCAGGAGACCGTGCCGGCGTTCTGGATCTCCCAGATCTTCACGAAGGTCTCGTCGACCCGTACCCGGGTGCCGTCCGGGATCGTGACGTCGGTGATGAACCGGCTCCGGTCGCCGTCGATCAGCGGGCCGGCCGGCACCTCCGCCAGGCCGGTGCTGGCGGTGCCCGCCGACGTGACACCGGTCGGGGCGCCGGACGGCTCCCGATCGGGCCAGGCGGCGACGAGCAGGGCCGCCGCCAGCAGCGCACCGACCAGAGCCAGCGCGCCCAGCGTGACCGGCCCGCCGAGCCGCGCGGAACCGCGACGAGCCCATCCCAGGCCGGGACGGCCTCCCGCTGCCGGCACCGGATGGGAGCTGCCGGTCACCGGCGCCGGTCCGGACTCCCCCACGGCTGGCGGGGTGGAGTCGGCGGCGGCACGGGCCGACTCCCACCTGCTCCGCCACGCCGTCTCGTCGCCGTGGCAGGCCCGGACGAATTCCCGGGTGGTCTCCCAGGACGGGAAACGCGCTCCGGAGGCCGCCTCGTGCAGCGTGGTGTGCGAGATCGACCGGGACACCGCAGCCATTCGCCGAAACGACGGATTTCCCGCCCCGGCGCGAAGACGGCGTAACTCCTCGGCGAATTCGGTGACCGGGTCCGGTGGTTCGGCGGAAATGCCTTCTCGATCCGAGTCGTCGCCTGCACGCATCCAGACCCCCACCTTGTCAGGGCGTTGTCAGGTCGCGTCAGACCCTACCGTACGACAGGTACGGCGGCCGAGCCTCGAAGCACAAGGGACGTCGATCCGACAGCAGGAGATTGACGCTGTCGGATCCGGCGACCAATCGAGAATCACTCGGAAGAAAGCGGGAGAGAAAATGAGAGTACGACTCGTCACCACCATCGGCACAATGCTCGCCCTCGCCGTCGCCTCGACCGTCCTCGGCAGTTCCACCGCGTACGCCGCCACGCCGGGCGGTACGGGCGCGCCGCACTGCGCGTACAACGCGGACACCGCGGAACTGGCCTGTGCCGGGTCGCCGGAGCAGGCCAGGAAGGACGTGGGGAGCCAGGCCAGCTATCTCGTCGCGCAACTGTGGAAGGACGCCGACTACCGGGGCGGGACGCTGCGCTACTACAAGTCCAGCGCCTGCACCGCCACGATGACCGACCGGGAGATCTCGGTCCCGGTCGTACCGGCCGGCTGGAACGACGTCCTCACCTCGGTCAAGACGGATCTCAGCACCGCCAACACCAGGTGCTCGGTACGGATCTTCCAGGACGGTCGCTTCACCGGTCCCTCGTTCACCGTCAACCACTACACGCCGAACCTCGGCGGCTTCGGCTGGAACGACCGCGCCTCCTCCTGGTACATCAGCTGAACCACTGGTACGTCAACTGAACCGGGCGTCGACGCGTACCGTCCGGGGTGCCTGCGGCCCGGGCACCCCGGACGGCGGGGCCGCCGAGGATGACCCGCCCAGGCTGAGCCGGACCGGGTACGGCGAAGCCTGGGATCCGTTGCGGGTTCGGCCCGGCCCCGGATATGTTGAGGGTGATGTGAGCCGCTGACACCTTCCCGCGCCCGCGTCCGAGGCACTGCCCGGCGGGCGAAAGGCTCGATCCTTCTCGGCGGTGTCGCGATGTCCCAGTCAGCCCTGCTCGCCCATGATCTCGTCCGTACCCTCGGTAGCCGCCGGGTGCTCGACGGTGTCTCCCTCACCGCCGCGCCCGGACACCGGATCGGGCTGATCGGCGAGAACGGCGTCGGCAAGTCCACCCTGCTCCGGCTGCTCGCCGGGGCGGACGAGCCAGACGGCGGCAGCGTCGTCCGGCCACCGGATCTCGGCTTCCTACACCAGGAGATGCCGTTCGCGCCCGCGTCGACGATCACCGACGTACTCGACGACGCCCTGCGGGAGGCCCGCGAGGATCTCGCCGAACTCGACCGGCTCAGCCAGGCGCTCGCCGACACTCCGGAGGACGCTCCCGGCTATCCCGACCTGCTCACCGAGTACGGCGAACGGCTCGACCGCGCGGAGCGGCACTCAGCCTGGGACGCCGACCGGCGCGCCGAGATCGTCCTCGCCGGGCTCGGCCTCGGCGAGCTGCCGCACGGGCGTACCCTCGCCTCGCTCTCCGGCGGGCAGCGCGGCCGGCTCGCCCTGGCGGCGCTGCTGGTCCGGCGTCCCGCCGCGCTGCTGCTCGACGAGCCGACCAACCACCTCGACGACAACGCCGCCACCTTCCTGGAGGAGCAGCTCCGCGACCTGCCCGGGGTGGTCGTGGTGGCGAGCCACGACCGGGCGTTCCTGGACGCGGTCTGCACCGACCTGCTCGACCTCGACCCGGCCGTCGACGGCCCGACCCGATACGGCGGCAACTACACCGACTACCAGGCGGAGAAGCGGGCCGAGCGGGAACGCTGGCAGCGGCGGTTCGCGGAGGAGCAGGAGGAACTCGCCGAACTGCGACACTCGGCCTCGGTGACCGCACACCAGGTCGCGCCGGGCCGGGCGAGACGGGACAGCGAGAAAATGGGATACGGCCACACCACCGGCCGGGTGCAGCAGCAGATCTCCCGCCGGGTACGCAACGCCACCCGCCGGCTCGACGAACTGGAGCGCGACCAGGTACGCAAGCCGCCCGAGCCGCTGCGGTTCCGGGCCACCGGGCTGGCCAGCAGATCACCGGACGGGATCCTGCTGTCGCTGCGGGACGTCCGGGTGCCCGGCCGGCTCGCCCTCGACCGCCTCGACGTGCAGGCCACCGACCGGCTACTGGTCACCGGTCCGAACGGCGCCGGCAAGTCCACCCTGCTCGCGGTACTGGCCGGGCGGCTGGAGGCCGACGGCGAGGTGAACCGGCGCAGCGGGCTGACGGTGGGGCTGCTGGCCCAGGACACCGTCTTCGACCGGCCGGACCGTACGGCGCGGGACACCTACGAGCAGGTGCTCGGCGCCCGGCGTGCCGAGGCCGTACCGCTGCGTTCGCTCGGCCTGCTCGCCCCGCGCGACCTGGCGCGTCCGGTCGGGGAACTCTCGGTCGGCCAGCGCCGCCGGCTCGCACTGGCGCTGCTGGTGGCCGACCCGCCCGAATTGCTGCTGCTCGACGAGCCGACGAACCACCTCTCGCCCCGGCTCTCCGACGAGTTGGAGGAGGCCATGGGCGGCGGGCCGGGCGCCATCGTCGTGGCCAGCCACGACCGGTGGCTACGATCCCGCTGGCCAGGCCGCGAACTCCGGCTCTGAACAGTTCCGCACGCCTGACGGCGACTTCCTGCGGGTTCCGCTTTCCACGCGTCCACCGGATCGGGGAATTTCGCCGGGGTCCCCACCCCACTGAGATTCCCCGATCCCTCAGGTGGCGCGGGGTCCGGGGTGGTTGACGAACCGGCCGGTCGAGGAGGACTTCGAGTTCGGCAACGACCATTTCGGCCTGGACCAGTGCCAAGCGCGGCTCTACACCGCGATCGCCCGGCACATCGTGCTGGTCATGGCCGCCCTCGGGAAGTCGGGTAGCCGTCATGCCCAGTTGTGGCGTGCCGCGTACCAGCCCAGCTGCATTCGGGTCTCCACGCCGGCGAGATCCATCAGGTGGCGCAGGCGGCGCTGCAGCGTACGCAGCGAGAGGTCAAGCTGGGTGGCGACGACCTGGTCGGTGAACCCGGCCAGCAGCAACGCGAGTATCCGGCGGTCCAGCTCGGTGGGTGTCCTGGTGTCTGCTCCGGGGTCGTCGGCATCGATCAATCCGTTCAGCGCCGTCACCTCAAGTGGATACGCGCGCTGCCACACGATCTCGAACAGGGCGTCCAGCGCGGCCAGTAGACCACTGCGGTGCAGCAGCACGGCACCGGGCTCCCCGCCCAACCCGACGGTCAGCGGCACCAGGCCCAGTTCGGCGTCGGCCAGCACGAGTTTGAGCGGCAGCGACTCGACCACCCGTACCTGGACGCCGTTGCCCAGCGACTCGATCGTCTCGGCGACCGCGCCGGGTTCGGTGAGTACCGCTCGTTCCAGCACGACCCGGTAGCCGATTCCCCGGTCGATCAGCACCGTCTCCGCCCGGTTGGCACCCGGGGGTACGGCGACGAACGGCGCGGTGACGAAGGTGCGCACCTGGGTACGGGCGGCGTGCTGCACCTGCGCGAACCGGTGCTGGATCGCGTCGACCCCGGTGACCACCTCGATCAGCTCACTGATGCTCCGGCCCGCCGTCGCCCCACGGTGCTCCTCGGCGAGCGTGACGAGCGCCAGTTCGGCGCTGCGCAGGGCGTCCCGCCGTTCGCTGATCAGCGCGCCGAGCGCCACCGCGGGCGGCGCGGCGGAGAACTCGGCGTCGGGCGTACGGGTCACCAGCCCGTACGCCAGCAGGTGTGACAACGCCGCGTCGACCGTCGCCACGGGCAGCCGCAGCGCATCGGCGAGTTCGGCCGAGCCGGCCGTCATCCGAGCCACCAGCAGGCGGTACACCGACTCGTGGTCGGGACTCAGTCCTAGTCCACCCAGCAACGGCGTGCGCCTCCCCTCCACCTGTCGGAGCAGGGAGAGTATGCGCCACGACGTTGGATCCTGGACAGTCCGCAGGTGCCGACGACCAGGGGAGACGGGCCCCGGGACGTCGCCGGCCCAGGGCCCGTCAAGTGGTCTCATCGCAGGCCGTACGCCCGGATGATCTCCTGGTCGATGCTGAACCCGGCGTCGGTCGTGCCGGTGGCCCGCACCGACAGGAAACCGCCGGACCGCTTCGCCAGCTTGAGCGTGCCGTGCCACCATCCGGCGGCGCTCTTGCGCAGAGTCACCCGCTGCCAACTGGCGCCGTCGTCGTACGACACCTCAAGGGTGACGGAGGTGACGGTGCCGGTGCTGGGGCCGCCACCCTGCTGCGGAATCGCCTTGAGGCGGATCTCCTGGGTGGTGCCCGCCCGCACGTCACCGCGCAGGTCGGTGTCGAGGCGGTACTCCATCTGCAACAGCGCGAGCGGCTCGAACCGGTCCGCCGCGTTGGAGCTGGAGACGAAGTCCCACTCCGTGTGCGTACGGGTCGACAGCCGCCATTCCTCGGCCGGGCGTGACGCGTCCAACACCAGGCGGTAGGGGCGTGTGCCGGCAGGCACCTCCTCCCATTGCAGGTCGGACCCCTGCGTGTTCTCGTGCAGCAGCGTGTCGCCCTGGAAGAGCTTCAGGTGGGTCGGCACCGAACCCCAGTCCAGGTTGCCGCCGTGTTCCAGCACGTCGCCGGACGGGCTCCACGCCTGCACGTTGATGGTCATGAAATCGCGGTAGCGGCTGTTCTGCACCGCGAAGGACCGGTTGAACGCCGGCCTGACCGCCGGCGCGAACCAGTCCAGCCGGGTGGTACCACCCTTGGCGTACGCGTTGCGGTTGGCCGAATCCGTCCAGCTGCCCTGGCGGTGCTCCTCGTACCAGACCTGGTCCGGGGTGACCCACTCGGTCCGGGTGCCGGGGTGCCACTCCCGCTCCAGGAAGCCCAGTGCTGGCGTGAACGTCATGTCGTACCGGTAGCCGGAGCCCTCGGTCTCCCTGACGCCGTGGTAGCGCGCGTCGATCCGGGCAAGGTCCTGCCGGCTCGGGTGGTACCTGAGCGCCCTGTCCGGCACCTGGCCGGAGTAGTTTCGGGTCAGGTCGTAGACATAGCTCGGGTACGGCACCTGGGTGCTGGTCAGCCGTATCACGCCGGTCTTGGCCAGCCTGACCAGCAGCGCCCCGACGTCGCGGTGCACGCTTGCCACCGGAATCGGCGCCTCGCCGACGTACTCGTTGAGGGTGCCGACCCCGTCGTTGACGACCAGCAGCAGCCGGGCCCCGGCGGCCACCGCGGCAGCCGTACGGTCCGGTGCGCTGACCGCGTCGCTGCGGGTCACCACCGCGATCTTGCCCCTGGCATCGAGGCCGGCGTACGCGCTGGGCGCGCCGGTGCCCGCGTAGACCGTCCTCAGGAGGTCCCTGCCGGCGGTGAGCGTGCTGCCCGGCTGGACCGTCGCCTCGATCGGCAGCAGGCCGAGGACCTTCAGGTCCAGCGTCGGTTCGGCCTTGCGCCAGCGGGTGGCCAGCGTGAACGACGTCTGGGCCGCCTTCTCGGTCGGCGAGACGTACAGGTCGTCGTACTTGACCGGGATGCGGTAGGCGTCCCGGAACCGGCTGCCGTCGGCGTACTCGACCGTGTAGTCGAGCCGGCGCTGCCGGTCCTCGGCGCGTTGCGGTGCGGCGGTGTCGAGCCGGCGTGCCTCGCTCGCGTCCAGGACCACCTCCGCCGAGCCGTCGAGCACGGTCTCCGGGTCGACCAGCAGGGCGAGCCCGAGCGAGTCGGCCCGCTCACCCGGGACGTCCAGGACGGCCTCGACCGTGTACGTGCCCGGCGGGAGCCGCAGTGTCGCCTCCCCGTCGACGCGGTACAGCCAGGGCCACTGCTCGCCGGCCTTGTTCACCACCACCGGCGAGCTGGTGGGCTTGCCGTCCCGGCCGATCAACGTGATCGTCAGGTCGTGGCGCTCGTCCTCCTTCAGCAGCCCGAGCGAGGTACGCGTGACCGCGGTGCCGGTGGCGGCGTCGGTACCGACCAGATAGCCGGTGAGCTGGCCGTGGGCGGATCCTCTCGGGTCTCCGGTGACGGCTACGTCCGCGCTGCCGCCCGCCGGTACGGTCACCGAGGTGGCGCCCAGGGTGAACGGGCCGGCACCGGTGATGTCGAGGTTGAGGGTCACATCGCTGGCGCCCGAGTTGGTGAACGTCACCGGCCTGGTCACCGCCGCGTCGGTGGGCTCGTGCGGCCAGTCGAAGTTGCCGAAGAAGGCCGAGCCGGTGGCCCGTACGCTGCCGCGGACGGCGGCGGCCACGTCGAGTCGTCCGGTGCCCACCTCGTACGGATGGTATTCGTCCGCCAGGCTCTTCGCGCTGCTCATCAGCGCTTCCTTGAGCTTCGGGCCGGACCAGTCGGGGTGGCGCTGGGCCAGGATCGCGGCGGCACCCGACACGTGTGGGGTGGCCATCGAGGTGCCGCTGATGCTCTGGTAGAGGCCGGTGCCCTCGGTCATCTGCTGCGAGCGGGCCGCGGCGATGTCGACTCCGGGGGCGCTGATGTCCGGCTTGAGCGCGCCGCTGCCCACCAGCGGTCCGGTGCTGGAGAAGTACGCCAGGTCGTCCTGCTTGTCCACCGCGCCGACGGTCAGCGCGCTCCCGGCGGTGCCGGGTGACCCGATGCTCTGCGGCCCGGCGTTGCCGGCGGCGACGACGAAGAGCGTGCCGTACCGCGCGGACAGGGTGTCCACCGCGATCGTCATCGGGTCGGTGCCGTCGGTCAGCGACGCGTCGCCGAGGCTCATGCTGATGATGTCGGCGCCGGACTCGGCGGCCCACTGCATGCCGGCGAGGATCCAGGAGTCCGCACCGTAGCCGTCGTTGCCGAGCACCTTGCCGACGATCAGGTCGGCACCCGGCGCGACTCCCTTGTACTCGCCGCCGGAGGCCGCCCCGGTACCCACGATCGTCGAGGCGACGTGGGTACCGTGCCCGTTCACGTCGTCGGTGTCCTCACCCGGTACGAAGCTGACCTTGCCGTCGATCTGGTCGACCAGGTCGGGGTGGCCGGCGTCGACGCCGGTGTCCAGCACCGCGACCTTCACCCCGGCGCCGTCGTACCCCGCCGCCCATGCCTCGGGTGCGCCGATCTGCGGCACGCTCTCTTTGAGGGCTGCCGTCACCCGGCCGTCCAGCCAGAGCTTCGCCAGCCCGCCGCCGAGCGAGGGGCCGGACCTGGTGCCGGCGGTCGGCGCGATGGTGGTCCAGAAGGTGCGGGCCTGCTTCTTGTCGGCGGTCAGCGCCGCGCCACCCACGCTCGGCAGGTTGCGGACGAGCTTGCTGCCGCGCGGCGCGGCCGGGTCAGCCGAGCGCCCTCTCGACGCCGGGTACGTGGCGATCAGCGGCACGCTCGCGGTCTTCGCGTCGTCGTACCCCATCTCGATCAGGTCGGTGACGTTGAACAGCCGCCTGTCCAGAGTGTTGCTGGCCAACAGGGGTAGAGCTTCGTCCGGCAGGACGTACAGGTCCCCACCGTTCTCCTGGACGCGTACGCCGCCGGTGGCCTGGTCCGGCCGGTCGACGTCGGCCGTCTGCTGGCCGTCGGCGAAGGTGGTCACCGTCACCACGTCGCCGGTGACCAGGGTGACGCGCTGCGAGGCGGTGGTCGGGCCGGGCGTGGGACCGCCCGCTGCGGGCGCACCGGGCGCGGGAGGCGCCGCGCTCGCCGGCGGTTGGACCGCGGCGACTCCCGCCGCGATCAGCGTCGCCGCCGTCGCGGCGGAGAGCAGTCTCCGCTTGTGACCGGAGCCGGAAGGCTGTGAGGGGTAGGGCATGCGAACGGTCTACCGGGGGCTGCCCGCCTGGGTGAATAGCTGGCGGTGGCGAAGCCTCGCCATGGCAGAACCTCGCCACTGTTGCCGGTCGCTCTCGCCACGTCCAACACGGTCAACAAGTGGGCGCTCAGCATCAACGACACCCTCGCCCTCGGCATCCTCAACGAGGTACTCGGGCTCGGCCTGCCGATCCTCGTCTCCCCGTACGCCAAGGCCACGTTGACGTCCCGTCCCGCGTACCCGCAACACGAGCGGGCGCTGCGCGGAGCCGGCGCCACGTGCGCATCCGGGTGTCGGGCCGCTAGGCCGCCGGCAGTACCTTGGCGATCACCTTCGCCAAGGCCCGCAACGCCTTGCCCCGGTGGCTGATCGCGTCCTTCTCGGCCGGGGAGAGTTCGGCGTTCGTCCGGTCCTGCCCGTCGGCGAGGAAGATCGGGTCGTAGCCGAAGCCCCCCTCGCCACGCGACGCCCGGAGCAGCCGTCCGGTCTGCCGGCCGTCGACCAGGTGCTCCTTGCCGCCGGGCAGCACCAGGGCCGCCGCGCAGACGAAGGCGGCACCTCGGTGCTCGTCCGGTACGTCCGCGATCTGCGCGAGTACCAACTCCAGGTTGGCCTGGTCGTCACCGTGCTTGCCGGACCAGCGGGCGCTGAACACCCCGGGCATGCCGTTCAGGGCGTCCACCGCCAGCCCGGAGTCGTCGGCGATCGTCGGCAGGTTGCTCCACTTGACGCCTTCACGCGCCTTGAGCAGCGCGTTCTCCCCGAAGGTCAGCCCGGTCTCCGGGACCTCCTGGTATTGCGCCACGTCGGCCAGCCCGACGAGTTGGATGCGCTGCGGGCCGAGAGCGTGGTCGAGGATCCGCTGGAGTTCGGCCAGCTTCTTGGCGTTCCGGGTCGCCAGCAGTACCTGGGTCATTCGGCCAGCGCCTTCCGCTGGGCGTCGGTCAACTCGGCACAGCCGAGCACCCCAAGATCGAGCAGCGCGTCGAGTTGGTCCCGGGCGAAGACACCGGCCTCACCGGTCCCCTGCACCTCGACGAAGTCCCCGGTACCGGTGCATACCACGTTCATGTCCACCTCGGCCGCCACGTCCTCAAGGTAGTTCAGGTCGAGTCGCGGCTCGCCCTCCACCACACCGACGCTGACCGCCGCCACCGACCGGTGCATCACGGTCGCCGGCTTGCCGGCCAGCGCCTTCCGCTCGGCCAGCCAGTTCACCGCGTCGTGCAGCGCGACGTACGCCCCGGTGATGGCGGCGGTCCGGGTGCCACCGTCGGCCTGCAACACGTCGCAGTCCAGCACGATCGAGTTCTCGCCGAGCGCCTTCAGGTCGATGCAGGCCCGCAGGCTCCGGCCGACCAGCCGGGAGATCTCGTGGGTACGACCGCCGATCTTGCCGCGTACGCTCTCCCGGTCGGAGCGGGTGGTGGTGGACCGGGGCAGCATCGAGTATTCCGCCGTGACCCAGCCCAGGCCGGAGCCCTTGCGCCAGCGCGGCACCCCCTCGGTGACACTCGCCGTGCAGAGCACCCGGGTGTCACCGAACTCGACGAGTACGGACCCCTCCGGATGGATGCTCCAGCGTCGGGTCAGGGTCACCGGTCGGAGTTGGTCGGGCCGCCGCCCGTCAGGTCGCGCCATCCACGCAGCCTATGTGCTCGCCCGGACGTGCCGTCCGAGGGTGTCCCCGCCCGCCGAGGGTGGACCGGAGGGAGGGTGTGCCACCAGGGAAACGCTGGGCGGCCGGGGCGCTCACCGGGGACCGTGATCGTGCACACCTGATCCACGCGTCTCGCGGGCATGCCCTCGTTGAGGCTGCACGCCCGGTCGGCCGGGCTAGGAGGGCTGCACGCCCGGTCGGCCGGGCTAGACCTCGTACCGGGCGCCGGGCCGGACGATCTCGACCGGGCCGGCGAAGGCGGAGAGCGCCGCCTCGTGGGTCACCGCCTCGCTGCCCCAGGCGGCGACCAGATGGGTGAGCAGCAGCCGCCCCACCTCCGCCTTGGCGGCGATCTCGCCCGCCTCCCGCCCGGTCAGGTGCAGGTCGGGTGGGTTCTCCACCCCGTCCAGATAACTCGCCTCGCAGAGGAACAGGTCGGTGCGGTGGGCCAGTCGGAGCAGCGACTCACAGGGAGCGGTGTCCGACGAGTAGCAGAGCGACCGGCCACCGTGTTCCAGCCGTACCCCGTAGGTCTCCACCGGATGGTTGACCCGGTCGACGGTCACCGCGAACGGCCCGATCGGGAACGTACCGGGTTGCAGGCCGTAGAAGGTGTAGACGTCGTCGAGTACGCCCTCGTCCAGGCTGTACGCGTTGGCGAGCCGGTCCGGCGCGCCGCCCGGGGCGTACACCGGCAGCGGCGGATAGGGGCCGTCGGGGGCGTACCGCCGCACCACGATGTACGGGACCGCGTCGAGGATGTGGTCGCCGTGCAGGTGGGTCAGCAGGATCGCGTCCACCGCCTTCAGCCCGACGTACCGTTGCAGCGCGGAGAGCGAGCCCGACCCGAAGTCGAGCAGCAACCGGAAGCCGTCGGCCTCGACCAGATAGGCCGAACAGGCCGCTTCGGGGCCCGGGAAACTGCCCGCGCAGCCGAGGATGGTCAGTCGCATCAAGTCGCCCTGCCATTACTGATGGTCACGGACAGCCCGCCGACCAACGGGTGGACGATCAATGCCGGAAGGTCTGTCACGGTGCGCAGCCTACGCCGCGACACCTGGGCACAAGAAAGATCTGGGTACAGTTGTCGTCAACGTGACATCCGGTCTGGGCGACCCGGCCCGGTACGGGTTAGGTCGCCGCAAACGGCCCGACCGTTACGTTCCGTCACCTTCGGCAGGCATTTCGGTATCCCCCTCCGAACGGGCCCAAAACCACCCTCGGTCACCGTCGCTCGGCGGCAGCACCAGCAGCGGAGGTGGTTGCGGCCGGGACGATCAGAGCATTGGGGGTACGACAGCGGGCCGGACCCGCCGGCCGGGTCGATCGGTGCACCGGGCCCGGCCGGACGGGATTGCCGGTCAGGCCCAGAGCTGGCCGTCCAGGGCGTCCTCGGCGTCGGCGAGGGTGCCGCCGTAGGCACCGGTCGAGAGGTATTTCCAGCCGCCGTCGGCGACCACGAACGCGACGTCGGCCCGGCGGCCGGCCTTGACCGCCTCGTGCGCCACGGCGAGCGCGGCGTGCAGAATCGCTCCGGTCGAGAAGCCGGCGAAGATCCCCTCCACCTCGACGAGCTGCCGGGTACGCAGCACCGCGTCCCGGGTACCGACCGAGAAGCGCCGGGTCAGCACGCTGGCGTCGTACAGCTCCGGGACGTAGCCCTCGTCGATGTTGCGCAGCCCGTAGACCAGCTCGCCGTAGCGGGGCTCGGCGGCGACGATCTCGATCTCGTCGACCTTCTCCCGCAGGTAGCGCCCGGTCCCCATCAGGGTGCCGGTGGTGCCCAGCCCGGCCACGAAGTGCGTGATCGTGGGCAGGTCGTGCAGCAGTTCCGGACCGGTGGTCTCGTAGTGCGCCTGCGCGTTACCCGCATTGCCGTACTGGTAGAGCATCACCCAGTCGGGGTGCTCGGCGGCGATCTGCTTGGCGGTCGCCACGGCCTGGTTGGAGCCGCCGGCGGCCGGCGAGAAGATGATCTCGGCACCGTACATCCGGAGCAGTTGCACCCGCTCCGCCGAGACGTTCTCCGGCATCACGCAGACCAGCCGGTAGCCCCGGAGCTTCGCCACCATCGCCAGCGAGATCCCGGTGTTGCCGCTGGTCGGTTCGAGGATGGTGTCACCGGGGCGGAGCCGGCCGGCCCGCTCGGCCTCGCGGACCATGAACATGGCCGGCCGGTCCTTGATGCTGCCGGTCGGATTCCGGTCCTCGAGCTTCGCCCAGAGCCGCACCGGCGGTGCCCCGGCGGGCACCGTCGGCGACAGGCGGGGCAGCCCCACCAGCGGAGTACCGCCGCACGCGTCGAGCAGGCTCTCGTACCGCGTCATGGCGGCCTTCTCAGCGGGCGGCGGACGAGGCGGGCGCCGACGTGCCGTGCCCGATCATCGCCGACGCGGCGGCGCTGTGCCCGACGACCGCCGCTGCCGCCGCACCGTGCCCGATGATCGCCGCGGCAGCGGCGAAGCCGAACGCGCCGCCGGCCACGGCCGGCAGGATGGTGACGGTGTCCCCGTCGGAGAGCTTGGCGTCCAGCGCGCCGAGGAACCGGACGTCCTCGTCGTTGACGTAGACGTTGACGAAGCGGTGCAGCGCGCCCTGCTCGGTGACCAGCCGGCCGCGCAGGCCGGAGTATTTCCCGTCCAGGTCGGACAGGAGGTCGTTGATGGAGTCGCCGGACCCCTCGACGACCTTGGCACCGCCGGTGTAGCTGCGCAGGATGGTGGGGATGCGAACCTCGATGGCCATGACTGATGTGCTCCTTGGAACGACGGAGTTGGGGAACGGACTACGACAACGGCTGCTGAGCTGCGGAAGTCAGCGGCCGGAACACTCGTAGTCGACCGTCGCCGGGCTCTGCCCGAACATGTACGACTGCACGGCGTTCGGGTCCACCGTGGCGTCGACGACCCGGACCGGCTCCTCGGTCACCACCCCGTCCACGATCCGGAACGAACGGATCTCCTCGGTCTCGGGATCACGGGTGGAGACCAGCAGATAGTGCGCGCCCGGCTCCCCGGCGAAGGAGATGTCGGTGCGGGACGGATAGGGCTCGGTCGCGGTGTGCGAGTGGTAGATGACCACCGGCTCCTCGTCGCGATCGTCCATCTCCCGCCAGACCCGCAACTGCTCCATCGAGTCGAACTCGTAGAACGTCATGGACCGTGCGGCGTTCACCATCGGGATGTGCCGGGTCGGGGTGTCGGCGCCGGCCGGGCCGGCGACCACGCCGCACGCCTCGTCGGGGTGGTCCCGACGGGCGTGCGAGACGATCGCCTCGACTATCGACCGGTCGATGCTCAGCACAGGCCCAGCCTACCGCCTGTCGGGCCGGCCGGAAGCGGTCGACCTCGGCCGGCGGGAGTGGCCGACCTCACGTGCCCCCGCCAGCCGGACAGTGCCAGCCTGTGACAGAAAGAGTGGATCGAGATCCGGGCACCGGGCGACGCGGACGCGCGGGCGGCAGGGAACGGCCCGGCGCGCAGGGCCGCCGGCCGGGTGCCCGAGTAGAGGAGACAGTGCGATGAACTCACGCCGCATCGGGAACACCGAGGTGAGCGCCATCGGTCTCGGCGGCATGCCGATGTCGATCGAGGGACGCCCGGACGAGGAACGCTCGATCCGTACGATCCACGCCGCGCTGGACGCCGGCGTCACCCTGATCGACACCGCCGACGCCTACCACCTGCACGCCGACGAGGTGGGACACAACGAGACGCTGATCGCGAGGGCGCTGACCAGCTACGGCGGGGACACCTCCGGGGTACTGGTCGCCACCAAGGGCGGGCACCTGCGCCCCGGCGACGGAAGCTGGACCGTCAACAGCTCACCGGACTACCTCAGGAGCGCCTGCGAGGCGTCGTGCAAGCGGCTCGGGGTGGAGGCGATCGGGCTCTACCAGCACCACCGCCCCGACCCGAGGGTCCCGTACGCCGACGCGATCGGCGCGGTCCGGGACCTGGTCGACACCGGCAAGGTGCGGATGGCCGGCATCTCCAACGCCAACCCGGAACAGATCCGACAGGCCCGGGAGATCCTCGGCGACCGGCTGGTGTCGGTACAGAACCAGTACTCCCCGGCGTTCCGCAGTTCCGAGCCGGAGCTGGCGCTCTGCGACGAGCTGGGGTTGGCCTTCCTGCCCTGGTCCCCGCTGGGCGGGATCTCCCGGGCCGGCGAGCTGGGCAGCCGGTTCGCACCGTTCGCCGAGGTCGCCGCCGCCCGGGGCGTCAGCCCGCAGCAGGTCTGCCTGGCCTGGCTGCTGGCCAGGTCGCCGCAGGTGATCCCGATCCCCGGATCGAGCCGGCCGGAGACCATCCGGGACTCGGTGGCCGCCACCGAACTCCAGCTCGACGCCGACGAGCTGACCGCCCTCGACCGGGCCTGACCGACCGCCCACGAGCCGGCGACTAGCCGGCCTGACCGACCGCCCAAGATCGAAACTGACTGGCCGCCCTCGACCGGGCCTGAACCGCCCGGACGGGTCCGTACCGCACCGAACCGGCGGGTGGCGCCGGGCGCACGGGTCCCCGCCGACCGGGCGGGGACCCACCCGGTCGGGCGGTCAGTCGGCGAGCTTGCCGTCGATCAGCGCGGTGAGCAGCGACTCCTGGAGATAGCCCAGGTAGGCGTAGATGGAGAGCTGGAAGACCCGGGTCGAGGTCGGGTCGTGCAGTACCGCGTCGTCCAGTTCGTCGCCGAGGTCGGTGTCGGCGGAGATGTCCAGGCGTACGCCCATGGCCAGCCGGGCGTCGTTCAGGGCCCGCAGCCACGCCTCGGCCGCCTCCGCGTCGAGGCGTACCTCGCCGCCGGTCATCGGGGGCAGGGCGGCGAGTACCGCACCGGCCTGGTCGATCTTGCCGGTCTTCAGGTCACCCTCGGTGTACTGCCGGAACTCGGCCGAGTCACCCGGGCGATCCGGATAGGTGTCCGGGAAGAGCCGCCCGACGACCGGGTCGGAGTGGTCGAAGCCCTCGGTGAGCAGACCGACCACCTCCGAGGCGACCTTGCGGAGTACCCGCACCTCGTCGGCGGCGAAGGTGGCGACGCAGTGCTCGCCCTGTCGGCGAAACGTGCTCACGCGCGGTCCACCGTCGCCCACAGCCCGTACGCGTGCAGCTGGGACGCGTCGTGCTCCATCCGCTCGCGGGCGCCGCTGGACACCACCGCCTTGCCCTTGTGGTGCACGTCGAGCATCAGTTTCTCGGCCTTCTCGTGGCTGTAGCCGAAGAGTTTCTGGAACACCCAGGTCACGTACGACATCAGGTTGACCGGGTCGTCCCAGACGATCGTCACCCACGCCCGGTCGGCGACCGGCACGTCTTCGGTGTCCGGCGCGTCGACCGGTGCAACCTGTGGAGCCGCCATGCCCCCCATCGTGCCACCGTCCCAGGCGATGCGATGAACCGGAACGCCGCCCGGGTGCGAACCGGCCACGGCGGCACCGGGTTCGGCGGGGCCGCCGGGTTCGTTCAGGCGAGCAGACGACCGTGCCGGACCGCCTCGGCCAGCACGTCGGTGAGCGAGTCGGCGATCGCCTCGAACCGCCGGGACACCTCGCGGCACAACTCCACCTCGGTCTCCCGCAGTGCCCGGCTCAGCCAGGACCGGGCCTGGCTCGGGTCCGCCCGGAACGGGTTGCGCCAGTACTGGTAGCAGCCGCCGGAGAGGCCGACCCCGAGCGGCGGCAGGATGGCCCCGCCGGTACCGCCGGGATAGGCCGCGAGCGCGCCGACCGCGCCCAGCCCGTGCACCGTCTCGACCTCGCCGGTCTCCCGGATCAGGAGTACCCGGTCGAAGTCCCGGGCGGCCCCGTCGGCGGCGAGTCCCCAGCCGACCGCGGCGGCGGCACGCAGCCGTACGCCCTCGTCCGGCACCTCGCCGAAGACCAGGGCGAGGGACTCGCCCAGCATCTTGTCCACGCCCGCGTCGCAGGCCGCCACCACCTCCAGCGACAGCGCCTCGACCTCCCGGTCGAGCAGCCCGGGCAGCCCCGGTACGCCACCCTCGCCGACCACCTCCCGCACGCAGCGCAGGTGGATGGCGGCGATCTCCAGCGCGATGTCCGCGCGGAGCCGGTGCGCGAGGCCCCGGGAGCGCCGCTCCAACCGGTCGGCCCAGTCGGAGGTACGGGCGGCCGGCCCGACCGGAACCGTCCGGGTGGCCCCGGGCGCGACCGGCGGGGTGAGGCTGGCCCGACGCAGTCCCTCGGTGCTGGCCCAGTCGATCAGGGCCTGGCGCAGGTAGGCGGTGTCGGCGGCGGCCGGGTCGAGGTCGATCCAGTCCACTCCGGCGAGCGACGGCACCGCCGCGACCAGGGTGGTCCGGCGCTCCTCCAGCCAGCTCGCCGACGACCCGCCGGGCGCCGGCTCCGCGTCGCCG
>NZ_BONX01000026.1 GCF_016862935.1 Plantactinospora mayteni
TGGCCGGCGGCCGGGAAACCGGTGGCGGCACCGGACCCGTCACCGGCGGAGGTGTCCGGGCCGGACCCGGCGGGCCAGCCGTCGTCGGTGCCCGGGGTGCCGACCAGGAAGACCGCGGCCTCCTCGGCCACCTCGGTCAGCAGGTCCAGTTCGGCGGCGGCGACCGGCTGGTCGTCGGGGAGTACGTAGAGCAGCGCGCCGCCCCGGCGTACCGCGTCGCGGACCACCCGGACGCCGGCCACACCGAGCGTGCCGGTGTCCGGCGCGTCGACCAGGGTGAAGCGCCGCAGCAGCGGGTCGGGCACGGTCAGCTCGACCCGGCGTGGCGGGCGGGCCAGGGCCGGGCCGGCACCGACCGGCGCCGGCCGGTACTCCCGGGAGGAGCGCAGCCCGGGCACGTAGGCGGCGCCGCCGACGCACGGCGCGTAGTCGACCACCAGGAAGCTGCCCGCCGGCACCCGCAGCGGCGGCGCGGCGGCGCCGAGCAGTCCGGCGAGTACGGCCCGGCGGTCCGCCGTGGACGGCCCGACCGTTATCACCGCGAGTGGTTCGTCGGGCGGGGACTCGACCAGGGCCGGTTCGTCGCCCGCCGTACGGCGGGGCGTCCGGGTGCCGGATGCCCCCGGTGGCCCGGAGACGGGGAGCGACCGGAACTCCATCGCCGTCTCCACCTCCCAGCCGACCGGTACCTTCCGGTCGGGACCGCTGCCGTCGGCCAGGCTCGACCGGTGACACCTGCCGAGGTCCCGCCGAATATCGGAACGCTACGTGTCGATGCCCGTACGCTACGAGCACCAACGATACTCATGGATGCCCGGCCGGCTACTCAAATTCATTCAGTCACCAGGCGCGCGCGGATGGCATCCGGTCTATATGCTGCCTCGATGGGGCGGTGGAGCTTCGTTGGTCGAACGGATGAACTCAACCGGTTGGTGAGTGCCGCCACCAGCCCGGGCAGCCGAGGCATCTTCTTCAGCGGCACCGCCGGAGTCGGCAAGAGCCGGCTGCTCAGCGAGGGCCTGGCGGAGCTGCCCGCACACGGCTGCGCCGTCTGGTCCGCCTCCGCCAACATCGCCACCGCCGGCATCCCGTTCGGCGGGCTCGCCCAGGTGCTCCCGGCCGACCAGCCCGCCGGTCTCTCCCCGGCCGGCATCATGCGCTGGGCCGTCGACGCGCTGCACCAGCAGGCGGCCGGCCGGCGGATCGTGATCGGCATCGACGACGCGCACCTGCTCGACCCCTCCTCGGCCGCGCTGGTCTATCTGATCGCCCGCTCCGACAACGCCACGGTGCTGGGCACGCTGCGCAGCGGCGAGGCGGTGCCGCTGCCGATCCGCGCGCTGTGGACGGACGACCTGGTCGACCACGCCGAGCTGGCGCCGCTGACCGCGGACGACAGCAACGACCTGCTCACCGCGATGCTCGGCGACCCGATGGACGCGCCCTCGGCGGACCGGCTCTACCGGCTCTCCGCCGGCAACGCCCTGATGCTCCGCGAGCTGGTGATCGCGGCGCACGCCAGCGACGAACTGAACCGGACGTACGGCGTCTGGCGGTGGACCGGCCGCAGCCAGCTCCCGGCCAGCCTCGACGAGCTGATCGACGCCCGGATCGGCCAGCTCGACCCGGGGGTACGCGCCGTGGTCGAACTGGTCGCGATGGGCGAGCCGATCGGGCTGACCCTGCTGCACCGGGCCACCGACAGCTCCAGCGTGGAGACCGCCGAGGAGCGCGGCCTGATCCGGGTCGACGTGCACGACCGGCGCTCGGACGTCCGGCTCGCCCACCCGCTCTACGGCGAGGTGGTCCGGCGGCGCTGCCCGGTCACCCGGGCCCGCCGGCTCAACGCCCACCTCGCCGAGCTGGTCGAGCGGGCCGGCACCCGGCGCCGCGACGACCTGCTCCGGGTGGCGGTCTGGCGGCTCGACTCCGGTACCGCGCAGGATCCGGCCCTGCTGCTGCGCGCCGGCGGCCAGGCGTTCAGCCAGTTCGACGTACCGCTCGCCGCCAGGCTGGCCCGGGCCGCGCTGGAGGCCGGCGGGGGCTACCAGGCCGCCGAGTTGCTGGCCACCATCCTGATGTTCGGTGACCAGGCCGAGGAGGCGATCCGGGTACTCGACTCGGTCGCCGACCAGATCTCCACCGACGAGCGGCGCAGCCGGTGGCTGACCGTACGCGGGATGGTGTCGTACTGGGGGCTCGACCGGGAGTCCACGGTGGCCGAGATCGCGGCGGACGCCGCCCGGCTGACCGACCCGGCCGACCGGGCCCGGGTGGTCGCCTTCGAGGCGATCATGCGACTGCACCGGCTGGAGTGCGCCGAGGCGCTCCGGCTGAGCCGCTCGGTACTCGACCGGCCGGCCGCCACGGTGGCCGCCCGGGGCCTGGCCCGGTGCACCATCGCGCACCTCCAGGCCGCCCGGGGCGAGCTGACGCTCAGCGGCCGGGCCGTCGACGGGGTGGCCGCCGAGGCCGCGCAGTGGCGGGCCGAGATGCCCTACCTGCAACTCGCGCTGGAGCTGGCCCGGGGCACCCGGCTGGCGCTCGCCGGCGATCTGGCCGGGATCGACGCGATCGTCGCCGCCGAGTTCGCCGACCTGGCCGACGCGGGCGACTTCCGGCTCGGCTCCGGCTACCTCTCCATCCTGCGCGCCCAGGCGGCCCGGCTGCGCGGCCAGACCGGCGAGGCGCTGCGGACCAGCCTCGGTGCCTGTGCCGTCCTCGCCACCAGCCGGGTCTTCGCCGGGCTGGCACACGCGGAGCGGGCCCAGGCGGCGGCGATGCGCGGCGACGTCGACTCCGCGGCCGAGGCGATGGCCGAGTCGGACCGGTCGCAGACCTCCGGGATGGCCGTGCTCTACCCCTGGCTCGAACAGGCCCGGGCCACCGTACGAGCCGCCACCGGCGACCTCGCCGGCGCGGTCGGCACGCTCCGCGAGCTGGTACACCGGCTCCAGGCGGACGGTTTCGCCGGGCACGAGATACTGGCCCTGCACGACCTGGTCCGGTTCGGCCGGGCCGACATCGAGGTCGGCGAGCCGATCGTCACCGGCCGACGGCGGACCGTGGCCCAGCGGCTGACCGAGCTGAGCGAGACGGTCGACGGCCCGCTGCCGGCGCTGATGGCCCGGCACGCCCGGGCCGAGTACGGCCACTCCGGCGACCAGTTGCTCGCCGTCGCGGAGGACTTCGCCGCACTCGACCTCAACGTCTTCGCCGCCGAGGCGACCAGCCGGGCGGTGACCCGACTGCGGGCGGCCCGGTCGACCCGGTCACACGAGGCGAACCTGCGGCTCGCCGGGCTGCTCCGGCACTGCGACGTGCTGCGTACGCCCGCGCTGTCGGCACGCCAGCCGGCGCTGACCGAACGGGAGCGGCAGATCGCCAGGCTGGCCGCCCGAGGGCTGGCCAGCCGGAACATCGCGGAGCAGCTCTACATCTCCACCCGCACCGTGGAGAACCACCTCCAGCGGGTCTACAACAAGCTTGGCGTGGCCGGGCGCGGCGAGCTGTGGCCCGCGCTGAAGGCGATCCCGGAGCAGGACAGCGAGCCCGACGCCTGAGCCGAGCCCCTGAGCTGGGCGGCTGAGCCGAGTCACTGGGCCGAGTCACTGAGCTGGGCGGCTGGGCCGAGCCACTGAGCCGAGCCACTGGGCTGGGCGGCTGAGCCGAGCTACTGAGCCGAACTACTGGGCCGAGCCGCTGGGCCGAGGTGGCCGTCGACGGTCGAGGTGACCGGCGGCCGGTGGCGGCGCGGCACGCTTAGGCTGGCGTGGTGCCCAGTTCCCGCCCCGCGCTGCTCACCGACCACTACGAGCTGACCATGGTCAGCGCCGCCCTCCGGGACGGTACCGCCGACCGGCACTGCGTCTTCGAGGTCTTCACCCGCCGGCTGCCGACCGGCCGCCGCTACGGCGTGGTCGCCGGTACCGCCCGGCTGGTCGACCTGCTGGCGGAGTTCCGGTTCGACGAGGCGGACGTGGCCTTCCTCCGGGACACCGGAGTGGTCGACGAGCCGACCGCCGAGTGGCTGTCGAGATATCGGTTCAGCGGCGACATCGACGGCTACGCCGAGGGTGAACTCTACTTCCCGGGCTCGCCGATCCTGACCGTCTCCGGCACCTTCGCCGAGTGCGTACTGCTGGAGACGCTGACGCTGTCGGTGCTCAACCACGACTCGGCGATCGCGGCGGCGGCGGCCCGGATGGTGACCGCGGCCCGCGGCCGTACGCTGATCGAGATGGGTGCCCGGCGGGCCAACGAGGAGGCGGCGGTGGCCGCGGCCCGGGCCAGCTATCTGGCCGGGTTCGGCTACACCTCCAACCTGGCCGCCGGGCAGCGCTACCGGATACCGACCGCCGGCACCGCCGCGCACGCGTTCACGCTGCTGCACGACGACGAGCCGACCGCGTTCGCCTCGCAGGTCGCGGCGCAGGGCAAGAGCACCACGCTGCTGGTCGACACCTACGACATCGCGCAGGGCATCCGGAACGCGATCGCGGTCGCCGGGCCCGATCTGCGGGCGGTACGGATCGACTCCGGCGACCTCGCCGTGCTGGCCCAGCACTCGCGGGAACTCCTGGACTCGCTCGGCGCCCTCGACACGAAGATCATCGTCTCCGGCGACCTCGACGAGTACGCCATCGCCGCGCTCGCCGCCGAGCCGGTCGACATGTACGGCGCCGGCACCGCCGTGGTGACCGGCTCCGGCGCCCCGACCGCCGGGCTGGTCTACAAGCTGGTCGAGGTGGACGGCCGCTCCGTGGTCAAGCGCTCCGAGCACAAGGCGACCGTCGGCGGGCGCAAGACGGCCGCCCGGCGGCACAAGCCCAGCGGTACGGCGACCGAGGAGGTCGTCGTCTCGCAGGGCGCACCCGAACCACAGCCCGGCGACCGGGCGTTGCAGCAGCGGTACGTGACGAACGGCGAGCCGGAGCCGCTGCCGAGCCTGACCGAGTCGCGGGAGCACCTGCGGCAGTGCCTGATCTCCATCCCCTGGGAGGGACTCAAGCTCTCGGCGGGCGACCCGACCATCCCGGTCACCGTCGTCCACGCCGACCAGCCGGAAGGATAGCGATGGGCCGAGCGCTGATCATCGTCGACGTACAGAACGACTTCTGCGAGGGCGGCTCCCTCGCCGTGGCCGGTGGCGGCGCGGTCGCGGCCGGGATCTCCCGGCTGCTCGCCGCCGAACCGGACCGCTGGGAGCACGTGGTGGCGACCAGGGACCACCACGTGGACCCGGGCGCGCACTTCGGCGACCCGCCCGACTACGCCACCTCCTGGCCCCGGCACTGCGTGGTCGGTACCGAGGGCGCCGAGTTCCACCCGGACCTGGCCACCGAGCGGGTCGAGGCGGTGTTCCACAAGGGAGCATGGGCGGCGGCGTACTCGGGGTTCGAGGGGAGCACCGTGGGCGACGAAGGGCTGGCCGACTGGCTCCGGCAGCGCTCCGTCGACACCGTCGAGGTGGTCGGGATCGCCACCGACCACTGTGTACGGGCCACCGCGCTGGACGCGGCCCGGGAGGGTTTCGCCACCACCGTCCTGCTGGACCTCACCGCCGGGGTCGACCCGGGGACCACCGACGCGGCGCTGACCATGCTCCGCGAGGCCGGTGTCACCCTGCGCGGCGCACCGCCGCCCGGCCGGCCGGAAGACTGATCCGATGGCGTCCGCCCCTCCCCGCCGGAAGGAACTCCGGCCCGCTCCCCGGGATGACCGGGGAGGTACGGGCCGCTGATGAAGCTCACGCCCTACCGGGAGGCGCTCGCGCTGCCCGGCGTACGGTCGCTGATGGTGGTCGCCCTGCTGGCCCGGATCCCGAAGACCATGACGGCCATCACGCTGACCATGTACGTCGTGCTGCACCTCGACCACGGGTACGCCGCCGCCGGACTCGCCGGTGCCGCGATGACGATCGGCTCCGCCGTCGGCGCCCCACTGCTGGGCCGGCTGGTCGACCGGCGTGGACTCCGGCCGGTACTCGCGTTGACCACCGTCACCGAGGCCGCCTTCTGGGCCACCGCGCAGTTCATGCCGTACCCGGTGCTGCTGGTCGGGGCGCTACTCGGCGGCCTGCTGACGCTGCCGGTCTTCGGCGTGGTCCGGCAGTCGGTCGCCGCGCTCGTCCCGGCGGCGAAGCGCCGGCCGGCGTACGCGCTGGACTCGATGGGCGTGGAGCTGTCGTTCATGGTCGGGCCGGCCCTGGCGGTGGTGCTGGCGACCAGCGTGTCGCCCCGGACCGTGCTGCTCGTGGTCAGCGGTGGCATCACGCTGGCCGGCCTGGCGCTGTTCTGGCTCGACCCGCCGACCCGGACCGACCACGAGCCGGTCGACCCGGCGCGGCCGGTCAGCCGTCGGGAGTGGCTGACGCCCCGGATGCTCGGACTGCTCGCCGTCAGCGCAGCCACCACGCTGACGCTCGGCGGCACCGACGTCGCCGTGGTGGCGGTACTCAGGACGGCCGGTCAGGTCGAGTGGACCGGCCTGGTGTTGACAGTGTGGGCGGTCTACTCCCTGATCGGCGGCTTCGTCTACGGCATGGTGTCGCGGTCGATCTCCCCGGTGCTGATCGTCACCCTGCTCGGGCTCTGCACCATCCCGGTCGGCTTCGCCGGTACGCAGTGGTGGTCGCTGGGTCTCGCGTTGCTGCCGGCCGGGGCACTCTGCGCGCCGGCCCTCGCCGCCAACACCAACGCGGTGAGCCAGCTCGTCCCGCCGGGGGTCCGGGGCGAGGCGATGGGCCTACAGAATTCCGCGATCACGACCGGCCTGGCCCTGGGCGCGCCGCTGGCCGGCGCGGTGATCGACGCCTCCGCGCCGCTCTGGGGTTTCGCCGCGACCGGCCTGGTCGGCGCACTGGTCGGGGTGGTCCTGCTCCCCACCGAGCTACGCCGCCACCGGGCCGGACGCGCCGGACGACCGGTCGGCGAACCACCCGCCAAACATCCGGCGTCCGTCCTGGACTAATTGCCGCCGAAGGGACACCGGGGCAGATCTTGTCGGTCGCACCCGCTAGCGTTCCGCCTTGTTCCGGAGCGGAATGCGGCGGAGCAAGGTGTCCTGGGGCGAAAGGTGAATTCGTGGGTTGGCTGTCGGCGGGTGACACGTACGAGGTCTCTCTGGTGGAGCACAAAGTGGTCGCCCGGCGCGGGTCCGGGCGTCCACTGAAGACATTGCCGAAGGCGTTGCGGGACCATCCGGAGGTGGACCGGCTACGTCAGCTCGCGGAGTGGCTCGACCGGCACTCCGCGGCCTGCCTCGCCCAGGTCGACGCCTGGATGGTGTCGTCCGTGCCCGTCCCGACCGCCCTGCTGGGCCGGATCTGGCCGGACCCGGCGTGGCAGGACGTGTTGCGCGATCTCGTGGTCGTCGGCGACGACGAGGAGGCCGGCTTCCTCCGGGACGTCACCGGGGCCGGCGAGCTACGGGTGGTCGACCTCGACGGCGAGACGCTGCGGTTGGCGGCCGAGACCGTCACCCTGCCGCATCCGATCCTCCTGCCCGACCTCGACGAGCTGCGCGATTTCGCCGCCGACCTGGGCGTCACCCAGCGGGTCGAACAACTCCACCGGGCCACCTGGGCCAAGCCGGCCGACGTCCGGGAGCGGGCGACCGAGGTGACCGACTTCGACGGAGCGAAGTTGCCGAGCCGGGCCACGCTGCTCGCCCGGGCCACCGCGCTGGGCTGTCAGGTGTCCGGCTCGATCATCACCTGCCGGGTGTACGAGTCCGGGCGGATCGTCGAGGCGACCGGCTGGCTCGACGGTGACTACTGGTCCGACTGGACCATGGGCAGCCTCTCCTGGCGACTCCGGGACGGCCGGCAGTTGCGGCTGCCGGAGGTCGGGCCGGTGGCCTGGTCTGAGGGGATGCGAATGGCCGCGGCGCTGGGCGGCGGCCAACCGGTCGAGGCGGAGAAGGGCGCGTGACGACGATGACGACCGAGGTCGAGGAACTGCTCGCGGCCGGTGCGGTGCTGCCGCTGGACGCCACCGGGGCCGGCGAGCAGGCGGTGCCGCTGACCGCCCGCACCTACCGGCACCCGGTGCTGGACGACCGGCCGGTGGTCCGGCTGGTCGCCGCCGAACTGGGCATCGCGGAGGACGCCGCCACCGGCTTCCTCGGACTGGACCGCACCGAGGAACCGCTCGTGGTCGGGCTGGGCCAGCGGCAGTCGCTCGGCTTCCCGGAGTGGGTGCTGGTGCACCACCCCGACGACGGCCGCGAGGCGCTGGCGATCGTGCCGGAGACGAAGCGGATCGCCCAGCAGGCGCGGTCCAAGCCGAAGCTGGCCGTCGAGGCATACCACGCGCTCGCCGGTCGGCTGGCCCGGTCGGTGCCACACTTCCTGCCGACCTTCTACGAGCAGGCCGGCCGGGTCTTCCTCGACCTGGACGAGGAGACATGGGCGGGGCAGATGTTCAACCGGGCCCGCAAGGCCGAGGCGGAGCACGGGCTGACCGTCGACCCCGATCGCCTCGACGGCGTCTACCTGGAGTTCGCGCTGGCCGGGGCACTCTCCGCGACGACTCTCGCCGGATACGCCAAGGACCTGGCCGCCCGGCTGCCGGCCGACCAGGCCCTGGACCGGTTCTGCCAGCTCTGCGTACGCAGTGTCGCGGCTGGGCTCGTGCCGGCGGCGCAGACCTCGACCACCGTACGTCGACTCGTCCGGGCCGCCGCGAAGGCCGGCGACGCGGCCGGGGCGGAGGAGCGCGAGCGGGCGTACCTGATCGAGTTGATCGGCCTGCCGGCGACGCTGAAGGCGACGGCGTGGTGGAAGGCGCACCTGCCGGAGCTGGTCAAGCTGGCCGGACACGACCGGTCCGTACGCGGGACGCTGCTCAACCTGATGCCCCGGGACGACTACGACGGCGACGTGATCCCGCAGTGGCTCGACATCCTCGTCCAGACCGGCGCCGCCGAGGGGCTGGTCGACGGTGCCCTGCCCGCCTCGGAGCGCCCGGCCGACGGGTCGAGCGGCTGGCTGCGGCGCCTCCTGGAGTCCCGGCACGCCAGCAGCTACCGCACACCCCGCCGGCTGCCGGCGTTGTACGAGCTGGTGACCGGGATGGCCGGCCGACTCCGCGCCGAACTCGCCGAGTCCGGTGCGACCGTCGCCGCCGTCGCGGACCTCGACCTGGTCGACCTGCTGCTCTCGCTGGACGTGCCGGTGAGCGATCCCGAGAGCAGGAACCTGCCCCTCGACACCTGGGCGAACGGCGAGGGGCAGCGTGACCTCCTCGGGGTGGCCGGCGACGCCCGGTTCCGCGCGGCGCTGCTCCGCTTGATCCCGCTGCCGAACAACGGGTCCGGCCGGCAGGTGATGGGGCGGCTGGCCGACTCCCCCGGTGGGCGCCCGGTGCTGGCCGAGTGGGTCCGCGCGCGGGCCCAGGAGTGCCACACGGCGGGCCTGCCGGACCTGGGGCAGGCGGCGGAGCTGATCCTCGCGCTGCCCGGCGAGGCGCTGGCGCTGGCCCCGGACGAGGTCGCCGCGGTGGCCGGCATCGATCTCGCCGAGGCGGTCGCCCGGGCGCTGCGCGGCGGCATCTACGACGAGCTGGGCTGGCCGGCCTGGGAGGAGGCCCTCGCCGACGTGGTCGGGGGGGACCACCGCCTCGTGGCGGACGCCTGGCCCTACCTGGTCGTCGGCGGGCCGGCCCGGGCCCGGGTGATCGACGCGGACGGCACCGTACTCAGCCACGACCTGCGGATCCCGGCCGGCGACATACAGGGCGGACCCCAGTTCCAGTACGTCGACGGCGCGCTGCTGGTCTACTGGACGTCCCGCGAACTCGACTACGAGTCGCGCGGCTACTGGCACACCTCGGCAGACGCCCCGCAACCCATGCCGGACATGCCCGCCCGGGACCGGCGCAGTGGGAACGTCACCCTGCCGGTACCAGGTGGCGGGCGTACCACCGGCGACGGTCCGCTGCATGTGGGAGACACCGTGCTGCCCATCGATCGACCGGTGATCAGCGACGGTACGTCCTACTGGGTGCGGGCGCACGAAAAGGCCGGCGGCTACCAGTGGCGCGAGTTCGACCCGACCACCGGCACGTGCGGCCGGCCGAGCCTGCCCGGCTTCCTGGCCGACGCGCTGACGGACGCCCCGAGCGGCAGCACACTGCGGGACACGTCGAGCTGGCTGCTGCCCGCCCCGACGGACCGGGTCACCCCGCTCGGCGTACCGGTGGACGGGCTGCTCGGCTGGCGGGTGGTGAACCTGCCGGACGGGTCGAAGCGGGGCGAGGACCTCGCCGGCCGGTCGGTCACGGTCTCCCGCGGCGTGCCGGTCGCGGCGCTGACGCTGCCCGGCGACGACCGGCCCAGGGCCGTGCTCGACGACCTGAGCCTGGTCGACCCGGACGGGGTGGTCAGCGCGGCGGCCGGCCAGCGAGGTCAGAACCGGGACTACACACCCGACGCCATACCGCTGCCGCCCCGCAACCACTGGCACCAGCTCCGGCCCCGCGACCCGCAGGGCTCGGTGGCGCTGCGCCGGATCGACCACGAGACGGCTGCCGCACTGCTCAAGGGCGCCACCGAGGTGCAGTCGGCGAAGCCGGCAGAGGCAGATGCGAAGGCGGATGCGAAGGCGAAAGCGAAGGCGAAGGCGGAGGCGAAGGCCGCCCGGACCGAGGCCCTGCTCGCCCTGGTCCGGACCACCCTGCCGCAGCTCACCCACGACGAGGTGCGGGCCGGGGTGGTCGGGGTGCTGCGGTTCGCCGTGGCCCGGCAGGCCACCCTCGACAATCTGGCGGAACGGCTGCGGAAGAAGCCGGCCGCCCGCCCGGCGGAGGAACCCGTCACCGGGCCGACCGACGGGGAACTCCACGAGGCGATGGACGGTCTGCTCGGCAGCGGCCACCACCGATCGAGAGCGGAGGGCAGGGAGGTGATGCGGCAGCTCCGGGCGATCCGTCGGGCCGTGGCCGCGCCGCTGCCGGACCCGCTCCCCGAACTGCACCACGAGGGGACGGCGGTGCCGCACGCCCCGGTGAACTGGCCGGTCATGCTCGCCCACAGCGCGGCCCTGGCATACCGGGCCGTGGCCGCGACCACCGTCGAGCCGAGCCGGGAGGCACTGCGTGCCCTGCTCACCGGGCTGGACGAGCTGGGTCTGACCGCGTCGGACCAGTGGCGGCGCTTCACCCTGCACCTGGCCGACAGCCACCTGACGCTGCCGGACGGGAAGAGGCGGGCCGGCAACTGGCGGGGCACCCTGCCGATCGCCGAGGGCACGTTCCTCAGCATGTACCACCACCAGCAGGCGGAGACGACCTCGCCCGGCTACCGCTTCTCCGCGCTGTACCGCGACCCGACCGGGGCGTTCGCCGTGCCGGCTCCCTACACGGTGCACTCCTCGGCTCCGGTCGGGGACGACCGGCCCGCCGGCTGGCTCGGGTCCTTCCTGGCCGAGTGGGCGACGCGCGGTCCGCTGCCGTGGCTGCCCGAGGCCGTCGACCGGTTCGTCGAACTCACCGGGGTCACCCCGACGGTCGGCAAGCTGGTGCTGGCCGGGATGCTCCAGGTGGACACCGAGGCCCCGCTGTCGGCCGAGACCCGCAAGCTGTTGAAGGTCAAGGCGACCGAGGTGGCGTACGCCTTCCGGACACTGGACAGGATCGGGCGCGGCGTCCGGCGTGACGTCGTCGCGGCGCTGCTGCCCGAGCAGCCCGCTCGACTGTGGACGGAGGGCCCGGACGTGGCCGCCGCGGCGGCGGTCTGGAACGCGGCGGTGGGCCGGACGATCGCCGTACCCGAGCAACTCCTCGCCGACGCGGCCAAGTCGGTACGGACGAGCTGGGGACCGGAGGGGGCGCTGCCGGCGCTGCTCGACCCGGCCGGTAGCCCGGTGCTGAACACCGACCTGGTCTGGACGGTCCGCGGCGACCGGGTGGTACCGGTGGACGGAAAGGCGAAGGGTTTCACCGCCGACATCCTGGTCGGTGCCGTCGCCACCGCCGCCTGGGTGGCCCAGCACACCCCGGCGGGCGACCCGGTACGCGCCGCGCTGCCCGGCGCGCTCGCCGCCGTCCGGGACCGGCTGGCCAACCCCGACCTGCTGCTCGGCCTCGGCAAGTACGTCCGGCTCGATGCCTTCCGGAAGGTGGCCGGCGCCCCGACCGAGACCGGGGACGGCTGGGAGCGGTACGGCGCCGTCGTCCTGGCCACCCACGACGACCAGCCCGACCCGGGGATCAAGGTCGCCCTGCTGGACGAGGCCGGCAGCGATCCGTTCCTGCCGGCGCTGCGCGGCGGATCCCAGCGGATGTTCCCGGTCGAGACGGCCCTGTGGCTGGCCCGCGATCCGGGCTTCGCCGCGCTGCTCGCCGATCCCGGTGATCCGGTCGCCGGCACCCGGGACGCGACCGGCACCTGGTGGCCGCAGGACCCGGCACGGTCGGTGCCGGACCTGGTCGCCGAGGTCGCCGAGGCGCACGGGCTGGGCGGCGACGCCGCCGCGCTCTACCTGACGGTGCTGGCCCTGCCCGACCCGACCGACCGCAACGTGACCCGGTGGACCGGCTGGAAACCGACCCGGTTCAAGGCCGCGCACGCCGAACTGGCCGGCACCGACCTGGTCGTCCGGGCCACCCGTGCCCGGGCCGGTCGTTCGCTCTTCCTGCCCTGCGCCTGGTTCGACAACTCGAGCCCGCGACTGCCGATCGAGCAGTGGAAGGTGGAGCTGTACAGGATCCCGGGACAGCCGCTCCCGCCCTTCGACACGACCCTTCCCCTGGAGCCGGTGCCGGACCTCTACCGCCGGGCCTGGCAACGACTCCGGGACGGCGACGTTCCCCGGTTCGAGGAACTGCGCACCCCCGGCCGTACCCGCCGCTGACCCGGCGGGCGGCACGGCCGAGCACCACCTGAGACAGAACCCCGCACGCCACCACAGAGAAGAGATCAGGGAACTCCGGTGACCACGACCGAACAGACGACTCCCCGCACCCCGACCACCCCCGCCGGTCCGGCGATCGGCGATCCCGGCTGGCAGGTGCTGCCGGCCGAACGGCGGTACGCCGCCGAACTCGCCTTCCTCGCCGCGTACGACGACGGCCCCCGACCGCCCGGCTGGGCGCTGACTCCGCGCGCCGTGGTCACGTTCATCCAGGGCAGCGACGGTGAACCGCTCACCCTGGCGACGGAGCGGCGGAGCGGCGCCGACGGCACCGAGCTGCCGGCCAGGCTGGAGATCCCGGCCAAGTTCGTCGGCGAGCGCGCCCTGGTCGAGCGCTGTGTGGTCACCTTGGCCGGCGAGCGTGGGCTGCTGCTGGTCGGCGAGCCGGGTACCGCCAAGTCGATGCTCTCCGAGCTGCTCGCGGCGGCGATCTGCGGTACCAGCGCGCTGACCGTGCAGGGCACCGCCGGCACCACCGAGGACGCCTTCCGGTACGGCTGGAACTACGCGCTGCTGCTCGCCCAGGGACCGACCCGACAGGCCCTGGTCGAGTCACCGGTGCTCACCGCGATGCGTACCGGCCGGTGCGTACGGGTCGAGGAGGTCACCCGCTGCCTGCCGGAGGTGCAGGACGCGCTGGTGTCGATCCTCTCCGACCGGCGGATCAACGTACCCGAACTCGCCGACACCACCGACGGCGTGATCCCGGCGGCGCCCGGCTTCACCGTGATCGCCACCGCCAACCTGCGGGACCGGGGCGTGTCGGAGATGTCGGCCGCGCTCAAGCGGCGGTTCAACTTCGAGACGATCCACCCGATCGCCGACGCCGGAACCGAGATGGAGCTGGTACGCCGGCAGGCCATCGCCGCGGTGCACCGGGCCGGTGCCTCGTTCACCGTCGACGATTCGGTGCTGGACGCCCTGGTCACGGTCTTCCGGGACCTGCGCGCCGGCCGCTCGGCGGAGGGCTGGTCGGTGGAGCGGCCGGGCACGGTGATGTCGACCGCCGAGGCGGTGCAGGTGGCCGCCTCACTCGGGCTCGCCACGGCGTACCTCTCCGGGGCCGACGCGCTCGACCTGATGCCCGGGCACCTGCTCGGGGTGGTCCGCAAGGACGACGAGGCCGACCACGGCCGGCTGATCGGCTACTGGGACGGCCCGGTACGGCGGCGTGCCGAGGAGGGTGCGTCGATGTGGCGGCGGCTCTGGGACCTGCGGGAGACGCTCCGGTGACGAGTGCCGCATCGACCGATCCCCGGGCGGCGCTCGCCACCCTCGCCAGCTCGACCGAGCCGTACCTGATCGGGGTACGGCACCACAGTCCGGCGCTGGCGGCCGTCGTACCGGCACTGCTGGACGCCGCCGCTCCCGAGGTGGTCTGCGTCGAGCTGCCCACCGACTTCCAGCGCTGGCTGCCCTACCTGGCCGATCCGGCCACCCGGGCGCCGGTCGCATTGGCCGGAGCCCGGGACGACGGGCCGCTCGGCTTCTATCCGTTCGCCGACTTCTCGCCGGAGTTGGCCGCGATCCGGTGGGCCCGGGAGCACGGGGCCGAGGTGTTCTGCTGCGACCTCCCACTGACCGATTCGGGCTGGTCCGCCGACGCCCCGGCGCCGACCGACCACTCCGGGCCGGCCCAGGGCGCCGGGCACGACAAGCCGGCCGCCGAACAGGCCAAGGCGGGTGCCGGGCACGACAAGCCGGGTGAAGAGCAGGAAAAGCTGGCCGCCGAACAGGCCAAGCCAAGTGCCGGGCAGGACAAGGCGGGTGCCGGGCAGGACGAGACGGACGCCGGTACCGACCAGCCCGAGCAGGGCAGGCCGGGTGGACCGGCTTTCGCCGCCGCGCTCGCCGCCGGCGGCACCGGCCGGGACGGCGACGACCTGTGGGACCGGGCGGTCGAGGTACTCGCCCCGGGCTGTCCCGCCGACGCGGTGCGCCGGGCGGCACTCGGGGTCGGCTGGGCGATGCGCCAGGACGCCACTGCCGGCCCCGGCGTACCGGCCCGGGACCTGGCCCGGGAGGAACACATGCGCCAGGTCATCGCGCGGGCCGGGGCCGAGGGCCGGCGAGTGGTCGCGGTGGTGGGCGCCTTCCACGCTCCCGCCCTCGCCACCGGCCCGGCCGGGCCCGGCACAGCGTCGCGGTCCGCCACCTCGATCCCGACCGCAGCCAGCAACGCCAGCACAGTCAGCGCTGGTACGGCCAACGCCAGCACAACCAGCGCTGGTACGGCCAACGGCGGCGCGGCCGGCAGCACGACCTCGGACGGCGCGGGCGCGGTCGCCACCTCGCTGGTGCCCTACGCCTTCGACCTGCTCGATTCCCGTTCCGGTTATGCGGCCGGCATCCGCGATCCCCGCTGGCAGCAGGCGGTCTTCACCTCGGGCGGCGACCCGGAGCGGATCCGGGAGGCCGCCGCGCGGGCCATCACCGAGCTGTGCCGGACCCTCCGGGCGGCGGGGCACACCGCCGGGACCGGGGAGGCGGCCGAGACCCTGCGGATGGCTGACGACCTGGCCCGACTGCGCGTACTGCCGGCGCCCGGCCGGGGCGAACTGCTGGAAGCGGTGACGACCGTACTCGGTCAGGGTGAGCCACTCGGTCGGGGGCGGGCACTGGCCCGGGCTCTCGACACCGTGCTGGTCGGCACCGACCGGGGTCGGGTCGCCCCCGGCGCGCCACGGTCCGGTCTGGGCCCGTCGGTGGAGGCCGAACTCGTCGCGTTGCGACTGCCCCACCCCGGTGACCCGGCGTCCAGGGAACTCCGCCTCGACCCGCTCCGCTCGGAACTCGACGGCCGGCGGGAGACGTTGCTCCGCCGGCTCCAGATCTGCGGAATCGACTACGGTACGCCGATCGAGGTCTCCGGCACCGGTGACGGTACCGCGCTCACCACCCGCTGGGAGGTCTCCTGGAAGCCCTCCGTCGCCGCCCTGCTGGACCTGGTCGGCGTACGCGGGGTCACCGCGGCCCTCGCCGCCACCGGCACGTTGCGGGAACGGTTCCGTCGCGAGGCGGCGGAGGGCGGGCCCACCTGCGCGCAGCTCATCGCCGGGCTGAACGCCGCCGCCCGGGGCGACCTGCCCGAGCTGGTCGCCGACCGGCTCGCCCTCGCCGCCGACGTGCTGCCGTCCACCGGCACCCTTGCCGAACTGCTCAGCGCCCTCGACCTGCTGGAGGCGCTGCGCCGGGAGCACCTGCCGGGCACCACCCCGGACGGGCGACGGCAGGCGGCCGACCTGGCCGTCGTCCTGCTGGACGCCGCGGTCCGCGGGCTGCCCGGGCTGGCCGGCAGCGATCAGCCGGAGGACGCCGCCGCGCTGGTCGCGCTCGCCGTCCGGGCCGGCGAGCACCGGATCGGCCTGCGCCTCGACGACGCCCTGGATCGGCTGGCCCAGGCCGGTTCCCCGCTCGTCCAGGGGGCCGCGCTGGCCGCCCGGGTACTGCTCGACCTGGACGGCGCGGACGCCCTCGGCACCCGCGCCGCCGGCTGGGTCGACGCCGGCTCGAGTCCGGACGGCCGGCGGCGGCTGCACCACCTGCTGGCCGGGATGCTCACCGCCGCCGGCCCGCTGCTCCAGTCCGCGCCGTCCGCGCTCGGCCCGTTGCTCGACCGGGTCGAGCGGCTGACCGACCAGGACTTTCTGGACCGGCTACCCGCGTTGCGCGGCGGCTTCGACACTCTCTCACCGGCGGCCCGGGACCGACTGCTGCGGACCGTCACGGAACGTCTCGGCGATCGGATCGACCTGACCCTCGCCGCCCCGCCCGAGCTGCTGATCCGCTGGGCCGCCGCCGATGCGGCCGGCTGGGCCGCGCTCTCCGCGCTCCGCCTGCCGATATCCGGACCCGACCCGACCGGACCCGACCCGACCGGAGCCGACCCGAACGGCGCTTCGCGCACCGCCACGGCCACCGTCGACCCGACGGCCCGGCCCGGTTCCGCGACGGATCTGTCGCCGGAGGTACGCCGGTACGGACCCGCCGACCGGTGGCGGCTGCTCCTCGGCCGGGAGTCCGAACGGCTACCGGACGACGCCCGCCGGCACGCGCACGCGCTGGACGAACTGTACGGCGCGGGACAGGGTGAGGGCGCGACCGACTTCGGCTCGGGACCGGCCGGTGCCGGCGGGGGCCAGGAGGCGTCCTTCCCGACCGCGCGGGAGTGGGCCGCTGAGCTGGAGGCCCTGTTCGGGGCGGGCATCCGGGAGGAGGTCCTGGCCCGGGCCGCCGAATCCGGGCGTACCGACGTGCTCGCCGAACTCGATCCGGCCGCGGTACGCCCGTCGATGGAGTTGCTGACCTCGGTACTCTCGCTGGCCGGTGGCCTGCCCGAGCAACAGCTCGCCCGGTTGCGCCCCCTGGTCCGGCGACTCGTCGACGAACTCGCCCGGCAACTCGCCACCCAGCTCCGTCCCGCACTGACCGGGGTGGCCACCCCACGGCCCACCCGTCGCCCCGGAGGTCGGCTCGACCTCGCCCGTACGCTCCGGGCCAACCTCGCGCACACCCGCCGGCTCGACGACGGCCGCACGGTGGTGATCCCGGAGCGGCCGATCTTCAAGACCCTCGCCCGGCGCGAGGCGGACTGGCGGCTGGTGCTGGTGGTCGACGTCTCCGGGTCGATGGAGGCGTCGGTGGTGTGGTCGGCGCTGACCGCCGCTGTGCTGGGCGGGGTGCCCACGCTGTCGACCCACTTCCTCGCGTTCTCGACCCAGGTGATCGACCTGACCGACCGGGTGAGCGACCCGCTCTCCCTGCTGCTGGAGGTACACGTCGGCGGCGGTACGCACATCGCCGCCGGGCTGGCCCACGCCCGCTCGTTGGTGACCGTGCCCAGCCGGACGATCGTGGTGGTGGTCAGCGACTTCGAGGAGGGGTACCCGATCGCCGGGCTGCTCGGTGAGGTCCGTTCGCTGGCCACCTCCGGCGTCCAACTGCTCGGCTGCGCCGCGCTGGACGACGGCGGGGTGCCGCGCTACTCGGTGCCGATCGCCCAACAACTCGTCGCGGCCGGCATGCCGGTGGCCGCGCTCAGTCCCCTCGAGCTCGCCCGGTGGGTGGGCGACCGGCTACGCGGAGGATCCCGATGACGCGTTCCCTGTCGGCCGAGGCGCCGACCGCCGTACCGGCCGCCCTCCCGCCGGTGGTGCCGCAGGTGGTCGCGGCGGCCACCGAGGCACTTGGCCCACGGCTGCTCAAGAAGCTGGACGCGACGGTCGAACGGGTCGGCGCGCTGCCCCGCACCGTGGCGGACGAGGGCGTCCGGCTGGACTTCGGTCCGGACACCGTCGTCACCCTGGCACCCGGACCGTCCGGCGTGATCACCGATGCCGACCAGGCCCGCTGCGGTTGCCTGCTGGCGCCGCGCTGCCTGCACTTGGTGGCCGTGTTGACCGCCTGCCCGGTCGCCGATCCGGTCATGGTTCCGGCACCGCACACCACTACCGGCGCAGGCGCGCCGGAGACCGGCACCGGAACTCCCCCGGACACCGAAGGCCCAGACACCGAAGGCCATCGAGACAACGAAGGCCGAGACAGCAACGGCCGGAGCAGCGCGGGTCGGGGCGGCGCCGGAGGAAAGGGCGCGAAGCGTACCGGCGACCGGACCGGCTCGGCAGTCGGGGCCGACGACCCCGCGTCCAGCTCGGGATCGGCGGGCCGAGGTGCCCGGAACAGTGCTCCCAGCGCCGCCGCGCGGGCTGCGGCGGAGGACCTGTGGCGCGCGGCGGCGGCGGTGCTCGCCGCCGGGGTTCCCGGCTCGGGTGCGGTGCCCCAGGCCGAACTGCTCCGGGCCGCGCACAGCGCCCGGGTGGCCGGGCTGCACCGCGCGGAGAGCGCCGCGCTGCGGGTGGTCCGCGGTCTACGGGCCGCCCGGGGCCGCCACGACAGCCACCGGTTGGCCGATCTGGTCCAGGTGCTGCACGAACTCCTGCTCACCGCCGGTCGGCTCGCCGCCGGCGACCCCGACCCGGCCCTGGTCGGGATATCCCGCCGCAGCTACCGGCCGGGCGGCGGTCTCCGGGTGTACGGCGTCTGCCGCGAGCCGGTGATCAGCGCGACCGGTTACGGCGGAGTGGTCACCCATCTCGTGGACGACGAGGGCCGGTGGTTCTCCATCCCGGACGTGCAGCCCGGCGGGCCGGATCGGGCCCGCAGCTCCGCGACGGCGCTGGTCGAGGTCGGCTCGGCCGGGCTCACCCATGCCCGACTGGCCCGCGCCGGACTGGTGATCACGGGTACGACCGTCTCGCCGGACGGCCGGCTCGGTGCGGGTCGGGGGGTACGGGCCAGCCCGATCAGCGGGCCGAGCTGGTCGGGGGGTGCACTGGACCGGCTGTTCGCCCGCCCGCTCACGGCGACGGTGGGCGCCCAGCTCGATCCGGCGGCCGACACCGCCGGCCCGGCCGAACAGGGTGGTGCCGGAGCCGAACTCGTCGGTGCCGATCTCGTGCTGATCGGCGCGACCGGTGACCACGTACTCGCCCGTGAGCTGTCGGCGCTCGAAGCCGGGCCGGTGATCCGGCTGGTACCGGCCAACGCCCATCCCGCGCTGGCGCACCTGGCCAACCTGCGCCGGCTGGCGAGCCGTCCCGGCCTGCGGATCCGGGTGGTCGCCCGGCTGGACCCCGATCGGGCGAGCACGCTGGTCCCGCTCGCGGTCGGTCCGGTGCCGGGATCCGAGCAGACGCTACGGCTGCCGGACGACTGGCAGGGCCACGCCGATCTCGGGTACGACCTGCTCCAGGGCGCACACCTCCCGCCGCTCGCCAGCGTGCTGGACGTACCGGTCGACCGCCCCGGGCCCGACCCGGTGGCCAGCGCACCGCTGTGGCGGGTACGCCGGCTCGTGGAGCTGGCCGTGGCCGGTGGACGTCGGGCCGTCGGCGAGTCTGCCCGGGGCGACGGCCCCGGTCTGGTCACTCCGTTGCGGCGGGCCGGGTTCCAGGTCGCCGCCGAACTCACCACCGCGCTCGCCGCGGAGTCGGACCGGCAGGGCCGGGACGCCTTCGGCCGGCTGACCGAACCGGATCCGGACCGGTACGCCTGGGCCTGGGTCGCCGCCGTCACCCACCTCGCGGCCACCGAGCGGGCGCTGGTCCGTGCCTCCTGGAGCGACGACGCGTAACGACTCGCGGCCGGTACCCCGCTCGGGGTACCGGCCGCGAGATCGAACCGGGTGGGACTACCGCTGGTCGATGTCGCTGGCGGTGTCCTCGGTGTAACTGGCGCCGTGGTCGGATTCGCTGGTCAGCGGCTTGGCGCCACCCTCGGGCGGACCGGCCAGCGACTGCCCGCCGGCGGCCAGCTCCGGGAACTTCGCGTCGAAGGCCGGCCGCTCGGAGCGGATCCGGGGCATCCGGTCGAAGTTGCGCAGCGGCGGCGGCGAGCTGGTCGCCCACTCCAGCGAGTTGCCGTGACCCCACGGGTCGTCGACCTCCACCAGCGGCCCGGCCTTGTACGACTTCCAGACGTTGTAGAGGAACGGCAGGGTCGAGATGCCGGTGATGAACGAACCGATCGTGGAGATCATGTTCAGCGTGGTCCAGCCGTCGATCACCTGGTAGTCGGCGTACCGCCGGGGCATGCCCTCGTTGCCGAGCCAGTGCTGCACCAGGAACGTGGTGTGGAAGCCGACGAAGGTCAGCCAGAAGTGCACCTTGCCGAGGCGCTCGTCCAGCATCCGGCCGAACATCTTCGGGAACCAGAAGTAGATGCCGGCGTAGACGGCGAAGACGATGGTGCCGAAGAGCACGTAGTGGAAGTGCGCCACCACGAAGTAGGAGTCGGAGACGTGGAAGTCGACCGGCGGGCTGGCCAGCAGTACGCCGGTGAGGCCGCCGAAGAGGAAGGTGACCAGGAAGCCGACCGCCCAGAGCATCGGGGTCTCGAAGCTGATCTGGCCGCGCCACATCGTGCCGATCCAGTTGAAGAACTTCATGCCGGTCGGCACCGCGATCAGGAAGCTCAGGAACGAGAAGAACGGCAGCAGCACCTGGCCGGTGGCGAACATGTGGTGCGCCCAGACGCTCATCGAGAGCGCCGCGATCGCGATGGTCGCGCCGACCAGACCCTTGTAGCCGAAGATCGGCTTACGGGAGAAGACCGGGATGACCTCGCTGATGATGCCGAAGAACGGCAGCGCGACGATGTAGACCTCGGGGTGCCCGAAGAACCAGAAGAGGTGCTGCCAGAGCATCGGGCCGCCGGTCTCGGCGTCGAAGATGTGTGCGCCGAGGATCCGGTCCGCGGCGAGCGCGAAGAGGGCCGCCGCCAGCAGCGGGAAGACCATGATCACCAGGAGGCTGGTGACCAGGATGTTCCAGGTGAAGATCGGCATCCGGAACATCGTCATGCCGGGCGCCCGCAGCGTCAGGATCGTGGTGATCATGTTGACGCCACCGAGGATCGTGCCCAGACCGGAGATGGCCAGGCCGACGATCCACATGTTCGCGCCGACCCCGGGCGAGTGCTCCACGTTGCTCAGCGGGGTGTACGCGAACCAGCCGAAGTCGGCCGCCCCGCCGGGGGTGAGGAAGCCGCCCAGCGCCAGCGTCCCGCCGAACAGATAGAGCCAGTACGCGAAGCTGTTCAGCCGGGGGAACGACACGTCCGGGGCACCGATCTGGATCGGCACCACGAAGTTCGCGAACGCGAAGACGATCGGCGTGGCGAAGAACAGCAGCATGATCGTGCCGTGCATGGTGAATAGCTGGTTGTACTGCTCCGGCGACAGGAACTGGAGTCCCGGCCGGGCCAGCTCGGCGCGCATCAGCAGCGCCATCAGGCCACCGATCATGAAGAACGCGAACGCCGTGACCATATACATGATCCCGATCTGCTTCGCGTCCGTCGTACGCAGCAGCCGCGCGAGTGCCGAGCCCTTGACCGGCTGGCGTACCGGCCAGGGCCGGGTCACGATCGGCTTGGGTGCGACGGTGGTCACGAGTGGCCTCCGGTTCTCGTTAGTCCCACTCGGCACGCGCTGTTGATCTGCGAGCCGTACCTCGCAGGCAGAATAGTCCCCGGCAGCGGCGCCTCCCTCCTCGGGTACGCCCCGACCCGCCGTACGGCCCCGCCAGGCCCGCTCGGCACCGCCACGCGGGGCAGCGATCCGCGCTCCGGATCACTGGTCCCCGCACCGACACCGTCACGCCGGGTCGACGAGGAGCCGGTAGTGCTCCTGGAAGATCCGGTTGCCCCGGATCCGCAACAGCGGATCGCGCAGCGGCGGGGGTACGTCCCGGGTCCGGTTCCGGTCGCGGGTCCGGTCCAGCACCCACTTGATCCGGGGCCGCCGCCGGCTCTCGTAGCTGTCCAGCGCCTCGGGTACGCCCGTCGACCGGCACAGCGAACGGGCCAGTACCAGCGCGTCCTCCAGGGCCATCGCGGCGCCCTGGGCCAGCGTCGGCGCGGTGGCGTGTGCGGCGTCACCGACCAGCACCACCCGGCCCCTCGACCACGCGCCCAACTCCACCTCGTCGGTAGGGGTCACCTGCACCTGGTCCAGCGCGTCCAGGATGGCCGGCACCGGACCGCCGTACCCGCCGAACAGTTCCCGTACCCGGGCCAGCGGGTCGGCCGGTGGTGCGGTACCGACCTCGTCGGCATAGCAGTGCAGCCGGCCGGCTCCCATCGGCACGGCGACGAACGCGGCCCGCTCGCCGAGCAGCCCGGTCCAGTCGGTCAGCGGCGGCCCACCACTGACCACGGCGCGGTAGACGACCTGCCCCGCCGGCCGGGCGGGTCCGCCGAGCGCGGCCAGCGCGCGGACCGCCGAGCGGCGCCCGTCGGCACCGACCACCAGGTCGTACTCGGCCTGGCCGCCGTCGCCGAAGGTGACCGTCACGGCGTCCCGGTGCAGGTCCAGGGCGCGGACCTCGGTCTCGTACCGCACCTCGCCGCCGGCACCGCTCAACAGCACCCGGTGCAGGTCGGACCGGGGCAGCGCCCGGCACTCGCCGACCCCGGACCAGAGTTTGTCGAGGTCGACCTCGCACAGTTCGCCGCCCCGGGCGTCCAGGAACCGCTGGCAGCGGATGACCTGGCCGAGCGGTCGCACCGGATCGTCCAGCCCGATCTCCCGGAGCGCCCGCTCGGCGTTGCCGGGCAGGTAGAGACCGATCTCGGGAGCACCGGTCCCGGAGGACCGCTCGGTGACCTCCGGCCGGAACCCGGCGAGCCGGAGGGTACGCGCGACCGCCAGGCCGGCGATCCCTGCGCCGACGACGAGAACGCGCAGCTGGGATGCGGCCATCTGGTGACGCCTCCGGGGGGATCGGCACGCGTTGAAGGCAAGACACTACTCCGCGCTATCACCCCAGCGGAAGATCCGATCGGATGTGCCCAGCTCACGGCCGGGTAACCCGCATCGGCCACAAGATCAGCGGCGCCGACCCAGGGACCAGGTAGTCGCGTCGACGGACGATGCCGGGACGCCGCCCGGGTGAACCTTTCTCGACCTGAACCGGGTCCCGACTTCCACCTACGGCCACGACGGACCGGCAGGGGAGGTGGAGAAAGGTTCAGTGACGCGTCCCGGGCTCCGGGCCGGTCACCGCCTCACCGCTGGACCCGGGCGCCCGCCCCCCGGACGAGTGCCTCGACCTCCTTCAGGCTGGCCATCGAGGTGTCGCCCGGGGTGGTCATCGCCAGCGCGCCGTGCGCGGCGCCGTACTCCACCGCGCTGGCCAGGTCTCCTCCGGTCAGCAGCCGGTAGATCAGCCCGGAGGCGAAACTGTCGCCGCCGCCGACCCGGTCGAGGATCTCCAGGCCGGGCCGATGGGTCGCCTGCACGAAGCCGCTGCCGGCGGACCAGGCGATCGCACCCCAGTCGTTGACGGTCGCGCTGCGTACGGTGCGCAGCGTGGTCGCCACCACCCGGAAGTTGTCGTACTCCTTGCCGACCGCCTCGATCATCCGCTGGAAGTTCGCCACCTCCAGCTCGGCGAGGGACTCGTCGGTGTCCGGCACCTCGAAGCCGAGCGAGGCGGTGAAGTCCTCCTCGTTGCCGATCATCACGTCGACGTACCGGGCGAGTCGCCGGTTGACCTCCTGCGCCCTGGCCTGGCCGCCGACCGCCTTCCAGAGGCTGGGCCGGTAGTTGAGGTCGTACGAGATCAGGGTGCCGTGCCGGCGCGCGGCGGTCATCGCGGCCTCGATCGTCTCCGGGGTGCCCTCGGAGAGCGCCGCGTAGATGCCCCCGGTGTGCAGCCAGCGCACACCCAGGGTGCCGAAGAGGTGCTCCCAGTCGACGTCGTCCGGGCGGAGCTGGCTGGCCGCGGTGTGCCCCCGGTCGGAGGTGCCGACGGCGCCGCGTACCCCGAAACCCCGCTCGGTGAAGTTGAGCCCGTTGCGGACGCTCCGGCCGATACCGTCGTACGGCACCCACGTCACGAACGAGGTGTCCACCCCGCCGGTGAGGATCAGGTCCTCCAGCAGCCGTCCCACCTCGTTGTCGGCGAACGCGCTGACCAGCGCCGTACGCAGCCCGAAGCACCGGCGCAGCCCACGTGCGACGTTGTACTCGCCGCCGCCCTCCCAGGCCCGGAACGTCCGCGCCGTGCGTACCCGCCCTTCACCCGGGTCGAGCCGGAGCATCACCTCGCCGAGCGAGACCAGGTCGAAGCGGCAGTCGTCGGCGGAGCGGATCGTCAACATGGGCGAACCTTTCGGGCGGGCCGGACACCGCACGGGCGCGGGGACGGCGGTCAGCGGCGGACGGGGACGCGGGTCGACCTGGACTGAGCCGGCCTGGGCCAGACAGTCAGCCGGCGGGACGGCTGGCCCGGACTGCGGCGGTGGTCAGCCGGGTTACCTCGTCCCAGCGGCCCTCGGCGAGCAGTGCGGGGGCGACCATCCAGGTGCCGCCGACCGCGAGCACGGCCGGCAGCGCCAGGTAGTCACCGAGGTTGCCGGTGTTGACCCCGCCGGTCGGGATGAACCGGACCGACCGGAACGGGGCGGCCAGCGCCTTGACCATGCCGACCCCGCCGAGTTGCTCGGCCGGGAAGAACTTGACCGTCTCCAGTCCGGCGTCCAGCGCCATCTGGATCTCGGTGGCGGTGGCGGCGCCGGGGAAGACCGGCAGCCCACGCTGCTGGCAGTGCCGTACCACCGCCGGCGAGAAGCCGGGGCTGACCACGAACCGGGCGCCCGCGTCGGCAGCCTGGTCGACCTGGGCCGGGGTCAGCACGGTGCCGGCGCCCACCAGCAGGTCGGGGCGCTCGGCCATCAACCGGATGGCCTCGGCGGCGGCGGCCGTCCGGAAGGTCACCTCGATGGCCCGCAGGCCGCCCTCGGTGAGCGCGGCGGCCAGCGCCGGCGCCGAGGCAGCATCTTCGAGGACCACGACCGGCAGGATCCGGGTCGCCGCGATGGTCTCGGTTACGCCGACAATCTGTTCATCATCTTGAACGCTGGTCACGTACGCGACCCTACTGTGCTCGTCCACGCTGTCAAGCCGACTAGAGTGGCCGCCATGACGACGGGTACGACCAGCGGCGCGGAACTCCGGCCCGAACCGGCCGGCCAGCCCGCGCCCGACCGGTCGGACCAGGACGACCCGACCGTCTCCAGCCGGTCGGACCAGACCAACGCGGTGGCGCCGGCCGGCGCGATCGCCCCGGTCGGGGCGGTGGAGGCGTTCCAGCCGGTGAAGTCGGCCGGCCGGACCCTCGACGTACTGGAGGCGCTGGCCGACGCGCCGCGGCGCCGCTCCCTGGTCGAGCTGGCCCGGGCACTCGGGATCCCGAAGAGCAGCCTGCACGGCCTGCTGCGCACGATGATCCAGCGCGGCTGGGTGGAGGCGGACGCCACCGGTACCCGGTTCGGGCTGGGCGTACGCGCCCTCCAGGTCGGTGCCGCCTATCTGGAGGCGGACGACGCCACCGGCCTGCTGGCCGGGGTACTCGACGACCTCGCCGGCCAGTTCGGCGAGACCGTACACCTGGGCCGGCTGGACGGACCGCACGTCGTCTACCTGGCCAAGCGCGAGTCGGTGCACCGGTTGCGGCTCTACAGCGCGATCGGCCGGCAGCTTCCGGCGCACGCGACCGCGCTCGGCAAGGTGCTGCTCGCACAGCGTACCGACGAGGCGGTGGACCGGCTGCTGAGCTGGCCGCTCCCGGCGCTCACCCGGCACACCATCACCGATCCGGAGCTGCTGCACGTCGAGCTGGCCTCGGTGCGGGACCGGGGTTACGCGGTGGACCGCGAGGAGAACACCGACGGCATCGTCTGCTTCGCGATGGCGGTGCCGCTGCACTCCCCGGCCGTGGACGCGATCAGCCTCTCCGTACCGGCGACCAGGCTGGACGCCGAGAGCGAGGAACGGATCGCCGCCGCGCTGCACGGCGCGGTCCGGCAGGTGCGGGCCGCCCGCACCCTGCTGTCCGGCGCCTGACCCGGCCACCGCCGCGCCCACCCGCCGGCACCGCCACCGCTCACCCTCTTCCGCCGGTACGCCGTTCAGCCTGGCGACGCAACCGCCATAACCGGCCCATCGGCACGAACAACCCCGGCCGACCCTCGCCCGGTTGCTTTCCGAATTCAAGCATGTAAATGTGTCTCCAGCTGCTATGGGAGCGCTCCCCGCACCACCACCCGCCGCACGCCCGGTACCTCGCGGCACCGCACCACTCCACGGACACCCACCACCCAAGGAGCATCATGAGACGTTCCGTCCCCGTCTTCGCGGCGGTCGCCGGCCTGTTGGCCAGCGCCGCCATCGCCGTACTCAGCGCCGCCGGTCCGGCCCAGGCCGACGTGCAGATCTGCGAGCAGTACGGCTCGACCACCATCCAGGGCAGGTACGTGGTCCAGAACAACCGCTGGGGCACCACCGCCCAGCAGTGCATCAACGTCACCGACACCGGGTTCTCCATCACCCGGCAGGACGGCGTCGGCAACACCAGCGGCGCCCCGGTGTCGTACCCGTCGGTCTTCCTCGGCTGCCACTACACCAACTGCTCGCCGGGAACCAACCTGCCGATGCAGGTGAGTCAGATCAGCAGCGCGAGCAGCAGCATCAACTACAACTTCGTCGGCGGCGCCACCTACAACGCCTCGTACGACATCTGGCTGGACCCGACGCCCAAGCGGGACGGCGTCAACCAGATGGAGATCATGATCTGGTTCAACCGGCAGGGCTCGATCCAGCCGATCGGCTCCTCGGTCGGCAGTGCCACCGTCGCCGGGCGTACCTGGGACGTGTGGCGCGGCAACAACGGTGGCAACAACGTCATCTCGTACCTCGCGCCGTCCCCGATCAACAGTTGGAACTTCAGCGTGCTGGACTTCATCAACGACGTCCGCAACCGGGGTGCGATCACCAACTCGTGGTACCTGACCAGCATCCAGGCCGGCTTCGAGCCGTGGCAGGGCGGCGCCGGCCTCGGGGTGAACTCGTTCTCCGCGTCGGTGAACGGCGGCGGCAACCCGCAGCCGACCAACCCGCCCACCGGCCAGCCGACGACCCCGCCGACCAACCCGCCGGGCGGCACCCCCTGCCGGGTGGCCTACACGGCGAACTCCTGGAACAACGGGTTCACCGCGTCGGTCACCATCTCCAACACCGGCTCCAGCACGATCAACAACTGGTCGCTGACCTACAACCTGCCCTCCGGGCAGCAGGTCGGCAACGCCTGGAACGCCACCGTCACGCAGAGCGGATCAGCAGTGACCGCCCGCAACATCAGCTGGAACGGCACCATAGCACCGGGCGGTACGGCGTCCTTCGGCTACCAGGGCACCTTCACCGGCACCTACTCCTCACCAACCTCCTTCACCCTAAACGGCACCCCCTGCAACCGCGCCTAACGAGCTCAGCTCAGATCGTGTGCTCCTACTGCCCCTCCCGGGGTAGTAGGAGCACACGCAGCGGGGAGCCCGGCGGTCAGTGGGTGGTGAGGCCGGGGCCGAGGTGTAGGGGTTGGGCGGGGAGGTGGGGGTGCAGCGTGCGGGGGTCGGCGAAGACCACCCGGCTCAGGTCGTGCCCGCCGGGGTCGCCGGCCAGCACCCCGGGCACCGCCGACAGCATCGCCGAGCCGGCCGGCGGCACCGTGGGCAGCGCACCCGGTTGCCCGGGCGGCAGTACCGGCGCCAGAGCGCGGAAGGCCGCGCGTACCCGGTCGGCGCGGTAGTCGGCCGGATCGTCGGTCGCCCGGAGCAGCACACCCCCGTGCCGCAGCGGTCGTACCTCGGCGAAGGCGCCGGCCACCCGGAGCCGCTCCGGTCCGCCCAGCCCGGCGACCAGCTCCCGGGGGCACACCGTCACCCAGTCGTAACCGCGCAGGTACGTACGGCTCTGCTCGGCCGAGGACTCCGCGGACCGGCCGAGCGCCGCGTCCAGCATCGTCGCCGGGGAGAGCAGGCCGGCGTTGACCACGATCTCGCCGTACGCCGGGTCGGTGGCGTCGCCGACCAGCCGGGCCAGCTCGACCAGGGCCGGCAGTACCAGCGGCAGCCCGCCGGACCGGCCCTCGAAGCCGATCGAGATCTGTAGCCGGACGTGCCGCCGACCGGCGAACCGGGCCAGGAAGACGTCCAACTCGGAGGCGATCGCGGTCGGTGCGACGTCGAACCACCGGGCCGAGAGCTGGGCGAAGTCGTCGGTGATCCCGTCCACCCAGCGCGCCGGCCGGCGCCGCCGCCCGCGCCCGCCGGCATCCTGCTCGAACGCGGTCAGCGAGGTGGCCGGGGCGTTGGCGCCGACCGGATGGACGAACGGCAGCAGGGCCCGGCACACCTCGTCGTGCCACCAGTGGGCAAGCGAACCCAGCCAGCCCGGATCCTCGGCCCGGTCGAGATAGAGCAGCCAGGTGACGAAGTCCGGCTCCGGCCCGTTCTCCTCCGGCCCGGGTCGGCCGAAGCTCCCGCCGAGCAGCTGGTCGTACATCCCGCACCTTCCCCTCACGCCGCCACGTCAGGTCGACGGCCCGTGGGCCGGACGGCGCGGTACGCGCGATGCCCCGGGTGGCGGTTGCCGGCCAGGGTAGTCGCTCGGCAGCGCATTGGCTCAACGGCTCAAGAGAGCCCAGCGGCTCAAGCGGGCTCCAACGGTCCAGCAACTCAGGAGAGCAGCGACAGCGGCGCAAAGGCTCTGGAGAGCGCAGCGACCCAGCGGCTCCAGGCTGTGCGGCGGTTCAGCGGCCCATCGCGTCGAGTTGGCGCAGCTCGCTCTCGCTCAGCGAGAAGCCGAAGAGGTCGAAGTTCTCCCGGATCCGGGACGGCGTACCCGACTTCGGGATCACCACGATGCCGTGGTCGAGGTGCCAGCGAAGCACCACCTGGCCCGGGGTGACCCCGTGGGTACGAGCGATCTCCCCGAGTACCGGATCGGCCAGGTCGGTGGTCTTCAGCGGGCTGTACCCCTCCAGTACCACCCCCCGCTCCCGGTGCTCGTCGAGCCGGCGCGGATCGTGCAGCGCCGGACCCCAGCGGACCTGGTTCACCGCCGGTGCCTCCTCGGTCGCCTCGATCAGCATGTCGAGCTGGCCGGTGTCGTAGTTGCTCACCCCGACCGCCCGGACCAGGCCCTCGTCCCGGACGGCCAGCAGCTCCCGCCAGCTCGCGATGCTGGCCCGGTCCTGCGACGGCGGCCAGTGGATCAGCCACAGGTCGACGTACCCGGTGTCGAGCGCGGCGAGGCTGGCCGCGATGGTCTGCCGCTCCCGACCGGCCTGCTCCGGCGGGAGCTTGGTGGTGACGAAGATGTCCTCCCGGGGTACCCCGCTGTCCTGGATCGCCCGGCCCACCTCGTCCTCGTTGCCGTACATGGTGGCGGTGTCGAGGTGCCGGTAACCGACGTCGAGCGCCTCCCGCACGGCGTCGTAGGCGCGCCGACCGCGCAGCTGCCAGGTGCCGAAGCCGAGCATCGGCATCCGGACCTCGCTCGGCAACGGGACGGTGGGCTGGTCGATCGCAGAGGTCATGGTGCTTTTCTACCCGGGTACGCCCGCACCACACATTCCGGTGTACGGCGCCGGATCGGCGGAGAATGGGCGGCATGGGTGACCGGCTGGACGAGATCGAAAACGCGGCCGTTGGCGCCCGGGCCGGCCGCCCGGCAGGGATCATGGGGGAAACCGAGGAGTCGGAGGCCGCCCGGTGTACCTGACGCACCTGCACTGCCCGCGCTGCGACACCAGCCACCCCGCCGACCGCCCGCAGAACCTCTGCGCGTGCGGCTCGCCGCTGCTGGCCCGGTACGACCTCGCCGAGGTACGCAAGGCGGTGGACCCGGCCGCGCTGGCCGGACGGTCGGCCGACCTCTGGCGGTACCGCGAACTGCTGCCGGTCGCCGAGGAGCGGCACGTCACCACCTTCGGCGAGGGCTGGACTCCGCTGCTGCCGGCGGCCCGGTACGGCGAGTCGATCGGGGTACCCGACCTGCTGATCAAGGACGAAGGGCTGGTACCGACCGGCTCGTTCAAGGCCCGAGGTGCGGCCGTCGGGGTGTCCCGGGCCCGCGAGCTGGGCATCCGGCACGTGGCGATGCCGACCAACGGGAACGCCGGTGCCGCCTGGGCCACCTACGCCGCCCGGGCCGGAATGCGGGCGACCATCGCCATGCCGCTCGGCGCGCCCACCATCACCCGGCGGGAGTGCGTGGCGGCCGGCGCGGAACTGCACCTGATCGACGGCCTGATCAGCGACGCCGGCCGGTACGTCGGGACACTGATCGCCGACTCGGCCGGCTCCCCGGACGGGGAGATCTTCGACGTCAGCACCCTCAAGGAGCCGTACCGGCTGGAGGGCAAGAAGACCATGGGGTACGAGGTCGTCGAGCAGCTCGGCTGGCAGGTGCCGGACGTCATCCTCTATCCGACCGGCGGCGGGGTCGGGCTGATCGGCATCCACAAGGCACTGCACGAGCTGCGGGAACTCGGCTGGATCGGCGACACCCTGCCCCGGCTGGTCGCCGTACAGTCGACCGGCTGTGCCCCGATCGTGCGCGCGTTCGGCGCCGGGGCGACCCGGGCCGAGCCGTGGGCCGACGCCTGGACCGTCGCCTTCGGCATCAACGTACCGGCGCCGCTCGGCGACGAACTCATCCTCGACGCGCTCCGGGACACCGCCGGTACGGCGATCGCCGTCGACGACGAGGCGATCCTGGCCGACCTGCACGACTTCGGTGCCCGGGAGGGGCTGCTGCTCTGCCCCGAGGGAGCCGCCTGCCTCACCGCCGCCCGGCAACTGCGGGCCGGCGGCTGGATCCGCGCCGACGAGCGGGTGGTGGTGCTGAACACCGGCGCCGGACTGAAGTATCCGGAGACCGTGGACGTGGACAGCCTGCCGGTGGTGGGCTGACGCCGGGCGGACCGGAATTTGACAACGACGGCGTACTGGCACTAAGCGTTGAGTGGTTATGTCTCACGCCGCGAAGCACGTCCGGGCGACCGGATCGACCGAACCAGTTGACGTACCAGAGCACCTCGGCGAGGCCGACGCGGAGACCTGGCGCGGCGCGACCGCGATCCTGGCCGCCAACTGGACCGGTACCCACACGGTGCCGTCCCGTACCCTCTATCCGCACCAGTGGAGTTGGGACGCCGCGTTCATCAGCATCGGGCTGGCCCACGTCGCACCGGAGCGGGCCTGGCGCGACCTGCGCAGCCTCTTCGCGGCGCAGTGGCCGGACGGGCGGGTGCCGCACATCGTCTTCGACCCCGGGGTCACCGACCGCGACTACTTCCCCGGCCCGACCTTCTGGAGCGGCGGCGGCCCGACCGGCTCCGACGGCGGCGGCCCGAAGCCCGACGGCGACCTCCCGACCGCAGGCCGTGCTGCCGCACCCGGCGGTCTCCCGATCCCCACCGGCCGGACGGCGAAGGGCGACGCCAGCACCTCGGGCAACCGCAGCATCGGGCCGGCCAGCTCAGGCAACGGCGCCGGGGCAGCCCGCTCAGGCAACGGCGCCGGGGCAGCCAGGCTGGGCAGCGGGATAGTGCAGCCACCGGTGCATGCCGTCGGCGCCTGGGAGGTCTACCGGCGCGCACCGGACGAGGCGGCCACCGCCGAACTCCGCTGGCTCTATCCGCGACTCGTCGCCCAGCAGGAATACCTGGCCACCGCCCGGGACGTCGGCGGCGCCGGGCTCGCCGCCATCGTGCACCCGTGGGAGTCCGGGCTCGACAACAGCCCGGCCTGGGACGAGGCGCTCGCCGGCGTACCGGTGGCGGTGGAGGTACTGCGCCGGTACGCCCGGCGGGACAACCAGGTGGTCTCCTCCGACCACCGCCCCACCGACGACGACTACGCCCGCTACCTGACGATCGCGCTGTCGTACCGGGACGGGGGTTACCGGGACGCCGACCTGGCGGTACGGCACCCGTTCCTGGTCGAGTGCCCGGGGTTCAACGCGCTGCGCGGCGCGGCCGAACTGGCGCTGGCCCGGATCGCCGAGGTGGTCGGCGCCGACCCGGCACCGCACCGGGAACGGGCCGCCTCGATCACCCGGCAGTTGCTGGACCGGCTCTTCGTCCCGGCCACCGGCATGTTCCACGCGCTGGACGTCCGGACCGGCCTGCACAGCCCGGCCCGGTGCGTCAACGGACTGCTGCCGCTGGTCCTGCCGGAGTTGCCGGCCGGGCAGGTGGCGAGCCTGGTGACCGCGCTGGAGTCGGCCCGGTTCGGGGTCGGCCCCCGGATGCCGGTACCCAGCTACGACCGCTCCGCCGTCGACTTCGACCCGTTCCGGTACTGGCGGGGCCCGGTCTGGTTCAACATCAACTGGCTGCTCCGGGCCGGTCTGCGTACGCACGGCCGGGACGGGCTGGCCGACACGCTGCGCTCGGCCCTGCTCGACCTGGTCCGGCACTCGGGCTACTACGAGTACTTCCACCCCGACAACGGGGCCGGGATCGGCTCTCCGGCGTTCAGTTGGACCGCCGCGCTCACCCTCGACCTCCTCGCGGAGCCGATGAGCTGACGCGGCCGTACCGGTGAGCTGACGCGGCCGTACCCCGGTCAGCTTGTCGGCGGTTCGTCCTTGCCGGCCTGCTCCATCGCCTCGGCCTGCTCCTTGCTGTGGTGCACCGCCTGGTCGGCGTGCTCCGGAGGGCCGTAGATGGTGTAGAGCACCAGCGGGTTGGGGCCGGCGTTGACGAAGTTGTGCTTCTGCCCGGCCGGTACGATCACCAGGTCGCCCTGGGTCACCTTGCGGGTCTGGCCGTTGACCCGGGCCTCGCCGGTACCACTGACGAAGGTGAGGATCTGGTCGACCTCGTGCACCTCCTCGCCGATCTCGCCGTCCGGCGGGATCGTCATGATGACCAACTGGGTGTGCTTGCCGGTCCACAACACCCGGCGGAAGTCCGGGCTCTCCTCGGCGACGGTGGCGATCGTGAAGTGCTCCATGCCCCTTCCTTACCCAGGAACCGAGGCGTTGATTCCGCGCCGGCTGGGGCAGATGTGACCGCTGGGACCGCCCGAACCCATCCGGGTGACGTTCTACCAGGTCCGGCCGGGCGTCGGGTTTGCTTCCGGGCACGGTGGGAAACCCCACATCTAGCCGGATCGACCTCGACGAGTCGGACCGGTCGAGCCAGGTCCCCGCTGGCGTACCGCCGATGGGCTGCGCGGACGGGAGACGGCCAGAGCGCGGCGACGCCACGTTGCACCGGCGGCGCCGCGCGCTCGTGGTCGGCCACGGCTCGGCCGGCGGCCAGGACTCACAGTTGGCAGCGGGCCGGTCCCCGCGGCACCGGGCCGCACCGCGGGGACCGGGGGCCAGGCGGTAGCGCCTGGCCGGTGGGACGCCCGGCCGGTGGCGCGCCGGCCAGGCGTCGCGGTGCGTACGGCTCAGGAGGAGACGTGCAGGTGGAACGCGCGGTCGGCGGGTACGCCGGAGCTGTTCCAGGTCTGCACGAAGACTCCGGCCGGAACGCCGGCCCGGCCGACCACGGCGATCTCGCCGGACGGTGAGGTGCCGACGCTGCCGGTCAGGCCGATGGTCGCGGTGAAGGCCGAGGAGGCCACGTTCTGGATGAAGACCACCTGGTACTGGCCAAGGGCGAGCCGGGTGGACGAGACCGCGCCGAAGCCCCTGGCGAGGGTTCCGTTCGCGTTCACCACGGCGAAGTGGCCCTGGGCGGTGGCCGGCAGTCCGGCGACGGTGGCGGGTACGGCCGCGACGCCGACCCCGTCCGCCTCGGTGCCCACGGCGGGTGGTTGTTCGTCGGTGGCGACGGTCGGCTGTTCGTCGGCTGCGGTGTGCTTGGCGTCGCTGGTCTCGGACATGGCGGTACTCCTTGCTGGTCGGGCCGTTCGTGGCCCGTCGACGAGGGATTGCGGGCGTGGCCACGGCGAGCGGTGGCGCGAACCCACGGGCGGTACCTGCCCCGAGACGACATTACTCTCCGTCAACATATGACCACACTTAGTACGCCTGTCCGATCGAAGACACGAACCGGTGGCTCGCCGTGCGTCGCCGCGCTCGCCGCGAGGGCGTACGGCGAGGCAGCATGGACGGGTGGAGAACCGGAGCGCCGAACGCTACGCCCCGCTGGCGCGACTCCTGACCGGCGGCGGCGTCGTGCTGCTCAGCGGTGCCGGCCTGTCGACCGACTCCGGGATCCCCGACTACCGGGGGCCGAGCGGGGCGCTGCGCCGGCACACCCCGATGACGTACCAGACGTTCGTCGGTGATCCGCTGGCCCGGCGCCGGTACTGGGCGCGCAGCCACCTCGGTTGGCGGACCGTCGCCCGGGCCGCCCCGAACGCCGGGCACCGGGCGGTCGCCGACCTCGACCGGCGCGGACTGCTGGCCGGCATCCTCACCCAGAACGTGGACGGCCTGCACCAGGCGGGCGGCGCCCGGTCCGTGGTCGAACTGCACGGCAGCCTGGCCCGGGTGATCTGCCTCGGCTGCGGCGAGACCACCGACCGGGAGACGCTGGACCGCCGGCTGCGGGCCGCCAATCCCCGGTTCGCCGCCCGCTCCGGCACGGTCAACCCGGACGGCGACGTCGAGCTGCCGGACGAGTTGGTCGAGGGCTTCCGGACCGTGGACTGCCAGGCGTGTCCGGACGGCCTACTCAAGCCGGACGTGGTCTTCTTCGGCGAGTCCGTACCGCCGGACCGGGTCCGGGCCTGCTTCGACCTGGTCGAGCGGGCCCGGCTGCTACTGGTGCTCGGGTCGTCCCTGACGGTGATGTCCGGCCGCCGGTTCGTGATCCGGGCGGCGAAGCTCGACATCCCGGTGGTGATCGTCAACCGGGGCCCGACCCGGGGCGACGACTACGCCGAGCTGACCATCGACGCGCCGCTCGGCCAGGTGCTGCCGGAGTTGGTCCGGCTCGCCGGTTCCGCCGACCCGGCCGGCCGCCGCACCGCCGGTCCGACAGAGCCGGACGGGAGCGCGCCGGGCGGCACCGGGCTGGCCCCGGCCGGCGCCGCCAGCGCCGCCAGCCGGTAGCCCCGCATCCGGTACGACCCGATGCGCGGATCGTCCGGCCGGCGGTAGTCGTCGTGCACCCACCCGCTGCGGGCGTGGCAGCAGCGGGCCCGCTCGTTGAAGTCCCAGACGACGAGCCGGGCCGAGCCGACCCCGGCTACGCAGCCGCGACCGGCGACCGGGCGGCCAGCACCACGGCCGTGCCGAGCAGCGCCGCGCCGAGCAGCCCGACCGGGCCGAGCCGGTCCCCGAGCAGCAGTGCGGCGAGTACCGCGCCGACCAGCGGCTCCAGCAGCGCCAACAGCGCCGCGGTGCCGGGCCGGACGGTACGCAGCCCACGGAAGTAGAGCAGGTACGCGACCGCGGTCGGCCCGGTGCCCAGCGCGATCAGCAGCCCGAGGGCGGCGGGACCGGGCTGGAAGCCGAGCCCCACCGTGCCGGCGGCCAGTGGTGCCACCAGCAGACCGCCGAGGGTGAAGCCGTACCCGGTGCCGGCGAGTTCGTCGAGATCCGGCACCGGCCGGGCGCCGACCAGCGTGATCGCGGCGAACCCGGCGGCGGAGACCAGCGCGAGCAGCGCGCTGGAGAGCACCGCGAGTGCCCCGAAGCCACCGGCCGGCAGCCCGACCAGCAGCACCAGCCCGGCCACCGCCAGCGCGCAGGTTCCGGCGGTACGGCGGTCCACCCGGCGCCGGCCGGTCACCGCCTCCGCACCGAGCACCAGCAGTGGCGCGGCACCGATGGTGATCAGTGTGGCGAGGCTGACCGAGGTCAGCGACACCGCGCCGAAGTAACAGACCTGGTAGAGCGCGGCCAGTACACCGAAGACGGCGATCCGGGTCCAGGCCGCCCGACCGCGCGGCGGGCGGCGTCCGGTGAGGGCGAGGAAGGCCACGATCAGGGTGCCGCCGACGGCCAGCCGGTATCCGGCGACCGCGACCGGGGAGAGCCCGGTGTGCTGACCCAGCAGGCTGCCGGTGAGTCCACCGGTGCCCCACAAGGTGCCAGAGACGATCAGAAACCACAGGCCGGCACCGGACCGGTGACGCACGGCAGCCAGTGGTGCGGAAGAGGTGTGCATGAGGGTTCGCGCTCCTGCGACGAGAGGGAAAGTGGTCGCGGAAGCGGGGCGAGCCCAGGATCACCCGGTGAACCTTTTTCCACCTCCCCTTGCGGTCCGACGGACCGCAAGGTCGGAAGCGGTGCGCTGAGCGCCGCGCGGTTCAGGTGGAAAAAGGTTCAGCAAGGAACAGCGCATCGGCCGGATCGGTACGACGCCGCTGGGGGTGTCGCCCCGCTCAGGAGCGCGGCGGCGGGGTGATGGGGAAGCAACGGTGCACGGCTGGACTGTACCGGACCGGGGCCGGGTCGCCCGCCGCTGATCCCAGCCGGCGGGAGACCCGATCCAGGTCGTCGGGGGTACGTACGGCGTCAGGTCGCCGGGCGCTGCTCCGCGAAGCCGAACTGCACCGCACCCTGTGCGTCGACCGCGGCGTCCAGGGCCTTGTCGTCGAGGATCTGCGCGGCCTGCGGGTCGAGGAAGACCCGGGCGCCGTCGCTGTCCACCACCTGGTCACCCTGGGTGGGGCTCTCCGCCAGGGTGAGGTTGAGCGACCCGGCGGTGAGGTCGCTGGCGATACGCAGCCCGGCGCCGTCCGGTACTTCCTGCTGCGCGGTCAGGTCCCGGATCACGAGTACGGCGTTCTCGGTCATGGTGAGCATGCAGACTCCTCGTGGATTGTTCGTGTGCTCGGCCCGGTGCGCCCATCCGGCGGGCTGCTCCGGGCACCCGCGTCAGGCCAGCAGGGGCCTTCGGACATCGCGGCGGCCATCGGTCATGTAGTCAGCCCGTTCGTCTGGTCCCCACACGCTGCGCGGACCAGGCTGACGCCTTGGGTACGGCCGGTGCACGTCGCACCGAGTCCCCAACTCGTGGCGACAGGCCGTACTTGCCCTACGTTGCCGCTTCCAACCCGATTCGTCAAATGCGGTGAGCCGCCCGGCGGAGCGTGTTAGGGAGTGCACGGGGTCCGCCAAGCGGGACGTTTAAGCAGGTCAGCGCGGCATTCCGACCGGAGTCGACACCGGGTCGAGCAATCGTCGGATCTCCCGTACGGCGGACCGGCCGGCCCGGTTCGCGCCGATCGTGCTCGCCGACGGCCCGTAACCGATCAGGTGCACCCGGTCGTCGGCGACCACCCGGGTTCCGTCCATCACGATCCCCCGCCCGGGCCGCGCAGTTTCAACGGCGCGAGGTGGTCGAGCACGGCCCGACCGCTCACCTCCGGGACAACCGCGCAGGGCGGCCGATCAGTACCAGGAGCGGAGGTTCCGTCGGTCACGGTTCGATGCAATCATCTAGCCATGCGGATACGTAGATTTTCTTCACGCTTGGCAGCCCGCTCGGCACTCGTCTTCATGCTCACCGCCGGCACGCTCGGCGTACCAGCGCTCGGGGCGGGACCGGCCAGCGCCGCCGAGCCGGATCCGACGATGAACGACGCGGTCTTCAACCGGCCTACCGGCTCGGCCGCCCAGCAGAACGCGATCTTCATCCAGCTCGCCCGGATCATCGACCGGGTACCGGCCGGTGGCGAGATCCAGATGTCCTGGTTCGGGTTCGGCGTCACCGACGTCACCGACTCGGAGACCACTCCCGACCTGCCCGGACGACTGCTGAACGCGCACCAGCGGGGGGTACGCGTCAAGATCATCCTGGATCACGAGCAGGTCACCCAGCGGCCCTACCAGCGCCTGTTGCCGGTGCTCGGCGGCAACGACACCGCCGGGTCGTACATCGTGCACTGTGCCGACAAGTTCCCGACCGCCGACCGGGGCTGCATCGGCACCCGCCGGATCGACTACACCGAATCGTCGGTGACGGCCTACAACCACAACAAGTTCCTGATCGCGTCCGGCATCGTGCTGAACAACGGCTCGACGGTGTCCAACGTGGTCTTCCAGGGCTCGGCGAACCTGGGCTGGTGGGACGCGAACGAGGCGTACAACAACGGGCTGACGTTCAGCGACGCCACCACCTACCAGGCGTACCGGCAGTACTTCGCGGACCTGCGGTCCTACCGCTACAACTCGGCCGGCAACAACGACTACTACTGGGGCACCCCGACCGGGACCACCTACCGGGCGTACTTCTTCCCCCGGCGGGAGCGGTCCGGGCAGCCGGTCAGCGACCCGGCCACCGACACCGTCGTCAGCGTGCTCGACTCGGTCGCCTCCTGCTCCTACGACGACAACGGCACCCGCCGGCAGACCGACGTACGGGTCAACATGTTCTCGTTCAACCGGCCCGAGGTGGCCAAGAAGCTCACCGCGCTGCGCAACGCCGGCTGCTGGGTCGACGTCGTCTACAGCGAGGCGAACGACGGAGTACTGAACGCGCTGGGCAGCAACGTCCAGCTCACCAAGTGCGACTACAACGTCGGGCCGGGCCGGGACATCCGCACGCACAACAAGTACATGCTGATCGACGGCGCGTACGACGACGACATCGTGCCCCGGGTCTTCACCGGCAGCCACAACTACAACGTCTCCGCGCTGCGCCAGGCCGACGAGGCGATGCTGCGGGTGATGGGCCGGGGCATCCACGACGACTACCTCAGCGACTTCTGGCACGTCCGGGACACCTGCCGGGCCAACGGCGGCGCGATCCGCTGACCCGGTCGGCAGCGCGATCCCCGTGATCCGGGTGGATCACGCCGCGCCGGAACGCCCGGAGCGTCGTACCCTGATCACGGGGATCACCTAGCAGGAGGTCGGCGATGAAGCTGCCGCAGGGCGTCCAGGTCACCGGACCGACGAACGACCGCTACCAGGAGATACTCACTGGCGAGGCGCTCGACTTCGTGGCCCGGCTGCACCGGTCGTTCGACGGCCGTCGCCGCGAGCTGTTGGCGTCGCGCGACGAGCGGGCGGCGGCGCTGGCCGGCGGCGGCACCCTGGACTTCCTGCCCGAGACGGCGGAGATCCGGGCCGCTGACTGGCGGGTCGCCGAGCCGGCACCCGGGCTGGTCGACCGGCGGGTCGAGATCACCGGGCCGACCGACGCCAAGATGACCATCAACGCGCTGAACTCCGGCGCCAAGGTCTGGCTCGCCGACCACGAGGACGCCAACACCCCGCTCTGGCCGAACGTGGTCGAGGGACAGCTCAACCTCCGGGACGCGATCGCCCGCAAGCTGGAGCTGCGCACCCCGGAGGGAAAGCACTACCGGTTGCGGGACGGCGAACTGGCGACCATCGTGGTCCGGCCGCGCGGCTGGCACCTGCCGGAGAAGCACATCCTGGTCGACGGCGAGCGCACCTCCGGCAGCCTGGTCGACTTCGGCCTCTACCTCTTCCACTGCGCCCGGCCGCAACTCGACGCCGGCAGTGGCCCCTACTTCTACCTGCCGAAACTGGAGAGCCACCTGGAGGCGCGGCTCTGGAACGACGTCTTCCTGGCCGCGCAGGAGTGGCTCGGCATCCCGCGCGGCACGATCCGGGCCACCGTGCTGATCGAGACCTTCCCGGCCGCGTTCGAGATGGACGAGATCCTCTACGAGCTGCGTGAGCACTCCGCCGGGCTGAACGCCGGGCGCTGGGACTACATGTTCAGCGTGATCAAGAAGTTCCGTACCCGAGGTGCCGACTTCCTGCTGCCGGACCGGAACGCGGTGACGATGACCGCGCCGTTCATGCGGGCGTACACCGAACTGCTGGTCCGGACCTGTCACCGGCGCGGCGCGCACGCCGTCGGCGGGATGGCCGCCTTCATCCCCAGCCGGCGCGACCCGCAGGTCAACGAGACCGCGCTGGCCAAGGTCCGGGACGACAAGACCCGGGAGGCGAACGACGGCTTCGACGGCTCCTGGGTCGCCCACCCCGACCTGGTGCCGGTCTGCCGCGAGGTCTTCGACGGCGTACTCGGCGACCGGCCGCACCAGCTCGACCGGACCCGCGAGGAGGTACGGGTCAGCGCGGCGGAACTGCTCGACGTGGCGGCCACCCCGGGGGCGCCGACCGAGGCGGGACTGCGCAACGACGTCAGCGTCGGGATTCAATACCTGGCGAGCTGGCTGGCCGGCTCGGGAGCGGTCGCCATCTTCAACCTGATGGAGGACGCGGCGACGGCCGAGATCTCCCGCTCCCAGGTCTGGCAGTGGCTGCACAACGACGTCACGCTGGACACCGGTGCCCGGGTGACCCGGGAGTTGGTCGAGCGGATCGCCGACGAGGAGATCGACAGGCTCGGCGGAGACCCCGGCCGGTACGCCGAGGCACGCGCCCTGTTCATGGAGGTCGCCGTGGCGGACGAGTTCGTCGACTTCCTCACCCTGCCCGCGTACGAGCGGATGCCCTGAGCCGGACCGACCCGAGGTCGACGACGAACGGAAACCCAGCAGCAGAGCCCTGAGACCCGACGCGTGGAGGCCGAGGCGCCGAGCGGCGCCGGTCACCGCGCCCGCGCAGAGACCCGGAGGTCGGCGATGCCCACAGCGGTGATCGAGAGGTTGGCCGGCGAACTGCGCGGCGCGCTCGGCGACGAGCAGGTGATCGACGACCGGGCCCGGCTACGGACCTACGAGTGCGACGGGCTGGCGCAGTACCGGGTGGTGCCGGCGCTGGTGGTGCTGCCTCGGACCGCGCAGGAGTGCGCCCGGGTGGTCCGAGCCTGCGTGGCCGCGCGGGTGCCGTTCGTGGCCCGGGGCTCCGGTACCGGGCTCTCCGGCGGCGCCCTGCCGCACCCCGACGGGGTACTGATCGTCACCTCCCGGCTGCGCACCATCCGCGAGGTGCTGCCGGCCGACGAACGGGCGGTGGTCGAGCCGGGCGTGATCAACCTGGCGGTCACCCGGGCCGCCACCCCGTACGGCTACTACTACGCCCCCGACCCGTCCAGCCAGCAGATCTGTTCGATCGGCGGGAACGTGGCGGAGAACTCCGGCGGGGCACACTGCCTCAAGTACGGCTTCACCACGAATCACGTGCTCGGCTTGCAGATCGTCACCCCGGACGGCGACCTCGTCCGGCTCGGCGGGGCGGCACCGGACAGCCCCGGTTACGACCTGGTCGGCGCCTTCGTCGGCTCGGAGGGCACCCTCGGGATCGCCACCGAGGTCACCGTACGGCTGGTCCGGCTGCCGGAGTCGGTGCGTACCCTGCTGGCCGCCTTCGCCACGACGGACGCGGCCGGTGCGGCGACCTCGGCGATCATCGCCGCCGGGGTGGTGCCGGCGGCGGTGGAGATGATGGACGCGCTCGCCATCGAGGCGGCCGAGGCGGCGGTGCGGTGCGGCTATCCGGCCGGCGCGGGCGCGGTGCTGATCGTCGAGCTGGACGGCCCGGCCGCCGAGGTCGAGGCGCAGTTCGCCGAGGTGGAGCGGCTCTGCCGGGCCAATGCCGCGTTCGAGATCCGGATCGCCGCCGACGACGCCGAGCGGGCACTCTTCTGGAAGGGGCGGAAGTCGGCGTTCGCCGCCGTCGGCCGGATCAGCCCGGACTACATCGTGCAGGACGGGGTGATCCCGCGTACCGCCCTGCCGGAGGTGCTGCGCCGGATCGGTGAACTCGCCGCCGAGCGCGGCATCCGGGTGGCGAACGTCTTCCACGCCGGAGACGGCAACCTGCACCCGCTGGTCCTCTTCGACGACGCGATCGACGGGCAGGCCGAGCGGGCCGAGGAACTCTCCGGCGCCATCCTCGACCTCTGCGTCGGGTACGGCGGGTCGATCACCGGGGAGCACGGTGTCGGGATGGACAAGGCGAAGTACCTGCCCCGGATGTACACCGACGACGACCTGGACACCATGCAACTGCTGCGCTGCGCCTTCGACCCGCGCTCGCTGGCCAACCCCGGCAAGATCTTCCCCACTCCCCGGCTCTGCGGCGAGGTGCCCGGCCGGCACAAGGGCGCACACCCGCTCCAGGAGGCCGGTCTCGCGGAGGTGTTCTGACCCATGCCCCGACTCGACACCGACACCAACACCACCGCACAGATGGACACGCTCCGGGCCGCGATCGCCGCGCACGACGGCTCGGGTCCGGAGGGTGCGGAGATCGGGGTGGTCCGGCCGGCCGGGCCGGCGGACGCGGTCGGCGGCGTACCGGCCCGGATCGTCGCCGCGCCCGGCTCGACCGCGCAGGCGGCGGCACTGCTCCGGGCCGCTGCCGGACTCGGGCTCAGCGTGGTCTTCGCCGGCGGCGGCAGCAGGTCGGACTGGGGCAACCCGCCGCGCACCCTCGACCTGGTGGTGCAGACCCGGCGGCTCACCGGAGTGGTCGAGCACGCCGCCGGCGACCTGATCGTGGTGGTCCGGGCCGGCACCCCGCTGGCCGAACTCCAGAGCGCGCTCGCCCCGGCCGGGCAGCAGCTCGGGCTGGACGATCCGGTCGGCGGCGCCACCGTGGGCGGCACCGTCGCGGTGAACGGCAGCGGGCCGCGCCGGATGCTCTACGGCACTGTCCGGGACCTGCTGATCGGGGTCACCCTGGTCCGCGCCGACGGAGTGGTGGCGCACGCCGGGGGCAAGGTGGTGAAGAACGTCGCCGGCTACGACCTGGGCAAGCTGGTCACCGGGGCGTACGGCACCCTTGGCCTGGTCACCGAGTGCGTGTTCCGGCTGCACCCGGTACCGGCCGCCCGGTCGTACGTGCGCTGCCGGGTCACCGCCGCCGGGGCGGACGGGGTGGCAAGGGTCGGCCGGCTGCTCCGCACCGTGCTCGGGGCCCAACTGGTGCCGGCCGCCCTGGAGGTCGAGGCGCCGCCGGAGGGCGGTTACGACGTGGTGCTGCTGCTGGAGGGGACGCCTGCCGGAGTCGCCGGAAGGGCCGAGGTCGCCGCCCGGCTGCTCGGTGCCGACGCGCTGCCCGGCACGGCGGCGCCACCCTGGTGGGGGCGGTACCCGTGGCAGCCCGGCGACACCGGGCTCAAGCTCACCGGGGTGCTCTCCGGCGTACCCGACCTGCTGGCCGCGGGCCGGGCGGCGGCCGACCGACACGGCGTGCCGGTCGGGGTACGCGGCTCGGCCGGCACCGGAGTGCTCTACGCCGGTCTGCCGGCGGCGGCCGACCCGGACCGGGTGGCCCGGATCGTCGAGGAGTTGCGGGGCGCCACCGCCGAGGCCGGTGGGCACGCCGTGGTGCTGACCGCGCCGGATCCGGTACGCGACCGGGTCGACCTGTGGGGTCCGGTGGAGGGGCTGGAGCTGATGCGCCGGGTCAAGCACCGGTTCGATCCCGACGCACGGCTGGCACCCGGACGTTTCGTGGGAGCAATCTGATGCCGTCACCCGACCCGCTCCCGCCCGAACCCGCCGTACCCGAGGCGATCCCGGCCGCTGCCGCCCCGCCCGCGCCGCCCGGGCCTGACGCGCCGTCGGCGGGCGGTGCCCGACCGGCCAGCGTGCCCCGGGACGTGCTCGGGCTGCTCGGGGCGGCGTCCGGCGGGCCCGCCTTCGACGAGTACCGGCCGCCGCCGGCCGACCTCGTCGCCGACTGTGTGCACTGTGGATTCTGCCTGCCCACCTGCCCGACGTACGTGCTGTGGGGCGAGGAGATGGACTCGCCCCGGGGCCGGATCCACCTGATGCGGCAGGGGCTGGAGGGCGAACCGCTCAGCGACTCCATGGTGGGGCACTTCGACGCCTGCCTGGGCTGCATGGCCTGCGTCACCGCCTGCCCGTCCGGGGTGCGCTACGACACGCTGATCGAGAACACCCGGCAGCAGGTGGAGCGCCGGCACCGCCGCCCCGCCCGGGAGCGGGTGCTCCGGGCAGCCGTCTTCGCGCTCTTCCCGTACCCGAAGCGGCTGCGGTTGCTGCGCGGGCCGCTGCGGGCGTACCAGGCCAGCGGGTTGCGCCGGCTGGTGGCCGGGAGTGGGCTGCTGCCCCGGCTGGCGCCGACCCTGGCCACCCTGGAGTCGTTGGCCCCCCGGCTGACCCGGGCACCGAAGGCCCCGGACCGGGTGCCGGCGTACGGGCGACGCCGGGCAGTGGTCGGGATGCTCACCGGGTGTGTGCAGAGCGCGTTCTTCCCGGGGGTGAACTCGGCGACCGCGCGGGTGCTGGCCGCCGAAGGTTGTGAGGTGGTGATCCGGCCCGACCGGCAGGGCTGTTGCGGCGCGCTCAGTGTGCACAATGGACGCCAGGAGGAAGCGCGTCGATTCGCCCGGGACCTGATCGACGCCTTTGCCGACGCCGGCATCGACTACTTCGTGGTCAACGCCGCCGGCTGTGGCTCTTCACTCAAGGAATACGGCGAACTGCTCGCCGACGACCCGGCGTACGCCGAACCGGCCGCCACCTTCGCCGCCCGGGTCCGCGACCTCTCCGAACTACTGGTCGAACTGGGGCCGGTGGCGAAACGGCATCCGCTGCCGGTCAGCGTCGCCTACCACGACGCCTGCCACCTCGGCCATGCCCAGGGAATCCGGAGTCAGCCCCGGGAACTGCTCCGGGCCATCCCGGAGCTGGAGCTGCGGGAGATCGCCGATCCGGAACTGTGCTGCGGCTCGGCCGGGATCTGGAACGTACTCAACCCGGAGCCGGCGGCCCGGCTCGGCGAGCGCAAGGCCCGAGACGTGCTCGCCACCGGCGCCCGGCTGCTGGTGACCGCCAATCCGGGCTGCCTGATGCAGATCGCCGCCGCGATCCCCCGGCTCGGCGGTACGGGCTCGGCGGAACCCGCCGGAGCCGGTGGCGTCGCCGTGGCGCACACCGCGCAGGTGCTCGACGCCTCCATCCGGCGGCTACCGGTCGAACGCCTGCTGTCGTGACAGCCCAGCAAGCTGGACCCGGCAGACCCACCGGCCGGGTCGATCGTCCGCACTCCGACCGGCAACCTCCGGCTGGCGCCGTGAGCCGGGCCTACGCACTCCCACCGGCAACGTCCGGCCAGCGCCGTGAGCCGGGCCTACCCGGCGAGCTGCGGCAGCACCTCGGCGGCGATGAGTTCCAGGTGGTCGAGGTCGTCGATCTCGGTCAGGCGCAGGTGCACCCGGACAGTGCCGACCTCGGCGAACTCGCCGATCCGCTCGACGAGCCGGGCCGGCGAACCGGCCACCGGATCCTCCGGTGGCAGGGCGCTCTTCTCGTGTAGCGGTGCGAGGCGCCGCCGTACCTCGGCGTCGGTCCGGCCGATCGCCACCACGATTCCGGCGGAGAGGACCAGCGGATCGCGGCCGGCCGCCTGTCGGTCGAGCCGGTCGCACGCCTCGCGGACCCGCGCGTACGCCTCGGCCGTCTCCTTGACCGTCCGGAACGGCATGTTGAACTCGTCCCCGTACCGGGCGGCCAGCTCCGGGGTCCGCTTCGGGCCCCGGCCACCGACGATGATCGGCGGCCCTGGCCGCTGGATCGGCTTGGGCAGGCCGAGGGCGTCCTCCAGCCGGTAGTGGTCGCCGGCGTAGCTGAACCGGGAGCCGGTCGGAGTGCGCCACAGTCCGGTGACGATCGCGAGCTGCTCCGCGAGCCGGTCGAACCGCTCCCCCACGGCGGGGAACGGGATCCCGAGCGAGCGGTGCTCCCGCTCGTACCAGCCGGCGCCGAGGCCCAGGTCGACCCGGCCGCCGCTCATCTGGTCGACCTGGGCGACCAGTACGGCGAGCGGGCCGGGGAGTCGGAACGTGGCCGAGGTGACGAGCGTGCCGAGCCGGATCCGCGAGGTCTCCCGGGCCAGGCCGGCGAGGGTGAGCCAGGCGTCGGTGGGGCCGGGTAGCCCGGGGTCGTCGCCCATCGCCTGGTAGTGGTCCGCCCGCAGCCAGCCGTCGAATCCGGAGTCCTCGGCCAGTCGCGCCATCCGGAGCTGGTCGTCGTAGCTGGCGCCGCGGTGCGGCTCGGTGAAGATCGCTACGCGCATGTCATGCCCCTCCCACCCCACCGGCGTTGTCGGCGGGCAGCAGTCCGGTAATGATCCACGTCATTGAACCTTTTTCAACCTCCCCTTGCGGTCCGGCGGACCGCAAGGTCGGACGCGGTGCCTGAGCGCCACGCGGTTCAGGTTGAAAAGGTTCATTGTTACCCGGCGCAAGGTTTGCCCCGTTCGCTGGTCCAGTGTGGCATTGCGCTGGTGTGGACCGGACCTCGCAGGCAGAATGGCCTTTCCCACGCTCTACTCGGACTCTCCCGCCTTCCCCGCCCCGGCCGTGCTTCGACCAGGCTCCCGTACTCACCCAACCCCCCACTCCGGACGGTCGGGTACCGCCGGATCGAAAGGACGGTTCCCGTGAGACTCGCGCGTACGACCGCAGCCGCCGCTCTGGCTACGACGTTGCTGCTCAGCGCTGCCGCCTGCTCGGACTCCTCCGACGACGGCACCGACGGCAGCGGCTCCGGCTCGCTGGAGCGGGTGGAGTACCTGACCAGTTTCGGGAACTTCGGGCGTGACGCGTACGCCTGGGTCGCCCGTGAGAAGGGGTACTTCCGGGAGGCCGGGTTGGAGGTGGAGATCAAGCCCGGCAACGCCACCGCCGAGAACCTCAAGATGATTGCCGCCGGGCAGGCGGCGTTCAGCCCGCTCGACCTCACCGGTCTACTCCTCGCCGCCGGGCAGGGACAGGCCAAGGACGTCGTCGCGGTTGCCGCCATCCAGCAGAAGACCATGGCCGCGATCATGAGTCTGGAGGGCAACGGGATCGCCGTACCGAAGGACCTGGAAGGCAAGACGCTGGCCGACAGCCCCAGTTCGGTCGTCCGGAACCTCTTCCCGACGTACGCCAAGCTGGCGGCGATCGACGCGAGCAAGGTCAAGTGGGTGAACGGCACCCCGCAGACCCTGATCGGCACGCTGGCCGGTGGGGGCGTCCAGGGCATCGGGCAGTTCGTGGTCGGCAAGCCCACCGTCGAGGCCGCCGCGAAGGGCCGGAAGGCGGTCGTCCTGCCGTACAGCGACGTCATGCGGGACCTCTACGGCAACGTGCTGGTCACCTCGAAGAAGATCGCGACGGAACAGCCGGACCTGGCCAAGCGGTTCACCGCCGCCCTGCTCAAGGGACTGGAATACAGCATCGCGAACCCCGCGGAGGCCGGGGAGATTCTGCACAGGAACGTGCCGGCCGCGGCTGCCGCACCGGCCGCCGCCGAGTTGGAGCTGATGGCCGCGTACGTGACCTCGGAGATCGGAGTCGGCGGGATCGACCTGGGCCGGGTGGCCGGCAGCATCGCCCTGTTGGAGACCGCCGGGTCGATCCCCCCGGGTGTGACGCCGGAGCAGATCGTCGACGCCAGCCTGACGCCGAAGCGCTGAGATGGTCGACGTTCGATCCGAGGTATCCGAGGTGCGCGCGACCCGGTGGCGGTACGGCGCCGCCCGGGTGGCGTACGCCGCGGTGTGGCCCGTCCTCGGGCTGCTACTCGCGATCACCGCCTGGTGGCTCGTCACCACCGCGTACCCGCTGGTCCACCCGGCGGTGCTGCCGCCGCCGACCGACGTCCTCGCGGCGTTCCGGCGCAGGCCCGGAGAGCTCCTCGACGGCACCTGGACCACCACCCTGGAAACCGTGATCGGTTTCCTGCTCGCCACCGTGGCGGGAGTCCTGATCGGCATCTCCCTGGCCGCCTCCCGGGCGACCGAGCGGATGTTCTCGCCACTGCTCGTGGCCGTCAACGCGGTCCCGAAGATCACTCTTGCGCCGCTGCTGGTCATCGCCCTGGACTTCGGTCAGAAGCCGATCCTGACGATGGTCATCCTGCTCGCGTTCTTCCCCGTCGCCCTGGCCACGACGACCGGACTCACCACCACCCCCGCGGACCTGGCCGAGTTGGCCAGGTCCCTGGACGCCTCGCGCTGGCAGGCGTTCTCCAAGGTCCGGTTCCCGGCCGCGCTGCCGCAGATATTCATCGGCCTGAAGGTCGCCATGCCGCTGGCAGCCATCGGCGCCGTCCTCGGTGAGTTCTACGCCGCGGACGGCGCGGGGCTGGGCTTCCAGATCCTTCAATACAGCGGGGTCGCCGACAGCGCGACCGCCTGGGCCGCGATCATCCTGGTCGGAGTCATGAGCATCGTGCTCTACAACGCCCTGGTCGTCATCGAGTGGTTGGCCCTGCCATGGGTACGGGAGACGACCTCGGCCCGGTGAGCGCTCGTCACCGGCCACCGGCATGCCTCCGAAGAAGGGCCCCTTCCGGTCGCGTTCTGCCTGGGAAGGGACCCCTCCGGACACCTCAGAAGGTGATCAACGGGTCACCGACGAGGTCGGCGACGAAGTTGACGAAGAAGAAGCCGAAGAACAGCACGTTGGCGACGAGCAGTACGTAGTGCCACGGGCGGGGTCGGGCCGGCCGGGGCAGCCGGCTGTTCAGATAGATCAGCAGGAACGGATAGAACAGGGCACCCAGGTTCGACATGTTCGCCGACCACTGCACCAGGTTGACCGGCACCGCCAGGTGCAGGATCACCGAGATGATCACCAGTAGCACCAGCATGAACGGGTAGTAGAACCGGCGCGGGTCGCCCTCCAGCAGCCGGCGCAGCCGGGGACTGGTCCCGTGTGCCGCGTCGGTGCTGACCCGGACCATGCCCTCGAAGATGCCGAGCTGGGTGCTGAACAGCACCAGTACGCCGATCAGCAGCATGCCGTAGAACATCAGTGGCCCGTAGTCGGGTTCGAGCGCGGTCGCCACGAACGTCGGTACGTCCTGCGCGGTCGGCACCGTGCCGGAGACCTGCACCGCGTGCGCCATCAGGATGGTGGGCAGCAGCATCCCGAGCATCGCGCCGACGAAGAAGATCCCCCACATGTCGGTGAGCAGCAGGCGGTACCACCGCCGCCACCGGGCCGCGTTCGCCGGGTCGTCCCGGAAGGTGACCCCGGTGGCCAGCAGTTCCCGCCGGTCGCCGCGCAGCCCGGAGAGGTAACCGGTGCGGTGGCCCATCCCGTAGCCCTTGTCGCGGTAGTGGCCCATCACATACCAGTTGAGTCCGGAGGCGAGGGCGGTGAACCCGGCCAGCCCGCCGAGCTGGGTGGCGGTGATCCCCTCCGGCGGCGCGGCCGGGGTGACGAAGCCCCGGATCCCCTCCCACCAGATGTCCCAGGGCACCACCAGCAGCGCCACGACCAGCAGCACGATCAGGATGGTGCCGACCATCACCCAGTTGGCGAGTTCCAGGGCCCGGCTGATCCGCTTCGCTCCGGCGGTGATCAGGAAGACCAGCACCAGCAGGGCGATCGCCCACAGGCGCGGTTCCTCGGCACCGGCGGGCGCGACCTCGCCGTGCACCAACGCGTAGACGCCCTGGCCGGCCGAGGCCGCCCACCCCCCGGCGATGAACGCGAAGATGACCAGGAACACCGACACCGGTACCCAGAGCAGGTAGCCGGGCGGCACCCGGCCCCAGCCGACCACCGGAGCCTCGCCGGTGGCCATCACGTACCGGGAGCACTCGACGTTGTAGAAGGTCTGGAGCAGCGCCGAGACCAGGATGACCCAGCCCACTCCGACGAAGCCGAACTGGCCGACCGCCTGCGGGCCGAGCAGCCACTCGCCGCTGCCGATCGAGATGCCCAGCGCGATCAGGCTGGGACCGAGGGCGTACTTGAACAGCTCGCGGGGGCCGAGCCGGCGGACCTTGAAGACCTCCTCGGGTTCGGGAAGGTCGGCCACGGCGAGCGGGGGACGGCTGGTGCCGAGTGGATAGGAGTGGACGTCCGGGACCTGAGTTGCTTCCGCCATGGATCGCCTCCTTGGGAAAGATCCCCCCGGACATCAATCGTCATCCATCAGAAACCGGTAAGCAATAATCGATCTCTGTCAGCACGCTCCCTGGTCGGTCAATCCCGGATCAGGTAGTCGACCCGGTTGTTGGACTGGTCGGGGTCACGGCCGGTGCCGCGTACCGTCACCGTTGCCGGGGTCTTGTCGACCGGGCCGGGCGGTGCGACGAAGCCGAACCGGAACCGTACGGTCGCCCCGGCGGCCAGCGGGCCGGCCGTACACCGGAAGGTGCCGGCGGATCCGGAAAGCCGGCACCCGTCGCGCGGCTCCCCGAGTTCCACCGTGGCCGGTGTGGTCACCACCACGGAGAGCGTGTCGACGTCGGCCGGACCGGCGTTCACGACCATGACGGACAGGGATCCCTCGCGCACGTCGGCGCTGGGCGGACCGAACGTCAGGTAGGTGCTGCTGGCCGAGACGTCCGCCGTGTCGGGTGCCGAACTCGTCGGGGTGCTGCCGTGCTGCGCCACACCGGACGGCCGACCCGTCGGCGTCGCCGAGGCCGGCCTGGTGGGCGCGGTCGGGCCGGCCGAACTGTCCGGACTGGCCAGACCGGTCGGGGTCGGCGCGGCGGACGTGGTCACCGGAACGGCCGGCGGTACGACCGCGGTCGACTGGTGGGGCGACGTCCGCTGCACCAGGGCGGTACCGGACACCGCGGCGACGACCGCCAGCACCCCGGCCGCACCGGTCAGCGCCGACCGCCGGACCACCCGCCGCCGCCGGACCCGCGCCCGTACGTCGGCCATCCCCGGCGCCGTCAGGTACGGCCGCCCGACCCGGTCGAACTCGGCGAAGGCGGCGCCGACCGCGCGCTCGTCGTCGAATCCGGTCATCGCTGCTCCTCCCCCCGCTCGGCCAGCCGGGCGGCGAGAACCGCCCGTCCCCGGTGCAGCCATGACTTGACCGTGCCGGCCGAGACACCCTCCTGGACCGCGATCTCCGCGATGGAGAGGTCGCCGAGGTGGAACTTGACCAGGGCACGGCGCTGGGTGGCGGGCAGTTCGGCGAGCGCCGCCACCAGCATCACCCGGTCCGGGCTCGGCTCCGGCACGTGGCTCTCGCGTTGCCGCTGCGCCCACCGCAGAAAGGTACGGGACCGCCGGAACCGGTTGGTGGCGCGGTTCCAGGCGACCCGGCGTACCCAGGCGGTCGGGTCGTCGTACTGGGAAATCCGGTCCCACCGCTCGAACAGCGCGCAGAAGGCGTCCTGGACCACGTCCTGCGCCTGGGCCAGATCCCCCGTGTACGCCCAGAGCTGCATGGTCAGCGGGTGGAACGTCAGTGCGTAGAACTCCTGGAAGGTGGCGACCTCCGGCCTGGCCCCACCGCCGGTCCGGTCGACGGCCTCGCCGCCCGGCACGCTCGGCGTGGCAGCACGGAAGGTACTCCGGGGCGGATCAGCACGGGAGGTCACCAGAGCGATGGTGTCAGGCACGGTAAACCAGGAAGATGCGCCGATTGTCGTCCGGCCCGAGATCCCGGTAGATCTCGCCACGCTTTCCGCCGGACCAGACGTCGACCAGCCACCGGGAGATCAAGCTGTCCGCGCCGTCCTTGGCGGCCGGCGACTTCATGCCCAACCGGTACACCCGGGACTCGCCCGGTGCCAGGTAGCCCTTCTCGCACTTCGACCCGGCCGGGAAGTCGACCCGCTTCGACCGCAGCGGGGTGCAGCCGGACCAGTCGCCGCCGTCCGCCGTCATGCTCTCCGGCACCTCGACGATGAAGGTCAGCCCCCACACCGGCTGCGGTCCGGTGTTCCGGATGGTCACCGTCACGTCGCCGTGCCGTACGCCGTTGACCGGCGCCCTGAGCCGCAGGCCGGGAGTCTGCGCCGACAGGTCGGTGATGTCCTCGGCCGGGTCGTACGACGCCGGTGGCTTCGGCATACCGGTCGACCGCGCCGGAGCCGGCCGACGTGGGGTGGTCGCCCCGGTCCCGCTCGTCCGGGGCGCCCCGGTCGGCGCCGCCGTGGCCGGGCTGCTCTCCCCCGCCGGCGTCGCCGGTACACCGGTGGGTGTCACTGGTACGCCGGTCACCGTCGGTGTGCCGCTCGGTCCGGCTGTCGGCGCGGCGTCGGAGCCGCAGCCCGCCAGCGCCACGGTCAGCGCGGCAGCCAGCAGAACCGCCGACGTCGCCACCGGGTGGCGCCGGCCGGTTCCGAACCCGATCTTTCGCATCGTCCCCCCTCGAAGCTCGTGTCCGGGCTCGCTCGTCGTGCCCGGTCGCGGCATACACATCCGTCCCCGCGTCGCGGTTGCACCCGATCGGGACCAAGGTGGTGCCGTGTCGGAGAACCGACTCGAACCGTTGACCAGACCGGAGCACGGATGAGGTGACAGGATCCGTTCACGTTCCGGGTGCCCCGAGGTTCGCCGGCCGGGCCGGCAAGCGGGCGCACCACCTGCCGCGGACCCGAAAACCCCAGGTGGTACGCCATGCCGTTGCAGCGCTACGACACGTCCCCGGTCCCGCGCCCGTCCGGGCTGGTCCCGCCGGGCACCGACCTGACCGGGATCACCGAACTCCGGTTGCACGGGGTCGGCGGCACGACGCCGGAGGACCTGCTCGCCGACGCGGCCCCGCAGCACGTCTCCGGCGACCGGATCGCCGGCTTCTACCGCACCGCCGACCTGCCCGGCCGGCACGTCGAGGCGTACTCGTGGGGTGGGTTGACCTCGCGCAGCGGGGCCCGGGTGCTCTGGCTGCTGCTCTTCCCGTTCGCGCTGGCGAACGTGGCCGGCTGGATGTGCAGCCCGGGTACCCACCGACGGCCGGCGCTGTTCCGGCTGCACCGAACGGCGGTCCGCTGGGCGGCCCTCGGCCTCACCCTCAACCTCCTGCTCATCGCCGCGATGACCGGGATGGAACTGCTCGGCTACCAGTGCGGCGGGCAGTCCGGCTGCGCCGACGACACCTGGCCGGTACGGCTGCTGCACGACCCACTGCTCGCCGACCACCCGGCCCGGCGGATCCTGGCCGGCACCCTGGTACCGCTGGCCATGGTGGTCCTGCTGGCGGTCCTCGCGTTACGCACCATCGGCCGCTACGAGGCGACCAGCCCCGGCGCACCCGGTTCCGGGCGGGGGCGGGAGTTGCGGGGTGCGGCGCGGTGCGGGATCGGTTTGGCCGATCCGGGTTTCTGGGACGGTCGGCGCAGTGCGCTCGAACAGGGGTACCTGCACATCGCCGCCGGTCTCGGCTTCGTCGCACTGGTGCTCGGGCACACCGTACGGGAGGCGGCGCGGCTGGCCGGCGCACCGGTACACGCCCCGGTGCTGGCCCGGGTGGCGCTCGCCCTCGGCGTACTGGTGCTGGTCGGTGCACTGGTGTTCGTGGCCGCCGGACGCTGCCCGCTGGCGGTTCCGCCCGTACTGCTCGGGGTGGCGGCGACGGCGGTCTGCTGCGCCGGCTGGTTCGCCGCCGTGCAGCCGGCGTACCCGCAGTCGTTCGGCTACCTGCCCGGGATGGGCGCGGTGGCCGGGCTGACCCTCGGCGGGGTACTCGGCACCCTGTTGCTGGTGCTCGCGGCCGTGCTGCCGGGCGGCTGGCGGCGGGGTACCTTCGTGGCCTTCGGCCCGTTCGTCGCGCTCACCCTCAGCGTCTTCGCGCTCAACGTGGTGCTGGTCAGCGTGATGTCCCGGGTCGCCGCGGTCACCGCCGAGGTGTCGACCCGGGTGCACCTGCCGACCGGGCCACCCGAGCGGGTCGAGCTGTATCTCTATCCGATCCTCGGCCGGCTGGTCCACTACCTGACCCTGTTTCCGCTGGCGCTGATCCTGCTCTTCGCCGCCTACGAACTGGTCAGCTACTGGCGGGCCGGAGCGGACCGGGCCGAGCGGGCGCGGATCCGGGCGTGGTACCGGGAGCACTCGCCCCGGCCCCGGACCGAGCCGCGCTGGCAGCGCAGCACAGTGGCGGACGAGGGCCGGGAGCGGCAGCGGATAGCCCGGCTCTGGCCGGCGATGCTCGGCCGGGGCTGGGAGGCCCGGATCGCCCGGGCCCGCCGGTTCGCCCGGATGCCGCACGACCTCGACAAGCTGCTCACCGCCATCGCGGCGATCGGCACGGTCCTGCTGGTCGTACTCCAGATCCGGTACTGGGTCTTCGGCAAGCTGCCCTGGGGGACACAGTGGACGTTCACCCTCGGCAGCTACCTGGCGGCCGGCATTCCCGTCGTGATCATCCTGGTACTCCGGAAGGGCTGGCGGGATCTGCACAGCCGACGCCGGATCGGGGTGCTCTGGGACGTACTCACCTTCTGGCCGCGCGCCTACCACCCGCTGGCTCCGCCGTCGTACGCCGAACGGGCCGTTCCGGAGTTGCAGCAGCGGCTGTGGCGGATCCACGACAGTGGCGGGCGGGTGGTGCTGGCCGCGCACAGCCAGGGCACCGTACTCGCCGCCGCCGCGCTGCTGCAACGGGAGAACCGGCCGGACGACGACGTGGTCGCCCTGGTCACCTTCGGTTCACCACTGTCCACACTGTATGGCTGGGCGTTCCCGGCCTACTTCGGCGAACGGGTGCTGGGCAGGCTCGCCCCGACCGGTGGCGCTCCCGGAGTGGCGCTGCACGCCTGGCGGAACTTCTACTACCGGACCGACTACATCGGCGGCCGGATCTTCCCCGCCGGTCGACCTCCGGCCGAGGTCGACGTGGAGTTGCCGGACCCGGTCAGCAACTGGTACATCCACGGGCAGCCGGCCCCGGCGGCGGCCCGGCACTCGGGGTACTGGGTCGACCCCGCCGTCTGGCGGACCGTGGACGACCTCGCCGAGGCGGTCGGCGCCGTACGTCGGGTGCCCCGGCAGGGCCGGGCCGCGCTGCACGAGGAGGCGTAGCGCCCGGCCGCAGGTGCCGCCGCTTCGTCAGGTGTGCGATCCGGAGCCGCCGGATCGCCGCGTCGTCGTAGTCCCGAACCGGAAGCGGAGGGCGCGGGCGGCGGGCGTCAGCTCCGGGTACGCCGCCGGTAGGCCAGCGCCGCCACCGTCAGCCCCAGCCCCCAGAGCAGGTACGCCGGCATCGAGACCCAGAAGAACCAGAGCGGGTACGTCCCGTCGCCCGGATCCCAGCTCCCGGCGACCGTCTCCACCGCCAACTGCCCGGTGCCGACGCCGAAGTAGCCGACCAGCAGGAGTCCGAGCCCGAAGCCCGGGCCGAGCAGCAGCCAACGGGGTACCCGCCGACCGGCCAGCAGCGGCAGCCAGCGCGGGAACACCCGGCCCCAGGAGTGCACCAGGGCCAGCGGCAGCAGTACTCCGGCGAGCAGGAATCCCGCCTCGAAGACCAGTACGGCCGGCCCGGCCGCGAACGGGATCTCCGCCACCCCGACGGCGTACTGCGCGGCCAGCCGGGTCAGGCAGCCGGCCACCGCCAGGTAGGCCGCCGCCCAGGCCCACCGGGGCGTACCGGCGAGGGGGCCGCCGAACAGCGGGCGGTCGCCCCGGAAGCGTCGCCGGTATCCGTTGGTGGCCACCGCCAGCAGCACCCCGCCGGCCAGGCAGCCGAGCCGGCCGGCGATCCCGGCCGGGTCGACGGTGAGACCCAGCCCGGGGATGAGCACGGCGACGGCGTCCAGCAACAGCAGTGGGCAGAGCGTCGCCAGGGCCGTGCTCACCCCCCAGGCCGCCCCGGCCAGCGGCCACCACCAGCGGTCCGCCCGATCCAGCGCGACCGCCAGCGGTGCCGCCGCGCCGACCAGGGCGACCGCGCCCCAGCCGGCCACCGGGAAGAGATCGGTGCCCAGCGGCGGAAACTCCGGGGCGTTCCCCAGCGCCCAGTAGACCCGCAGCCCCCCGTACCCGATCGCCCAGAGCAGGACCGCGTACGGCACCCAGGCCGTCGCGCTCCGGCCCGGCGCCGGCCCGGCCGGCGACCGCTGCGGTCGCCGCGACAGTACGTCGATGCCGTGCCGTCTCCTGGTCATGTCCCCCAGCGTCGCCGACGGCCGGCGGAGCGGGATCCCCCGCACGACGGTCCGGCCTCCCCCGCCGGAGGGAGGCCGGGCCGGTGCGGAAACCACTGGTACGGGCGGGTCGCGACCACCCCAACGAGACGCCCGAGAACGGGCATTCCGGACCGCAGTCGTTACCACGATCTCTAGCCTGGAGGTGCGGGTTTGTCACGAAAGGGGAGCGAGCCGAGACTCGTCGGTGGCCGAGATGCCTCATCGAGCACGAAGAACGTCGCACGGTATCCAACGGTCCGAGCAGTGGGAGCAGCCAACGCCCCGGCGGATCGGCAGAGAATCTCGGGCCGCGCCCGCCGCGCTGCCGCTCCCCCGGACCGGACGGGCGCTCGGCTGGCAACTCCTCAGCACCCTGGCCCTGCTCGCCGCGCTGGTCTGGATCGGCCGGGCGCACCTGCGGGCCGGTCGCCCCGACACCTGGCTGCTCGGCCCGCTGGACGGGCTCGCCATCGCCCTCGGCGGCGACGGGCCGCACCCGCTGCGGCAGCGACTCGGGCTGCTCCTGCTGGCCCTGATCTGCTTCGCCGCCTGGCGGCACCGGCGCCGGGTCCGGCTCGCCTACCGGCCCGGCCCGGTGGACGTACACGAGTTCACCGACGCCACCCCGGACCGCAGCGCGCCGGTCGACGACCTGAAGAGCCAGTTCTGCCAGCGGCTCTCCGAGACGCACATCTATCCGCCGTACGCCGGGCCGGCCGACCCGCCGCCGGAGACCTTCCTCGACGTGGCCAGCGGGGTCGACCCGCGCAGCGGCAACCCGCTGGTCATCCTGCTCCAGATGCTGCCCCGGCTCTGGCCGAGGATCGGCTACCGGGTGACCGGGGTGTTGCAGGTCCGGGCCCAGGCACCCTGCTACGGCGTCTCCGCCACCGTCACCTCCTTCCTCGGCGGCGGCCGGAGCGCGATGACCACCCAGTGGGGCGGCACCTGGGAGGAGGCGACCCGGCGGACCGCGTACTGGGTGCTGGCCACGATCCTGCCGGTGACCCGGCTGGGCCGGGCCGCCCCGTGGCGGAACTGGTGCGGTCGGGAACTGCCGGCGGCGCTCTTCGCCGCGTACAACAAGGGCAAGGAGTTGCAGGACCGGCGGCAGTTCGACGAGGCGCTGCGCTACTACGGCGAGGCGCTCCGGCTCGACCCGTTCAACGCCGACCTGCGGGTGATGGTGGCCAGCGTGCAGGAGGAGATGGGGCTCTTCCTGGACGCGCTGGACACCTACCAGTCGGCACTGGTACTGCGCGAGCAGGGCGGCTGGTATGACGACCACATCTGGACCACCCGGGCCGACCGGCTCCGCGACCTGCCCCGGCACCTGCTCGGTACGCTGCGCTATCTGCGCCGCCGACCCGACTCGATCAGGCTCCGCTACCAGTACGCCTGCACGCTCGCGTACACCGAACGGACCGTGCACCAGTGGTTCAAGCAGGACGGGGTCGGCGACCGGGAGAAGGTACGCCGGCAGATGCGGCAACGCCTGGAGAAGGCGTTCGTCGACCGGTACTGGCCGGTGGTGGTGACCTTCGCCGACGCGCCCGGTGAGCCGTCCGCCAAGGAGTGGCTGCGCCGGGTGCTGCGGGAGTGTCCGGAGGCGACCCGGGTGGTCTTCCAGGTCGCCGCCGCCCAGGAGCTGTACCGGCTGCGCGAGGACACCGTGCTCGCCTGGTTCGTCCGGGCCACCCGCTCCGAGGTGACCCACTCGGCGCTGCTGCTGCTCCGGGACGTCTGGGCACCGCTGCGGCTGGCCAAGGCGTGGCACGACTGGGCCGCCACCGGCTGGCGACCGGTGCACCGTCCCGGGGTGGTCAGGCTGGCCGACCCGACCGGTGACGGCGGTGACGGCGGAGGGCCGGTCGCACCGGTCGGACCGTTCGACGACGGGGGCTGCCTCGCCGGCTGGTGGCGGCGCGGGCCGCGTAGGCGGGCCCAGGCACTGAGCCGGGAGTGGCCGTGCGGCGGCGTGCTGCTGGACCGGGCGATCCGGCGGGCCCAGCGCCGGAGGTGGCCGAGGCACCCGCTCCGGTCCTTCGACTTCTACAACGCGGCCTGCACCTACGCCTTCGCGCTCAAGGGGTACTTCCCGGAGCGGGAGCGGTCCGCTCCGGCGTACCTCTCGGCGGCCGGGCGGGCGCTGTGGCGGGGCCGCCGGCTGATCGCCGACGCGCTGCCGCTGGCGTACCCGCCCCGCTGGCACCGCCGGCCGGCCACCCCGACCGGTCCGCTGGCGACGGGGCCGACTCCGCACCCGTTGCCGCCGCCGGTCGCGCCGCTGGTGGCGAGGGCCGTGGAGCAGCTCCGGGCCGCGCTGGCCTGCACCGAGAGCGGGGTCGCCGCCGACCGGCTGCGGCGGTGGATCCTGAGCAGCGAGCCCGATCTGGCGCCGCTGCGCCGGTTGCAGGACTTCGGGTACTTCGAGGAGGAGGTGTACCCGAGCCTCAAGGTGGTGCTGCCGCGCCCGGACAAGGTGATCAACTCCCGGATGTCGGCGTACGCCAAGGAGCTGCTCTGCCAGGGTGCCGTACTCCTCGAACAGACCTGGCACGACCGCGCCCTGCCGCCGCAGACCGCCGACCCGCACCAGCTCATCCGCTGGCTCGACCTGGACGCGGAGACCTGGGACACGCTCTGCCGGATCGCCCTGGACCACGCCCGGTACTGGCGGGACCGGGCCGAGTTCATCCGGCTGCTGCGCGAGGCGGTCGACCCGATCCGGATCGCCGAGGCCCGGTTCCCGCCGGCGATCCCGCGCTACGACGACCTCTGCCTGGCCGGCGCCGACCGGCTGGTCGGGGACGGCAGCCGGACCGAGGAGAACATCGAGCGGCTGGCCCGGCACAACATCGCGCTGGTGGACCGGCGGCTCAACGCCATCTACCAGACCGTGGCCGAGCACGCCGGGGACGGCAGCCTGCGGGCCCGACGCCGGATGGCCGAGCTGGACTACAAGGGCGAGCCGCTGCGCGGCGACGAGGCACAGGGCATCTGCACCCGGCAGGCCGGGCGGTGGCACCAGGTGGCCGAGCGGATGCGCGAGACCGGCCCGGTGGTCGACACGAGCGGCCTGGACCTGCTCCGCCTGCGGGAGCGCTGACCCTGCGAGCAGGGCGCGTCCTCAGACCAGTTCCGCGTCGTGCACGAGCAGGGCCACCTGGACCCGGTTGGTCAGCTCCAGCTTGGTGAGCAGCCGGGAGACGTACGCCTTCACGGTCGCCACGCTCATGAAGAGCGCGGCGGAGATCTCCGCGTTGGACCAGCCCCGCCCGATCGCGACCGCGACCTCCCGCTCCCGGACGCTCAGGGCGTCGAGCCGGCGTACCGCGCGGTCCCGCCGGAGGTCGGCGTCCCGCCTCCCCGGCGTACCCGTGCCGGTCACGTGCGCGATCAGTTTGCGGGTGACCGTCGGGGAGAGCGTCGCCTCGCCGGCCGCCACCCGGCCGATCGCCGCGACGATCTCGGCCGGCGGGGTGTCCTTGAGCAGGAAGCCGCCGGCCCCGGCCCGCAACGCCCGCAGCACGTACTCGTCGACGTCGAAAGTGGTCAGCACCAGCACCTCCGGCGGCTGCGGCAGTTTGCGCAGCGCCTCGGTGGCGGCCAGCCCGTCCATCCGGGGCATCCGGATGTCCATCAGCACCACGTCGGGGCGGTGTGCCTCGACCGCCGCCAGCACCCCGCTGCCGTCGGCCACCTCGCCGACCACCCGCAGCTCCGGTACCCCGCCGAGGATCATCGACAGCCCGGCCCGGACCAGCGCGTCGTCGTCGACGATCAGCACCCGTACCGGTCCGGTCGACGGCTCCGGGTGCGGTCCCGGTGTCGGGTCGACGTCTGCTCCGCTCACGGTGGCCACGGTAGCCAGGCCGCCAGCCGGAAGTCACCCGAGTCGGTACGCCCGTGCTCCAGCCACCCGCCGAGCAGCGCGGTCCGTTCGCCGAGCCCGACCAGCCCGGTGCCGGTACCCGGGATCCGGGGCTCGACCGGCTGACCGACCGGCCACCGGTTGCGTACCTCCACGCTGAGTCCCAGCCCCGGCCGTCCCCGCGCGGTCACCAGCACACTGGTCCCGGGAGCGTGCTTGCGGGCGTTGGTCAGCCCCTCCTGCACGATCCGGTACGCACCCCGCCCGAGCCCGGCCGGCGCGGTCTCCGTGGAGGTCAACTCGGTACGCAGGTCCACCCGCATGCCCGCCTCCCGGGACTCGGCCACCAGCGCCGGCAGGTCGTCCAGGGTCGGCTGCGGGCGCTCGGGTGCCCGGGGCGGCGGAACCGGCGTACCCGACTCTTCGCCCGACGGCACCGGCACCGCCGGGTACGGCGGGTCCGGCGGGTAGGCCTTCGGCCCCGAGCCCCAGCCGGCGGAGACCGGAGCCGGCTCGACCGGCTGATCCGGCTCCGCCCCGCCCTCCGGCGGGTCCTCCCGGAGCACGCTGATCACCTCGCGCAGGTCCTGCAACGCCTGGTGCGCGCTGCTCCGGATCACCCCGGCCGCCCGGGCGATCTCGTCCGGCGGCGCGTCGGGGCGGAACTCCAGCGCCCCGGCGTGCAGGCTGAGCAGCGAGATCCGGTGCGCGAGCACGTCGTGCATCTCACCGGCGATCCGGGTCCGTTCCAGCCGCCGGGCCGCCTCGACCCGCAACCGCTGCTCCGCCTCGGCCCGGTACGCCCGGTCCCGCCAGGAGAGCACGAGCTGCCGCCGGGCCCGGATGAACATCCCCCAGGCCAGTACCGAGGCGGTGAGGATCCCGCTGAGCGCCATCCCGATCCACGGCCCGTCGGCCGGGTCGGGATTCCGGTACTCGTAGAGCAGCGCGACCCCGAAGTGCGCCACGACCAGCGGGCCGGCCACCGATAGCGGCCGGTGCACCACCAGGGTCAGCAGGATGATCAGAATGGCGATCCCCGACGGGGTGGAGAAGAGCGCCACCGGCAGGGCGGCGGCGGCCAGCGCGACCGGCCAGCGGCGACGTACCCAGAGCGCGAGGCAGAGCGCGGTGGTCAGTACCGCGTCGATCGCGATCGCGAGTCCCGAGTCGGCCCGGTCCGCCACCAGGGTCGGCTGCGGGCGCAGTACGTCCCAGAAGGCGATGAACGCGTAACCGGAGCCGATCAGGAAACAGATCGTGTCGACGATCCAGTCCCGGGTCGACCGGCGGGGCCGGTGCCGGCCGGTGGCCGGGTCGGCGGTCAGGGTGGCCGGCAGCAGCCAGGGGTGCTCGGGGCGGGCCGCCACACCAGTCATGGACCAACTGTACGAACCGACGCCGGCACCGGACACCGACCAAAGTCGACGTCCGGAACTAGCCGAAGGTCGCCGGGTATGGACTCCGGACCGCAGCGCCGGACCGACCGGACCCGGCAGGCTCGACCACATGATTAGCGTCGAACACCTGACGAAACGGTACGGCCGGCACACCGCGGTCAACGACGTCTCGTTCCGCTGCGAACCGGGCACGGTGACCGGGTTCCTCGGACCGAACGGGGCCGGCAAGTCCACCACCATGCGGATGATCTGCGGTTTCACCCCGCCGACCGCCGGCACCGCCACGGTCGAGTCGGTCGACTACCGCCGACTGCCGAACCCAGGTCGGCGGGTCGGGCTGCTGCTCGACGCCGGTGCCCAGCACCCGGGCCGGACCGGGCGGGAGACGTTGACGATCTCGGCCCACACGATCGGGGTGTCCCGGCGTCGGGTCGACGAGTGCCTCGACCAGGTCGGGTTGAACGCGGTCGCGGCCCGGCGACGGGTCCGGGCGTACTCGCTGGGGATGCGCCAGCGGCTCGGCCTGGCGCAGGCGCTGCTCGGCGACCCCCGGGTGCTGATCCTGGACGAGCCGGCGAACGGCCTCGACCCGGAGGGGATCTTCTGGATGCGCGGCCTGCTGCGCGACTTCGCCGACCGGGGCGGCACGGTACTGCTCTCCTCGCACCTGCTCCGCGAGGTCGAGGCGGTCGCAGACCGGCTGGTGGTGATCGGTGGCGGCCGGGTGGTGGCGCAGGGCAGCAAGGACGAGTTGCTGGCCGGCGCGGGTGCGCTGGTCCGGGCCCGGGACCCGGAGGCACTGCGCGGCGCCCTGGACCGGGCCGGGCTGCCGGTACGGTCCAGCACCGACGGCGGCCTGCTGGTCGAGGCCGACCCCGGCGCCGTCGGGCAGGCCGCCGCCGACTCCGGCGTGGCGCTGCTGGAGCTGCGGCCGGCGGAGAGCGCCGGACTGGAACAGATCTTCCTGACCCTGACCGCTAACGACTCCGTCCGAGAGGCCGTCAGATGACCACCGACACCACCGCACGCCTCGACACCAGAGCCCCACGCCCCGCCGCCGACCTCGCCCCCGAAACCGACGCGTACGGCCGACCGACGCTGCTCCGGCTGACCCTGGTCGAACTGCGCAAACTCGCCGACACCCGGGCCGGCTACTGGCTGTTGATCACCATCGGCCTGGTCTCGGCGATCATCGTGGCCGTACTGCTCTTCACCGCACCCGACCCCGACCAGCGGTTCGAGAACTTCTTCGCGCTCTCCCAGCTCCCGGTCGGCATCCTGCTGCCGATCCTCGGCATCCTGCTGGTGACCAGCGAGTTCTCCCAGCGCACCGTGCTGACCACCTTCGCCCTGGTGCCGCAGCGACACCGGGTGATCGTGGCCAAACTCGGCGCCGGGGCGGTCGCGGCGCTGCTCTCCGTACTGGCCAGCATGGCGACGGCGGCTCTCGGCACCGTGATCGCCGGGCTGGCCGGCGACGGCGGGTCCTGGTCCACCGGCGTGTCGGCGTTCGTCGGCGCGGCGGTCTTCCAGGTGGTCAACGTACTGCTGGGCATCGCGTTCGGCCTGCTGCTCCAGAGCACCCCGCTGGCGATCGTGCTCTCCCTGGTACTGCCGATCGTCTGGTCCACCCTCGGCGGGATGATCGAGCGACTGCGCGGTGCCGCCGAGTGGCTGGACACCGGGCTCACCACGGCCGCGCTGGTGGAGCCGCCGAACCCCGGGGACCTCGACGGCGGCCAGTGGGCCCGGCTCGGCGTCTCGGTCGCGGTCTGGGTACTGGTGCCGCTGGTCGCCGGGCTGATCCGGACGGTACGCCGGGAGGTGTCCTGAGGTGACCGCCGACCCGGCCCCGCCGGACCACACCAGGGCGCCCGGCGAGCCCACCCCGGACCGCAGCAGGGCACCGGGCGAGCCGAGCCCGCACCGCACCCCGGCGCCGGCGCATGGCCAGCCGACGGTGGTGGCCGAGCCGGCCGGCCTGGTGGCGCTGGTCTGGATCCTCTTCCCGGTGCTCGGTGCCGCCCTGCTCTGGCTGGTGCAGTTCTCGGCCGGCTGGGTGGCGTCGCTGCGCTGGATCCCGATGCGCGGCCCGTTCATGTTGATCGACGCGGTGGACCAGCCCTGGGCCACCGGCGGGGCCCTGGTCCTCGGCACGCTCGGCGGGCTGCTGGTGGCCGGGATCGCCGACGCCGAGCGGTTGACCGTCACGGTCGCCGGGGACGGGGTGACCCTGGTCCGGGGCACCGCCACCCGGCGGGTCGGCCGGGACGAGATCACCGGGGCGTTCCGGGACGGCAAGCGGCTCGTCCTGCTCGGACCGGCCGCCGAGGAACTGGCCCGGGAGCCGTCGGACCTGCCCGCCGACCGGCTCCGGGCCGCCTTCGAGGCGTACGGCTACCGCTGGTACGCCGACGGCGACCCGTACCGGGCGGAGTTCCGGCGCTGGACCGACGGCGGCCCGGAGCTGCCCCCCGGGGCGAACTCGCTGCTCAAGGCCCGGCAGCGGGCGCTGGACAAGGGTGACAAGGCGGACGTGGCCGAGCTGCGGACCGAGCTGACCCGACTCGGCGTGGTGGTCCGGGACGACGGCAAGCGGCAGTACTGGCGCCGGACCCGGCCGCCCGGACAACCGCAGGACGGATCGGTCGGTCGGCCGACGGAGCCCGGCTGACCCGGTGGCCGCAGGTGCCGACCCGGGGCCGGGGTGTGCCGCGACCGGCAGCCGACGGTCGTTGCCGCCCTTTCCGAGCCGGCAGTAGGGTTCCCCGGATGAGCCTCCAGCGCAGCGTCGACCCGGACCGGGTCGGCTTCGACCCGGCGAGGCTGGCCCGCGTCGACGACCATTTCGCCCGGTACGTCGACGCGGGGCAGTTGGCCGGCTGGCAGATCGTGGTGACCCGGCGGGGCGAGGTCGCGCACTCCTCGACCTACGGGCTGCGGGACCGGGAGGCGGGGCTGCCGGTCGAGTCGGACACCCTCTGGCGGATCTACTCGATGACCAAGCCGGTCACCTCGGTCGCCGCGATGATGCTCTGGGAGGAGGGCCGGCTCCAGCTCACCGACGAGATCAGCCGCTGGCTGCCGGAGTTCGCCGACGTCCGGGTCTACGACCGGGGCTCGGCGCTCAAGCCCTACACCGTGCCGGCGGTCGAGCCGATCCGGGTCTGGCACCTGCTCACCCACACCGCCGGGCTGACCTACGGGTTCCTACAGACCTCGGTGGTCGACGGGCTCTACCGGGCCGCCGGATACGACCTCTATCCCCCGCCGCACTTCGACCTGGCCGCCGCGACCGAGGGCCTGGCCCGGCTGCCGCTGCTCTTCCAGCCCGGTACCGCCTGGGGCTACTCGGTGGGCACCGACGTGCTCGGCCGGCTGGTCGAGGTAGTCTCCGGCCAGTCGCTGGAGACCTTCTTCGTCGAACGGATCTTCGGCCCGCTCGGCATGACCGGCACCGGCTGGTGGGCCGAGGGCGCCGACGTCGACCGGCTGGCCGCCTGCTACGCCGCGCACCCGCAGACCGGCCAGGCGGTCCGGTACGACCAGGTCGGCGCGCTGGCGCTGAAGGAGCCGGCCCTGCGCTCCGGCGGCGGCGGCCTGCTCTCCACGGCGGCCGACTACCACCGGTTCACCCAGTTCCTGCTGCGCGGCGGCGAACTGGACGGGGTACGCCTGCTCGGTCCGCGTACGGTCCGGTTCATGACCCGCAACCATCTACCGGAGGGGCAGGACCTGGGGCGGCTCTCGACCGGCGGCTTCGCCGAGACCACCTTCGACGGGATCGGCTTCGGGCTCGGCTTCGCGGTGGTACTCGACCCGGTGCCGAGCCGCACCCCGAGCAACGCGGGCGAGTTCTACTGGGGCGGCGTGGCGAGTACGGCGTTCTGGGTCGACCCGGTCGACGAGGTCACCGCACTGCTCTTCACCCAGCTCATCCCCTCCAGCACCCATCCGCTCCGGGCGGAACTGCGCCAGCTCGTCTACGCCGCCCTGGTCGGCTGACCCCGCGCCCCGGGCCGGTTCCCCCGTGGCTCGCGCCGCCGTCCCGGAGAGCCGACCGACCGGCCCCAGCAGGAGGGCCACGAGGCCGTTCAGGGCGCCGTCGCCGGGCCGGCGCGGTTGGCGCGGCAGGAGTAGCGTGGTTGATCGCATCCGGGGGAGGTTCGCCATGGCGATGAGGGCGAAGCGGGTGAGCCTGCTCGACATCGGGCTCGACTCGTCGTTCGACGCGGCGATGACGTTCGTCCAGTCCACGTTGCAGAACATCAACGCCGAGCACCAGCAGCCGATCGTCGACATCGACTTCGTCCGCTCCCGGGATCCGGACACGGTGCTGACCGCCTTCACCGCCTCCTGCGACGTACTGCACGTGATGGCACACGGCGACCGCAGCAACACCCCCACCTTCGCCAGCAGCGACGGCCGGACGAAGATCTCGCTGGAGGCACTGGGCGAGGAGGCGGCCAGCCGGGGCCGGGGCATCTCGGCGCACGCGATCCTCGCGGACGGCTGCCGGACCGGCACCGGTGCCTGGCAGAAGGCGGTCCGGGACTGCCTCCAGGACGAGGTCACCTACATCGGCACCTCGGCACAGATCGGCTGGCACGAGAGCGGCGTCTTCTGCTCCGCCTTCTACGGTGCGCTGTTCCGCAACCGGGGCCGGGGCATGACCCCGGCCGAGCAGGCCCAGGACGCGGCCGAGCGGGCGATCGAGGCGTATACGCTGCTCACCGACCGGCACTGCCCGTTCCGGGTACTCACGCTCAGCCCGAGCCGCTGGGCCCGGATGGCGCTGGCCTGACCCGCGCACTCCACCCCGCCGCCGCCCGTCCCGGGCGACCGCGCCGATCCCGGCCGGGCACGCCGCCGCTGGTCAGGCTGCTGCTGGTCAGGCCGCTGATCGGGGGGTCGTCGCCCGGGAGAAACGGGTCGACCCGCCGGCCCGGCGCGCGGCCGGGGCGGGCGGCCGGGAGGTGCTCGGCGGGGCGACCGCCTGCTGCCAGTGGTCCAGCATCGGCAGCAGATCCCAGCCCACCTCGCGGCGCCGGGACGCGGCGGCGGCGCAGCGGGCCCGCCAGCTCCACTCGTCGAGCGGGGTGGATGGCCCGGTCAGCTCCGCGCGCAGGTCGAGCAGGACGTCGACGGAGTGCCGGAACGCGGTACGGCTCCGCTCGCCGTCCGGCCGGTCCAGCAGCCAGCCCAGCCCCCGGCCCGCACAGGTCGCACACTCGCAGTGCCACATCCCGTTGTCCGGATGGCGCTGCATGGTCGCCTCGATCTCCGACAGCGGCGCGTACGACAGGCACTGCCGGACCACCGCCGACGGTCGGGGTACCCCGATCAACGGGCGGGATCCGACGGGTCGGCGCGGATCGAGACGGCGCAGCGCGGGTTCGGTGCCGATCGCCACCGCGGTCGCCCCGGAGCAGAGCACCCCGAGCACCGGCAGATCGGCCCGGAGCACCAGCACCGGTACGCCGCAGCCGAGCAGTTGGCGCAGCCCGCGCACCGTACTGGCCGGGCTGAACGGGTTCGCCGACTCCTCCACCACGACCGCCACCGGTACGCCGACCGCCGCCACGTACCGGACCAGGGTCTGCCGGGCGATCCGGTCGGTGAGCCAGCCGGGGTGCATCGGCAGCAGCGCGATGGCGTCACCGAGCCGGGCGGCCCGTTCGAGGATCCCGGCCAGGCCGGCGGTGTCGTCCCGGTCCAGGTAACCAGAGTCGGTCAGCACCGGCAGCCCGAGGTCCCGCTGGCAGTCGATCCAGCGCGGGTCGAACGGAGCCTCGGCGGGCAGCCGACCGTCGCCGACGTACCGGGCCGCGTCGAGCAGTACGGGTCGGTGGTAGTGGTCGACCTCCCGCAGGTGCCGGGCCCGGCCCAGGCAACCGCGCAGGTTGCCCCGGTCGGCGGTGACGACCAGGCCGCCGCCGCTCCGGTCGGCCGCCTCGGCCGCCTGGGTGACCTGGCTGGTCCGGCAGTGCAGCAGCAGGCTGCGGTCGAGATCTCCGATCCGCCGCCCTGTTCCGCCCGATCGCCCGTCAAGGTCCCACGCCACGAACCCTCACCCCGCTGATCGTCGTCAAGACATTGATCACCATGAGTGCTTAGATGGTAACTCGACGCAACGAGACGAGGTAGCGGAGTGCAATTCCTTTGGCAGATCGCGGAAAGTGCCTTGGCCACCGCGACCGGTTCCGGTAACGGAACCTCACACCGCCCGGGTGGACGCGCAACTCCGCGCCGACCGGTGACTCGCACCGTCGGCGAGGCCCGCCTCTCGGATCTCTGAACGATATCGGCGATATCGAGCCGCGAGACAGCGCTGCGCGACCAGCCCGGACGGCGGTCGGCTCAGAGCACCATCTCTCGCCAGCCCGGGCGCCCACCTAGCCAGGCGTCCGCAAGGATGCGCGCGGACGCCTCACCGGGGCACTGCTGCACCTTCGAGCGCCCTTGGGCGCCCCCAACCTGGGCCTCGACTTCCCATCGCTGCCCATCCGTACGAATGTAGACGTCGCGCCGTGAGCGCGGACCCCGATCGCCGTTCCACCAGTGCCGCTCGACTCTCACCCGGTCACGGTATAGCACGGATGGACCTGGTGGATATCCTCAATAAGCAAACCTTGACCACCTGGTTATCGTCGGGGCCGCGTCGACGCCCCGGAAGCCGAACCGACCCGACGGCGAAACTGTCGAACCGGGTGCCCGAGTGTCGCGCAGAACGGGGCCGCGCGATCGGCGAAGACGCGGCACCCGAGGCATCCCCCCGGATGGCGGAAGCCGAGCGTGGACCTCGGCCGACGGCCCCACGCCGGACGGGGCCGCGACCGCCGTTCCCGGCAGACGACCACGGGTGGCGGAGGGGTCGGCACCGGGGCGGGCTGGGCCGGCCGTCAACTATGGGGGAAGGTGACGGCCGGGTTGCGGGCACCCGCCCCGGGGCCTGTTCGGGGTCGGCCACCGACGACGTCCCGCCGTCGACCGACCCGCCACCAGTCCACCGCCACGTCGGCGGAGGGCGGCCCGCCGTCGTCGGGTCACGCGGCGGACCGACCAGCGAAGCATGTCGTCCTCCCGTACCCCGATGTCGGACAATCCGTCCGCTTACCCCGAAACCGCCGACGAACCCGGGTCGACATCGCCGACGGGCGTTTCCCGATCGCCGACGGGCGTTTCCCGGAGTCGGGCCCGTACCCGGGCGGCCCGGTTCGCCAGCACCTGCCGGGCGTCGAGGTCCAGGCTCTCGATCGCGACCAGGGCGGTGAGCGCGACGTCGGCCAGTTCGCCGGCCACGTCGTCGAGGCTGTGCGTCACACCCTTGCGGGGATTCTGGCCGGTCAACCCGATCCACGCCCCGGCAGCCTCGCCCGCCTCCTCGGTGACCTTGAGGATCCGGCAGGTCAGTTCGGCCCGGCCGGTACCGTTGGCCCGGTCCAGCCAGGCGCGTGCGGCGCGGACCGCCGCCCAGGTGGGATCACTCACCAGGCCACGGTAGCGGCGCGGACCGGCCGGAACCGCGCCCCGTCGGCCGGTCCGCCGGCCCGACCGCCCAGGACAGGGCCCGTCACCCGTCCCGGCCCGCCGGCTCGACCACCCGGGACGGGGCCCGTCACCCGTCGGCCGCCCGGAGGATCTCGGTACGCCCCACCGGCGCCGGCCAGACCTGCAACAGGTAGTCCTCCACCCGCTCGGCCACCGGCCGGCCGAGGCAGGGATGCCGCCCCCGGGCGTGTACCCGGATCCGATAGCTGCCCGCACCCCGGAAGCTGACCCGGGGAAAGTCGGTACCGCCGCCGCGCGCCGACCGGACGTGCGACTGGCCGACCGCCGTCCGGTACGAGATCTCGACCGCGTCGTCCCAGCCGGCCGTCTCCGCCGCCGGTCGTTCGGCGTGCAGCTCGACGGTCAGGTTGACCCAGCCGCCCCCGCAGCCGGTACGCACCAGCATGGCTCCCTCGGTCGCCCCCACCAGGCCGTTGTCCCGGGCGTTCGCCTGCCAGTGCCAGCGTGGCGGCGGATCGGGATCGGTCAGGCAGAAGAAGAACCGGGCGACGCGTACGACCCCGGCGCAGACCCAGGTCGCGTCGGTCACCCGGTATTCGAGCAGCGACCCCGCCCCGAGGGGTATCAACGTCGCTCACCCGTTCCACGTCGGGCGGTGATGGGCAACACCGCGCTTCTCCCCGCATCAGCGCATCAGACAGTTGTATTCGTAAATGTCCTCCCTTGCACTCTGACACAGCACCTCGATGCCGTCCACTCGCATCCCGCGGTGACCTGGGAAGCGCACGTGCATTTGCGGTTTGCAGACGCCACGTGCAATCACGCTCTGTTTTGGTTACTGTGCGCAGTGACGCGATGCGTAGAACGACCCCCCATGCCGCGCAACATCGGTCGTATCGCCCTGTTCCATCGCGGACGGGTCAACAGTAAGTTAGCTGCACAGACAAATACCTGTCTCGCGAGATGCAACTTGCACCACGGCATGCGACTCTCCCCGGAGGAGCAACTCGCGCGTCAGACCGGCCGCCGCCCAAACTCACCGTCCAGCGGGGACGGCACTACGGGCAGTGACGTTCACATCAAGAATGGAGGCGCTGTCAGTGGCGAACCACCAGCTGATCCGGCCGCTGAGCTCGCGCGCGAGCAAGGAACCCGTCCGTCATACCGCTCCGGCCCGCCCGCAGGTTGGCCTCGCATCCGCCGCGCGCCACGCGCGCCAGGTCGAGGAGCGGTGATGACCGTGACGCAGTTCCAGGACGCCAGAGGGGACCTGTTCGACAGCCCGCTGCCCCGGCGTTCTCCGGGAGCCAGACTGGACAGCGGCGGCGAGGACACCCCGCCCGACGGCGCCTCCGACCAGCCGGGCCCGGGTGCCGCCGGCCGGCACCGGTCCGACCAGTCGGCCGTACACGCCGAGTTGGGTGTGCTCCGGGACCGGGTGCCCGGGGTACGCGGCGCCGTGCTCGCCGGCATCGACGGGCAACTGCTCGGCCACGACCTCACCGCCGGCCCCGAGCCGCTCGACCTCGCCGCGCTCGCCGCGACGACGTTCGGGCTCGGTCGGCAGTGCGGCCTGACACTCCAACAGGGTCCGCTGCGCGAACTGACGGTCCACAGCCACCAGGGCTACTTCACGGTGTACGGGGTGAGCGACCAGATACTGCTCGCCGTGCTCGGCGACGACCGGTTGAACGTGTCGTGGCTGCACCTGGAGGCGGGACCGGTCGCCGAACGGATCGCTGACCTGCTGCACGTCGGCGGCACCACGTAGCAGCATGGGCTGGGGCCGGCGTCGGGTTCGCCCGACGCCGGCCACCCGCCAACCCCGCCCCACCCGCCAGTTCCCGCTCCACCCGGCAGCTCGCCGCTCCACCCTCGGGGTCCGCTCCGGCCGCCGCAGCCTGGGGAGAGAGATCAGCCGATCATCAGGTAGCGGGTCACCACCCCGGCCGCGGCGGTGACCGCCTGGCGCAGCGTCGCGGCGGCGTCCACGATGCCGGCGTCCAGTGCGGTGACATACGTTCCGGCCACCACGTCGAAGGTGACCCCCGGGCCACGGCGGCGTAGGTCGGCCGGCCCGGCCACCGGGTTCCGCCCGGCGTTGCGCATCAACTCCTCGTACGGCGCGACCAGCGCGTCGACCACCACCGTGTAGCCGAGCGCCTCGTCACCGCCGCGCGGCAGCCGGGCACCGATCCGCCCGGCGACGGTGAGCAGGGCCGCACCCCCGCCGGGTACGAGTCCCCACTCGACGGCCGCCTTCGCGTTGCGTACCGCGTCGTCGATCTGCCGTTTGCGCTTCTTGAGCTGCCCCTCGGTCGACTCGCCGACCCGGATCACCGCCACCCCGCCGCCGAGCCGGGCCAGCCTCTCCCTCAGCAGGTCCCGGTCGCGCCCGGCCTCGTGCCGCGCCAACTCGGCGCGCAGCCCCTGCACCCGGCGCCGAGCCAGGTCCGGGTCGCCGGCCCCGTCCACCACTGTGGTGTCCCGGCGCGTGGTGATCACCTTGCGGGCGCCGCCCAGCACCTGTGCGGTGGCCGCGGCGAGCCCACCCTCGGCGTCGTCGACCACCTGCGCCCCGGTGAGCAACGCCAGGTCGTCCATCACGGTGCAGCGCTCCTCGTCCGGCCACGGCAGCCGGACGGCGACCGAGTTGAGGGTGTGCCGCATCTTGCCGACGATCAGCGCGGTCAGGGCCGCGTCCCGGACGTCCCGGGCGAAGACCGCCAGCGGCCGACCGGACCGGCCGACCTCGTCCAGCAGCGGCTGCAACTCCGGTACGGCGGAGAGCCGCTGGTCGACGATGAGGATCGACGGGTCGTCGAGTACCGCCTCGGCCTCCTCGGGATCGGTCACGAAGTACGGCGAGACGTGCCCGGCCGGCACCCTCGTGCCCCTGGTGAGTTCGAGTTCGAGCCCGAAGAGGTTGCTCTCCTCGACGATCACCACACCGTCCTTGCCGACCCGCTCCATCGCGGTGGCCAGCAGGTCGCCGATCACCTCGTCACCGGAGGCGATCGTGGAGACCATCTTGAGCTGTTCCTTCGTCTCCACCGGCACGGCCAGGTCGCCCAGCTCGGCGAGGACCGCCAGGGCGGCCGACTCGATCCCTCGGCACAGCGCCACCGGGTTCGCGCCGGCCCGCAGCGCCGCCGAGGCACCGTCCAGCATGGCCTGGGCCAGTACGACGGTGGTGGTGGCGCCGTCGCCGACCCGGTGCCGTACTCCCTCCACCAGTTCCCGGACATAGCTGGCGCCGATCGCGTCCCGGGTGTCGTACGCGGTGAAGAGCCGTACCACGCTCGCCGCGTCGGCCAGCTCGTGGTACGCCCCGGAGGCGTCCTCGACCAACACCCGCCGGCCGAGCGGCCCGAAGGTACGCCGGACCAGATCGGCGCCGGCCCGGAAGCCACGGGCGACGATCGCCTGGTGCCGGTTGTAGTTGGTGGGCCGGGGCACCGCTGCGGTGGCCGCCTCGACCGTCCCGCCCGGCCGCTGCTCGCCGCTCCCCGGCGGGTTCGCCGTCGGCGGGACGGTGGCCAGATAGATGTGCGGCTCGGCGTTGTAGGCGCTCCACTTCGGCTTCTGGTCCGGCCGGCGGCGGACCACTCCGTCGTGGACGTACCGGAACAGCTCGTCGACGCCGACCCGCCCGTCGCCGTCCAGGTCCGCACCGCCGGTGGCCAGCCCCTCCAGCAGTACGTCGGTGAAGATCGAGCCACGGGGCGCGGACTCGACCAGGCCGTCGGACTCGAAGGCGTACTCGTAGCTGTCGCAGGCGCTGATCACCACGTACCCCCGGCCGACCTGGCCCTCCAGCGCACCCTGCGGCGCCGCCTTGAAGCCCTCGGCGAACGCACCCGCGAAACAGCAGTCCAGGACCAGCACCTTTGCGGCGGCCCGGCACGCCTCCAGTTGCTCGTTGACGAAGGAGCGCGAGATGGCGGTGCTGGCCGGCCGGGTCCGCACGGTGTTGGCGGCGGCGAAGTAGAGCCGGTGGAACGGGTCCACGATGCCGTGGCAGGAGAAGTAGAGCAGCACCAGGTCGTCGTTGACCCGGTCGGCGAGCAGGTCCTCGATCTCCCGGCGTACCTCGTGGTCGGACGCCTCCTGCAACGTACGGACGGTGAAGTTGCCCACCGACGGGTCCTCCAGTACCGCCGCCAGCCGTTCCACGTCCTGCTCGGGAGCCCGGAGCTGGTCCAGCGACGGATCGTCGTACTCGCCGACCGCGACGAGCAGCGCGTAACGGCCGGCCGGCGGGTTAATCCGCACCGGAGCCACTCTGGGTCGGCGGCACGCCGAGCCACTCCACCACCATCTGCTCGGTGTCCTCGCTCGGTGCGCTGATCGTCAGGGTGCGCCGGCCGTCCCGCAGGGTGATCCGGCGGGCGGCGCCGCGTTCGAGGAAGGCGACCGCGACCTGGGCCAGCGCCGCGACGGTGGTGGCCGAGAAGAGGCCGGTGACCACGAGTTCGGCCAGTGATCCGGCGCCGCCGCCCTTGCGGGTGAACGGGCCGGTGCCGCGGCCGAACCCGGCGAGGTCGGGCAGGTCGCCGGGATCGCGCGGCGGGTCGGGGCCGGGCGGGACCGCCGGATCCTCGACCCCGGGCCGGACGAGTTGATCGTCGACACCGGGCCGGACGACGTGCAGGATCGTCCGGGTGTGCAGCTCCCGAGCCAGCGCGGAGGCGGATTCGGCGTCGCCGCGCGCGCTACCGGGGACCGGCCCGGAAACCACCAGCGTGAGCACACCACCATTCATAGAGTAATGGTGTCGTAACAATAAGTAACCGCCTGTCGGGTTCCCGACACTAACCGGTCAGCCTGCTGACACCGATGCCCCGGATCGTCCAGCCTCCGGGGTGGCGGGCGCGGCGGGGGCGTCCGGCTCGGCGGGCCGGCCGGAGCGGCGCCGCAGCAGCATCGAGAAGACCGCGGCGGCGGCGCAGAGCGCGCCGGCGGCGTACCAGGCCAGGGTGTAGGTGCCGAGCTGGTCCCGGATCAGCCCGGCGCCGGTGGCCGCGACCGCCGCGCCGATCTGGTGGGCGGCGAAGACCCAGCCGAACACCACGGCACCGCTGGCCCCGAAGTACTCCCGGCAGAGCGCCACCGTCGGCGGCACGGTGGCCACCCAGTCCAGCCCGTAGAAGATCACGAAGACCAGCATGCTCGGCTCGGTCGAGCCACTGAACAGGCTCGGCAGCACCAGCAACGACAGCCCGCGCAGCGCGTAGTAGGCGGCGAGCAGTACCCGGCTGTCGAACCGGTCGGTCAGCCAGCCCGACGCGATGGTGCCGGCGATGTCGAAGAGCCCGACCAGGGCGAGCAGGCTGGCGGCGGCGGTCTCGGTCATCCCGTGGTCGTGCGCGGCCGGGATGAAGTGCGTACCGACCAGGCCGTTCGTCGACGCACCGCAGATCGCGAAGCCGCCGGCGAGCAGCCAGAACGCCGGGGTCCGGGCCGCGGTGCGCAGCGCGCCGAGCGCCCGGGAGGCCGCCCCGCCGGTCCGGGCCGGTGCCGGCACGACCTCGGTCGCACCGTAGGGCGGCAGGCCGAGATCGGCCGGGTGGTCGCGCAGCAACCACCCCACCAGGGGTACGACCGCCAGCGCCGACCCGGCCACCACCAGCGCGGCGGTCCGCCAGCCGTACGCCTCGACCAGGTTCGCCAGCAGCGGCAGGAAGACGAGCTGCCCGGCCGCGCCACCGGCGGTGAGTATGCCGGTGACCAGTCCCCGGCGCTTGACGAACCATCGCCCGGTCACCGTGGCCACGAAGGCGAGCGCCATCGACCCGGTACCCAGCCCGACCAGTACGCCCCAGCAGAGGATCAGCTCCGCGCTGGTCCGCATGAACACGGTCAGCCCGCTGCCGGCGGCGACCAGCGTCAGCGCGGCGGCGACCACCCGCCGGATGCCGAACCGGTCCATCAGGGCCGCGGCGAACGGTGCGGTCAGCCCGTACAGCAGCAGGTTGACCGAGACCGCGACGGAGATGGTGGCCAGCGGCCAGCCGAACTCCTCGTGCAGCGGGTGCAGCAGGACGGACGGGGTGGCCCGGAACCCGGCGGCGCCGACCAGCGCGACGAAGCCGACGGCGGCGACCAGCCAGGCGGGGTGCAGGCGGCGAAGACTCACCCCGACGAGTCTGCGGGCCGGCGCCGGATCGGACGAGTGGCCGGACAGCCAGGATGCGCAAGAATTGGGCCACCACGACTGGAGAGCGGAGCAGCGGGTGACCATCATCACGCCAGCGGGTATTCGGCCGCACCGGGTCATGGTGCTCGCCGTGGACGGGGTGGTCGGGCTGGACCTCGGCACCCCGGCCCAGGTCTTCGGCACCGCCCGGGACGCCGACGAGCGGTCGCTCTACACCGCCACCACCTGCACCCCCGGCGGTCGGCCGGTACGCAGCACCGCCGGGTTCCAGGTGCTGCCGGACCACGGGCTGGAGATCCTGGCCGACGCCGACACGATCGTGCTGCCCGGGATCCACGACGGCCCACCGCTCACCGACGGCACCGTCGACCCGGAGGTCCGGGCGGCGTTGCGCGAGGCGCACGACCGAGGCGTACGGATCATGTCCATCTGCACCGGTGCGTTCGTACTCGCCGCCGCCGGGCTGCTGGACGACCGGCCGGCCACCACGCACTGGGCGTACGCCAACCGGTTCCGCCGGTTCCACCCGAGGGTACGGCTCGATCCCGAGGTGCTCTTCGTCGACGACGGTGACCTGCTCACCTCGGCCGGGGTGGCAGCCGGCCTCGACCTCTGCCTGCACGTCATCCGCACCGACCACGGCAGCGGGATCGCCAACCGGTCGGCCCGGCGCTGCGTGGTGCCCTCCTTTCGGGACGGCGGGCAGGCGCAGTACATCGAACGACCGCTGCCGGACGCGGCGGAGACCGGCACCGGCCGGACCAGGGACTGGCTCCAGCACCGGCTGCACGAGCCGCTGACCCTGCCGCAGATGGCCGCGCACGCCAGCATGAGCGTCCGGACCTTCACCCGGCGGTTCCGCGAGGAGACCGGCCTCAGCCCGGCGCAGTGGCTGCTACGGCAGCGCACCGAGCATGCCCGGCTGCTGCTGGAGTCCACCGATCTCGGCGTCGACCAGGTGGCCCGGCGGTCCGGCTTCGGCACCGCCGCCGCGCTGCGCCAGCAGTTGCACCAGCGGATCGGGGTGCCGCCGACCGCCTACCGGCGTACCTTCCGGGCACCCCGGGCCGTCGGCGCCGACCCGGCGGCACAGGCGTAGCGAAGATCCGGCGCAGGCGTAGCGAGATCCGGCATGGCCGTGGCGAAGGAGGCCCCGCTGGTGCGGCGGGGCCTCCTTCGCGTTTCCGGCCTTCGGGCGGCCCGGCTTGCGGGGGTCAGGCGCAGGTGTTGCCGTTGAGGGTGAAGGTGGTCGGTGCCGGGTTGGGGCCGGTGTTCGAGGCGAGGAAGCCGAACTGGACGGTTCCGCCCGGCGCGATGTTGCCGTTCCAGTTGGCGTTCCGGGCGGTCACCACCGCGCCGGACTGGCTGCCGGTGGCGTTCCAGAACGAGCCGGCGCGCTGCGCGGCCGGGAAGGTCCAGCCCACCGTCCAGCCGTTGACCGGCTGGGTGCCGGTGTTGGTGACGGTCACGGTCGCGTTGAAGCCGGTACCCCACTGCTGGTCGACCCGGTAGCTGATCCGGCAGGCGGCCGGCGGGGCGGTGGTACCGAACTGGATCTTGTGGAGCTGGCCGGGCAGGTCGTTCACCAGGTACAGCTCGCCGTTGGCGTCCTGGCCGAGGCTGGTCGGCTGGATGGTCAGCTCGGTCAGCGCCCGGGTGGCGTACGCCCCGCCGGGGGTGGCCGGGGGCCGGACCACGAAGGCCGTACCGGAGCAGTAGTCGGTGGCCAGGTAGGTGCCGGTGGCGATGTCGGCGTACTCCTGGCCCCGGTAGACGTACCCGCCGATCACCGCGCAGCCGTCGGTGGAGGTGCGGTACGAGTAGACCGGCTCGACGTACTGGGCGCCGGCCTGGCAGCGGGCGGGGTCGAAGACCTGCGGTCCCTCCCGGCAGGACCAGCCGAGGTTGGCGCCGCCCTGGTTCGCCCGCAGGTGGTCGATCTCCTCGAAGGTGCCCTGCCCGACGTCGGCGATCCAGAGCGAACCGTCCCCGCCGAGGTCGTGCGAGAACTTCCACGGGTTGCGCAGCCCGTACGCCCAGATCTCCGGCCGGGCGTTGGCCGTGCTCACGAACGGGTTGTCCGCCGGTACGCAGTAGGGCCGCCCGTTACAGGAACGGTTCACGTCCAGCCGGAGGATCTTGCCGAGCAGGGTGTTCAGGTTCTGCCCCGAGTTGAGTACGTCGTTGGACCCGCCGCCGTCGCCGATGCTCCAGTAGAGGTAGCCGTCCGGGCCGAAGGTGACGTGCCCGCCGTTGTGGTTGGAGAACTCGGCGTGTGCCTGGGTCAGCACCACCTGCTCCCCGGTCGGCGGGATCGGCGTCTGGTTCGCCGCGCTCAGGGTGAACCGGGAGAGCGTGACGGTGCCCTCCGGCAGTGCGGTGTAGCTGACGTACAGGGTCCGGGTCTGGGTGAAGTTCGGCGTGGTGATCAGGCCGAGCAGCCCGCGCTCGTTGCCGGAGGTGTCGACCCGGTCCCTGATGTCGAGCAGCGGGTCGGCCGCCAGCCCGGTGTTCGGGTGGTAGACCCGGATCGTCCCCTGCTTCTCGGCGATCAGCAGCCGGCCGCTGCCGTCGTCGGGTGCGAAGATCGCGGTCGGCCGCTGGAGTCCGAAGGCGACCTGGGTGGTGCTGACGGTGAGCTGGTCCAGGGGTGGCACCGCGGCCACCGCCGCCCGGTCCGGGGCGGGCTGGCCGGCTGCGGGCGGCGTGCCGAACGCGACGAGCGGGGCGATCAGGGCAGCCGCGCCGGCCAGGCAGAGACGCCCGACAGATTGACGTCGCAACATATTCACTCCCATCGGTTAACAGGAAGGTAATGCTGCGGACGATCGCTAGATCACGGTGTCCCGAACTATGGGAACGCTCCCATGGGCAACTATCGGACGTCGATACGCATGGCGCGCAACTGTTCGAGGTGCGCCGGCAGGTGGATCCGGCCGTGGATGTCGAGCATCCGGCCCCACGGCAGGGACTCCTCGATGTGCAGCTCGAAGCCCTCCCGCAGGTGCGAGTCGACCGGCGTCTCCGCCTCCGGCCCCAACCGGTCGACCAGCGCGCAGAGCCGCTCGCTGGTGGCCCGCAGCCGGGCGGCCAACTCCGGCAACCCGCCGTCGTGCGGCAGCATCGCGTCCACCTGCGGTCGCAGCGTCGACTGCCCGTCGTAGTACGCCCACGGCGAGCCGGCCAGCACCGCCTCGGTCGCCTCGGTCAGCAACTCGTCGTTGGCGGCGAGGTGGACCAGCACCTCCGGCGCGGTCAACTCCCCCGGCGGCGGTGGCCCGAACGAGCCCCCGTCGACCTCGGCGAGCAGATCCGCGTACGCCCGGCGCAGCTCGGCCGTCTCCACCTGGCCAAGTCTAGGACGGCCGCGCGCGGCGGACCTGGGTTCGCGGCAGTTGTCGTAAACTCGGCGCCCGGATGGCAGCGGACAGGGTGGTCCACGGGGGGATTTGATTGAGGCCCGAGCTGAGTGCCGACGTCGGACGATTCCGGCTGGGCATCGACTTCGGTACGTCGAACACGGTTGCCGTACTCGCCTGGCCGGACGGCCGGGCCAGACCGCTGCTCTTCGACGGTGCGCCGCTGCTGCCGTCGGCGGTCTGCCTGGACACCTCCGGTGCCCTGCTCGTCGGGCGGGACGCGGTCAACGCCGCACTGTCCTATCCCGACCGCTTCGAGCCGTACCCGAAGCGGCGCATCGACGACGGGACGCTGCTGCTCGGCGGCACCGAGATCCCGGTCGGCGACGCGATAGCCGCCGTACTGCACCGGGTCGCGGTCGAGGCGTACCGGGTCGCCGGCCGGGCCGCCGCCGAGGTGGTGCTGACCTGTCCGGCCGCCTGGGCGGCACGCCGTCGCCGGGTACTGCGCGACGCGGCGCTCCGGGTCGGGCTGCCCGAGCCACGCCTGGTCCCCGAACCGCTGGCGGCGGCGTTCCACTTCACCGGCCTGCTCGGCACCCGGGTGCCGATCGGCGGCCACCTCCTGGTCTACGACTTCGGGGCCGGCACCTTCGACGCGTCCGTGGTACGCCGCACCACCGACGGGTTCACGGTGGTCGCCACCGAGGGTCTCGCCGACACCGGCGGACTCGACGTGGACGCGGCCGTCGTCGCGCACCTCGGCGCGGTGCACGGCGAGCGCCACCCGGCGAACTGGCAGCGGCTCCGGGATCCGCGTACGCCGGCCGAGCGCCGGCACCACCGACAGCTCTGGGACGGCGTACGGGCGGCCAAGGAGTCGCTGTCCCGGACCGCTTCGGCGCTGGTCCACGTACCGCTGCTGGATCAGGACGCGCCGCTCGGGCGTGAGCAGTTCGAGCAGCTCGCCCGGCCGGTGGTGGACCGGTCCGTCACCGCGGCCCGCAGCGCGCTGCTGGACGCGGAAGTCGGCTTCGACCAGCTCGCCGGGCTGATCCTGGTCGGTGGCGCGAGCCGGATGCCGATCGTGGCGACCCAACTGCACCGCGTCTTCGGGATCGCGCCGACCGTGCTCGAACAGCCCGAGCTGGTAGTGGCGGAGGGCAGCCTGCTCGCCACCCACGACGGCGGCGCCGCGAGCCACGGGACCGCTGCCGGCACCAGCGTCGGCACGGGCAGCGCGATCGGCGCCGGCACCAGCATCGTCGCCGGCAACGGGATCGGCGCCGGCATGGGCGCGGGCAACGGTGGCAACGGCGTGATCGGCGGAATCGGCGGGATCGGCGGGGCATCCGGCAGCCGCGCCGAACCGGGACAGCGCGACGGACCGCGAGTCGGTGCCGGCATTCCGGCCCGGCCGGCCGGGCCGGCACCGACGCCGAGCGAGGCGCCTACCGTGGTGATGCGGGCAGTGGTTCCGGCAGGCCCGACACCGCCGACGTCCGCGCCGGCCTCCGAACTCGAGCCACCGACCACCCGCCGTCGCCCGGTCTGGCTGGTGGCGGCCGCCGTCGTCGTCGCGATCACCCTCGCCGTCTCCGGGCTGGTGGTGGGCTGGGACCGGTTCTTCGGGGAGCCGGACAGTGACGGCCAGTTCTCGGCGGACGGCCGAAACACCAGTTCCCCCGGAGTGGCGGACGTGGCCGGCGGGCCGGCCGTGTCCGGTCAGCCCGGCCCAACGGTCAGCACGTCTCCGGGGGCCGGCGCGTCCGGGAGTCCCGGGGGGACGCCACGACCGGGGGCGACCACCACCCGGCCCCGATCCACCGCCGGCAATCCCGGCGGTGGCGCCGCGCCCGGCGGTGGGAACGCACCGGCCGCGCCCGCGCCGGCGGGACGGAAGAGTACGGACGATCCAGAAATCGTCTGTCAAGAGGTCGGGATCCGGATGACCCGCAAGTCCGGGTCAGGACCTGGACCGAGGATCGATCTCAACGGCTGCATCAAGGGTCGCAACGGATGGGCGGCCAACGGCAACGGCGGCGTCTACCTGGGGAACATCCAGGACTACCACGACAGTACGAGCTTCAAGGGTCGGTTGGTGGTCGAGACGTACAAGTGCGATGGCGGGCTCGTCGACCAGACGGACACCGGACTCACCGACCGGAAGGGAAGCAGGCTCAGCGCCACCCTCAACGTCGTCGACAGCTATTCGGGCTCCTTCTACATCAAAGCCAAGATCACAGGGCTGGAGGTCCAGCTCGACGGCGATGTCTGGACCGGCGGCAGCGACACGGTGACCAGCCCCTGTATCGACCTCTGACAGCCGGCCGCCGAGGGGCGCTGACAGCCGGCCGCCGTTGGCTGGCCGAGGGGCGCTGACAGTGGAAGCCGCCCGATCTCCGACGGGTCAGCTCCGGCCACGGCGGGCGCGCAGGTAGTCGGAGACCACGTACTCGCCGAGGTCGTCCAGGTCCGGCGTGAAGACCCGGCCGCCGCAGCGCCGTGCCACCGCGTCGACGAACCGGCGCAGCCCGGGATCCTCGCCGAGCATGAACAGGTTCATCGTGGCGCCGTACCGGGTCAGCTTGTCCACCTCGGCGATCGTCAACTGGATGGTCTCCGGCAGCGACGGCCAGTTGAAGACCCCACCGCCGTACTCCGGATCCAGGTGTGCGGTCGGCTCGCCGTCGGTGACCACCAGCACCACCGGCTCGGAACCGGAGTGCCGGCGCAGGTGCCGGCCCGCCAGCATCAGCGCGTGTTGCAGGTTGGTGCCCTGCACCAGGTCCGGCTCCACCCCGGCCAGCTCCTGCTGGGTCAGCGGCATCGCCTCCCGGCCGAAGCCGATGATCTGCAACGCGTCCTGCGGGAACCTGGTGGCGACCAGGTGCGACAGCGCCAACGCGGTCTGCTTCATCGGCCCCCAGCGCCCCTCGGAGATCATCGAGAAGGAGAGGTCGACGCAGAGCGCCACGGCCGCCGAGGCACGCCGCTCGGTCTCCACCACCTCGAAGTCCTCGACCGCCAGCGCCACCGGCACCCCGGCACCGCCGCGCCGGACCGCCCGGGTGAGCGTACGCACCACGTCGAGCGGCTGCTCGTCGCCGTACTCCCAGGGGCGGGACGCGCCGGTCACCTCACCGGCGGCACCGGCCGAGCGCAGGTCGTGCTGCCCCCGCCGCCCGCTGGAGAGTTCGGCGAAGATCCGGCGCAGTGCCGTACCGCCGAGTCGGCGCAGCGCCTTCGGGCTCAGGGTCAGCCCGTCGGTGCCCCGGGTCAGCCAGCCCTGCCGGCGCAGTTCCCGCTCCAGTTCCCGCAGCCGGCGTACGTCGTCGGCGGCGTCCCGGCCCAGGTTGCGCCGTACCGACTCCACGTCGATGTCGTCCAGGGTCGCCCCCGGATGCTCCTGGCCGAGCTGGTCCAGCAGGTCGTCCAGGTCGGCGATCTCGCCGAGCGCCCCGGCCGCCTCGCCGTAGCCGAGCGGCTGGTCGCCCCGGATCCGCTCCCGGCGGTCCCAGGCCAGGTCGGGGCGGAGCGAGCGCAGGTTGGCGTCCAGCGCGGAGATCTGCCGGGCCAGCTCCGGACCGAGCGACGACTCCATCAGCCGGGACAGTTCCTCGCGCTGGGCCGGGGAGAGCGAGCGCATCAGCCGTTCCCCGGCGGCGGCCCGCCGGGCCAGCGCGTCGACCAGCTCGTCCACCGTCTCCGGATTCTCCGGGAAGAAGTCGCCGTGCCGCCGCATGAACTCGGCGAACGCGTCGGTGGTGTCCTCGCCCCGGTCGTGCCGGGCCAGCAGGTCGTTGAGGTCGCGCATCATCTCGGCGAGCCGGCGCTGCGCGGCCGGGTCCGCGGCACCCCGCATCGCGTCGCGCAGCCCGCTGAACCGCTGCTCCAGCACGTCCCGGCGCAGCCCGTCGAGGATCTGCTGGTAGGCGGCCCGGGCCTCGTCGCTGGCCCACTCGTAGCCGGAGAGTTCCTCCACCGCCCGGGCGGTCGACGACGGCAGGTTGTCGAGCACCGCCTCGGCGAACCGGGCGTTGTCGTCGTCCCGGCCGCGCAACTCGTCGCGCTCGGCGGCGAGCGCCTGGTCGAGCAGGGCCTGGGCCCGGGTCACCGCGCCGTCCAGGTCACCCCGGCGCAGCGCCTCCCGGCGCATCCGCCGGGCCCGGGCAACCAGGTCGTCCAGGCCGCCCCGGCCCTGCGGGCCGCGCCGCAGCAGGTTGCGCAGCGCCTCGCGCAGGCTGCCGCCGGCCAGCACCTCGGCGCCGACCGAGTCGACCGCGGCCCGTACGTCGTAGGGCGGGGCGAGCGGGTCGGGGCCGCCGCGCCAGGAGCCGTACCGGAAACGGTTTCCGCCGGCCACGCTCAGGCCCAGTCGTCGTCGCGGGCCGAGCGCTCGCCGGGGCCGCGTCCGCCGTCGGGGCTGCGCCCGCCGTAGCGGGTACGGCCCTCGTCGGTCACGTCCTTGGCCAGCCGCCGGGTCAGGTGCAGCCCTTCGAGTACGAACTCGATCCCGGCCGCCGCCTCGGCCGGAGTCGGCGCGTCGCCCAGCCCGAGCCGGTCCAGCGCCTTGGCCAGCCCTGGTACGGTGCCGACCTGCCGGAGCAACTCGGTCGGGCCGACCAGCTCGCCGGTCTCGATGATCGCGCCGTCGGCGACCAGCGCGGTGAAGCCGGAGACGTCCAGCCCGGCCAGCCGGGCCCGGAACGTCTCGGCGGTGGCGGTCCGGAGCAGGTGACCGAGGATCTCGATCTCCCGACCCTCCTCGCCGCTCTCGAACTCGACCTTGCCGCGCAGGGTGCTGGTCACCGAGACCGCGTCGCCGACCCGGGCCACCGGTTCGGTGTCGGCCGGTGCGGCAGGCCGCCCGTCCGGGCCACCGGCGCCGAGCAGTCCGGCCCGGCGCAGCGCGGCGGCGGAGACGGTCTCGGCGGCGGCGATGGCGAACCGGGCCGAGACACCCGAGCGCGGGTCGACGGCCGGAGACTCGCGTACCGCGCGGGCGAACCGGGCCAGCACCTCCAACACGTGCTCCGGTACGGCCGCGACCAGTGCCGCCTCCTGCCGGATCAGGTCCAGCTCCAGGTCCAGGTCGAGCGGGTAGTGGGTGCGGATCTCGGCGCCGAACCGGTCCTTGAGCGGGGTGATGATCCGCCCCCGGTTGGTGTAGTCCTCCGGGTTGGCGCTCGCCACCAGCAGCAGGTCCAGCGGCAGCCGGAGCTGGTAGCCGCGTACCTGGATGTCCCGTTCCTCCAGCACGTTGAGCAGCGCCACCTGGATCCGCTCGGCCAGGTCGGGCAGCTCGTTGACGGCGAAGATGCCCCGGTTGGTCCGGGGTACCAGCCCGAAGTGGATCGTCTCCGGGTCGCCGAGGGTACGCCCCTGGGCCACCCGGATCGGGTCCACGTCGCCGATCAGGTCGCCGACGCTGGTGTCCGGGGTGGCGAGCTTCTCGCCGTACCGCATCGACCGGTGCAGCCAGCCGATCGACAGCGCGTCGCCAGCCTCCTCGACCGCCCGGCGGGACGCCGGGGTCAGCGGGTGCATCGGGTGCTCGTTCAGCTCCGAACCGCGGATCACCGGGGTCCACTCGTCGAGGAGTTGGCCCAGTACGCGGATCAGCCGGGTCTTGCCCTGGCCGCGCTCGCCGAGCAGCACCATGTCGTGCCCGGCCAGCAGGGCCCGCTCGACCTCGGGGAGCACCGTCTCGTCGTAGCCGACGATGCCGGGGAAGCGCGGCTGCCCGGACCGGAGCCGGGCCAGCAGGTTGTCCCGGAGTTCCTGCTTGACGGTCCGGTACCGGTGCCCAACGGCGCGCAGCTCGCCGAGGGTGCCGGGCAGCTCGGCCGGCGGGGTCGGTGGGACCTGGGAAATTTCCGTCACCCGCCTACGCTAGCTCTCGATCGGGTCGATCGCGGGCCGCGAGCGAACCGGTGAAGATCCATCCGGTACCGCCGGATCCACGAAAACGGGGAGGGTCATGAGCACACCGAGCGAAACCGGGACGAAGCTCGGCATCGCGATCGGCCTCGGGGTGTCCTTCGGGGTCATCCTCGGCCTCCTGATCGGCAACATCGGGTTGGGCATCGCGTTCGGTGTGCTGGGCGGTGTGATCGTCGGCACGCTGCTCGCCAACCGTCCGAAGGACTGACTCCGCCAGCATCCGAAGGACTGACCCCGTCAGCAGCGGTCGCAGGCGCCTCGGCGGCGCAGGTGGTAGGCGAGGGTGGCGGCGCCGAGCGCGGTCCCCCAGACCGGCCAGAGCAGCATCGGGAGCACCGTCAGGGTGCCCCCGCCCAGCTCGGCGAGGAGTTCCGGCTGCCCGTACAGGGACAGGCCGGCGGCGGTGATCGCGACCGCGACTCCGGTGGCGGGGACGACGGCGAGCTTGATCGGCACCCGCCGGCCGGCCAGCCCGATCATCCAGCGCGGGAACCGCTCGCCCCACCGCTGCGCCAGCCCGAGGGTGAGGACCGCGCCGACCAGCCCGAACGCGGCCAGCCCGGCGCCGGCCCAGACCAGTCCGGTCCGCTGCATCTCGCGCAGGAACTCGTCGGTGATGCCGAGCGGGATGCCGGCGGCCCAGGCGAGCCGGACTATCGCGTACAGCACCGGGATCACCGCTGCGACCCGGACAGCCCAGCGCCCCCAGCGGGCCGCCGACTCCGCCGAGGTCCAGCCGGCTTCGCCGGGCCGGCGTCCGCACGACGGGCAGGCCCGGGCGGTACGGAACTGCCAGGTGACAACGGCCCGGGCCAGCAGCAGCCCGGTGACGACCGAGAACACCTTCCAGCCGAGCGCGAGGGTGAAGAGTTCGGAATAGTCCACCGGTGGCCAGCCGAACGGCAGCCCACCGATCAGCATCGGCGCGTACCCGAGGTAGGTGAGCACCTGCACGTCCGGGACGACCAGCAGCAGTCCGGCCACCACCAGCCAGCCGTAGCCGAGCAGGGCGACCCGGGGTGCGCCGCGCAGGCGTACCGCGTGCGGGCCGGCCATGGCCAGCGCGGTGACCGCCGCGCCGAGCAGCAGCACCGCGAAGACCGGCGCCCCGACCTCGGCCGGTACCCGCCAGAGCAGGCTGCCGGAGCCGTCCGAGTCGGCGGTGCCGAACGGGTAGCCGCGCCCGGTGACGGTCCAGACCAGCGCCAGCGAGCCGAAGAACGCGGTCGCGCCAGCGGCCAGATAACCGATCCGGTACTGGTGCTTGTGCTGGTGTCGGTGCTGCTGTGGCGGTGGCTCCGGCTCGGTCCGGGCGGCTGCCGGATCGGGCGGTACGGTGCGGGACATCGTCGTTTCCTCCTCGACGTTCCCGGGCCGGCGACCGTGCCGCGCCCGCTCCCCACACCATCCGGGCCGGCGGCGCCGCAGACCTCACGTACCGGAGTGACCCGCTTCCCCTGCCAGAGGGAGAGAGTCGACCTCACCCAATATCGAGGTACGACGATGGTGCTCTCGAAGCAGCGAGGAGTTGTGGCGATGAGCACGAGTTGGGCGTACCTCTACGGGCAGCCCGGCGCCGACCCGGTCGCCGACCGGGTGGTGGTCGACCGGGTGGTGGTCGACCGGGTGGTGGTCGACCGGGTGGTGGTCGACCGGGTGGTGGTCGACCGGGCCGGACAGCGGACATCACTGGTGCCCGTACCGGACGAGTCGCTGGCCGCGTCGATCGCGGTGGAACTGGTCGAGGAGGGCGTCGGGCTAATCGAGCCGTGCGGCGGATTCTCCCTGCCGGCCGCCGCCCGGGTGATCGAGGCGGTGGGTGGTCGGGTACCGGTCGGGCACGTCACCTTCGGCGCGGAGTCGGTGGCCGGCGCCGCCGCCTACAGCGCGCAGTTCGACGCCAGCCAGGCCGGAGCGAGCTGAACGCAGATCGCGTTGACGCCAAGGCTACTGGGCGTCGAACACGTCATCGAGCACGAGCCTCGCCCGGCCCGGAACCTCCTCTTCGGGAAAGATCTGCGTGCAGAGTCGGAGCACCTGCTCGGCGCTTGTCAGCCCGAGGTGCCCTACCAGGAATCGGATGTCCTCGGCGTCCCGACGCCGCGCGGCGAGCACCTTCATCGCCAGCAGGTGCTCAGGCGATGCTGCCGCGACCCGCAGGCCAGGGTGATCGAAAACACGAGGAGCGGTCGCATCGCCGCCGGGTGCAACATAGGCACTCGCCTGCTCATTGAGCCACCAGTGTGGGAGGCCCAGTTCGTCGGCGACCGCCCGGGCCTCATCGAGCACTATGCCGTGCGGCTGGAACACGGCGTCGATGTCGCGGGTGGCTCGACGAGCGTCGTAAGCCAACGCCATGGCCGCGCCACCGAAGATATAGAGATCCGCGACCACGCCGCGCCGAGCCAGTCGGTCGCCGAGCCGGCGAAATGCATCTTCGATCATGGCGCGGTCCAGCAACGGATCAGCGGCGCTCACGCGACGTTCAGCTCCTGGGCAGCGACATAGACCCCGCGACGGCGGAATGCCGCTGGTGCGTGCACCAGCGCGTCGACCCGCGCCGCCCGAGTATTGAAGGGGAACCAGAATCTTCGCAGCGAGCGCGTCTCGACCCACGGTGGCCCGCCGCGTCCGTCTTTCGCCGCCAGATGCTCCGTCAAGGCCGCGAGAAACACATCCCAGTGCTCGTCGCCGGTGGGCGCCGGTTCCGCAGCCAGGAGATCAGTGCGCGACTCGACTGGTTCCCAGCGGTACTCCTCCAGGAACTCCGCCACCAGCCTCCACCGTCGCGCCTCGTCGGCCCCCACCAGCAGGGCACCCAGGCGCTCCATCGTCAGGGGCTCGTACGGCGAAACACGACCTGTCACAACCCTGACGCTAGTACAAGGGCGGCGACATCCGTGACCAGCTCCGGCGGTCAGTCGGCCGAGTCAGCCGGCCTGATTCTCCGTCGGCGCTGGTTTGGTGGCTTCGAAGAGGGCGACGCAGCCGCGTACGGCGAGTTGGATGTCGGTGAAACGCTGGTCGAGTTGCCAGCGCAGCCCGGCCAGGTCGTCGTCGGTGTTGTGGAAGATTCCCCGCGCGTTGTAGACCTTCATCAGCCGTCGAGCCGGAGCGTTGACCCGCACTCCGGAGGAGAGGATCGTGCTGCCGAAGATCCGCCCGCCGGGGCGGAGCGCCACCGCCGCGTTGTCGAAGACGACGCCCTTCTCCGCCCAGGTGCCGGGCAGGCAGTGCAGCAGGAAGTTCGCCCCGACCGAGTCGTGGTGACCGGCCTGGAGCCTGCCGCCGTCGAAGGGAAGTGGCTGGAGCACGTCCGCCTGCACCACGGTGGGGTGATAGCGGGCCGCCCGGGCGGCGCTGACCCGCAGCACGGTCGGGTTCAGGTCGACCAGGGTCAGTTCCGGCGTCGCGGTCGGGAAGCCGCACCGGTCCAGGAAGTACGCCGTACCGGTGCCGAACTCGGCGTGCCGGGCGCCGATGTTGCGCTGGTAGTTGTCCAGCATGTGCCGCTTGGCGCACCGCCAGACGAGTCGGCAGTGGAAGCCGAGCACGAGCACGTCGTAGCCGGCGAGCATGAACCGGTTGTAGACGGCCTGGCCGGCGATGACCTCCTCGGGCGGCGGTGGCACGGTGGCGTTTCCTCCCACGTATTCCCTGGTTAGCGGCTCACGTATTCCCTGGTTAGCGGCTCGCATCCCCAGCTAACCGGCTCGCGGACGGCCTGGCCAGCCTGGAGATGTGGTTGTTCACCCACTGTCGAACAGGGCCGCGAGCTGTTCTGCCGATGGTTTCGGGGCAAAGTACGATGCGTGCCGTCGTCGTGAGATGAGCCGTCCAGGAGCAGCCGATGATCACCGATGCAACGCTCGCCCGGATCAACCAAGGGGTGCAGTTGCATCATCATCAGGGCCAGCCTGCGGCTGCTCGTGACTTGTTCGCCCAGATCTGGGACGAGATCGGCGGGGAGCAAGGCGATCCTTTGCACGTCTGCGTCCTGGCGCACGCGATGGCCGACGTGCAGGACGACGTACACCAGGAGTTGCTCTGGGATCAGCGAGCGCTGGCGGCGGCCGACCTGCTCACCGACGACCGGGTTGCCCAGGCCGGGGTGGCGATGCCGGTGGCCGGTCTGTATCCGTCGTTGCACCTCAACCTCGGTGAGTGCTACCGCAAGCTCGGCGATCTCGACCGTGCCCGCGAGTGCCTTGAGCGTGCGCGGGCGGGGATCGGCGCGCTTGGCGATGACGATTACGGAAAGCTGATCAAGGGCGGTCTGGATCGGCTGGCGGAGCAGTTGAGTTCCGAATAGGCGCGCGCTGCCGAAGGGACCGCCCGGGTGAGCCGGACGCCTCTCGCCGCCGGATGATGTCCAGGCGTGGGGTCACCCAGCCCAGGAACCGGGCGTACATCCGGGCCGGGTCCGGTCCCGGGTCGGGATTGAGCAGGTAGAGGTCCCGCATCGCCGCCGCGAACGCCTCGGCCAGCCATGTCGTCAGGGCGGCCGGGTCCCGGAGGTGGTCGCGCGGCAGCACCGAGCGCGCGGCCGGGCACGGCCACGCGGCCCCACAGGCCCGGCACAGCCATATCGGCCGTTGCGGCAGATGCGCCCGTCCCGGCCGGACACCATCAGCGTTGTCCGGTCGCCCACCCCTGGTCGGCTCGTCAACGGACCCGGTCACGACGCAGCTCCGTCGGGACGTTCCAGGCATGCAGGTGGCCCCGGTTCGCCGGCCGTACCCGCCCGCGCACCGATGGCCTCGGCGAGGGCGGCAGCGGTGGTGGTGGTGGAGGAGGAGGAGGAGGCAACGCAGGCATCGGCGGCGGGAGCATGCCGAGGCAACCCCATCGGTGCCCGCACCGACAATATCGCCAGAGCCGTCGCCAGTCCCGGCGGTGAATTCTCGGCGTACGTCGAAACCAGCTCACGCCCGGCGCCTCCTCGGATTGTGGAAGCGGGGGCCGCCTCGGGTGGGGAAGGGAAACCGACGGCCCCCGCGCGGTCCCGCCCGTCCTTTCCGATGCCATGGCTCCGAGCGGTTCCGCTAGTGACACTCTGCTGTGGATGGCACTACGCTGAGGAGCTTCTCGATCGGTACGACCCGTGCGTATCCGCGTTTATCCCGCCAGGTACGCCCTTCGTCATGGAGGAGTCATATGGAGAAATCCCCGATGCTCGAACACTTCGCCGAGGAGTTGCGGCTCGCCCGCGCCGCCGCCAACATGTCCCAGACGGCACTGGCCGAGGCGATCAACTACTCCCAGCCGATGGTGGCCAAGGTGGAGAGCTGCGAACGCCGGCCGAGCCTCGACTTCGCCCGCCGCTGCGACACCGTCTTCAACACCGACGGCCGCTTCGTACGCATTCAGAAGCGGATCAGCCGAGAAATCGTCGTCCAGTACTTCCGGGAGTGGGCCGGCGTCGAGCAGGAAGCGAAGGCGCTGCGGTCATTCCAGCCGGCCTACGTCCCAGGGTTGTTGCAGACGGAGGGGTATGCCCGGGCGGTTCTCTCCGGGCCAGGGCTGCTCTCCGCCGAGGAGATCGAGGAGCAGGTGACGGCCCGGCTGGACCGGCAGGAGATCCTGTCCCGGGCAAAGCCGCCACTGCTCACCTTCGTGCTCGACGAATACGTGCTTCGTCGCCAGATCGGCGATCGGGCGGTGATGCGCGAGCAGTTGCTGCATCTGGTCAAGACCGGCACCAACGTGCCGCAGGTGAGGATCCATGTGGTGCCAGCCTCAGCCGGCTCCTATGCCGGGCTGGACGGTCCGTTCGTGCTCGCCACTCCGCTGGCCGGCGAGCCGGTCGTCTACTTCGACGGTCACCGCCACGGTCAGATGGACGACCGGCCGGACTACGTGAACTATATGATCGATGTCTGGGAAACCGTCCGGAGCGTGGCACTGCCGCACCAGCAGTCGCTCGACCTGATCGCGGAGGTGGCGGAGACATGGACCTGACCGGAGCCCGGTGGTACAAGAGCAACCGGAGCAACAGCACCGGCGGCAACTGCGTGGAGGTCGCCGACAACCTGTGGCGCAAGAGCAGCCGGAGCAACAGCACCGGCGGCGACTGCGTGGAGGTCGCCGACAACCCGACCGGGATCGTCGCGGTGCGGGACAGCAAGGACCCGGGTGGGCCGGCGTTGACGTTCGGGCCGGGTGCCTGGCGGGCCTTCGTCAGCGACCTGCGTCGGCGGTAGGACGCGTGCGGTGTCGTACCCAGACGTTGGGTTCGACGTAGACGGCGTAGTCGTGGGCGAGGGCGCAGCGTACCGGGACCAGGCCGCCGGGGATCTCGATGTCGCCGTCGCGGTCGAAGGGTAGGCCGGTCCACTCCCGCCACTGGGCCAGTGACCCGGTCACCGTCATCGAGGCCGGGGCGATCTTCTCGATGGTGCCGCCCGCCCTGACGTGCACCCGCAGCCACGGGTCGGTCGGCAGTCCGTCGTCGCGCCGCTGCCGGACGTACTCGCTCATCGGCAGGTGCGGTTGCCGGTGCTTGGCCGTCGGGCGTACCGGAGCCAACAGCACGTCGTGGCCCTGCCGTCCGGCCGCCTGCCGCAGGGCGGCCACCATGTGGTGCGACAGTCCCCGGCCGAGGTAGTCGACGTCGATCGTGATCTCCAGTGCGCTGGCGACGGTCGGCACGTTCCCGCGCCTCCGGTCGTTGAACGCCCACACCAGTACCACGTCCCAGCCCTGCGCCGGCATCTCCTCCCGACCCTTCAGTACGGCGTTGAACGGTACGGCGAACCCGCGCGCGACGACCCGATCGCCGTCCGTCGCCACGACGCAGTACTCGGGGAACTCGCCGGGCACCCGCAGGTGCAGCGCGCTCGCCATCAGGTCCTCGCCGGCGAAGACCGGCCAGGTATCGCTGATCTCGTAGATCCGGGCCGCCAACTCGGGGCGCTCGGCGAGCGTGGTGATCTGGATGCCGTCGAGGTCTGTCACGACCGGGCATACTGCCAGGACCAGGCACTTCGAGCCACGCAATTGCCGATCGGGTGCTCATCGAGCACTCTCGGTAGGCTGACCCGGTGAGTCAGCCGCATCCCGAACCCCCGCCGCACGGTCCCGTTCCGCCTGGTCCCGTTCCGCCCGCTCCGCCGTACCAGACGGGAGCGCAGCCGGCGCGGAGCCGGCGCCCGCTGATGATCGGGCTGGTGGCCGCGGCGGTGGCGGTCGTGCTCTGCCTCGGGTTCGGCTGCGTCGGCCTGGTGGTCTACTACATGCGGCTCGGCAACGACAGCGGCTCGGCGAGCAGTGCGGGCACGGAGACTCCGCCAGGCTCGGAGCCGGGTTCGGGGTCGCGCACCGCGTCGGCGCGGTGCGCGGGCAGCACCACCCCGGCACACGCCGGGACCAAGGTGGTCGGGCTGCCCGACTTCGACGGGGCGCCGCAGACCGGCATTGCCACGATGCGACTGAGCACCAACCTCGGCCGGATCTCGATCGCCATGGACCGGGCCCGCACCCCGTGCACGGTGGCGAGTTTCCAGCATCTCGCCGAGCGGAAGTTCTTCGACGGCAGCCGCTGCCACCGGCTCGTCACCGAGGGGATCTTCGTACTCCAGTGCGGCGACCCGAGCGGCACGGGGATGGGCGGACCGGATTACAAGTTCGCCGACGAGAACCTGACCGGCGCGCGGTACGAGCGCGGCGTGGTGGCGATGGCGAACACCGGGGAGCCGGGCACCAACGGTAGCCAGTTCTTCATCATCTTCCAGGAGAGTTCGAGCGGGCTCCAGCCGCTCTACACCCCGTTCGGCACGGTCGGCACCGGCCTCGACGTGGTGGACCGGGTGGCCGCCGGTGGCCACGACAACTCCATCGCGGCCGGCGGAGGCGTGCCGAAGGTCGGCATCACCATCGAGACCGTCTCCGTGAACTGACACACCGGCGTGAGCTGACACATCGGCGTGAACCGACACACCGGCCCGCCCTCCGCTGCCTGCAACAACGGAGGGCGGGCCGGTGCCTGACGGACGTACCGCCCCGTTCGCGCCCAGGAAGACGGGGGTGACGCGTCCGTCCCCCGTCAGTCCTCGCGCTCCAGAGACCGCCGCTGCTGGTCGGCGGTACTCCGGCACCCGACCGTCGGCCGAGCGCAGGGTGCCGTCATCTCTCGACTTCCTCTGATCCGACCGGACTCCCCGCCGCACACCGTTGTGCCCCGACCGGCCATACGTCCCCGAGCGTGCCCCAGCGGCCTAGCGCATTGCCTGTAAGAACCTTGAATCCGCTGTTCAGCGCCGATTCAGCACCAGCTCAGTACCAGCTCGGCACCAGCTCAGTACCAGCTCGGCACCAGCTCAGTGCCGGCTCGGCACCGCTTCGACGACGGTTCAGCGGCGGTTCAGCGGTACCCAGGTCCAGCCGTCGGCCGAGCCGTAGCTGACGTCGCCGTCGCCCCGGGCGTAGAGCCAGCCGTCCCGGGCCCGGAGCACCGGGCTGAACATCGGGGGCAGGCCACGCAGCTCGACCTGCTGGTAGCTCGCCCCGCCCCGCCGGGCGGCCCAGAACCGGTACTCGCCGCTGCCCGGGCCGCGCGGACCCGTGCTCGCCTGGTAGACGACGTGGCTGCCGTCCGGGGTGACGAACGATCCCGGGTTGGACGGCTCGTACGGGACCTGGTCCGCGCCGGGCCGCCGCTGCCAGCCCTCGGCCACCGTGTGCCGGTAGACGGCTCGACCCCGCGTGTCGGTGACGACCGCGTAGTCGACCCCGCCCGGACCGATCGAGATCTGCACCTGTGGACACTCGTACGCCCCACAGACCGCCATCTCCGCGAAGGTGTGGCTGGACCAGCTCCGGCCACCGTCCACACTCGTCGCGATCGCCGGCCGGGCGGACTCCCGGTCGTAGCCCGGCGCCCAGAGCCGACCGTCCGACTCCACGATCGCCTGGCGGTCGCCGAGGATCTGCGCGGGCTGCTCGGTCAGCGGCGAGACCCGGTTCGTGACCGGGTCGAAGGCGTACACCTGGCACGGCTCGACGCCGGGGATCGACGTACCGCCGGATTCGGTCTCCGGGTCGGGCCGGCAGACGGCGAAGCTGCCGGGTGCCACCGCCGGCACCGCCGGGGCGGTACCGGTCGCCTGCCAGCTCCGCCCACCGTCCCGGCTCGCCACCAGCGTCGACGGTCGGCCCCCCAGCGGCTCCGTCGTCCGGTCGACGAGCAGCAGGTCGGGGCCGAGCACCAGCGCGTTGGCGTACTGGGCCGGGGTGCCGCGCTCGGTCCAGGTCCGGCCGCCGTCGTCCGAGCCGACCAGTTGCCAGATAGTCTTGCAGGGCCCGCCCGAGCAGGTCGACAGCGCCAGGTAGAGGTGCCGGGAGTCGGCGGCCCGCATCCACTGGATCCGCCCCGGATGCGGCAACACTCCCGGTGCGCCGGTGGGCGCTGCGCTCGCCACCTGGTCGTCGACCGGCGCCGGGCCCGAACCGGTGCCGGGCATCGCCACCACCGCCGCGGTGGCGACCGCGCAGGCGGTGACCGCGAACGCGGTGCCGGCCATCGCGGCGGCTCGGCGTCGACGGCGCCGCCGGCCCGCCGCGTACACCTGGTCGGCGAGCAACCGGGTCGGTGGCGGCGCCTCGGTCGCGTCCTCGAAGAGTTCGCGCAACTCGGTCATCTCGTCGTCTCCTCGGTCCGCTCGGTCATGTCTTTCCCTCCGTCACCAGAACCAGCCCCTCCGCCGGTACGGCGTCGCCGAGCGCCCGGCGCAGCGTGGCGAGGCCCCGGGCGGTCTGGCTCTTCACCGTGCCCTCCGAGCAACCCAGCACGGCGGCCGTCTCGGCGACGTCGAGTCCCTGGTAGAAGCGGCAGATCAGCGTCACCCGCTGCCGGGGCGGCACCTCCCGGAGTGCCCGGGCGAAGACCACCCGCCGGGTGACGCTCTCGGCGTCGTCGTCCGGCCCGGCCAGCTCCGGCGGCTCGGCGACCGCCCGTTCACGCCGCCGCCACACCCGGCGGGTCTCCGCCAGGTACGACCGGACCAGGCAGGTACGCACGAACGCGTCCAGCGCCTGCGGGTCGCGTACCCGATGCCACGCCGACGCGAGCCGGATGAACGCGGTCTGGGCCAGGTCGTCGGCCCAGTGCCAGTCCCCGCACATCAGGTACGCCGACCGCCGCACCACGTCCCGCCGGGCCGCGAAGTACTCGCTGAACTGGCGCCGATCCTCGTCGTCGCTTCGCATCCCGCTCCTCTCACCGGATAGGTGCACACCGGAGGCGACGCGGGTTGCCTGGACGAGCGGAGAATCTGCTGGAGGGGCGGAGAAGTTTCAGCCGTTCGGCGACGGCACCACGAACCCCGCCTCGTACGCGGCGATCACCGCCTGGGTCCGGTCCCGCGCACCGAGCTTGGCCAGTACGTTGCCGACGTGCGTCTTGACGGTCTCGACGCCGAGCACCAGTTCGGTGGCGATCTCGGAGTTGGACAGGCCGGTGGCCATCAGCCGCAGCACCTCCCCCTCCCGCTCGGTGAGCCGGGCTCGACCGAGCCGGTCGCCGGCCGGGCCGGGGGCGTACGCCGCCACGAGTCGACGCAGTGCCGCCGGGAAGAGCAGGGACTCGCCCTTGGCGACCACCCGGATCGCGTCCACCACCTCGGCCGGTCGGGCCCGCTTCAGCAGGAAGCCGTGTGCGCCGGCCCGGAGCGCCTGGTAGACGTACTCGTCGTTCTCGAAGGTGGTGACCACCAGGATCCGGGGCGGGTTGGCCGAGGTGGCGAGCAGATGCCGGGTGGCCTGGATGCCGTCGATGGCCGGCATCCGGACGTCCATCAGCACCACGTCGGGCCGCAGCTTGGCGACCAGCGGCGGCACCTCGGCCCCGTCGGCGGCCTCACCGACGACGGTCAGGTCCGGCTGCGCGTCGACGATGGCCCGCAGGCCGACCCGGATCAGCTCCTCGTCGTCGACGACCAGCACGCTGATGGTCATATCCGCTCCATTCCCTGCCGCTCCCCCGCCGCTGCGGCCGGCGGTTCGGCCACCGTGGTCGGCAGCCGCACCGCGACCCGCCAGTTGCCGTCCTCCGGCCCGGCGCTGACCCGGCCGCCGAGCAGCACCACCCGCTCCCGGATGCCGGCCAGCCCCCGGCCCTGCCGCTGCCCCGGCGGGCGCACCGGACCGGGTCGGCCCCGGACCGCCCCGGACGGCTCGCCGAGCGCGTTGACCAGCTCGATCTCCAGGGCGTCGGGGCGGGCCGCGACCCGCAGCGTCACCGGCCGCCGGCCGGCGTGCCGGGCCGCGTTGGTCAGCCCCTCCTGGACGATCCGGTAGCCCTCCCGGGCCACCACCGCCGGCACCGCGCCGAGGTCGCCGGCCAGCTCGACGCTGACCGCCAGCCCGGTCGCCCGGGTGTCGGCCACCAGCCGGTCCAGCTCGTCGAGGGTACGCTGCGGCGCCCGAGCCGCCGGGCCGTCGTCCCCGCCCCCCGCACCGCCGTTGTTTCCGGGCCGGCCGCCGTCCCCGGACCGGTCGGCGTCGCCCTGCCGGAGCAGCCCGAGTACGTGGTCCAGGTCGGCCATCGCCGCCCGGCCGGTCTCCTCGATCGCCCGTAGCGCCCGGCGGACGAACTCCCGGTCGGTCTCCAGCAGCTCGCCGGCCGCCGCCGCCTGGAGGGTGGCGACGGTGAGCGCGTGACCGACCGAGTCGTGCAGTTCCCGGGCCAGCCGGTTGCGCTCGGCGAGCTGGTTGGCCTGCCGCTCGAGCGCGGCGATCCGCTCGGTCTGGGAGGGGCCGAGCAGTACCGGAGCCATCAGCCTGGCCAGCGCGCCCAACCCGGCGACGGCATAGCCGAGCAGCACCAGCAGGCCCACCCCGACCAGGTTGAGCCAGCCCCGGTGCCAGTCGGAGAGCGGACCGATCTGGAGGTCGTGCAGGGTTCCGGTGCTGACGCCGAGCTGCGCGAAGAGGAAGAGCAACGCCATCGGCAGGGCCACGATCAGGGCGAACCCGACCAGGCCGCCGGAGACCAGGTGGATGCCGATCCAGAGGGCGCAGCGCAGCCGGGTCTCCCGGTCGATCCCGCCGTCGGCGGGCGGCTCGGGGAGTTCGACGTCGAGCAGGGCACGGGTGGCGGCGATCTCCAGCGCCCGGGTGCCGCGCAGGAACAGCGGTACGGCCGCGATCACCGCTGCGGCCACGACCAGCGGCAGCACGGCCAGCCGGGGTACGTCGTCGGCGCGCAGCAGGTCGACGAAGACGGTCACCAGCAGCAGGTACGGCAGCAGCAGGACCCCGCCGAGCAGCAGGAAGACCCCTCGGCGGTAGGTGGCACCACTGGTCAGCGGCGCCAGGGCGGCCCGGAGCGTCACCCGGCCATTCTGCCTCGCGATGCTCGGCTGCGACGGGTCCGCTGCCGGGACACCCGGGTCAGCGGTGTTCCCGGACGTACTCCTTCGGGTCTTTGTCCTGGAATGCCAGGTCGCGCCCGCCGGGGTGCTCGCCGTAGAAGGTGAGCCAGCGGGCGCCGAGTTCGGCGCGCAGTTCGGGGCTGGAGTTGCGCCGGAAGTCCGCGAGCGCACCGTCCTCCTCCTCGGCCAGGTGCGCGGTGTTCTCCCGCCGGGCCTGCCAGACCGCCGCCCACCAGCCGTCGGTGCCGGGTACGTGGCGCTTCGACTCGGCGATCGCGTCCCGGATCTTGTTGTGGTCCCCGATCGCGTCGTCGGTCTCCTCGCCCGCGCCGGCGTCCCCGTGCCGGACCAGGTACGGGTAGAGGATCGCCTCCTCCGCCTCGGCGTGGATGTCGAGGTGCAGTGCCAGCGGCTCCCAGACCGCCCGGAGGGCCGCCTCGCCCCGGGCGTCGTCGAGCCTGGCGAATCCCCGGCGGAAGGCGGCGTGGTCCTCCAGGATCAGCGCGGTGATGTCCTCCATCGTGGGTCTGACCTCCTCGATCAGGTCGGCACTTCGCCCGATAGGCACGGAAGTTCCAATTTTGCGGGCTACTAGCGAAAGTATCGCGATAAAGGACAGAATTCCCCGCATGGCTGTTGGAGAGTTCCAGACGCAGGTCGTCCGGCGTGCCCGGGGGATCAGCGCCGCCCTCAGCACACCGCCGTACGTGAAACCGGGGCACTTCTACTCGCCGGCCACCTCGCCGGCCGACCGGAACACCGCGATCGGCTGGCGTGACCTCGCACCCGTCGGCGTCGACCTGCGGGAACCGGAGCAGCTCAAGCTGGCTGCCGAACTCGGTCCGCTGATGCGGGAACTCCCCAGCGACCGCTGGCACGACCACAACGGCATGTACGGCCGCGCCGACGCCGCCGTGCTGCACGCGATGCTCCGACACCACCGACCGGCCCGGCTGATCGAGGTCGGCTCCGGCTACTCCACCGCGGTCGCCCTGGACGTCGCCGACCGCTACCTGCCGGACCTGCGGATCACCTGCGTCGAACCGCATCCGGAGCGGCTGCGCTCCCGGCTGCGCCCCGGCGACCGGGTCGACCTGGTCCAGCGCCGGGTCCAGGACGTCGACCGGTCCGCCTTCGCCAAGCTCGACTCCGGGGACATCCTGCTGATCGACTCGACGCACGTGGCCAAGGCCGGCTCGGACGTCGTCTGGCTGCTGCTGCACGTCCTACCCACGCTGCGGCCCGGGGTGATCGTGCACATCCACGACGTCCACTGGCCGTTCGAATATCCGGAGCGCTGGCTCCGGGAGGGCCGGGACTGGACCGAGGTCTACCTGCTCCGGGCGTTCCTCACCGACAACGCGGCGTGGCGGGTGCTGCTCTTCACCTCGTGGCTCTGGTCGTGCCGCCCTGACGTGCTACCGGCCGAACTCCGGGGGCTGCCCACCGGCGCGTTCTGGATGCGCCGCGCCGAGCAACCGCCCGGCACCGCCTGACCGGCACTCCACCAGCAACTGGCTGCGCCCAGCCGCAACCGCCCGGCACCGCCTGAGCAGCGCACAACCCGCAACCTGTCCGGCACTCCACCAGCAAGGAGAACCCGGCTCACCAGGCCAGGTCGGCGTCCCGCTCCGGCGGGCCGACCGGCAGGATCGGCCGGGGGCCGCGCGGCGGCTTGGGCCGGCGCTGCCACTCGCGCGGATAGCCGAGCGACACCTCGTCGAAGCGGACCCCGTCGAACCAGTTCACCCTGGGGATGTGCAGGTGCCCGTAGACCACGGCGGCGGCCTGGTAGCGGCGGTGCCAGTCGGCGGTGTGCACGGTGCCGCACCACTGCGCGAAGACCGGATAGCGCAGGATGTCGGTGACCTCGCGGACCAACGGCCAGTGGTTGACCAGCACGGTCCGGGTGCCCGGGGCGAGTTCGGCCAGCCGGCGTTCGGTGAGCGCCAGCCGGGCCGCGCACCAGTCCTCGCGGGTCGGATAGGGGTCGGGGTGCAGGAAGTACTCGTCGGTGCAGACGACCCCGGCCTCGTGCGCCATCGCCAGCCCGGCCTCCTTGGTCTGCGCACCCTTCGGCCGGAACGTGTAGTCGTAGAGCAGGAAGAGCGGCACCACCGTGACCGGCCCGCCCTCGCCGCTCCACACCGGGTACGGATCCTCCGGGGTGATCACCCCGATCCGTCGGCACATCTCGACCAGCAGCTCGTACCGGGCGACTCCGCGCAACTGGACGGTGTCCTGCTGGGGCGTCCACAGCTCGTGGTTGCCGGGCACCCACACCACGGTGGAGAAGCGCTCCTTCAGCAGCCGCAGCGCCCAGTAGATGTCCTCCACCCGGTCCGCGACGTCACCGGCCACCAGCAGCCAGTCCTCGTCGGAGCCCGGCACGAAGCCCTCGACCAGTTTCCGGTTCTCGGGGTAACCGATGTGCAGGTCGCTGACGGCCAGCAGTTCGCCGCCGGTACGCGAGGGGGCCACCGGGCGATCCTACCGGTCCGGCCGGCCGGACCGGACGGCCACGCTCAGGGCTCGACCCAGCCGTGCGACCGGGCCAGCCCGACCAACTGCTGCCGGATCACGCCGATCTGGGCGCCGGTCAGCGAAGGTACCTTCTCGATCAGCAGCTCGGTGACCTCACCACTGAACTCGGCCCCGGAGAGTACGTCACAGAGCTCGTCGTCGCCGGCCGCCCGGCTCGGACGCGGCTTGGCCGCCGGCCGGTCGACGATCTGGATCGCGGACGCCTTCAACCCCCGCTCCCCCTGCTCGACCTCGTATTCCAGGCGCATCCCCGGCTGGATCAGGTGCTTGTCCTCGCCGAAGTCGTTGGCGTGCACGAAGACGTCCTCGCCACCGCTGTCGGGGGCGATGAAGCCGTAGCCGCGTACCTCGTCGAACCTGAGCAACTTTCCGGACGCCACCACAACCACCGCCACCCTCAGCCGACCGACCACCAGCGCGCCGGGCCACCTCGGCCCGGCACCGCCTGCCGGACCGGCCGGGCCGCCCCTGGCCACACAGTAGCGAGCCGATCGCTCCCCGGGCAGCCCTCAGGCACCGGGGCCGGTCGCGGCCGGACACTCCGGCTACGACGTGATCGCCCGCGCCCACGGGCTACGACGAGATCGCCCGCGCCCACGGTACGACGAGCCGCTCGATCGCCACCACCAGATAGAACAGCAGCGCACCCATCAGCGCCAACAGGGTCAGCGCGGCGAACGCGAGCGGGGTGTCGGCGGAGGCTCCGGAGTTGACGATGACCGAGCCGAGCCCCCGGTCGGGGTTCACCACCTCGCCGATGATCGCGCCGATGATCGCCAGCGAGATCGCCACCTTCAACCCGACGAAGATCTGCGGCAGCGCCCAGGAGAGTCGTACCTTGAGGAAGGTCTGCCACCACGAAGCGGAGAGCGAGTGCACCAACTCGCGCAGGTCGCTCGGGGTCGAGGTGAGCCCGGCCATCGTGGAGACCACGATCGGGAAGAAGCAGACCAGGATCACCATGACGATCTTGGGCTCCGGCCCGAAGCCCATCCAGACCAGCAGCAGCGGCGCGAGCGCCACCTTCGGTACGGCGTTGACCGCCGCCATCAGCGGCATGGTCATCCGCTCGACCGTCCGGGAGGCCGCCAGCACCAGCGCGATCAGCAGCCCGGCGCTGGCGGCGATGCCGAACCCGACCACCGTCTCCAGCAGGGTCACCCAGGTCTCCGCGAGCAGATAGCCGGGCAGCCGGCGGAACGCGTCGACCACGTCCGGCGGCGCCGGCAGGAAGAACGACGAGATGTCGAAGAGTTCGGTGATCAGCCACCAGAGGCCGATCGCCAGCACGGCACCGAGGACGGGCAGCCCGACGTTGGCCCAGAGTCGGGCCGCGCGGGTGGTCGGCGAGCTGGTCATCACGGCCTCCGGGGTGGGGTGACGCGGCGACGGCAGGGGGTGGCCGGCGGCCCGGGTCGGCGTGCCGGTCGGGGAACGGTGCGGACGATACCGGGACGGCGGACGATACCGGGACGGCGGCCAAGGCGACCGCCGTCCCGGTCCGAGTCCGTCACCGAGTGGCGCACTCAGGACTCCGTCCCGAAGCCCTCGGCCCCGCAGGACTCCGGGACGAAGCCTCGACCGTCAGGACTTCGGGACGAAGCCGAAGTCGACGACCTTCTCCGGGGTCAGCCCGGCCGGGATGAGGCCGGCGCCCTGCATCACGGCGATGGTCCGCATCACCCGCTGCTCGTCCATGAAGCCGATCGGCGCGCCGCCGACCGGTGCCACGTAGGGGGTCATCGCCTTGATCTCGCCGACCCCGGACGGCACGGCGTAGCTCGGCTCCGCCTTGTTGAGGATCTGCGCCGCCTCCTCGGGGTGGTCGATCGTGTACTGCAAGCCCTTGAGCAGCGCACCGGTGAACCGGCGGACCAGCTCCGGGTTCTTCTCGATCAGGGTGGGCGAGGTGATGACCGCGTTGCCGAACAGGTCCCGGAGGTAGTCGCTGTACGGCAGCACCACCACCTCCTTCTTGGACGCGTTCGCCAGGGCCGTGCGGCTGAGCAGGAAGGTGCCGAGCGCGTCGACCTTCCGGGACGCCATCAGACCGTTCAGCGCGGTGGTCTGTGCCCCCTGGATCTTCACCTTCGAGACGTCGATGCCGGCCAGCCGGGCGTACGCCGGGAAGAGCAGTTCGGTGACCGACCCGGCGCCGGTCGCCATCGTCTTGCCTTCCAGGTCCTTCGGGGTGCTGATGTTGGTGTCCTTGGTGGTCATCACCGCGACCAGCGTCTGCTGGTGCACGGCGGCGATGGCCCGCCACTCGGTGAACTCGCCCTTTCCGGACTGGATCACCGCACCGGTGAAGTCGAGCGCGGCGAACTGCACCTTGTTGGACTTCAGCGCCGTCAGGTTCGGGACGTTGCCCGCGCCCTTCTGGATGTCCACCTCAATGCCGGCCTCGGCGAAGTAGCCCTTCTCCTTCGCCACCCAGACGAACGAGTCCCGGCCGACCGCCCCGAAGGCGGTGATGTACGCGACCTTGTCCGGGTCCTTCTTGGACGCTTCGGCGTCCGACCCGGAGTCGCCGCTGCACCCGCTCGTGACCGCCAGCGCCGCCGCCAGTAACGCCGCGGCGAGCAGGCGAGAACGTCTGATCATGTGTGCCTCCCGCTTGTGGAATGGACCCGAGGGCGGGCAATCGACGCCTCGTGCCCGAACAGCTGCGCCGCGACCCCTCGGCACGTGTCCGGCCCGCCGGCCCTCGTTCGGTCGAGAATCGTAAAGGAGTCTTGTCCGAAATGTCATCGACAAGATCCGGTCAAGATTCTGGCAAGCAGCCGCATGATCGTTTCCGGCCAGGAGAATATCCGCAGCTCAGGGTGATTGACATTCGGCATCGACAGCAGACAACCTGTCCGCAATATTGTTGATAATTCAGGAGACAATGTTGCCGTCAGCCGTACTGAGCTGGGAGTTGTCGGGTTTTCGGGACCCGGCCGATCCGACCGACACCGGTCGCGCCATGCCGGCGTACTGCCCGGTTGGCGGGCGCACTCCGGCTAAGGTCCGACGCGTGCATATCCCCGTCGACACGGTGGACTCCGCGGACCCGACGTACCAGTCTCACCGTACCGTTCGATTCCGTCGCGGCTGCCCCCGAAATCGCCCAAATGTTGACCGACGATGGACGTCGGACAGATTTCCGCCCGGATCGACCGGGCCCGAAGCGCTCGGGTGACCGGATCATGACCGATTCCACGCAGCGGCCACCGACAGCCGACCGAGGTCGTCCCCGGATCGTCCGGCAGCAACCGTCGGCCGACGAACCGCCACCGCCGGCCGACCACGGCGACCCACCCACCACTTCGGAGCCACCGACCGCTTCGGAGCCACCGACTGCTTCGGAGCCACCGACCGTCGGCCGGCGCATCGCGACCCGGTCCGCCGAGGAGGCGTACGACCAGCTCCGGCAGGAGATCTACCGGGGCGAGCTGATGCCCAACGAGCGGCTGATCGAGATCGAGCTGGCGACCCGGCTACAGGTCAGCCGGGCGGTCGTCCGCACCGTACTTGTCCGACTCGGTCAGGACGGACTCGTCGTGCTCACCCCGAACCGGGGCGCACACGTCCGGCTGGTCAGCGAGGAGGAGGCGGTCGAGATCCTCCAGGTGCGGGCCGTACTGGAGGCGCTCACCGCGCGTCAGGCGGCGCACAACGCCACCGCCCGGGAGATCGCCGCGATCCGCCGGGCGCTCGCCCGGATGGCCCGGAAACTGGAGCAGGACGACCTGCTCGGCTACTCGGAGGGGAACGCCAAGCTGCACGCGGCGATCATCGCGGCGGCCCGGCACGAGACCGCGGCCCGGCTCATCACCGGACTACGGGCCCAGCTCGTCCGGTTCCAGTACCGCACCATCCTGGTGCCCGGTCGGCCGGGCCGGTCGTTCGAGGAGCACACCGCGATCGTCGAGGCCATCGCGGCCCGGGATCCGGACGCGGCCGAGGCGGCGATGCGGCAACACCTCGGACACGTCGAGTCCACTCTGGCCAACACCGCCACGGCGATCCGTCGCCGGGGCGGCCGGCCCGATTCCACCCGTCAGGGCTGACCGGCGTACGGTCCGCCCACCCCTCCAAGGAGTGTCATGTCCGAGCACCCCGTCCCGTCCGCCCGCGCCCGTGCCCTGGTCGCCGGGGCGTACGACACCCATGTGCACGTCGCGCCCGACGTGATGGAGCGGCGGATCGACGACCTCGACCTGGCCGGCCGGTTCGCCGAGGTCGGGCTCGCCGGCTTCGTACTCAAGTCCCACTACGTGACGACCGCCGAGCGGGCGATGGTGGTCCGCAAGGTACGTCCCGAGGTGGACGTGCTCGGCGCGGTCACCCTGAACGGCTCGATGGGTGGGATGAACCCGGCCGCGGTCGAGATCGCCGGTCGACAGGGAGCCCGGGTCGTCTGGATGCCCACCGTCGACTCCGGCAACCAACGCCGCAGCAGCGCCACTGATTTGCCCGGAGCCAAGCCGGCACTGTGGGGAGCACTCCAGGCGGACCTGCACGCCCAGGGCATCGTCCCGGACGTCGTCGAGGTGGTCGACCCCGACGGACGGGTGTTGGAACGGGTCCGCCAGGTACTCCGGGTCATCGCCCGACACGACCTGGTACTCGCCACCGGACACCTGGACGGCGTCGAGGTACTGGCCGTCGTCCGGGCCGCCACCGAGGAGGGAGTACGCCGGATCGTCGTCACCCACCCCGAGTTCACCTCGCAGCGGCTGCCCGTCGCCCAACAGCGGGAACTCGCCGAGGCGGGTGCCCTGCTGGAGCGCTGCTTCACCACGCCGTACACCGGAAAGGTCTCCTGGCCGGACCTGTTCGGCAACATCCGGGCGGTCGGGGTCGCGCACTCGGTACTCTCCAGCGACCTCGGGCAGCCGTTCAACCCGCCGGTCGAGGACGGGCTCGCGCTCTTCGCCGACCGGCTACTGGAGGCCGGCTTCTCCGAGCGGGACGTCCAGACGATGGCTGTGGAGAACTCACGCCGGCTGGCGGTGGTCGCCGCAGACCGCGTGCCGGCCTGACCCCTGGCCCCGGCATCGACCTGGCCCCGGTCCTGGCCCCGTCCCCGGTCCTGGCCCCGGTCCTGGTCCCGGTCCTGGTCCTGGCTCCGGCATCGGCCGACCGCACTCCGGTCGGGCCGGTGCCGGCCGTGCGCGTCGGCCCGGAAGACGGCCACGTCCGCGCGACGCTGGTGCCGGCCGGTCAGGCGGGGGTAGGGCGGGCCGGCGGGGGCAGGGCGGGCCGGGGCGCGGGCGGGGTTCAGGTGGCGGGTGCGACCTCGACGAGCGGTTCATGGCGTACCGGGAAGTTGACCGAGCTGGCGATGAAGCAGAGCCGATGCGCCTGCTCGTGCAGCTCGGTCGCCCGCTCCACCATCTCCGGCGCGGCCACGGTCACCCGGGGCCGGAGTACGACCTCGGTGAACGCGCCGCCACCGTCCCCGCTCTCGGCCATCGTGCCGACCGCCTCGTCGACGTACCCGGTGACCACCACCCGACCCCGGGCGCAGAGGCTGAGGTACGACAGCATGTGGCACTGGGCCAGCGCGGCGACCAGCAGTTGTTCCGGGTTCCACCGGGCCGGGTCGCCCCGGAACGTCGGGTCGGCGGAGCCGAGCAGCGGTGCCGGGCCGTCGGCGGTGACCCGGTGGTCCCGGCCGTAGTCGCGGTAGTTGACCGTGCCGGCCTGGCCGGCTCCGGTCCAGGTGACATTCAACGCGTAGTCGTGCTTCCTCGGCACCGGCTCTCCCCCTCGGCTCGCGGCAGCGAGCGTCGAGGCTCGCTGCCGCGAGTATCGACCAGACGATTGTGGTCTGTTACTACCCCTCCAGGGGTAGTAACAGACCACACAGTCGGGCTACTACCTGTTGGGGCGGGGTTCTGGGTTCGTTGGGTCGAAGTCGTCGTCTTCCTCGATCGCCCGGACGATCTCGTCGCGGTGTTCCTCGACCATCCGGTCGAGATGCCCACGCAGCAACCCGGCGTTGGGCGACTCGCCGGAGTAGATCCGGTCCCAGTCGTCCTCGCCGGCCTCCACCAGCCGGGCCAGGGTACGCATGTCATCGCCGAGATCACCGCGGAGCGCGGCCTCCTGGAAGGCCCGGTGTTCCTCCTCGGTCGGCCGGTTCGCCCGTTGGAACCGGAGCATCTCCTGAAGCGCGGACTCCATCGCCTCGTTCAGCGCGGCCGTGGCGGCCCGCATCCGCTGCTCGATGTAGTCGAAGTCGGGCGAGGTCATACCGCGCCCATCGCCGGGACCGGACCGGTCACCGGGGCGGGCGGCAGCTTCGCGATGCTGAAGTAGTCGACGCAGAGCCGGATGGTGTCGATCAGCATGGTCAGCGCGTTCAGGAAGACCTGGACGACCTTGATGGCGCTCCAGACCATCGTGATCCCCTCCTTGACCGTGTTGATCAGCTTCCACTGCCCGTAGCCGGGGATCGCGGCGTTCGACAGCGCCGCGCTGACGAGACTGACCAGGGTCCTGATGATGTCGACCACCACCTGGGCCATCTTCACCGCGTGGTCGATCATGTCCCAGAGATGGTCGCCCATCTTCCGCATCGCACCCGCCTGCTCGGTCAGGCTGGAACTCCACCGGTCCACGTGGGCGGTCGCCGCGTTGGCCGCGTCCCCGCTCCAGGTCTTGGTGATCGCCTGCCGCCCCGAGGCCAGGTTCGCCTGGGCGAGATCGAGGCACTGGGCTACCGCCCGCCACGCCTCGACGTGCCGGGCGGCCTTGTCGATATCACCGGCGAGCCAGCGGGTGACCTTCTCGCGCGGGTCCGGACCGCCGACCCAGACCACGAGGTCGCAGACCTTGTCGAAGACGAAGCCGAAGGAGACCTCCGGCAGGTCCGGCATGCCGGCGCCACCGCTTCCCGGTGCGACCAGCGCACCGGCCGGCGAACCGGGATCGTTGAACCCGGCGGCCTCGCCGTCGTCGGTGATGAGGCCGGTCTGCCCACCGGCCAGCTTGGTCAGCCGGCCGCTCGACCGTTCGTCGGCCTCCCGGTATGCGGTGGCGGAGGAGTTGAGCCCGTCCCGGGTCTTGCCGAGCCGGAGGTTGTCCTCGGAGAGCACATTGTGGAACGTCGGGATCAGGCCGGCGTACGGGCCGGTGATGAGTTCCAGGATCCGGCCGAAGTCGGCGTCGGCGATCTGCCCGGTGGCGTACTCCCGGGCCGAGCCCATGTCCGTGGACACCCGCCCCACCTGCTGGGCCCAGCCCCGCAGGTCGGCAAGTTCAACTGAGACAGCCGTCACGACAGACCTCCCCGATTTCACCTATCCGCCCCCGGGCATCATCCATCCCGGGATTGGCCATCGAGGATTGTGCCATCGGCTCCGCCGTGCTACAACTCGTCGCCGGACCTCGCCGCCAGGCGTCAGTGGTCCGCCAGAACGGCAGACGTCAGTGTGCGTCAGCCTTCCGGGGAGAGGTCGGTCGGAGCGCGCATCGGTTTCTGGTCCGGCAGAACGGCAGACGGAAGTGGGTCCGCCAGAACGGCAGACGTCAGTGGGTCCGCCAGAATGTCACGACCAGGACGATCTGGACGGCGACGACGCCCAGCAGGACGAGCCACTGGCGGCCGAACGACCAGCGCCGGGCGATCGACCAGAACACCAGCACGACACCGGCGACCCCGGACCCGATCATCGGGACCATCCAGGCGACGTCCCCGCCGGTCGCCCCGAACACGGCGGCCAGCAGAGAGAAGAGGACCGCGCCCCAGACGAAGGTCTCCCGGAGAAATCCCTCGGCCAGCGCGAGCGCGGCGGCCCGAAGGAAGCCGCCCCACCCCCGGCGGCGCCCGCCGGAGTCCGGCGCGTCGTCGATCTCACCCGCCCGCTCGTACGCCGCCCGGAACAGCGGGCCGTCCGCCTCGGTCGGCTCATGTCTCTGCTCGGACACACCGCCACAGTAGTCGACGCGGGGCGACGGCGTCAGAAGTCGTCCGGGGTACGGATCCGGTCCCGGATCCAGACGCCCGCCTCCTTCAGCCGGGAGGTACCGCCGAACGCGCCGGCCGCGCAGGTGCCGGTGGTGAAGACCGCGCCGGAGCGGAAGTCGTCGGAGAAGTTCCAGTTCACCCAACTGATCTTCCGACTGGCGAAGAGGTCGAGGTAGCGCTGGGCCATCGTGAAGTTGTTGGGGCCGTCCCCGGAGTAGTCCTGGGTACCGAACTCGGTGACGAAGAGCGGCAGCCGGTCCGCCGCCCGGGTCACCGTGTCGAGGTAGTAGTCGTCGTGCGAGGCGGCGTAGAAGTGGAAGACGTACATGACGTTGCCGGCGCTCACCGGGTTGGCGGCGATCACGTCCGCGCCGCCGCCGCTGCCGGAGGCGCCCAGCGACGACCAGTCCGGGGTGCCGACCAGCACCACCGCGTCGGCGTCCCGGGTACGGATCACCGGGATGACCTGGTCGGCGTAGCTCTTGATGGCGCTCCAGGCCACCCCGTTCGGCTCGTTCGCGATCTCGTAGATCACGTTGTTCTTCGCCCGGTGCCGGTCGGCGATCTCCGCGAAGAAGGTACGCGCCCGCTCCAGGTTGTAGTTCGGGTCACCGGGGCTGAGCATGTGCCAGTCCACGATGGCGTACATGCCCCGGGCGGTGGCCAGCTCGATGTAGTTGTGCACCAGGTCGGTGAAGCGCCGCGGGTCGGTCTCGTAACCGCCCTCCTGGACGTACATCGAGATCCGGAGTACGTCGGCCTGCCACTCCCGGGCGAGTACGTCCAGCGAGGCCGGGGTGGCGCAGTTGGCGTACCACTGGAGACCGTGCGTGCTCATCCCGCGCAACTGGATCGCCTTGCCGGCGGCGTTGCAGAGCTGCCGGCCACAGACCCGGAGCTGCCCGTTCGCCGCCACCGGGGTCGACCCGCCCGGCGGCACCGTCGGCGGCACGCCGGTCGGGCTGACCGTCGGGGTCGGGGTGGGCGCGGTGCCGCCGCCGCAGGGCTGGCCGTTGAGCTGGCAACCGTTCGGGGCGCCGGGACCCGCGCCGATGAACCCGAAGGTCACCGAGGCACCGGGGGCGATCCGGCCGTTCCAGGAGAGGTTGCCGAAGGTGTGCCGCTGGCCGCTGCTGGCCAGCGTGGCGTTCCAGTAGGAACCGACGGTCGTCCCGGCCGGGAGGTCGAACTCCACCCGCCAGGAGGTGATCGCGGTGCTGCCGCCGTTGGTGATGGTGTAGCGGCCCTCCCAGCCCGACCCCCACTCGGAGACCTTGGCGAACGAGGCGGTCGGGGTCGCCGCCGCCTGGGCGACCACCGCCACCGGTACCGCCGCGACCGCCGTGACGAGCCCGACCAGCAGCAGTGCTCTGCGGATACGCCTCACGGGGGTGCCTCCGGTCCGGTCGTCGCGGGGCCCGGCCGGCGCGAGTACCGGCAAGCCATCAATTGTTGTCGAACTATAAGGACAACTAAGTGTTCCCGCAACACGACCGTCACCGACTCTCGGCGCGACCATGCGGCAGCCTCGGGACGATCTCAGGACAGGGTCGGGCTCAGGACAGGGTCGGGGTCGGGGACGGGGACGTCGGCGCTCGCCGTGCGGGTGAAGCCGGGGTCGCCGATCGCCGTACGCAGCCGGGTGTAGAAGTCGACGAACGGCTCCGGTACGCCGTGAACCTCCAGCAACTGGAAGATGTTGCCGATCGAGTCCACGTCGGGTGCCAGCGCAACGGAGCGTTCAAAGGTGGCCAGTGCCTCGTCGAGCCGTCTCGGGACCCGTCGCACACCGGCCGGACGTCCAGCCCGTGCTGTCCGCGCCCGGTGCCGACAACGCCGTTGGTCAACCGCTGGACCAGCTTATCCCGTACCGAAGAAGGGATTTTTTCATGCGGATGTGCCACTCACCTGGGCCGGGCGGACGAAACGGCGGATTGGATAATCGACATCCATGAGCCGGTTCCAGGTGCTCTGGCGCCGGTTCACCGGGGCCGCCGGATGGTGACCTGCCACGCAGAGCGCGACGTCCGTGGTCTCAGGTGCTCGTGGTGGGCGGTGGCGGTGCCGCCCACCGCCCACCACGAGCACCTGAGGTACGCGGTCGTCCGATGAAGCAGATCAGAAGTTGACGACCTATACAGTCGCCCCCCGAAACGGTTGAAAGGGGCACCTGTGCAGGGGACACAGCTAGAGTTCCGCCTGTTGGGCCCATTCGAGGTCCAAGCCGGGGATCGTCTGCTGGAGATCCGCGCACCGAAACACCGGATACTGCTGGCGGCCATGCTCCTACAGGTGGGGCGCCCGCTGCTGGTGGAATACCTCGCGGACGCGATCTGGGGAAAGGCCCAGCCGGATCACCCGCGCAGGGCGGTCCAACTCTACGTGACTCGGCTGCGTCAGATCTTCGGCGACCCTGAAGCGGGTGGCACGATACGCACCTCGGTCGGCGGCTATCAGCTCGACGTACGCCCGGATCAGGTGGACGTCTGGCGGTTCCGGGAACACCTGGATCGGGCCGCGCGGATGGCCGAGGAACGTGACCTGGACGCGGAGGCGGCGGTGCTGGCTGACGCGTTGGCCATGTGGCGCGGCGAGCCGCTGGCCGGACTGCCGTCGGAACTGCTCCAGCGCGAGGTCGTGCCGCGCCTCCGCGAACAGTGGCTGCGAGCCATGGATCGGCGCTTCGAGGTGGAGCTGCACCGAGACCGGCACGAGAACCTGATCGGCGAGTTGTTCACGCTGACCGCTCAGTACCCGCTGCGCGAGTCGTTCTGGGTTCAACTGATGACGGCCCTGCACCGGTCCGGACGGCGGTCCGACGCGCTGAACGCGTTCCACACCGCCCGCCGGCACCTCGCCACCGAACTCGGCGTCGACCCCGGCCCGGAACTGCAACGCCTGTACGCTGCCGCGCTGGTCGGGGGTCCCCGGACCAAGGGGCTCTCCCCGAACGCGCAGCCGGTACCGCGTCAACTACCGGCAGACCTGCCCTCCTTCGTCGGGCGGGCGGCTGAGCTGTCGCTGACCGAAGTCGACGACCGGCAGGGCATGGCGGCCACCTGGGACAGCCTCGGATACGCGCACCGCCGCCTGGGCGACCACCGGCAGGCGGTCACCTGTCACCGCCACGCCGTCCGGCTGTTCCGGGACCTCGGCGACCGCTACAAGGAAGCCGAATGCCTGGCCCACCTCGGCGACGCCTACCAGGCGGAGGCCGACACCGACGCGGCCCGCACCGCATGGCAGACCGCGTTGAGCATCTTCGTCGAACTCGGCCACCCCGACGCCGAGGAGCTGCGCCGCAAGCTGGCACGCCCAGACGCCTGAGCGACCGCCAGCCGCGGCCACGACGGACTGGAGGCACGAGGTGGCGCGGGCACACCGGTGCCCGCGCCACCTGTGGTTGCGGTCCCGTCAGCCGTAGAGGAGGGGTGACGTGGACCGGTCGAGGGCCACCCGTCCGGCGGACCGGGACCGGTCGGACCCGGACGGGAAGCTCTGGGTGAGGGCGAGGGTCATGATGCTGTGCGCGGCAGCGTCGGAGAGCTGGTCGAGCACGGTGTTGTTGACATTGGCGATGGTGTCGCAGGTCTTGTGGTAGCAGGCATACGAGCGGCTGGACGCCGCAGAACTCGTCGACCCGGCCGGGCAGCCGGTCGACGACTGGGACGTGGTCGGCAGTCACGGCGCCCAGTGGTATCCGCGCGGCGCCGCCGGGGATTACCACCTGGTCGACATCGGCACCAGATAGCACCGGGAGAACGACCCGAAGGAAAGACCTTCTCGCCCAGTTCGTCGCCGACCCGACCGTTGTGTCCTCGACAGACAGGCATGCTCCCGCTTGTTACCTAGCGGTAGCATATCGTCGGCCTATCGAAAACCACATACGTGCTGGCAACACCACGCTGCGTTGACTGGAGGCATGACCTACAGCGAACCAGCACGTACAGCGGCCCGCCGCACCCGGTCGCTGGCGTCCTCGTCCTCCTCGGCCGTCCCGACAATGGGGATCACGATCTATGGATGCGGGCAGGACGAGGCCGTTTTGTTCCGAGAGATGGCGCCTCGCTTTGGCGTAATGCCCACCATCACGGAGGCAGCGGCATCTGAAGCCAACATCGAACTGGCATTCGGAAACCGGTACGTGAGCGTCGGTCATAAAGCCCACATCACAAACTCCACTCTTCTTGCACTCAGCCAGGTCGGCGTGACTTATGTCTCGACAAGAAGCATCGGATACGATCACATCGACGTGAAGTACGCGGAGAGCGTCGGCATTTCCGTCGAAAATGTCGCCTACTCACCCGACAGCGTGGCCGACTACACACTGATGCTGATGCTGATGGCGGTGCGAAATGCGAAAACCATCATCCGCCGTGCGGACGTTCATGATTACAGGTTGAATGACGTACGCGGCAAAGAACTACGCGATCTGACCCTCGGAGTAGTTGGAACGGGGCGCATCGGCGCCGCAGTCATGGACAGGCTGCGGGGTTTCGGCTGCCGGGTATTAGCCTATGACAACCACCCCAAGATCGCTGCCGACTACGTTCCGCTCGACGAATTGCTGAAGCTGAGCGACATCGTAACGCTCCACACACCACTCAACGCGGACACACGCCACCTCCTAAATCGCGAACGTATCGAGCAGATGAAGCACGGCGCGTTCGTTATCAATACCGGCCGCGGTGCACTCCTCGACACCGAGGCGCTTGTTCCGGCACTGGAAGACGGCAGGTTGGGTGGTGCGGCTCTGGACGTCCTCGAAGGAGAGGAAGGAATATTCTACGCCGACTACCGAAACAAGCCCATCGAAAGCGAATCGCTGCTGCGGCTACAGAAGCTACCGAATGTGCTTATCAGTCCACACACCGCCTACTACACGGACCACGCCCTGAGCGACACTGTTGAAAACTCCATCATCAATTGCCTGAAATTTGAAAACGGGGGTCAGCATGGATAGGTTGAAGATCGCTATCATATTCGGGGGCTGCTCCGAAGAACACCCCGTCTCCGTCAAATCCGCGCGAGAGGTCGCGAGAAACCTGGACACCGAGAAGTACGAACCGTTCTACATCGGGATTACCACCAGCGGTGCCTGGAAGCTCTGTGACGGGCCTGACGCGAATTGGGAAAACGGAAGCTGCCGTCCGGCTGTGCTCTCACCGGACAGAAGCGTACACGGATTGCTTGTCCTGGAGCAGGGACGATACGAAACGATCAGTCTGGACCTGGTGTTGCCCGTTCTGCACGGCAAACTCGGCGAGGACGGTGCGATGCAGGGTTTGTTGGAACTCTCCGGCATCCCCTACGTGGGCTGCGACATCCAGAGCTCTGCTCTGTGTATGGACAAATCCCTTGCCTACCTCGTCGCCAGAAGCGCGGGGATCGTCACGCCAAATTTCTGGACCGTCACGGCGGACGAGAACATCGACCCCGACCAGCTCACTTATCCGGTCTTTGTGAAGCCGGCCCGTTCGGGTTCGTCTTTCGGCGTCAGCAAGGTGTCCCGGAAGGAAGAGCTGCCGAGTGCGGTGGAAACCGCAAGACAGTATGACTCGAAGGTGTTGATCGAGGAGGCTGTCGTCGGCAGCGAGATCGGATGTGCCATATTGGGGAACGATATGGATCTGATTGCGGGCGAGGTGGATCGAATCTCTCTGTCTCACGGCTTCTTCCGGATCCATCAGGAGAATGAGCCGGAAAGCGGCTCCGAAAACTCGACAGCAATCGTTCCCGCCGACATTTCGGCAGAGTCACGCTCACTCGTCCAGGAGACAGCGAAGGCCATATATCGCGCGCTGGGATGCCGGGGACTGTCGCGGGTGGACATGTTTCTCAAGGAAGATGGAAGGGTGGTCCTCAACGAGGTCAACACCCTGCCTGGAATGACCTCCTACAGTCGTTACCCGAGAATGATGGCAGCCGCCGGCTTCCCGCTTGCCGAGGTGATCGACCGGATGGTGTCGTTGGCATTGACAGGAAAAATCCAGTGAAAGATGACTTCGTCTTCGTGGACGAGTTCGTGTCCGGCATACGTTGGGATGCCAAGTACGCCACCTGGGACAACTTCACCGGCAAGCCAGTGGACGGATATCTGGCCAATCGAATTGTCGGCACGAGGGCTCTGTGTGCCGCCCTGGAAAGCGCGAGAGAGCAGGCCGAATCCCTTGGCTTCGGCCTGCTCCTCTGGGACGGTTACCGCCCTCAGCGCGCCGTGGACTGCTTTCTGCGCTGGTCAGGCCAGCCGGAGGATGGCCGGACGAAACTACGACACTATCCGGACATCGACAGAGCCGAGATGTTCGAGAAAGGATATGTGGCCGCCAGGTCGGGCCACAGCCGGGGCAGTACGGTTGACTTGACGCTGTATCACCTGGCTACCGGTGAACGTGCTCCGATGGGCGGCGACCACGACTTGATGGATCCGATCTCACATCATGGGGCAGAAGGAATCACGCAAGCCGAAGCGAGAAACCGTCAATACCTCCGCTCCATCATGGAGGCGTGCGGTTTCAGCTCGTACGATTGCGAGTGGTGGCATTACACACTGAAAGACGAGCCCTATCCGGACATCTATTTCGACTTTCCCATAGTTGAGCCGACCAAAGAAACCAGCAAAGGGTCGAGAGTACTACTGACAGCAGCCAAGCGGCAATTCACCTAACAGTGGGCGGTGGCGCGGCGGGTAGTTGCACCGTGACGCGGAGACCGCCAGCGAGACGGGGAGTGAGGGTGAGGGTTCCGTCGTGTGCCTGGGTGATGCTCTTGACGATTGCCAGGCCGAGGCCGACACCTGCGTGGCCGTCGCGTATCCGTCCAGTGCCGCGCTGAAACGGCTCGACAATCGTGGAAACCACCTGTCGGGAGAGCGCCTCGCCGGTGTTCTCGACAGTCAGCATCACAGTCCTGGGGTGGACGCTGGTCGTGACCCACACCGTGCCCTGTTCAGCCAGGTTGTGGACGATCGCGTTGTGCACGAGGTTCGTGGTCATCTGAAGCAGGAGCGCGTGGGAGCCGATGGTGGGGGCGACGTCGCCGGAGATCTCGACGGTGAGGCCGCGTTTCTCGGCGAGCGGGAGAAGCGTTTCGGTGGCCTCTTCCGCTATGAGGGACAGGTCGACGTGATCCCGGGTGAAGGACCGTTGGTCGGCGCGGCTGAGCAGCAGCAGTGCCTCGGTGAGTTCGATCGCTCGGGTGTTGACGAAGTGGAGGCGGTCGACAAGTTCGCCGGTATCGCGGTTCAGGTCGTTGCGGGCCACGTCGAGAAGTGTCTGCGTGATGGCCAGCGGGGTGCGCAGTTCATGGGAGGCGTTGGCGGCAAATCTCTGCTGTTCGGCGACGTGTGCTTCGAGCCGTGTCAGCATGGTGTCGAACGCGTCGGCGAGTTCGCGGAATTCATCTTCGCGGCCTTCCAACATGATCCGGTGCGAGAGTGATCCGTTCGCGGCCAGCCGGGTGGCATGTGTGATGCGAGTCAGGGGCGCGAGCATGGCGCCGGCGAGGATCCATCCTCCCACAAGGCCGAACATCAGCAGGAACGCCAGTACTGCGACTGCCGCCGGGGCGAAGGCGCGCACCAGGTCGGCCTGGAGGGTTTGAATCCCACGAGGGGTGTAGATCGTCTCGGGTACGTAACGCAACAGGAACACCCACACCGCGGCGAGCAGCACGGCTCCGGCGAGCATGAGGAACCCCGCGTAGCTGAGGGTGAGTTTGAGGCGAACGCTCACCCCAGGTTCTCTATCCACGGTCCCCTCCCGCACGTCCGGTGCCGGGTGCCGTGTCGATGCGGTAGCCGACGCCGGCCACGGTGGCGATGATCCAGGGTTCGCCAAGCCGTTTGCGCAGTGCCGAGACAGTAATGCGAACGGCATTGGTGAACGGGTCGGCGTTCTCATCCCACGCCCGCTCCAGGAGTTCTTCGGCGCTGACGACACCGCCTTCGGCGGCGACGAGGACCTCGAGTACGGCGAACTGCTTCCTGGTCAGCGCGACGTAGCGACCGTCGCGGTAGACCTCGCGGCGGAACGGATCCACCCGCAGACCTGCGATCTCCCGCACCGGCGGCCGGTTGTGCGCGCGCCTGCGGTCGAGCGCTCTGAGCCGGAGCACGAGTTCCCGGAGCTCGAACGGCTTCGTGAGATAGTCGTCGGCGCCGAGTTCGAACCCGGAGACCTTGTCGTCGAGCCGGTCGGCAGCGGTAAGCATCAGGATCGGCATGCCGCTGCCGGAGGCGACGATGCGTTCGGCGATCTCGTCACCGGAGGGCCCGGGAATGTCGCGGTCGAGGACGGCGATATCGTAGACGTTGACGCTCAACAGCCCCAGAGCGGTGTCACCGTCACCGGCGATATCGGCCGCGATCGCTTCCAGGCGCAACCCATCACGGATGGCCTCTGCCATGTAGGGCTCGTCCTCGACGACCAACACACGCATACCCTCGATGCTACGAGCCGTAGCATATCGTCGGCATACCGAAAACCACATACGTGCTGACAACACCACGCTGCCTTGGCTGAAGGCATGACCCACCCCGAACCAGCACGAACAGCAGCCCGCCGCACCCGATCGCTGGCGTCCTCGTCCCCCTCTGCCGCATCTGACCGCCTCGGTGCACTTGGCGAGGCAGATGGCGCCGTCCCCCAGGGCGTGACGGTCTTCGATGACGGAATTCCGGCCGTGGCAAATCTCGATTCCGATCTGCTCGATGCCCTGCGTCGAGCCGCGACCGATGCCGTGGACGACGAGGTCGAGTTCTACGTCAACGGTGGCTGGCGCTCACCGGAGTACCAGGAACAACTACTCCGTGCGGCGATCTCGAAGTACGGCTCGGAAAAGGAAGCCGCCCGATGGGTCGCCACCCCCGACACGTCTCCGCATGTGTCGGGGCGCGCGATCGACATCGGGCACTCCGATGCCACCGCGTGGCTGTCCACGCACGGCGCCCGGTACGGGCTCTGCCAGATCTACCGCAACGAACCGTGGCACTACGAACTGCGCCCCGAAGCCATCGATCACGGCTGCCCGCCGATGTACGCCGACCCCACGCACGATCCGAGGATGCAGCGGTAGCCGTCAGCGGCCCGGGGACTTGAGGCAACTCTCTGACAAAATTTGATCATGATTGCCATTGGAAGCGGATAGGTCACGTAGGAAGCGGGACGATTTTCCTGCTTGGTGGACGTATCCGCGGCGCTGGTAGAACTTGTGCGCGTCTGGCCGTCGGTCTGCGCTGGTGACTTCCATCCGGAGGCATCCATGGCTGGCCGCGAAGGATTCAGCGGCGGCGACAAGTCGAGAGCCGACACCTCGTCCGCGTACTCGGTCCGAGACGACCAGGGCCACGATTCGGCCCCAGGCGGCGTCGCGTTCGAAGAACGGACAGATATGGACGGCGATGACGCCGTAGAGGTCGCCCTGGGCGTCGGCCACGTAGGCCGCGCTGGCCGGATCGTCGACCCAGCACCGGATCCGGGCCGCCGTCGTTGCCTGACCATCCTGGGGATAGCCCAACTGGTCGAGCAACTCGTTGATGGCTTCGGCGTCGGCGCTCTGCGCTGGTCGTATCCGCATGCCTCAACCTACGAGGCGGTGCATATCGTCGACATACCGAAAACGACATACGCGCTGGCAACACCTCCTCCCCCACCACCCGCACCGGCATCGGCGGTCGAACCGCTCTCGACAGCATGCCCGCGCCGATCCGTGCTGGGACGCCGCGAGAGGCGGCGTTAACGCCAGCGGAACAGGCAGTCGCGTTGGCAGGATCAGTTCACCCGTGCGGTGCCGCTGCTGCGGGCCTACGGCAACGAGCCGTACGCCAGGCAGCTTGAGGCGGTGACGGGAACCCCTTACCAGACACACGGTGCGGACGCCACCCGAGTGCCGTTCGTGGCGATGGATCCCTTGCCGCTACATCTTCTATCACTTCCTCACGACGCTGGACTACGCCAACCAGGCGCTGATCCTGCGTCGGAAGACCGCGGCACAGCTTCGCGCCTTCCGGGCCGAGGCCCACGCCACAGGCGTGAAACCCCTGCCGCTGTGGTTGGCGGGCGACCACTTCCCGTTCACCCTGGGCAGCGTCAACGGCCACGACCCGCAGGTGGTCTGCATTGACACCGGCGGCGCCGGCGGGAACAGCCTCGCCATGACCGAAGCAACGGCAAAACGCCTGGGGGTACGGGTGGACCACGACCGCCCCACCTCCGTCAACCGCATCCCTGCCTATCCCTGCTATCCCGACGAGGCACGACTCGGCACGGCCGTCGCCAACGGCGTCTACAGCATCGCCCGCACCGCGCCCGCCGGCTACGAACGCCTGGGTTTCGACCCGATCGCCAACTTCACCCACGCCTTCTTCAAACCGTTCACGATCACCTTCGACTTCACTGACATGCGGTTCTACATCTCGCGGCCCCAACCTCCCGCCAGTTGAGGTCCGTGCTGCCCGGCCCGACCTCGGTCCGGGCAGCACGCCGGGAGCCGCCGGCTACCCCCGGAGGGGTACCCGGACTACCACCAGCGGGCGACGAGGCGGGCTGCGCCAAACCCCTAGGCTGGAGCGGTGAAGCGCAGCGGGCTGGCCGTCGACATCGCCACCGCGGGGGCCACGCTGACCATCACAGTCGCCATGATCGGTACCGGTGGGCTGGGCGCACCGGATCCGACGGGACGAGCGCTCGACGTACCCGGTCTGCTGCTGGCCGGGGCGACCGCGCTGCCGTTGGCGGCCCGCCGCCGCGCTCCCGGGACGGCCTTTGCCGTCGTGGCCCTGGCCAGCATCGCGCTCATCGCGCTCCGGTATCCGCTCGACGCTCCGGTCGGGGCGGCGATCGCCGGCTACGCGGTCGCCGACGCGCACTCCGGCGACCGGGGCGTACGGCGGGCAGCCGCGTTCGGCGCGGTCGTCGGCTTCGTGCCGCTGGTCGCCGTGATCTACCTGGCCGCCGGGTTCAGTCCGGCGGCGTTCACCACCGAGTTGGGCACCTGGATGCTCGCCTTCTGCGGGATGTGGCTGATCGGCGACCGGGCCCGACTCCGTCGGGAACGCGCCGTGGACCTGGAGGAACGGGCACGTCGGGCCGAGCGGGAGGCCGGTCGGGAGCGCCGCCTCGCCGCGGCGGAGGAGCGCACCCGGATCGCCCGGGAACTGCACGACTCGGCCGGCCACGCGATCAACGTGATCCTGGTGCAGGCCGGCGCGGCCCGGCTGCTGCACGGCCGGGACCCCGGGCGGACCTTACAGGCCATCGGCACGATCGAGGAGGTCGCCCGGGACACCGTCGGGGAACTCGACCGGATGGTACGGGCACTGCGTCGGGACGACGGCGACCTGCGTACGCCCGCCGACCTGAGCGCGGTCGACGAACTGGTGGACCGGCACCGCGCGATGGGACTGACCGTCGACGTCACGGTGCACGGCGAGCGGCCCACCCGGGTACGGGGAGCTTCGCAGGCGGCGTACCGGATCCTTCAGGAGGCGCTCACCAATGCCGCACGGCACGGGGACGGCACCGCCGTTGTCGAGCTGCGCTACACAGTGGACACGATCGAGATCGACGTGCGCAACGGGTACCGTCCGGCAGGCGCCCAGCGCCCGGACGGCACCGAGGGGCACGGCATCGTGGGCATGCGGGAGCGGGCCACCCTGCTCGGCGGCACGTGTGTCGCCGGGCCGGTCCGGGACCGGTTCCAGGTCCTGGCCCGGCTGCCCCTACACCGCGACGAGTCACCGGCCGGACCACTGCTCGCCGAGCGGGCCGCGGTCGCCGGCCACCCGCCGTCGGCCGGAGAGTGGGATCGGGCCACCCGATGAGGGCACCGCGCGTCGTCCTGGCCGACGACGACGACCTGATGCGGGCCGGACTGTGCGCGGTCCTCTCCACCGACGAGACGCTGCACGTGGTGGGAGAGGCGGCCGACGGGCGCGAGGCGGTGACCCGTACCCGCGAACTGCGTCCCGACGTCGTACTCATGGATGTCCGGATGCCCGGCATGGACGGCATCGCCGCCACCGAGACGATCGTCCAGACCGTGCCCGAGACTCGGATCCTCATCCTCACCACCTTCGAGGACGACGACTACATCCTCGGCGCCCTGCATGCCGGCGCCTCCGGCTTCCTGCTCAAGCGGGCCCGGCCCGAGCAGCTCATCGCGGCGATCCACACGATCGCGGCCGGCGAATCCCTACTCTCCCCCTCGGTGACCACCACCGTGATCAGCCGGCTGGTCAGCCAGCCACGGCGGGTTCCCGCCGCCCACCGTCGGCTGGACACCCTCACCCCCCGCGAACGGGACGTGCTGCATCTCGTCGCCCGAGGACTCTCCAACGCCGAGATCGCCGAGCGCCTGCACATCGAGGAGTCGACGGTGAAGACCCACGGCAAGCGGATCCTCGGCAAGCTGCAACTCCGGGACCGGGTCCAGGCGGTCATCCTCGCGTACGAGGCGGGCCTCGTCGTACCCGGCGCACCGGACCCGACCCCGGACCGCTGACCGGGGCCGGATCGGCGCCGGAATCGCCCGGCGGAGGCATCTGCTGTCCCTCCAGGCGGGTACGCCGCGATCACCCCTCGGGGCGTTGTCGACGTCGAATCGCCGAACCTACGGTCGCTGCACCGAACCGAACGGAGGAGCGATCCATGCTGACACGTCGCAAGACCTGGCTGGCGGCCCTGGCAGTGGCGATGCTGGTGGGCGGCCTGGTCCCGGCCCACGCGTCCGCGACCGACAAGGCGTCGGCGACCGACAAGGCAGCAGCGACCGACACCGCGCACGACCGTGAACGCGACCTGGCCGCGTTCACGCGCATCCTGAAGCAGCAGGAAGACGCCTGGGCAACCGAGGACGGAACGGCCTTTGCCGCCACGTTCACAGTGGACGCCGATCTCGTCACCTTCAACGGCGACTATCTCGTCACCCGCCAGGGCATCGCCGAAGGAATGCAGTACGCCTTCGACAACTACATCCCCGCCAGCCGGATCGTCATGCTCGACGAGCACGTCCGATTCCTTGAGCCGGACCTTGCGATCATCGTCCGGACGAGCTGCATCATCGAGGGTGACGACGAGACCTGCCGCTCCGGTTCCCATTCGAGGAACACCAACGTGCTGCACAAGGGGCACGGTGGGTGGCTGCAGACGTCGTTCCAGAACACCCGGATCCAACCGCTGCCATGAGGTGATCCTGAACCGCCCCGAGCCTGGCGCACCACGGCCAGCCCGGGGCGGTTCGGCCATCGCCGGAGGATCAACCGCTGATGGATCAATCGTCGGTTGACAAGAGTGCTGCCACATCGGGAGCGCTTACCTATCTTCCCTGCTCAGCAGGGTTTAGCGGAGTACGCGGGCTGCCTAGGCATACCTAGTCGACCTGAGGCGCCCGGCTCCGGTTCCGCCCAGTAGTTGATCTCGTGGACGTTCGCGGCCACTCAGTCGAGACAGAACTCGTTGCCCTCGACGTCCTGCATCCCGAGGCACGACTCGTTCTCCTCATCGGCGAGCAGTAGTCGCCCGCGTACCGCGCCGAACGCGACCAGCCGGGCGCACTCGGCCTCAAGTGCGGCCACCCGCTCCTCACCCACGAGTCCGGTGCCGACCCGCACGTCAAGATGCACCCGATTCTTGACGACCTTGCCTTCGGGAACGCGTTGGAAATACAGTCGCGGACCCACACCCGTGGGATCGACGCACGCGAACCCCGAGCCCCGACGCTCCGGCGGCAGCGTGCGATCGAAATCGGCCCAGGAAGCGAACCCCTCCGGCGGAGGCGGTACGACGTACCCCAACGCCTCGCACCAGAAACGAGCGACCCGCTCAGGTTCCGCACAATCGAAGGTGACCTGGACCTGCCTGACCGATGCCATCGGACCACCATAGGGGCGGCGTCTTCGGTCGTCTCCACGGGGCCGCCCGTGATGGTCCCGGCGGCCCCCACCCCAGGTCCTTTTCACTAGTTGTCCGCCGGCGGGGCTCCGTGCCGTGCCAGGATCTCCTGGAGCGCGGCCACCTGGGTGTCGGCGGTGATGTATTCGGTCACGTCGTGGACCCTTCTCGCTGCGGACCGGGGTCGGGGTCAGTTGCCGAAGACACGTTCTGGCTGGTTGCGCTGGGTGTGCAGGTCCCAGTAGGCCCGGGCGATGTGGTCGGGTTCGGCATGCGGGATGCCGGGGGCCGGTGGGGTCGCGCCGATGAAGACGTTGATGGCGACGGTGCCGGCGTAGACCCCCTCCCCGGCAAGGACGTTGTGGAGGTTGCGCACCCAGTTCCGCAGGGCGGCCTGGGCCGCGTTGGTGGCGGCCAGCATGGGGTACGGGTTGATCGCGCCGCCGCCGGTGGTGAAGAGCAGCGTTCCGGTGCCGGCGTCACGCATGGCCGGTAGGACGGCGCGGGTGGCGGTGACGGCGCCGTAGAACAGGTGCTCGATCTCGGGCCGGAGGTTGTCGACGGTGACCTCCGGCGGGCTGACCTGGTTGAGGCCGTCGTAGGGCGAGAACTCCAGGACATCGATGGCGCCGAACCGCGCGGCGGCCTGCCCGAGTGCCGCGGTCAGTGCCGGGTGGTCCGCGACGTCGGCGGAGAACCCGGCCGCGGTGATGCCGGCAGCGGCGAGTTCGGCGACCAGGGCGTCGAGCTTGCCCTTGTCGCGGCTGATCAGGGCGACCTGGAAGCCGTGGCCGCCGAAGACCTTGGCGATGGAGAGGCCGAGCCCGGGGCCGGCCCCGACGATGGCGATCGTGGGCATGGTGTGACTCCTTCGGACATGGTGCGGAGACGCCTGACAGCGGGTCAGGTCGCGGAGATGGTGCGGTGGCGCCCGGGGTTAGGGTTCGGTCGTGTCGGCGGTTTCCGGGAGACGGGCGTCGAGGCTGGGTCCGGTTGGGTCGGCGACCTTGAGGATGCGCTGGGCGATGACGCCCAACTGCCGTTGCTGCGCCCTGGTCAGGGGATCGAAGACGATGCGTCGGACCTCGTCAGCATGCGCGGGCGCGCTGGCGACGACCTTGGCCATGCCCTCCTCGGTCAGGACGGCGAGGGTGTAGCGCCCGTCGGCCGGGTCCGGCGTACGGTGCACCCAGCCGCGTTTTTCGAGCCTGGTGACGACGTTGCCCAGCCTGGCCAGGGTACTGGCGGTGTAGCCGGCGAGCACACTCATCCGCAGGGTGCGCTCGGGTGCCATCGACAACCCGGACAGCACCATGTACTCGAACTGGCTGATCCCCGCGTCGCGCTGCATCTGCGCGTCGAGGGTGGCGGGCAGGCGGATCAGCGCGTACGCGAACGCGTACCAGATCCGCTGCTGCTCCTCATCGAGCCAGCGGGCCTCGCCGGGATCGTCCATGCCCACAGCATAGCTACAAGCTTGTAGCGAATCAAAGGGTCGATCACTTGTAGCTTGTAGTGAGACCGGTTACCCACCGGATCGGCCACGCGTCCACCAGCCGGACCCGGCCCGCAACGCTGCCGCGCAGGATAGCCTGCCGCGTCAGAGTCCGTCAGGTCGCTCCCTTGTCCGGCGCCTCCGCGCCGGCCGACTCCGCCGGCTCGGATTCTGTTGCGTCTCGGGCCGGCAGAGTAAGGGTGTCGACGGCGGCTGCCAGGATGCGCGCATCGAGGCGGATCACGAAGGGGCTCAGCTCGTAGTACTTCATGGCCCGCCCGTCGGCATCGAGCTCGACGGTGGCCCAGACCAGCCCGACCGCTTGCATACGCCGCAGGTGTGCCTGGAGGAGCGGGCGGCTGATGCCCAGCTCCCGGGCCAGTTCGCTCACGTAGAAGCGGCCACCGGCCAGGGCTCCGACGATCCTCATCCGGTGGGGATTCGCCAGTGTCGCGAGCAGTTTCAGCAGCTCGTCGCCGGTGAACTCACCGTCACCTGGAACTCTGCTTGGCATATGCCAACGAATCATGGCGCATCCCGGGTGGGCCGTCAAACACGACCCCTGAGTTGACGCCCGCGTCAGGGGTATGCAAATCTCAGTTTGCACTGCCAACGAGAGATTGCGTACGCCAAACTAGCGCGTTCGAGGGGACGGGGGCGATGGCCACCCGGTCAGACCTGGGCGCGGGACACCACGGGTCACCCAGTGGTGAGGACGAGAGGCAGATGATGACCAATCAGGTCGCCCCTGTTCAGGCCCTGCCGGCCTCCGGAGCCGGCTCGGTCGCGGCCCGCGTAGTCGGGCTGAGCAAGGTCTACGGCAGCGGTTCGGGGCGGGTCGTGGCGCTCGACAACGTCGACGTACTGATCCCGGCCGGCCGGTTCACCGCCGTCATGGGGCCGTCGGGATCGGGCAAGTCGACCCTGCTGCACTGCCTGGCGGGACTCGACCGGCCCACGAACGGCTCCGTGTACCTCGGCGACACCGCGTTGGAGAGCCTCTCCGACTCCGCGTTGACCGAGTTGCGCCGCCGCGAGATCGGGTTCGTGTTCCAGTCCTTCAACCTGGTGCCGACGCTCAGCGCGGAGGAGAACATCACCCTGCCACTGGCCATCGCCGGGCGTCGTCCCGATCGGGGCCTGCTCACGTCGCTGGTGAACGCACTCGGGCTGTCCCAGCGGCTCCGGCACCGCCCGGCGGAGTTGTCCGGCGGGCAGCAGCAGCGGGTGGCGCTGGCCCGGGCACTGGTGACCCGGCCCCGGGTGGTCTTCGCCGACGAGCCGACCGGCAACCTCGACTCCCGTACCGGCGCCGAACTGCTGCGTCTGGTACGCCATTTCGTCGACGAAAATCACCAGACGGTGGTGATGGTGACCCACGACCCCGCAGCCGCGGCCCGCGCCGACGAGGTCCTGTTCCTCGCAGACGGTCGGCTGCGTGACCGCCTGTCCGCACCCACCGTCGAGCAGGTGCTGCACCGACTCGCCGCGCTCGACGAGGGTCGGTCCTGACCATGTGGCTGATCGGAGTACGCAATCTGCTGGCCCACCGTGGGCGACTGGTGCTGACGTTCGTCACGGTCGTGCTCGGTGTCGCGTTCGCGTCCGGCACCCTCTTCTTCGCCGACAGCATCGGGGCCGCCGCCCGTGCCATCCGTACCGATGTGGCGGTGCTGGTGGCGGCCACCCCCGGCGAGGAGGATGTCGAGTACGACGCCCGCCCGACCCTGCTGCCGGCGTCGCAACTCCCCCGGCTGGCGGCCATTCCCGGCGTTGCCGCGACCGACGGCATCGTCGACGGGTACGCCGCCGTGGTCGGCCAGGACGGCAAGGTCGCCCGCCCGGCCGGGTTCGCCAACGACCTCATCGGTACGAACTGGAGCGAGACTCCTCGGCTGCGGTTGGTGCAGGGACGCGCGCCGGCCGGGCCGGGCGAGATCGCGGTCGAGCAGGTCGCCGCCCGCAACGGTGAGCTGACTCCCGGGACCCGGACCACCGCACTACACGGGGCCGGTACCGAAGAGGTCACCGTGGTCGGGATCTATCTCTACCAGCCCGCGCTCCGGGACGGTCCGGGCCGCGCACCCGCCCTCGCGTTCGACACCACCACCGCGCAACGGGTGCTCCAGAAACCGGACACGTTCACCTCGGTGGAACTCACGGCGGCACCCGGCGTCGCCACCCGCCAGCTCCGGGACGCCGTCGCCGCCACCCTGCCCGCCGGGCTCGTGGCACACGACGGTGCTCTCCTCGCAGAGCAGTCGCGCCAGCAGGAGGAGAGCGACGCGGGCACCACCGCCCAGATCCTGCTCTCCTTCACCCTCGTCGCCCTGCTGATCGGGGCGACCCTGATCGCCAACACCTTCGCCATGCTGGTCGGGCGGCGTGCCCGCGAGTTCGGGATGCTCCGGGCGGTCGGTGCCAACCGCCGCCAGATCACGATGTTGGTGCTGGTCGAGGCGGCCGGGATCGGTGTGCTCGCCACCGCCGTGGGCATGGTGGTGGGCGTTGGCCTCGCGCTGCCCATGATCGACTTTGCTGCCGGGCGGGATCCCGTCCTCGGGGACACCCTCCACGTCACACCCCGGGCCATACTGTCGAGCCTCGCCGTCGGCGTCCTGGTCACGGTACTCGCGGCGTGGCTGCCCGCCCGCCGGGCCGCCGCCGTACCACCCGTCACGGCCCTGCACGGCGACCTTGTCCTCGTCCCCAGGGCCATGCGGGTACGCACCATCCTCGGGCTGGTCCTCGCGGTCATCGCCACGCTTTTCTGCCTGCTCGGCCTGCTCGGCAACAGGCCGCCGTTCACCGTGGCCGGAGTCGTCGGCGCCTTCACCATGCTCATCGCCGTCGTACTGCTCGCCGCAGGGCTGGCCCGGGTGATGCTGCGTCTGGTCGCGGTACCGATCAGGCGCCGGCTGCTGCCCCGGCTCGCGGTCGAGAACGTGATGCGCAACCCACGCCGGACCGCGGCGACCGTCTCCGCGCTGCTGGTCGGCGTGGCGCTGGCCACCGGCATCGCCGTGTTCGCCGCCAGCGCCACCCAGGCGGACCTGGCCGCCGTCGAGCGGACCGTCCGGGCTCCCTTCCTGGCGGCCAACATCGGCGGCGGGCAGATCAGCCAGGCCACGCTGGTTCGGATCCGGGCCGTGGCCGGGGTAACCTCGGCCGCCCCGATCCGCCGCGAGACGGCCGGCACCGGTGCGGAGACCTTCTCCCTGACCGCGGTCAACCCGGCCGCCGTCGGCTCGCTGCTCAACCTGGAACTGCCCACCGGTACGCCGGACGGCCTGGCCACCGGCGCTCTCGCCCACGAGTCCCTGGCCGCGGAGCGCGAATGGTCGGTGGGTGACTCGGTCGAGCTGACCCTCAACGGTCAACGGGTGACGGTGGCGATTACCGGGCTCTACGCCGATGCCGCCCTGCTCGGCGACGGGCTACTCGTCTCCGACGACTTCGCCGAGCGGCACTTCCGACCCGGCCACGGCGACACCGTGCTCATCGGCGCGGACGCCGACCGGTCGGAGCTACGCTCCGGGCTGGAAGCCGCTCTCGCCGACCGTCCGGACGTACGCCTCTACACTCCGGCGCAGTACGCCAGCGAAGAAGCCGGTGCCTTCTCCATCCTCATCCGGATCGCCACCGCCCTACTGGCCCTGGCACTGGCCATCGCCGTTCTCGGGATCGTCAACACCCTGGCGCTGTCCGTCCTGGAACGCACCCGCGAGGTCGGCCTGCTACGCGCCATCGGCATGCACCGGCGCCAGGTACGCGCGATGATCACCGTCGAGTCGATGCTGATCGTGACCGTCGGCGGTGTACTCGGCATCGCCGTCGGGATCCTGCTCGGCGCGATGGTCCAGCACGCCGTCCTCGCCCGCCCGGTCACCGAGGCCACCATCCCGCTCAGCCTGGCACTGGGCGCCTTCGCGGCCATGGCCGTCGCCGGTGTCGTCGCCGCGCAGTGGCCGGCCCGCCGAGCCGCACGCACCGACGTACTCGAAGCGATGGGCACAGAGTAACGGGGACGCTTCCGCCTCGATCCTCAGCGGGCCAGTACGCTCCGGCGCCTGGCCCGCTGGGGATCGGCGAGGGCTCAACCCGGCGATCCGAGACCTTGGATGCACCGGCCCGTCTTTGCGGTCACCGTCGAACCGGGCTGACGAACCACACGTCCGGCCGCACGACTTCCACGCCGCGCGCCGCGTAGTCGATGTCCTGCTCGACAAGCCGCGCGATCCACACCGGTCGACTGGAGACCCACTGCTTTCCTGTGAGGACTCATGATCCGGCGGGCCTTCAGGGGCATCGTGCTGCGCGAGAGCGCACCTGCCTGATGGACCCCCAGTGTGACGAGTTCCTGCACGTCCCGGCACGGTTGTCGATCGTCGCCCTGCTGGCACCGGCCACCTGGGTGGATTTCGGTTTCCTGAGGGACACGATCGGAACCAGCGATTCGGCGCTGTCCAAGCATGTCTCGGCATTGGCCGAGGCTGGACATGTCACCGTCCGCAAGGATCAGCAACGCCGGGCACGGCGTACCTTTGTCCAACTCACCCCGGACGGACGGCGCGCGTTTCAGCGGCACGCGGCCGCACTGGAGCAGATCGTCGCCGCCGCCCGTACGCCAGCGCAGCCAACCAGGCCCGACGGCCAACCTGGTGGGCCAGCGGACGGCGCCGAGGTGGTCGCAGCAGTCGACCCGTCCGGCGGTACGACCTCCAGGAACTCCTACTAGCGTCGCGATGGGCGGGGGAAGTTCGGCTCCTACCTGCCGTCGATAGCATCGAAGACGCGGCAGCGCATCATCTCGAACTCCCCGGACATGTCCTGGGCCATTCGATCAAGATCGTCGGCGACGCGGGCGGCATCGTCCGCAGCGGACGGAGTGCCGGCAGGGTCGCCAGCACCGGCGGCCCTGGCAAGCTCCTGTCCCACCTGAACGCGCAGATCCTCGTGCGCGTGGCGCAGTGCCTCCAGGATCGACGCGCTCAGTGCCGCGGGTGTCTGCCGCATCGCCTCGCTGTCAATGGTGAGTTCGCTGGGGATGCCGCCACCGTCGATGGCGACCCGCACCAGCCCGTCCTCCGACCGCCCATGTCCGCTGGCCCGGTCCAGGGCGGCCAGCACCGAATCGGCGACGGGGTCCCGCTCGGGCTCGCCGCTCATTACCGTGGGTCCACCTCTCGACCACCCAGCGATGCCTCACCATACCGTCGATGCGAGTTCGATCGGAGGCCGCGAATGGATGTATCGCCCGAGGCTCGATCAACGATCAAAACTCGTCCTGCCGGTGGAGCGCCTTCGGCGCTCGGCCGAGGTATGGAAGTCGCGGGCGGTGCGCTGCTGGCCGTCTCGACCGTCGTGGCGATCGTCGCCGTCGTGCTGCTCGGCATCCGCTGGGCATCCGGGGACGGTCTTCGGTTCGCCACCGGTCTGTTCCTCTGGGCCGGCCGGGGGATCTGCGTCGCCGCGCCGCTGATGTTCGTCGGCAGGTACGTCCGTCGTCAGGCAGCGCTGCTCAAGGACTTCACGTTGGTACTCGACGAGGCCGGAGCGCACTGGTCCGGCGCTGTCGCCGGATCTGTCGCCTGGACGGAGCTGGACCACGTCGTCGTCACGGCCCGACCGCACCGGTCGCGTCGACTGATCTTCGCGAGGCAGGTACCCGGACAGGCCGGCCCAACCGACGCGACCGTCCGGGACTCCCCCGTGGCACATCTCGCCCAACGTCTGGTCAACCCGTCCCGCTGGATCCTCGACGTACCCCTCGACCGCTTCGAGCAGCCGGCGGAGGCGCTTGTGCGGGTAATCCGTTCGGCATCCGGCGGGCGATTTCCCGATCTCTACCCGACCGAACAGTAGCCGCCGGGCGAGCGAGCAGGGCCTACGCATCGCGCGGGCGGTGGCGACATCTCTGGCGGAGCGCGGAGTGACCGTAGCCAGCGGGCTCGCCAAGGGCATCGACACCGCAGCGCACTCAGCAGCCCTTGACGCGGGCGGACGCACCGTGGCGGTCATCGGCACCGGCATCCGTCGTTACTATCCGGCCGCGAACCGCCAGCTTCAGGACCAGATCACCGAAGTCGGACTGGTGATCTCCCAGTTCTGGCCTGACGCCCAACCCACCAAGCAAAGCTTTCCCATGCGCAACGCCGTGATGAGCGGATACGCGGTCGCCACCGTCGTCGTCGAGGCAGGAGAGACCAGCGGGGCGCGGATCCAGGCCCGACTCGCGCTCCAGCACGGCCGACCGGTCGTGCTCACCAGCCAGGTCATGCGCTGTGACTGGGCCAAGACCTTCGCCGAGAACCCGGGCGTGTACGTGGTGCACGGCACCGTCGAGCTTCTTGAAGCGATCGAGGACATTCTCAGCCATCAGCCCACCGAAGCCGGCCTGGAGAACTTCCCTGACCTCGCCCTCCGCTGACCAGCGCTGGACCACCATCCGCCGGTACGTCGAAGTCCAGCGCGGCTACCTGCGCAATCCCCTGCCGGAGTGCCCCTGGATATGTCCGACCTGCCGAGGCGTACGCACCGAGGGCTATCCGCGCTGCCTGCGCTGTCAGTCCCACTTCAGCCGGTCAGGCGGACGCCTCGCGGATCTCGTGCTGCCGATCTCCTACTCCCCACGCACTGGTCAGCACCATCACAATCTGCGCACCCACAAGGGCACCCCAAGCTCGGGAGCAGGCGCGGTGGAACCTGCTCGCCGTCCTTCTCCTGTTCCTGCGCGATCACCTCGGCTGCGTCACAGCCCGGGTCGGTACTTCTCGTGTTGAAACGAGCCACGACGCTTCATTGCATCAATTTGACTGGCTCAGGCTCCCAAGATCACGCATGATCGTATTCAGGAGGTAAGTCTTGAGATCAGGATACTCAAAATTTCCGCCAGGGCTTTCCCATTCTGGGTATGGCTCATAGATGACATAATTGTTGTGATCGCAGACGGCGATGCTATTCCAGCTCCGAAGAATTGGGAGCATAGGTTTGTCCGTCTCAAGGGCTGTTCTCGCCCGGGTTTCAAGTTGAGGCCACCACTCCTGCAGCGGTTCGGGTCCGTGCAACCAGAACCCCGCGTTCTGATAATGGAGGCGGAGATCTTCAGGAAGCGAAATACCCTGCGATTGCTCCAGATAGTGGAGGTCTTCTTGCGGAACCGCTTGCCTTTGATCCCACTCGCCAGGGAATTGCAGGAGACCGTTTATCTCACCGAGCCATGCGTAGAATTGGGCACTGAACCCAGTCGGAATGGACGGCAGCATTGAGGGCCATGCCGAGACTTCCTCACGTCTCAGGCCGAAGAAATCGGTCACGATACAAGCGATCGTTCCATGCGTATCGTAGCCGTAGTAGGAGGGGTAGCCGCCATCCGCACCCAAGAAGAAGAGGAAGATCTTTGCGTCTCGCTTCCGTGGTATAACGAACTCTGCCCATGGCCGTCCGTCATGACGGTTGTACATCTGATCGTAGTCCTCCGCGAGCAGTTCGTCCAACAGGTCGCCGGTCGCCCTGTCCATAAAGCTGCCAGTTGCGGAGTCAACCCCGTATCCGTAAGCGCGTCCTTGCTCGTCCGTTCCGTGCGCCGGTTCCCAGCGGATGGGTTCTGTCTGCGTGAGGCGAATGGCGGCGAAGGCAATTTCATGGGCTAGGTCGGAATAGGTGGAGATAGCGAAGACCGGGTAATTGCCAGGTGGGACAAGTCGATCGAAACCCAGCCCGGGATCAGTAAACGGGTCTCGAGCAACTAGCTCTCCGGAAGGGAGCGACAGGCTTCCTATCTGCCGACAATGCAAGACATGGTGCAGACTTTCGCCACAGGTGAGCACTTGGTTGTCCTGAAAAACAATGGAATAGTCTTTCGAGATCATCTGTCATTCGCCCCCAATGAAATATCGTGCGTGACCGCACACGAAACGGATCGGTCGTGCGCCGCGAATATGTCGCCTGTCAATCTTTCTGAGGCACGAGGTTGCACGTTGCCTGCGGTGCCTCATATTGAGTGGCAGACGTAGCGGGCGCATCCTGTCGCTCAGTCCGAGGCATCACGGCTCCCCACCGGATTAGGGATGATTTGGCAGGCGTTGCCGATCGCTCCTTCACCAATGAGCCCGTCGATCGCCTCGATCATCGCGATGATGCCTGGCCGAGGCGTGATGACCAGGTCCGTCGTGTAGAAGTAGCGTCCTCCGGCGGCTTCGCCGGTCTGCGCCCACCGGCGAAGCACGGCGTCGATCGCGTCGAGGGTCATGAGGCTCACGTAGTAGGTCGGGCCTCCGGTGAGGGTCACGTAGATGTCCTGGTGCTGGAGTTGTTCCAGGTCACCGCTTCAATCAGCGGGGACGCGTCGAACCGTTCGTGTTCGACGACGAGGAACGGCCCATCTTGAGTAATCTCCATGATTAGCCTCGATGTCGTGTGTTGACGTGGTCATGCCTCATGAGCTGGAGTGCCTCAACGTGGCTGCTGGAGAGTCGATGGAGTAGAGGCAATGTGGTGCGGGTTGGGGCTCGAATCTCGGATGCGGGATGTCGTCGGCCTGTCCGTAGTGTTCGGATGGCTGTTCTTGGCGCATCAACCTGTGGTTGTCAGGGTCTCGGATGGCCTCGATCTGGTCCATGATCCACTAAGTGATGGGTGGGAACTTTCGGTGGTGCGGCCACGCGTGCCAGCGGTAGTGCCGGTTGACGGTGCGCTGGACGTCGGTGGTGAAGCGTGCGAGCGCGGGACCCCGGCGCAGGACGCCAGCAATTGCCTCGTGGGCATCTTCCGGGATGTTCTGCGGCAGGCGTTGCCCGTCGCCGATCCCCGCAAGGATCGAGGTCAGGATGCTGTCGTCGATCGGTTCGGCGTTGAGGTCGTCGGTTATTGCCTGGTGACGCCAGTAGGGTGAGGCGAAACAGCCGGGCCAGGGCGACGATCTCTGGGTATGCCGCGGCGTCAACGGCCGGGCTGTCGGTAAAGCGGGTCTCGTCGCCTTGGCGCTGGAAGACAAGGATGCGCTCGTGGGACGGCTGACCTCCCCCTGAACGGTCGCTCCATTCGCGGCAGATCGGCGTTGCGTCCGCGATGGCGGCTTGGACCTGCTCTCGCACGTGCAGCCGGATCAGGCGCCGAGCGACGACGATGTCCGGCAGGCTGGTGAGGTCAGGCTGAAGGTGGCGCATGCCGTACCGGCCGTTCGTCCTCGTCCTGCCAGCACAACCAGAACGGCTGCGACGAAACCCCGACGACATCCGGGTCGGCGTCCAGCAGCATCAGCCGGTCACGCTCCAGCCAAGATTCGAACCCGACATGCTCACCGCTGGTGGCGAAGAACCACAACCCGGAAAAGCTGCACTGACCTCGGTGGGAAGTGAACTGGCGTACCGCACCGGCACGCTCGAACGGAACACTCCAGCACAACGACAGGGGCCGACGCTGACGAACGCCAGCCGAGTCGATGTAGGCCAGCTCGAACTCATCGCCCGGCGCTCCGGAGCCAACGCCCTCGCAGCGTGCACCGCCACCCGCTCTCGCTGTAGCAGTCCATCAGGGTGCGCCTCAACTTAACTTGCAGAACCCGCGAGATGCCTCAGACACGCCGGCAGTGCACTCACATGAACTGGCAGACGACACCCGATCTTGCAGCCACGCCGCCGGCTTTGGTTGCGATCCTCGCCCGGCGCGAGCACCGGGCGCAGCATCCCTCCAGGCCCGCAAGAACCACCCCAAAGCCCCGCAGTTGCGATCCGCGCGCGGCGGGCGCCGAGCGCAACAGACACGGAATCCGCGTCGATCAAAGACCTAGATTTTCAACAACCTCCGACAGTTCTCGATTGAGACGGCGCTGTCGGCGACTGTTGGGCCCCGGCTATCACCCGCCGGGGATGCCCCTCTCGGGGACAGGCGACGAGCGGGTAACCCAGCGACCGATCCGTACGTAGCGACACGAGCCGGCACCGCCGTACTACACGGTTCTGCGCCCCACAATCCGGCCTAGTCATCTCGGACAGCCCGAGGAGCAGCAACAATCCCTGCTCAGAGGCGATTTCTTCGGACGCTTCAACACTGGTCGCCGCAGCGTAGTGTGGGGCGCCGTGTGACCACGACTGTGACCACAAGATCGCAAATGATCGACATCAGTCGATGACTGATGTCGATTCACCTGTACAAACACAAGGTGGAGCCGAGGGGACTCGAACCCCTGACCCCCACACTGCCAGTGTGGTGCGCTACCAGCTGCGCCACGGCCCCTTGCTTTACTGCCTGCCCGGTCTCCCGGGCACCCGCGCAATAGTACACACCCACGCGGGCTCGGTCATCCGAGGGGCCACCGTGCCGTCTCCGGTCAGTTGAGCAGTACGTCCGGCGGGAAGTGCGCCACCGCCGCCATGATTCCGCCCTGGCGGCGGAGCACCATCGGCCACAGGTCGTCGGGGCGTTCCATGAACGCGTCCCCGGGCAGCGCGTCCAGGACGAACCAGGAGCCCCGGGCGACCTCCTCCTCGACCTGCCCCGGGGACCAGCCCGAGTAGCCGGCGAAGACGCGTATCCCGGTGACGGAGTCCCGGAGCCGGTCCGGGTCGACCGAGAGGTCAACGGTGCCGACCGACCCGGTGACCTGGTGGATGCCCTTCACCCGCTGGGTCGGGGTACGCATCCGGGCCAGGCAGATCGCCGACTCCGGCTGTACCGGACCGCCCTCGAAGAGCACCGCCGGATCCCGGGCCAGGCCGCCCCAGGCGCCGAGCACCTCGGAGACGGGCACCTCGGTGGCCCGGTTGAGTACCACTCCGAGTGCGCCGCCCGCCTCGTGGGCGACCAGCAGCACCACGGTCCGGTCGAAGTTCGGGTCCTTCAGCGCAGGGGTCGCGACCAGCAACTGCCCGGTCATCGACTCCATCGACCGCCCCCCGATCGCCTGCCCCTCGCCGAACACGCCAGCCACCGCTACTCGGCCGGCCCGAGGACCAGGAACCACTCCCCGGGCCGCCGCCGCGTCTCGTCATCGGTCACCACGACCCGGCCCTTCACCGGCCTCGCCGGATCCGCAGAATCGATGGTGATCCTGCGCGCAGTAAACGCCATGCCACGCACCATAGCTTGCGGCACTGGTGCTGGTTAAGGTCTGTAGGGCTAGTCCACTGAGCGCTTTGACGACAATTGGCAAGCCGGACGAGAGCTGAGCAGGAGAGGCGGGGGCATGGGTCCGCAGGCGGAACTCGCGGTGATCGGCGGATCCGGGCTCTACGCCCTGTTGGAGGATGCCACCGAGCACCGCGTCGAGACGCCGTACGGGCCGCCGTCCGATCCGGTCACGGTGGCGCAGGTGGCGGGGCGGGCGGTCGCTTTCCTGCCCCGGCACGGACGCGACCACCGGTTTCCGCCGCATCTGATTCCGTACCGGGCGAACCTGTGGGCGTTGCGGTCGCTCGGCGTACGCCAGATTCTCGCCCCCTGCGCGGTCGGCGGGCTGCGGCCGGAACTCGGCCCGGGGACGTTCGTGATTCCGGACCAGCTCATCGACCGGACGAGTGGCCGGGCGCAGACCTACTACGACAGGGGTGCGGTGCACGTCTCGTTCGCCGACCCGTACTGCCCGCGCGGCCGGGACACCGTGCTGGCCGCGACGGCCGCGCACGGGATCGAGGCGCACGACGGCGGCACGATGGTGGTGGTGGAGGGGCCGAGGTTCTCCACCCGGGCCGAGTCCCGCTGGTTCTCCGCGATCGGTGGCGCGATCATCAACATGACCGGACACCCGGAGGCGGTACTCGCCCGCGAGCTGGCGCTCTGCTACACCGCCGTCGCCCTGGTCACCGACCTCGACGCCGGTGTGGAGGGTGGACACGCGGTGACCCAGGAGGAGGTGTTCCGGGTCTTCGGCGAGAACACGGCGCGGCTGCGCGAGGTGTTGCTCGACGCGGTCGGTCGGCTTTCCGCCGACCGCGACTGCCCGTGCCCGCACAGCCTGGACGGCATCAAGCTGCCGATCGAGCTGCCCTGAGCACCGGCGCCGGCCGGGGCCGTCCGAGCCCGGTCAGGTCTCCCCACCGATGTCCGTCTGGTACGCCTCGTAGACCAGGTCCGCGCCGCGCTGCCGGTGCCGGGACAGTTCCCGGAGCAGTTCGGTCGCCCAGTTCCGGAGTTCGGTGACGCTGATCTCCGGCAGGTCGACCCGACCTTGCAGCGCGGCCATCGTGGCGACCACCGCCGCGTGTTCCCGGATCAGCACGTGTACGCCCCGAGCCAGCCGCGGCGCGTGGTCCAGCAGTTCGGCGTAGAGCCCGTCCGGTCCCTCGGTGCTCACCATGTGCTCGGCGAAGGCGCCACGCAGTCCACCCAGGCTGGATCGCACCCGGGGTCGCCAGCCGGGATCCCGGGCCGGCGCCGCGATCGCCTGCTCCAGCACGTGGATCTCGCCCAGCAGCGCGGCCCGGCGACGGCGGACCATCCGCAACGTGGTCGACCCGCCCGGCGTCCCCGGCGACGGCGACGCGGACCGCACGGATAACGATAGTTGGTGCTGGTTCGGGTCGGTCGGCATGACCACCTCCCGCGGATCGGCACCTACCGGATGTAACCCCGATGGTGCGGCCCACCGCGCGCCGCTGTCGACCCTTGCGGCCCGGCTCATCTGTCCCTTGCCTCCCAGCGGTCGCAGCCGCCCCACCAGCCCCGCCGGAGCCGCTCCGGGACGGCCCTGTGAGCCAGTCGAGGTCGGGCAGACGCAGCGACGAGCACCCCGGCTGGATCGGGCAGCGTAAGGGCGGGGCGCCCCGGTCCTGAGGGCCGGCAAACGTAAAGGCGAGCGCCCCGGTCCTTCCGGACCGGGGCGCAGCCGTTGTAGTGGAGGTGCCGGGAATCGAACCCGGGTCCTTCGTCGCCTTGCCAGGGCTTCTCCGAGCGCAGCTCACTGTGCCTCTACTCGGCCCCTCCGATCACGCGAGCGAGTCGGTGTGACGGGCCCAGTCGCTGATTAATCTCGCCGCACGGACCCCGCGACCGGGTCCGGTTGGCCAGCCTCCTAGCTGATGCCGGCTAACTGGGTCGAAGGCACTCCCAGGCCGACAGACTTGCTACCCGCCTCAGGCGGCGAGAGCGAAGTCAGCGCGATTGTGCTTGGCGCTTATTGGTTTCCGACGAACGATTCTCGAGACGACGTCGGCTTCCTCGGCTCGCTTCCCCTGCCGTAACGTACGAAGTCGAAACCAGTCACCCCCTGTGTCCTACCGGCCCGGAAGCGGACCGGTGGAGTTTCCGCACCGCCTGTCGGCGGCCACCCCAAGCCTAACGCCTCGCCCCGCCGACTTCATTCCAGATACCGTCCCGCCACACCGGCCGAACCGGACGAGCCGGCGGTAACGTCCGTCACAGCCGTCCCAGGCGTGACGCCACACCTCGGCGCCGACGTCCCCGGGTCAGCCGGTCACGCCATGCCCTTGCCACGCCGTCCGGCGACGCGGGAGATCTCCCGGTCGGCGTCCCGCTTGGCCAGATCCTGCCGCTTGTCGTACGACTTCTTGCCCTTGGCCAGGCCGATCTCGACCTTGGCCCAGCCGTCCGAGAAGTAGACCGAGAGCGGGACCAGGGTCAGGCCGCTCTCCTTCAGCTTGCCGATCAGCCGGCTGATCTCCTGGCGGTTGAGCAGCAGTTTGCGGGTACGCCGGGGTTCGTGGTTGGTCCACGTCCCCTGGGCGTACTCCGGGATGTGCATGCCGTGCAGGTAGATCTCGCCGTCCCGCTCCTGGGCGAAGGCGTCGACCAGGGACGCCCGGCCGGCGCGCAGCGACTTGACCTCGGTGCCGGTCAGCGCCATGCCCGCCTCGTAGATGTCGAGGATGGCGTAGTCGTGCCGCGCCTTGCGGTTGGAGGCGACGACCTTCCGCCCCTTCTCCCGTGGCATCGGCACACACCCCTTCCTCGTCGTACCCGTGGACAACCGCGCAATGCTACCTCGCGGCACAGGGCCCCCGGCTCGCGCTTTTCAGGCGTGCCAGGAGCCCTGTGGTCGATCGACGGCCGCGACCGCGGCGGAGCGCTAGACCCTCAGGTAGAACCGGAGCGTCACCCAGGCGGTGACGGCGCTGACCAGACCACCGACCCCGGCCATGAACGGGAACATCAGCAGCACCGTGCTCCACTCGATCGGGGTGAGCAGGTCGGTCAGGTCCCGCAGCGAGCCGTCGAGCAGGAAGATCTTGCCCAGTACGAGCGCGCCGAACCCGATGATCGCGCCGAGCATGCCGGCAACCACGGCCTCCAGCACGAACGGTGCCTGGATGAACCAGTTGGACGCACCGACCAGCTTCATCACCGCGACCTCACGGCGCTTGCTGTACGCGGCCACCTGGATCGTGTTCGCGACCAGCAGCAGCGCGGCGATCGCCATGATCGAGGCCGAGACCAGCGCCATGTTCTGGATCGCACCGAGGATGCTGAAGATCTGTTCCAGCAGCCGGCGCTGGTCGATGATGTCGTCGATCCCCTCGCGGTCCTTGTAGTTGTTGAGGATCTGCTCGTACTGTTCCGGGTTGACCAGGTTGATCCGGAACGACTCCGGGAGCTTGTCCGCCTGTACCGCCTTGACGAGGTCGGGCGAGTCCGCGAAGAGCTTCTGGAAGCGCTCGTACGCCTCCTGCTTTGACTCGTACTTGACCTGCCGGACGAGCGGGTCGCCCTCCAGCGCGGTCTGTAGTTCGGTGCGCTGCTGTTCCGTCACCCCGGCGGTGAGGAAGATCGACACCTCGATGTCCTTGTAGTACGCGTCTTTCATGGCGTCGACCTGGAGGTACATCAGGCCGCTCGCGCCGAGCATGGTGAGTGAGACCGCCATCGTGATGATCATCGCGATGGTCATGGTCACGTTGCGCCACAGCCCGACCAACACCTCGGACAGGACGTATTTCAAGCGCATCGGGGGGTTCCTTCCGGATCTCCGCAGGGGTCGTTCGTCGTCGAATCAGGGCCGGTGCCGGGTCGGACCGAGGGCTGGTCCGCGCCGGTACGACGGGGCGCGGTCAGCCGTAGACGCCCCGGGCCTGGTCACGCACGATGCGACCACTCTCGATCTCGATGACGCGACGGCGCATCTGGTTGACGATGTTGGAGTCGTGGGTGACCATCACGACCGTGGTACCGGTGCGGTTGATCCGGTCCAGCAGGCGCATGATCTCGATCGAGGTGTCCGGGTCGAGGTTTCCGGTGGGCTCGTCGGCCAGCAGGATCAGTGGCCGGTTGACGAAGGCCCGCGCCACCGCGACGCGCTGCTGCTCACCGCCGGAGAGTTCGTGCGGGTAGCGGTGCTCCTTGCCGCCGAGCCCGACCAGTTCCAGCACCTCGGGGACGACCCGGCGGGCGACCGCCTTGGTCTTGCCGATGACCTCGAGGGCGAACGCGACGTTCTCGTACGCGGTGCGGTTGGGCAGCAGCCGGAAGTCCTGGAAGACACAGCCGATCGAGCGCCGAAAGTTCGGGATCTTCCAGGAGCGCATCGAGGTGACGTCCTTCTGGTTGACCATCACGCGCCCCTTGTTGGGGGTCACCTCGTGCAGCAGCAGCTTGATGATTGTCGACTTGCCGGAACCGGAGGGACCGATGAAGAAGACGAACTCACCCTTCTCGATCGAGACCGACACGCTGTCGAGCGATGGCCGGGACGCCTTCGGGTACGTCTTCGTCACTTGCTCAAGCTGAATCACGGGTGGTGAGTCTACGCGTCGTAACGAAAAGGCCAAGCCCGGAGCCCGGCCTGTCCGGGCGACATTTATCGTGAAACTGCAGTGCGTCCGGCCTTCCTCACGCCCCGCACACGGAAACGATCACCGATCTCGACGCACCGCAGCGACGCGGACGCGAGCCGTGTTCACGCGGCGTCACCGGCGAGCTGACGCTGCTTGCGCCACCGGATGCCGGCCTCGATAAACCCGTCCAAATCACCGTCGAACACCGAGGCCGGGTTGCCGGTCTCCTGCTCGGTACGCAGATCCTTCACCATCTGATACGGGTGCAGGACGTACGACCGCATCTGGTCGCCCCACGACCCGGCGGCGTCGGTCTTCAGGCCCTCGAGTTTCGCCTGCTCCTCCTGGCGCTTCCGCTCCAGCAGCCGGGCCTGGAGCACGCGCAGCGCGGACGCCTTGTTCTGGAGTTGGGACTTCTCGTTCTGGCAGGTGACCACGATCCCGGTCGGGATGTGGGTGATCCGTACCGCCGAGTCGGTGGTGTTCACGCTCTGCCCACCCGGACCTGACGAACGGTAGACGTCGACCCGCAGCTCGTTTTCCGGAATGTCGATATGGTCCGTCTGTTCGGTAACCGGCAGCACCTCGACCCCGGCAAAGCTGGTCTGCCGGCGCCCCTGGTTGTCGAACGGGCTGATCCGGACCAGCCGGTGCGTGCCGGACTCGACACTGAGCGTGCCGTACGCGTACGGGACCTTGACCGCGAAGGTGGCCGACTTCAGGCCCGCCTCCTCGGCGTACGACGTCTCGTAGACCTCGGTCGGGTAGCCGTGCCGCTCGGCCCAGCGCAGGTACATCCGGAGCAGCATCTCGGCGAAGTCCGCCGCGTCCACGCCACCGGCACCCGCCCGGATCGCGACCAGTGCCTCCCGGGAGTCGTACTCCCCGGACAGCAGGGTACGAACCTCCATCTCCTGGATGGCCTTGGTCAGCCCGCCGATCTCCGTCTCGACCTCGCGGAGCACGCCCGCATCAGCCTCCGCCTCGGCGAGTTCCAGCAGCACCCGGGCGTCGTCGAGCCGACCGCGCAGGCTCTCCAGCTTGCTGATCTCTCCGTTGACGTACGAAAGCTTGGAGGTCACCTCCTGCGCACGGGCCTGGTCGTCCCACAGGTCCGGCGCGGAGGCCGCCTCCTCCAGCTCCGCCTTGGCCTGACGCAGCCGATCAACATCGAGGACGGCCTCGATGTTGCGGAGCGTAGCGTCAAGATCCTTGAGTTGGTCGGCGTATTCGGCAGCGGTCACGACAGTCAAGAGTACTGGTCGTCCGCAGCACCGGGTCGGCGCCGGCGGCGAAGCGCTTCGGCGCGTCCACCGGGCGCCCGCCAGGCGTCGTCCGGACCGGTCGGCCGGGCCGGAGCCGGGTCAGACCGGCGCGCTCTTCAGCCAGGACAGGGCCGCCTTGTGGTACGCGACCGCGAACTCCAGGGCGGCGGCACCGTACGAGTCACCGGACTTCTTGGCGTCCCGGGCCTGCTCCCGGGCTGCCGCGAGCGCCTCGGTGTGGTAGTCGTTTGCGCTGCTCACCAGGGTGCGCAACTGGGTGGCCGAGTGCTGCGGGCCGAAGGCCACCCGCAGCGCGGTCGGGTTACGCACCGTGTCGCGCCCCGGCGTCTCGGTGAGCCAGCGGGAAAACGTCCGTTTCCCGGCCGCCGTGATCGCGTACGGCTGGCTGGACCGGGGGCCGGGCTTGCCGAGCCGGACCAGTCCCTGCTCGGCCAGGGCCGGCAACTCCCGGTAGACCTGGCTCCGGGTCATCGACCAGTACGGCGCCAGGCGCCGCTCGGCGGCGGCCATCAGCTGGCCGCCTGTCATCGGTCCTTCGTGGAGCAGCCCGAGTAGGGCTGCCGCGGTGGGATTGATTGCAACATCCGCCATGCCCTCCACGCTGCCACTTTGCCGGCGCCGCGTCCAGGATTTGGCACTATCCGCTGGTCGGCGTCTCCATTGTGCACTGTTCTTGGGCGACAGTCGGCTGAGGACGATCGATGAATCGGCGACTCCGGGGCATGGCGGAGCCGACCACCCGGCGGCCTGTCCGGCCCCGGTGGACCCCGTCCCCGCGCCCTCGACGGGCCGCACCGCGCGGATCCCGGCGCCCGCACCCGCGCGGTCCCGCCGGCTCCGGCGCACCTCTCCCGACCATCGTCGGCGATCCGGACCGGATACCTCCGGCGGTCCGGCGGGTCGGGTACGTACCCTGGGGTCCGCTCCCGTCCGGGCCACTACCCGCCCGCTACCGGTCGACAGTCGCGGCACCCCGGTCTGGCAAGTGCCAATTTGGGAGGTTAGTAAAGTTTCATCGCTTATGTGGGCTTTTGCCGGAAGGCTGTGGCGGGAGGCCGGCGGCGGTGGCCGAGCCGCGGCCCCCAGGTGACCTGGTCGGCGGCGGCCCCGGGCAGCGCGGTCAGCCCGTCCAGGGCCGGCTCGATGCCCCGCAGCCGTCGACGCAGGTCCTCCCCCTCGACCAACTCCAGCACCAGCGCCCGCTCCGGCCCCTGCCCGAGCACGTCGCGGCGGCGTACCAGGCAGGGTGGTCGAGACCGGCGACGATCTCCCTCTCGGCGACGAACGCGACCACCAGGTCCCGTGGCCGGGCTGGCACGAACCGGGGACGCCGGGCGGGACCGGGAGCGGGCGGTCAGCCCGTGTGCGGGTAGCGGTGGTCAGCCCATGTGCGGGTAGCGGTGGTCGGTCGGCGGGGCGAAGGTCTCCTTCAGGGTGCGCGGCGACATCCACCGGGCCAGGTTGTGCCAGGAGCCGGCCTTGTCGTTGGTACCGCTCGCCCGGGCACCGCCGAACGGCTGCTGCCCGACCACCGCACCGGTCGGCTTGTCGTTGATGTAGAAGTTGCCGGCCGCGTACCGCAGGGTCTCGGTGGCCCAGTCGACCACCCGGCGGTCGGTGGCGAAGATCGAGCCGGTCAGGGCGTACGGGGCGACCGACTCGGCCTGCCGCACCGTCTCGGAGAACCGCGCGTCCTCGTAGACGTGCACGCCGAGGATCGGCCCGAAGTACTCGGTGGTGAACGACTTGTGCCCGGGGTCGTCGCACTCGAAGAGGGTGGGCCGGACGAACCAGCCGACCGAGTCGTCGGCGGTGCCGCCCGCCACGATCCGGCAGGCCGGGTCACCGGAGATCATGTCGAGTGCGGCGGTGTGCCGGGCGAACGCCTTGGCGTCGATCACCGCACCGCCGAAGTTGGTGAAGTCGGCGACGTCCCCGTACGCCAGTCCGTCGGCGGTGGCGGCGAGCCGGTCCCGCAGCCCGCCCTCCCAGAGCGAGCGGGGCACGTACGCCCGGGACGCGGCCGAACACTTCTGCCCCTGGTACTCGTACGCCCCGCGGATCAGCGCGGTGTGCAGCGCGGCCACGTCGGCGCTCGGGTGCGCGACCACGAAGTCCTTGCCACCGGTCTCGCCGACCAGCCGGGGGTACCCCCGGTAGTTCGCGATGTTCTCGCCGACGCCCTGCCAGAGTTTCTGGAACACCCTGGTCGAGCCGGTGAAGTGGATGCCGGCCAGGTCGGGGTCGGCGAGGGTGACCTCGGAGACCGCGATGCCGTCCCCGGTGACCATGTTGATCACGCCGGGTGGCAGGCCGGCCGCCTCGAAGAGCCGCATGGTGTAGTGCGCCGCGAGCTGCTGGGTCGGTGCCGGCTTCCAGACCACCGTGTTGCCGACCAGCGCGGGCGCGGCCGGCAGGTTGCCGGCGATCGCGGTGAAGTTGAACGGCGTGACGGCGTAGACGAAGCCCTCCAGCGGCCGGTGGTCGAACCGGTTCCACACCCCGCTCGACGACAGCGGCTGCTCGGCGAGGAGCTTGCGGGCGAAGGCGACGTTGAAGCGCAGGAAGTCGATCAGCTCGCAGGCAGCGTCGATCTCGGCCTGGATCGCCGTCTTGGACTGGCCGAGCATCGTCGCCGCGTTCAGGGTGTCCCGCCAGGGTCCGGCGAGCAGGTCGGCGGCCCGGAGGAAAACGGCGGCCCGGTCGGCAAAGGACAAATCACGCCACATCGGGGCGGCTTGCTTCGCAGCCGTCACCGCCGCCTGCGCATCCGCGTTGGTTGCGTTGTGGGTGACCCCCAGCACATGCTGGTGCCGGTGCGGCGCTACGACGTCGATCGCGGCACCCGCCCCCATCCGTTGCGTACCGCCGATCGTCATCGGCAGTTCGAGCCGTTCGGCTGCCAGCTCGCCGAGCCGGCGTTGCAGGCTGGTCCGCTCGGCACTGCCGGGCGCGTAGTCGCGGACCGGCTCGTTGTGCGGCTCGGGTACGGAGAGAACGGCGTCCATGGGATTCTCCTGGGCGATCTCGACAGCGACGGCGAAACCGGTTCCGCTGGTACCGACCGGTCGGCCGGACACCTCGACCCCGTGCCCCGGGAGATGCCGGGCGTACGGGGGCGGGACCTGGGCCAATCCTTACATGGTTGCCGCCGCCGGCCCGCTCGCCGGTGCCCGAGCGCGACAGCGGCCGTACCGGATCATCACCCGTCGGTACTCCCCGGGCAGCGCCGCCCGGCACGGAGGTCCGTTCCGACCCGCCCGGACCGGCACCGAGGCACCGCCCCGACCGGCCCGCGTACGCTGAGGGACCGGCGGCCGGGGCACACCATCGCAGCCCCCGTCGCCGCCCCGCCGCCGCGGCCGGCCACCTACTAAGGGGAGATGATGACGAAAGAGTCCGGCACGACCGCGACCTCGGCTCCCGACCAACCGGTCGAGCCGGAGGCGCCGGTGACAGCCGCCCCGCCCCTGGTGCCGGCGCCCGGCGCGCTCGTCCTCGCGCTGCTCGCCCTGGGCTGGCTGGCCGCGATGCTCTGGTCGGCCAAGGCCGAGATCTCCTCCTCCGGCATCACCTCGATGGCGATCACCTCCGCCGCGTACGCCCTGCCCGGGGTCATCTCGGCGAGCCTGGTCTGCGGTGCTGCCGTCAGCCTCGTCCTGGGCAACCTGATGACCCGGCTCGGGATCTGGCGCAGTACTCCCCGGTTCCTCGTGTCACTGGTCGCCGGCCTTGCCACCGGGTTCCTCTCCGCGCTGGTGGTGACACTCAGCTACGGCGAGGGTTCGGCGATCATGGTCCTCGCCGGCACCACCGCGGCAGCCGCCACGGTGGGTGGGATCGCCGGAGGGCTGCGCAACACGCTGGTGGTGGCCGCCGTCGTCGCCGCCGGGCTGGCCGTCTTCGCGGTCGGCTTCGCGCTGAGCTACTTCCAGGATCCGGTGCTCAACCTCTACGGCTCCGGCGACACCCAGGCGTCGCAGCTCACCGCCTTCCGCTGGTTCTCCCGGACCTCCTCGCTGGCCAGTGGGCTCGCCGCCGGGCTGCTGGCGTTCGGCTACCTGCGGGTCGCCGGGCGGCGGGCCGTCGAGCGGGCCACCGACACGGTGCCGTCGCTGCGCTGGCCGGCGTACCTGATCGCGGGTGCCGGGCCGGGCCTGCTGCTGCTCGCCGCCGAGGTACTCACCCGGACGGCCGGGGCCGAGGTGCTCCGGCTGGCCGGGGCGCTCAGCGAGGCCGACCGGGCGGCGCAGAGCCTGCTCGGCGGTTCCCGGATCAACCACGCGCTGCTGGTGCTCTTCCTCGGCTCGCTCACCGCGATCATCGCCTTCGGCCGTACGCTCCGGCCGGCCGAGGAGTCGACCGGGACGCCGCCCGGCCCCCGGGACGCCGACCGGGACGGTAGCGAGGGCGCCGATCCGGCGGACGGGATCGACGACGCGGCCAAGGACCCGACGGACAAGGCCGCCGAGCCGACCGACGAGCCCACCGCCACCACCGACGAGGCCACCGCCCCTGGCGACGACCGCACCGGGGACGACCACCAGCCGGCGGACCGGCCCGAGCCGGTCGGCAAAGCCGGCCGCTGAACACTCCCCGACGCCGCATCCGCCCGGCCGGTACGGGGCGCGGGACCTGAGCCGTCTGGTTGGTACGGGGCGCGGGACCTGAGCCGCCCGGCCGGTACGGGGCGCGGGACCTGAGCCGTCTGGTTGGTACGGGGCGCGGGACCTGATCGGACCGACCGGTACGGAAGCGCGGATCTGATCAGCCGGTGGCGCCGGAGAGCGCGTCGAGTTCCGAGGGGTCGTACCACTCCAGTTCGTGGTCCTCGGCGCTGTCCACGGTGAACTGGGCGTCCGCGTCGCCGGCCAGCGCCTGCTCGACCACCTCGACCGCGGCCTCGACGTCGTCCGTCGCGCCGACACCGTCCACGTGGATCGCGGCGACCGCGCCGATCCCGACCCGCCCGGCCAGCCGTACGGTGCTGGAGCCGAGTTCGGGGTCGCCCCGGCGGACCGCCCCGGACGGCAGGTCCACGGCGACGACGACCCGGCGCCGGGGTGCCCCGGGATCGGCCCGGAGCAGCCGCAGCGCCTCCTGGGCGGCCCGGGTGAAGGCGACGTACTCCAACTCCTCCTCGTCGCCCTCGGCATACCACTCGCGCAGTTCGGGGGTGACCGCGTGCCCCTGGGCCGTCAGGATCCAGCCCTCCTGACGCAACTCGGCGAGCATCGGCAGGGTGGCCGGGACGTACACCCGGAGGAGCTGCTCTGTCACCGTAGGTCTCCCCCGCTCGACGCCGGCCCGCGACGGCGCCCGGGCCGGGTCGCGGCGTCGCTCTACTCACCCGCGACGGTAGTACACCGACGGCGTGCCGAGCGGCAGCGCACCCCGGATCCGGGGGTCGGGCCGCACGGCTCAGCGGCGCACCGGGGCGCGGTCAGCGGGTCGACCGCCCCGGTCAGCAGGCCGGTCTCGGCGCCCTGGACCGGAAAACCCTCCCGGATCCAGTACTCGATGCCACCGATCATCTCCTTGACCTGGTAGCCCCGGCTGCTCAGCGCGTATGCCGCCCTGGTCGCGCCGTCGCAGCCGGGACCCCAGCAGTAGGTCACCACCGGGACGCCCGGGTCGAGCAGCCGGGCGGCGCGCACCGGGATCATCCCGGTGGGCAGGTGGATCGCGCCGGGGATGTGCCCCTGCCGCCAAGCGGCCAACTCCCGGGTGTCCAGCAGGACGAAGCCGGGGTCGCCGGTGTCGAGCGCGGCGTGCACGTCGGAGACGTCCGTCTGCGCCGCGAGCTTGGCGGCGAACCAGGCGGCGGCCTGGTCAGGCGCGGCCGGCGGCACCGCCAGCACCGGGTTCGAGGTGGTCGTGGTCATGCCAGAGACGGTACGGCCACAGCCTCGGCGCCGGAAGGAACGTTCCCCGCCAGCAGCCGGGGATGGCAAGGGAATCAACGGTATTGTGCGACCATGACCGGCGATCCCCCGAGCCTCGACGCGACCGACTGGCGAATCCTCGCGGAACTCCAGCGGCACGGGCGGGCCAGCTTCGCCGAGCTAGCCCGGCTGGTGGCGATGTCGCCGAGCGCCGTCACCGACCGGGTACGACGGCTGGAGGAGACCGGGGTGGTCACCGGCTACCGGGCGGTGGTGGTACCGGAGCGGATCGGGCTGGACATCCTCGCCTTTGTCCGGCTCCGCTACCCGAGCGGCAACTACCGGCCGTTCCACGCGCTGCTGGAGAGCACCCCGGAGATCGTGGAGGCGCACCACGTGACCGGCGAGGACTGCTTCGTGCTCAAGGTCGTCGCCCGGTCGATGCGCCACCTGGAGCAGGTGGCGGGCCGGATCGCCGGGCTCGGCGCGGTCACCACCAGCGTGGTCTACTCCAGTCCGCTGCCGGGGCGGGACCTGACGGCGGAGGCGTCGACGCCGCAGTCGATGGCAAACTAAGGCAGCCACCGACTACCGGGAGTTCTCCGTGGAACCGAGGTTCCTGCTCTTGTCCGACGTCGCCGCCGAGCTGAACGTCTCGGACTCGCAGGTCTACCACATGGTGCGCAGCGGCGAACTGCCGGCGATCAAGATCGGTGGCCGGGGCCAGTGGCGGGTGGAGCGCGCCCGCCTGGAGGAGTACATCCAGCACAAGTACGCCGAGACCGCCGAGTGGGTGGCCGGCAATCCGCTGGTGGAGCGACTTCCCGAGTAACCGCCGGGATCAGGCCGGGGACCGGTGTCGGACCGGTCGGCTAGCGTCCGCCCCAGAGCGGTCGCCGTTTCCTCAGTAACCGCCCGATCAGGCCGGACCCGATGTCGGACCGGGCGGCTAACGTCCGCCCCAGAGCGGTCGCTTGTTACTCCTGAGCAGCCGCCACGACCTGGCGGAGACCTCGTCGCTGCTGATGGGGCTCGCGGTCGGGGTGGGCTCGCCCGCGACCCGGGTGACCGTCGCCGCGCCTCCGCCGTCCGACGTCCGAGCGTGCCCCCGCCCGGGCCGACCGTCCCGGGCGGGGGCACGGCTCCACGACCGACCCGCCGAACGGCGTGGAGTCATTGACGGCGGGCAGTGAATCGGCTAGAAAATAGCCCATCGGAGGCAAACGAAGGCAAACGCAAGATCAAGAAGGGAACGAGGATGACCCTCGCCCGCACCCGGCCGCCCGTTCGGCCCACCGTGCGCCTGCGCCCCGTGCCGCCACTCGATCCGCCTTTCGACGACGAACACGTCCCGGAGACCTGGGTTGGCCCGGCAACCCCGCACCGCGCCGCCCCGCCCGCCGTCGAGCGGTTCCGGTCGGCCGCCGCCGAGAGCCGCCACCCCGGCCAGATCGCCCGCCCGGTCGCCGTGCCGACAGCCTCGCCCCGACCAGCCGAACGCCCGGCCGCGCCGGGTCTCCGCCGCGATCCGGGCACCTCCCGGGCAGCCGCCCTCCCGCCGGTCGCGGATGCGGTGGCCGGCGCGACCCCCGAGGCGAAGCGGGCGGCGAAGCGGTTTCTGGACACCTGCCTGGAGATCGTCAACGGCTACCGACCGGCCGGGCACGTACGGGCACTGGCGAGTCCACTCGACGCCGCCGGCATGGTCGCGCAGCTCACCTCCGCCACCAGCCGGGTCTCCGGCCGACGCCGGCCCGGCCAGCCGGTCCGCACCGTACGGCTGCGTCAGCTGAGGGTGTGTGAACCTCGGCCCGGGGTGGTCGAGGCGGCTGCCGCGGTCGGCGTCGCCGGGCGTACCTGGGCGATGGCGTTCCGGATCGAGCGGCGCCGGGGAAGCTGGGTCGGTACCTCGGTTGCCCTGCTCTGACCAGGCCAGGCTTCACCGCGGCGAGTCGTCGACGGGCGGTGCCGCCGCCCGTCGGGTCGGACACCGGTGCCGAAGACAGCGGCGCCGGAACAGCGGCGCGAAGACGGTAGGGCCGAAGAGAGCGGCGCCGGAACAGCGGTGTCGAAGACCGGTGCCGGAGGCAGCGGTGCCGGAGGCCGGTGTCGGAGACAGCGGTGCCCCCGATCACCGAACGGCGGTCGGGGGCACCGGACGGAACGATCAGGCGCCGCCGGGCGCCCCGTGGCAACGCTTGTACTTCCGGCCCGAGCCGCACGGGCAGGGTGCGTTCCGGGACGGGGCGTTGGCACCGGCCGCCTGGCCCTGCTGGGCGGGCCGCCGGGACGTCGAGGGCGGCGGCGGGCCGCCCACGCCGAGCGCCGGTGCCTGGGGCTGCGGGCGCTCGACCGCCACCCCGCCGGTCGCCGGAGCCTCGCCGTCGATGGTCGGCGCCGAGTACTGGAGACCCTGGGTCCGGGGCGCCCGGCCCAGGCCCTTGGCCCGGATCTCGACGGGCGAGTCCGTCGGCATCGGCATCGGTGCCGGACCGGAGTCGACCTCGGCCGGAGCCGGCTTCGCCTCCTCGACCTGGACCTCCAGGTTGTAGAGGAAGCCGACCGTCTCCTCCTTGATCCCGTCCATCATGGTGGCGAACATGTCGAAGCCCTCGCGCTGGTATTCCACCACCGGGTCGCGCTGGGCGTAGGCGCGGAGGCTGATGCCCTCCTGGAGGTAGTCCATCTCGTAGAGGTGCTCACGCCACTTGCGGTCGATGACCTGGAGCAGCACCATCCGCTCCAACTGCCGCATCGCCTCGCTGCCGAGCTCCTCCTCACGCCGCTGGTACGCCGCGACGGCGTCCTGCTTGAGCTGCTCCAGCAGGAAGTCGGCGTCCAGGGTGCTCCGCTCGCCGCCGGACTCCTCGACGATGTCGTCGATGGTGACGCCGACCGGGTAGAGCTGCTTGAGGCTGGACCAGAGCTGGTCGAGATCCCAGTCCTCGGCGTAGCCGTCCGAGGTCGCACCGGTGACGTACGCCGTCACCACGTCGTCGATCATGTGCTGGACCTGGTCGTTCAGGTCCTCCCCGTCGAGTACCCGCTTGCGCTCGGCGTAGACCACCTGGCGCTGCTTGTTCATCACCTCGTCGTACTTGAGGACGTTCTTGCGGATCTCGGCGTTCTGGCCCTCGATCTGGGCCTGGGCGCTCTTGATCTGCCGGGTCACCATCTTGGACTCGATGGGGACGTCCTCCGGGATGTTGAACCGCTCCATCACGGCCTCGACGGCACCGGCCCGGAACCGCTTCATCAGCTCGTCCTGGAGCGAGAGGTAGAACCGGGACTCGCCCGGGTCACCCTGCCGGCCGGACCGACCGCGGAGCTGGTTGTCGATCCGCCGGGACTCGTGCCGCTCGGTGCCGAGCACGTAGAGGCCGCCGACCGAGGAGACCTCCTCGGCCTCGGCGTCGCACGCCTCCTTCCAGCGCGGAAGGATCTCCTCAAGCGCCTTGGCGTAGTCGTCGGCGTGCTCTACCGGGTCGAGCCCGCGCTGCCGCAGCTCGGTGTCGGCCAGGTATTCCGGGTTGCCACCGAGCAGGATGTCGGTGCCCCGGCCGGCCATGTTGGTGGCCACCGTGACCCCGCCCTTGCGCCCGGCCTGGGCGATGATCTCCGCCTCCTTGGCGTGGAACTTCGCGTTGAGGACGGCGTGCGGGATGCCCCGGCGGCGCAGCAGTTGGGACAGCACCTCGGAGTTCTCCACCGAGACCGTGCCGACCAGCACCGGCTGGCCGAGGGCGTGCCGCTCGGCGATGTCCTCGACGACCGCGTTGAACTTGGCCCGCTCGGTCTTGTAGATCACGTCCGGCTTGTCGAGCCGGACCATCGGGCGGTGCGTGGGGATGGTCACCACGCCGACCTTGTAGACCTTGTTGAACTCGCCGGCCTCGGTCTGGGCCGTACCGGTCATGCCGGAGAGCTTGCCGTAGAGCCGGAAGTAGTTTTGCAGGGTGATCGTGGCAAGAGTCTGGTTCTCCTGCTTGATCTCCACGCCTTCCTTGGCCTCGATCGCCTGGTGCATGCCCTCGTTGTAGCGGCGGCCGTGCAGGATGCGACCGGTGAACTCGTCGACGATCAGGACCTCGCCCTCGTTGACGATGTAGTCCTTGTCGCGCTTGTAGAGCTCCTTGGCCTTGATCGCGTTGTTCAGGTAGCCGACCAGCGGGGTGTTCACCGACTCGTAGAGGTTGTCGATGCCGAGCCGGTCCTCCACCTTGGCGACGCCGCGCTCGGTCACCGCGATGGTCCGCTTGGCGTAGTCGACCTCGTAGTCGCCCTCGCCGTCCTTGCCGGACTGGAGCCGGGCCACCACCCCGGCGAACTCCGAGTACCACCGGGCGGAGTGCTCGGCCGGGCCGGAGATGATCAGCGGGGTCCGGGCCTCGTCGATCAGGATCGAGTCGACCTCGTCGACGATCGCGAAGTTGTGCCCGCGCTGGACCAGGTCCTCCTTGCTCCAGGCCATGTTGTCCCGGAGGTAGTCGAACCCGAACTCGTTGTTGGTGCCGTACGTGATGTCGGCCTCGTAGGCGGCCCGGTGCTCGGCGGACGGCCGGTTCGGCAGGATCACCCCGACGGTCAGGCCGAGGAACTCGTGCACCCGCCCCATCCAGGCGGCGTCCCGCTCGGCGAGGTAGTCGTTCACGGTGACGATGTGCACGCCCTTGCCGGAGAGCGCGTTGAGGTAGGCCGGCAGTACCGAGGTCAGGGTCTTGCCCTCACCGGTCTTCATCTCGGCGATGTTGCCGAAGTGCAGCGCCGCGCCACCCATCACCTGCACGTCGTAGTGCCGCTGACCGAGCACCCGCGAGGCCGCCTCGCGTACCGTGGCGAACGCCTCGGGCAGCAGGTCGTCGAGGGTTTCGCCGTCGGCCAGCCGCTCCCGGAACTGGTCGGTGAGCGCCCGCAGCTCCTCGTCGCTGAGGTTGACGTAGTCGTCCTCGATCGAGTTGACGGCAGCGGCGATCGCCTTGAGCCGGCGCACCATGCGCCCCTCGCCCGCGCGGAGGACCTTTTCCAGAATCGACACGGATCAACGCTCCCCTAGACAGTCTGCCGAACCATCGTAGGCGCATCACCGGCCCGATCGTCAGTCGCGCTGCCCCTCCCGTTCAACGAACCGGACATTCTGTCCGATAGTAGCCGTGAGGGTCGGTAAATCCGGTTACGCGCTGCGCGAACCCTCCGGCACGATGACCCGATGAACCAGAACAGCCGGACCCGATGAACCAGAACAGCCGGCCGGACGGGGCCGAGATCGTCGAGGCGGGGCTGCTGCTCCGGCCGTGGCGGGCCGAGGACGCCGAGGACGTACGCCGGGCGTGCCAGGATCCGGGCATCCAGCGCTGGACCAGGGTGCCCAGCCCGTACCGGCTCGAGGACGCGATCGACTTCGTGACCACGCGGGCTCCGCGGGCCTGGTCGACCGGGTCCGGGACGCCGTTCGCGGTCTGCGACGCGGCCACCGGCGAACTGCTCGGCTCCTGCGGGCTGATCACCATCGACCCGGTGCTCCGGTCCGGGGAGGTCGGCTACTGGACCGCCCCCTGGGCCCGGGGCCGGGGAGTGGCCGTCCGGGCCACCCGGGCGGTGAGCCGGTGGGCCTTCGAGGAGTTGGGGCTGCGCCGGATCACCTGGCAGGCCGAGGTCGGCAACCACGCGTCCCGGCTGATCGCGCTGCGGGCCGGCTTCCAGGTGGACGGACGGCTCCGGCTCGCCGACCCGCGCCCGGGTGGCAGCCAGGACGGCTGGGTCGGCTCGCTGTTGCCGGACGACCTGGCCGGCACCGACCCGGACCAGGCGGACGGCGGGCGACCTGCGGACGGCCCGGCCGGCAGCGGCTCACTCCCGGCACGCCGGGCCGTCGTCTTCGCCGCACCCCAACCGATGCTCTTCGCCCGGGCCGCCGACGGTACGGAACTGCGGCTCCGCCCGCTGCACGAGGCCGACCTGGATGCGATCGTGGCGACCTGCCGCGACCCCGAGAGCATCCGCTGGACCACCGTGCCGGACCCGTACCAGCGGTCGGACGCGGAGTTCTTCGTGCACGAGCACGGCCCGACGGTGTGGCGTCGGGGTACCGGCGCGGTCTTCGCGATCGCCGACGCGTCCGACGGGTACGCCGGGGTGATGGAACTCCGGATCTCCCCGAGCGATCCGCTCGTCGGCGATCTGGGTTTCGTCGTCGCACCGCAGGCGCGCGGCCGTGGCTACTGCCCGGCGGCGGCCGCGGCCGTCTCCGCCTGGGGTTTCACCGCCCTGAACCTGGCTCGGATCGAGTGGCGGGCCAACGCGGGCAACACCGCGTCGCGCCGGGCTGTGGAGAAGGCCGGCTTCACCATCGAGGGCACCGCGCGGCACGCGCTCCACCATCGGGGCACCCGGGTCGACGCCTGGGTCGGCGCCCTGCTCCCCGGCGACCTCGGGCTGTCCGCGGACCCCGGTCGGCCGGGCCACCATCGCCCGGATCGGGTCGGTGGTCGGCCCGGAGCCGACGGCTGAAGCACCGGACCGGCGCGCTCGTGCCCGGGGGGCGGGTCGCACCCGTCCGTTGCCGACGTCGCGCACCGACGGCTCGCCGCTGCGCTGGTGTGGCGGGTGGATCAAGCGGGAACGGTCGTACCCACCGGTCCCGGGGGCGGGGCCCCGGGCCGGTGGGAGACCGCAGGGGATCAGTCGACCAGCGCGATGATGCCGTAGTCGTAGCCCTTGCGCCGGTAGACGACGCTGGCGCGGCCGGACTCCTTGTCCAGGAACAGATAGAAGTCGTGGCCGACGAGTTCCATCTGGAACAGCGCGTCGTCGACCGTCATCGGCTCGGCCGGGTGCAGCTTCTCCCGGGCGATGTGCCAGGGCTGCGCGTCGTCGTACTCGTCGAACTCGGGTTCGGAGTCCGCGCGGCCGTTGCCGTCCGACCTCGCGGGCGCGGGGGCGGTCAGAGTGGCCAGCGCCGAGTCGCCGGCGTCGACGACCGGCAGCCGGGCGGTGGCGGCGGCGACGGAGACCGGGGCGTGCCGGCCACGGTGTACGCGACGCCGGTCGGCGGCCCGGCGCAGTCTCGTGTCGAGCTTCGAGATCGCCGCGTCGAGGGCACTGTAGAAGTCCTTCGCGCACGCCTCCGCACGGACCACGGGTCCCCGGGAGATGCAGGTAATCTCTATTCGCTGGCAGTGATCGGACTGTCGCGGATTGCGTTCGTGAAAGAGTTCCACATCGATCCGAATAAGCTTGTGATCGTAGCGCTCGATCTTGGCGAGCTTCTCGGCTACGTGCACTCGGTAATGATCCGGCACCTCGACGTTTCGACCCTTGACCACGAGATCCATGCGTGACCTCCCTGCGCCATCGGAGAGTCTGCGGAAACAACAAATCCCGGTCAGCCCGCCCCTGGAGTGTCCATTCGGCTTGACCGGGTCGAGAACAACGGCGATGCCTCCCTCCAGGTGCGTCCGCGGGGCGGTGGAACGTCCGTCATACCCCCGGTAAACAAGACGCTAACCCCAATCGACCCGCCAGTCACCCCGGTCACCAAGACCAATTCGAGAAGATTTGCAGGACGTGCACGACAGGGTGAATCCGGTGGCACGGAGAGTGAGCTTGCCGACCTGAACAACGTGCTATGTCAGGCACGCCCTCGGCGGACGGTGGCGGCCAGCACCGCCGCCGCGTACACCGGAATGCCGGCGCTCTCCAGCCGTCGGGTGACCGCGGCCAGCGTGACCCCGGTGGTCACGATGTCGTCCAGCAGCACCACCAGCCGGCCGGCGGCGATCCGGCGGACCGCACCCACCCGCCCGGCCCGGAGCCGGAACGCGTCCCTGGCCGCCGCGGCCCGGCCGACACTGTCCAGCGTCGCGGAGTCGGGACGGGGCACCGCACGAAGCGGGTGGGTCACCGCGACCGGCCAGCCGGCGGCCCGCAGCCGCGCGGCGGAGTGCCGGGCCAGCCGGCGCAGATGGTCGCCGTGCCGGGCCCGCACCGCCCGGGCGGTCGCCGGTACCGGCACCAGCAGCACCGGCCGGCGCTCGCCGACAGCCTCCGCCACCACCTCCGCGAGCAACCTGCCCAGCGGCCGGGCCAGGCCGTGCCGACCCCGTTCCTTGTACGACAGCAGCGAATCCCGCAACACGCCCTGGTAGCTGCCGAGCGCCACGCAGCCCGGCAGGCCCTGCGGTGCCGGGGTGGGGCGTACCGGGGCCGGACGCAGGGCGCGCAGGGCGTCGGCGCAGGCCGGGCAGACGCCCTGGCGCAGCGGCAGCCGCTCGGCACGACAGCCCGCGCACTCGGCCGGCAGCACCAGATCGGTCAGCTCGGTCCAGACCCCCGCCAGCACCACGCGCCTCCGGGGCAGGTCAGTAGAGATAGAAGGACGCGGTGGCCGAGTTCACGCTGGCCGGAGGCTCGCCGGCACCGGGCGCGATCTGACTCCGGTTGATACTCGTGTCGGAGACGAAGGCGACGTCGTTCGTCTCGTAGGTCAGGGGCAACGGCCGTACCTCCAGGAAGGTGGGGTCGGCGGCCAGCGCCTCGACCGGGGCGCTGCTGACGAATCTGACCTGCTGCGACTCCAGCGAGCCGTCGACGTTGATCCGGTTGATCGCCTTGGCGTCCGTACTGTCCAGGCCGGCCACCACGAGCAGGTTCTCGCCGAACCAGTCCACGGCGCTCAGCGAGCCCAGCGAGGTGGCCAACTGGCGGGGCGACTCGACGTTCAGCCCACCGTCGACCGGCCGTACCGCCGCGACGTAGAGCCGGCCGCCGGAGACGAAGGCGATCCGGTTGCCGTCCATCGACGCCGCCACCGCCGTCACGCCGCGGGGCGCGCCGGAGAAGGAAACCTCGGTCAGGTTGGGATTTCCGGCGGTGAAGGTCCAGAGCTTCTGCTCGGCGACGACCAGCCCCACCGGTCCGCCGCCACCCGCGTCCTTCAGCCACACCGGCCGGCTCATGTCGTCGTACCGGTCCTGGCTGGTCTGGAGGCTGTTCGCCACGCCCGGACCGAAGCCGGTACGCAGCCGGAAGGACTCGTCGTCCCGGGTGACCAGCGCCACCGCGACCTCGTCACCGTTGCGGCTCAGCCCGGCGGTCACGATGTCGTGGTTCTCGGTGGCCGGGATCGGCACCGGCCTGGCCTCACCCGGGTTGGTCAACGGATAGATCCGGCCCGCGAACACGCCGTACCGGGCGGCGGCACCGTTGAGCTGGTAGAGCGGGTGGTCCCGCCGGTAGTCGTCGGCGACCTCGACCATCTTGGACTGGTTCTGGATCTTCAGTTCCAGTTCGTCGAGCAACTGGTTGGTCCGCAGGGACCAGACGATCTGGGTGAAGAGCTTCTGGAGGTCGTGATCGCTCTCCAGGGCACCGGCCTTGACCGCGAGGTTGACCTCGATCCGGCCGGCCTGCTTCGGCGCCGGCACGTTACGGTTATCCATCGGGCTGGTGCCCTCGGGCAGCGCCACGGCCGAGGTGAGCCACTCGGACGGGCCACCGATCAGCCAGTCGAGCACCTCGGTGGCGTGCCGCTGCACCGGCACCGTACGCGGCAGGTAGCGCAGGTCCGGCACCAGGGAGGTCCCGTTGGCGTTCCAGAAGTAAATGGCGTTTTCCTCGTAGTAGTCCCGTAGGGCGTCGTCGGTCATCAGCAGCACCGCCGGCGGGTCGAGCACCCACAGCCCGCTGCCCATCCCCGGATCGGTCGGCGCGGCACCGATGACGAACGAGTATTCCTTCTCCTGTTGCACCGGCGCGCCGACCGAGCCGTTGGCCCGGAGCACGCCGACCTGCTGGACGCTGACCGTCACCCGACTGGTGCCGTCGTTGTCCTCGGTGATCTCGATCCCGCTGTCGGCGTCGACCCGTACGACGTTGATGTCGCCCTTGTCGTCCTGCTTCGGATTGAACCGCGCGCCGGGTTCGATGTACTCGTTGACCCGCTTGTACGCCTCACCCGCCTCGCCGGCGGCGGCGGTCAGGAAGTTCCTGGCGAACGTCTTCGGCTCGCTGCCGCTCACGGTACGGCCGGGCGGCTGCGCGCCCGGACGGTCGGCCGGTCCGGTGTCGGCCACCGGCCCCCGGCCGTCGATCCGCACGTCGCTCTCGCCCGGGATGCCACAGGCGGCCAGCCCGGAGAGCAGCACCGCCACGGCCCCGAGCGCGATGCCGCGCCGGCTCATCTGCTCACCTCGCTCCGCTCGGCGTCCGCCAGGGTCCTCGGACCGGCCGGCCCGCCCGGTACGGCATCGACGGCCTCGTCCGGGGCCACCGTCCCGGCCAGCCCGTCGAGAGCGCCGAGCGCCCCACCGATCGGCACGGTCGGCCCGCCCGGCGCCCCGCCGATCGGCCCGCCGAGGGTTCCGCCGGCCGGCGCGGTCGGTCCGTCGAGGGTTCCGCCGGTCGGCACGGTCGGTCCGTCGAGGGTTCCGCCGGTCGGCACGGTTGGTCTGTCGAGTGGGGTCGGCGCGTCGGCGGTCCCGGGACGGTCCGCGCCGGGCGGCTCGGCGGTTCCGCCGCCGGCCGGGGTCGGGACGGTCCAGCTCAGGACGTCCGTGACCGCCAGCGGCGCGTCGGCCGGTACCAGCCGCAACGGCGAGGAGGTCAGCCGGTCACCGGCCCGGGCCGGCAGGGTCAGCCGGAACTGGGCACCCTCGCCCGGTGCGCCCCAGGCTTCCAGCCAGCCGCCGTGCAGCCGGGCGTCCTCCAGGCTGATGGATAGGCCGAGCCCGGTGCCACCGGTCTGCCGGGCCCGGGACGGGTCGGCCCGCCAGAACCGGTTGAAGACGAGCTTCTCCTCGCCGGGCTTCAGCCCCACGCCGTGGTCCCGGACCGTGATCGCCACCGCGGTCTCGTCCGCCGCCAGCACCACCACCACCGGTTTCCCGGCACCGTGCTCCACCGCGTTGCCGACCAGGTTGCGCAGGATCCGCTCCACCCGGCGCGGGTCGACCTCGGCGATCACCGGGGTCTCCGGCACGGTCACCCGCAGCGGCGTACCGCAGCGGCTGGCGAGCGACTCCAGCCGGTCGGCCACCCGGTGCACCACCGGCACCAGGTCGGTGGGCTCGGCGTCCAGCATCGCGAACCCGGCGTCGAACCGGCTGATCTCCAGCAGGTCGGTGAGCAGGTCCTCGAACCGGTCCAGCTCGGCGTGCAGCAGCTCGGCGGTACGGGTGACCGCAGGGTCGAACTCGTCCCGCTCGGCGTAGATCAGGTCGGCTGCCATCCGTACGGTGGTGAGCGGGGTACGCAGCTCGTGCGAGACGTCCGAGGTGAACCGCCGTTGCAGCCGGGACATCTCCTCCAACCGGACGATCTGGCGTTGCAGGTTCGTCGCCATCTGGTTGAACGACGAGGCGAGCATCGCCAGGTCGTCCTCGCCGTTGACCACCATCCGCTGGTCGAGCAGCCCTGCCGAGAGCCGCTGGGCGGTGCGGGCGGCGACCCGTACCGGATTGACCACCAGCCGGGTGACCAGCCCGGAGAGCAGCCCGAGCAGGACGACCAGGGCGAACCCGGTGGCCAGTACGGTGGCCCGGGAGGCGTCCGCGATCTGGTCCCACCGGGTCAGCGGTACGAAGTAGTAGAGCTCGACCTGACCGAGCCGGGTCGGCACCGGCGAGCCGTAGACGAGGTATTTCGTCCGCCCCTTGTCGAACAGGTCGCCGGTGCGGAACTGGTGCGCGATGGCACCGCCCCGGACCGCCTCCTCCAGCCCCGGCGTGAGGATGCCGCCGACGTCGACCTGGGGCGAGGTGGCGGGCGCGACGCCGGTGACCCGCAGCGTCACCACCACCCCGCCGAGCTGAGCCGGATCTCCGCCGGCCAGGTAGTTGACGGTGTTCTCCAGGGTGGCCCGCAACCCCTGCTCGGCGACGGTGTTGTGGTTGCTGAGCTGCTCGGAGGCGTACTCCCGGCCATCCTCGAGCCGGGTCCTGACGTCGCTGGTGGCGTTGTCGAGCACGATCTCGGTGATGTTGTCGGCGACCAGATAGGCGAACCCGCCGACCAGCAGGCTCGACGCCACCAGGGTGATGGTGACGACCCGCACCTGGAGCGAGCGCCGCCAGGTGCGGTGCAGGCCGGTCGCCGCCCTCGCCACCCGGGCCGAGCCGGCGCGCCGCAGCCGCCGCCCGGTCGCGGCGGCACGGGCGAGGAGGGCGGACGACGAGGTCAGGGTGCGGGCCACAGTGCAACCCAGGCTATCCGGTGCCCGCCTTGTAGCCGACTCCCCGCACCGTCAGGATCACCTCGGGTCGCTCCGGGTCCGGTTCGATCTTGGCGCGGAGCCGCTGGACGTGCACGTTGACCAGCCGGGTGTCGGCGGCGTGCCGGTAGCCCCAGACCTGCTCCAACAGGACCTCCCGGGTGAAGACCTGGCGCGGCTTGCGGGCCAGCGCCACCAGCAGGTCGAACTCCAGCGGGGTCAACTTGACCTCTTCGCCGTCCCGGCTGACGGTGTGCGCCGGCACGTCGATGCTGATCTGGTTGCCGGGCGGGCCGATGGTCAGCAACTCCGGCGCGGCGTCCTCGCCCCGGCGCAGCCGGGCCCGCATCCGGGCGACCAACTCCTTGGGCTTGAAAGGCTTGACCACGTAGTCGTCCGCGCCCGACTCCAGCCCGAGCACCACGTCGACGGTGTCGCTCTTGGCGGTCAACATCACGATCGGGATGCCCGACTCGGAGCGGATCGCCCGGGCCACGTCGATGCCGCTCATTCCGGGCAGCATCAGGTCGAGCAGGACGATGTCGGGCCGATTCTCCCGGAACGCGGCCAGTGCCCGTTCTCCGTCGGCGACGAACGAGGGCAGGAACCCCTCGCTGCGCAGCACGATGCCGAGCATCTCGGCCAGCGCGGGGTCATCGTCGACGACCAGTACCCGGGCTCTCATGACACTAATATTCCACCCTCTTTTCCATGGCGTGGTCCCCGCACCTCCCGGCGCGGCGTACCGCCGGCGCCTTCCCCGGCCGCGAGGCGCAGTAGCCTACCCTGGTCAACCGGTCGGCACCAGGGATGGACCACCGCTGATCAGGCTCGGCGCCGGACGCACACCGAACCGTGACGTCGGAACCGGCCGAGCGACTCCGGCCAGGACGAGCCGACGTGACACCATGGCTGCTGCGGCGTGTTCCCCGCCATCCCCCGAAGCCCGCCAGGAGTACGTTTGCCCGACGCCGGCCCGACCGCCGTACTGCCGCTGCGGCCACTCACCGTCGGTGAGCTGATCGACTCGGCGGTCCTGCTGCTCCGCGACCACGCCCGGATACTCGTGCCGGTCGCCCTGGTACTGGCCGTGCTCGAACAACTCCTGCTGCACCCGCTGCGACTGGTCGCCGAGGTCACTCCGCCCGCCTACCTGCCGAGGATCGACGAGCTGCCGGCGTACTGGTTCCTGCTGGCCGTCGGCGCCGCCTGCGAAGGGGTGATCATCGCACTGCTCGGCAACCTGACCGCCCGGGCTGCCGGTACGGTCCTGCTCGATCCCGCCGCCCGGGTCCGCCGGCTGCTCCGCCCGGACGGTGCCCGGCTGCCGGCAACACTCCTCGTCGCCCTGCTGGCCGGTGCCGTGATGTTCGTGGCGTCCCTGGTCATGCCGCTCTGGGTGGTCGGGTTCGCACTGCTCGGCTCCGTGGCGCCGGCGATCGTACTGGACCGGCTCGGGCCGTTCCGGGCGCTGTGGCGCTCCGCCACACTCGCCCTGCGCACCAGCGGCCGTGCGGCGGCGGTACGGGTACTCGGCTACCTCGTCTGGTGGCTGTTGCGGATCGGGCTCGCGGTCGGCGCCGTCACCGGCCTGAACTCGGTCGGACTGCTCGCCCCGGAGTGGCAACTGCCGGTCGGCCTGGCGGTCTGGGCCCTGGTCAACAGCGTCGCCTATCCCGCGCTCGCCTGCGTCGACGCGGTGGTCTACCTGGAGGCGCGGATCCGCACCGAAGGGCTGGACATCGTCGTCGACCGGGCCCGGCAGACCGGAGCGCCGACCCTCACCCCGATGGCGGACCGACGGTGAGTTTCAGCCGCTGGTGGACCGAGACGACGGCCGCGCTCGGCGACCGGCTGCCCCTGCCCCTCGTCGCGCTGCTCCTGGTGCTGGCCGCCGTGCTGGTCGCGCTCGGCTGGTTCCACTACCCCGCCTGGGTGCCCCGCCGGCTGCCGCGCTGGCGCCTCTCCCGGTGGCGGCGACGGCGGCAACCCCGCCCGGAGCCGGCCGTCGAGCCGGAACCGGAGGCCGTGGCCGAGGATCCGGAGCTGCCGGACGTACCGGCCGAGACGCTGGTCGCCCTCGCCGACCGGTTGGCCGCCGAGGGCCGGTACGCCGAGGCGGCCCGGGAACGGTTCCGGGGGATGGTCCGGGAACTGGTCGACCGTGGGGTGCTGGAGCACCGCCCCGGGCTCACCGTCACCGAACTCGCCACGGCGGCTGCCCGGAACCGACCCGAGGTGGACAGCCCGCTCTCCGAGGCCGGCCGGGTCTTCTCCGATCTCTGGTACGCCGAGCGCCCGGCCCGGCGCGAGCACGACGACCGGATGCGCGCGCTCGCCACCGAACTGGGCCGGACCCTCGCCGCCGACCGACCACCCGCCACCGACGACGGGATGGTCCGGAGATGAGCGCTGTCCCGGACGCGCCGGTGCCGGACGTGTCCGCGCCAGACGACGACCGACGGAGCGGTGCCGACGCGTCCACATCGGTCCGTTCGGCGGCCCCGGTGGTGGCGGGTCGCCGGCGACGTCGATGGCACCGGATCGCGATCCCGCTCGGTGCCGTCGCCGTGCTGCTCGCGGTCACCGGGATCACCCAGGCGATCGACCAGCCAAGCCCCGGCTCCGCCGGCTTCCTCTCCCCGGTCAACGCCGACGACGAGGGCGGGAGCCGGCTCGCCGACCGGCTCCGCGCCGAGGGCGTCGCCGTCGAGCGGTTCACCAGTACCCGACAGGCGCTGATCCAGGCGACCAGCCGGGGGTTCACCCTCTTCGTCCCCTCGCCGGGGCTGGTGCACCCGCTCTACCTGCCGTACCTCGCCGAGCCGGCCGACCGGGCCCGGGTGGTGCTGGTCGACCCGCCGCAGCGGGTGCTGGACGGCGCCGAACTGCCGCTGGCCGCCACCGGTCGGCGCTGGGCCGCCGGCGCGGTCGACGCCGATGCCGACGGCCGGCCCTGCCCGCTGCCCGAGGCGGCGCGGGCCGGACCGGCCGCCGCGCTGTTGCAGCGGTACGCGAACCCGCCCGGGCTGGACAACCGCACCGACTACTGCTACTCGGGCGGGCTGGTCCGGACGGAGCGGCGCGACAGCGAGGTCGTCGTGATCGGCGCCAGTGACCCGTTCCGGAACGACCGGATAGCCGAGCGGGGCAACGCCGTGCTCGCCACCGGACTGCTCGGCAGCCACGACCGGGTCGTCTGGCTCGACCTGGCCGGACCGGAGCCACCGCCGCCGTACCATCGCAACGGCGAACTGGACCCGTGGACGTCGATGCCCGACGACTCCGGGACGTACGACGACGGAGAGTCCCAGGAGGGCAACGGCACCCCGGAGTACGACGGGCGGCAGCAGCCGGCACCCGGGCAGGACGAGCAGGCGGCCCCGCCGGAGCCGCGCAATCCGCTCTGGGACGCCTTCCCGCCCTGGTTCTGGGCCCTGCTGGCGCAGCTCGCCCTGGCCCTGCTGCTGGTGGTGCTCTGGCGGGCCCGCCGGCTCGGGCCACCGGTCGCCGAGCCGTTGCCGGTGACCGTCCCGTCCGCCGAGACGGTGCTGGGTCGCGGCCGGCTCTACCAGCGGGCCCGGGCGTACGGGCCGGCGGCGGAGACGCTGCGGGCCGCCGCCCTGCACCGGCTGACGCAGTCCCGGGGCGTACCACCCGACGCCGGGCCGGACGAGCTGGCCGCCGCCGTCGCGGCGCGTACCGGCCGGGGCGCGGCCGAGGTGCACGACCTGCTGTACGGGCCGGCCCCGGAGACCAACCAGGAGCTGCTCGACCTGGCCCGGGCACTCGACGACCTGGCCGCCGCCTCGGGCACCTCCCTGGGCACCTCTCCGCCTGACCAGCCCCGGCACGACCGCCCCAGCGAAGGAGACGCCCGGTGACCCGACCCGCCGGAACCACAGACCCGCGCCCCGCCACCGCGCCGTACCCGGTACCGGCCCAGGCCGGTGCCCCGGTGGAGGCCGACGAGGCGCGCGCCGCCCTGCACCGGCTGCGTACCGAGGTCGCCAAGGCGGTCGTCGGGCAGGACGCCGTGGTCACCGGGATGGTGATCGCGCTGCTCTGCCGGGGGCACGTGCTGCTCGAAGGCGTACCGGGGGTGGCCAAGACCCTGCTGGTGCGGACCATCGCCGCCGCGCTCGACCTGGAGTCCAAGCGGCTCCAGTTCACCCCGGACCTGATGCCCGGCGACGTCACCGGCTCGCTCATCTTCGACCCGCGCACCGCCGCCTTCACCTTCCGGGAGGGGCCGGTCTTCACCAACCTGCTGCTGGCCGACGAGATCAACCGGACGCCGCCGAAGACCCAGGCCGCGCTGCTGGAGGTGATGGAGGAGCGGCAGGTCTCGGTGGAGGGGAACCGGCGCCCGCTGCCGGACCCGTTCATCGTGGCCGCCACCCAGAACCCGGTGGAGTACGAGGGCACCTATCCGCTGCCCGAGGCGCAGCTCGACCGCTTCCTGCTGCACCTGACGATGCCGCTGCCGAACCGGGACGAGGAGTTGGGCGTGCTCCGGGCGCACCACGCCGGCTTCGACCCGCGCGAGCTGACCGCCGCCGGGGTACGCCCGGTGGCCAGCCCGGCCGACCTGGCGCTGGCCCGGGCCGGGGTGAGCCGGGTCGCCGTCGCCGAGAGCGTGCTCGGCTACATCGTGGACCTGTGCCGGGCCACCCGGTCGGCCCCGGCGCTGGAACTCGGCGCCTCGCCCCGGGGCGCGATCGCGCTGCTGGTCACGGCGAAGGCGTGGGCCTGGCTGGCCGGGCGCGACCACGTCACCCCGGACGACGTCAAGGCGATCGCCCGGCCGACGCTGCGGCACCGGCTGCGGCTGCGGCCGGAGGCCGAGCTGGAGGGCGTCACCACCCGGTCGGTGCTGGACGCGGTGCTCGGCACCGTGCCGACGCCACGATGACGGGACGGGCGGCGATCCTGCTCGGTGCGGGCGCGCTGACCCTGCCGCTCTGGCCGGCCCCGTGGCTGGGCGTGCTGGTGATGTCCGGGGTGGTGCTGGCGCTGACCGTACTCGACTGGCTGCTGGCCGCCCCGCCCGGCGAGGTCGGGGCGAGCCGGGACGGCGACCGGGCGGTCCGGCTCGGTGACACCGCCACGGTCTCGGTACACCTGCACAACACCTCGGTCCGGCCGCTGCGCGCACTGGTCCGGGACGCCTGGGTGCCGTCCGCCGGGGCCCGGTTCGACTTCCCCGGCGCCCCGACGGTACGCGTCGAGCCCGGCGACCGGGTGGAGCTGCCCAGCCGGCTGACCCCGACCCGGCGCGGCGACCGGCCGGCGGTACGACTGACCCTGCGCTCGTACGGGCCGTTGGGGTTGGCGTTCCGGCAGCGGGCGGAACGGCCGTCGACGCCACCGTGGACCCTGCGGGTACTGCCCCGGTTCGAGTCCCGCCGGCACCTGCCGGAGAAGCTGGCCCGGCTGCGGATCATCGACGGTACCGAGGTGGCCCGGGGCCGTGGCCAGGGCACCGAGTTCGACACCCTGCGCGAGTACGTGGTCGGTGACGACGTGCGCTCGGTCGACTGGCGGGCCAGTGCCCGGCGGGCCGACGTACTGGTCCGGACCTGGCGACCGGAACGCGACCGGCGGGTGGTCTGCGTACTCGACACCGGGCGCACCTCGGCGGTACGGGTCGGCGACGAGCCCCGGCTGGACGCCGCCATCGACGCCGCCCTGCTGCTGGCGGCGCTGGCCTCCCGGGCCGGTGACCGGGTCGACCTGCTGGCCGTGGACAACGCGGTCCGGGTCGCGCTGACCGGGGGCGCCCAGTCGACGCTGCTGGCCCGGCTGGTCGACACCCTCGCCCCGCTCCAGCCGGCCCTGGTGGAGACCGACTTCGAACTGATCGCCGGGGAGATCCTCCGGCGGGAACGCCGGCGCTCCGTGGTGGTGCTCTTCACCGCCCTGGAACCGGGTGCCCTCGGCGAGGGACTGCTGCCGGTCCTGCCCCGGCTGGCGACCCGGCACCGGGTGATCGTGGCATCGGTGCACGACCCGGTGCTGACCGACCTCACCACCCGCCCGCCGGAGACCGTCCAGGACGCCTACGCGGTCTCCGCCGCCTGGCGGGCACTGGGCGACCGGGACCGGGTACGCGCGGCGCTGGCCCGGCACGGGGTGACCGTGGTCGACGCCCCGGCCGACCGGCTGGCGCCGATGGTCACCGACACCTACCTCCGGCTCAAGGCCCTCGGTCAGCTCTGACCCGCCCCGCCGCCCGGGTCAGTTCCGCCGCTCCGACCCGTCGGCCAGCACAGGCCCGGCCCGCCGGCCACATCTCCAGCCGCTGGCCGCGTCAGCTCGGTCTGCCGGCCAGGTCAGGCCCGGACGGGTTCCCGGGTGGCGGTGGCCGCGCGGCGGCCGAAGTAGCAGACGTAGCCGAGGAAGCCGAGCCAGGCGAGTACGCCGATCCCGACCCGGATCCCGGTGGGGACCGCCGCCGGGGTGACGAACGCCTCGATCAGACCGGCGACCGCGAAGAGCCCGACCAGGCCGACCGCGACCAGGACGCCGGAGCGGCCGGCCCGGGCCACCGCCTGGCCCCGGGTCAGGTCGGGCGGCGGCGCGATCCAGGCCCAGCCGATCCGCAGGCCGACCCCGGCCGCCACGAAGATCCCGGTCAGCTCCAGCAGGCCGTGCGGCGTGATCATGCTGAAGAAGACGTCGGTACGGTCGTAGGCGGCGAGCACCCCGCCGGTCACGCCGATGTTGAGGGCGTTCTGCCAGAGCAGGTAGAAGACCGGCAGTACCAGGATGCCGCTGGCGAGGCAGCGGGCGGCGATCCAGGCGTTGTGGGTCCACAACTGGAAGGCGAAGCTCGGTGCGGAGTACTCGCTGTAGTAGCCGACGAACCGGGCCTCGAAAGCCTCGGCCGCCGCGTCCTCGCCGATCAGCGCCTCGGCGGTCTCCGGATGCCCGGCGGTCCAGTACATCAGGAAGCCCGCGACCAGGACGAACCCGACGCCGACGGCGGTCCACCACGGCCAGGCCCGGTAGACGGCCAGCGGAAAGCCGGTGGAGAAGAACCGGCCGACGGCCGCCCAGGAGAAGCCGGACCGGCCGGCGAGCCGGGCCCGGGCGGCCAGCACCAGTTGGGAGAGCCGGGCGACCAGGACCGGATCGGGCGACCGGCTGCGTACCACCGACAGGTGCGTGGCGACCCGCTGGTAGAGCGCGATCAGCTCGTCGGCCTCGTCGGCGCCGAGCCGGTACCGTCTGGTCAGCTCGGCCAGCCGCCGCCACTCCCGGTCGTGCTCCGCCGCGTACGCGTCGAGATCCAAAGCTCAGCTCCCCAGGGTTCGCGACCATAGTGTTCACTGTCCTGGTGACAGCGCAACCACCGAGGTCCGTCCCGGGCAGGCCGGCGCCATCCGGGGGATACGGCGCGGACGCCGGACTGGTCAGCGGCGAAGCGGTCGAGCTGGACATCCGGGTCGCCCGGCTCGGCTCCCGGGTGCTGGCCCTGCTGCTCGACATCCTGGTGCAGTTCACCCTGGCGGTGGTCCTGCTGACCGGCGCGGGAATCCTGCTCAGCTCGCTGCTCGGCCCGGGCGCCCTGGATGCCGCGGCCCTGCGCGGGTTGCAGACCGTCGGCGTGGTGCTGATCCTGGTCGGCTACCCGGTGGCATGCGAGACCCTCAACTCCGGCCGTACGGTCGGCAAGCTCGCCGTCGGACTGCGGGTGGTACGCACCGACGGTGGCCGGGTCGGCTTCCGGCCGGCGCTGACCCGCAGCCTGGTCGGCGTCGCGGTGGAGTGGCCCGGTCTGGTACTGCCCCTGCTCACCTGGGCGGTGGGGGTGACGGTGATGCTCACCGACCCCCGGGGACGGCGGCTCGGTGACCTGGCCGCCGGCACGCTGGTCATCCACGATCGGAGTCCGGCCGGCACCGGCTACGTCCCGACCATGGTCCCGCCACTGGCCAGTTGGGCGGCCACCCTGGATCTGACCCGGCTGGACGACGGCCTGGCGCTGGCCGTACGCCAACTGCTCAGTCGCACCTCGACGCTGACCCGGGACGCCCGGCGTCGGCTGACCCGGTCACTCTGGGCGGAGGTGGCGGCGGTGACCTCCCCACCGCCCCCGCCCGGCCTGCCCGAGTGGGCCTACCTGGCCGCCGTGCTGGCCGAGCGTCACGTGCGGGCCCGGCAGCGGCTGGCGCGTACCCGATCGGTGACCTCGACCCTCTGGCCGGAACTCGCCGCGCCGGCCGCCGAGGCTCCGGGGTCGGCGGCGGTCCGGCCGGCGGTGCCGGCGCTGGCGCACCCGGTGCCGCAACCGGCGCTGGTCCGGCCGGCGGTGGCCGGCTCCGGCACGCCGAACGGGTCGACCCGGTGAAGGCGTTTCTGCCCTGGCTGCTGGTCCTGGCGGTGGTGATCGCACTGAACGCGCTGCGGCTCCGGCCGCTCGCCACGGCGGTCGTGATCGCCTGGCTCGGCTACTGCGTCTGGACCTGGATCCGGCCCCGCCGGGAGTGACCCGCGCCGGGGTCGTCGGCCCCGGCGCCGATCCGACGAACGAGCCCGGGGCGGCGGCGAGGGCTGCCGGCCCGGGCTCGTCGATCGGTGCCCAGTAGCGGTAGTGCTCAGTAGCGGTAGTGCTCCGGCTTGTAAGGTCCCTCGACCGGGATGCCGAGGTAGCCGGCCTGCTCCTTGGTCAGCTCGGTCAGCTTGGCGCCGAGCGCGTCCAGGTGCAGCCGGGCGACCTTCTCGTCCAGGTGCTTCGGCAGCGTGTAGACGCCGACCGGGTATTCCTCGGTCTTGACGAAGAGTTCGATCTGCGCGATCGTCTGGTTGGCGAACGAGTTCGACATCACGAAGCTCGGGTGCCCGGTGGCGTTGCCCAGGTTCAGCAGCCGGCCCTCGGAGAGCACGATGATCGAGTGGCCGTCGTCGAACTGCCAGACGTCCACCTGCGGCTTGATGTTGATCCGCTGCACGTCGGAGCGCTTGGCCAGGCCGGCCATGTCGATCTCGTTGTCGAAGTGGCCGATGTTGCCGACGATCGCCTGGTGCTTCATCCGGGCCATGTGGTCGTTGCGGATGACGTCGAAGCAGCCGGTCGCGGTGATGAAGATGTCGGCGGTCTCCACCACGTCGTCCAGGGTGGACACCTGGTAGCCGTCCATCGCGGCCTGGAGCGCGCAGATCGGGTCGACCTCGGTGACGATGACCCGGGCGCCCTGGCCGCGCAGCGACTCGGCGCAGCCCTTGCCGACGTCGCCGTAGCCGAGTACGACCGCGGTCTTGCCGCCGATCAGCACGTCGGTGGCCCGGTTGATGCCGTCGATCAGCGAGTGGCGGCAGCCGTACTTGTTGTCGAACTTGCTCTTGGTCACCGAGTCGTTGACGTTGATGGCCGGGAAGAGCAGCGTGCCGTTCTGCTGCATCTCGTAGAGCCGGTGCACGCCGGTGGTGGTCTCCTCGGTCACGCCCTTGATGCCGGCGGCGACCCGGGTCCAGCGCCGGTCGTCCTCGGCCAGCGAGCGGTGCAGCAGGTTGAGGATGACCGCGTACTCCTCGGAGTCGGCGCTCTCCACCGGAGGCACCGCGCCGGCACCCTCGAACTGGGCACCCCGGTGCACCAGCAGGGTGGCGTCGCCACCGTCGTCGAGGATCATGTTCGGCGCCTGGCCGTCCGGCCAGAGCAGCACCTGCTCGGTGCACCACCAGTACTCTTCGAGCGACTCGCCCTTCCATGCGTAGACCGGTACGCCGGACGGGGCGTCGGCGGTGCCGTCCGGGCCGACCACGATGGCGGCGGCGGCGTGGTCCTGGGTGGAGAAGATGTTGCACGAGGCCCAGCGGACCTGGGCGCCGAGCGCCACCAGGGTCTCGATGAGTACCGCGGTCTGGATCGTCATGTGCAGCGAGCCGGTGATCCGGGCACCGCGCAGCGGCTGCTCGGCGGCGTATTCGCGACGGATCGACATCAGGCCGGGCATCTCGTGCTCGGCGAGTCGGATCTCCTTGCGCCCGAACTCGGCGAGGGAGAGGTCCGCCACCTTGTAGTCGCCCTCGGCGACAGTGCCGGGCCGGGGCGCGGCGGACGAACCACCCGCGGGTGCCGGGAGAGTGCTGGTCATGAAGGCTCCTGTCGTACGGTCTGCGGCGCGACCCTCCACGTTACGCTCCGGCCGTACCGCGACGGACTCCGGTCTGGTCGTTATCCGGACAGTACGGGTCGGCCCGACGGCTGCCCGAACCGGGCGGGACAGCGGCGCGGAGGCGGCGGGACAGCGCGCGGGGCGGTCGGTCCCGGGCGGACCTTTCCACCCAGTCTCCGGCCGCCCCGCGCATCCCCCCGGTTTGGTTCCCCCGCGCGTGTCTCGGACCTGCGTCGCGATAACGCTGCGTACTCACAGCGTCACACTGAGCGAGATAGGTGTCAAGCCGATCCGCAAATTTCCGTTTTGCGGGGACTCGTGTTCGGGCTGCCCGACCGGGTCAGGACAGCCCGACCGAGGCGACGTAGAGTTCGCCGTCGCCGCTGACGGTCAGCGGCCCGCCGTCGGCCCGGCCGATCGCCGCCGCACCGGGCCCGAGCAGCGCCGATCCGGCGCTGTCCGCCACGGTGACCTCGCCGGCCAGGCAGAGCGCGATCCGGGGTCCGCGCAGGTCGAGCCGGGCCGACCCGGTCCGGTCGTCGAGGCGTACGCCGTGCAGGGCGAAGTCGTGCACCGGCACCGGCCAGGTAACCACGCCGGGAGAGACCGGTACCGGGCTCACCACCGGGTCGGCGAGCACCTCGAACCGGAGCACCCGGAGCAGTTCCCGCACGTCCACGTGCTTCGGGGTGAGTCCGCCGCGCAGCACGTTGTCGCTGGCCGCCAGGATCTCCACCCCGGCGCCGTAGAGGTAGGCGTGCAGGTTGCCGGCCGGCATCCAGATCGCCTCGCCCGGGGCCAGGCTGACGTGGTTGAGCAGCAGCGCGACCAGTACGCCCGGATCCGCCGGATAGCGTCGGGCCAGCTCGCGGGCCAGCTCGGCCGAGGCGGCGAACTGCGCGCCGACCTCCGCCGCGACCACCGCCGCGACCAGCCCGGCCCGCTCCGAGGGAGGCCAGGTGAGCAGGGTACGCACCGCGTCCGGCAGCCCGTCGGTGCCGGCCCGCAACGCGGCGACCACCGGTGCGAGCGAGGCCACCCCGAACGCGTCGAGCAGGTCCGCCGAGTTCTTCGGATCGCGGAACCCGCACAGCGCCTGGAACGGCGAGACCGCGACCAGCATCTCCGGCTTGTGGTACGGGTCGACGTAGTTGCGGTGGGTCAACTCCGGGTCGGTCGTCTCGGCCGCGTACCCGGCCCTGGCCTGCTCGGCGTCCGGATGCGCCTGCAACGACAGCGGCGCCTCCGGGGCCAGCACCTTGAGCAGGAACGGCAGCCGCTGGCCGAACCGGTCGACCACGTCGGCGCCGAGCCAGCGCCCCGGATCCTCGGCGAACGCGTCGACCAGGCTCAGCGGCGCACCGCCCCGGTGCAGCGTGCTCGGATCACCGGGATGAGCACCCAACCACAGCTCCGCCTCCGGGCCGTCGCTCGGCACCGGACGGCCCTGCAACTCGGCGAGGACGGTGCGCGACCCCCAGGCGTAGTCGCGGATCCGGCCGTGCAGCGGCTCCACTGCTCAGGCCCCCTCGAGTTCCGGTACCCCGTCGGCGGACTGCTCCGCGTTCCGGTAGATGTCCGGCTCCAGGTAGATCGCCCGGGCGATCGGTACGGAGTTGCGGATCCGCGCCTCGACCGAGTTGATCCCCTCGGCCAGCTCGGCCGCCGAGGCGTACGGCCGCACCGCGACCTTGGCCGCGACCAGCAGCTCGTCCGGCCCCAGGTGCAGGGTCTTCATGTGGATGATCCGCTCGACCTCGGAACCCGAGCTGATCGCCTGCTCGATCCGCCGGACGTCCTCCGGGCTGGCCCCCTCGCCGATCAGCAGACTCTTGGTCTCCAGCGCCAGGATGACCGCGATGATCACCAACAGCAGGCCGATCGCCGCGGTGCCGGCCGCGTCCCAGTAGCCGTTGTCGGTGATCAGGGTCATCGAGACGCCGATCAGGGCGAAGACCAGACCGAGCAGCGCGCCGAGGTCCTCCAGGAGTACGACCGGCAGCTCCGGTGCCTTCGCCCGGCGGATGAACTCCTTCCAGGACGCCTTGCCCCGGACCGCGTTCGACTCGACGATCGCGGTCCGGAACGAGAACGACTCCAGGATGATCGCGACCACCAGCACGACGACCGGCAGCCACGGCCAGCTGTCGATGCCGTGCGGACCGTCCACCCGCTGCTCGTGCCACTTGTGGTATGCCTCGTAGAGCGCGAAGAGGCCACCGACGCTGAACAGCACGATGGAGACGATGAACGCGTAGATGTAGCGCTCGCGGCCGTACCCGAAGGGGTGTTCCGGGGTGGCCTTGCGCTTCGCCCGGCGCCCGCCGAGCAGCAGCAGCGCCTGGTTGCCGGAGTCGGCCACCGAGTGGATCGACTCGGCGAGCATCGACGACGAGCCGCTCAGCCCGAACGCGACGAACTTGGTGACCGCGATGCCCAGGTTGGCCAGCAGGGCCGCGACGACCGCCTTGGTGCCGCCACTCGCACTCACGACCGGCCCTCGGCCAACTCGGCGGCCTCGGCCAGGGCGGCACCGGGCCGGGTGATCTGCTCGGTCACGGGTTGGAAAGCTCCTTCATTTCGGTGATCGCCGGTACGGCCATCGGGTCGAGGCCGTGCGCCAGCGCCAGGTAGATCGAGGCGAAGTCGGGTACCGCGGTCAGCGAGGCGAGTCGTTCCAGCGCGGATCCGCCCTCGGCGGTCACCACGTCGCAACGCACCCCGCGCCGCTCGGCGAGGGTCTGCACGGCGTCGGCCCGACGCTCCTCCACCACCAGCGGCTCGTCGGTGTCGTCCTCGGCGTTCAGGCCGCCGTCGCGGAGCAGCACCAGCCGCAGCCGGGTACCGGTCGGCTCGTCGTTCGGGTCGGCGAAGATGTCCCGGCTGGACTCGCCGAGGCCGCCGAAGACGCCGTCGAGCAGGCCGACCCGGCCCCGTCCCGCCTCGCCGAGCGCGCCGGCCACCACCGGGTAGCGGGCGTTCGCCGAGAGGGTGTCGCCGAACCGCCGGGCCGCGGCCGTGGCCAGCGGGGACGAGCCCCAGACGATCGGCACTGAGCCGGCCAGGCCCAGCGCCAGCGACTTGGCCGGGTTGACGAAGGACTCGGCGGACGGGCGGCACCGGTCGGCCTCCGCGTCCAGCCGGGCCGCCGTCTCGGCCAGGTCCGCCTCGTTCACCTTCACCAGGCCGAGCGCGCGGGCGGCGAGCAGCACCGGCACGGTGAGCGCCCAGAGGCTGGCCCGGGCCGGCGCCCGGCGGGGCACCGGGATGAACGGCGCCCGGGCACCCTCGGCCACCGACTGGAGCTGCGAGTCCGGCGCACCGACCGCGACCAGCCGGGCCCCGCGCCGGGCGGCGGCCTCGGCCGCGCCGAGCGCCTCGGGGCTGCGTCCGGAGGCGCTGACCGCGATGACCACGTCCGCCGCGCCCACCCAGCCGGGCACCCCGGCGCTGCGGTGCGGGATCACCGGAACCGGGCAGCGCGGGCCGGCGACTGTGGCCAGCACCTCACCGGTACGCGCGGCGGTGCCGATGCCGGCGATCACGACCGCCCGGGGGCGCCCCTCGTCGGCGAGTATCCCGAGGTTGGCCTCGGCGGCCAGCGCGGCGGACTCCCGCACCTGGGCCCCGGCCGCGGCGGTGTGCCGGAGCATCCCGCCGGGGTCGTTCTCGTTCATCGCCGCGACGTCGTCGAGCAGCGCCTCGTCTGCGACCGGGCGACCGCGCAGACCGGCCGTACCGTCCATCATCGCTGGTCCGTGGTGCCGCCGGGGGTCGCGTCCGAGTCGGCCACCGGGCCGCCACGCGCCTCGTCCAGCAGCAGCACCGGTACGTCGTCGCGTACCTCGAAGATCCGCGCGCACTCGGTGCAGGTCAGGGTCTGCGCCGCCGGATCGTAGTCCAGCGGTGCGTGATGGGTGTCCGGGCAGGCCAGAATCTCCAGCAACTGCGGGTCGAGGGCCACCGTGCGGCTCCTTCCACTCCTCGGGCGATAGGTCGGGTACGGCGGTTGTCCGACCGGCGCGATGGATCTTATCGGCGAACCAGTCCGAGTACCTCGTCGCGCAGCGCCACCATCCGTTCCGGGGTGGGCGCCTCGACGTTCAGCCGGAGCAGCGGCTCGGTGTTGGACGGGCGCAGGTTGACCCAGGCACCGTCGGGGAAGCGCAGGGTCAGCCCGTCCAGCTCGTCGGTCTCGGCGTCCGGGTAGGCCGCCCGGACCTCGGCGAGCTTGGCCCGCTGGTCCGGTACCGTCGAGTTGATCTCGCCGGAGGCGGCGTACCGCTCGTATGCCCGGCCGAGTTCGGAGAGCGGGGCGTCCTGCTCGCCGAGCGCCGCCAGCAGGTGCATCGCGGCGAGCATGCCGGTGTCGGCGAACCAGAAGTCCCGGAAGTAGTAGTGCGCCGAGTGCTCGCCGCCGAAGGCCGCGTTGGTGCGGGCCATGTCGGCCTTGATGAAGGAGTGGCCGACCCGGCTGCACACCGGCTCGCCGCCGTGCTCACGGACGATCTCCGGCACCGCGCTGGACGTGATCAGATTGTGGATGATCGCCGCGCCGGGGTGCTTGGCCAGCTCGCGGACCGCCACCAGGGCGGTGATCGCCGACGGCGAGACCGGTTCGCCCCGCTCGTCGACCACGAAGCAGCGGTCCGCGTCCCCGTCGAAGGCGAGCCCGAGGTCGGCGCCGTGCGCGCGTACGGCCGCCTGGAGGTCGACCAGGTTCGCCGGGTCCAGCGGGTTCGCCTCGTGGTTCGGGAACGAGCCGTCCAGCTCGAAGTAGAGCGGCACGATCTCCAGTGGCAGCGCCGGCAGGACGGCGTCGCCGAGCACGGCTGGCGCGGTGAATCCGCCCATGCCGTTGCCCGCGTCGATCACCACCTTGAGCGGGCGGATCCCGGTCAGGTCGACCAGGGTGCGCAGGTGGGCGGCGTACGCGGGCAGCAGGTCACGGTGCTCCAGCGGCGGCAGCGACTCGTCCGCCGGCCGGGTCTCGCCCTTGTCCAGCAGCGCCTGGGCCCGGTCGCGCAGCTCGGCCAGCCCGGTGTCCTGGCCGATCGGCCGGGCGCCGGACCGGCACATCTTGATGCCGTTGTAGCCGGCCGGGTTGTGGCTGGCGGTGAACATGGCGCCGGGCAGGCCGAGGCTGCCGGAGGCGTAGTAGAGCAGGTCGGTGCTGCCCAGGCCGAGGTGGAGCACGCCGAGCCCCTCGGAGCGGACCCCGGCGGTGAAGGCGGCGGCGAGGCCCGGCGACGACTCCCGCATGTCGTACGCGACGGCGACGGTCCCGGCCGGCTCACCGGAGGTACGGAGTAGCTGCGCGAAGGCCGCGCCCAACGCCTCGGCGGCCCGCTCGTCCCACTGTCCGGGAACGGTACCCCGGACGTCGTACGCCTTGACGATTGCGGACAAATCAGACAAGATCTCGCCCCTCAGCCGGACACTCGGTCAACGGCCTGAGCGTATCGGAGCCGGACGGCACGCCCCGCCCCAAGGCGATCTGCCGGCGGCGAACAGGGCCGTCCGCCCTGCTCGGCGTGCCGTGGCGACCCCGACACGCCCGGCCGGAAGCGCCATCCGGGCGCTACTGCGGAGGACGCCGGGCCGGCGGCAGGATCAGGGTGGCGTCCGGGCCACCGGCCGGAGGCTGCTCCGGAGGTACGGACCCGTCCGGTCGGGGCGGCGCGGCACCCGGCCGGGCCGGCACGTCGCCCGGGGCCACCGAACCGGCCCGGGCCGGCGGCACCCCGTACGGAGTCACACCGTGCGGAGTCGCTCCGTGCGGCGGTACCCCGTGCGGAGTCGCTCCGTGCGGCGGTACCCCGTGCGGCGGTACCGGTCCGGGCTGCCGGGGCGGTGTGGTGCCGGCCGGTCGCGGTGGCGTCACTCCGGCGGCGGGCAGGATCAGCGTCTGGTCGCCGACGACCGGCGGTACGCCGCCCGGCCGCCCGTCAGGCGCCCGTCCGGCGGCGCCGACCGGCCCGGAGCCGGGCAGCGGCCCGACCGACCCGACCGGCCCGACACCGGGCGTCTGCACGCCGCTGCGGAAGACCGGGCCTACCGGCGTGATCCGGGCCGTCGGATCCGCACCGCTGCCGAAGACCGTGCCTACCGGGGTGATCCGGGCCGTCGGGTCCGCACCGGTCGGCGCGATCCGGGGGGTCGGTGCGATCCGGGTGGTGGGCTCGGCACCGAGCAGCACGATCCGGGCGGTCGGATCCGCACCGGCCGACGGCGCACCGGCAGCCCGGCCACCCTCCGCCCGGCTCCGCCGGATCAGCAGCACCATCAGGGCGATCCCGATCCCGACCATCACCACGCCGACCACCATCACCAGGCCGCCCAGCCCGAGCGAGCCGCCAGAGGAGTCGGCGGCGGCCGGCTTCGTCGGCAGGGCGACGGCCCCGTCCTGGGTGGCCTCCGCGCCCGGCACCTCGGTGGCCTGCGCGGTCGCGGACGGGGTCACCAACTCGGGGATACGTTCCGACGAATCGGCGGCGTCCCCGGTCCGGCCGGTCACCCGGGCCGAGTCGCTGTCCCGACCGAGCAGCCGGCCGCCCGCCGCGTACGCCTCGGCCACCAGGGTCACCCGGCCGCCCGGCACACCTTCGGCCAGGATCACCCGGTACCGGCTGGACACGCTCTTCTTCTCGCAGAGTTCGGGCTTCTCCGGTGCGGTGCGCTCCCCCACCACCAGCCCGTTCGCGGCATCCGAGACCGACACCCGGCGCCAGTCACCGTCGACGTCGACCTGCATCTCGACCCGGTCGGCGGTCAGCCCCGGCAGGTGCACGCCGAGCGCGGTACGGACGTTCACGCAGTCGCCGTCGTCCATCGAGACGTTCACCGTCACCGAGCCCGGTGAGCCGCCCGCGCTGATCGACTTGGGTACGCGGACGCGTACCGACTCGTCCTCGGCCACGGCCGGGGCGGCGGCGAGTGACACCGTCGTGCCGACCAGTACGCAGACGGTACCCAGCCAGGTCGCGCCACGCCGTACCGACATGATTACCTCGCTCGTCGCAGTACAAGATCAGGGCACAGGCTACCGGTGTACCGGCAGCCACCCTCTCTCATGCCCGACCGGCACCGTGCTGAATCCTCCGGTGGTGGCCGAAAGTGACCCCTCTGCGACCAGACGCCACCAGACGCGACCGGACGCGACCGGACGGCTCCCGCCGTTACACCCCGGCGAGTTTGCGCAGTTCAGCCCGGCAGAGCTGGTCGGCCTGCCGGGTGGTCTCCGGCAACCGGTAACGCGGGGTGAGCCGGAGCACCTGAGCGCAGGCGTTGTCCAGATCCATCCGGTGCCCCACCGAGACGAAGACCGGTTTGACGTCGTCCCGGGTCCGCAGCACCCGGCCGACCTGCTCCGTACCGTCGCGCAGCGGCGCCCAGGACCCGCGTCGGCGATCCGGTCCGGCCCACGTGCCGACCAGCGGGGTCTTGCCGACGCCGATCGCCGGACGGTCGGTGAGCACGCCCAGGTGGCAGGCGAGCCCGAACCGGCGCGGGTGGGCGAGCCCGTGCCCGTCGCAGACCAGCAGCTCCGGCTCGACGGTCAGCCGGGCGAGCGCGGTGAGCAGGGCGGGCAGCTCCCGGAAGGCGAACAGCCCGGGTACGTAGTCGAAGGCGGCCCGGCCGGTGGCCACCGCCGTGTCGAGTACTTCCAGGGTGGTCGGGTCCAGCACGGTCACCGCGGCGGCGAGCCGGTCGCCGTCCTCGGCGTACGCCACGTCGAGCCCGGCCACCGTGCGGGGTGCGGTCGGCCCCGGCCCGGCCAGGTCGACCAGTGGACGCAGCCGATCCTGCACCGCCTCCGCCTCGGCCACGGTGCCCGGGGTCTCGATCGTGGCGGAGACGGTGGACAGCTCCGGCGGTCGGGTTACCACTCGATCCCGCTCAGCACCATCACCCGGGCTTCGGTGTAGTCCTCCATCGCGCTGCGTACCCCCTCCCGGCCGACGCCGCTGCCCTTCACCCCGCCGTACGGCATCTGGTCGGCCCGGTACGACGGCACGTCCCCGACGATCACCCCACCGACCCGGAGCGTCCGGTACGCGGTGAACGCGGTCTGGAGACTGTGCGTGAAGATCCCGGCCTGCAACCCGTACGCCGAGTCGTTGACAGCGGCGAACGCGCCCGCGTCGTCCGGCACCGGCGCCACCACCAGGACCGGCCCGAAGACCTCCTCGGTGTTGACCCGGCACTCCGGCGGCACCCCGGTCAGCACGGTGGGGGCGTAGCAGGTGCCCTCGCGGCGCCCGCCCAGCTCGACGGTGGCACCGGCCGCCACCGCCTCGTCGACCCAGCTCTCCACACGCCGGGCGGCGGTCTCGTCGATCAGCGGCCCGACGTCGGTCGCCTCGTCGGCCGGATCCCCGGTACGCAGTGCGGCGACCGCCGCGACCAGCCGGGGGAGGAAGCCGTCGAGCAGCCACTCGTGCACGAAGACCCGCTGCACCGCGATGCAGCTCTGCCCGGCCTGGTAGTTGCCGAAGGTGGCGATCCGGTGCGCGGCGTGGTCGAAGTCGTCGGCGCTGGCCCAGTCCGCGCAGACCACCGCGGCGGCGTTGCCACCCAACTCCAGCGTGACGTGCTTGCCCGGTACCGCCTGCCGGATCGCCGCGCCGACCGGCCCGGAGCCGGTGAACGACACCACCGGGAGCCGGGGGTGGCGGACCAGGTCACCGGCCCGGTCGTTCGGCAGCGGCAGCACCGAGCACATCCCGGCCGGCAGACCGCTGTCCGGACCGTCCGGCTCGGTCACCTCGGCCAGCAACTCGCCGAGGAGCAGCGCGGTCAGCGGGGTCGCCGGGGCCGGCTTGACCACGATCGGCGCCCCGACCGCCAGCGCGGGGGCGACCTTGTGCGCGACCAGGTTCAGCGGGAAGTTGAACGGGGTGATGCCGAGCACCGGCCCCCGGGGCAGCCGGCGTACCAGCGCGATCCGGCCCTCCCCGGTCGGCTCGGTGTCCAGTCGCTGCATCTCGCCGGACCAGCGCCGGGCCTCCTCGGCGCCCCACCGGAAGGTGGCGACCGCGCGGGCGACCTCGGCCCTCGCCCATCTGACCGGCTTGCCGCTCTCGGCGGTGATCAGTCGGGCGAACTCCTCGGCCCGCTCGGCGAGCCGCCGGGACACCTGGTCCAGCGCTCCGGCCCGGACGTGCGCCGGCAGCGCGGCGGCCCGGTCCGCCACCGCAGCGGCGGCGGCGACCGCCGTCTCGACCTGCTCCGGGTCGGCGTGGCTGGTCCGGCCGACTTCGCGGCCGTCGTACGGATGCCGGACCACGAACGGATCGGCGCCCCGGGCCGGCCGGCCGGCGAGGAGGAACGGCACGGACTCCACGCCCGGCAGCCTACCGCTCCGGTACCGCCCGACGACGGCTCACCACTCGCCGCCCCCCGCCCGACACGATCCTCGGGTGGCCGGCTAGCTGCCCTCCCCTCGCCTGGCGCAGTGACTCGGCTAGCCGGGGGATGACCGCTCGCCGTCTCCCTCGCCCGGCACGGTGCTCGGCTGGCCGGCGGGTTGCCGATCGCCCTCTCCCTCGCCGGGAGTGGAGTTCAGGTAGTCGTGCAGCCGGCTCGACCCTTCGAGCATCGCGGTAGCCCGCTCGGTCAACTCCAGTTGGCGCCGTGCCACGGCGACCCGGAGCGCGGCCGTACTGCCGGTGCGGCGGAGACCGTCGAGGATCGGCCGGATCTGCGGCAGCAAATAGCGACTCCGCCGGAGCATGCTGATCATCTGCGCGTCCCGGATCTCGGCCGGACCGAACCGGCGGTATCCGGTGCCCCGTTCCCGCTCCGGCACCAGCAACCCGGCGGCCTCCCAGACCCGAAGCGCCGACGTACGCACACCCAGCCGGGCCGCCAACTCGCCGATCCGCAGCGCCAGCCGGGGCACGGTCACCGACTCGGTCTCCTCCTCGGCAACCGCCTCCAGAGCCGTACCGGTCTCGGCGAGCGAACGACGCTCCTCGTGCAGCCCGGCATGACTGGCGTCGACCAACGCCAGCGCGGCCGGCAGGTCCCCGACATGCACCGCGCACATGATCGACCGAGCGGTCTCCCAGCCGTACCCCCGAGCCAGGGCCCGGTACGTCAACAACGCCCGGCGGTGCCGCTCGTCGAACTGGCGGTATCCCGACGCACTCCGGGGCGCCGGGGGCAGCACCCCGGCGTCGAGATAGTTGCGGACCTGCTGGGTGGAGATGCCGGCCAGCCGGGCGAGATCGACGGGGCGCAGTCTCCGCTCCGCCCGGCTCACCACGCCGTCCCGCCACCCGGAGCCCGGTACGCCGGGTTGAGGGTTTCCAGACGCATCCGCCCAGGATAGGCCCTGAGGTTGGCAGAACTGAGGTTGCCGAAACTCTCAAGGTCTTTCGGAGCAACGCTCGAAGGCCCGCTGACTACTCGCCGACCGTGCCGTCGAGCAGTTCCCGGGCGATGTCGAGGTGACCGAGGTGCCGGGCGTACTCCTGGAAGAGGTGGAAGAGGATGCGGCCGAGCGACGGCGCCTGCGCGGCGGTGCGGAACCGCCCGCCGAGCCGGGCCGGCTGGGCCAGGTCGGCGGTGGCGGCCAGGGCCCGGGACCGGCGTACCTCGTCGTGATAGGCCGCCAGTACGTCGTCGACGGACTCGTCGGCCGACACCCGCCACTCGGCCTCGTCGTCGTCCGACAGGTACGCCACGACGTCCTCGGCGGCGAAGCCCCAGCGCATCCACCGCCGCTCCACCCAGCCGAGATGCTTGACCAGTCCGAGTGGAGACCAGCCGAGCGGCTCCACCGGGGCGCGGAGTTCCGGTTCGCTCAACCCGTCGATCTTGCGCAGCAGCGCCTCCCGGTACCAGTCCAGGTAACGGAGAAGCAGTTCGTGCGGGTCGGCGACGTCGACCGGCGGATCGTCGAGGGTCGCCGGCCGGCGATCGGGCGATGCGGACATGCCGGCGAGGCTAGCGAATCGTCACCGCTGGACCAGCGATGAGAGCAGGGCCGCGGCCTCGCCCGGGCGGACCAGCACACTGGCATGGCTGACATCGAGCGACCGGACGTCGAACCGGTTGGCGGGGGTCAGCGCGTCAGCCTCGGCGATGAACCGGTCCTGGAGCGCGACCGGAATCGACCGGTCGGCGGTGAGCCGAACGTAGGTGCGCGGAATCCGGCCCCAGGTCTCGGCGTCGACCCGCTCCTCGCCGGCGTCCAGACTCTCGTCCGGCTCCAGGGTGTTCAGATATCCGTAGAACTCGTCGTCGGTGCCGTCGGCCAGCGTCGCCTCCCGAAGCGTTGCGAGCAGTGCGGGATCGGCGGTACGCCAGTTGAAGCGCAGCGCGCCGAGTTCCGCCGGATTCGCGGCGACCAGGCCGCCGACCCCGGACAGCGCGGTCGACGCGTTCTCCGCCGAGGTCTGATAGCCGGCCGGGGTGTCGTCAACGCAGCACCACGCCGAGATATAGACCAGCCGGTCCAGCAGTTCCGGGGCGGCGTTGCCGACCCCGGTCAGGGTGAGCCCACCCCGGCTGTGACCGACGAGGATCACCGGCCCGTGCTCGCGTACCCGCTTCACCACGTCCAGGACGTGCGCCACGTTGTCCGCGTGCCCGATGCCGGCCATCGCGCTCGGCGCGGTCGCCAGGGCGGCGAGATCCTGCGGCGTCTGGTAGGCCGCCGGAAACGTCGCGCCGAACCCATGCCCGGGCAGGTCGACGGCGAGCGAACGGTGCCCGCGCAAGGTCAACTCGCGCTGCATCGGTGCCCAGGTGAACGAGTTGCTGGCGGCACCGTGAACGAAAACAAAGGTCGGAGCGGTCATGCCGGAATGATGCCATCGCCGCCATCTCGCCCCCGAAGGCGATCATGATCACGAACGGAAAGGTATGGCCTCCGGTTGGCATCGGTCAGCCGCGACCCCCGTCGGCGCCGCCGGTCAGTCGGCTCAGCAGTTCCTCGGCCCGCTCGGCGAACCCCTCGTGGCCGGTCGCGGCGGCCTGTCGCAGGAACTCGGCCGCGGCCTCCCGGTCGCCGTCCTCGGCGGCCAGTTCGCCGAGCCGGAAGGTGGCCTCGGCGATCACGGCCGGATCGTACGCGAACTTCAGCGCCCGCTGGTACCAGGTGCGGGTTCCCTCATGGTCGCCCAGCCAGTAGTGCAGTTCGCCGAGATGTGCGGCGGCCAGCGGCTGCTGGATGCTGTCAGCCTTCGCGCCCCGCTGATACCACGTGAGCGCGCTCGGCAGGTCCCGGCGGCGCTTGGCGATACCGCCGAGCAGCATGGCCGCGGTGGCCTCGGCGCCGGGCTCGTTGGCCAACATCCCGACGGCGCGTTGCAGGTGCGCCTCGGCCACGTCGTCCTCGCCCAGGTTGTACGCCGTCCAGCCGAGGCCGAGGGTGGCCTGGCCGACCCGCTTCGCGCCGAGGTCGATGGCCTGCTGGTAGGCGGCGCGGGCCTGTTCCTGGTCATCCTCCTCGGCGTCCCGGGTGCGCAGCGCGTCGCCGAGGCGTACCGCGATCTCGGCCAGGGCCTTGCTGTTCTTCCTGTCGTCAAGGTCGCGGGACGCGGCGATGCTGTGCGCGGTCCGCGCGGCAGCCACCGCACCCTCCGGGTCGTTCAGTTCGAGCAGCAACGAGGCGAGTTCCCTGGACGCGTGCAGGGCGGCGTCGGTCGTGCCGCCGATCTCGACCGCCTTCCGGTACGCCTCGGCCGCCTCCCACAGGCCGTCCCGCCGTTTCCGCCGGACACCGGCCTTCCCCCGGGACCGGCCGCGTACCACCGGGTCCTGCTCACGTTCGATCAACATGTAGTGCAGGTAGGGCTCGTCTTTGATATCGCCGCTCTTGATGAGCGCGCGTAGCTTGTCGGCCGTCAGGTGCACCTCCTCCGGCGGCTCGACGGGCGGCCCGGCGCGGTAGACGCGGATCTCGCCCCCGTACCCCTGGCTGCCGGTGACCACCGAGGTCGCGAGCGTGCTGCCGTCGGGGGACCAGGTCGGAGTGACATAACCGCCACCCGACCGGCAGCTCATCAGCAGCGCACCGTCGGAGACCCGCCACAGGTCGATCAGCTTGTCCTCGGGGTTGTCCGGGAACGAACTCGACCGCCCAACCGCTGCCAGGTAGGCCCCGTCCGGGCGGACGATCGCCCCGGGCCGGAGCCCGCTGACCGTGGCGAGCAGTCGCCCATCCTCAGGGTCCAGGACATGCACGTCCTTGCCCTGCCCCACGAACATCCGGCGCTCGTCGGCGCTGAAGGAGACGCTGCCGACGTACTTCTTTCCTCGGGGCAGGTGCAGCAGGCGCGACTCGCCGGACGAGGTCAGCACATCGACCCAGGCGCCGTAGCCGGTGAAGCCGCCGTACCCGCCGTCGGCACGGTGCCTGCCGAAGCCACTGTCGGCCCGGTACCGCCCGGTACGGGAGCGGAACATCCGTGGTTGCGGGGCGACGTCCACCTCCGTGCCGGTGTCGACGTCGTACGCCCGGGTCGGCGCCTCGTCGCCGCCCTCGACGAGCCGCTTGGTGAGCTGGTGCGTGCCGGGCACCCACTGGATGTCCTGCCCCCACAGCTCGCTGTCCGGGATTCGGACGTGTTCGGTCCAGTCATCGGTGCGGAACACCACCAGTTCGCACGCCTGGCTGGTGACCGCGAGGTACCGCCCGTCGTCGGAGAAGGCCACGTCGCTGGGCGTGCCGGCGTCCCCGCTCCCACCGGGGAACGGGTTGAGCGTCAGCGCGGGCTCGCGCAGGTCGAGCACGGTGGGCGCGTCGGCCTCCAACACCTGGTCGGTGATGATCGGGTACGAGGTGGTGGCCCAACTGCGGCCCGGGGTCAGCGTCTCCAGCCAGCGCGGATCGGTGACCCAGACGTCGAAGTCGGCCTGCACCAGCAGGTCCTCGTCAGACCATCCGCCCGCACGCTCGTAGTAGAAGTCGTGCAGGTGCGCCCAATCGTCGTCGGCCACCGGGTGGTTTCGAGTCGCCACCCGGTCAACACGCCGGACGTACCGGTGGGCGTTCGCGGCCGACCAGTCCTCGTCGAGGATCTGCTTGACGCTCACCATCCGCAGCGGATGGGGCGTGGTGACCGGCTCGAAGCGCTGTGCGCCCCACAGCTCGTGCAGGAAGAAGCTCGGATCGTCGGGAATCGGCGCGTGGGTCTTGCCTCCGGTGTCGTAGTACACGACGAAGACACGGAAGCTGACCCGCAGCTCATCGGGCGCGACGTCGAGGACACGGAGGCCGTACAGATCGGTGGACATTAGACCTTCCACAGTCGAGGGATTGACGAGAAAGCCAATCATCACTGACGCGTCCGACAAATCGGTCCCGGATATGCCGTGCGCCGGTACCGGGATTCCGGTTAGCCTGCCTCCGTGGCCAGTCCTGCCGCTTCGGCGTACTCCGAGGTGCCCTCGCCCGGGTCGTCTCCGACTGTGGGCCGACGGCGTCCGGTGGCTCGTTCCCGAGCCCGCCGAGGCCGCCTGAGCTGACCAGCCCGATCACGACCGGCGGACCGATCCGCCGGTACTTCCGTACGTCGATCAGTCCGCTCCCATCCCGTCCGGCAACGGACCGGAGCGAGAGAGGCGTACCCGATGGATCTCGAAAGCCTGCTCACCGACCGGCTGGCGCGGTCGTTCGCGGCCGTGGCCGGCGGTCCGGTCGACCCGGTGGTCCGGCGCTCCCGGCACGCCGACTTCCAGGCGGAGGCGGCGCTGTCGCTGGCCCGCCGGCTCGGCCGGCCGCCCCGGGAGATCGCCGCCGAGGTGGTCGAGCGGGCCGCGCTGGCCGACCTGTGCTCGTCGGTGACGGTCTCCGGCCCCGGGTTCGTCAACCTCACGGTGGCGGACGACCTGCTCGGCACGCTGGTGTCGAGGATGGCCGCCGATCCCCGACTCGGTGTGCCGACCGTGACCGCCCCGGAGACGGTGGTGGTGGACTACTCGGCACCGAACGTGGCCAAGGAGATGCACGTCGGCCACCTCCGGTCGACCATCATCGGGGACGCCACCGCCCGGCTGCTGGAGTGGCTCGGGCACCGGGTCGTCCGGGCCAACCACCTGGGCGACTGGGGTACCCCGTTCGGGATGCTGATCGCGCACCTGGCCGACCTCGGCGAGTCCACGGCCGCGTCCAAGTTGTCGATCGGCGACCTGGACTCGTTCTACAAGGGTGCCCGGGCCAAGTTCGACGCCGACGAGGCGTTCCGGCGGCGGGCCCGGGAGCGGGTGGTCGCGCTCCAGGGCGGGGACGAGCCGACGCTGCGGCTGTGGCGGCTGCTGGTCGCCGAGTCCGAGTCGTATTTCCTGGCCGTCTACGACCGGCTCGACGTGCTGCTGACCCGGGCGGACTTCGTCGGTGAGAGCCACTACAACGACATGCTCGGCCCGGTCACCGACGAACTGGACCGGCTCGGCCTGCTCGTCGAAAGCGGCGACGCGGCCTGCGCCTTCCCGGCCGGCTTTCCCGGCCGGGACGGCGAGCCGGTACCGCTGATCGTGCGGAAGCGGGACGGCGGGTACGGCTACGCCGCCACCGACCTCGCCGCGCTCCGGTACCGGACCGGGGAACTCGGCGCCACCCGGCTGCTCTACGTCGTCGGCCTGCCGCAGCGGCAGCACTTCGAGATGGTGTACGCGGTCGCCCGGCAGGCGGGCTGGCTGCGGCCACCGGCCCGGGCCGAACACGTCGGCTTCGGGCTCGTCCTCGGGCCAGACGGCCGGAAGCTGGCCAGCCGGGCCGGCGACTCGGTGAAACTGGTCGAGCTGCTCGACGAGGCGGTGGCCCGGGCGACGGCGCTGGCCCGGCAGAAGAACCCGGGCCTCGGTCCGGCCGCGGTGGCCGAGGTGGGCCGGGCGATCGGGATCGGCGCGGTCAAGTACGCCGACCTCTCCGTCGACCGGAGCCGGGACTACGTCTTCGACTGGGACCGGATGCTCGCGCTCTCCGGCAACACCGCCCCCTACCTCCAGTACGCGCACGCCCGGATCCGGTCCATCTTCCGGCGGGCGGGCCGGGCGGCACCGGAGGGCGTACCGGTCCTGGTCGGCGAGCCGGCCGAGCGGGCGCTCGCGCGCGAACTGCTCGACTTCGGTGCGGTCGTCGGCGCCGTCGACCGGACCCTGGAATTCCACCGCCTCGCCGGTCACCTCTACGCGGTCGCGGTCGCCTTCAGCGGCTTCTTCGAGCACTGTCCGGTGCTCCGGGCCGAGCCGACCGTCCGGGAGAGTCGACTCGTCCTCTGCGACCTCACCGCCCGGGTACTCCGGCAGGGCCTGCACCTGCTCGGCATCGCCGCCCCGGACCGGATGTGAGAGTAGTGGTGTAGCCGAACGCCTGCCGGTGCCGCGACAACAAGGGGGCCCGCCCCGGTTCGCCGAAGGGGAAGGCGGCGAACCGGGGCGGGCCGGTCGGGTGACGAGGCGGTCAGCGGCGCCGGGGAACCCAGTAGAGAATCTGGCCGGTGACCAGCGCCGGATGCGTGTCGGGCAGCGCTTCCAGGGCGCGGGCGAGGTGTGCGGCCAGATACATCATCAGCCCGACGCGGTCACCCTGAAAACCGATCAGCAGGGCCAGCCGCGCCGGCGCACATGGCCACGGGTCGGAGCAGGTCTGACAGCGGTACGCCTGCGCCGGGAGGTGCCGGCCGGGCGGGTACTGGCGCTGCCTGCGCCGCATGGCGCGGTACCAACGCTCCTGCGGCCCGATCACCGGTCACACCCGCTCCCCGTGCCGGGCACGCGCGGCCTGTCCCGGAGTCAGCGCGCCCGCCCGGCCGTTGCCCAGATGCGAGCGGGTCGGCGCGTCCCAGGCGGGACGGCGATTGTTCGCCCGGAACCGGGCCGGTGACGGCAGCGCGTCCGGACCCGACCGCACCGGAGCTTCGGTGCGGAGAGCCGCCCGGTACGCCGCCCCGGTCAACGGCGGCACCGTCGGCGCGTACGGCATCGGTACCAGGTCAACGGAGTCCGGGCACCGCCAGCGGAGGCCGCACCGGCAATAGCGCCAGAGCCGGCGCCAGTTCCGGCGATGATATGGCTTCGTCCCGCGACCGAACCTCATGCTGCCTCCCGTCGGTGGAATTGGCCGAGGCGGCGTCCTGGTTGCCCGTCCCGCCGCCACATCCGTCGACATTTCCGAGCACCCGGTGAAAGTGCGGGAACCGAGCGGAAATGCCTGGTTCCACCTTGGACGCATAGGCCCTAGGCTGGGAACACCTCGCGCCCCAATGGATAGCGCTGGCCAATCCACGGTGCGCGTGAATGCCGCTGAAGAGCCGTGAATAATTGATCTATCTCCTGGGGAATCCTGATGATCGAAGTACCGGAACCACTGGCCGCTTTCATCGTTGCCGAGATCCGCGAGGGCAGGAAGACGGCCGGAATGACGCAGGAGGCGTTCGGGCGGTTGGCGAACTTCTCCGCGTCCCACGTGAGTGCCGTCGAGAAGCGGACCCGTGCCCTGACGATGGACTTCATCGCCGGAGCCGACCGCGCCCTGAAGACGGGCGGGGTATACCAACGCCTCGTGATCACCCTCGGCGCTCCGGCCTGGCTACGCGAGTGGATCGACCACGAGCGCGAGGCCGTCGCCCTGCGGTCGTTCCAGAACGCCGTCCTGCCGGGCCTGCTCCAGACCGAGGCGTACGCGCGTGCGCTGCTCAGCGGTGCGCTGCTCACCGGCGAGCAGGTGCAGCAGAAGGTGACGGAGCGGCTGGACCGGCAGTCCATCCTCACCCGTGACGATCCACCCCAGGTCATCGCGGTTGTTGACGAGTGCGTGATCCGCCGGGTCATCGGGGGGCGCGAGGTGATGCGCGAACAGTTGGCGCACCTGCTCAAGCTAAGCGCCACTCCCCTGGTGCAGATCCAGGTAGTACCCGACAGCATCGGGTCGTACCCTGGACTCGGCGGGCCGTTCGTGTTGGCGACCCTGCCGACCAACGCGGACGTGGGCTACATAGACAGCCAGTTGCAGGGAAAGGTGGTCGAGCAACCCGCCGACGTGTTGCAGTTGCGTCGAGCGTGGGACGCCATTCGGGGCAGCGCGCTGGCAGTCCCGCAGTCGATCGAATTGATCACGGAAGTAATGGAGCAGCTATGAACCTGACCGGCGCCGAGTGGCGCAAGAGCACGCGCAGCAGCACGAACGGTGGGGACTGCGTCGAGGTCGCGCGCAACCTCCCCGGCATCGTGGCCGTACGAGACAGCAAGAACGTGACCGGCCCGGCGCTCGCCTTCGAGCCAGCCGCCTGGCGGGCCTTCGTCGGCGAGGTCACCCGACGTTCGTAGCGCCAAGAATGGAGCGGCTATGAACCTGACCGGCGCCGAGTGGCGCAAGAGCACGCGCAGCAGCACGAACGGCGGGAACTGCGTCGAGGTAGCCCGCAACCTTCCCGACGTCGTGGCCGTGCGAGACAGCAAGGACGCGACCGGCCCCGTGCTCGCCTTCGAGCCGACCGCCTGGCACGCATTCGTCGGCGAGGTCAGCCGGCGTTCGTAGCACTGCTGGTAAGGACACGACGAGCGCCCTGCCCCCGGACCAACCCGGGCGGCGGGGCGTCGCCGTGTGCACGTCCAGATGAGACGGTTCGCGTACCGGATCAGGAGAGTTCGGCGAGGATTCCCTCGCAGCTTCGTACCACGATGCGGGCGGCGCGGCGCTGGTCGACGCCGCGTAGCGGGTCCTCGGCCAGGTCCTGCCAGCGGCGTACCGCCGCCGAGCCGCGCGCCCACAGTTCGTCAGCGGTGGCGTCGTGCTCCACGCCGAGTCGGGCCGCCAGGCTCGCCCCGTCTCCGCCGATCAGGCGGTTGGCCTCGGCCGACACCTCCGGGTCGAACCGGAGCTGACCGCCGAGCAGCGCGGCCGAGAGCCGTAGCTCGCGGAACTCGTGCGCGCCGGCCAGCACCTGCTCCAGCCGGGCGAGCAGCTCCGTGGCGCCGGGTCGGGGCTCGGCCCGGAGCAGCGACTCCAGCGCCATCAGCACCGCCCGGGACTTGAGTACCGGGGCGCGGTCCACGAAGTATCGGGTCATCGACTCGCGCAGCTCGGTCAGGCCACTGCGCCGGACCAGCTCGGCGGCGAGCTTGGCCCGGCTGTCGGAACCGGTCCGGACCAGGGTGGTCGACAGGCGTACCCCGAAGATGCCGAGCCGGTCGAGCAGCCGGCGCCGGGTCTGTGCGTCGAGCGGGATCGGGAAGTCGGTGGCGAGGAACCGGTCGGTGGAGAGCAGCAGCCGGTCGGTCTCGGCCCGGGGCAGCCCGGCCAGCGCGGCCAGCGCGGCGTACTCCGACTCGCTCAGCATCCGGCCGGCGAGCGCGACGAGCCCGCCGAGCGCGACCACGCTCAGGCAGTGCGCGCTGACCCGCGGGTCGCGGCGGTGCCGGCGGGCGAGCTGCCGGGCGGTAAGCAGCGCGTCGACCCGGCCGCCGGCAAGTTCGTCCACCCTGGACAACACCAGGAGTACGTTCACCGGTGCGGCCCGGGCCACCGAGCCCGGCTGCGCCGCCTGGAACGGCCGCAGGTCGTCCCCGCTCCCGTCCCGGCTCAGATAGAGCACGGCATCCGCCTCGCGGACGATCCGCTGCACCGTCGTCGCGCCGCCACCGGCACCGGCGAGGAGTTCGGCGTCCCCACCGGCGGTCGGCCCCGCTCCGAGCGCCAACCGCCCGTTGCCGGCCCGGTCCTCCTCACCGGCCGTCCGGGTCTCGTCGGCCCGGTGGCTGACCGCCGGAGTGTCGATCAGTACGGCGTGCCGCAGTGCCCGGGTCGGCCACTGCACCACGATGTCGTCGGCCTGGTCCCACCGCCCACCGCCGAGGTCCACCCGCATCCCACTGGCCGTACGGGTCACCGCCAGCTCCCGGGGCGCACCCCCGGTCGGGTACGCGGTGACCCGGGGTTCCGGCCCGTCCTCGTACCAGGTGAAGACCTGGCGGCCGTCGGCCACCTCGACCGGGGCGACCGCCTCGCCCATCACGGCGTTGACCAGGGTCGACTTGCCGGACCGCCACGGGCCGGCGACGGCGATCCGCAGCGGCTCCTCGAACCGGGCGAACTGCCGGTGCAACTGCTCCACCGCCCGGGGATCGTTGCCGTAGACCTCCAGCGCCTCGTGCACCAGCCCCCAGGCCGCCTCGTCCAGCCGACCGACCCGGCTCACGGCTCCAACCCGGTGCTGCGGCCGGTGCCGAGCGGGCGTGCGCCGGCCAGTGCCTGGGCCTTCTCGTAGAGGTCGGCCAGCCGCTTCATCTCCAGCGCGAGCCGGCGCTGTCGCTGGTCGCGTTCGGCTGCGTCCGCCTCGGCCGCCTGCTTGGCGGTCCGGAACGACCGTACGATGCCCTCCTGCAACTCCTCGGTCAGCCCGGTGAAGTGGTCCCGGAGCATCCGCTGCACCTGCCGGGCGGTGTCCTTGCAGTCCTTGCTGAGCCGGAGGAAGAAGTCGTCGACGTGCCGCTGGGTCGCCGCCTTGACCACCGCCTGCCGGCGTTTGAGCAGCGACTTGCCCTCGTCGCGGACGCTCTTGCCGCCGAACAGCGCGCCGGCGCCGAGCGAGATCGGGTTGATCAGCGGCATCCCGGCCAGCGTGGTGGCCAGGCCGAACATCAGCACACCGCCGTACGAGCCGCGCAGCCCGGTGACGAGTTTCTGGGTACGGGTGAACTTCTCGACGGTGGGCTGCTCCATGATCTGGATCCGGTCGCTGAGGTTCTCCGGTACCCGGACCGACCAGCTCGGCAGCGCGTCGAAGCCGTACCGGTCGAACTGGCCGGCGACCCGGTTGGCGATCCAGCCGCAGCGCTCGGCCAGCCAGGCGTAGTTCGCCTCGGCCGCGTCGGTGAGGTTTTCGGTCAGCCACTCCTGGAAGGTGTCCCAGCCGGTCAACGGGTCGGCCTTGTCGAACGCCTCGTCCACCTTGCGCAGGATCTGCCGGGTACGGTCCCGCAGGTCGTATTCCACGTCGGAGATCAGGTCGGCCATCTCGTCGTTCAGGGTGTTCTGCCAGCGCACCGAGCAGCGGCGCAGTTCGTCCACCTCGCGCTGGGCGGCTTGCAGTTTCGAGATCGGGCCGGACTGCTCGGCGGCGGCCTCCTTCGACACGGCGAGTTCCGCGCGGATCGGCGCCGCGAGCTGTTCGAGGACGGTTCGGGAGCTCAGTGCCACCGCCGCCCGGCCCAGCGCGTCGGCCTTGCCGGCCTGGTCGCGCTTGATCCGGTTGATCAGCTCGGGGAATTGCGACTCGGCGTTGAGCTGCTTGTCGTTACTCCGGGCCGCCTGCAAGCGCAGCGTCGCGGAGACCGGGATCAACACCGCCGGTACGCCCGCGTCGGCCAGGTGCTGCCGGTTGCGCTCGACCACGCTGCGCCAGTGCGGCACCATGTCGATCTTGCTCTGCACCACGGCCAGGTTGGCGTGCGACTGCGCGATGTGCAGCAGCAGGTTCAGCTCGGCGACCGACAGCTCCCGGGTCACGTCCGAGACCAGCAGCACCAGGTCGGCCTGGTTCGGGGTGGCGGCCGGACTGATCGCCCGGCCCGGGTTGGTGCCGTCCACTCCTGGCGTGTCGACGAGGACGAGTCCGGAGGCGAGCAACGCCCGGGGGATCCCGATCTCGGCGTGCTCCAACCCACCGCCCTGCCGTCGCCCCACCGTCCCGCCGCCCCCGACCGTACGCCCACCGCCCGCCGGTGCGGCGCCGGCCGGGCCGGCCGGTACGTCCCCGATCCCGCCACTACGGCCACCGATCCGGGCCGCGATCTGCTCGATCGGTACGGCGATCCGCTGTGCCGGGCCGGGCACCGCCGTGCCGGGGCGCGCACCGGAGACCGGCGAGTTGGCCGGACCTGCCGGGCCGGTCCGCTCGGCTGACCCCGGCGCGGCGCGGCGCCGGACGGGCGCGGGGCGGTCCGGATCCTGACCGTCCGCCGTCCGCCGTCGCGCCGGCTGCTCCGGTGCCTGCGGTGGACTCCAGACCAGGGCGGCGGTCGGCGCCTCGGCGTGCCCGACCACGGTCGGGATGGTGGTGCTGACCCCGTCCCCCACCGGGCAGACCGAGGCGTTGAGCAGTGCGTTCACGAGCTGACTCTTGCCCTGTTTCGGTTCGCCCACGATCAGCACCCGCAACCTCGGGTCCAGCAGTTGGGCCCGCCGGAGCCGAAGCCACGAGATCAGGTCGCCCCGACCGTGCGCGCCGGAAACCCGCACGATCTCATCGAGTACGTCAAGCCAACTGGGCGCCATCACCGCACCAAGTGTGCCGGTTAAGCCGGAATTATCAAGAGGACCGAAGGCCGGACCGTGGGACCACGGTCCGGCCTTCGGTGGGCCTCACGGACTTCCTCGCGCTCAGAGAAGGTCGTCCGCGATCCCCAGGAGGCCGCCGGAGGTGGAGGCGTCTACTTCTCCGGCATGGCCGCTGTCACCGAGGACACCGGAGGTGGTGTCGCTGAGGGTGTTGCCAAGGCTGTTGGTAAGGCCGGTCACCGTCGAGGTGGTGTCGTCGAGCACCGGCGTCCCGGTGGCGCTGAGCGGTTCGAGGTCGAGCGCGTCGCCGACCCCGGTCACCGTGTCGGTCACCCCACCGACGGTGTCCGTCACGCCGCCGACCGTGCCGCCCACCGTGCCGCCGACACCCAGTGAGTCGACCAGCCCGGTGACGTCGTCCAGAGTCCCCCGCACCGTGTCACCGGCGAAGTCGACCAGGCCGACCTGGCCGACCTGGCCACCGTCCACAGTGTTCGCGACCGGGCCGTCCGTGCTGTCGACCGCCTCCGTGGGGTCGGTGAGCACCGGGTCCGCCACCTCGGAGTCGAGGGTGTCGGCGACGTCCACTTCGGTCGGTACCAGCGGGTCGACCAGGCCCAGCGGGTCGGAGAGCTGGTCGGCGCCGAACCCCGGCAGGACACCGTTGAGCCCGCCCGGCGCGACGCTGATCGCACCCAACGTCGCGGCGTTGACGTCCGAAGCCGACGAGTGCGTACCGGCGGTGAACTGCGTGGCGACGCTCTGCAACTGGCCGATGACACCGCTCGGGTCGAGCTGGAACTGACCGAGCCCCAGGTCGTCGCCGACCGGCGCCAGCGAGGTGAGGCCCTGGACCGGCGCGTAGTCCACCACCAGCGGCACCACGTCCTGGACGTCCGCGACACTGATCTCGGCCAGCCCGGCGTCGCGCAGCGTCCCCTCCGGGTCGATCTCGAAGGCCGACCGGGCGTCCGGATTGGTCAGCAGGTTCAGCACGAAGTCGTGCAGTGTCTGGGGCGAGCCCATGTGCCGGTCTCCTCGGTGCGGTCCCCGCCCGGTGCGGGTCCGGTGCGGTCTATGTGGCGACGGATCCGCGTCCGGTGGGGCGGGCCCGTCTGGGGTTGCGCAGGTGGAACCTCCGGCGGCGACGCGCTGCGTCGCGCCGCCGCCGGATGTCTGCACAGACGGTAGACCCGATCGGTCGCGCCGGACATCGGGGACGAGGCCGGGTTCCGGGGCACGTTTGCTAGGGCCGTGCCTTAGATCTGCGTTAGGGGCATAGGGGATGCGTTCCGACAGAGTTAGGGTCCCGATGGCGGATAGATCTCTGGTACGAAAGGATGACTCCCTAACGGCCCGCCGGGCGATCCCAGCCGCCCGGGGTCGTCCCCAGGTGAGGCCGCGACACGGTACGCGCCGTCCTGGGGTGATGACTCGCGGTGAAGGAATGATCGGATGCCCTACGTCCTCGGAATCGATATCGGCAGCACCGCCACGGCTGCCGCTGTCGCCCGACTCCAGGGCAGCAACTGGGATCCCCCCGAACCCGTCCGGCTCGGGCCGACGGGCTTTTCCGTGCCGTCCGTGCTGCTGATGTCGAGCAACCGGTCGATCACCGTCGCCGACCCCGACGAGTACGACGCTCCGGTCGACAGCGGCTGGGTCGCCCGGGACTTCGGCAACCGGGTCGGTGACGACGTACCGCTGCTGGTCGGCGACGAGGCGTGCTCGGCGCAGGCGCTCACCGCCATGCTCGCGATGTGGGTCGTCGAGCGGGTGATGGACCAGGAGCGCGAACGTCCCGACTGGATCGTGCTCAGCCACCCGGGCGACTGGGGCGACTACCGGCGGCACCTGCTCGGCGAGGCGCTCTGGGACGTCGGCCTCGCCGACGTGGCCCTGCTGCCGGCACCGGTGCTCGCCGCCGCCAGCCACGCCGCGCACGGCTTCTCCGGGCGTACCCTCGCCGTCTACACCCTCGGCGGGCAGACCTACTCCACCGCGGTCGTCGACCGGGCCCAGCCGCTCGGCTTCGACCTGCGCGGCGGGCTGGCGCACGCCGAGCCGCCCGCCGGAGCCGACTTCGACGAGGCGCTCGTCGAGCACGTCCGCGCCAGCCTGGCCAAGGAACTCGCCGACCCGACCGACCCGCTGGTCCGGCAGGCCCTGCTCGGGCTCCGCCGGGAGTGCCGCCGGGCCAAGACGGAACTGACCGCCGCCGAGACCGCCGACGTACTGGTCCGGCTGCCCGGCCGGCAGACCCGGGTTCCGGTACGCCGGGCCGAGTTGGAGGATCTGATCCGGCCCGCCGTCACGCTGACCGTGGACGAGTTGACCCGTACGGTCCGGTCCTGCGGCCTGGCGCCGCACCAACTCGACGGCGTGCTGCTGGCCGGTGGCTCCGCCCGGATCCCGCTGGTCCGGGAACTGCTGGCAACCCGGTTCCCGGTACCCGTCGAGGTCGAGGCCGATCCACAGTTGACCGTCGCGGCCGGTGCGGCGGTGGCCGGCGGCCAACTGCTCGACCGGCAGCGGGGCAACCGGCCGCCACCGCGCCCGCCGGTGATGCGGCCACCCCGACCCGGCGCCCGGCGCGGCGAACCACCGGCCCGCCGGCAGCGCGGCCGGTCCGGCGACGGCCGCGAACCCGGCCGACCCGACGAGGAACAGTCCCCACTCCCGCCCCGGCCACCGGTCCGGATCACCCCCTTGGAGCTGCCGATGCGGGCACTGTCCCGCCTCGCGTCCGGCCGGGACAGCATGGTGATCGGCCTGGCCGTCCTGGTGATCGCGCTCGGCGTACTGCTCGGCGCGGCCGTCGGGGCGGATCCGCTGACCGTCGCCGCCCCGGACGGGTGGGGCCGGTGAGGACCACCTTGACGCCGCGTACCGACACCGACGCCCCGCTCGTACTGGACGAGCAGACCACCGCCTTCCTGAGCCGGGTCGACGCCGACCCACGGGCACCGCTCTGCACCGCCGTACAGGCGGCGGGCGGGCACGGCAAGACGGCCGTACTGGCCCGGCTGCGCCAGGGTTACCAGCAGGCCGGCGTACCGGTGCTGGACTCGTGGCGGGAGCTGACCGATCCCGGCGACCCGGACTGCGCCGTACTGGTCGACGACGCCCACCTGCTCGACGCCACCGCGCTGGCCGAGCTGCGTCGGCTGGCCGAGAGCGGCCGGGCCCGGCTGGCGGTCGCGTTCCGGCCCTGGCCCCGCCCAGCCGGGCTGGCCGAGCTGGCCGAGATACTGCACCGCACCGGGCCACCGGTGCTGCCCGGCCCGTTCACCGAGCAACGCACCGCGACATTCCTCGGCACGACGTACGGGTCGACGGTGCCGCCGGGAGTCGCGCGGCTGGTGCAGGAGCAGACGGGCGGCGTACCCCGGTTCGTCGAGTGGCTGGCCCGGGCGCTGCGCCCGGCCGACCGCCGCCCGGGGCGCGCGGAGCGGTCGCCCGCCGGTGCCGAGCGCCCGACGCCGACCCTGGAGATCCCCCGGTCGGTGTTGCTCCAGTTCGCGCCCGAGCTGGAAAGCCTGGACATCGAGGTACGCCGGCTGCTGCTGGCGATGGCGGCCGGCCCGGCGCTCCCCACCGACCTGCTCGGCGCGCTGCTCTCCCGGCACCCGGACGAGCTGGACGAGTTGCTCGCGGCAGCTCGGGCCGCCGGGCTGCTCGGGCCGGACGACCGGCTCGCCCCGATCGTCCGGCGCGCCATCGCCGCGCTGAGCCCAGCCAGCCAGCGGGCGGCGGTCTGGCAACGCCTGGCGGAGCTGCAACTACAGCGCGGCGGGCGGGTGCTGCCGCTGGTCCGGTCGATGCTCGACGGCGGCTTCGGCGGCAGTTGCCCGGCCGGGGTGGCCGAGGCCGCCGGTGACGAGGCTCTCGGCGACGACCCCGCGCTCGCGGCCCGGCTCTTCGCGGTCGCCGACGCGGCCGGACGGCCGGTGGCGGCCCGCCGGGCGATGGCGGCGGCGCTCTCCGCCGACCTCGACTCCGCGCTGCGCCTGGCCGACCGGCTGATCGCCACGCCGGACTCGCCGGACCGGGCGGACGGGGCGGCGGTCGCCGCGACCGCGCTGGTGCACCGGGGCCACACGGATCGTGCGGTCGAGCTGTACCGCTGGTCGGGTACCCCGTCGTCGCTGGCGTTCGCCGCACTCGGCGCGGCCGGCGCCGGCCGGGTCGACCAACTCGGCCGGATCCTCGCCGATCCGCCCACGGACGGCCCGCCGACCCTGCTCGCCAGTGCCGCGCAGCTGATGGCCCGGGGGCTGAAGGAGACCCTCTCCGGCCCGCCGACCGCCGCGCTCTCCACCCTGGTACAGGCGTCCGCGCTGCTCGAACCGGCCGGCCGGTCGGTGCTGCTGCCGGAGACCCCGGCGGCGCTGGCCGCCCTGGTGGCCCTGCACTGTGGAGAGTTGGACATCGGCGAACGGGCCCTGGACCGTGCCGTCGCCGCCGGTCTCGGCGCGGCCCTGACCGCCCGCCGGCACCGGCTGCTCCAAGCCTGGCTGCTGATGGTCCGGGGGCGGGCCGTCGAGGCCGCCGCGCACCTGGCGACGGTCACCGCCGGCCCGGTACCGCTGGAGTCCCGCGACCTGATCTTCGCCGCCGCGCTGGAGGTCGGCATCGCCCGCCGCAACAGCGACCTGCCGGCCCTGCAACGCGGCTGGGAACGCGCCCGCGAGGCGGTGGTACGCCACCCGGTGGACCTGTTCACCCTGCTCCCGCTCGGCGAGTTCGCCATCGCCGCCGCCCGGCTCGGCGAACTGGACCGGCTCGCCCCCTATCTGGGCGAGGCCCGAAACCTGCTCGCCCGACTCGGCGACCCAGCACTGTGGACAACTCCGCTGCACTGGAGCTGCCTGCACGCCGCGATCATGGCCGATCGGCCGGCGGTGGCGGACGAACACGTCGCCGCGCTGGCCGCCGCCACCGGCCACACCCGGTACGCCTCCGTGGTGGCCGCCGCCGGGCAGAGCTGGGTCGAGGTGCTGCGCGGCGCCGTCGACCCGGTCCGGGTGGAGGCCGCAGCCCGGGGCCTGCACGGCATCGGACTGTGCTGGGATGGCGCCCGGCTCGCCGGCCAGGCCGCGATCCGTACCTCCGACCGGAAGGCGATGACCACCCTGCTGGACTGTGCCCGGATGCTCCAGGGCCGACCGGCCGGGGCGAAGAGCGGGACCCGTCCGGCGGGTACCGAAGCCACCCAGGTGGCGGACGCGATCACGGCACCGGCGGAGAACCGGCTCAGCGAACGGGAACGGGAGGTCGCCGAGCTGGTACTCAGCGGCCTGACGTACAAGCAGATCGGCGACCGGTTGTTCATCTCGGCCAAGACCGTCGAACATCACGTGGCCCGGATGCGCCAGCGGCTGAACTGCGCGAACCGCAGCGAGTTGCTGGCCCGGCTGCGGACCATCGTCGAGGAGCGGTCCGGCGGACGGCCGGTCGGCTCCCCCTGGCCACAGCGGACGGCACGGTGAAGGCGGCGGCACGCCGGATGGCGGCGCTGGGGGCCGGACTCCGGCGAGGTGGCGCAGTCCCTACCCCGGCGGACGCCGCACCGGTCGACGGTCCGGTCGACCAGTCGGGCCCATCGGGCCCGGCAGACCAGCCGGCCGATCGGCCACGTCCGGCGGACCAGCACGCTGACCGGCCGCGCCTCCCGGAACGGCCGGCCGACCGGTCGCGGCCAGCAGAGCAGCAGGGGAACCGGCCACGACCAGCGGACCAGCAAGGGAACCGGCGACAGCCAGCGGACCAGCAGGGGAACCAGTCACGGCCGGCAGACCAGGGACAGCCGGGTAGCCGGCCACGGCCAGCGGAACCAGCGGGGAGCCGGCCACGGCCGGCAGACCAGCCGGGCAACCGGCCGCGTCCAGCAGAGCAGCCGGGCAACCGGTCGCGTCCAGCGGACCAGCAAGGGAACCGGCGACAGCCAGCAGAACGACCAGCAGACCACGGACAGCCGGGCAGCCGCCCACGGCCGGCGGACCAGCAGGCAAACCGGCCACGACCGGCAGACCAGCCGGGCAACCGGCCGCGACCAGCAGGCCAGCAGGCGAACCGGCCACAGCCAGCAGAACGACCAGCAGACCACGGACAGCCGGGCAGCCGCCCACGACCAGCGGACCAGTCGGGGAACCGGCCACGGCCAGCGGAGCGGCCGGCAGACCAGGGACAGCCGGGCCCGCCACGACCGGCGGAACCATCCGGCAACCGGCCACGGCCGGCGGAACGACCGGCAGACCGAGCGCGGCCGGGCCAGCAGCCAAGCAACCGGGCACGCCCGGCAGAGCAGCCAGGCGACCGGGCACGGCCGGCAGAGCCGTCGGGCAACCGGCCACGGCCGGCAGAGCGGCCGGCAGAGCAGCCACGCGACCGGGCACGGCCGGTGGAGCGGCCGGCAGAGCAGTCGGGGCAGTCAGGGCAGTCGGGCAGTCGGGCACGGCCGGCAGAGCGGCAGATGCCCGGCGGCAAGCCCGATTCCGGATCCGGGCCGGCAAGGCGGAGCGGCTCCGGGTCCGGGCCGGTGTCGGGCGACTCCGGGCCTGGGGCCGGGCCGGTGTCGAGCGGCTCCGGGTCTGGACCGGTTCGGGGCGAGCCCGGGGCGGCGGCGGTCGGAGGCGGCGAGACCGGGGCGCCGGTGCCGCGGGTCGGCTCGACGCCCACCCGGATCGTGGCCAAGGGCGCCGCCCTGCTGGTCGTGCTGACCCTGCTCTGGGGCTACGCCACCTTCCTGGCCGCCCGGGACGCGATGGACCTGCTCGCGGTCCGTACCCTCGGCACCCAGCTCGGCCAGCCGACCGACGCGCTGATCCTCGGCCTCCAGGCGGAACGCCGGCTCAGCATGGTCGAACTGGCCGCACCGGGTCAGCACCGGACCGCCCTGCTCGAACAGCGCACCCGCACCGACGCGGCGGTCGAGGCGCTGCGGCGGTTCACCGGCCGGACGGATCTCCGGCTGGCCACCGTCGGCGCGGTCCGGGAGCGGGCGGCGGAACTGGTCCGGCGGCTGGACGACCTCCGGCCGCTCCGCGACGACGTCGACGGTGGCCGGGTCGACCGCGCCAGCGCTGCCGCGTCGTACGGGACCATCATCGACGCCGGCTTCGCCGTGTACGGCTCGCAGTGGGCCAGCCGCCGGAGCGACCTGATCGAGGAGACCCGTACCCTCCTCGCGCTGTCCCGCGCCGCCGAACTGCTCTCCCGGGAGGACGCCCTGGTGGCCGGGGCGCTCGCCGCTCCCCGGTTGACCGGGGCGGAGCACACCCGACTGGTCGACCTCGTCGCGGTGGCCCGGTTCGTCCGGACCGAGGCCGGGGCCGGACTGCCCGGGGCCGAGCGGGCCGGCTACGACCGGCTGGTCACCGGCCCGGTCTTCGCGACCCTGCACGCCGCCGAGACGGAACTGCTGGAGGCCGACTGGGAGGGCGGAAGCCCACCGGTCCAGCCCGCCCGCTGGCAGGCGGCGACCGAACCGGCCCTGTCCGAGCTGCGGGCCCTGGTCACCGCCGGGGTGCGGGACAGCGTCGACCGGGCCACCCGGGGCGCGGCCGGGGTGGTCGCCCGGGCCGGTCTGGTCGGTGGCCTCGGCCTGGTGGTACTGGTGGCCGCCGCCGTACTGACCCTGCGCGGCACCCGGCGGATCGTCGCCCGGCTCGACGAGTTGGGCAGCGAGAACGCCGCCCTGACCGGTGCCCGGGACGACCTGGCGGCGGAGGTGGCCACCCAGCGGAACCGGGCCGCCTCGCTGACCGACCGGGCGGCAGAGCTGACCGCCCAACGCAAGCGCCTCGCCAGCCAGCGGGAGCAGCTCGTGGCGCAGACCGGGCGGCGGCAGGCGGAGACCGAGCGGGTGACCGAACGGGCCGCGCAGATCGCGGCCCGGCTCGCCGCGCACCAGCGGGCCCGGGAGGTCAACGTCTGGCTGACCCGGGAGAACCAGAGCCTGCTGCACCGGCAGATCGGCCTGCTCGACGCGCTGGAGCGGCGGGAGACCGACACCGAGGAGCTGGCCGAGCTGTTCCGGCTCGACCATCTCGCCACCCGGATCCGGCGCAACGTGGAACAGCTGATCAGCCTCTCCGGGGGTACGCCCGGCCGGCGCTGGCGGCGACCGGTGCCGCTGGTCGACGTCGTACGGGGGGCGGTGGCCGAGGTGTCGGACTATCCACGGGTACTGGTGGCTCCGAACTGGTCGGGCACGGTTGCCGGGCGGGCCCTGCCGGACCTGATCCACCTGCTCGCCGAGATCGTCGAGTCCGCGCTGCACGGATCGGCCCCGACGACGACGGTCCGGGTCGCCGGCGAGGTACGCGACGGCGGTCGGGCGATCATCGTCAGCGACGACGGCGTCGGCCGGGGTCCGGCCGAGCTGGACGCCGTCAACGAGTTGATCCGGGACACTCCCAACGCCGGGCCGCTCAACGGCGCGGTCGGCATGTACGTCGTCGGCCGGCTCGCCCGCCGGCACGGCGTGACCGTCGAACTGACGGCCGGGCCTCGGGGCGGGACCGCCGCGACCGTGCTGGTGCCGGCTACTCTGCTGGTCGAGACATCCGAGCCTGAACCAAGTCCCGCCCCGGGCACCACCAACGCCCCGGGGCGGCCGACCGACACCGCCGCCGGACAGCCGGCTGGTGCGCCCCGACCCGGGGCCGCCCCGGCCCTGCCGATCCGGGTCCGCCGTCCGGACCCGGACACCCCGGTCGGCACCCCGAGCCGGGCCGCTGGCCCCGCTCCGAACGGCGCGCCTGTCCGGCGCGCCGCAACCGACTGGTCGGCGACGATGGAGCTGCCGGTAGCGCTCCCGGCACCCACCGCCGACCAATCCGAGAGCAGCGAGAGGACGACAGGTGACTCACGCAGTGGTCACGACGGATAACCTGGTCCGGATACTCGACGAGTTCGTGGACCGGGTCTCGGCGGCCGAACACGCCGTCGCGCTCTCCCCGGACGGGCTGCTGCTCGGCGTCTCGCGGGGGGTCGGCGGCGAACTCGCCGACCAGCTCTCCAGCGTGGTCGCCGGGTTGCAGGCACTGGCCCAGGCCGCCTCCCGATATTCCGGCCCCGGTGGAGTGCGGCAGGTCATCGTGCAGATGCACCGGGCATTCCTGTTCGTGGCCGCGACCCGGGGTGGCGCGATCCTCGCCGTGCGGTTCGCCGGGGACGCCGACGTCGACGAGATGGCGTACGAGGTGGCGTTGGCGGCCGGCCGGGCGGACTCGCACCTGCCCACCTTCCCGGTACCGGCCGATGACCTGACCGGGGGGTGACACGCGGTGCACACCGGCGCAGGAGGCCGGCACGACGACGCCTGGTACGACCAGGACGCCGGGCCGGTGGTCCGCCCGTACGCGATGACGCGGGGCAGGACGCAGCCGATCCGGGGACAGTTCGATCTGATCTCCCTGGTGGTGGCCCGCTGGCCGGTGCCGCAGCGCGCCGAACTGACACCGGAACAGTCCGAGATCCTCGCCAGTTGTCACCGGCCGCTCTCGGTGGCGGAGATCGCCGCCGCGCTGGACCTGCCGGTCGGCACCATCCGGGTGCTGCTCGGCGACCTGCTGGACGCGGGCCTGATCGACACCCACGAGCCACCGGTGCTGGACGCGCCCTCGGAGGATCTGCTGGAGGCGGTGCTCGCCGGGCTGCGAGCGCTCTGATCCGCTCGGTCCGGGTCTGACGGGCGGGGGCGGCACGGCGTCGCCACCCGTGCAGCGAAAGGGAAAGTCACGTGCACAAAGTTCGACAACGTCCGGCGCGTACCCTGCCGGTCGCCATCCTCGACGTACTGCTCGCCGGGGTGGCGGCGGCACGCGCCCTGGTCCGCCGGGTGGCCGGGCTGCTGGCGGTACGCCCGAGCGACCGGGTGGTGGCGAGCGCGATCGTCGTCGCGGCGCTGGTCGCGGTCATCGGTACCGGGTTCCTCGTCGTGACGCTGCTCCGGACGCCGGACCAGTTCGCGCCGCTGGGTGTGGCGCCGCCGCCGTCCGCCGAGCCCGAGGTGGACGGGGACGCGGTGGACGATGCCAGTAGCAGCGCGACCCCACCCGCCTCCTCGCCACTGGCCCCGTCACCGACGTCCCGCCCCGGAACCCGGAACAGACCGGAGCGTGCCGCGTCACCGTCACCGGCTCCCCCGCCGCCGCTGGCCGCCCAATACGCGACCGAGGACGTCACGCTGCTCAACTACACCGCCTCGGTGACCATCACCAACCCCGGTCCGGGGCCGGCCACCGGCTGGCGGCTGGTCATCACCCTGCCCCGGACGACCCAGTCCGTCGCGGCGGTGAACGGCGCCGAGGCCAGCCGCGACGGTGCCACCTGGACCTTCGTCCCGGACCAGGGGACCAGTCGGGTGCCGGCACGCGGCTCGGTGCAGGTGCGCTTCCGGGTCGACGGCGCGCTGATCGACGGAGAGCCGACGGCCTGCACGATCAACAACCGCCCCTGCCAGGCGTAACAACCCGCCACCTGCCACCGGCCACAACCCGTCACCCGGCACCGCCAGCCACCAGCCACAACCCGTCACCGGCCACAACCCGCCGCCAGCCACGAGGTCGCCCGGTCGGCCGCCGCCTGGGCCGGTTGCTACCCGCGCGGATGCGAGCCTCCGCTGCGATGGCCACAATCCAGGTCATGGATCAGACCTCGATCGACCTCGGGCCGGCCTTCTTCGCCGTACTGGCCGCGCTCGCACTGCTCGGCGCCGGGGTCGTCGGCTGGGCCCGGCTCGGCCCGGGCCGGGCGGTACTGACCGCCTCCGTCCGGGCCGCGATCCAGTTGGCGGCGGTCTCCGCGATCATCGTCCTGGTCCTCCGCTCCTGGTGGTCGACGCTGCTCTTCGTCGTCGTGATGTACCTGGTCGCGGCCGGCACCTCCGCCCGCCGGGTCACCGGCGGACGCACCGGCTGGGTCACCCTGCTCCCCATCGGGCTCGGCGTCGCCCCGGCGCTGACCCTGCTCGTCGGCACCGGTGCCGTACCGCCGACACCGCTGGCCGTACTGCCGACGGCCGGGATCCTGATCGGTGGCGCGATGACGGCGACCAGCCTGGCCGGTCGACGCGCTCTGGACGAGTTGCGGACCCGGCACGGCGAGTACGAGGCGGGGCTCGCCCTCGGCTTCACGGATCGGGACGCCGCCATGGAGGTCTGCCGGACGTCGGCCGGCCAGGCTCTGGTACCGGCCCTCGACCAGACCCGTACGGTCGGACTCGTCACGCTGCCCGGCGCGTTCGTCGGCGTACTGCTCGGTGGTGCCGGACCGGTGCAGGCCGGCGCCACCCAACTGCTCATCCTCGTCGCGCTGCTCGCCGTGGAGGCCGTCGCCATCGCCGGTACCGTCGAACTGGTCGCCCGGCACCGGTTGACCGCCGCCCCGCAGCCGGCCGACTCCCTCCCCACCCGCCGCCGAGGATTCCGGCCGCCGACGCCCCGGTCCCATCCTCCCGCCGGTCGGAGACCCGACCCACCGACCCGATGACCGACCCACCGACCCGATGACCGGCCAGTGCCGCGGCAGCCCCACTGAGCTGCTGGTCAGGCATGGCTTATCTTACTTAGGTGCCCCTAACCCTCCGCACCCCGGCAGCACCGGGCCAGGCGCCACCGCGACCTCCCCGGACCACGGCCGGTCGGCGTACCGGTCTGGTGCTGGTGCTGCTCGCCGCCGTCGCGCTGGCCTCTCTGGCGAGCGTGCTGATCGGCGCGAAGCACGTACCGCCGGGCGAGGCGTTGCGGGCGTTGACCGGTGACCGGAGCGGAGACGCGCTGCTCGTCGCGGAACTGCGCTTCCCGCGTACGCTGCTCGGCCTGCTGGTCGGGATCGCGCTCGGGGTGGCCGGCACGCTGGCCCAGGAACTCACCCGCAACCCGCTCGGCGACCCCGGACTGCTCGGCATCTCGGCCGGAGCCGCCCTGGCGGTGGCGACCAGCATCGGGGTCTTCGGGCTGACCTCGCCCTACCAGTACGTCTGGTTCGCCTTCCTCGGTGCCGCCCTGGCCGGTGCCCTGGTCTACGCCATCGGCGGTGCGGCCCGGGCGTCCGCGAGCCGGGGTGGTGCCTCCCCGGTCAAACTCGCGCTCGCCGGTGCGGCGGTCACCGCCCTGCTGATGAGTCTCACCCACGCGCTGGTACTGCTGGACGTCCGCACCCTGGACCAGTACCGGTTCTGGGCGGTCGGCTCGCTCGCCGGCCGGGACGGTGCACTGGCCGGTCAACTGAGCCCGTTCGTCCTGGCCGGGCTGCTGCTGGTCGCGGCCATCACGCCGAGACTCAACGCGCTCGCCCTCGGCGACGACCTCGCCGGCTCACTCGGGGTACGGGTCGGCACCACCCGGTTGCTCGGCGCGGTCGGGGTGATCCTGCTGACCGGTGCCGCCGTGGCCGCCGCCGGCCCGGTCACCTTCGTCGGGCTGGTCGTCCCACACCTGGTACGCACCTTCACCGGTCCCGACCTGCGCTGGCTACTCCCCGGGTCGGCGCTGGCCGGCGCGACGCTGCTGCTCGGCGCCGACACCCTCGGCCGGCTGCTCGACCATCCCGGCGAGGTACAGGCCGGCGTGGTGACCGCGATGATCGGCGCACCCTTCCTGATCGTCCTGGTCAAGCGCGGCCGGTTCCGGGAGCAGACCCGATGACCCTCGGCCTCCCCGATCGGGCCGCCCCCGCCACGCCGCCCGCAGCGCCCACGCCGGTCGGCGGGGCGGTGTCCCGGCGGGATCGGGTCGGGTGGGAACTGGCCGGGTTCGGCGGGATCGTCCGGCCCCGGGTGGTCGGGGTGGTGCTGCTGGTGGTCGCGCTCGCCGTCGCCGGGCTGGTCGCCTCGGTCTCGGTCGGCGAGTTCCCGATCCCGGTCGGTGACGTCGTGGCCGCGCTCACCGGCACCGGCGGCGCGGACGCCACGCTGATCGTGCGCGAGCTGCGGCTGCCCCGGGCGCTGACCGCGCTGCTGGTCGGCTGCGCGTTCGGGCTGGCCGGCGCGCTGATGCAGGCGGTCACCCGCAACCCGCTGGCCAGCCCGGACCTGATCGGCATCACCGCCGGGGCGAGCACCGGCGGGGTGGCCGCGGTACTGCTCGGCGGGGTGACCTCGGCCGGCGCCGGCTCGTACGTCAGCGTGCCGTTCGGCGCGCTGCTCGGTGCGCTGGTCGCGGCGAGCATCAGCTACGGGATGGCGTTCCGGGACGGCGCCATCACCGGTTTCCGGTTCGTACTCGTCGGCATCGGCGTGCAGGGGGCGCTGACCGCGCTGACGAGCTGGCTGCTGGCCCGGGCCGACATCGACGAGGCGTCCCGGGCGATGGTCTGGCTGACCGGCTCGCTGAACGGACGCGGCTTCGAGCACGCCTGGTGGAGCGGGCTGGCCCTGCTGGTGGCCGTACCGGTGGTGCTGGCGCTGATCCGGCCGTACCAGTTGCTCCAGTACGGCGACGACACCGCGCGAGCGCTGGGTCTGCCGGTGGACCGGGCCCGGGTCGTACTGCTGCTCGCCTCGGTCGTGCTGGCGGCGGTGGCGACGGCGGCGGCCGGCCCGATCGGTTTCGTGGCGCTCGCCGCGCCGCAGATCGCCCGACGGCTCACCGGCACCGCGAACCTGCCGCTGCTGACCAGCGGCTGCGTCGGCGCGGCCCTGCTGCTCCTCGCCGACCTGGCGGCCCGGCTGCTACTCGCGCCGATCGAGCTGCCGGTCGGCGTCGTCACCGGTGCGGTCGGTGCGCCGTACCTGATGTGGTTGCTGGCCCGGGCGAACCGGGTCGGCCGGGCCGGCTGAATGAACCCTTCTCAGCCCCTCGCGACGAGCAGATGGAGGACGGGATGACCGCACTGTTGGGCAGCGACCTTCGGCTGGGGTACGGCGACCGGATCGTGGCCGATGGCCTCGACATCGAGCTGCCGGCCGGCAGGGTCAGCGCGCTGGTCGGGCCGAACGCCTGCGGCAAGTCGACGGCGCTGCGGGCGCTGTCCCGGCTGCTGGCACCGGCCGCCGGGGTCGTCTATCTCGACGGGGACCCGATCGCCGGCTTGTCCAACCGGGAGCTTGCCCAGCGGCTGGCGCTGCTGCCGCAGTCGCCGATCGCCCCGGACGGGATCACCGTGCGGGACCTGGTGGCCCGGGGGCGTACCCCGCACCAGCACTGGTGGCGGCAGTGGTCCCGGGCCGACGAGCAGGTCGTCGACGCGGCGCTGGCCGCCACCGGCACCGCCGAGCTGGCCGACCGGAACGTCGACGAACTCTCCGGCGGGCAGCGGCAGCGGGTCTGGATCGCGCTGGCGCTGGCCCAGGACACCCGGGTACTGCTGCTGGACGAGCCGACCACCTATCTGGACCTGGCCTACCAGGTGGACGTACTTGAGCTGGTCGCCGAGCTGAACCAGCGGGACGGCACCACGGTGGTGATGGTGCTGCACGACCTGAACCAGGCGTGCCGGTACGCCGACCACCTGGTCGCGATGCGGGCCGGTACGGTCGTCGCCGCCGGACCGCCGACCGAGGTGGTGACCCCGGAGCTGGTACGCGAGGTGTTCGGCCTCGACTGCCGGATCATTCCCTGCCCGGTGGCCGGCACCCCGATCGTCGTACCGGAGGGGCGTCCCCGCCGATGACCGGAGGGGCGTCCCCGCCGGTGATCGGCCCTGACGGATGCCGGGAGTCGTGACGGGTCGGTGACCAGCGGCGACACGAGGTCGGCGTGATCGGCTTCGCAGTTTCCATTCGGCGGCGAGCAAGGTTAACCTAACTGCGAAGTAGGAGAGCCTTACCTTAGTAACGGGAAGAAGGAACATTCCATGCGTCGATTCGCGCGCGGTCGCGGGGCAGCACTCCGGCTCGCCGCCGGCCTGACCGGGCTGGCCCTGGCCGTCGGGCTGTCGGCCTGCGGCACCTCGGACGCGACGGGCGGGTCCGACCCCGGCCAGGGGGCTGCCGCCGCCGACGCCGGATTCCCCCGCACCATCACCCACGACAAGGGCAGCACCGAGCTCAAGGCGAAGCCACAGCGGATCGTGGCGCTGGACAACAGCCTGGTGGAGGCGGTCGTACTGCTCGACCGGCCGCTGGTCGGCGGGATCGCCAGCTATCGCAACCAGAAGACCTTCCCGGACTACCTCGGCGACGCGGTCAAGGACACCAAGGACATTGGCCCGCTGGACAACCCCAACCTCGAACTGATCGCCTCGCTCCGGCCGGACCTGATCGTGTCGGCGACCGTCCGGCACGAGGCTCTCTACGACAAGCTCTCCGCCATCGCGCCCACCGTCTTCGTCAAGACCACCGGCCCGATCTGGAAGGACAACATCACCCTGCTGGGCAAGGCCCTCGGTGAGGAGGCCAGGGCCGAGCGGGAGCTGACCGCGTACGAGGCGCGGGCCAAGAAGATCGGCGACGAGGTCAACGCCAAGGCGAACAACCCGTCCGTCTCGGTGGTCCGGTTCGTGGACGGCCCGACCCGGCTGATGGCGAAGGCGTCGTTCATCGGCATCATCCTGGCCGACACCGGGCTGAAGCGCCCCGCCTCGCAGAACGAGGAGACCTTCTCCACCGAGATCAGCGAGGAGCAGATCGAGTTGGCCGACGCGGACCACATCTTCGTCACCACCTACAGCGGCGGCGAGGGCTACCGGGAGAGGTTCCAGGCCAACCCGTTGTGGAACCGGCTGGCCGGGGTACAGGCCAAGCACGTCTACGAGGTCAGGGACGAACTCTGGATGACCTCCGTCTCGGTCCAGGGCGCCCATTTCGTCCTCGACGACATCGCGCAGACCTTCCAGGTCGACCCCGCGAAGTAGCGCCGTGCGGCTCTATCTGACCGCGCTCAACCCGACCGACTCGGTACTCGACGGCTTCCTGCCGGCGGCGGCCCGGCTCGGGCTGCCGGTGACGGTGTTGACCGACCAGCCCAGCGCCTGGCCGGCGAGCCCGGCCCAACGGTCCGGGGCGGAGGTGGCCGGCGCGGACGTCCGCGACGTACGGGGCGTACTCGACGCGGTGTACCGGCGTCGCGGCCGGCCCGCCGACCGGGGCGAACGGCCGGTCGCGCTGCTGTCCAACAGCGACCACCTTCAGACCCCCACCGCGCTCGCCGCCGAATACCTGGGACTGCCCGGCAAGGACTGGCGGGCGGCGCTGCGGAGCAAGGACAAGCGGCTGACCCGGCGTACCGTCGCCGACGCCGGACTGGACCGGGTGGCCGCGGTGGCGCTCGGCCCGGAGGATCCACCGGAGTTGGCCGGGACCGTGCCGTTTCCGGCGGTGGTGAAGCCCCGGGAGGGCGTGGCCAGCGAGGACGTCTATCTGGTCGACGGGGTGGCCGAGCTGCGCCGCCGGGTCGCCGAGATCCGCGCCCGACGCCCCGGCCAGGGGCTGCTGGTCGAGGAATACCTGACCGGCGACCTGCACACCCTGGAGACACTCGGCGACGGCGAGACCATCGCCGTGCTGGGTGGCTGGCGGACCAGCCTCGGGCCGCCGCCGACCTTCACCGAGGAGGCCCTCGACTGGGCCCCCGACCTGCCTGCGCCGGTACTGGCCCAGGTGCTCGCCCAACTCGACGCGCTCGGGGTCGGCTTCGGCGCCTGCCACACCGAGTTCGTCGTCGCCGACGGGCGGGCCCGGCTCGTCGAGGTCAACTACCGGCTGATCGGCGACCGGGTCGACCTGGTGATGGCCGAACTGCTCGACCTGCCGCTCTTCGCGCACGTCATCCGGATCCACGCCGGTGATCCGCTGCCGCCCCTGCCCGACCCGGTACGCCTGGCCCGGCACGCCCGGGTCGAATGGGTCTGCGCCGACCGTTCCGGGACCCTGGTCGCCGCGCCCGGCCCGGTGGACGCGACCGGGCCGGCCGGGGTGCTGCTCGGTTCCCGTCCACTGCGGACGGTCGGGGTGACCGCGCCGCTGACCGGCACCAACCGCGACTACCTGGCCGCGCTGCACGGCATCGGCCCCGATCCGGCGACCGTGCGCGACGCGCTCCGCGACTTCCGGGCGGCCCACCGCTGGAAAATCGAGTGATGGCGGCGCGACGAGGAGCGGACAAGAGCAGCGGACCCGGCGGCGGCCTCCGCCGGCGGGATCACCGGACCTCCGCAGGCGATGCGGTGGCCGGGGCCGGCGGCGACGCCGCCGAGCGGCAGCTCTTCCAGCGGGTACTGGACGCACTGCTCCGGGAGGACCACCTCGGCCTGGCCGGCAACGGGCACCGGAGCGGCCGATGGTGGCTGACCCGGATTCCCGGCGCCCGGCTGCGGCTGCCGATCCAGCCGGACGGTTTCCAGCACGAGCTGCGTACCGCCCGACCGGAACTGCTGGTGCTGTCCAGCGAGGAGAGCGACTCGGGTGTGTCGGGGCGGGTGGTGCGGAGCCTCGACGGGTTGCTCGACGTACTCGCCCCGACCGACGATCCGGAGGCCGAAGCGGGGTGGGCCGCGTTCCGCGCCGAGTGCCGGGACGATCTCGTCGCCCGGCGGCTCGCCGCGCAGACCCGCTCCCGGGTGCACGCCGAGTTGCTCGCCGCCCGCGCCCGTACGCCGGACGGGATGGCGGGAGCGCTGCTCGACGACGTACTGGCCGCTCGGACGGATCACCCGGTCTATCCGACCAGCCGGGCCCGGATCGGCCTGGACCGCACCGCCCTGCTCCGGTACGCCCCGGAGCACGCCCCGACCTTCGCGCTGCGCTGGCTGCCGGTGCCCCGCGCCGAGCTGACCCTGACCGGCGCGCTGCCGGACTGGTGGCCGCAGTCCGGGGAGCCGTCGACCGTACTGCTGCCGGTGCACCCGGTCACCGCCGACCGGCTCCACCTGCCGGTCCGCGCCGACGCGCCCGAGGTACTCGTCCGGCCGACCCTGTCGACCCGGACGGTGGCGCTGGTCGCCGACCCGTACACGCATCTGAAGCTGCCACTGGCCACGGCGGCGCTCGGGGCCCGGAACATCCGTACCATCGCACCGGGCACCCTGGTCGACGGCGCGGAACTGCACCGGCTGCTGACCCGGATCGCGGCGGCTGAGCCAGCGTTCGCGGGTCGGATCCTGCACGCCGACGAGAGCTGCTACGGCCATGCCGGCGACCCGGTCCGGTCCTTCCTGGTCCGCCGCTTCCCGGCCGAGCTGGCCGGGCGGACCGTGGTCCCGGTCGCCGCGCTGGCCGCCGAGGATCCGGCCGGCGGGACCGTCGCGCAGCGGGTGGGCGGGCCGGACCCGCGCGCCCTGCTGGAGTCCTATCTGGACCTGTTGGTCGACTGGCACGGTTATCTCTGGCTGCGGCACGGCATCGCACTGGAGGCACACCAGCAGAACATCCACCTCGTCCTCGACCCGCCCGACAACACCGCCCCGGACACCGACACGACGCCGGGCACCGCCCCGGGCACTGGCACGACTCCCGGCACTGGCGGCGCTCCCGGGGCGGGCGGCACTGGCGTGGTCGGCGGGGTGGCCGCGGGCGGCCGGGTCGCGCGGGGCCCGACCGGATCGGGCGGCGGCGGCCGGCTCCGGCTGCTCTACAAGGACAACGACGGTGCCCGACTGGTCCGGCGCCCCGGGCCGGCGCTGCGGGACGAGCGGATGTGGATCGGGGATCCCGGCGAGCTGGCCGACGTCTTCACCACGATCACCCTGCACCTCGCCGCGACCGCACCACTGCGCGCCCTCGCCGAGCAGGGCGTGCCGGTGCCGACCCCCGGCACCGCGCTGCGGTCCCGGCTGCTCGCCACCCGGGACCGCTGGACCGCCAGCCCACCCCGCACGCCCCCGCCCCGCACGGCCCGCCCCGGCCCGCCCGACGCCACCAACACACCCGGCCCGGCTCACCGCACGGACACAGCCAATCCGGACGACGGCGCCACCGACGCACCCGACCCGGACGGCGCCACCGACGTATCCGGCCCGGACGGCTGCGCCACGAGCGCGTGCGGCCCGGCCGGCGACAGTTCCGGACCGGCCGGCTGGGACGTGGCCGCCGCCGGGCGGCTGCTCACCGAGCGCGTCCTGACCGCCGACCACCTTCCGGTCAAGGCGATGCTCACCGCCGGAACGCTGCTGCCGAAGCAGCGCACCGGCTGTGCCGACATCAACAAGTACTACCTGCGTACCGGCCCCAACTATCTGCGGTCCGATCGGTGACCGCGCTTCGGGGCGGGCCGCGTCGCGGCAAGGAGCTGTCGATGACCGCCGCTGTGTCCCGGCCGACCGCCGACGTCGCCAGCACGCACACGCTGCTCGGCTGCGTCGCCCGGGAGGTCGCCGGTCCGGAACGGCAGACCACGCTGGCCGACGGGCACGCCGTGGTACGCCTGCCGCGCAGCGCCGTACTGCTGCGCTGTGCGGTGGCCCGGGTCTCCGAGGTGGGGGCGCACCGCTACGAGGGGCCGGTGCAGCGGTTCTCCGCCGGCACCTGGTCACCGGTTGACGCGGCCGGACTCGCCACCCTGGTCGCCGACGAGCTGACCCTGCGCACCGGCGTACGCAACGACGAGTTCGCCGGGCAGGTGGTGGCGAGCCGGGACGCGCTGGACCGGGTACTCCGGTTGCGCCCGCCCGCCGATCCGGACCCGACCGGCGACCCGGTGGTCGACTCCTATGTGGACTCTGAACAGTCGCTGGTGCACGGCCACCCCCGACACCCGGCCCCGAAGTGGCGCAGCGGCGACGTCGAGGCGTGGAACGCGTACGCTCCCGAGCTGCGTACCAGCCTGCGGCTGCGCTGGATCGGGGTGCCGGAGGGGCTACTCGGCTCGGACGGACCGTTCGACGAACTGATCGACGTACTCGATCCGCCCCCGGCGCCGGTCGGGCACGCCGTACTGCCGGTGCATCCCTGGCAGTACGAGCTGTCCGGGCCACTCGACCCCCGGCTGCGCGACCTCGGCGTGGCCGGTACCGTGCTGCGCCCGACCGCCAGCGTGCGTACCCTCTACGCACCTCGGGCCGACCTCTTCGTCAAGACCAGCCTGCACATCCGGATCACCAACTGCGTACGCAAGAACGCCCGCCACGAGCTGACCGGTGCGGTGGCGCTGACCCGACTCCTCGCCGAACTGCCCCTGCCGACCGGGGTGGCGCTGCTGCCCGAGCCGGCGTACCGGACGGTGGAGCTGCCGGGGCTGGACGAGAGGTTCGGGGTGATCCTGCGGGGCGGGTTGCGCCCGCACCTGGCCGAGGGCGAGACGCCGCTGATCGCCGCCGCCCTGGCCGCCGCGCCGCTGACGGTGGCGGATCCGGTCGGCTGGTGGCAGGCGTACGTCCGGTTGCTCGTCCCGGCCGTGCTGGAACTCTGGTGGCGGCACGGGGTGGTGCACGAGGCCCACCTGCAAAACGTGGTGGTGGTGCTGGACGCCGAACGGTGGCCGGTCCGGATGCTGCTGCGCGACCTGGAGGGCGTCAAGCTCGACACCGAGCGCCGGGCCGACTGGCTCGCCGGGCTGCCGGCCCCGATCGGGTACGACCCCGAGCAGGCGTTCAACCGGGTCAGCTACTGCCTCTTCGTCAACCATCTGGTGGAGCTGGCCGGGGCGCTGGCCGACGCGCACCCCGGGGTCGAGGCGCGACTCTGGGCGGCGCTGCGCGAGGTGGTGGGTGAGACATCCGCCCGGCTCGGCGATCCGCCCCGGCTGCGCGCCCTGCTGGCCGGCGTACCGCTGCCGGTCAAGGCCAACCTGCTGGTCCGCTGGCAGCGGGCCGCCGACCGGCAGGCCGACTACCTGCCGTTCCCCAACCCGATCGGCGGCGGCTGGTGAGTGCGAGGAGTGAGCCGGGGTTGCGAGCCCCACAGCACGAACGAAAGGCATCGCGGTGAGTGCGAGGAGTGAGCCGGGCTTGCGAGCCCCACAGCACGAACGAAAGGCGGGCTGGTGACGGGGCACGCGCGACCGAGTTACTGGTACGACCTCGCCGGGCTGGACGCCTCGGCGGCGGCGATCCGGGCCGCGCTCCCACCCGGGGTCGAGCTGCTGTACGCGATGAAGGCGAACCCGGACCCGGGAATCCTGCGTACCCTGGCACCGCACGTCGACGGCTTCGAGGCGGCCAGCGGCGGCGAGCTGCGGCACCTGGCCGAGGTCTTCCCCGGCACCGCCCCGGCGGCGTTCGGCGGGCCGGGCAAGACCGACCCGGAACTCTCCGCCGGGCTGGCCGCCGGGGTGCGCCGGTTCCACGTCGAGTCCCCGACCGAGCTGCGTCGGCTCGCCCGGCTGGCCGTCGACCGGGACGCGGTCGCCGACGTGCTGCTCCGGGTCAACCTGCCGGTGCCGGTCGGCGACGCCGTGCTGGTGATGGGCGGCCGGCCCAGCCCGTTCGGGATGTCCCCGGTGGAGGCCCGGGCCTGTGCCCGGCTCGACCTGCCGGGGATCCGGATCCGGGGCGTGCACGCCCACCTCGGCAGCGGCCTCGCCGCGCCCGGTGCCGCCGCAGTGGCCCGGACGATCGTCGAGTGGGCGGTGGCCGAACTCGACGCCCGGGAGGTGAACGTCGGCGGTGGCATGGCGGTCGACTACGCCGACCCGGCGGCCCGGTTCGACTGGCCGGCGTACGGCGCCGCGCTGGCCAGGCTGCTCGCCGACCATCCCGGCCGGACGCTGCGGATCGAGCCGGGCCGGGCCATGACCGTCTACTGTGGGCACTACCGCGTCCGGGTGCTGGACGTGAAGCACTCCGGCGGCGAGTGGTTCGTGGTGGTGACCGGCGGCACGCACCAGTTCCGCACCCCGGCCGCGAAGTCGCACTCCCAGCCGTTCACCGTACTGCCCCGCCCGGAGTGGGAGTATCCGTTCCCCCGGCCGGTCACCGGGGCCGGGCCGGTGACGATCGTCGGGCAGCTCTGCACCCCGAAGGACGTACTGGCCCGGATACCGGACGCGGCCGAACTGCCACCGCCCGGCCGGATCGCCGCTGGCGACACGATCGTCTTCGGCATGGCCGGCGCGTACGCCTGGAACATCAGTCACCGGGACTTCCTGATGCACGACCCGCCGGAGTTCCGGACCGGAGTGCCGGAGGACTGACCGCCGAGAGATCTCTGACTATAGTCAGAGAAGTGACGGCGAGGACCGAAGACGCGGCGACAACCGAACAGGCGGCGATGTCCGAACAGGCTCGGTCGGTCCGCGACTTCAACCGCTACTACTCGCAGCGGATCGGGCTGCTCACCGACCGCTACCTCGGGCAGGACCGGCCGCTCAGCGAGGCCCGGCTGCTCTACGAGATCGGCACCGGCGCGTCAGTCCGCGACCTGCGTACCCGGCTCGGCTGGGACTCCGGCTATCTGAGCCGGTCGCTCCGCTCCCTCGAAGGGCAGGGCCTGGTCCAGCTCCGCGCGCACGAGACGGACGGCCGGGTCCGGGTCGCCGAGCTGACCGCCGCCGGCACCGCCGAACTCGCCGAGCTGGAGCGGCGCTCGACCGCCGCCGCCAGCGAACTGCTGGCGCCGCTCACCGTCAGCCAACGAGCGGAGCTGATCGCGGCGCAGCACCGCACCCGCCAACTGCTCCGGCTGGCCGCCGTCACGGTCGAGGTCGTCGAGGCCGACTCGGCCGCCGCCCGGCACTGCCTGACCGAGTACGCCGCCGAGCTGTCGATCCGGTTCCCCGAGGGGTACGACACCCGGGCGCTGGTGGACCCGGCCGAGGTGAGCGGGGCCGGCGGTGCCTTCCTGGTCGGGTACGAGCAGGGCCGCCCGATCGGTTGCGGCGGAATCCGGACCCTCGGGCCGGGCACGGCGGAACTCTGCCACCTGTGGGTGCACGGCGACGCCCGTGGCCTGGGGCTCGGCCGCCGGCTGCTCGCCGAGCTGGAACGGCAGGCGGTGACCCGCAGCCTGCACACCGTGCGACTGGGCACCCACCGATCGCTGTCCGAGGCGGCAACCCTCTACCGCTCGGCCGGCTACCACCAGATCCCGGTGTACGGCGACAGCCCGTACAACCAGCTCTGCTTCGAGCGAACGCTCGCCGACGACGTACCCGGAAAAGCGGCTCCCTCACTAGACCCCGGAGGGGTACGTCTCCAGTTCGCCGGGGGCCGTCGCGGCGGGTAGCGGGTGCAGGGCCGTGGTGTGGTCGCACCAGATGAAGGCGTCGTACCGGTCGCCGAGCCGGGTCGGCACGTAGTTGCCCCACGCCTCGAACGACGGGTCGTAGACCACCCCGATCGCCCGGTGGTCGACCTCCTCGCCCAGCCAGTCCGGCCGCTCGCCCAAGTCCGACCGGTCACCCGAGCCCAGCCGGTCACCCGAGTGCGGCCGGTCGCCGGGGTCGAAGACCAGCATGGCCTGCTCGGGCAGCATGTGGTGCAGCCGCTCTTCGATCGACCCGGCCCGGGCCACCGGCACGGTCATCACCTCGGCCGGCGCACCCCACCGGTTGGCCGCGACCACACTGCCCTGGTAGCTGCCGAAGCCGACCAGTACCACGTCGTCGGCGCCGTGCCGTTCCCGGGCGAGCTGGCCGATGTTGACCATCCCGCCCGGGGCCATGTCGGTGGCCCGGGCGTCGCCGACGTGCGTGTTGTGTGCCCAGACCACCGCCCGGGCCTGCGGGCCGTACCGGTCGAGCAGCCGGTCCAGGGTGTCGGCCATGTGGCTGTCCCGGACGTTCCAGGACTGCGGGCCGCCGCCGACCATCGCCCGGTAGTACTTCTCCGCGCCGGCCACCACCGCCGCGTTCTGCCAGGCCGAGAAGGCGTCGGCACCGTCGGCGGCGGCCCGTTCCCGGGTACGCGCCAACAGCCGCACCACCTCGGCCTCGCAGCGGGCCGAGACGAACCGGCTGGCCAGCCCGTACTCCTCGATCCGGGTGCCGTACGGCTCGAAGCACCGGTACGCCTCCTGGGCGATCTCCAGTGACGCCGGGTCCTCCTCGCCCAGGTAGTCCAGGATTGCCTGCATCGACTCCCAGAGGCTGTAGACGTCGAGCCCGTGGAAGCCGGCCCGCTGCCCGGCCGGCCGGTCGATGTTCCAGGCCCGGAGCCAGCGGCAGAACCGGGCCACCTCGGCGTTCGCCCACATCCAGGTCGGCCACCGCTCGAACCGTTCCAGCGCGCGCTGCGGGTCGTCGTCGCCGCCCGGTGCGCCGGTCACCGAGCGGTGCACCAGGTCGCAGTCCGGCCAGTCGCCCTCGACGGCCACGAACGAGAAGCCGCACTCGGCGATCAGCCGCCGGGTGAGCTGCTCGCGCAGCCGGTAGTAGTCGTACGTGCCGTGGCTCGCCTCGCCGAGCATCACCACCCGGGCCGAGCCGATGCGCTCCAGCAGCGGGTCGAAGTCGTCCGGGGCCCCGAGCCGGGAAACCTGCATGCCCGCGGCTACCCCGGGGGCCGCCCGGGTAAACCCGTGGTGTGGGTGGGGCGGGACTGGGTAACCGCAGACGCATGCGAGCTAACGCGATGCAGTTGCAGGAGTCGCTCGCCGGACTGGACTACCCGGTGTCAAAGGAGGACCTGGTGCGCTGGGCCCAGGAGACCGGCGTCGACACCCAGACCCTCAAGCTGCTCCAGTCGTTGCCGGTCGAGCAGTTCCAGACCCCCGCCGAGGTCGGCGACGCGATCATCGAACTCTCCTGAGCACGCCACCGTCCGGCTGCTGACCAACTGGCCCGACCCGGGACACGGTGCTCCCGGGACACGGTGCCCCCGGGGCCGGGGTCAGCCCTGCCGCTGGAGGTACGCCAGGACGGCCAGTACCCGGCGGTTGTCGTCGTCCGACGGGGACAGGTCGAGCTTGCCGAAGATGCTGGCGGTGTGCTTGCCGACCGCGCTCTCGCTGAGGAAGAGCCGCTGCCCGATGGCGCTGTTGGACCGCCCCTCGGCCATCAGCTCCAGCACCTCCCGTTCCCGGGACGTCAGCCGGGCGACCGGGGCGTCCCGGCTGCTCCTGGCGAGCAGCTTGGCGATCACGTCCGGGTCCATCGCCATGCCGCCGCCGGCCACCCGGCGTACCGCGTCGACGAACTGCTCCGCGTTGAAGACCCGGTCCTTGAGCAGGTAGCCGACCCCGCCGGTGCCGTCGGCGAGCAGTTCCCGGGCGTAGAGCTGCTCGACGTGCTGGGAGAGCACCAGCACCGGCAGCCCGGGTACCTCCCGGCGGGCCGCCAGCGCCGCCTGGAGCCCCTCGTCGGTCTGGGTGGGCGGCAGACGTACGTCCACCACGGCCACGTCCGGGCGCAGTTCCAGCAGCGCCGCCAGCAGCTCCGGACCGGTCTCCACCGCCGCCACCACGTCGAAGCCGTGCGCGGTCAGCATCCGGGACAGGCCGTCCCTCAAGAGATAGAGGTCCTCGGCGAGGACAACGCGCACGGCACCTCCAGGATCACCGTCGTCGGGCCGCCCGGCGGACTGCTCAGGTCGACGACGCCGTCGAATGTACCGAGCCGGCGGCTGATGCCGTGCAGTCCACTGCCCCGCGCCTCGTCCGCGCCGCCCCGCCCGTCGTCGGCGACCACGATCCGCAGCCGGCCGTCGGCGTACCCGAGATGCACGGTGATCCGGGCGGCGCGGGCGTGCTTCACCGCGTTGGTCAGCAGTTCGCTCACCGCGAAGTAGGCGGCCGACTCGATCGGCGGCTCCGGTCGGCCGGGCAGTTCGACGGTGACCTCGGTCCGGACCGTGGTGTCCAGGGCCAGCGCCCGGACGGCGTCGGCGAGCCCGCGCTCGGCGAGTACCGGCGGATGGATGCCCCGGACCAGGTCGCGGAGTTCGGTGAGCGCCTTGGCCGACGCCTGCCGCGCCTCGGCCAGCAGCGCCCGGGCTGCCTGCGGGTCCCTGTCCAGCAGGTATTCGACGTTGCCGAGGTTGATCCCCATCGCCACCAGCCGGGCCTGGGCGCCGTCGTGCAGGTCGCGTTCGATCCGGCGCAGCTCGGCGGCCTGGCTCTCGGTGGCGTCGGCCCGGGTCTCGGTGAGCCGCTGCACCCGCAGCGCCAGCCGGGACTTTGCGGTCGGGGCGAGCAGCAGCGCGGCCCACCGGCCGTTGAACCGGAGCACCGCCGGGGCGGCCAGCAGGCCGAGCGCGGCCAGGGCCAGCCCGACCGGGATCGCCGCCGCGTCCGAGCCGGCGACCGAGCCGTACCAGTCGGTGCCGCCGTCGGCCCGCAGCCCGACCAGCATCCACAGCCTCGGCATCGCCAGCCCGAAGATCCCGTAGCCGATCGCGCCGAGCGGGGCGGCCAGGGAGAGCCCGCCGACCACCGGGTCGAGCAGCAGCCAGCCGAAGTCCCGCCAGCTCGCCCGGTCCCGGGTGAGCCAGCGCAGCCGCAGCCCGTACGCGGCCCACCGCTCGGTCTGGTAGAGGTGGTTCCCCACCTGGTAGCGGCCGTCCGGCCGACGCTGCGGCACCTCGGGCCGGGGCAGGTACGGCGAGTCGACCGTCACCCCGCTCCACTGGCCGGCCAGCCGTCGACGCAGTTCCGGCAGCCAGCGGATGTTCTGGATCACCGGTGGCAGCACCACCACGATGCCGACCCCGTACGTCAGCAGCAGGGCGACGGCGGAGAGTGCGGCCAGTGGCAGGGCGGCCAGGCTCAGCCCGAGCAGGGAGAGCAGTCGGAGCAGCAGCAGGAGTTGGTGCGCGTACCAGACCCGGAGGCGGCCGGGTTGCCGCTGCGTCGGCCCCAGCCACCAGCGGGTCCACCGCAGGTGCAGGGTACGCAGCCAGGGCGCCACCGCCAGCCCGGCGACGGCGGCGGCGAGTCCGGCCGGTACCGCCCACCAGTGCCGGGAGGCGTTGCTGGCCGCGTACCAGCCACCGGCGGCGACCAGCGCGACCGGCAGGCCGCCGAGCAGCGTCCCGACCAGCGGAGTAGTGATCATCCAGCCCAGGTCGCGGTAGCTGGCCGGGTCGCCGAGCAGCCAGTCCATCAGCCGGAGGAACGCGGGAACCCAGGGCCGCCGGTAGAGCCGGTTGTCGTGCGGATAGCGCCCGTCCGCCTCCGGCTGCGGCGGCCCCGGCCGAGGCCGGTACGGCGACCCGAGCGGCATCCCGGAGCCGTCGCCGGAGCCGGAGCCGTCGCCGGCCAGCCGGCGTACCAGGTTGGTCAGGTGCCGCCCGGCCAGGATCGGCAGCGGCAGCAGGAAGATCAGCCCGAGCCCGAACCCCGGCACGAAGAAGGCCAGGTGCACCAGCAGCGACACCGCCCCGGCCAGGCCCAGCCCGGCCAGTGCCACCCCGTGCAGCAGGGCGAGCCCGGCGGCGCGTACCGCTCTGGTTGTCATGCGGTCAAGTCTGTCCGCTGATGGCCGGCGGCGGCAGTGCCCGAAGGCGCCGGCCAGGGGTGGGGTTAGCTACACCCCGGGTCGGCATCCGGCCCCATTCTGGCCGCTACCGGGACTTCCTAACCTAACCGGAGCAGTCCCCGGGGGTCGGGCCGGCACGGGGCGGCCCGACCCCGGCGGGTCTCGGGATCAGGACGGCAGGGTGACGGTGCGGCCCTGTTCGCGGGCGGTCTGCGCGGCGGAGAGCACCGCCACCACGTCCCGGCCGAACCGCACGTCCGTCTGCTGGTCGCGGGTGCCGCTGTCGATCTCGCTCAGGAGCTGCTCGACCGCCAGCCGTAGCGCGTCCACCGGGCTGCCGTCCCGGTCCGGCACCACGCCGATGCCCTCCTCGCCGTGGAAGGCGAACTCGAAGGTGGTCGAGGCGGGCGGGGCGTCCAGGGCCAGCGACAGGGTGCTGGTCGCGGTCCCGCCGTGCGCCAGCGTCAGGTGCACGCCGCCCCGAGGTCCGCCCATCGCGGCGACCTCGGTCACCGGGCCGAGCACCGGCAGGATCAGCGAGAGCGCGTGCGGGCCGACATCCCAGAGCGCGCCCTGCTCGCGCCGCCAGGCCGATCCGCCGTACGGGTTGCCGGGCTGGAAGATCGACGCGTACATCACGCCCCGGGCGCCGTGCCAGCCACCGGTGGCCGCCGCGCTGGCCAGGAAGGTGGCGATGGCCGGCTGGAAGCGGTTGGTGAAGAAGACCACCGAGGCGACCCCGCTCTGCGCGGCAGCCGCCACCACCCGGTCGGCGTCCGGCAGGCTCAGCGCCAGCGGCTTGTCGAGCAGCAGGTGCCGGCCGGCGGTGGCGGCCCGTACCGCCAGGTCCGCCTGTACGTCCGGCGGCAGCGCGATCGACACCGCCTGCACGGCCTCGATCAGCGCGTCGGCGTCGGGATAGGCCGGCACGCCGTACCGGTCGGCCAGCGCCTCGGCCTTGGCCGGGTCCCGGCCCCAGACCCCGGCGAGCCGGGCCCGGGGATGCCCGGCGAGCGCGGCGGCGTGCACCTCCGCCGCCCAGTGACCGGTGCCGAACAATCCGAACGTGAGCACGGTAATCCCCTCTTCGCGCCATTCTGAGCAGGAATTCTTCCTTACACAACCGGCCGGGGCGAATCGGGCCGTCCTAACCGGCCCGCTTCCGGCGTCGCCTGCTCCGCCCGCGCCGCTGCGCGAACCGCTGGACCGTGTGGTACGCCTCCCGCGCCTCCGCCACCGACCGGTTCGCCTCGGAGAGCAGTTCCCAGGCGGCCGTCTCGGCGGCCCGCGCCTCCTGCTCGACCCGTCGGGTCAGCGCGGCGGCCCGGTCGTACGCCCGGCGCGCCTCGGCCAGCCGCATCCGGGCGAGGTCGAGTACCCGTTCCCGCTCCTCCTGCGCCGGGTCCCAGTTCCCGCTCCGCCGGAACACCTCGCGCAGTTGCGGCAGCGAGAGATCCCCGCGCCGGTACGCCGCCAGGGCCGCCCGGGACACCGCCCGGTCCCGCTCCGGATCGGGCTCGGGATCGCGGACGGGGGCGCTCGCCGCCGCCTGCCGGCCGGCGAGTACCGCCTGCCAGGCCCGGTCGTACTGCTGCCCGGCCGCCTCCTGGTCCGCCCACGCCTCGTCCCGGTGCCGTTCCGCCTCGGCCACGGCCACCCGGGCCGCACCGGCGATGGCGGCGGCCCGGCCGGCGTCGGTCTGGGTCGCCACCGCGTACGCCTCCAACTCCTCGGCGGCGGCGCGCAGCCGCTCCACGTCGGGTCGGGGGTTGCGCGGCCGGTCTGCCACCACCGCGAGGACGAGGAGGGAGAACAGCACCACACCACCGGCGATCAGCAGCGCGGAGAGCGCGTCGATGCCGGACAGGTCCACGCGGTGGGGCTCCCGGTGAGGTGGCGGTCGGGGTGCGGCCAATCATAGAAGGTACTGATAATCCGCCCATGATCGCCCGGTGCCCCCAGGTACGCCCGGGGTCGGACGGACGTCAGTCGCGCAGGACCGCCGGCAGTGCCTTCCGGTGCAGTACGACGAGGCCCGCGACGGCCCGGGTCAGCACGACGTAGAGCCGGTTCAGGCCGCGAGGTTCGGCGGCCACGATGTCGGCCGGCTCCACCACGACCACGTGGTCGTACTCCAGGCCCTTGCAGAGGCTGGCCGGCACCACCACGACCCCGGGCACGTCGACGAGCCCCGCCAGTTCGTCGCCGGCCAGTTCGTCGGCCGCGTCGTCGGCGGCGATGACCGCGACTGTGGTCTCCCGGGGAGCCTGCCGGGCCGCCACCCGGACCGCGGCGTGCAGATCGTCGACCTGCCGCACCGCCAGCGTCCCGCCCGGCCGGTACGACCGGGTCGGCGCGATGCCGGGGGCGAGGACCCGGGCCGCGTACTCCGCGATGACCTGCGGTACCCGGTATCCGGTGTGCAGTTCCAGCGTCCGGACCTCGCGCTTGGCGAGCCGGCCGAGCAGTACGGGCCACGAGTCGGCCGCCAGCGGGTGGGTCGCCTGCCCGAGATCGCCGACGACCGTCATCGAGGCGTACTCGGCCCGGCGGGCGATCATCCGGCACTCCATCGGCGACAGGTCCTGGGCCTCGTCCAGGATCACGTGCAGGTAGGGGTCGCCGATCGACGGGTCGTCGTCGGGCTCCGCCACCGGCAGCGGCTCGGCGAGCACCGGCACGTAGCCCTCCTCGCCGTGCGGGTCGAACCCGTCGGTCCAGCCGACCACCCGGTGCCCTTCCCGGAGGATCACGGCCTCGGCCCAGCGCTGGGCGGCGACGGTCGCGTCGTTGTCGATCGCCGGGCCGGCGAGGGCGATCGGGGTCGGAAGTCCCGGCGCGTACAGCTCCCATCCTTCGCGCAGTCCGCAACTGAGGACGAAGGTCTGCACGTCGCGGGTGCCGGTGGTCAGCTCGCGCAGCCGCCACTCGGGCTCCGGTGCCCTCGGCGCGACGGGCGGCTCGCCGAGCAGTCCGGTCAGCTCGTCGAGCAGCGGCACGTCGTCCACGGACCAGTCGGTCCGACCCCGGTACGACGCGGCCAGCACTTCGGCGGCCCGGTCGCCCAGGCCGACCACCCGGGCCGGGTCGGTGAGCCACGACAGTACGGCCGTCGGTGTCAGCACCGGCCACCAGGCGAGCAGGAACCGGCGGAACTCGCCCCGGTCCCCGACCTCCTCGGCGAACAGCTCCCGGTCGAGGTGCCTGCCGTCCACCCTGCTCCACAGGGCGTCCAGCAGGATCGCGGCGGCGGTCGAACGGGCGGCGTTGGGCATCGTCCCGGTCGCCTCGCACCGGGTGCGTACCCGACGGCGGGCCGCCGGCAGGTCGGCTCCGTCCAGGGTGAGCACCTGGCCGGCGTACACGAGTCGGAGCCGGTCCGGTGCGGTCGGCGGCGTCTGCCAGGTCAGCTCGGTCAGCACGTCCCGGATGCGCTCGTCGCCCTTGATCCTGGCGACCTCCGCGCCGTCCCGGCGGGTGGCGGTCACGCCGTCGACGAGTTCGCCGAGCGCGCGCAGGTGCACGCTCTCCTCACCGAGCGAGGGCAGCACCCGGCTGATGTAGGTGGTGAACACGGTCGAGGGGCCGACCACCAGGATGCGGCCGTCGGTGAACCGGCCCCGGTCGGTGTAGAGCAGGTACGCCGCCCGGTGCAGTGCGACCTGGGTCTTGCCGGTCCCCGGCCCGCCGGTGATCAGGGTGACGCCCCGGGCGGGGGCCCGGATGGCCTCGTCCTGCTCCCGCTGGATCGTGGTGACGATGTCGCGCATGCGCGGGCCACGGGAGCGCCGGAGCGCGGCCAGCAGCGCACCCTCGCCGAGTAGCCGCAGCTCACCGGCGGCGTCCGGGGACAGTACGTCGTCGTCGAGGTCGACGACCTGCGGACCCCGGCAGATGATCACCCGACGGCGTACCACCCCGAGCGGCGCTCCCGGAGTGGCCCGGTAGAACGGCGCGGCGGCCGGCGCCCGCCAGTCGACCAGCAGCGGTTCCACCCCGTCGCGTACGCCCAGCCGGCCGATGCGGTAGGTCTCGCCGTCGTCGAAGTCGAGCCGACCGAAGACCAGGCCCTCCGCTTCGGCGTCCAGCGCCCGCAACTGCGTGGCGGCCCGGTGGGCCATCGCGTCGCGCTCCACCAACCCGGCGACCGGACCGGCCGCCGCCCTCTTGTTGCCCTCCTCGGCGAGCGCGCTCGCCTGCTCCCGCATCACGTCGAGTCGTGCGTAGACCCGGTCGACGACCCGCTGTTCGGCAGCGATTTCCTGGGTTCTGGCGTCGGACACAGTGCTCCCCCGGTGTGTACGAGCGTGACTCCGGCGAGCATATGTACCGGTCAGGGCCGAGAAATCATCATTCGCGCCGACGCGGAACGGCTTGCCACGCCGATACCATGAAGGTGGCCGGTTGAGGTGAGCTATCCCCGGACCAGAGCCACCCCGATCGACATCCGGCCTTCGGCCCGCTCAGGCACACCCAGATCGTGACGACTTCTGGTGAGCCTAAGCTCCGCGGCTGACCGGCTCGGCGGTCTCTGCGGTGTCCGCCGGCTTCGGGGGAACGGCGGGCACCGGGTGCTCGTAGGGGCGCACCAGCACGACCAGGCCGGCCAGCACGAGCGCGAGCACTGGATACCAGGCGAGCCGGGCGGCGACCCAGCCGATGTCGACGGGTGCGTCACCGAGGCCGGGCAGCGTGCCGAGCCGGCGGGCGACCTCCGAGACGCCGACGAGCGCCACCTGGTGCCAGCAGAACACGCTCATCGCGCTCAGGTTGAGCAGTGTCACGGCGGCCCAGATCCGGGGCCGGCGCAGGAGCCGCTCGATCCGGTCCCGCAGCAGCAGTGCGGCGCCCGCCTGGATCGCGGCGAGGGCCGGGACCATCAGCGACGGCGGGTTCGAGTTTGAGCGCGTGGAGCCGGGCACGCTCACGATGCTCACCGGGTACTCCAGCACGGCGAGCAGGAACACGAACAGCGCCAGTCCCCCGGCGAGCAGACCGCCCGCGACCCGCCGGTCGACGCGCCCCGCCGACCAGGCCACGCCCAGTTGGTACGCGAAGCACCAGGCCGGCAGCACGCTCAGGTACCCGACGGCGGCCGGCTCGACGTCCGGGCCGAAGCGCACCAGGTCCACCACGGCCACGGCGGCGGCGAGCGCCAGGACCACCCGGAGCCCAGCACGCCGGTCGAGTCTGAGGGCGTACGGCGTGAGGGCGGTGATCACCGCGTACACGGCCATGAACCACAACGGCTGGAGGAACAGCACCACGGTCGTCCGCACGGTACCGGCGCCGAGCCCGAGGACGCCGAGCAGCGGCAGCGCCACGGTCAGGATCATCGTCGCGGCGACAACCGGCCGCCCGATCCGCCACAGCCGGCGGTACACCCATTCGGCGTCGGTCTCGCCGCGCGCCCGGGCACGGCGGAGCCCCTGTGCCGCCGTGTATCCGCCGACGAGGAAGAACAGGCCCAGCATCTGGAGGAACCAGGTGGCCGGGTGGAGCCACTCCAGGTATCGCAGCGGGCTGTCGATCCGCAGACCGCCTGTCGGGGTCGCGACCAGCGCGCCGACCAGCCAGTGCCCAGCCACGACGCCGAGGATGGCCAGGGCTCGGAGCCCGTCGATGAACCGGTCGCGCTGCTGCATGACGTCCCCCTCGTCGGTGTCTCCGGTCTCGTGTCACCGACGCTATGAACGATCACGGCGAGGATCGATCCGACTGGCATCCCGGGCGAGGGTAGGGAAAGCCCCCGGGCGAGGAGGCTCCGCAGCACCATTGCGGGCAACTCGCGATGCGGGGGCGTAGGCCGGGGCGGTGACGGCTCGGGCGAGGAACTCGGCCGCCATGCCGCACCCCTTGACGCCGCGCTACTACGCCGGTTAGTAGACTGCGGCGGTGAGCCGACACCGGTCCCGCGCCGCCGCGCTGCCATCTCGCACCGGCATCCGCCCCCGGGCCGGCCGATGAACGACTTCCTGGTCGCGTCGTCGATCGTGCTGTCGCTCGTACTCGCCGTCTGGAGCCTGGTGACGACGATGCGGAACCGGCCGCCGAACGTCTCCCACCTCGCCGGCCTGGCCGTGCTGGAGTTGGTGCTGCTCGCGCTCGCCGCCGCGGCGGTGGCCGCCTGGATCGGCGGCGAGCAGCCCGCCGAGGCCGGCACCTTCGCCGGTTACCTGATCACCCTGGTCTGCCTGCCGCCGCTGGCCGGGGTACTGGCCCGGATGGAGCCGACCCGCTGGGGTTCGGTGATCGTCACCGTGGTCTGCCTGGTGATCCCGGTGGTCGTGGTACGCCTGCAACAGACCTGGCAGATCCCCGGTGGCTGAGTCGACGAGCGCCGGTACGGCGACCCCGGACAGGCTGCCCCGACGGGTGAACAGCGGGCCGGGCCGGGCGCTGGTGGCGGTCTACATCCTGTTCGCCATCGCCGCGAGCTGCCGGGCCGGGGTGCAGATCGTCACCAAGTTCGACGAGGCGCCGGTCGCCTATCTGCTCTCCGCGCTCGCCGCCGTGATCTACATCGTGGCGACCGTCGGGCTGGCCCGGGGCGACCGGGCCGGCCGCCGCACAGCGCTGGTCTGCTGCACCGTGGAACTCGTCGGGGTGCTCAGCGTCGGGGCGTTGAGCCTGCTCGACCCGGCGCTCTTCCCCGACGACACCGTCTGGTCGGACTTCGGTGGCGGCTACGGCTACATCCCGCTGGTACTGCCGGTGCTCGGTCTGCTCTGGCTGCGCCGCACCCGCCCCGCCGCCTGACATCGTCCGCTCGAACCAGGCCGGCTGCGACTTCGGGCGGTGAAGCTGCGGCGGCGGTCGGGCCGGCGTCGGGCCGCCAGCACGCGCTGGCGGCCCGACGACGCACTGTCCCGAGAGTCAGGGCAGCGTGTTCAGGTGCGGCCGGACTGTCCGGGCGAAGTTGTTGCCGTTGCTGACGTCCCAGTTGATCGACCAGGTCATCGCGCCCCGGATGCCCGGGTAGGTGCGCGGCGGGCGGAAGCTGCCGCAGCTCGTCCCCTTGGCCAGGCAGTCCAGCGCCTGGTTGACCAGGCTCGGCGCGACGATGCCGCCGCCGGCCGCGCCGGGACCGGCCGGCAGCCCGAGCGCCACCTGGTCGGGCCGGAGTCCGGCTTCGAGTTGCAGGCAGGCCAGCGCCGTCATGAAGTTCACCGTGCCCTGGGAGTACGCGAACGCCTGGTCGCAGCCGAGCATCGAGCCGGAGTTGTAGAACTGGGTGTGCACCACGGTGAGGATGTCCCGGATGTCCAGCGCCAACTTGAAGTACGACACCGACGGCGACTGCATGTCGATGGTCTGCGGCGCCATCGTGATGATCAGACTCGACCCCACCCGGCTGCGCAGTGACCGCAGCGCCTGCGCCATGTACGTCGGGTTGAGCCCGTTCTCCAGGTCGATGTCGACCCCGTCGAAGCCGTACTGCTGGATCAGGCCGTAGACGCTGTTGCTGAAGTTGGTCGCGGAGGCCGCGTCGTTGACGGCGACCCGGCCGGTCTCGCCGCCGACCGAGAGGATGACCTTCTTGCCCCGCGCCTTGACGGTCCGTACGTCGGCGGTGAAGTCGGCGTTCGTGTAGCCGCCGACCGAGGCCGACAGCCCCGGGTCGATCCCGAACGTGACCGCGCCGGGCGTACTGGTCGCCTCGGCGAAGGCGACGGCGATCACGTCGTACTCGGCGGGCACGTCCCGCAGTCGCAGTTCGACGGCCGGGTTGTCGAAGTTGTGCCAGTACCCGGTGAGGAAGTGCTTGGGCAGCCCGGAGGTGGGCGGGTTCGTCGTCGGCGGGGTGGTCGGGGGCTGGGTGGTGGGCGGGCGGGTGGTCGGCGGGGTGGTCGGGGTGGTGCCGCCGCCGCAGGCCGCGCCGTTCAGGGTGCAGTTGGCCGGGCTGCCCGAGCCGGTGGCGAGGAAGCCGAACGACACCGAGGCGCCGGGTGCGACGGTGCCGTTCCAGGATCGGTTGGTGAAGGTGTGCCGCTGGCCCGAGGAGGTGAGCAGGGCGTCCCAGTAGCTGCCCATCGTGGTGCCGGCGGGCAGGTCGAAGGCGACCGACCAGCCGTTGATGGTGCTGGTCCCGCCGTTGGTGATGGTGTATTTCCCCTCCCAGCCGGTGCCCCAGTCGGAGGTCTTCACGAAGGTGGCGGTCGGCCCGGCGGCGTACGCGGGCAGCGCTCCCCAGGCGACGCCGACCGCCGCCACGAGGCCGGCGACTACGGACAGGACAAGGCTTCTGCGGCGTCTCATGTGGTCCTCCACCGGGCGGTCGGGCATCCACAGCCATCGACTGTCCGCCAATTATTAGGAAGGTTAACTGTTTTACGCAAGAGGGTGCGTGGAGTGGCCCCGCACGACGGCAGAGCCACCCACGCACCCGTGGGGCCGGCGCCTCCGGTGGGCCGAGAAGCCGGAGACGCCGGCCGGACCGGTCCTGACCGCCCACGCGGACGCAGCAACGCGGGCTTCTCAGGCTCAGCGCCGCAGCCTTCCCAGGTTCAGCGGCGGAGCCTTGCCCGGGCTCAGCCGCGCAGGCTTCACAGGCTCAGCGGCGGAGCCTTGCCCGCGCTCAGCGGCGGAAGGTGAACCAGTTGAGGTTGGCGAAGTCCGCCGGCTGGCCGCTGCTGAAGGTCAGGTAGACGGTACGTACCCCGGTCACCGCCGAGACGTTGCCGGGAATCGACTGCCAGCTCTGCCAACCGCCGGTGTTGCCGACGGCGAAGCTGCCCAGCACCGGACCGGTCGGACTGTCCACCCGGACCTGCACCAGGCCACTCACCCCGCCACCGGCACCCGAGGCGACCCGGCCCACGAAGTCCCGGGGCGGCGTCGAGCCGAAGTCGACCCGGTCGTACCGGACCCAGTCACCGTTGGCCAGCCAGCCGATGTTCTGGCCGCCCTCGCTGCACGCCTCGACCCCGACACCCTGCTGCCCGTTGTACGCCTCGGCCTGGATCGTCGAGTACGCGCTCACCGTGCCGCCGGGCGGCGGCGTGGTCGGGGGCGGGGTGGTCGGCGGGTCGGTCGGGTTGGTGCCACCGCCCCGGCTGTAGACCGCCACGTAGTCGACCAGCATCGGCCGGCCGGAGACGGTGGCCGCGGTCGGGGTGGTGCCGCCGGCCACGCCGTTCGGGAACGCGCCGCCCATCGCGACGTTGAGCAGCAGGAAGTACCCGGCGTGGTCGGTCATCTGCGACCAGTACGAGCCGACCTGGGACTGGGTGACGGTGTGGTAGTGCTGGCCGTCGACGTACCAGCGCAGTTGCTGGGGACTGACCGAGGCGTCCCACTCGAACCGGTAGGTGTGGAACGCCGACTGGCAGGTCGAGCCGGGGCAGGCCCGCTGCGCGCCGATGCCGTTGAACTCGTTGCACGGCCCGCCCGGCGCGACGCCGCAGTGCAGTACGCCCCAGACCGAGTTGATCCCGTTGACGTTCTCCATCACGTCGAACTCGCCGATCCCCGGCCAGTTCTGGTAGTTCCCCCGGTACGGCGCGCCGAGCGCCCAGAACGCCGGCCAGTAGCCGGCCGCCTCGGCACCGGTCACGTTCGGCATCTGGATCCGGCCCTCGATCGCCAACACCCCGCCGGCGGGCGCCTTGAAGTTGGTGCGGACGGTCTCGATCCGGGACGACGTCCACTGGCCGGAGCCGTTGCGGATGGGGGTGATCCGCAGGTTGCCGTTGCCGTCGTGGCTGACGTTGGCGGTGCTGTTGGTGTAGGTCTGGATCTCGCCGGTGCCCCAGTTCGGCGGGCCGCCGGGATAGCTGGTGCCGGTGTCGATGATCCAGTTCGCCGACGACGGCAGAGTGTTGGCCACGCCGGTGAAGTCGTCGCCCCAGACCAGGCTCCAGCCGGAGGGCGGGGGTGGGATGGCGGCGTTGGCGGTCACGGTCACCGTGCTGACGACCGTGGCGAGCAGGGTGGAGGCGGCCACCAGCAGCGCGAGGCGCCGTCTGGTGGGCCGGCCGGCGGAGTCCGGCCGGACGATCCGGGTGGTGTTCATGTGCGGGGCCTCTCTACAGGGGACGGGGAGCCCGACGGGGGACGGGGAGCCGAGAGAGCGCTCTCTCAGGAGTTGTACGTCCCGGACCCTCGCGTGTCAACACTTGTCGATGCCCCGCCGCGCCGCAGCACCACCTGCTCCAGCGCGGTCCACGCCGTGGTGGTGACCAGATACAGCACCGCCGCCAGCGGCATGACCAGGGCGACCAGCACCGTCGCGTACGGCAGCAGCGGCAGCAGCCTGCCGAGCACCGCCGCGCCGGGCACCTCGGTGCCGCCCGCCGAGGTACCGGCCGCCGAGGTACCGCCCACCGGCGTGTCGGCCGGCCCGGCCAGGCCCGCCGCCCGGCGCATCCGCCGCGAGGACCACGAGGCCAGCAACACCAGCAGCCCGAGAAGTACGCCGAAGACCGGCCCGGCCGCCCCGGCCAGCCCGTCGCCGAGATGCTGGCCGAGCGGTACCCCGAACAGCCGCTCGGCCAGCAACCCGCCGGCACCGGATCCATCGCCGGAGCCGTCCAGCCCGTCGGCGCCGGTGGCCGAGCCAGCGTCACCCGGCAGGGCGAAGAGCCGGTACATCAGGAAGAAGAACGGCGCCTGGGCCAGCCCTGGCAGCAGGCTGCCGAACGGCGAGACCCCGGCCTCCCGGTGCAGCGCGACCAGCTCGGTCCGAAGCCGGTCCGGCTGGTTACGGTGCCGCCGCTGGAGTTCCCGGATCCGGGGCGCCAGCGCGGCGCGACGCCGCTCACCCCGGATCTGCGCCCAGCTCAGCGGCGAGATCAACAGTCGTATCCCGATGGTGAACAGCACGATCGCGACGGCGGTGGCAGCGGTACCGGCGACCGGGTGCACCGCGGCGGCGAGAAGTGCGACGACGTGCGCGGCGGCCCCGACGGCGCCGTCGAGTGGTGCGAAGGCAAGCATGGGAGAACCCCTCGGCTCGATTCCGGAACGCCGGACGGGGATCGACCCCGGCCCGGGCGGGATGACCCGACGCCGAAACCGGCCGCCGAGGTGTCGGGGCGTCCTGCGGCAACGCGACAGGGGACGGCCCCGGCAGCTCTCTGGCAGCCGAGCGGACGTACGGGCAGGTGGAAACGGAATCGACCGGCGGAGCGGCGGACGGTGCTGCCGCTAGCCGGCCGAGGGGTGCGCCGACGGTGCGCGGGGCCGGGGTCGACCAGCGGCGTCGGGATCGAGCTGGCGAGGTATCCGGGACCGGCGGGACCGCTGCCGGAACGTGGCGGTCTGGCGTACCCGGTCGACGGCCCCGTCCCGACCGGCCGGCAGCCGGCCGGCCAGGGCGACCGCGAGCAGGGACGCCGCGGCCAGCACCGCGGCACCGGCCAGCGCCTCGACCGCCGGCCCGGTGGGCGTGCCGACCTGGGCCAGCGCGTACGCCAGCCAGCCCAGCAGCACCGCCACCCCGCCGAGCGGACCCGCCCGGCCGGAGGTGGACCTCAACACCGTCCCCGGCACGGCGCCCAGGCTAGTCAACGCGGGCAAGCACGCGTCCTTCCCCAAGGCACGACGATCATCCAGCCAGATGTGGAGCCGCTGATGCCGCGATTGGTGTCCCAGAGGAGTTTCCCGGCATCGACACTGAGGGTAATGAGCTACTGGTCGCGTCAGCGACGCTGTTCCGATCGAGGACGGGCGGGTGATGGTGATGGTGATGGCCAGCGGACTGGTCGCGCCGAGAAGCCCTGTGCCGGACGCCGGACCGGAGCCACTGACGGTCGGGGTCGAGGAGGAGTTCCTGCTCGTCGACCCGGTGACCGGGGCGGCGGCACCTGCGGTGGAGGCGGTACTCGCCGAGGTGCCGGACGAGCTACGCGGGCAGGTACAGCACGAGTTCCAGACCAGCCAGATCGAGATCGGCACCCCGCCCGGCCTGGAGCTGAGCGCGCTTCGGCACTCGCTCGGGCTGCTGCGTACCGGGCTGGCCGGCGCGGCCGAGGCGGCCGGCGTACGGCTGGTCGCGGTCGGTACCGGCCCGGTCGACGGCCCGGTGCCGCCGCTGGTGGACAGTCCCCGGTTCCACCAGATGATCGAGCGGTTCGGGCTGGTCGTACCGTCGCCCGGGGTGAACGGCCTGCACGTGCACGTCGGGGTACCCGAGCCGGAGATCGCGGTGCAGGTGCTCAACCACCTCCGCCCGGCGCTGCCGATCCTGCACGCCGCCACCACGAACTCACCGTTCTACTGCGGCCGGGACACCGGGTACGCGAGTTGGCGATCGGTGCTCTGGGAGCGCTGGCCGTCGGTGGCCCCGACCCCCTGGCTGGAGTCGTACGCGCACTACGAGAGCCTGGTCGACGACCTGATCGGCACCGGGATGATGCTCGACGAGGGCATGCTCTACTGGTACGCCCGGCTGTCGTCGAAGTATCCGACGGTGGAGATCCGGATCGGCGACGTCTGCCCCGGGCTGGACGACACGATCCTGCTCGCGGCCCTGATCCGGGCCCTGGTCGACACCGCGCTGGCCGACATCGCGGCCGGGCTGCCGGCGCCCCCGGTGCCGCACCACATGCTGGTGGCGGCGCACTGGCGGGCGGCGCACGACGGGCTCGAAGGGCTGGGCGTCGACCCGGTCGGCGGTGGTCTGCGGCCCGGCTGGCACCTGATGCGCCGGCTCTTCACCCGGCTCCAGCCGGCGCTGGAACGGCACGGGGACCTGCACCTGGTCACCGCGCTGCTGAGCCGGTTGCAGGCGCACGGCACCGGCGCCGCCCGGCAACGGGCCGCGTACGCCAGGCGGCACGAGATCTCCGACGTGCTGGCGGACCTGGTCCGGCGTACCCGGGGCAGCGCCGGCGATGGCTGAGAAGCTGGTGGTGGTCGGCGGCGACGCGGCGGGGATGTCCGCCGCGTCACAGGCCCGACGGCACCGGGACGCCGGCGACTTGGAGATCGTGGCGTTCGAGCGCGGGCACTACACGTCATACTCGGCCTGCGGCATTCCCTACTGGGTGGGTGGGCTGGTCGACGACGCGGACCAACTGGTCAGCCGGGATCCGGCCACCTTCCGGGAGGACTTCCAGGTCGACGTGCGGGTCCGGCACGAGGTGGTCGGCATCGACCTGGCCCGCCGCGAGGTGGTGGCCCGGGACCTGGAACACGGCGGGCGCGAGGTCCGGGAGCGCTTCGACCAGCTCGTGTACGCGGCCGGCGCGGTCCCGGCGACCCCGGACTGGGCCCGCACCGACGCGGCCGGGGTGTTCGGCGTGCAGACCATGGACGACGGCGCCGCGCTGATCGACTGGCTGGACGGCGATCCGGCGCCGCGCCGGGCGGTGGTGGTCGGCGGCGGCTACATCGGCGTCGAGATGGCCGAGGCGATGATCCAGCGCGGCCTGTCGGTCAGCCTGGTCGAGCGGAGCCCCGAACCGATGTCGACCGTCGACCCGGACATGGGAGCCCTGGTCCGCAAGGCGCTCTGCGGGCTGGGCCTGGAGGTGCGCAGCGGGGTCAGTGTGACCGGGCTGGAGTCCCGGGACGGCCGGGTCGCCGCCGTGGTCACCGAGCACGGCACGCTGCCGGCCGACATCGTGGTGCTGGGTCTCGGGGTACGCCCGAACACCGCACTCGCGGCCGAGGCCGGGCTGCCGATCGGCCCGACCGGTGGAATCCGGGTCGACCTGCGGATGCGGGTGATGGACACCCCCGGGGTCTGGGCGGCGGGCGACTGTGTCGAGTCGGTGCACCGGGTCTCCGGCCAGCCCGTCTACGTGCCGCTCGGTACCCACGCCAACAAGCAGGGCCGGATCGCCGGGATCAACATCGGCGGCGGGTACGCCACCTTCGCCGGGATAGTCGGTACCGCCGTGACCCGGGTCTGCGACCTGGAGGTGGGGCGTACCGGGCTGCGCGAGGCCGAGGCGGCGGCGGCCGGCTTCGAGTTCGTCACCGTACGGGTGGAGTCGACGAACCGGGCCGGCTACTTCCCCGGGGCGAAGCCGATGACGGTGAAGCTGATCGTCGAGCGGCGCAGTGGGCGGCTGCTCGGCGCCCAGATCGTCGGGCTCTCCGAGGCGGCGAAGCGGATCGACGTGCTGGCCGTGGCGCTGTGGAACCGGATGACGGTGGACGAGATGGCCAACCTCGACCTCGGCTACGCGCCGCCGTACGCCCCGGTCTGGGATCCGGTACTGGTCGCCGCCCGCAAGGCGGTCGAGGCGATCCGCTGAGCCGGATGTCGGGGAGGGAAGTCCCGCCCCTCGGCGCTGGCCGGCTCCGCCTGAGACCCCCAGTGGTCGGGCGATGACCGGGCGGCGCGCGGCCGATAGGCTGTGCCGCCATGGAGCGGGAACCGCAGGACGACGCCGACCGGATCCGGGTCTCCGACCGGGAGCGGGAGCAGGTCGTCGAGTTGCTCGGTACGGCCGCCGCCGAAGGCCGGCTGACCCTGGACGAGTACGCCGACCGGGCCACCGCCGCGCACGCCGCGAAGACCCGGGGTGAACTGGCCCGGCTCACCGACGACCTGCCGACCGACTCGACGGGCGCTCCGGTACCGGCCCGTCGGTCGGAGTCCGGCGTTGCCGAGCCGGCTCCGGAGCGCCTGGTCGCGATCTTCGGCAACGAGTCCCGCAAGGGGCGCTGGCCGGTGCCGGCCCGGCTGGAGGCGCAGTCGATCTTCGGCGAGTGCCACATCGAGTTGCAGGACACCACGCTCTCGCACCCGGTGGTCACGATCGAGGCGACCGCGATCTTCGGATCGGTGACGATTTTCGTACCGGAGGGGGTGGAGGTGCGGCTCACCGGTACGGCGATCTTCGGTAGCAAGGAGTCCAAGCTGCGTGGCACCGCCCCACCCGGCGGCCCGGTGCTGGAGGTGAACTCCAAGGTCATATTCGGCTCGGTGACCGTACGCCCGCCCAAGCGCCGCTGGCGCTGAGTTCGCGTCGACGTTCCCGAACCCGCTGGCGCTGAGCCGGTTCAGTTCCGGGTACGTCCGATGTAGACGTTGCGGGCCCGGTAGAACGTCTCCGCGCTCGGCCCAGGGCTGCCGCTCGACCCCTCCATCTGAAGGTTGATGATCACCCAGAGCGGCTTGCCGACGAACCCGGCCGCCCGGTGCTGCGCCTTCCACTGCCCGTCCAGGTAGTTAGTGGATGTCCACGTCGGTGGCGTTCACCTTGGTCATCCAGACCCGGTACTCGTGCCAACTCCCCGGTGACGACACGTTGACGATGGTGCTCGACACGTCCGACGAGGTGCGGAAGGTGTTGAACCAGTTCCGGCTGTCGCCCTTGTATTCGAGGATGTCGCTCTCCGGCGGCCAACTCCACGCCCCGGTCAGCCAGAACGCCGGCCAGGTGCCCCGGCTCGACGGCGCCTGGAACTCCCCCTTCACCTCGTAGTTCGGGAACTGGTCGTTGACCAGGATCTGGTCCTTGGCGTGGATCGCGCCGGAGTGGTAGCGGATCGGCAGGTAACGGCGAACTGCTGCTGGTCCCCTCGTCCCAGGTGATCCGGGTGGCCTTGAGGTTGAGCTGCCCGGCCGGCGAGAGGTAGACGTGGTTGTTGTCGGTGGCGCTGCCGTACATCCGGGCGCTGCCGTTGTGGTCGGAGCCCCACGGGTAGCGGAAGTTCCACTCGGCCATCAGCGCGTTCCGGTCCTGGAACGACGTGCCGTCGACCAGGGTCTCCCAGGTCGCCGCCTCGGCCCGGTCGGCCGGTACCGCCACCGCCAGCAGTCCGCCCGTCGCCACCAGCACCGGCAGCAGTCCCGCCGCGAGCCGTTCCCGTACGCCCATCTCGCCCACCTCCACGCCGATCGCCACGCCTGGGCGGGTGGGAACGCGGGCGCGGACATCAATAGATAGACGTCACTATATATCGACTCGGCCGACTCGGCGGAGGTCCAGGGGATGTGGCCGAGGCAACCCCGGGAGTCGGCTCCCCGACCTTGACAGGGCGGCGGGTTGGTTAGATGGTTAGTTACATGAGTAATGAACCCATGAAGCCGAGCCCGGCCGGCCCACCGCCCAGGCCCCGGCGGTCGGCGGGCGGGTCCGGCTGATGGAGGACGGGCGACCGATCTTCCTCCAGATCGCCGAGCTGATCGAAAACTCGATCATCGACGGCACGCTCGCCGAGGAGGGCCAGGTGCCCTCCACGAACGAGCTGGCGGCCTTCCACCGGATCAACCCGGCAACCGCCGGCAAGGGCGTCAACCAGTTGGTGGACGACGGAATTCTCTACAAGAAGCGAGGTATCGGCATGTTCGTCGCCACCGGCGCCCGGGCGAAGCTGCGGGACCGCCGTCGCGAGGAGTTCGCCCAGCAGTTCCTGCACCCACTGCTCGCCGAGGCAGGCAAGCTCGGCATCGACGCCGACGAACTGAAGCGCATGATCGACCGATGGGAGCAGGGCCGATGAGTACGGTGCGCGCCGAGCACCTCACCAGACGGTTCCGCGACGTCACCGCCCTGGACGACGTCAGCTTCACGCTGGAGGAGAACCGGATCCACGGCCTGCTCGGCCGGAACGGGGCCGGCAAGACCACTCTGATGCAGATCATGACCGGGCAACTGCTGGCCAGCTCGGGCAAGCTGACCATCGACGGAAAGCCGCCGTACGAGAACGAGGCGGTGATGTCCCGGGTCTGCTTCATCAAGGAGAGCCAGACCTACCCGCAGTACTTCAAGGTGCGGCACGCGCTGGAGTCGGCCCGGCTGCTCTTCCCCGACTGGGACGAGGAGTTCGCGCAGGCGCTGCTGGAGGACTTCCGGCTGCCGCTGGGCCGGCAGGTCCGGAAGCTGTCCCGGGGCATGCACTCGATGCTCGGCATCATCATCGGGCTCGCCTCCCGGGCCCCGCTGACCCTCTTCGACGAGCCGTACCTCGGTCTCGACGCCGTCGCCCGGCACCTCTTCTACGACCACCTGCTCACCGACTACGCCGAGCACCCCCGGACCGTGCTGCTCTCCACCCACCTCATCGACGAGGTCGGCGAGCTGCTCGAACACGTACTGCTGCTGGACCAGGGCCGGATGCTGCTGGACACCACCGCCGAGGCGCTACGCGGCCAGGTGGTCACCGTGGCCGGGCCGGCCAGCGCGGTCGACGAACTGGCCGCGCGCAACGAGGAACTGCACCGCGAGACCCTCGGCCGGTACGCCCGGGCGACCCTGCGCGGCGACTTCGGCACCGCCGAACGCGCCCAGGCGAAGGCGCTCGGGCTGGACCTGGAAGCGGTCTCGCTCCAGGACATCGTCGTCCGGCTCACCACCGCACAGGCCCGGTCCGGCGGCGACGCCACCGGTACCCGGAAGGAGACCACCCGATGAACCGCGTGCTGACCGTGAGCCGGGTCCAACTGGTCGGCTGGCAGAACACCGTCGGCTGGCCCTGGCTGCTGCTCCTGATGGTCTTCGCCGTGAACTATGCCCTCTTCCTGTCCATCGGCGACATCGAGGACAACCCGACGACCGGCGCGATCGCCTCGATCTACATCATCGTCTTCGTCACCAGTATCAACTGGATCACCCAGCTCCTGCCGTTCAGCATGGCCCTGAGCGTGATCCGGCGGACCTTCTATCTGGCCACCGCGCTGTTCCTGGTGGTCCAGTCCGTCGTCTTCGGCGTACTGCTCTTCTGCTGCCAACTGATCGAGGAGGCCACGAACGGCTGGGGGATCCGGCTACGGTTCTTCGGGCTGAACTTCATCGACCAGCAGAACCCGCTGCTCCAGATCGCGATCTACACGATGCCGTTCATCCTGCTCGGCTTCCTCGGCATCTTCGTCGCGGTCTTCTACAAGCGGTTCGGGCTGACCGGAATGTGGCTGCTGAGCACCGCCACCCTGCTCGTGCTGGCCAGTGTCGCCGTACTGATCACCTGGCTGGATCTCTGGTCCGACATCGAGGGCTGGCTGGTCGACCAGCCGATGGCGGCCTGGTTCGTCGGCTGGCCTGCGCTGTTGACCGCCCTGCTCGCCGGGGCCGGCTACCTGACCATCCGCCGCGTCACGCCCTGACCGGCGGCTGGCCAACGCGCCGCGCCACCGCCGGGCCGGGCGGGGAACACCGGACCTCTGCCGTGGCAGGGGTCCGGTTCACCGCTTGGCGCGGGACCGGCGCGGTGCCCGCTGACAACGGGGGCACCAGTACGAGTTGCGGCCGGCCTGGTCGGCCCGGAGTACCGCGCTGCCGCAGAGGTGGCAGGGCAGGCCGGCCCGGCGGTAGACGTACACCTCGCCGCCGTGCCGGTCGACCCGGGGCGGTCGGCCCATCGCCTCGGGCAGATGCTGGGGATGCACGGTGTCGATCCGGCCCGTGTCGACGGCCGCCGTCATCAACCGCACCAGGTCGGCCCAGATCTTCCGCCAGCCGTCCGGGGTGAGGTCCCGCCCGGGAGTGGTCGGTGGCAGGCCGGCCCGGAACAGCGCCTCGGTCACGAAGATCAACCCGGTACCGGCCACGATCGACTGGTCGAGCAGCAGCGCGAACAGCGCGGTGGGGCTGCGCCGGATCCGGGCGTACGGGGCGTCCGGGTCGGCGCCGGCGCGCAGCGGGTCGGCGCCGAGCCTGGCCCGCAGCGCGTCCACCTCCGGCGGGGAGAGCAGCTCGCAGGCGGCCGGGCCGCGCAGGTCCAGCCAGTGCAGGTCGGTGTGCAGCCGCAACCGGACCTGGCCGACCGGCGCCGGCGGCTCACCGTCCCCGTCGGCGAACTTCCCGTAGAGCCCGAGGTGTACGTGCAGCGCCTGCCCGCCGTCGTAGTGGTGCAGCAGATGCTTGCCGTACGCCTCGGTGGAGTCGAGTACGGACCCGGAGAGTAGGGCGGCTCCCTCGGCGAACCGCCCCTGCGGGCTGCTGGCCAGCACCTTCTCCCCGCCGAACAGCTCCTGGTGCCGAGCTGCCAGCCGGTGCACGGTGTGACCCTCGGGCATGGTTGCCAAGCATAGACAGCGCGGACGGCACCCCGACGCGATCCCACTCCGACCGGTGCCGCCCGGGCAATGTCCGGTCGATGTCCGCTCGCGGCCCTGGTTGGCCGATTCCGCCGGCTGGCAGGCTGATTCTCCACGGACCATCCGGCATCCACCGACCATCCGAGCATCCACGGACCATCCGGCGTCCACGGACCATCCGGCACCGGGCACCCACCACCGCCAACCGACCCGGCCTTGACGTCTACATCGGAAAGAGGGCAGGAAATGGCCGACAGATCCCCCGGCCCAGCGGTCCCGCGTTCGTCCACCCGCCTAGATCGCCTCGATCGCCTCGGCGACGTGGCACAGCGACTGCTCGCGATCGCGGTCGTCGTACTCGGCGCCGTGTTCGTCACGCCGGCCGCCGCGCAGGCGACCGAGTTCCCCGACAACAGCAGCCGCTACATCGCGGACAGCGCCGGTCACGCGTACTGCTTCAACACGACCTGGGACAACTTCCCGGAACACCGTAGCCGGGTGCATTGGGCGATGGACCGGCTGGACGACCAGACGGACATGTACGACATCCTGGAGACCTGCGCCAGCGGTACCGACATCGTCTGGTCGCGGGTGGACCTGGAGGACAACCTTCGCGGCCGGGCGGTGTGCCAGGACTTCCACGCGGGCAGCAACCGGTGCAACCAGGCGGCCATCTACATGGACTTCGCCAAGATCAACGAGGGTAGCTACGACGTGGAGGACCAGCAGAAGACCGCACTCCACGAAATCGGCCACACCATCGGGCTCGGCCATCACTCTCCGGCCGCCCACGACTGCGCCATGATGAGCGGCCAGATCCCGAGTACCTCCATGACCTGGCGCTCCTTCCACTCCCACGACGTCAGCCACATCAACGCGACGTACTGAGCCGGCCGTAGGCAATCCCGAGAGGAGGCAACACCGATGAGAACCACGACTGTCGTCAAGTCACTGGTGGGCACGGCCGCCGTCGCGGTCGCACTCAGCTCCGCCGCCTGGTCCGCCGTCGTCGGCGGCGACCAGGAGGGTACGGCGTCGGTGCGGGCGCTGACCGCAGCGGCCGGCCAGGGCATGCACAGCGACTACGAGCCGCTCACCTCCCCGGCCGACGCGGTGGACTCGGCCGATCTGATCGTCCAGGGGACCGTGGTCGAGATCGGCGACGGAATCCAGGTCACCTATCCCGACGAGGCCATGACGCGCCGGGAGGCCAACGCCTACGCGACCTTCGTCGTCGCCGTCGACAAGGTGCTGCACGGCGACGCCGGTCGGGTCACCGACGGCAAGGTATACCTGGCCGTGCCGAAGGGCAGCCGGGCCACCCCGGATTCACTCGACGCGCTGAACCCACAGGCCAGGGTCGTCGCCGTACTGGGCGACCTCACGACCTGGCGGCCGTACCCGACGGCGACGGTGGTACGCCCGTCCGCCATCCCGGCCGGAGCCGCCCTGTGGGGGCCGTACGTCGACGGGATGTGGATGCAGGGCGCGCAGGACGCCGAGATGCTCGCCATCGAGGCCGAACACTCCGAACTCCCACCCGGCTGGGGCGGCGTACGCACCCTCGCCGAACTCGCCACCGCCATCGAGAAGGCGGCCGGCACCAGGTGACACCGTGACCGGCTCCCCGGGGTAGCGCATCCGGGGAGCCGGTACACGACCCGCCTGACCGGTCGGCTCAGGTGCGTGCCGGGGAGATGTTGACCATCCACGGTACGCCGAACCGGTCGACGCAGGCGCCGAACTCGTCGCCCCACATCTGCCGCTCCAGCGGCACCGACACGATGCCGCCCTCGGAGAGTGCGGTCCAGTAGCCGCGCAGCTCGTCCATGTCGTCCCCGCTCAGGCTCACTGTGATGGTGTTGCCCGGGGTGTAGTCCATCTCGGGCGGCAGGTCGGAGCCCATCAGGGTGAACCCGCTGTCCGTCTCGAGCATGGCGTGCATGACCTGGTCGGCCTGGGCACCCTCGGTACCGAACTCGCCGAAGGTGTTGACCACCAGGTTGCCCCCGAAGACGCGCTGGTAGAACTCCATCGCCTCCCGGCCGTTGCCACTGAAGTTGAGGTACGGGTTGAGTCGAGTCGGCACCGGATGCTCCTCGGTCGCGGATGAGGCCGTCGTCGGGGACTAACGACCGAACGGCGTCCCGGGTTCCAGCCGTGGGCAATCGTCAAGTCAACTTGACGTCAAGGTGATCTGACGGCAGGCTGGACCGCATGACCACACCCGACGAGTTGGAGCAACGGTTCACCCTGCTGACCGCCGCCGCCCGATACGACCAGCTCCGGCTCCGGGACGCGCTCGCCCCGGCCGGCGACGAGCCCGACGACGACGCCGGGGCCGACCCGGACGCCCGGCCGCTGAGTCGGGAGGAGGCGTTGGAGCTGCTCGCCCTCGGCGAGGTGATCGTGCGGAAGGCGAGCTACGGCCGGCAGTTGACGGTCCGGACGGCTCGGGCGACCGGCGCCTCCTGGACGCAGATCGGCGCCGCACTCGCCACCAGCAAGCAGTCCGCCTGGGAGACCCACACCCGGTGGCTCGGCGAGCAGGAGGCCACGATCTCGGACTCCGGCACCGAGCCCGCCGAGCCGGTCCGGGAGCCATCATGACCGCCGAACGGGACAACAACAACGTGCACTGGACGGAGTACGACCGGGGCGGGCACTTCGCCGCGATGGAGGAGCCGGATCTCTTCGTCGCCGACGTACGGACCTTCTTCGGGGCACTGCGCTGAGGAGGGTGCGGGTCAGCCGTGCCAGGAGCGCCAGAGGGCGGCGTACGCGCCGTCGGCCCGGAGCAGCTCGTGGTGGCTGTCCAGCTCGGTGATCCGGCCGTCCGCCATCACCGCCACCCGGTCGGCGTCGTGTGCGGTGTTCAGCCGGTGCGCGATCGCGATCACCGTACGCCCGGCCAGCACCACACCCAACGCCCGCTCGGTACGCCGGGCCGTGGTCGGGTCGAGTGCGGCGGTCGCCTCGTCGAGGATCAGCGTGTGCGGGTCGGCGAGTACCAGCCGGGCCAGCGCGACCTGCTGCGCGTCGGCGGGACTCAACTCCCGGGCCCCGTCCCCGAGTTCGGTGTCGAGGTCGTCGGGCAGTTCGGCGTACCACTCGGCACCGACCGCGACCAGCGCGGAGCGCATCTCTGCGTCGGTGGCGTCCGGGGCGGCGAAGGCCAGGTTGTCCCGCAGCGAGCCGAGGAAGACGTGGTGCTCCTGGGTGACCAGGGCGATCCGGCGGCGTCGTTCCGCCGGGTCGAGATCGGTGACCGGACAGCCGCCGAGGTTCACCTCGCCGTGCCGGGGGCGGTCGATCCCGGCCAGCAGCCGGGCCAGCGTCGACTTCCCGGCCCCGGACGGCCCGACGATGGCCAGCCGCTCGCCGGGCCGGACCACCAGGTCGATGCCGTGCAGCACGTCCGGGCCGTCGGAGTAGCCGAAGCGCGCGCCCCGGACCTCGATCCGCTCCCCGGACGGGACGGAGCCGCGACCGCGCGGCTCCGGCGGCACCTGGCCGACGCCGAGCACCCGGGCGAACGAGGCGAGGCCGCGCTGTGCCTGCTCCATCCATTGCAGGATCTGGTCCAGCGGGCCGATCGCCTGTTGCAGGTAGAGCGCGGCGGCGACCACCTCGCCGAGGGTGACCAGTCCGTTGTCGAGACAGAGGCCGCCGACCAGCAACACCGCCGCGATCGGCAACGCGTAACTCGACTCCACCACGGGATAGAAGACCGAGCGCAGCCCGAGGGTACGTCGCCGGGTCGCCCAGACCTGCCCGATCCGGGTCCGGCCGTGCGCGACCCGTTCGTCGGCGAGCCGGAGCGCCTCGACCGTCCGGGCCCCCTCGGCGGTGGTGGTCAGGGTCTCGGTCAGCTCCGCCGAGGCGGCACCCTCGGCGAGGTATGCCGTGGAGGCCCGGCGCAGATACCAGCGGGTCACCGCGACGATCGACGGCAGACCGGCCAGCGCGGCGACGCCGAGTACCGGGTGCAGCAGGAAGATCGCCCCGAAGAGCAGGGTCAGTTGCGCCGAGGCGATCACCACCACCGGCACCACCTGGCGGACCGTGACCCCGACCGTGGCGACGTCGACCGAGCTGCGGGTGGCGAGGTCTCCGGTGCCGGCCCGCTCGACGACCGAGACCGGCAGCGCCAGCGTCCGCCGGACGAACTCCTCGCGCAGCCGGGCCACCGCGCGCTCACCGAACCGGTGGCCGGCGTACTGGGCGTAGCGGGAGAGCACGGTCTGCACCAGTACGCAGCCGACGATCGCCAACGCCAACCGGTCGATCGTGCCGGTCCCGGCGCCGGCCACCACCTTGTCGACGATGATCCCGAGCAGCCACGGTGCGGCCAGCCCGGCGACGGTGGCCGCGACGTGCAACACCAGGATGACGGCGACCGCCCGCCGGTCCCGGCCGATCAGCTCGCGCGCGGCCCGGCGTACGGTGGCCGGGTCCGCCACCGGCAGACCGGTCACCGCAGCGCCCCCGCACCGTCGGCGGCCCCCCCGGCCGGGACCGGCTCGCCGTCCCGGGAGACCAGTGCCCGGTAACCCGGGTCACGGTCGAGCAGCTCGGCGTGCGTACCGGTGTCGACGACCCGCCCGTCGCACAGGTGCGCCACCTGGTCGGCGTACCCGAGCAGCAGCGGGGAGGTGGCGAGCAGGATCGTGCTGCGACCGGCCCGGGCCGCCCGGAGGCGCTGGGCGATCCGCGCCTCGGTGTGCGCGTCCACCGCCGAGGTCGGGTCGACCAGGATCAGCACCTCCGGCTCGACCAGCAGCGCCCGAGCCAGGCGTACCCGCTGCCGCTGGCCGCCGGAGAGCCGACGGGCGCGGGTGTCGATCGGGGTGTCCAGCTCCTCGGGCAGGGCGTCCACGACGTCCTCGGCCGAGGCGACCCGCAGCGCGCCGCGCAGCTCGGTGTCGGCCTGCCGCCGTCCACTGTGCAGGATCTCCCGCAGGGTACCGGCGAAGAGGTAGGAGTCGTGGTCGGCGACCAGGATCCGGGCCCGTACCTCGGGCAGCGCGATCGCGGCCAGCGGCACGCCGCCCCAGGTCGCCTCGCTGCCGACATAGCGCCCGAGCCGGTCGGCCAGGGCGATCGCCTCGGCCGGGTCGGCGGCAGCGACCCCGACCAGCCGCCCGGCCGGCACGGTCAGCCCGGTGGCCGGATCGTGCAGCTCGGCGAGGCCGGTCGGGGCGGCCCGCTCCATCGAGCCGCCGACACCGCCCCGAACCGAACCGGTGCCGTCGCCCCGGACCGAGCCGCCGACACCGTTCCGGGCCGAGCTGGTGCCGTTGTCCGGGGTCGCGCCACCGGTGTCGTGCGGGGGCGGGCCGGTGCCGTCGTCCGGAGTCAGTCTGAGCAGCGTGATGATCCGGCGGGCCGCCACCCGGCCCCGGATCATCTGGTAGCTCGCCTCCATCAGGAACCACACCGGGACGACCAGTACCGCGACGTAGCCGTAGACGGCGACGAGCTGCCCGATGGTGATGTCGCCGTCCACGGCCATCCTGGCCGCCAGCCAGACCACGGCGGCGAGGAAGCCGGCCGGGATCGCGACGGTCAGCGCCTCGATCCAGCTACCGACCGCGCCGACCCGGTAGCCCTCGTCCCGCAGCTCCTGGGACCGGGCCGCGTACCGGCGGGCGAACAGGTCCCGGCCGCCGACCCCGGCGAGCACGCGCAGCCCGGCGACGATGTCTCCGGCCCGGGTGGTGAGGATGCCCTGCCGCTGCCGGTAGCTCGACTCGGCCCGGTCCAGCCGGCGCAGCAGCGGCCCGATCAGGATGGCGACCGCCGGCACGCCCAGCAGTACGCAGAGGGCGAGCTGTGGGGAGACCGACCAGAGGATGACCGCGACGACCGCGTACGCCACGATCGCGCCGACGCCCGGGCCGGTCATCGTCAACACGTGCGAGGTGTTGGTGATGTCGGAGCCGCCGAGGGTGGCGACCTCACCGGCGGCGAGCTTGCGCGGGAGTACGGCGCCGATCCGGGAGAGCTGCCGCAGCAGTACGGCGGCGGAGCGGGCGCTCGCGTCCTCCCGGATGAAGGTCATCGTGCGGTGCCGCTGGATCCCGAGCTGGGCCAGCCCGAACCCGGCGACGACGATCGCGGCGACCCAGAACAGCAGGGCACGGGTGTCACCGGTCCGCAGTCCGTCGTCGATCGCCCGGGAGACGAGGTACGGCCGCATCGACAGCCCGACCATCCAGGCGGTGCCGAGCAGGCTGCCCCGCATTACCCGGACGGGTTGGCTGCGTACCAGCCACCAGATGTAGCGCAGTGGTCCCCGGGTGTCCGGCACCCCTGGCTCGGGGTGCGGGAGCTGCGGGGACACCGCCTCAGGCTACCGACGCCGGGCGCGGGTACCCAGCCATTTCAGCGGTGGGCGGAACCGCGGCGCCGGTCAGAAGCGCAGGCCAAGGTAGGTCAGTGGGCCGGGGTCCGTGACATCCACCACGTGGAAGCCGAGCCGGTCGTAGAAGGCCCGGGCCGGGCGGTTGGCGGTGATCATGCCGACGTGCAGCCGGGCCGGTACGGGCGGATCTCCATGCTGGGCAACATATCGACTGGTACCGCTCTCAGACCTCCCGCTGGTGATCGCCGCGTCGATAACGCCCGGGGGCGATGCCGTAGCGGCGCTTGAACGCGGCGCCGAAGGCGAACTCCGAGGCGTAACCGACCTGCCCGGCGATGGTGGTCAGCGGCGCGTCGGATTCCCGGAGCAGCCGGGCGGCGGTGGTCATCCGCCACCAGCTCAGGTACGCCAGCGGCGGCTGGCCGAGCAGTGCGGTGAACCGGCGGGCGAACGGTGCCCGGGACAGCCCGGCCTCGGCGGCCAGGCTCGCGACCGTCCACGGTCGGGCCGGTTCGCGGTGGATGGCCCGCAGCGCCGCGCTGGTCACCGGGTCGCGCAGCGCGGCTGCCCAGCCGGTGCCGGTGCCGCTGCCGTGGCCGCCGCCGCCGCTGCCGGTGCCGGTGCCGTGGCCGCTGCCGCTGCCGTGGCCGCTGCCGGTCGCCGACGGTCGGTCGAACCAGGCGCGCAGGATGTAGAGCAGCAGCGTGTCGAGCAGCGCCGGCACGAGGGCGTCGGTGCCGAGTCGGGGCGAGGCGAGTTCGGCGGCGAGCAGGTCGACGGTGGCCCGCAGGTCGGGGTACCGCCCGAGGTGCGCGGGCAGGTGGATCAGCTCGGGCAGGTCGTCCAGGAGCGGATGGGTCCGGGCCGGGTCGAGTTCGTACGCCCCGCAGAGCGTCACCGTCAGCCCGGCCTCCCCGTCCAGTGTGTCGCCGCCAGCCGGACCGATGGTGTCGACGGCGGCTCGGGCGAGGAGTCGCGGGTCGGTCGGGTCGCAGGCCGGCGCGGTGGGTCGGGTCGACGGGCTGTCGGCCAGGACGTGTCCGCGCCCGTGCGGCCGGAACAGCACGTCTCCGGCGGCCAGTGGCACAGGCACGGTCTCCGGCCGGATCAGCCAGCAAGGGCCGCCGAGGATCACCTGGAAGCCGGCGGCTCCGGGTACCGGTCCGAACTCCTGGGCCCACGGGGCGTGCCAGGCCAGCCGCGCCGACCTCGGCCGGCCGGTCCGGATCACCGCGACCACGTCACTGAGCACGTCCATCCCGGCAACGGTATCCGGATCGAGACGATCGAATATGAACCGGGGATCGGCAAGCATGGGCCGTCTCGGTCTCCCACCATAGGTTTCTGTTCATGAGAGCCGCACGAATCCACGGGTACGGCGACGCCTCCGTGATCCGCTACGAAGAGGTCCCCCGGCCGGTCCCCGGCGACGGTCAGGTGCTGATCGAGGTGGCCGCCACCGCGTTCAACCCGTCCGACATCGGTCTGCGGATGGGACTGCTGCGCTCGCTCTTCGCGCTGGAGCTGCCGTACACCCTGGGTTGGGACGTGGCCGGCACGGTCGTCGAGGTCGGCGGTGGGGTGCGGAGCCGGACCGTCGGGGACCGGGTGGTGGGTCGGGTCGACACCGGCGGCGCCGCCGCGGACTACGTGGTCGCGGCGGCCGGCACGGTGGTGCCGGCGCCCGGCACGGTGCCGCTGGCGCACGCCGCCGCCCTGCCGGTCGCCGGGTTGACGGCCTGGCAGGCGGTGTACGAGCACGCCCGGCTCACCCCCGGGCAGCGGGTGTTCGTCAACGGCGCGGGCGGCGGCATCGGCGGCTTCGCCGTGCAGCTAGCCAAGCACGCCGGGGCGTACGTGATCGCGACCGCGAGCCCGCGCAGCGCCGACCCGCTGCGCCGACTCGGCGTCGACCGGATCGTCGACTACACCGCGACCCCGCTGGCCGAGGCGCTGGACGAGCCGGTCGACGCGCTGCTCAACCTGGTCCCGGTCGACGCGCGTCAGGGGGCCGCCCTGCTGCGGCTGGTCCGGCCGGGCGGGATCCTGGTCTCCGCGACGGCCCCGGTCGAGGCGCCGGCCGGTTCACCGGTCCGGTCGACGCGGTTCGTGGTCCGCAACGATCCCGCTCAGCTCACCGAGCTGGTCGAGCTGGTGGACGCCGGCATCGTCGCGCTGGACGTCGCCGACTCCCGGCCGCTGGCCGAGCTGGCCTCGGTGCACCGGGACGCCGAGGCGGGGCGAACCCGGGGCAAGACCCTGCTGATCCCCGCAAGCGCCGCATGATAAGCGACAGAGTGACGCTTGGATGTGGACAGTTTTCCGCAATAGCATGACGCCCCCCGCGGGCGTCCGGGACACCCTGGGCGCCCGCACCGGGCCGGCGTGCCGCGTACCGTGGGATCGTTTCCTCGCCGGCCCGTGACCCGGGCCCTGACCTCGCGGAAGGCGGACCGATGCAGATCCCCGCCCGGTTCAACGGGCCGCCCGGCTCCGGCAACGGCGGCTACTCCGCCGGCCTCTTCGCGCACGGCGAGAGCGGCGAGGTCACGCTCCGGATGCCGCCGCCGCTGGACACCCCGCTGACGCTGCGCGACTGCCAGGTCCGCACCGCCGACGGCACCGTCGTGGCCGAGGTCGCGGCGGAGGCCGAGGTCGACACCGTGGTCCCACCGATCGGGTACGCGGACGCGGTCCGGGCCGCCAAGGAGTACGCCGGGTTCGCCGACCACCCGTTCCCGACCTGCTATGTCTGCGGCCCCGAGCGCACCGACGGGTTGGGCATCTTCCCCGGGCGGCTCGCCGACGGCAGCACCGCCGCCCCGTGGACCGTCCCGGACGACGTCTCGGCCCCGACCGTCTGGGCCGTGTTGGACTGCCCCGGCGGCTGGTCGGTGATCGGCGCCGGCCGCCCGTACGTGCTGGGCCGGATCGCCGTACTCCTGCACCGGCTGCCCACCCCCGGCGACGAGTGCGTCGTACGCGGCGCCCTCGCCTCCGCCGAAGGCCGCAAGGCCCTGGTGCACACCACCCTGTACGCCCCGGACGGCACCGAACTGGCCCGCGCCCGCGCCACCTGGATCGCCCTGCCCGCCTGACATCTCCCGTCAAGCATGGCCAGCACTTCGCTCACCTGGACAACAGAAGCGCTAACCGCCGCCGGTAACGCATCTGTTGTCCAGGTCGACGGTGGCCAGCCCTGGCGGCGGACCGGCGTACGCTACGCCGGTGTCTGAGGTGTCGGGGGACTTCGAGATCCACATTACGGTTCATGGGCAGCACGCCGGGGAGTTGGCGGCGTTCGCGGCGGAACACGGGGTGAAGTACCTGCACATCGTGCTCGACCGTGGGGTCTTCGCCTCGCAGCCGATGCTCACCCTGACCGGCCGGGGCACCCTGACCGAGCAGCACGCCGTGGTGCAGCGCTGGCAACGCGAGCTGCGCGGGGTGGGCGTACACCCGTGCCGATCCAAGATCGAGGCGGCGCCGTGGTGTGTCGGGGTACCGCGGTCCGACGCGGACGCGGCGGTCGAGCCGGCGGGGCGGTACTTCGAGCACCACGTCAAGCTGCTGCTGCCCGCCGCGACGGTCGCGCACCTGTTGGCCGTCACCGACGTGGTCGCGCCGCACGACGCCCGGTTGTCCCGCAACGCCCGTCGGGAGCGGGCCGACGGCGCGCAGGAGAGGTTCGTGACCCAGCGCTGCCACGGCGTCGGGCTCGACACCGCCAAGCAGCGACTCGACGCGCTCGTCGCGGCCCTCCGGTCGGCCGGCGTCGAGATCGTGACGGTCGAGCAGGAGTACGTCGTCTTCGACGACCGGCTGTCGCACGACCAGGGTTGGCTGGCCGACGCTCCCGCCTGGAACGCCGGCGACCGGGCGACCGAGCGCGAGAACAGGATGCGATCCGCACCGGTCGGCTCCCTGGAGTACCCGCCGACCTACCGGCCGCTGCCCGCCGACCCGACGGTCCGGCAGCGGGCGGCGTTCGACCCGGCGCTGAAGCAGTACCAGCACGCCTACCGCGCCGGTGAGCCGACCTTCCTGGTGGCGGCCACCGGCGAGCGGTGGATCAGCGCCCGGCACACCGCGCTGAACCGCATCCTGGCGGCGGTCGCCGCGACCCGCTGGGGAGCCGAGCACCTGGTGCTGCGCGGCAGTGTCACGATGGCGGCCTGGGTCGGCAGCGCGGCCCGGGAGCCGGGCGACCTCGACTTCGTCGTCACCCCGCACACGATCAAGAGCGGCACCCCCGACGCCCGGGTACTGCTCGACGACCTCAAGGCCGCTGTCCGGAGCATCCCGGACGACGCCGGCCTGCGGGCGGACCAGATCACCGAGTCGGCGATCTGGACGTACGAGCGGGCCGACGGGCGGCGGCTGGCGATCCCGTTCCGCACCCCGGATGCGCCGGACGGCCACGTGCAGCTCGACATCGTGTTCGGTGAACGGCTCCCGCTCGCACCGGAGGTGCTGGTGCTGCCGCACGTCGAGGAGCCGGTGCTCGCCGCCCCCGCCGCGCTGTCCCTGGCCTGGAAGCTGCTGTGGCTGGCCACCGACGCGTACCCGCAGGGCAAGGACCTGTACGACGCCACGCTCCTCGCCGAGCACACCACCGTCGACCGGGCCCTCGTCCGTACCCTCCTGCGGGCCGAACTCGGTGCCGAGGCCGACGCCTTCACCGCCGAGACGGTGCTCGGCTGGGACGTCGACTGGACCAACTTCGTCGACGAGTACCCCGGCATCGCCGGCACCGCGCGGCAGTGGGCGCAGCGGCTCGCGCTGGCACTCGACCGGGCCTGGGCCTGACCTCGCGCCCCGCCACTCCAGGTGGCGGGTGCGGTGCCGCAGTGGCCCGGCGTCGCCGATAGCCGAAAGAGCCGGCCGGCCGGGCTGTCGGTTCCCGTCGGGCGCGGACGCGGAGGTGGAAGCGGTCATCCGCGCTCCACGCCCGCCGGCCCGGTCCCGGGCAACGGCGGGCTACCGGGCCTCGTCCGACGACTCGGCCCGACACGTCGACGGTCGACCTGCCCGTCGCCGCTGTCTCCCCACACCGACGACGTACGGCAGGCTACCGGCTGTTTCTCCCCTCCTCGCTAACGCTGACCCGCTGTCACGGCCGGACCGTGACCGGGCAGCGTCACCCGCCGTACTCCTCCGCGACCGTCGTGATCAGCTTCCGGGACAGCTCCTCGGTGAGGCTGATCTCCTCGAAGTCACGCCAGACGGCGGCGTGGCTGTCCACCTCGTGCGGCTTCTCCAGATAGAGCGCGCCGGTCAGACCGCCGCTGTAGACGATCGGCGGCTCGGTGCGGCGCCCGAGTCCGTCCTTCGGAAACTCCAGGATCGCGAAGCCGCCGTTGGCGCGCTCGGCTCGGTAGAGCCCGGCCGAGAAGGGCAGCACCCGGATCGAGATCTTCGGTTGCTGGCTGGCGGACACCAGGTGCCGCAGTTGCTCGCCCATCATCTGCCCGCTGCCGGCGACCCTGCGCAACACCGCCTCGTCGAGTACGACGTCGAGCTGCGGAGCCGGTCCCCGCCGCCCGTCGAGGATCTCCTGTCGAGCCAGCTCGACCTCGACCGTCCGCTCGCGTTCAGCCGGGTCGAGTTCCGGGCTGACGATCCGGAGCACCTCGGTGGCGTACGCCGGTGTTTGCAGCAGACCCGGGACGAACTGCGGCTCGTACATCCGGAGATGGCTGGCCGCCGCCTCCAGCCCGGCGTACGGCTTGAACCATCCGGGGATGGCGTCGCCGTACGAGTGCCACCAGCCACGTGCCCTGGTCTCCTTCGCCAGCCCGGTCAGGGCCTCGGTCATTTGCGGTGACGCACCGTATATCCGGCACATCGCCTCGACGTCCAGCGAGCGCATGCTGGTCGCCCCACTCTCGATCCGCCAGATCTTCGGCATCGACCACTCCAACGCCTTGGACACCACCTTGATGGTGAGCCGGGCCTCCTCGCGGAGCTGGCGTAGGTGCCGTCCCAGCTCTCTGCGCGGAACGGTGGAGTCCACCCCTACCTGCACTACAGTCCCCCTCTCCGGTATTACCTTTCGAGCGAACCTTTCATTCGATATGTAATGTCCACTGAGTACTCTCCGTGATGAAGGTAATTACAGATCGTTAGAGGGAAATCGTTCAGTCAAGACGTAATATTGCATTGTTTCGCGCTCTAGTAAAGCATCGATTGCATGGCAGCCGAACCTCTGACGACCCAAGCGCGGGGAACGGAAATGTGGGACCACGACCCGGCCGCTCCGCTGTGGACCTGCACCGGATGCGGCGACGACTGGCCCTGCGCGGTCCGAAGACGACAGCTACGGACGGAGTTCGCCGGCAGCATCGTCTCACTCAGGTACTACCTGGCCCATCATCTCGTCAACGCCGCCGAGGATCTGCGGCACGTACCGGCCGGTTGGTTGCACAATCGTTTCATCGCCTGGACCGACCGGGCCGCGGATCCACCGCCGTACACGTCGACCGACATCCTGGTCAACAGCTATCTGCTGGCCGACTCGCACAGCCCCGATCGGTTCGGGAGATGCCCCGTCTGCGGCGATGCCGCCAACTGCTGGGTACGACTCGACCCGAACGGGCCAGGCTTTCTGATCCCGGTCCCCTGATGCACGAGCCACCCCGCCCCGGAATGGTGGTGCAGGTCGGGGCGGCTGCGAGCGTACAGTTCGGCGGTCGGCGGGCACTGCCGTTCCGGGTGACCAGGGTGGCCGAAAGGCCCACCTATCACGGCTGGTGCTGGCTCACCGGCTACACCCTCGATGAAAACGGCGAGGCCGTCGCGCGACGCGAGATCTACGTCCAGTTCGCCGGCCTACGCCCCGTCCGTCGTCAACCGCAGAAGCCAAAACTGCTGCTCGCCCCCTGCGCCATAGGCCGGAAACCGGCCGGCTACCCGCCCGGGTGTCGACGGGTTCGCCGATCGGCGCACGATGAGTCGGATTGACGTAGTCCGGTGCACGGCTCCTCCTCGCCGACACTGTCGAGGCCGGGCGGGACAACGGCCGGCATCGGATGCGGAAATGTCAGCAGGAGAGTAGTTTCTACTCGCCTTCCACGCGTCTACTACTCGCCTTCCAGGCACCCACTACGCATCTTCTACGCCGTTTTCTGGTGGTCGGACTGCCGGCAATCGCCGCTTCCGCATCACGGCGGCGGCCGGACCCGCGCGAGCGGTACCGGCAGCCGAGGCGGCGGCGCCCAGGCAGGATCCCGGTCGGCAACCATGGGAGGGGGCGACCGGGCTCAGGGACGGGCGCCGCCGCCCGGCTGGCCTTCCGGACGACCGCGACACATGGGAGGCTGTCGATGTTCCTTGCGGGTGGGTACGGGTCACGCCGCCGTCGGGCTGCGGCGGCACCTCCACATGCCCAACTCCGACCCGAAGGGAATCCGATGAGACTCATCTCCGTACGCCGCTGGTCCACCGCCGTCGCCGCGCTGGCCTTGGCCGCCACCGCCGAGCTGGCCGCCCCCGCCACGCCCGCCCGGGCCGCGGTCGCCTGCCAGGTCGACTTCACCGCCACCACCTGGACCGGCGGCTACCTCGGCGACGCGCGGATCCGCAACCTCGGTGACGTCCCCTGGACCAGCCTCCTGGTGGAGTTCACCCTGCCCCCCAACCATCAGCTCGCGTCGAGTGGGAACTACAGCGTGCAGATCCTCGGGCAGAACGTGCGGGCGCAGAGCATCCCCGGAATGACCCCGGTGCCGCCCGGCGGGACGACGTCGTTCGGCTTCGTCGCCCGCTACACCGGGATCTACCAGCCACCGTTCAACTGGCGGGTCAACGGGGCGACCTGCTCGGTGCCGGGTCAGCCGCCGGCCGTGATCGCCGACCCGGCGGCGCGGACGGTGGCCGAGGGCAGCAGCGCCTCGTTCACGGTACGGCTGAGCCAACCGCCGACCCAGTCGGTCTCCGTCCGGATGACGATCGACGGTACCGGCGTCTGGGCCATGCCGCCGATGCTGATCACGTTCACCCCGACCGACTGGAGCACCCCGAAGTCGTACTCCGTCTACAGCTCGCCGGACGACGACGCGGTCGACGACGTCGCGGTCTTCACGCTCTCGGTGCCGGGCTACCTCTCCGACACCATCACCCTCACCCAACTCGACGACGACTGAGGACCCGGTACGTCGCGGTGGCGCGGGCCGCCACTCGGGTCACGCGCCACCGCATCGCCCCGCACCGCACCCGCATCGCCCCGCACCGCACCGTCGTCGTCACGTCGTCGTCACGTCAGGTGTGGCGGATCGTCCATCGGGGTACACCGATGCCAACGCTGCGTAGACGCCATCGACGAGGCTCCACGCATGGATCAGGAGGTGTGCTGTGGTCAGGATTCCATCACTGATGCGCCATTCGGAGCCGGCGCCGGAGCGAGACGAGAACCGCGACGGGCGCGACCGTCGCGACGAGCGCGCCGACAGCCGAGGCGGGCGCGTCGACGGACGCGACGGGCGTGGCGGGGGCGACCGGGGCGACGGCGGGCGGTCGAGCGGTGCCGGCACGGTGGCCGACGCCGGGCGGGGGCGTACCGGATCGTCCGGCCGGACCGAGGAGCGCAGCGGTGCCGCCCGGAGCGGTGACTCGGCGAGGCACGGCGACTCGGCGAAGCATCGGGCCGGGACCACGGTCGCCGAGCCCGGCACCACGCCGCGGACGGCTCCGCCGGTCGCCCCGACTCCGCCGGTGGGGACGAGGGCCGAGACCCGGCGCGACGCCGACCGTACGGCCGAACCGGAGCGCGGTCTCGGCGAGCGTACGCCGGAGGCCGAGCCGGTCGTGGTGGACCGCGGTCCGCGTCCCCGGGCCAGCATGCTCGCCACGCTGAGCCTGGTACTCGGGGTGGCCGCCGCCGCGTTCGTGCTGGCCGGCGCCCTCGCCGGGTACGGCATCGTGCTCGGCACCCTCGCCCTGCTGCTCGGCGTCGGCGGGGTCTCCGCGACCGCCCGCCGACACGTGGCCGGCAGGACCGACGCGCTGATCGGGATCGTCCTCGGGGTCGGCGCCGTCGTCGTCGCCGTGCTGGCGATGACCGGCCAGTTCGACTGGCCCACCACCGACGGCGACACCGTCGTCCGGCTCCGCGAGTGGCTCGACTCACAGTTTGTCGACCGGTTCTGATCGGGTAACGACCTGCCCGGAGCGGTGGTGCACCGCTCCGGCCCCGCCGGCCGGTGGTGGCGGCGACCACGCCGCCCCCGAAGTGCGTCCGGGCGCCAGCGACGCCGCCCCCGAAGTGCGTCCGGGGGGCAAGATCGTTCTCTTTCGCTGGAGTAGCGCCTACCCCCGACCCGCGGTGCCACTCCTTCCCTGAAATCGCGTGATCTTCCCCCGGAGGGGCGCGGGAGAGAGGGTGCGCAACGGATTGTTGTTGTGTCCCTGCTCAGACGCAACGATCAGCCGGGACAAGCAAGCCTCGGCGGTGGTTCCCGTCGGTCGGTCCCGCATAGCGTTGGGGTTCGGCGCCAGCCTGTGAGCCGTACGGAGGCCGGGCGCGCCCGACCCCCAGGAGCAGGACCATGACGTTGGACGCCATCGCCACCAGCGGGCGTACCCCGGTGGGCCCGGCACAGACCCGGCACTACCTGATGTGCCGGCCGACGTACTTCGCCGTCGAGTACGCGATCAACCCCTGGATGGACCCGGCCACCCCGGTCGACACCGCCCTCGCGCTGCGGCAGTGGGAGACGCTGCGGCGGACGTACCTGGACCTCGGGCACAGGGTCGAGGAGATCGAGCCGCTGCCCGGGCTGCCCGACATGGTCTTCGCGGCGAACGGCGCGACCGTGCTCCACGGCCGGGTGCTGGCGGTGCAGTTCCGCGACCCGGAGCGCGCCGACGAGGCCCCGGCGTACGCCGGCTGGCTGGACCGGGCCGGCTTCGAGGTGCACGAGGCGAAGCACGTCAACGAGGGCGAGGGCGACATCCTGCCGGTCGGCGGGCTGCTGCTCGCCGGCACCGGGTTCCGGACCTCGCATGCCGCGCACGCCCACCTCCAGGAGGTCTTCGGGCGGCCGGTGATCACCCTGCAACTCGTCGACCCGCGCTTCTACCACCTGGACACCGCGCTCTGCGTGCTCGACGAGCAGACCGTGGCGTACCTGCCGGAGGCGTTCTCGCCGGGCAGTCGGGCCGTACTGCGTCGGCTCTTCCCCGACGCGGTGCTCGCGACCATGGCCGACGCCGAGGTGCTGGGGCTGAACGCGGTCAGCGACGGCCGGCACGTCGTACTCCCGGCTCAGGCGACCGGACTGTCGGCGGCGCTGCGGGATCGCGGGTACGACACAATTGGTATTGATTTGTCCGAGCTGCGCAAAGCCGGCGGCGGACCGAAGTGCTGCACCCTGGTGCTGCGGGAACGAGAGGCGACGAAGTGAACCTTTTCCAACCTGAACTGCGCGGCGCCGCCGGCCCCGACGGACCGCAGGGGGAGGTCGAGAAAGGTTCATTGATCGTGGACGACGTGCTGCGCCCCCAGGAGGCGACCGACGCGCCGGGCGGCGACGAGATGTCGCGCACGCCCGAGGCGGTACGCGAGGCGGAGCGCTGGACCGCGCACAACTACCACCCGCTGCCGGTGGTGATCTCCTCGGCCGAGGGCGCCTGGGTGACCGACGTCGACGGCCGGCGCTACCTCGACTGCCTGGCCGGCTACTCGGCGCTGAACTTCGGGCACCGGCACCCGACGCTGGTCGCCGCCGCGCACGCCCAACTCGACCGGCTCACCCTGACCAGCCGGGCGTTCGTGCACGACCAGTTCGCCGACTTCTGCCGGGAACTGGCGCAGCTCTGCGGCAAGGACCTGGTACTGCCGATGAACACCGGCGCCGAGGCGGTGGAGACCGCGATCAAGGTGTCCCGGAAGTGGGGCTACCGGGTCAAGGGGGTACCGGACGGGCAGGCCACGATCGTGGTCGCGGACGGCAACTTCCACGGGCGTACCACCACGATCGTCAGCTTCTCCACCGACCGGGAGGCCCGGGACGACTTTGGGCCGTACACCCCGGGGTTCCGGATCGTCCCGTACGGCGACCTGGCGGCGCTGGCCGAGGCGGTCGACGAGACCACCGTGGCCGTACTGCTGGAGCCGATCCAGGGCGAGCAGGGTGTGGTGGTGCCGCCACCGGGCTACCTGCCCGGGGTACGCCGGCTCTGCACCGAACGGAACGTGCTCTTCGTGGCCGACGAGATCCAGTCCGGGCTGGGTCGCACCGGCGAGACGTTCGCCTGCGACCACGAGGGCGTCAAGCCGGACATGTACGTCCTCGGCAAGGCGCTCGGCGGCGGCATCGTGCCGGTCTCGGCGGTCGCGGCCGACGCGGAGGTGCTCGGCGTACTACGGCCGGGCGAGCACGGCTCGACGTTCGGCGGCAACCCGCTGGCCTGCGCGGTCGCCACCGAGGTGGTCCGACTGCTGGCCACCGGCGAGTTCCAGCGCCGCTCGGCGGAGCTGGGCGCGCGGCTGCACGCCGGGCTGCGCGGGCTGGTCGGCGAGGGTCTGGTCGCGGTGCGCGGCCGAGGGCTCTGGGCCGGCGTCGACATCGACCCGGCGCTGATGACCGGGCGGCAGGCGTGCGAGCGGCTGGCCGCGCGAGGCGTACTGGCCAAGGACACTCACGGCTCGACGATCCGGCTCGCGCCGCCGCTGGTGGTCGAGGCGCACGAGCTGGACCACGTACTGGAGCAGCTCGCCGCCGTACTGCGCTGAACCCGCCGCGGTAACTGCGCTCGACCGGGCCGGGCCGGCCTCTCCCGGCGGGGACGGGCCGGCCCGCTCGCTCGGGTCAGCCCCGGTCGGGCAGCCGGATCGCCATGGTCGGCGCCTCGGCCATCACCGAACTCGGGTTCGTCATGCCGCCGGAGTTCCAGGTGCTCGACCGCCCCACCTGTACGCCCGGATACAGCTCCACGATGTCGCCGCCGCGCATCACCCGGGACTGCTGCCGGGCCAGCGCCACCCGCTCGGCCTCGTCCATCGACCCACCCGGCCGTACGCCGGAGCCGTTGGTGCTGACGTCCTGCGCGACCAGGTCGCCGCCGCGCAGCTCGAACCGGACGTGACTGCGGCTGATCCAGCGCCGCGCCTCGTCGTTGAGCCACTGGCCGAGCCGGACTCCGCCGGAGTCGTCCGGTGCCCGGCCGACCACCACCGGGCGGTCGGCGGTCACCACGAACCGGCGCCGCACCATGCCGCCGATCCGGATCGACAGCACCTCCTCGGTCGGCCTCGGCCCGGCGTCGCTGAGCCGCTGGTCGTGCCGGGGACAGGTCGGCATCCCGGTGCGTAGCGTCGGTGGCGGCTGGCCGCTCGGCTTACGGTCGATCTCGGCGAGGTCGGCGAAGGCGCCACCCCCGCCGCCACCGCCGAAGAGTACGCAGCCGGGCTCCTTGCACCGCCAGGTGCGGGCGAGCAGCTTCCGGCCGGTCGGCGACGGCCCGGTGGCCGCCACGTTGCCCTTCACCCGCTGCGCCAGCACCGGGCCGCCGGCCCCGGGCAGCGGGGCGAGCAGCCGGCCCGGAACGCTGGTCACCCACGGGAAGCGCCCGGACATGCCGTCGAAGCGGCCCCGGCTCAGCACCGGCAGGCCGAGCAGGTCGGCCACCTCCAGCACCCGGTCGGCGGGGTTGACGAGTACCTCGACCAGGCCGTTGTCGGCCCAGCGCCGGAGCACCATCCGCTCGTTGGAGGTGAGGTCGGCGTCGCTGAGCAGTGCGCGGTGCACCACCGCGTACACCGGGACGTTGTCCTCCTCCAGGTGCCGCCCGAGCGCGTCGATGACCATGCCCAGTCGCATGGTGCTGGCCGGCCGGCCGCCGTCGAGGTCCTGGTAGCGGACCACCTCGGCCAGGTCCAGCACCGCGCGTACCAGCGACGGGTCGGTGCTGACCCGGTCCTCGATCGCGTCGAGGACCTTGCTTATCTCGAATCTCACGCCGCTCCCCGGACTATCTCGTCGATGCGCCGCGCCAGCTCGACGTCACGTCGGGTCACCCCACCCACCGAGTGGGTCGCGCAGCGGAAGGTCACCGTGCGCCACCGGATGTCGATGTCGGGATGGTGGTCGAGTTCGTCGGCGACCACCGCCACCCGGTCGACCACACCGATCGCGTCGCGGAACGCGGGCAGCTCGACGGTACGGGCGATGCCGGCCGGATCGCCGGTCCAGCCCTCCAGCCCGGCCAGCTCGGTCCGCACCGCCTCCGCGTCCAGCACCTCTGCCATGGCCAGACCTTACCGCCGAGATTCCCTCCCGTGGTGTCCAACCCGATTCGGCGCCGCGGTGACCAGCACCGCTGGTCGACCGGCACGACGCACTCCGCATCGACGCCCTTACGATGAGCGTCCGGCCGGTCGGGCGATGGCGCCGCCCCGGCCGTGGCCGCGTCGCCCCATTTCGTGGTCCGGTCGGATCCTGCCGGTAGGGTCCGCGTGATTCGTCAACGGAAAGGAAACGATGCAGGTGCGTACTCTGCGGTCGACGGCGCCCTCGCCGAGGGCGCCGTGGTGGAGGCGGCAGCCGGTGCTCATCCTCGCCGCCCTGTTGGGCCTCTCGGTCGCGGGCTGCGACATCGGTGGCGGATCCTCCGACCGGGCGGCGCCGCGCGGAGTGGAAACATCCACGCCGGCACAGCTCGGCCCGGCGGAGAAGCTGGCGGACGCGGCCGCGAAGACGAACAAGGGAGTCATCACCGTCGTCATGCGGGCCCCCGGGCTGATTACCAACACCCGGATGGACCCGGCCGGCAGGAAGGCCACGATGAGCATCGTGCTGGCGGTCACGGAGGACAACATCCTCCGGGCCGAGGTGATCCAGATCGACACCGACCTGTACCTGCGGATGCCTGACCTGCCCGGCGCGTCGAAGAAATGGATGCGCAGCGACGTCGCGGACCTTCCGGCGGGCAGCCCATTCCGGGTGCTGCGCGAAAGCGACCATACCGGCGCCGCCGACCTCGCCAACTGCGTCGTCAGCGCCGAACGGAAGGGCGGACACGACTTTCTCGGCATGCTGGATCTCACCCGGTCCCGCATCGTCAGCCGGAGTGTGCTCGACGAACTCGGTCCGATGGCCGGCGCCGTTCCGTTCAGCGCTCGCACGAGTCCCCGTGGTGACCTGTTCGAAATCGCCATCGACGTGCCGAGCGTGCTGCCGACACACGGCAAGATCACGTACAGCTACAGCCGATTGGACGGGGTGGACGCCGAGCGTCCGGCCGACTCCGAGGTCACCGAACTGCCGGGATCGCTGGTCGACCGCTTCGAGGTGTGACAACGCCCCGGTGCCGGTCGCGACGATCACGACCGGGCACCGGGGCGCCGCTGTCTCCGCCAGGTCAGTGCGCTGCCTCGACCGGCTCCTTGTCGCCCCGCAGCGGGGCGCCCACCGAGTGCAGATGCCGCAACGCCTGCCGGTACGAGTCGAAGAGCCCGGTCTCCTCGTACGGGATGCCCTGCTCGGCGCAGTACGCCGCGACGATCGGCTGGGCCCGGCGCAGGTTCACCCGGGGCATGCTCGGGAACAGGTGGTGCTCGATCTGGTAGTTGAGACCGCCCAGCGCGAAGTCGACGACTACCCCGCCCCGGACGTTGCGCGAGGTCAGCACCTGCTTGCGCAGGAAGTCGAGGTCGTCTTCGGCGGTCATCACCGGCATGCCCTTGTGGTTGGGCGCGAACGAGCACCCCATGTAGAGCCCCCACAGCCCCTGGTGGACGGCGAGGAAGACCAGCGCCTTCCCCGGTGAGAGCACCGTGAAGAGCGCACCCAGATAGCCGACCGCGTGCACGGCCAGCAGCAGCGCCTCGGAGCGGCGGTGCCGGATCGGCGTACCGTCGGTCAGCGCCCGGACGCTCGAGACGTGCAGCGCCAACCCCTCCAGCAGCAGCATCGGGAAGAACAGGTACGCCTGCCGCTGTGCCAGCCACCGGCTGAAGCCCCGGGTGGCCTGGGCCTGCTCGTCGGTCCAGACCAGCGCGCCCGCCCCGACGTCCGGATCGTCGTCCTCGTGGTTCGGGTTGGCGTGGTGCCGGTTGTGCTTGTCGATCCACCAGCCGTAGCTGAGCCCGACCGCCAGGTTGCCGGCCAGCAACCCGGCCACCTCGGCGGCCCGCCGGTGCCGGAACATCTGCCGGTGCCCGGCGTCGTGGCCGAGGAACGCGACCTGGGTGGTGGCACCGGCCAGGAACACCGCCACCAGGATCTGCCACCACGAGTCGCCGACGACGGCGAAGGCGACCCAGCCGGCGACGAAGAGCCCGACGGTGAGCGCGATCCGGGCCACGTACCAGCCGGTGCGGCGTTCCATCAGGCCGGCCGCACTGATCCGCCGAGATAACCGTGAGTAATCACTTCCTCGACGCGTCTCCGGTTCGGGCGCGGCAGCGAGGACCGCCATTTGGTAGCTCCCAACGTCGCTTTCTCGCCACGCCGGTCGGCGGAGCGCTGATTTCAAGTCTCCGGAGGATACTTGCGGGCAGTAACCCCGAAAACCCCCGTATCCGGGGTAGTGGTAGCACCACCGTCTGGTGCGGCCCGTGCGGTCGGGGCGGCCGTCAGCTCATCCGGTTGACCGCCGAGCGGATCCGGCGCAGGTCGCGGCGCCGCCGCTCGTACGTCATCGCCAGGCCGATCAGTGCGAACCCGCCGACGGCCAGGAAGATCCACCGGGGCAGCCGGTCCCACACGTCGACCACCTCCCGCAGCGCCAGTACGGCGAGGACGGCGCCGCCGAGCAGTACCGGGGCCTGGCGCCGCCACCGGGCACCGGCCAGTACCGCCAGCAGTGCACCGGTGCCGAGCAGCAGCCGCCGCCACGGCTGGTCTCCGGCGACCACCACCGAGACCAGGCTCGGCAGCAGCGCGGCACCGAGCCCCGGGCCGTACGCCACCCAACTGCTCAGCGCCGGCCAGGCCCGCAGCGCCAGCCAGCCGACCAGCAGCCCGAGCACCGCCGCCGGCAGGGTGTACGCCTCGACCAGCGCCACCCGGGCCGAGACGAGCAGCAGCCAGGCGGCGACCAGCTCGGCGCCTCCGGCCGCTGCCGCCCGGGCCCAGCGCGGCGCCACCGGCTCGGCCGGACGCAGGGCACGCAGTCCCAGTGCCACGCCCCAGAGGGTGCAGACCGCCGCCGCGTACTGGATCTCGCCGGCCGTCAGCAGCAGCGCGATCCCGGCGGTCGCGTGGCTGGCCACCTCGACGGCGCCCGCCTCGGCCCGCCGGGCCGGCACCGCCGCACCCACCCCGACCCCGGGCGCCCTCCCCCCGACCGACCCGACCCCGACCGACCCGGCCCCGACCAGCCCGGTCCCGGATGCCCCCTCCCCGCGCGCCTCGATCCCGCGCGCCGCCTCGATCCCGAGCGCCTCGGTCGCGAGTGCCTCGGTCGCGAGTGTCCCGGTTGCGAGTGTCCCGGTTGCGAGTGCCCCGGTTGCGAGTGCCCCGGTTGCGATTGCCGCCTCGTCGAGCGGCTCAGCCTCGACGGGTGCGGGACGGGCAGTTCGCCAGCCGGCCAGGACCGTGCTGCCGGCCAGGGCCAGCGCGGCGACGCCCAGTACCACCAGTGCGGTGATCCGCAGCGGCAGGTCGGCGGCGACCGTGGCGGTGCCGGCCAGTGCCGCCGTGCCGGCGACGCCGGTCAGCCACCCCGCCACCCGGGCCGCCGGAGTGCGGCCGAGCGCACCGGCGGTCAGCCCGGCCGCGCCGACCAGCGCCAACCCGGCGAGCGTGCCGGACCTGGTCGGCAGCAGCCCGGCCAGGCCCGCCGCCCCGAACGCGACCCCCACCGGTACCAGCCAGACCCGGCGGCCGGCGCCGCGCCGGAGCGCCACGGCGAGCGGGCCGGCCACCCCGGCGAGCAGGCTCAGCGCGGGCACGGTCGGCCAGGGCGCCCCGGCGGCGACCAGCCCGACCAGCGCCGTGCCGACCGCGAGCGGTGCCGCCACCAGCGCGGCGGCGTGCACCGTCCGCCGCCGGGCCCAGCCGGCGACCGCCGCCGACACGGTGAGCAGCAGCAGGGTCAGCGTGTCGGCGGCGTCCAGCCGCCAGTCGGCCGGGTCGACGCCGATCCCGGGCGGATACAACCCGACCCCGGCCGGCGGGCCCGACCAGATCCGGCCCAGCCAGTCGTACGGGGCGACGAGCACGGTCAGCACCGCCGGTACCGCCACCACGGCGGCCCGGACGAGCAGGATCGCCCCGGAGACCAGTGCCGGTACGGCGACCGGGGCCGGTACGGCGACGATCTGCCGCTCGGCGGTGTCGGTCGGGTGCGGCGGTCGGCCCCGGCCCGACAGCCACACGCCGAGGCTGAGCAGCAGCGCCCCGGCGGCGTACGGGCCGGCGGGTTCGCCGACGCCGGGCAGGCCGGGTGCCAGACCGACGGCCAGCGCGACGGTCGCCAGCGCCGCGTTGGCGTACGGCCGGTAGTGCGGCACCGCCCGACGCACCGGTACCATCCCGGCGGCGAGCAGTACCGCGCTGGCCAGCACCGCCCGCGCCTGCCACCACGGCGGCACCCCGGCGGCGAAGAGTCCGAGTAGGACGGTCGCCGGAGCGGCGAGTACCGCCACCGAGAGCCCGGCGCCGCCCACCACCCGCCGGAACGCCGGTACCGGCGATGTGCCAGAACTCTCCGACTCCGACTCCGGTCCCGGCTGCGGCTGCGGCTCTGGACCGGGGACGGTGGCGGGACGGAGTGCGGTCAGTGCGACCGCCACGCCGAGCAGTACGAGGGTGCCGAACACGGCGGCGGCACCGGCCGGTCGGGCCAGTCCGACCAGTACCGCCTGCCCGGCCAGCGGCACGGCGGCGACGGCCATCGGCAGCGCCGAGCGCCGGGGCCGGTTCGGCCCGGCAGCGGCCAGGGCGAGCGCGCCCGCCAGCACCAAATCCAGGGCGGCGACGAGCCACCAGGGCAGGGCCAGCGCGGCCGGCACCGCCAGCAGCGTGAGCACCGTACCGGCCAGCAGGACCAGCGACCGGTCCCGCCGCCGGCCGAGCAGGACCAGCGCCACGGTGACCAGCAGCAGCGCCACCGGAAGCTGCCAGTCGAACGGCCCGGACCGCGCGGTCAGGTCCGCCCGCCAGGCGGGCTGCGAGCGCAGTACCACGGCCACCGCGACCACCAGCGCCATCGAGCCGGTCAGCACCGCCAGGGCGCCGGCCACGACCAGCCCGCCGGCCCGGGGACCGACCCGGAGTCCGGCCGGCAGCAGCCGGGCGGTGGCCGTGATCGCGGCGGCGAGCAGCACGACGATCCCGGCGGCCGAGCCGAGCAGCGGCCACGATGTCTCGGCGGCGGCCCGGACCAGCGCCACCGCGAGGACCACGACGAAGACGACCGCCGCGCCGGCCCCGGCGGCGGTGCTGCGCAACCGGACGGCTCCGGCGATCGGCAGCAGGGCGGCCACCAGCAGCGGACCACCGGCGAGTACGGCCAGCGGACCGTCGGTGGTGACCACCGCCAGCGTGCCGCAGAGCGCCGAGGCGAGCCCGGCCACCCCGTACCCGACCCAGGCGACGGACCGGCGGACACCGCCCACCGGGTCCGCCGGTCCGTCGCCACCCCGCCCCCGGGTCATGGTGAGGTTGACCGCCGCCAGTCCGGCCAGCGCCAACGTCCAGCCGGCGGCGCCAAACCCCGCGTCGTAGGCGAGCAGCGGCACCACCGGCTGGGCCAGCAGCAGGCCGGCGAACGCGGGCGCGGCGAGTCGGGTCAGTCGGTGGTAACCCCCCGCCACCACCGCGCCGACCCCGAGCACCAGTGCCGCGTACCGGACCGCCGGCCAGCCGGCCACGCCGAACAGGTCCACGGTCCATCCGGCGTACCCGTCGAGCACCACCAGGAGCAGGCCGATCGCCGCGAACGTCTCGGCGGTGGCGGTCAGCCCGCGCCGCTGGGCGAGCAGTGGCGCGGCCAGGGCCAGCCCGGTCAGCGTGCCGAGGATCAACGCCCGGCCGCCGACCCCGACGGTGGCCCAGGCCACCACCGTGAAGACGATCGCCGCCGTGCCGACCAGCAGCCCGCCGAGGATGAAGAGCACGTTCTGCACGGTCCGGGTGGAGGTCTCCGGGCGTACCGGTGCGGGAGCCGGCGGTGCCTGCGGCCCGGACGCGGCGATCACGGCCGGTCCGCCGGAACCGGCGGGCGGTGTGCCGGGAGCGGCGGGCGCCGGCACCCGGGCGGACGCGGCGGCGACCCGGACCTGCTCGGCCAGCGCGTCGCGGCGCCGCCGGAGCTGCCACAGTGCGGCGTCGAGACCGAGGTACGCCTGCCGGGCCCGCTCCACCCGCCCGCCGAGCGCGGCGATCTCCACGCCGAGCCGGATCACCTCGGCGGCGGTCGGATCCGGAGCCCGGCCACAGCCCGGACATCCGGTCGCCAGGTCGGCACCGGCCCCGCAGACCGGGCACGGATACGCGTTCGCGGAAGCGGTCACGTCGCCATGCTCGGCCACCGCCGAGCCGGTTCACAGAGTGCGCGTACCTATCCCGGTGCGGGTATCCCGACGGTGCGGGTATCCCGACCGGGTCGGCCGGTCCGTACCCGGTCAGGGGCGGGTCTGCCCGTGCAGCCAGGTCGAGTACTCCGGGTTGCCGCCCTCCACCCAGGTCACCAGCACCTCCGGCACCTCGTACGGGTGCGCGGCCCGTACCTGGTCGACGAGGGCCTCCACCCGGTCCGGGGCGGTCTTGAAGACCACCGTCCACTCCCGGGTGGTCTCCATCCGCGACTCCCACCAGTAGGTGCTGTCCACCGGCCCGGTCACCTGCGCGCATGCCGCCAGCCGGCCGGCGACCGCGGCGGCGGCGAGCACGTCCGCGACCGCCCGCGCGTCCACCACGGTCGTCACGATGCAGATCTGGTCCACGCCGGGCACCCTACGCTGGATCGCCGCCGCCACGATGTGCATCGACCCATTCGTCGATCCGTGCCCACCAGTCGAAGAGCCAGTCGATCCGCTCCTGGCGCTCCTTCGGCACCTCGTCCGGCGGTACGGACCAGAACCGCATCACGATCCGCTTGTCCATCGGCAGTTCCCGCCACACGTCGGCGACGGTGAGCATCCGGTCCAGCCCGGTGTGCGCGACGAAGATGACCCCGGCGTCGGGCGCGGCGTCCAGCGCGGCGAGCACCCCGCCGGGCTGCGGCGCGAGGACGTGCCGCATCGCCTCGGCCCGCTCCGCCATCTCGTCCAGGCCACGGGCCCGGAGCAGGTCGATCGCGCGGCGCCGCCGCCGGGGCGTGAAGTTGCCGCCCTCGGGGAAGATCACGAAGGCGTCGTTCTCGTCGAGGTTGCGGGCGAGGTGGCCGATCTGCTCGATCAGCGTCTCCCGGGGCGGGCCGACCTGCTCGGTCGGGCCGACCCGGGCCTGCCGGCGGTGCCGGGGCGCGATGAACCGGTTGGGCAGCCGGTTGAGCAGTACGTCGACCGCCGGATCCCACTGGAGGGTGTCCTTCAGCACGATCCTCGGTTCCCGCTTGAACCAGTTGACCAGCGCGTGGATCAGGATGAACGAGTCACCCGGCCCGGCGTGCCGGCAGAGCACCAGCTCGGGGCGGCCGGGCAGCGCCGTGTCCGGGTCGGTGCCGACGACGTCGATGCGCAGCCGCAGCGTCCACCGGGCCTGCCAGAACAGCACGGTGAGAAACCATCCGGCGAGTACGTAGTGCGCGCGCTGGAAGGCCGGGGAGCGCTTGTACCAGCCGAAGCCGGAGCCGAGCCAGAGCCCGAACATCGCGACCAGCGCGGTGGCGTCCCAGACCAGGTAGACGATCCCGACCCAGAGCACCCGGAGCGGGCGCAGGTAGCCGGGGACGAGTGGCGAGGCCGCCGCGGCGATGATCAGCCAGACCGGCAGCGTCGTCACCACGAGTACGGCGAGCAGCACCGTCCCCGGAGCGAGTACGGCTCGCCGGACCCACCTCGGCGGCAACGGCATCAGCCGGCGCCCAGGTGTTCGCTGAGATAGCGCCGGGACGCCGTGTACGCCCGGCTGATCCGCCGACCCACCGCCGCCATGTCCCGGTACGCCCACGGGGTGTCGTCCCGGGGGCCCAGCCCGCCGGTCGGCAGCACGTGCACGTCCACGTCGTCCGGCAGCGCCGCCATCTCCCGGGCGAACCGGTGCCGCCGAGCGATCTCGAAGGCCACCTGGGCGATCTCCCACGGTCGGCGGGGCGGGCTCAACGGCCGCTCGATCCGGCCGACCTGGAGCACGAAGATCTGCGTGGCGCCCGCTTGGACCGCCTCGCCGATCGGGATCGAGTTGACGATCCCGCCGTCGACGAAGTGCTCACCGTCGATCCGGGCCGGCGGCAGCAGCCCGGGTACCGACGCCGAGGCGAGCACCGCCGGCACCAGCGGGCCGGTGCCGAACCAGTGCTCGGCGGCCCGCTCGATGCTCGCCGCACAGCACCGGAACGGCACCTTGAGATCCGCGAACGTGGTGTGCTCGCCGAGTTCGGCCTCCAGCAACCGGCGCAGCGGGCGCGGCGAGTGCAGGTGGGTCCGGGCGGCGAACCGGCGCAGTTGCCGGGCGATCGAGTCGCCGTACACCTCGCTCGCCTCGGGCGAGGCCCAGAGCCGGACCAGCCGGTCGGTGACCGCCTCGGACGGGTCGGCCGCGACCAGTGCGCCGTTCACCGCCCCGATCGAGGTGCCGAGCACCAGATCCGGGTGGATGCCGGCCCGGAACAGCGCCCGCAACATGCCGACCTCGACGGCGCCGAGCACGCCGCCACCGCCGAGTACGAACGCCACCGGACCGCTGACCATGCCGTTCATCCTGGCACGGGCCGCCCACCCCGAGCCGCCGGCCCGGGGTGGCCGCTGCCTGCGTCGACGACCGTTCGGCGCATCGGAGGTACCGTCCGTCGATGCGTGCGGCCGACCGTGGGTGGATGTGGTCACCCGTGGCGTTCCCGGACGGCATGTCGTGACAAACCTGGGTGTGTCCGGCTGTTGGTCCGTCGTTGACAGGAGGTATCCGGTCACGGAGCCTGATACGACCCCCACACAGCCTGATGCGACCCCCGACTTTGCAGGCAGGTGCGACCGACAATGGCAGCGTTGCAGGCAGGCGGCCTGCTCGCCCGCAGGTATCGGCTCATCGACCGGATCGGCGCCGGCGGTATGTCGGTGATCTGGCGGGCCCGGGACGAGGTGCTCGACCGGGTGGTGGCGGTGAAGGTGCTCGCCGCGTCACTCGCCGCCGACGCGAAGTTCCGGGAGATGGTCCGCGAGGAGGCCCGGTCCGCCGCACAGCTCGTACATCCGCACGTCACCGCCGTGCACGACTACGGCGAGACCCTGGGGCCGGACGGCGGGATCACCGCCTTCGTGGTGATGGAACTGCTGACCGGCGAGGAGTTGAAGGCGGAACTCACCGCCGGCCCGTTGCCCTGGCAGACGGCGGTGGAGATCTGCGCCCAGGTGGCCGAGGCGCTGGCCGCCGCACACCGGCTGGGCATCGTGCACCGGGACATCACCCCGGCCAACATCATGATGACCGCGACCGGCGCCAAGCTGCTCGACTTCGGCATCGCCACCCAGGTCGGCGCCCCGGACGAGGACGAGGACGGCGAGACGTTCGGCACTCCGGCGTACGTCGCGCCGGAACGGCTGGACGGGCTTCCGGCCCAGCCGGCGACGGACACGTACTCGCTGGGGGTACTGCTGCACGAGACCCTGACCGGCCGGGTGCCCTTCCCGGCCGACACCTGGGAGGAACTGAGCCGGGCGCTGGAGGCGGGGACGGAGCCGACGCTGGCCGGCGTACCCGATCTGCCGCCACCGGTGGCGGACGTCTGCCTGCGCTGCCTGGCCCGCGATCCGGTCGAGCGGCCGACGGCCGCGCAGGTCGGCGAGGTGCTGCGCCACCAACTGCTGGCCGCCGATCCGCGACGTGTCATGCCGTCCCACACCCGGCCCGGCGCGGTCCCGGCGGCCGTGCCCGTGCCGTCGCCGGCCACCGGGACGCTGTCAGCGGCGCCTCTCACCGCGACGGCGCACCCGCTGCCGCCAACGGCGGTGCAGCCGACGGCGGCGGTGCAGGCGGCGCCGGTGGATGCGACAGCGGAGATGTCGTCGGCGGCCGCGACAGCGCCCCCGACGCCGGTGGACGCGACAGCGCACGGGACGCCGGTGGGCGTGACAGCCCACGGGACGACGACGGATGCGACGGTGCACGCGGCGGCTGCGGACGCGACGGGGCAGGCGACGGCGGTGGGCGGGACGGCGCATCCGACGTCCGCGGAGGCGCGTCCGACGGGACTGCGGGACGCTGCCGCCGCAGTCCAGCCAGCCAGCGCGCCGCCGCAGCGCGATCCTGGGGCGTGGCAGGGCGATCCGGGGACGTGGCAGGGCGATTCGGGGGCTCGGCCGGAGTCGCAATCGCCGGTCCAGCCGGTGGCGCCGGGCGGGCCGCAGGTGGCTGCTCCGGAGGATCGACCCGGGACGGGCCCGGAGCGGCCGGCCCCGCCGTCCGACCGGACGGGTCCGGCCGGCGTGCCAACCCGGCCCGGCCGAGTATTGCTGGTCGCCGCCGCCGTGCTGGTCGCGCTCACCGCCACCGTCGTGATCGTCTCCACGCTCGGGGACGGCCCGGGGTCGCGGCCGACGACCGGGGCGCCGACCGCCGGGCCGGACGGGACGTCGCGGCCGAGCCCGACCGGCAGTCCGGCGCCCGGAGTGCCGACGGCCGGGCCGCCGTCCACGCCGGCCCCGGGCGGGCAACCGGATGCGGAGGACAATCCCAACATCCCGCCGCCGCCGATCAGCGAGGTCATGTCCCAGCTCTACCGGATCGTCGACGACGGGGTGGCGACGAACGAGATCCGCGACCACGCCGGGGTGGACCTGCGCAACCAGCTCCGCAACCTCCGGGCCGACTCGGGCGGCGCGACGGCGGACCTGGCCGGTCAGGTGTCGCTGCTGCGCGACAAGGTCACGGTCCGGCGCGACGAGGGCTCGATCTCACCCGAGTACGCCGACCTGCTCGACGCCGCCCTGGTCCGGCTGGCCAGGGCGGTGTGAACCCGGGTCTGCGCCGAAACCGGTGGTACGCCGACCCGACGCTCTGGCACGCTGCCCACCATGGTCGCCAGTACGCCGCCGCCCCGCACCGTCGACGAACTCCGTACGCTGCTCTCCGGCGGCGCCCGGCCGAAGTACCTCTTCTTCTGGGGGCACCAGCCGGGGCGGGTCGGGGCGACCGGATCCGGCTGCCTGAGCCAGTGGTGGCCGTCGTCCCCGTTCGTCGTCGACGACGTCCGGTACGCCACCGCCGAGCACTTCATGATGGCCGGCAAGGCCCGGCTGTTCGGCGACACCACGATCGCCGAGCAGATTCTCCGGGCACCCACCCCGGGCGCGGCCAAGGCGCTCGGCCAGCGGGTACGCGGCTTCGACCAGGCGCGCTGGGACGAGTACCGGTTCGACCTGGTCGTGGCGGGCAACGTGGCGAAGTTCGGCCAGCACCCCGACCTGCGCGACTATCTACTCGGCAGCGGCGACCGGATCCTCGTCGAGGCAAGTCCGATCGACCGGATCTGGGGGATCGGGCTCGCCGCCGACGATCCCCTGGCCGCCGACCCGGCCCGGTGGCGCGGGCTCAACCTGCTCGGGTTCGCGCTGATGTGGGCCCGGCACCAGCTCGCGGACACGACCGCGCCGACACGACCGAGCTGACACCGCCGCGCCGGCACCGCCGAACTGGCACCGCTGCGCTGACACGCCGAGCTGACGCCGCTGCGGCCGACCGGACCGGCCGGAGCGTACGGACCGGCCGAGGTCGGTGCCGCTCGTGGTGTGTGGTCCGGCCCGGCCCGGTCAACCCAGCCGGATCCGGTCGCCGGAGGTGTCGAAGAGCAACAGTTGATCCAGGTCGACGGCGAGCGTGATCGGCTCTCCGACCCGGGGCAGCACCGGCATCGGTACCCGGATCACCACCGCACCAGCGTCGGCCGGTTCGCCACGAAGTTCCGGGTCGTACACGGGATAGAAGCCGTACTCGGTGCGGGCTGTGGCGGGTGGCTGTTCCGGCCGGGGGTGCGGGATCATCCGGGCCAGCCGGTCCCGCACCGGATGCCCGGCCGGCAGGTCGTCGGCGAGCAGTTCGGACAGGTGCTGTCCGCTGGTCGGCTGCTCCAGGCTGGCCTGTCCCGACGGGGTCGGCACCGTACCGGTCGTCACCCGTACCAGCGCCTCGTGACCGAGGTTCTCGACCGAGCGGACCACACCCCGCAACACCGGCGCCGGGCCGGACGGGTCCGGCACCGGGCTGAGCGCGTCGGCCCGCAGTACGCAGGTGACCCGCTCGGTGTGCCGTTCGCGCAGCGGGCGTACCCGGGGATCCCCGGGCGGCAGCTCGATCAGTTGCGATCCGAGGTCGAGCAGCACACCACCGTCGGGCGCGTAGATGGCGGCCTGGAGCAGGTTGGCCCGGGGCGTACCGAGGAAGGCGGCGACGAAGAGGGTCCGCGGATCCCGGTAGACCTCGCCCGGCGGCCCGATCTGCTGGAGCCTCCCCCGGCGCAGCACCGCGACCCGGTCGGCCATGGTCATCGCCTCGACCTGGTCGTGCGTCACGTAGAGGGTGGTCATCTCCAGTCGCCGGGCCAGGGCTGCCACCTCGGTACGCAGCTCGGCGCGGAGCCCCGCGTCCACATTGGAGAGCGGCTCGTCGAGCAGGAAGGCCCGGGACTCCCCCGCCATCGCCCGCGCCATCGCCACCCGCTGCCGCTGCCCACCGGAGAGCTGCCCCGGCCTCCGGTCGAGCAGGCCGGTGATGCCGAGCTGGTCGGCGATCTCGGCAACCCGGGCAGAGGCGGCGGCCGGGGAGTCCGGGCCGAGGCTCAACGGGAAGCGGATGTTCTCGGCGACCGTCAGATGTGGATAGAGCGCGTAGTCCTGGAAGACCATCGACAGTTGCCGGTTGGGGCCCGGCCCGGCCCGTACCGGCTCGCCGTCGATCAGCACCCGGCCGCTGGTCGGCTCCTCCAGCCCGGCCACCAGCCGCAGGATCGTCGACTTGCCGCAGCCGGTCGGGCCGAGCAGGGTGACGAACTCCCCCGAGCCGACCTCGATGCTCACGCCGTCCACCGCGACGGTGCCGTCGGGAAACACCTTCGTCAGCCGGTCGGTGGCGATGCTGACCACGGCGACCACCCCTCACTGACTGCTGTCGGTGGGCGGCGGCTCGGCCCGTACCGTCCGGTCCATCCAACCGTCGCCGTCGTCGTCGTACATCCGCTTCTCGAAGAAGCCGTCGCGGTTCTTGTCGTACTCGCTGATGTCGACCAGCCCGTCGGCGTCCAGGTCGTGCCCCACGAAGTCGGTACGACCGTCCCGGTCGAGGTCGACCAGGATGTCCACCCCACCGTCGGCCCGGCCCTGCAACGTGTGCCGATCCCACTCCCCGTCGCCGTCGACGTCCACCCGGGTCCGGTAACCCTCCGGTACCGCCGGCCTGCCCTCCGTACCGGAGAGTGGTTCGGCCGGTCCGAAGCCCACCTCGGCCGGCGGCCCCGCCTCGGGGGCGGACCCGAACCCGACCTCGGCCGCCGGCCCGAACCCGACCTCGGCGTCGGCCAACGCGGCGGCGAGCCCGTCGTCCGGATCGGCCAGTGCGCCGGCCAGCCCGCCCGCCGGTTGCGCCAGCGCCCCGTCGGTGGCCGACCCGATCTCCCGGCCGATCTCGTCGCCGAGGCCGGTCAGCCCACCCACCGGTACGCCGGCACTCCCCGGCCCGACCGGCACGGCACAGCCCGGCGCCTCGACGAACGGTGGTACGCCCGGACCGGGATCGGCCGCCGCCCCGAAGCCCTGTACCAGCCCCGCTCCGGCGGCACCGGAACTCCCGGCCGGTCCGAGGCCGGCGGTGCCGATCTCGCCGACTCCGGGCAACGCGCCGGCCAGCCCGGCGAGCGGGGTGAACATGCCGAACAGGCTCGACTGGTTGGCCCGGGTCTCGACGCCGTGCTGACCGTCGGTGCCGCCACCGAGCTGGAGTTGGAGCAGCGCCAGCTCGTCCGCGTCGAGCCGATAGCCGGCCAGGGCGCCGACCGGATCCGCGGCGAGCGCGGCGGCGAACGCCGGATCGGTGACCAGCCGTTCCAGTACGTCGTCGAAGTCACTCACGGTCGCCTCCTCCGCGCGCCGGGCGTTCCCAGGCTATCCGCGCACCGCCACCAACAAAGCCCCGGCGGCCGGACGGCGACGGCTCAGTCCAACTCCGGCATCGGCACCGGTTGCGGGCGGGGCCGACAGGTGCCGCACTGGAGGGCGTCCTCCACCACCAGTCCCTCGGCCCGGCCGCGCGCCTCCGAACGGTGCACCTGCAACAGGTACGGGCCGAACCGGGCGTGGTCCTCGCAGACGCCGCGCCCGCAGAACCGGCACCCGCCCCGCGCCGCCTTCGGACAGAACCAACAGAGCACTAGGAACTCCTCACGATGGTGCCGCCGCACGCTTCCAGGGTGATCGTCAACTCGCTGCCCGACGGGTTTCCGGCGGCGTCCACGGCCTGGATGTCGACACGGACGGGCCCGCCGCCGTTGTTCGCCCGGGTGTAGGGAACGACGACGTCGCCCTGGAACGACGCGCCCGACCGTTCGAGCTGCACCGAGCCGCCCTCGCCCGCACCGAAGGACCAGCTCGCGGAGACCTTGATCTCGGCGGCCGGCGTGACGTTGTCGGCCACCGAGCCACCGATCGTGGCGACGCCGTTGCCCGAGCACGACGGCCGGGAGATGCTGGTCGGCTTCGCGAAGACGCCGGAGAAGGTCGGCCCGACGGTGTCCCTGGGCGGTGTGGTCGGTGCGGCGGTGGTGGGTGGGGGTGTGGTGCGGGGTGGGGTACGCGGCGGACCGGTGGTGGTCGGGGTGGTGCCCGGCGTACTGGCGGTCTGGGTCGGGGTGCTGCCCGGAGTGCTCGGCGTCGGCCCGGGGGTACTCGGCGACGCGGTCGGGGACGGGGACGGCGTCGGCAGACCGGGGGTCGTCGACTCCGGGTCGCCCGGGGTACCGGTCGGGGAGGATCCGGTGCCGTCCGGCGTCGTACCGGCACCGCAGGCCAGTGGGCGGCGGTCTTCCGGCTGGCGTACCCCGGTGACCCGTACCTCGCCGGTGGCGACCTCGATGCCCCGGGGCCAGGCGGCGTACCGGGCGGCTCCACGGTTGCTGATCCCGCCGCCGGTCCGGTCCACCAGCAGCGACAGCGGCGCGAAGGCGCTGCTCGGGCTCTCGGTGTCGGCGAGCATCCGACCGGTGTGCAGGGTCAGCCGGCCGTGCGGGTCGACCGTCCGCCCCCCGTCGCTCCAGAGTGGACCGAGCACCGCCCGGGAGCCGGCGCAGAACACCGCCGTGCCGCCACCCCGGAAGGTGAGTACGGCACGGGACCGGGCCGGTACCCGGATCTGGTCGCCCTCCGAGACGTAGAGCCGGTCCCCCTCGGCCAGCCACACGCTCCGGCCGTGCACGGTCGCCTCGACCCGACCGGAGTCGGCGGCGAGCAGTGCCCGGTCGTCGGGCATCTCCGCCCAGGCCGGGCCGGGGATCAGGTTGCTCGCCGCGCTGAGCAGGGCCAGCAGCAGGAGGAGCAGGACCAGCCACCAGAGTTTCCGCTCGAACCGACGGTCGACGTCGGGGTCCGCGCCGGGCGGGGGCGGTCCGGGTGGCGCGGCCAGCGGCGGATAACCCCCGTCGGGATGTACGCCGACCCGGGGCGCACTGCCCGGGGTAGCACGCTCGGGTGCCGGGGGCGTCGCGCCCGGGGTACCGAAGAGCAGCGGCAGGCCGGTGACCGCCGGCAGGGCCCAGACCCGGACCGGCGTACGGGCGGTGGCCACCGTGCCCGGCTCGCCCTCCCCGGCGGGGCCGATCAGGGTCCCCCGGCGGAGTTGGGTGCCGTCCGGCAGCTCGATCACCCCGGACTCCACCACCACCGCGTCGTTCGCCCCGGCGAGCACGATCGGCTCACCGGCGGCAACCGTCGACACCAGGGCTCCGGCGACCAGCCCCAACCGGTCCTCCGGGCTCAGCCCGCGCAGCGCCGGCGCCTCGGCGAAGAGCGCCTCGGCCTCGGCCCGATCGGCGGGTGGCGGACCGGGCAGCGGCCCGACCCCGGCGACCACCGCCGAGGTCGGCAGTCCCAACAGGACGGTCCCGGCGGTGTGCCAGTCGAGGGCCGCCGGGGCCCCGGTGAGCGCGCTGGCCAGCCCGATCACCCCACCCGGGCCGAGCCGCTGCCGGACCAGGCCGCCCGGGTCGCCGGGCCGCCGACCCTCCATCGCGCCGTCCACCACCAGGAAGACGGTCGACTGCGCGGCCCCGGCGAAGACCAGGTGCTCTCCGGTACGCGGGCGCACCCAGCGCGCTCGCTGGGCCAGCTCGGTCAGGGTCGCCTCGGGCAGCCGGCCCAGCGGCGAACTCCGCAGCGCGTCCAGTCGACGGGGCAGGTCCAGCCGCTGCCGCCGCTCCGCCCAGCGGGCCCTTACCCGCCGGACCCGTCGGGCGAGCCAGCCGGCGGTGAGGTAGACCAGCGGGGCGGCCAGGCCGGCGACCACGGCGACCAGCAGCAGCCGGGCCGGCCAGCCGGACCGCCACAGTCCGAGTACCAGCCCGCCGACCCGATCGGTCCAGATCCGCCAGCCGAGGTTCACCGCGATGACCAGCCAGAGCACGGCCAGGGTGCCGTACAGGGCGACGATCCGGCCCTCCCGGTCCAGTTGCGCCCAGCTCGGCGGCCGGCGGCGCAGCCGGGCCAGCACGTACGACAGACCACGGGCGCGCAGGTTGGGGATCTCCAACCAGTCCATCAGCAGGTAGTAGCCGTCGAGTGCGAGGAACGGGTTGAGGTTGAACAGCGCGTTCAGATACCAGGCGAAGGCGAGCTTGAACGTCCACGGCGCCCACTCCGGCACCAGCAGGCCGACGAGCTGGGCGAGACCGGCCAGGATCAGCCCGGCCGCCGGACCCGCCGCCGTGGTGAGCATCCGGGCCCGGCGACCGGCCATCCAGACGTCGGTGGTGTCGACGAAGACCGACGGGATGCCGAAGTAGACCAGGAAGCCGGCGGCTGGTACCCGCCGACCGGCGTGCTTGGTGGCGAGCGCGTGACCCAGCTCGTGGCAGGCCAGCGCGAACACGTTCAACCCGACCAGCACCGCCGCGCCGACCGCGTACGAGCCGTCGGTGAGGAAGAGCGACTGGTCGCCGGCCCACCACGTCCAGCCGAACAGCAGCAGCCCGGCGACCGCCACCGCGCCGAGCAGCCCGGCGGCGACCCGGGTGAAGAGCAGCCGTCCGCCGGCCCGGTAGGCGAGGTCGACCAGCCAGTCGACGTCGGCCACCACCGTGCGCTGCCCCTTGGCGGCGGCCACCAGCCCCCGGCCGAGCCGCAGCGGCCAGGGCCGGCGGTGTACCCGGTCCAGCGGCCGGAACGCGTCCACCGGCAACTCGGCCAGCATCCGGTTGCCGGCCAGGTCGGCGACGACCCGGGTGACCTGGTCCGGGGCGAGCCGGCCGGCGATCCGGGCGAACTCGGCGACCAGCCGGGCGACGGTTCGGGAGCCGTCCATCAGCTCGGCGAGCCGCCACTCCTCGGGGGAGAGTCGCAGATAGCAGGCGTCACCCCGGGAATCCGGCGAGCGGAGCATGACGTAGGAGACGCCGCGTACCGAGACCAGCTCGGCGCGCTCGATGCCGGGGCGGAGCACCGGGCGGGCCCGGGCCGGGTTCAGCCGCTCGACGACGGCGGTCCACAGCCCCGAGTCGGCCGGGCCGAGCGGACTGCCCGGAGCACGGCCGGCCAGCGCCTCCCAGACGCTCACCCGGCTCTCGACGACGGCCACCGACCCCTGCCCTCCGCGTCCCGCTGCGGCATGCAGAGTAAGGCCCGATCCCACCCTCACGCGCTCGCGTCCACTACCCGACGCAGAGCGTGGCTGACGTCGTACCCGAAATCAAGCGGTCGCCCGCGACGGTGGCCGAACGGGCGGGTGTCACCAGGCGACGGTCGGCGCCGACGCCGGCCGGACCGGTGATTCGAGGCCCGGCTCGACGAAGCTCCGGTAGACCCGCTCGTAGTCCTCGGCCATCCGCTCGGCGGAGAACTCCCGGCGCACGTGTGCCACGCAGGCGGCCGGGTCGAGCCGGGACACCTCGCGCAGCGCCGGCCCCAGCTCGGCCGGGTCGTCGCAGATCAGCCCGGTCTCGCCGTGCCGGACCAGCTCCGGCACGGCTCCCCGGTCGAGCGCCACCACCGGGGTACCGGTGGCCATCGCCTCCACCATCACCATGCCGAACGGCTCCTCCCAGCGGATCGGCATGATCAGGCAGCGGGCGGCGAGCATCAGCCGCACCGTCGCGTCCCGGTCCGGGTTGCGCAGCACCGTCACGTCCGGCCCGAGCATCGGCTCGACGACCTGTTCGAGATAGCGGCGCTCGGACCGCTCGTCGCACTTGCCGGCCAGCACCAGCGGCAGGCCGGCCGCCCGGCACGCCTCGATGGCCAGGTCCGGGCCCTTGTCGGCGCTGAACCGGGCGAGCCAGAGCACCGGGCCCATCCCCGGGGCCGACTTGGTCACCAGGTTGCCGGTCGCGATCCCGTTGTGCACTGTGGCGACCCAGGGCAGCTCCGGAGCCAGCCGGCGCTGGGTGTGCGAGATGGCCACCAGTCCGACCTTCGGGTCGACGTCGGCGAGTACCTCCCGCAACTCGCCGGTCGGCTTGCCGTGCACCGTGGCGACCGTCGGCACCGACCGGTGGGCGGCGTACGGGCCGACGGTGGTGTGGTCGTGCACGATGTCGAACGACTCCGGCGAGATCATCCGGTTGACCCGGGTCAGGTGGGCCAACTCCGGCAGGGTCTGGCCCAGCCGATGGTGCTGCAACTCCGGTACGGTCCCGACGAAGTGCGCCGCGGTGCCCGTCCCGGTACCCGCGCCGAAGAGGGTCACCTCGTGCCCCTTGGCCGCCAGTCCGTCGACCAGGGCCGAGCAGACCTGCTCCAGTCCGCCGTAGCCGGGCGGGGGCAGCTCGTACCAGGGCGGGACGACCATCGCGATCCGCAGCGGGCGCTCCGGCCGCGCCGGCTCGGACGGGTTCGTACTCACGGAGGCGTCCTCCCTCGCGACGCGGCCGACACGGATCAGGTCGCGAGGCGCAGCCGCATCTCGACCTCGCCCACCCCGGGCGCGGCCCAGGCCACCCGTTCCGCCTCCTCCCGCTCCAGCCACGACCGCACCTCGCCGGTGAGCACCACGGTCCCCTCGTCGACCTCGATCTCGATCAGGTCGGCGTCGATGTCGATCCGCCGGGCGAGAGCGCTCCGGATGTCCCGCTTGAGGTCCTCCTCGCGCAGGTCGCCGACGGGCTGCACGGCGACCAGGTTCGTCACCCCGCGTACCCCGGTCAGCCGGCGTAGGGCCCGCTCGGCGGCGCGCTTCTGGTCTCCCCGCTCGACCTCGCCGCGCAGCGTCAGCCAGCCGTTGGCGGCGGTCACCTCGATCCGGCCGATCGGCACGAAGGCGTCCCACTCCAGCGCCCGGCTCGCCGCCGTCGCGATGTCGGTGTCGGTGCGCTCGGCCGTACCCGACAGGCGTACCTCGATGTCGTTGGCGACCGCCCGGTTGCCCCGGATCCGGTGCGCGATCCGCTCCGCGGCCCACTTCTTCGCGTAGCTGTCCACCCAGCCGGTCAGGGTCACGATGCCGCCGGAGACCGACACGCCGACCTCGCTGGCCCGTACCCGGGCGTCCCAGGCCAGCTCGGCCAGGACGTCGCGCTGGATGTCGGTGTCGCTGCGCGCCATGGTCGCGGTACTCATCGGCCGCTCCTCCCCGGGTGCTCGCGGTCGTCGGCCGGCGGCCGGATCGGTCCTGCCAGGCCAACCCCGATATTCGCCCTGGTCGGGGTGAGCCAGGCTCACCCCGACCAGGTGAAGCGGGACCGGGCCGCACAGCGCGGGAAAGGAGGAGCGGCGGGCGACCTGACCAACCCCCTTGGTCATGTCGCCCGCCGCTCTGGGGAGGAGGCTTACTTCCGTCGTGCGGAAGGTCTGCCCGGAAGCGTACGGTCGCTCTTTCCTTACGACGTTTCGGCGAGCGTCACGGTTGCCGTCTTTTCGACTCCGTTTCGGGTGTACGTCACCTGCACCTGGTCACCCACCTTGCCGGCCTGTACGGCCCCGACCAGATCGTCAGCATCGCCGACCTTCGTGTCGCCGAACTGGGTGACCACGTCGCCCTGCTGGAGACCGGCCTTGGCGGCCGGGCTGTCCGGCACGACCCCGCCGATCAGCGCCCCGCCGTTCTCGGCCGGGCTGACCTGGACCCCGAGCGACGGGTGGCTGACCTTCTCGCCGCGCTGGAGCGCCTCGGCGACCGCGGTCGCCTTGTTGCTCGGGATGGCGAAGCCGACACCGATGTTGCCGCTGCCCTGACCGGCGGTGAGGATCGCGGTGTTGATGCCGATCACCTCCGCGTTGGTGTTGACCAGCGCGCCGCCGGAGTTGCCCGGGTTGATCGGGGCGTCGGTCTGCAACAGCCCGGAGATCGAGCTGGCGCCGCCCTGCTGCTGCGGCTGCTCGAACGGGTTCTGCTGCTCGCCCTCGCTACCGGCCCGGATGGTCCGGTCCCGGGCGCTGATGATGCCGGCGGTCACCGACCCCTGGAGGCCGAGCGGGCTGCCCAGCGCCAGGACCTGGTCGCCGACCTGCATCGCGTCGCTGTCGCCGAACTTCGCGGGGGTCAACCCGGAGACCCCCTCGGCCTTCACCACGGCCAGGTCGGTCTTCGGGTCGGTGCCGGTGACCTTCGCGTCGACGTTCTTGCCGTCGGCGAAGAACACCTTGACGGTACCGCCGTTCGCGGCGGCCACCACGTGGTTGTTGGTCAGCACGAAGCCGTCGGCGCTCATCACCACGCCCGAGCCCTCGGTGTTGCCGGTGCTGATCGACACCACGCTGTCCTGCACCTGGGCGGCGATCTTCGGCAGGTCGGCCGAGTTGATCACGGGGGCCGCCGAGTAGGTCCGGTTGGTCACCGTCGGCGAGTCGTCCAGGGCCGTCGCGATCGCCCCGCCGGCCAGGCCGGAGCCGACCATCAGAGCCAGCGCGGCCACACCGATCGCCGCCGCCCGGCCGACCCGGCCCGGGCCGGAGGACGAGGGTGCCGGAGTGCCCGGGGTGGCCCAGGGCGGCGGCACCGGGCCGCCGAGGTGCGGTGGCTGGGGCGGCGCCCCGGCACCGGGATGCCCCGGCGTCCAGGGCGACTGGGGCTGACCACCCGTCGGTACCTGCCACGGGCTGTTGCCGGCCTGCGCCGGAACGCCACCGGTCCGGCCGGTCGGCGGCATGCTGTACGGCTGACCGGAGGCGGGCGCCGCGCCGTACTGGCCGGTGCCGTAGGGCTGCCCGGTGGTGGGGGCGGCGGCGTGGGGGTTGCCGCCGTAGGGCTGTCCGGAGGCTGGCGTACCACCGTAGGGCTGGCCCGAGGCCGGCGCTCCCGCGTACGGCTGGCCGGAGGCCGGCACCCCGCTGTAGGGCTGCTCGGCGCTCGGCCGCGCCGCTCCGTACGCCCCGGCACCGTACGCTTCGGCGGCGGCGGGCGGTACGGCGGTCGACGACTCGGACCGCTCGCCGGCCGGGGTGCCGTCCGAGGCACCGGTGGCGGCGAAGCTGGCGGTCGAGCCGGTGTAGCCGGCGGGACTGGCGGCGGCCGGGTCGGCCGGGTCGGCGGTGGAAGCGCCGGAGTCGGACTGCCCGCGATCGTCGCGCGGCAGCTCGGCGGTGGGGTGCGAGTGCTCGCGGTCGGCGGTCACCGGCCGCCGCTGCGGGTCGGTCTCGAAGTCGCTCATGTCCTTACCTTGCCCCCTCGCTCTGCGACCTACCTTGAGTCCGCCTGGATATTGGCTGAGAATCACTCTACGTCGATTGATTCGGCAATCTCCGGATCCTCGGAGACCTCCGGTGCGCGCGGCAGCCGGACCCGGAAGGTCGCACCGCCGCCCGGGGTGTCGACCACCTCGACGCTGCCGTTGTGCCCCGCCACCAGGGCCGCGACGATGGCCAGCCCGAGCCCGGTACTGACCCCGCCACCCGCCGCTCGGGTACGCGCGGCGTCCGCCCGGTAGAACCGCTCGAAGACCCGCTCGGCCTGCTCCGGCGATAGCCCCGGACCGGTGTCGGCGACCTCGATCACCGCATCGTCCCGCTCGGCCCGTACCCGCAGCGTCACCGCCGCCGTCGGCGGGGTGTGGGTGAGCGCGTTGGTCATCAGGTTGCCGAGCACCTGCCGCAGCCGGGCGTCGTCGCCGAGTACCACCAGGGAGCCGGCCCCCGGCTCGATCTCCAGGCTGATGGAGCGGTCCGGCGCGACCACCTTGGCGGCCTGCACCGCGTCGCTGGCCAGCACCGACAGCTCCACCGGCGCCAGGGTGAGCGGCCGTTCCCGGTCGAGCCGGGCCAGCAGCAGCAGGTCCTCGACGAGCAGCCCCATCCGGGCCGCCTCGTCCTCGATCCGGCGGATCAGCCGGGCGGTGTCCTCGGGCGACCCGGCGGCACCCTGCCGGTAGAGCTCGGCGAAGCCCCGAATGGTGGTCAGCGGGGTACGCAGTTCGTGCGAGGCGTCCGCGATGAACTGCCGCATCCGCTCCTCGGAGCGCAGCGCCCGGGACTCGGACGCCTGGGCGGCGAGCGCGGCGTTGCGGGCCGCCGTCGCCGCGCTGCGGGCGTTCGTCTCGGCCGCCCGGGCGGCCGACTCCGAGGCGGCCCGCGCGGTGAAGGCCACCTCGATCTGGCTGAGCATCGCGTTCAACGCCCGGGAGAGCCGGCCGAGTTCGGTTTTCGCCTCCGCCTCACCCGGCTCGGGATCGGGTATCCGTCTGGAGAGGTCGCCGCCGGCGATGGCGGCCGTGGTCCGCTCGATCTCCACGAGCGGTTTCAGACTGGTACGCACGATCGCCGCCCCCGCCGCGGCAAGCGTGATCAACACCGAGCCGCCGACGAGTACGTCGATCCAGATCAGTTCCTTGACCGCCAGGTCGACGTCGGTCAGGTGCTGCCCGACCGCCAGGAAGGTGCCGCTCGGCCACTGCACGACCATCATCCGCCAGCGGAACCTGTGGTCGGTCGACGAGACGGTGAAGAAGTCGCCCCCGGCGTGCTGCTCGTACCAGTTGGCGTCGTTGAGCGCGGGCAGGTTGTTCTCGTTCAGCGTCCGGTCGTAGAGCGGGTTGAAGATGCCGACCTCCCGGTCGGCCCGCACGATCAGGTAGTCGGTCGGCAGCGCGCTGCGGCCGGCCGCCACGTCTTCGTAGAGGCGCTGGACCTGCTGCGCGTCCGCGTCCCGGGCGAAGCTCGCCAGTTCGTCGTCGATCCGGCCGACCAGATAGCTGCGCAGGAAGAAGGCGGTCATCACGCTGATCACCACCAGCGCGGCGGCGACCAGCACGAGCACGGAGGCGACCAGTTTGACCCGTAGCGGCGTGGCGCGGAGCCGCCCCTTCAGCGGCAGGGCGACATTCACGCCGCCGGCTTGCGGAGCACGTAACCGACCCCGCGCAGGGTGTGGATCAGCCGGGGCTGGGTGGTGTCGATCTTGCGCCGCAGGTAGGAGATGTAGGACTCCACGATGTTGTCGTCGCCCCGGAAGTCGTAGTTCCAGACGTGGTCCAGGATCTGCGCCTTGGAGAGCACCCGGTTGGCGTTGAGCATCAGGTAGCGCAGCAGCTTGAACTCGGTAGGCGAGAGCTGCACCCGCTTGCCGGCCCGGTGCACCTCGTGGGTCTCCTCGTCCAGTTCCAGGTCGGCGAAGGTGAGCCGGGACGGCGCGTGCTCGCCGGTCGCGGTACGCCGCAGCACCGCCCGGATCCGCGCGGTCAGCTCCTCCAGGCTGAACGGCTTGGTGACGTAGTCGTCCCCGCCCAGGGTCAGCCCCCGGATCTTGTCGTCGGTCGCGTCCCTGGCGGTGAGGAAGACCACCGGGGTACGCGTGCCGCCCTCGCGGAGCAGCCGGATCACCTCGAAGCCGTCGAGGTCGGGCAGCATGACGTCGAGCACGACCAGGTCGGGTCGCCGCTCCTTCGCCGCGCTGACCGCCGCGCTTCCACTGGTGGCGGTGGCCACGTCGAAGCCGGCGAAGCGCAGGCTGGCGGAGAGCAGCTCGAGAATGTTCGGATCGTCCTCGACGACGAGTAGCCGTGCCTCGCTCTGCGTTGTCGCTGCCATCTGGCCATCATCCGCGCCTCCGCTGCGGCTCGGCTGAGCATCCCCTGAAAACTTTCTGAGAGCACCTCGGCCCGCATTGCACCCGCGACGGCACCACCCGCCGCCCGGTGAGCGGAACAGCCGGCGGAGTCAGCGGGACCCGTGCTGCCGTCGGCCAAGTCGACGGCGACGGCGCGACCCGGCGGGTCAGCAGGACAGCCGGCGCAGTCGACGGGGTCAGCGGAGCAGCCGGCGCAACCCGTCCAGCGCCCCGTGCAGCACCCGGGCCGCCGTACGCAACTGGGCCTCGGTGAACCGGCCGCTGCGGGCCAGCGCCCGTACCTCGGTCACGAAGAGCAGCAGTTGCCGGTCGAACTCGGCAGCCGGATCATCGGCGTCCCCCTGCGCCGCCGACCAGCCGCCCGGCGCCTGTTCCCCGGCACGCGCCCCCGCCGACCAGCCGCCCGGGGTCTGCTCCCCGGCACCTGCCCCGGCCGACCAGCCGCCGCCGGCCGCTCCGTCACCCGCCGCCGCCCCTGGGGATGCCGCCTCCGGGGCGGATCTCCGGTCACCCCGGCGGGTCTCCCGGACGGCGGCCCGCAGCTCCTGCTTCAGGTCCCGCACCGAGCCGCGTACCTCGGAGCGGATCTCACCGGCCAGCTTCGCCAGGTCGGAGACCGAAGCCCGGATCTCCGACTCCAGGCTGGTCACCTCGTCGGCCCGCTGCCGCAGCTCGGCCCGGCCCGCCTCGGTGATCTGGTAGACCTTCCGGCCGCCGACGGCGTCGTGCGTGACCAGCCCCTCGGCCTCCAACCGGGCAAGGCGGGGATAGATGGTACCGGCGCTCGGCGCGTACAGGCCGAGGAAGCGCTCCTCCAGCAGCCGGATCAGCTCGTAGCCGTGTTTCGGGCCGTCGTCCAGGAGTTTGAGCAGATAGAGCCGGAGCCGGCCGTGGCCGAACACCGTCGTCATCTCGTCCTCACTCCGCCGACCGCCGGGCCAGCAGCACGATGCTTCCGGACATGGTGGTCGCGCGGAGACTACCGCCCCCGGCGCCGAGGGTCCCCCGGCGGTCGCTCGCCCAGCTCGGCACGGCGCCCGGTTCGAGTTGGGGGAAGTCGGTGGTGATCTGCCCCGATGTGGTGTGCAGGTGCACGTCGAGGTCGCTCTCCTCGGGCACCCGTACGGTCACGCTGCCCGTGGTCGCGCCGAGTTGGATCTCGCTCCGGCCCGGGTTGCCGAGGTCACAGGTGATCGCCCCGGAAACCGTACTGGCCCGGACCCGTTCGGCGGTCCCCCCGGCCAGGATCAGCTCACCGGAGACCGTCTCCATGGTCAGGTCGCCGGAGACGCCGAGCGCCTCCACCGGCCCCGAGACCAGCCGCGCACTGGTCTGTCCCGCGAGCCCCATCAGGGTGACCTGGCCGGCCGTCACGTCCACCTCGGTCGTCTCGGCCAGCCCGGAGGCGACCACCGCGCCCTCGTGCAGCCGCAGGTCCACCCGCACCCGCGCCGGTACGCCGATCGAGATCTCGGGCCCGGCGGCCAGCCCGAACCGGCGCAGCAGGAAGGTCCAGTTCCGGAAGGTCCAGTTCCGGAACGTCCGGTGCCGGACGGACAACGTGCCGTCCCGGTGCTCGACGACCAGGCGCTGCCGGTCGGTCCGGGTGATCTCGATCCGGGCCGGGCCGTCAGTGCCGACCACGTTGACCCGGCCGGAGTTGAGCCGGACGACGAGCCGGACGACCGGTTCGGTGAGGGTCAGCCGGCGCGGCCTGTCCACGGTCCAGCTCGGCATGGCGACTCCCCGGGTACTGGCCGGTCCGGCCGACGGGAGCCGCAGGCACGGACGGCGGAGGTGCGTCCTGCCACGATAACGCGATACATCGCGTTTCCGGAACGCCCGTCCGGCCACCCGGGAGCGCAGTTCCGGAACGCCCGTCGGCCGACCCGGCAGCACCGGGCGTTTCCGGAACACCGGTCCGGCCGACCCGGGGAGCACCGTTCCGGAACGCCTCTCCGGGCGGCCCGGCGAGGGTGTCAGGCAGCCAGCTCCAGTGGTACCCCGCCGGCCGGACGCTCCGGCGGGGCCGTGGGACCGGTCGCGCGTACCGCCGACTCGGCCGCCGTGGCCAGCCGGCGCCGGTCCGTCGGACCGTCGGACCACGGCTCGTCGATCGCGGTCAGGGTCACCACCAGACCGCGCAGCGCCAGTACCCGGCGTACCGAGGTGTAGAGGCTCTCCTCGGCCAGGAAGGCCGCCGCCGTGGTGTCGGCGCCCCGGACCGCGCCGGCCGCCCGGCGTCGGGCAGGGAACGCGATGCGGTAGCCGAGGTGCACCGGCACCACCGGGGCCGCCGCGTCGACGGCGGCCTGGAACATCGCCGGACGGAACCGGACCGCCCAGCCACAGCTTCCGGTCGCCCGGGGCACGCCGCACCAGGTCGTACCCTCGGGAAAGACCGCGACCACCCCGTCGGCGCGCAGCACGTCCGCCACCTCGGCCACGGTCTGTGGCAGGGTGCGCGGCCGGGTCCGGTCGATGAAGATGGTGCCGCCGAGCGCCGCCAGCGGCCCGATCAGCGGCCAGTTCCGCACCTCGTGCTTTGCCAGCAGCCGGGCCGGGGTCACGGCGAGGATCGTCACCACGTCGAGCCAGGAGACGTGGTTGGCCACCAGCAGCGCCCGCCGCAGCGGCGGCCGGCCCCGCACGTCGAGCCGGATCCCACCGGCCCGCAACACGCTGCGGGCCCAGGCCCGCCCGGCGGCCTGCCGACCGGACCGGGGAAGTACCGGCAGCACCGGGAGCAGCACCCCGCCGAAGAGCAGGGCGCCGACCAGTGCCACCAGCCGACCCAGTTGGCGCGGTCCGGAGGCCCTCGGCGTCTGGCCCGGGTCGGGCAGGCAGGCCGGCCCGCAGATCGAGTGCGGCCGCCAGAGCGATCCACTGGCGTGCGCCGCCGCGAGCCGGTCCGGGGTGGTCGGGGTTCGGGTGTCCACCCGTCCGGGCCGGTCCGGGACCGTGCGGGTACGGGTGTCCACCGGTCCGGGCCGGTCCGGGACCGTGCGGGTACGGGTGTTCACTGGTCCGGGCCGAGGAAGTGCCGGCGGTACCGCTCGGGCATCCGGTCCATCGAGAGCAGCACGTAGAAGTCGGCGACGTCGAACTCCGGGTCGTACGCCGGCTCCCCGCAGACCCAGGCGCCCAGCCGCAGATAGCCGCGGAGCAGCGGCGGCATCGCCACCCGGCCACGGGCGGCGGCCGGCGCCCCGGGCGGTACCTCCGCCTCGGCGGTCGCCAGCGCGGCCACGCCGGCCGGTTCGGCCAGCCAGGGCCGGTGTGGCCGGACCCGCATCGGCGGCGGCGACAGGTGCCGACGTCGCACCTCCGACCAGACCCCGACCGCCGTCGCCCCGGCGTCGTCCAGCGGTACCGAGGTGCAGCCGGCGAGCCAGCGCAGACCGCGCAGTTGCAGGTAGCGGGCGATCCCCGCCCACATCAGGTTGATCACGGCACCGGTCCGGTGCGCCGGGTCGACGCAGGACCGGCCGATCTCGACCAGCTCGTCGCGCAGCGGGGCGAGCGGGGAGAGGTCGAACTCGCCCTCGGCGTACCGCCGGCCGGCCTGGGCGGCCCGGTCCGGCGTCAACATCCGGTACGTGCCGACCACCGCGCCCGACTCGTCCTCCCGGACGATCAGGTGCTCGCAGTACGGGTCGAACTCGTCGACGTCGAGTCCGGCCACCGGTGAGTCGAGCTTCGCGCCGAACTCTTCGACGAAGACGGCGTACCGGAGGCGCTGTGCGGCGGCAACCTGCGACGCGCTGTCGGCGATCAGCAGGGTGTATCCGCTGGTCCCGGTTTGTGCCGGGGCGGTGAGCAGAACGGCCATGGTCTCTGTGTAGGCCCCTGGACTGCCCTGGACGTGTCGACCGACGGCCGGTGGCGTGTCGATCCGGTGAACGGGATGTGGTATCGCCCGGCACGGCCGGCTTCGCGCGCCGCCCCGGCAGCGCGCCGTCCCCCGGCAGCTCGTCCGAGCTGGTAGATTCGCCCCTCCTCCCCAGATGCCGCGCGGCTCGTGCTGTAGGAGGACGGGCTCCTGCCCAGGTATGACGACCGGTTACGCAATCATCCTGATTGACCGCCATCCTGATTGACCGCGCGGCCCACAATGTCGACGCTGGGTGACGGCGTGGCCGGCAGGGCGGCGCCGCACGGAGGGGAGAGAGATGTCCGACGGGCGACTGAGCCCAACGGCCGGAAGTGGCCAGATAGTGGTCTCCGGCCTTACGAAGGTCTATCGCAATGTCCGGGCGGTCGACAATCTGTCGTTCACCGTCGCGCCGGGCCGGGTGACCGGCTTCCTGGGGCCGAACGGTGCCGGCAAGACGACCACGCTGCGGATGCTGCTCAACCTTGTCACGCCGACGGGGGGAACCGCGACGATCGGTGGCGCCCGCTACGCCGACCTGTCGCAGCCGATCCGGCACGTCGGTGCGGTGCTGGAGGCGTCGAGCGCGCACAAGGGCCGCACCGGGATCAACCACCTGCGGGTGACCTGCGCGGCGGCCGGGCTGCCGAAGCAGCGGGCCGACGAGGCGCTGGCGCTGGTGGGACTCACGCCGGCGGCCAAGCGGAAGTTCAAGGGTTACTCGCTCGGCATGAAGCAGCGGCTCGGGATCGCCGCCGCGATGCTCGGCGACCCCCAGGTGCTGATCCTCGACGAGCCGGCCAACGGGCTCGACCCGGAGGGCATCCGGTGGATGCGCGGTTTCCTCAAGGCACTGGCCGCTGAGGGGCGTACGGTGCTGGTCTCCAGCCACCTGCTCTCCGAGATGCAGTTGCTCGCCGACGACGTGGTGATCATCGCGGCCGGCAAGCTGGTCCGGCAGGGCCAGGTCGACGAGGTGGTCGGCTCGATGGCGCAGACGGGCCGGGTTCGGGTGCGGACCCCGCAGGGTGCGGAGCTGACCACGGCGTTGACCGGGAACGGTGCCCGGGTGACCCAGGGCGAGGACGGCGTACTGCTGATCGAGGGTACGGACGCTCCGGCGGTGGGCCGGGCCGCGCTGGCGGCAAAGGTCGAGCTGCACGAGCTGAGCACGGAGCGACCCGACCTCGAAGGGGTCTTCCTGGAGCTGACGGCCGGAAAGGCGGGGATCCGATGAACCTGGTCCGGTCCGAGCTGCTGAAGATCCGTACGACGAACACCTGGTGGGTCTTCGGGCTCATCACGCTGCCCCTCTGGGGCCTGACCCTGCTGATCAACTACTTCCAGTCCCAGGCCGTGCTCGACCCGGCCAGCGTCGGGGTGCCGGAGTCCGAGCAGAACGCGCAGTTCCAGGCGGCCGGGGAGCACGTCAACGTCGCGGCGAACCTCTACACCAACGGCCAGTTCTTCGGCGTGCTGATCGTGATGCTGCTGGGCGTACTGGTGGTGACGAACGAGTTCTTCCACCAGACCGCCACGACGACCTTCCTCACCACGCCGCACCGTACCGCCGTGGTGCTGGCGAAGCTGATCGCCGCCGGCATCCTCGGGCTGATCTTCTGGGTGGTCACCACCGGGCTCAACCTGATCTTCACCCCGCTGATCCTGGGCAGCCTGGACGTGTCGAGCCAACTCGGCGAGGGCGCGATCTGGCAGGCGATCGGCCTGAACGGGCTGGCGTACCTGCTCTGGGCGATCTTCGGGATCGGGTTCGGGGTGCTGATCCGCAGCCAGATCGGTGCCACCGTCACGGCGCTGCTGGTCTACCTGGCCGGCTACATCGGGGCGATCATCGTGTTGGCGATCCTGGCCGACCGGTTCGGCGACTGGATCAACAACCTTCAGTTGATCGTCCCGTCGCTGGCGTCCCAGTTGATGGCGACCGGCACCGACCTGCCGGGCAGCCCACCCCGCTGGGCAGGCGCGGCGGTCATGGTCGCGTACGCCGTGGTGACCGGCACGATCGGCACGTTGATCATGCGCAAGCGGGACGTTTCCTGACCCTGCGGACAGCGTCGTCGGGTCGTCGGAACCCGGTCGGGGTCAGTGGCCCCGGCCGGGTTTCGGCGTTACCGAACGGCCGACAACTCGCAAAACCTGTGAAACGCGACACGGGCCCGATGCGACAATGCTGTCGGTTACCGCACGGCGTAGCCTTGGACCGGTCTTTCGACGCAGCCCACCGGACCGGTGGGCAGGAGACCGCGTGACACACAACCCGCGTGAAAGAGGCGATTACCGGCCGTGTCGACCCAGCAGACTTCGCAGGAAAATCCACTGGCGGGGTTCGGCCCCAATGAGTGGATCGTCGAGGAAATGTACCAGCGTTACCTCGCCGACCCCGCCAGCGTCGATCCCGCCTGGCACGACTTCTTCGCCGACTACCGACCCGCCGGGCAGGCCGGCCCGGACGGTGGCGGCGCCGGTGACGCCAAGGTGACCGGCGGCTCCGGCACGACCGCCGAGAAGCCCTCCGCGACCGCACGCACCGCCGCGAAGACCGAGGCCGCGCCGGCCACCCCGGCCAGCGCCCCGGCGCCGGCCAAGCGCGGCACCCCGACCCCGGACGGCAAGACCGGCACCGCGGCGAAGCCGGCCGTGAGCGCGCCGAAGGCCGCCGCGCCGAGCGCCGCCGGCAGGGGCGCGGCGGCCCGGCCCGCCGGCCCGCAGACCACCCCGCTGCGCGGCGTGGCCGCGCGGATCGTGCAGAACATGGACGCCTCGCTGGCGGTGCCGACCGCGACCAGCGTCCGCGCGATCCCGGCCAAGCTGCTGGTGGACAACCGGATCGTCATCAACAACCACCTGGCCCGGGGCCGGGGCGGCAAGGTCAGCTTCACCCACCTGATCGGGTACGCCCTGATCAAGGCGCTCGCCGAGCACCCGGAGATGAACAACTCCTTCGCCGAGGTCGACGGCAAGCCGGCGCTGGTCAGGCCGGAGCACGTCAACCTGGGCATCGCGATCGACCTGGCCAAGCCGGACGGCTCGCGTACCCTGGTGGTGCCGTCGATCAAGGCCGGCGAGCAGATGGACTTCCGGCAGTTCTGGCAGGCGTACGAGGACATCGTCCGGCGGGCCCGCCGGAACGAGCTGACCATGGAGGACTACGGCGGTACGACGATCTCGCTGACCAACCCGGGCGGGATCGGCACCGTGCACTCCCAGCCGAGGCTGATGGTCGGCCAGGGCACCATCATCGGGGTCGGCGCGATGGAATACCCGGCGCCGTACCAGGGGATGTCCGAGGAGACCCTCGCCGAGCTGGCGGTCAGCAAGATCATCACGCTGACCAGCACGTACGACCACCGGATCATCCAGGGCGCGCAGTCCGGCGAGTTCCTGAAGACCGTCCACGAGCTGGTCCTCGGCGAGCACGGCTTCTACGACCAGATCTTCACCTCGCTGCGCATCCCCTACGAGCCGGTGCGCTGGATGCGGGACGTGGCGGTCAGCTCCGAGGGGCAGATCGACAAGACCGCCCGGGTGATCGAGATCATCCACGCCTACCGGGTCCGTGGACACCTGATGGCGGACACCGATCCGCTGGAGTTCAAGATCCGCAAGCACCCGGACCTCGACGTACTCCAGCACGGCCTGACCCTGTGGGACCTGGACCGGACGTTCCCGGTCGGCGGTTTCGCGGGCAAGCAGAAGCTGAAGCTGCGCGAGGTCCTCGGGGTGCTCCGCGACTCCTACTGCCGCCGGGTCGGCGTGGAGTACATGCACATCCAGGATCCGGAGGAGCGGCGCTGGATCCAGGAGCGGATCGAGCGGCAATACACCAAGCCCGCGCCGGACGAGCAGAAGCACGTGTTGAACCGGCTCAACGCGGCCGAGGCGTTCGAGACCTTCCTCCAGACCAAGTACGTCGGCCAGAAGCGCTTCTCGCTGGAGGGCGGCGAGTCGCTGATCCCGCTGCTCGGCGAGGTACTGGAGTCGGCCGCCGAGAACGACCTCGACGAGGTCGTGATCGGGATGGCCCACCGGGGTCGGCTGAACGTGCTGGCCAACATCGTCGGCAAGCCGTACGAGAAGATCTTCTCAGAGTTCGAGGGGCACCTCGACCCGCGCTCGACGCAGGGCTCCGGCGACGTGAAATACCATCTCGGGCAGGCCGGCAAGTTCACCACGCCGGACGGCGAGCACTCGATCAAGGTGTCGGTGACCGCCAACCCGTCCCACCTGGAGGCGGTCGACCCGGTCATGGAGGGGATCGTCCGGGCCAAGCAGGACCGGATCGACCTCAAGCTGGAGGGCTACACCGTGCTGCCGGTGGCGGTGCACGGCGACGCCGCCTTCGCCGGCCAGGGAGTGGTCGCCGAGACGCTCAACCTGTCGCAACTGCGCGGCTACCGTACCGGCGGCACCGTGCACGTGGTGGTGAACAACCAGGTCGGCTTCACCACCGCGCCGGAATACTCGCGGTCCAGCCTCTACAGCACCGACGTGGCCCGGATGATCCAGGCGCCGATCTTCCACGTGAACGGCGACGACCCGGAGGCCGTGGTCCGGGTGGCCCGGCTGGCCTTCGAATACCGGCAGGCGTTCAACAAGGACGTCGTGATCGACATGGTCTGCTACCGGCGGCGCGGGCACAACGAGGGCGACGACCCGGCGATGTCCAACCCGTTGATGTACAAGATCATCGACTCGAAGCGGTCGGTCCGGAAGCTCTACACCGAGGAGCTGATCGGGCGCGGTGACATCACCGTGGAGGACGCGGAGGAGCTGCTGCGCGACTTCCAGGCCCAGTTGGAGCGGGTCTTCAAGGCCACCCGGGACGCCGCCTCGTCGGCCCGCCCGGCCGCCCGGCCCCGCCGCCAGCCGGAGCCCGAGCCGCAGGTGGAGACCGCCACCACCGTCCCCGCCCTCCGCGCGGTCGGTACGGCACACACCTCGCTGCCCGACGGCTTCAACCCGCACAGGCGGATCCAGCAACTGCTGGACCGGCGGGCCAAGATGACCGAGTCCGGCAACATCGACTGGGGCCTCGGCGAGATCATCGCGTTCGGCACGCTGCTCCAGGACGGCGTGACCGTACGGCTCGCCGGCCAGGACTCCCGGCGCGGCACCTTCGTACAGCGGCACGCCGTCATCGTGGACTCGCGCACCGGTGCCGAGCACACCCCGCTCTCCACCCTGGCCGGCGACCGGGCCCGGTTCTTCGTGCACGACTCGCTGCTCAGCGAGTACGCCGCGATGGGCTTCGAGTACGGCTACTCGGTGGAGAACACCGAGGCGCTGGTGCTCTGGGAGGCGCAGTTCGGCGACTTCGCCAACGGCGCCCAGACGGTGGTCGACGAGTTCATCTCGTCCGGCGAGGTGAAGTGGGCGCAGCAGTCGTCGGTGACCCTGCTGCTGCCGCACGGGCACGAGGGCCAGGGCCCGGACCACACCTCCGGCCGGCCGGAGCGGTTCCTCCAGCTCTGCGCCGAGGACAACATGCGGATCGCCATCCCGAGCACCCCGGCGAACTACTTCCACCTGCTCCGCCGGCAGGGGCTCTCGCCGAAGCGCAAGCCGCTGGTGGTCTTCACCCCGAAGTCCCTGCTCCGGCACAAGCTCTGCGTCTCCAGCGTGCAGGACTTCACCACCGGTACCTTCCAGCCGGTGCTGACCGACAACTCGGGCGTGGCGCCGGAGGCGGTCAAGCGGGTACTGCTCTGCTCCGGCAAGGTCTACTACGACCTGCTCCAGGCGCGTACCGAGCGGGGCAACAGCGACACCGCGATCCTCCGGATGGAGCAGCTCTATCCGCTGCCGGTCGAGGAGGTCCGGGCCGCGCTGGCGCAGTACCCGAACGCCGAGGACTTCGCCTGGGTGCAGGAGGAGCCGGCCAACCAGGGCGCCTGGTCGTTCGTCGCGCTCAACCTGCTGGAGCACCTGGAGGGCGTACGCCTGCGTCGGATCTCGCGGCCGGCGGCGGCTGCCCCGGCGGTCGGCTCGGCGAAGACGCACGACGCCGAACAGTCCGCGCTGATCGAGGCGGCACTGCCCCGCCCCTGATGTACGGAAGGAAGGGCCTCTTCATATACGAAAAACGATATGCAGAGGCCCTTCCTTTTCATCGCCGTCGAGAGAGGACGTCGTGTACTTCACCGACCGAGGCATCGAGGAACTCGTCGAGCGCCGGGGCACCGAGACCGTCACTCTGGAGTGGCTGGGCGCGCGGCTGCGCGATTTCGTCGACCTGAACCCCGACTTCGAGACGCCGGTCGAGCGGTTCGCCACCTGGCTGGCCCGCCTGGACGACGAGGACGACCTCTAGGGGCCACCACGGCCGGGCTTGGTCAGCCCAGCGCGAGCCAGCCGACCAGCGCGACCACCACGACGACCGCGACCGCGATCCCGATGATCAGCGGCAGTCGGGACGGCGGTTCGGCGGCGGCCGATTCGGGAGTGTGGGCGAAGGCCCGGAACGCCTCGGTGTTGCCGCTGGGGTCGGGTTGCTGATCAGCCATGCCGAGCACGATAGCGAACCGGGGCACGGTCAGGCTTGCCCTACCCTCGCGGCGCGGCCGCCCCTACCCCGGACCAGGGGTCGCCCCTACCCCGGACCTGGGTGCTCGCCGGATCGAACCTGGTCGGTGCGGCTCATAGCGTCGAGGCATGACCACGTCGACCATTCTGCCGCCGCCGGTCACCGGCTCCGCCCCCGCTCCGGTGGCCTCCGGCAAGGGCAACCTGGCCGCGAGAATCGCCGGCTGGAGCGCCCGGCACCGCCGCATCGCCGTCCTCGGATGGCTGCTGTTCGTGATCGCGGCGACCGCGCTCAGCGCCGTCGTCGGCACCGTGGAGGCGAAGAACAGCGAGTCGGGGCACGGCGACTCCCGCCGGGCGGACGAGATCATCGCCGCCGCCGGCTTTCCCGACCGGGCCGCCGAGATGGTACTGGTCGAAAGCGACAGCCTGGTCGCGGAGGATCCCGCCTTCCGGGCCGCGGTCACCGACACGACCGCCGCCATCGAGCGTACCGGCCAGGTGCTGGACGTACGGTCGGACGCGGTCTCCGCCGACCGGCACGCCGTACTGGTCACCTTCGACCTGACCGGACCGGCCGAGGGCGCCGCCGACCGGGTCGGTCCGGTACGCGACGCGGTCGCCGCCGTACAACGCGACCATCCTGAGCTGTACGTGGCGCAGACCGGCGGGGCCAGCATCGGTGCGGCGATCGGCCGGACCCTGGACGCCGACATGCACCGGCTGTCGATGCTCTCCATCCCGGTGACGCTGGGCATCCTGATCGTGGCGTTCGGGGCACTGCTCGCCGCCGTACTGCCGATGGGGCTGGCACTGACCGCGTTCCTCGGCTCGCTCGGCCTGCTCGCGGCGGCCAGCCGGATCGCGCCGGCGGTCGACACCACGATGCACCTGATGCTGCTGATGGGGCTCGCGGTCGGGGTGGACTACTGCCTGTTCTACCTGCGGCGGGACCGGGAGGAGCGGGCCCGGGGCGCCACCGCCCCGCAGGCCCTGGCGATCGCCGCCGCCACCTCCGGCCGGTCGGTGCTGATCTCGGCGCTGACCGTGATCATCGCGATGTCCGGGATGTACCTGACCCAGGACACCACCTTCATCAGCCTGGCGACCGGAACGATCCTGGTGGTCGCCACCGCCGCCGTCGGGTCGCTCACCGTACTGCCGGCGGTGTTGAGCAAGCTCGGCGACCGGGTCGACCTGGGCCGGGTACCCGGGCTCTACCGCCGGCAGTCGAGCGGCCGGTTCTGGCGCGCGACCATGGGCGTGGTGCTGCGCCGGCCCGGGTTCTCCGCCGTGCTGGCCGCCGCCACCCTGCTGGCCCTGGCCGTGCCGCTGCTCGGGATGCGGACCGCCGAGGAGGACATCACGGCGCTGAAGAACCCGGCCCCGGCGCTGAGCGCCTTCCTCCGGGTCAAGGCCGCCTTCCCCGGCGGCGCCGAACCGGCGGTGGTGGCGATCCGGGCGGACGACGTGACCACGCCGGCCCTGACCGCCGCGATCGACAACCTGAAGACCCGGGCGCTGGCCACCGGAGTGCTGCACGAGCCGGTCTCGGTCGAGGTCAACCCGGACCGGACGGTCGCGGTGGTCAAGGTGGGACTCTCCGGCTCCGGCGTCGACGCCACCTCCGAAGCGGCGGTACGCACCCTGCGCGAACAGGTCATCCCGCGCACCGTGCAGGGCGTCGACGGCGCCGAGGTACTGGTGACCGGCCTGGCCGCCGACTCGGTCGACTTCAACGCGGCGCTGGGCCGCAGCGTGCCGCTGGTGTTCGGGTTCGTGCTGGGGCTGGCGTTCCTGCTGATGCTGGTGTCGTTCCGGTCGCTGGTGGTGGCGGCGACCGCGATCATGCTCAACCTGCTCTCGGTGGCCGCCGCGTACGGGCTGCTGGTGCTGTTCTTCCAGCACGGCTGGGGCGAGGCACTGCTCGGCTTCGAGTCGGTCGGCTCGATCACCAACTGGGTACCGCTGTTCCTCTTCGTGATCCTGTTCGGGCTGTCGATGGACTACCACGTCTTCGTGCTCAGCCGGATCCGGGAGGGGCACGACCGGGGCTGGCCGAGCAAGCTGGCGGTCTCCCGGGGCATCCGGGGTACCGCCGGGGTGATCACCAGCGCCGCCGTGGTGATGGTCGCGGTCTTCGCCCTCTTCACCACCGGCACGCTGGTGTCGATGAAGGAACTCGGTTTCGGCCTGGCGGTCGCGGTACTGATCGACGCGACCATCGTCCGGGCGGTACTGCTGCCCTCGGTGATGGTGCTGCTCGGGGAGCGGAACTGGTACCTGCCCCGGTGGCTGGACTGGCTGCCCCGGCTCTCCCACGGCGAGGTGCCGGCCGGCGGGCTGCCGCAGGGCGTACCCACCGGGGCCGGGCCGGCGCGCTAAGACGATCAAGCGGAGCGACGGGTTGCCCGGCAACCCGAATCGGGGGCGGACGGCGGGACAAACCGTCCGGGTGGCCGCCGTACGAGGACCGGAAAGCTGGCCTCGTACGGCGGTGCACCGTCTAGCGTCGGTGCTGTGCGCGTGAACCCCAGGGTCGCGGGGCTTTTCGTCCTGTTACTGCCGATCGCGCTCACCGCCAGCGGGTGGGTGGTCGCCGCTCCGGCTCCCGCGGCTCCGCCCGGTTCAGCCCCGGATCGGACGTACGCGGTCGGCGTGCGTACGCTCGATCTCGGTCGCGGCACCGCCCGCCCGCTCCCGGTCACCATCTGGTATCCGGCCCGGGACGACCGGCCCACCAGCTCGACCGCCGGGCCCACCGTGCCCCGCCGGAACGCCCCGGTCGCGGCCGGCAAGTTCCCGATCGTGCTGTTCAGCCACGGCCTGCACAGCCTGCCCGAATTCCACGCCCCGTTGACCACCCGGTGGGCCGCCGCCGGCTTCGTGGTCGCCGCCCCGGCCTATCCGCACACGAAACGCGGGGCACGCCGGTTCGACCGCAACGACATCCGCCGCCAGCCGGGTGACGCCTGGCGGGTGATCCAGCACGTCAGACGGCTGGACCAGGTCTCCGGTGACCAGTTCGCCGGGCATCTGGCGGTGACCCGGATCGGCGCGGTGGGGCACTCCGCCGGTGGCTACACCACGGCCGGGTTGTTCGCGCCGGGGCATTCGGAGTGGCTGCGTGGCGGCATCGTGATCGGTGGCGCCGGGATGCCCGGAGCCACCTTCGGCGGGCCACCGGCACCGCTGCTCTTCGTGCACGGTGACGCCGACCGCGTGGTCCCGGTAGCCCGTGGTCGGGACGCCTTCCGCCGGGTGCCGTGGCCCAAGGCGTTCCTCACGGTACGCGGCCAGGGGCACGGCGAATACCTCATCCCGGGCCGGCGCGGCTTCGCGCAGACCATGGCCGCGACGACGGAGTTCCTGCGCTGGACGCTCTACGGTGACGTCCGGGCCCGGCGTGACCTCCCGACCGGCGCCACCTCCCCCGGCACCACCGTCTTCGCCAACCGCCTCGGCTGACCGTCGGCACGACCGAGCGTTTCGCGATCTCGCCCAAACCGCGCCGATCGCGCCGATCGACCGTTTCGCCGACCGTCTTGACCGAGCGTGGCCACGCTGGAATGGCTCGGCGACCGTGGCCCGGTCGGCGGAGGACGGCCCGGGTGGTCGGCGGAGGACGGCCCGGGTGGTCGGCGAGGCGGGGCAGAATCGGTGTCATGCCCCGACATCCCCTCCGGGCCGCGCTCGCCGCCGCGACCGTCACGACGGCGCTGGCCGCGACCCTGACCGGCTGCTCCGCCGGGTCCGGCCGCTCCGTCGCCGAACGGCCCGCTCCGGCGGGAAGTCCGACTCCGGGCGCTACCGCCCCGGCCAGTCCCACCCCGGCCGGCGTCGCACCGAACCGGCGATTCGCGGTCGGCGTCCGGGAGCTGAGCTACAACCGGGGCGGTGACCGCAGACTGCCGGTCACCGTCTGGTATCCGGCCGACGGAGCGCCGGGCGGCTCCCCGGACCGGAATGCCCGGGTCGCGGACGGGCGGTTTCCGGTGGTGCTGTTCAGCCATGGCCTGACCGGCCGGCCGTCGGACTACCGGACCCTGCTGGTGCGCTGGTCGGCGGCGGGCTTCGTGGTGGTGGCGCCGAGCTATCCGCACACGAGCCGGGGCGCGTCGGACTTCCAGGTACTCGACGTGGTCAACCAGCCGGCCGACGCGTCGTTCGTGCTGACCCGGGTACTCGCGCTGGACCGCGAGGCCGGTGATCCGCTACGCGGCCATCTCGCCGTCGACCGGGTGGCCGCGGCCGGGCACTCGGCGGGCGGCGTCACCACCATCGGGCTGTTCACGGCTGGCCGGGACGCACGGCTCGACGCCGGCATCGTGCTCGCCGGCACCGCTCTCGGCGTCGGGACCGCGTTCAGCGGGGCAGCCGCGCCGCAGCTCTTCGTGCACGGAGAGCGCGACGACGTGGTGGCGTACCGGGCCGGCAAGGCGGCGTACGACCGGGTCCCCTGGCCCAAGGCGATGCTGACGCTGCCGGACGGCGACCATGTCGGCGCGCTGCTCGGCAGCGACGAGCAGGCCCTCGACGTGGTCGCCGGCACCACCGTCGAGTTCCTCCGCTGGACCCTGTACGGCGACGACCGGGCGCTGCGGCGGCTGCCGACCCAGGCGGCCCGGGGCGGGCTGGCCACCCTCGACGACCGGCTCTGAGAGCGCTCGCCCTGCCGGCCAGCGGCGTCACGGATACCCACCGGCCGTCGCGGAGCGGCCGGGCGCGGCCGGTCCTGGCCCGAGACCGGCCGCGCCCGCGAGGGGTGGGGCTAGCCCACCACCGGCCTCCGGTTGTCCGCGTAGAGGTTGGTCGCCCGGTCCCAGGTGATACCGCGCTGGTCAGGTCGGGCTATCACGCCATATCTGTGGTTTCGCCCGAAGACATTGCCACTCAGTCGGATGTTGGCGGCATTGAGATCCGTACGCACCCCGATGGAATAGTTTCCGCCGTTGCAGTAATTGCCCTCGAAGACCAGATTCGAGACGATCGGCCCGGTGGTCGATCCGATCATGAGACAGGCGTTGAACGGATCCCTCGTCACCGGGTTGTACGCCTCCAGCGTGTTTCTCCGGACCACGATATTCGAGGCGCCGGTGGTCTGGAGCGTGTCGTTGTGCGATCCCGGTCCCCGGGTCAGATGGTGGATCCAGGAATCCTCGACTACCACGTCGCTGCCGAGTCTGGGCCCGTCGATGACGTTGCTGATGTCGACCCGGCGCAGCGTGTACTCGCCACAACAGACCGCCGCCGAGTTCTTTCCCCTGCCGTTGATCTCGACATCCTCCACCAGCAGGTTCACCGCGTCGATCGTACGAATCGAGTAGATTCCGTCGCAGGTGATCCGGGACTTCCGGAGTACGACGTTCTTGGCGGTGACGGTCACGCAGCCGGTGATGTTCAGCCCGCTGAGCACCTGACCGTCCTGGGTGACCTTGATCGAGCCCGAGGGCCGGAGCGTGGTGCCGGGTGGTACGCCGGTGTTGTCGGGGCCGGGGAAGGAGGAGGGCGCCCGGCTGGCCGGTGCCCTGGTCATGGTGGCCGTGGCACCCGCGTCCGACCCGTCCGGAGAGTCTTCGGGCGTCGGAGTCGTGGGGTCGGGGGTCGGCTCCGGCTCGGCGGCCGGCGGCAGGTCACCGGCGGCCACCGGCTTCCCGTTCCAGGTCGACATGATGATCGTCGCGGGCGCCTCCGGCGAGTGCATGAATCCGTTCTTGCAGCCGGAGACACGCACCTTGCGGGCGGTGTAGTTGCCGAAGACGAGTCCATTCGTCTCGGGCCGGGTGCACTGGATCCTGGTGTTCTCGACCAGCGCTCCGGAGAAGCCGTCGAATATCCGTACGGCATGCGCCCCGCCGTACTTGATCGTGCTGTTTCTGATCGTGACGTCGTCCGCCTTGATGTGCACGTACCCATCGATCTTGCGGCCGTCCAGCACGGTCCCGTTGCGGGTAATGGTCATCGACCCGTCGCCACTGCTGGCAACGGCCACGCCGATCCCGGCGAGAATGATCCCCAGCGTCGCCGAACCCACCACCAGGGATCGGGGCGTACGCCAGCCGCGCCCATGGGCACGACGGGATGGCGGTCTTTGCCGATTATGCTGACCCGCCACAGAGAAACTCATCAAGATCCGACTCCTTCGCCGTACATCGTCCGCGATCAGAGGGGCGGAACGGGACGACTGTACCCGCCGACCCCAAGCCGACGGAGACGCGAAAGAATGGGCGAAAAGCCAACCTTTATTTTTCCTGAAGTCAGGCTTTACCCCGACTTTCCGGTGCATTGTGCCGGACTTATCCGGACCCACTGTCCATTGGTTCCTGGGCGAAACGTCCGGTTTTTCAAATGCTGTCACCGCGCGTGTTCACGCCGTGATCTTCCCAGCTCAGCTCAGGAGCGGGTCGGCGGAGGTGCTACGCGGTGTGGTCCAGCACCACCTTGCCGAAAACCTCCCCGGAGAGCAGCCGGGCGAACGCCGCAGGGGCCGCCGAGAACGGGTACGTCCCGTCGACGACCGGCCGGATCCCCCGCCGTACCAGCAGCCCGAGCAGTTCGGCCAGCTCGGCCGGGGTACCCATGGTCGAGCCGAGGATCTCCAACTGCATCGCGAAGACCCGGCGGAGGTTCACCGTCGGCTCGTACCCCGCCGTCGCGCCGGAGACGACGATCCGGGCGCCCGGGGCGGCCGACTTCAGCGAGTGGTCGAAGGTCGCGGCGCCGACCGTCTCGACCACCACGTCCACCCGCTCCGGCAACCGGGCCCCCGGCTCCAGCGCGGTCGCGCCCAGCGCGGCGATCCGCTCCCGCTTGCCCGGGTCACGGCTGGTCGCGTACACCCGTTTGCCGAGCGCCACCGCGAGCATTACGGCGGCGGTCGCCACACCGCCACCGGCCCCCTGCACCAGCACCGACTCCCCGGCGTCCACCCGCCCCCGGGTGGTGAGCATCCGGTACGCGGTCAGCCAGGCCGTCGGCAGGCAGGCCGCATCCGCGAAGGAGAGCCCGGACGGCTTGGGTACCAGGTTGGCGCGGGGCACCGCGACCCGCTCGGCGAACGTGCCGGGATGCCGTTCGGAGAGCAGCGACAGTCCACGGGGATCGGCCGGATCCGGGACCACCGGATAGACCACCACCTCGTTGCCGTCCGGGTCGACACCCGCGGCGTCACAGCCGAGGATCATCGGCAGCCGGTCCGCGGCCAGCCCGACCCCGCGCAGCGACCAGACGTCGTGATGGTTGAGCGAGCTGGCCCGCACCTCCACCGTCACCCAGTCCGGCTCCGGATGGGACGGCTCGGGCCGATCCCCGACGACCAACGCGGCGAGCGGATCGTCGGCATCGAACGTCGAGGCGTAGGCGGCGCGCATGATCGACACGTTACACCCGGTCGGGAACGGCCGCCCTCCGCCAGCCGCCGGCCCACAGACAGCCCTCGCCATTCGCCGGCCCACGGGCAACCGCTGGCGAGAAGCCACCCGTGGGACGCCCGAACCTCCCCGGGCACCGCCGCGTCAGGCGCGGGCCACCCCGTCGCGTCAGGCGCGGGCCACCCCGTCGCGTCAGGCGCGGGCCACCCCGTCGCGTCAGGCGCGGGCCA
>NZ_BONX01000027.1 GCF_016862935.1 Plantactinospora mayteni
CCACCCCGTCGCGTCAGGCGCGGGCCACCCCGTCGCGTCAGGCGCGGGCCACCCCGTCGCGTCAGGCGCGGGCCACTCCGTCGCGACGGGCCGCCTCGGCCACCGCTTCGGCCACCGCCGGCGCGACCCGGGGGTCGAGCGGCGACGGCACGATGGCGTCGACCCGGAGCTGACCGGCCCCGGAACCGCTCTGCGGTGCGCCGTCCGACCAGGCCGCCTCGACCGCGACCGCCGCGATCGCGTCCGCCGCCGCCACCTTCATACCCTCGGTGATCCGGGTCGCCCGGGCCGCCAGCGCGCCCCGGAAGATGCCCGGGAAGGCGAGCACGTTGTTGATCTGGTTGGGGTAGTCGCTGCGACCGGTCGCCACCACGGCGGCGTACCGGGCGGCCAACTCGGGATGTACCTCGGGCGTCGGGTTTGCCAGCGCGAAGACGGCGCCACCGGGCGCCATCCCGGCCACCGCGTCCTCGGGGATCTGTCCACCGGAGACCCCGATCAGCACGTCGGCGTCGCGCAGCGCCTCGGTGATCCCGCCGACCCGGCCGGCTGCGTTGGTCAGCTCGGCCAGCTCGGCCTTTGACGGGGTCAGGTCCGGCCGGCCGCCGTGCAGGATGCCCCGGGAGTCGCAGACCACCACCTCGGTCGGGTTCACCCCGCCGGCCGCCAGCATCTTGGTCACCGCGACCCCGGCCGCACCGGCACCGCTGACCACCACCCGGAGGTCGCCGAGCTTGCGGTTGAGCAGCGTCGCGGCGTTACGCAGCGCGGCGAGCACCACGACGGCGGTGCCGTGCTGGTCGTCGTGGAAGACCGGAATCGGCAGCGCCTCGTCGAGCCGGCGCTCGATCTCGAAGCACCGGGGCGCGCTGATGTCCTCCAGGTTGATGCCGCCGAACGACGGGGCCAGCGCGGTCACCACCGCGACGATCTCGTCGACGTCCTGGGTGTCCAGACAGATTGGCACGGCGTCCACCCCACCGAACTGCTTGAAGAGCACCGCCTTGCCCTCCATCACCGGCATCGCCGCGCGCGGGCCGATGTTGCCCAGCCCCAGTACGGCCGAGCCGTCGGTGACCACCGCGACGGTGTGCGAGACCCAGGTGTAGTCGTCCGCCAGGGCGGGGTCGGCGGCGATCGCCTCGCAGACCCTGGCCACCCCCGGGGTGTACGCGAGGGACAGGTCCTCCCGCGTGGCCAGCGGTACGGTCGAGGCGACCGCCAGCTTGCCGCCCCGGTGCAGTTCGAAGGCGGGATCGGACGGGTCCACGGCGGCGGATGACATGGTGACTCCAAGGATCGCGGGATGCATTCCATTCGAGGAGCGGCCGGCTGGACGCGAGATCGGCGAGCGCCGGCAGCGGTGCGGGGGTCACCCGGGTTAGGACTACAGAGCATAGTGGCGTCAGGGAACGCGGCTGCCCCGCAGGGTCATACCGACCGGTAATAGAACCACTTCGGGCGGGGCCAGTAGCGGGCGACTACCCGGCCGAGGACGTCGGCCACGCCGTACACCCGGGAGTCGTCGGTCACCAGCGTGTTGTCGCCGTGCAACTCCCAGCCACCGTCCAGCGGGCGTACCGCGCGCTTGACCACCAGCAGGTCCGGCCGGGTACGGAAGACGCCGACCACCACGTCACCGGCGCGGACGGCGCGACCGCCGCGCCGGACCAGCAACGCGTCGCCGTGCCGCAGGGTCGGCACCATCGACGGCCCGACCACGAGTACGGCGAAGACCGGAGCACCGGGTGGGCCGCCGGCCGCCGCGCCGTCAGTGGCGGGGGGACCGGTGGACACCGAGTTTCACCTCCGCCCCTTCGGGGACATATCGCAGGAGTACTGTCATCCTGGATCATCACAGACGTGCCTTGGAGGGTCACATGCGACTTCCACGCATCCTTACACCACGAACTGTCGCGTACGCCCACTGCGACCTGCCCTGCGGCGTCTACGACCCGGCGCAGGCCCGGATCGAGGCCGAGTCGATCAAGGCGATCGACGAGAAGTACGCGGCGAACACCGACCCCGAGTTCCGTACCCGGGCGCTGATCATCAAGGAGCAGCGCTCCGAGCTGGTCAAGCACCACCTGTGGGTACTCTGGACCGACTACTTCAAGCCCCCGCACTTCGAGAAGTACCCGCAGTTGCACCAGCTGTTCAACGACGCCACCAAGCTCGCCGGTGGCGGCGGGGGCACCAAGGCCACGACCGACGGGTCCAAGGCCGACGAGCTGCTTCAGAAGATCGACGAGATCGCGAAGATCTTCTGGGAGACCAAGCAGGCGTGAGTTCCGCCACCCCGCCGGCCACCGGTCCAGCGGGACGTCGCGCCGAGGTGCCGGCCGGGTCCGTGGATCCGGTCGGCACCTCGGCGCGACGGGTCGGTAGAGTCGGAGCCGGGGGGACAGCCTGGTGACTTCGCTGAGCACACCGCCGACGACCGGCGACGACGTCGTACTGCTCACCGTGCCCGCCGACGGTGGCTTCCTCGGCGTACTGCGGACCGCGACCGCCGGCCTCGCCGCACGCCTGCACTTCGCCCTCGACGAGATCGAGGATCTGCGCATCGCCGTCGACGAGGCGTGTGCCATGCTGCTCGCCGTCGCGACCCGGGACGCCGAGTTGGACTGCCGGTTCTCGGTCACCGACGACGCGCTCACCGTCGAGGTCTCGGTGCCGACCGCTCGGGGAGCGCGGCTGCCGGCGGAGTCGTCGTTCGCCTGGAAGGTGCTGACCGCGCTGACCACCTCCGCCGCGGCGACCGCGACCGGCGACCGGGCCACCATCACGCTGCTGACCCGACGCGCCGCCGAGGTCTAGAGTCCGCCAGCCCCGCACGCGGGGTCTTGGTCAGGCCCGGTCGGTGTCCGGCCCGTTTGGTGCGTCAGGCCGATTCGGTGTGTCAGGCCCGTTCGGTGTCAGGCCGATTCGGTGTCGAAGCCGAGCGCCCGGTTGGTGCCCGTGCTGATCAGCAGGCCGACGACCAGCAGGCCGAGCGCGATCAGCGGCCCACCCAGCCAGGCCAGCCCGCCCAGGATCATGAAGTAGCCGATCGGCAGCAGCATGAGCTGCAACACGATCGCCGGAGCCCGGGCGGCCGGGCGGCGCCGGTCGAGCGCGGTGCCGATCACCCAGAGCAGCGCCGCGCCGCCCGCCGCGAAGAGGGTGACCAGGAGTGCGGAGAGCAGGTCGGTCGCGGTGGCGGTGAACAGCTCGTAGACCAGGAAGAGCGTCAGCAGGGCCAACCCGACCCCTTCGGCGCGCAGCAGCCACACCGCCCAACGCAGTGCGCCGGGTGCCGGTCCGGGGTCGCTTGTCACGGCCGCCACGATACCTCGGTGGCTCGCGGTACAGTGCCGCCCATGCGGGCCATCCTGGTGGTCAATCCCAAGGCCACCACCACGACCGGCCGTGGCCGGGATGTTCTCGTCCGCGCGCTCCGCAGCGAGGTGGACCTCACCGTCGAGTACACCCGGCGGCGTGGACACGCGGTCGCGCTGGCCAGGGAGGCCGCCCGGCAGGGCGTCGACCTGGTGGTGACGCTCGGCGGCGACGGCACCGTCAACGAGGTGGTCAACGGCCTGATGACCGCCAGCCCCTCGCGCACCGCCGACGACCGGACACCCGCCGAGCGACTGCCCGCGCTCGCGGCCGTACCGGGTGGCTCGACCAACGTCTTCGCCCGGGCGTTGGGACTGCCCCGGGAGTGGCCGGAGGCGACCAGCATGATCCTGGAGGCGCTCCGGGTGGGGCGGGTCCGCACCATCGGCCTCGGTCTCGCCGACGACCGGTACTTCACCTTCTGCGCCGGGCTTGGCCTGGACGCGGCGGTGATCCACCGGGTGGAGCGGGCCCGCCGGCGGGGCCGGGTCTCCACCCCGAGCCTCTACCTGCGCTCGATCGTCAGCCAATACCTGATCGGCGCGGAGCGGCGGCACCCGACCATCCGGCTGGAGCAGCCGGGCGAGATCACCGAGGGTGAACTGGCCACAGTGGTCATCCAGAACACCGCCCCCTGGACGTACGTCGGGGACCGCGAGGTCAATCCGAACCCGGACGCCTCGTTCGACCTGGGCCTGGACGTGTTGGCGCTGCGTCGACTGCGGATGCCGAGCACCACCCGGATGGTGACCCAGAGCCTGTCACGGCGGCCGGATCCGCGTGGCCGGCAGATCCTGCGGCTGCACGACCTGGAGGAGTTCACCCTGGTCGCGGAGCAGCCCCAGGCGTTCCAACTGGACGGCGACTACCTCGGCGAGCGAAATAAAGTCCGATTCACGTCCGTCGCGGCGGCACTGCGAGTAATCTGCTGAGCCTGGGGTACAGCGTCCGGTAGCGGACCTCGGAAGCATCGGACGAGAGCGGTGCCGGAAATGCCAGCAATGTCGGGCGGACTGTACTATATTGATTCTCGGCTGTGGCGCACCGGGTACCGCCGAGATGCGGAAATCCGGACAAATGGGCCGTGACCTGTCTCACCTGCCCAGAGTTTTTCCGGGCGCTACCCTTGACATCGCGGGAGTTCGTGAAAGTATTCACAAGCGAACTTGAGTTACCGGGACATTGCGCGGGCGCGTTCGACCGATGACCGCCGCCCCGCGGGTCCCACAACACAAAGCCTGCTCTCGCGCTGCCGAACCGACGGGGCTGCACACCGTCGTGATCGGCACCGCGGACGCATATAGAAAAGATCCACGAAGCACTGCCGCCCACCCAGATTGAGGAGTGTTGCCGCCATGGACTGGCGCCACCATGCTGCCTGCCGCGACGAAGACCCGGAGCTGTTCTTTCCGATCGGAACGTCCGGTCCGGCCGTCCTGCAGGTCGAGCAGGCCAAGGCCGTCTGCCGGCGTTGCTCCGTGACCGACGAGTGCCTCCAGTGGGCGCTCGAATCCGGTCAGGACGCCGGCGTCTGGGGCGGAATGAGCGAAGAAGAACGGCGCGCCGTCAAGCGCCGTGGCGGCCTCCGGGTCCTGCGCGCTCACTCTGCCTGACCGACCGCACAACGCATCGGACGCCCTGGGGTTCGTTCCCCGGGGCGTTCTGCTGTTCGGCGCTAACACGTTCTGTTGTTCCCGGAACGCGTTCTGCTGTTGTCGTGACGATGGATAGTGGATCGACGACATTCCGCTGATCAATTCGCCGACACCGAACCCGAAGGCGATTCCCATCCGTCGACCGCGATTCCGACGGGCGATTACCGGCACCGGGGCGGCCCCACCGGAGCACCGCCGAGAGCCCGGGACGCGACGGACGGGAGCACCGGCCGCCGACGACTACGCTGCGTCGCGTCGGGCAACTACTCTGCGTCGAGGTTTGCGGCGACCAACGCGGCGACCCGGCAACAGCTACCGGGAGTCACCGGCCAGCGCCGCGTCCACCCGTCCGAGTACCAGCCGGACCAGTTCCGGCGCGTCGCCCAGCGGGGCGGCCAGGGCCACCGCGCCGGCCGCCCGGGCCGATGTCAGGGCCGCCGCGCAGAGCCGGCCCGGAGCGAGGAAGTACGTGGCGACCGCCACCCGCCGAGCGCCGGCCTCCCGGAGCGCGCCGACCGCCGTACCGGCCGTCGGCGGGGCCGCGGAGGCGTAGCCGACCCGGGTCGGTAGGCCCGTCTCGTGGCCGAGCGCCTCGGCCACCTGGGCGACGGTGTCCCGGGCGGCGGCATCCCGGGTACCTGCGGCAGCCAACACCACCCCGTCGACCCCGCTGTCCCTGAGCCGGGCCACCCCGACGGTGTCGTCCGGGGACGCCGGGTCGACGGCCTCGGTGAGCCGGCGCAGCAGCCCGGCCAGCAGCAGCGGGTCGATCCCCCGCGCGGTCGGGCCGAGCACCTCGGCGGTGCGTACCGGCATGCGCAGCCCTGCCTCCCGGGCCGCCTCGACCACACCGGGGATGTCGACCCGGCCGTGGTATGCGGCCGTGAGCAGCAGCGGCACCAGTACGGCCCGCCGGTGCCCGGCCGCCTCCAGCTCGGCGAGTATCGCGCCGGGTCGGGGCGGGCCGTGGTCGAGATAGCTGGCCCGGACCAGCAGGCCCGGCCGGGCCGCCGCCACCGCCCGGGTCAGCGCCTCGGTGGTCCGGGCCGCCCGGGGATCGGCACTGCCGTGTGCCACCAGCACGACCGGGGCCGGGGCGAGCCCGGCCACCGGCGTACCGGCCGCCTCGACGGTCACACGTGCAGGCCGCACTCGGTCTTCTCGAACATGGCCCAGCGGCCGGCCCGGGGGTCCTCGCCGGCCTTGGTCCGCCGGGTGCAGGGCCAGCAGCCGATCGAGGTGTAGCCCTGCCGGAACAGCTCGTTGACCGGCACGTTCCACCGGGAGATGTAGGCGTCCACGTCGGCCTGGGACCAGGCGGCGATCGGGTTCACCTTGACCTTGCCGCGTCGCGGGTCGAAGCCCACCACCGGGGTGTTGGCCCGGGTCGGCGACTCGTCCCGGCGCAGCCCGGCCGCCCAGGCGTCGTACTCGGCCAGGGCCCGCTCCAGCGGCTCCACCTTGCGCAGCGCGCAGCACTCGTCAGGCGCCCGGTTGAACAGCCGGGGGCCGTACTCGCCGTCCTGCTGGCCGACGGTCTGCCGGGGCCGGATCGACCGCACGGTGACCGGGAGGGTACGGGCCACGGTGTCGCGTACCCGAAGGGTCTCCGGGAAGTGCAGGCCGGTGTCGAGGAAGACCACGTCCACCCCGGGCGCCACCCGGGAGACCACGTGCGCGAGTACGGCGTCGGCCATCGAGCTGGTGACGCAGAACCGGTCCCCGAACTCGCCGACCGCCCAGCGGACGATCTCCTGGGCCGGTGCACCCTCAAGTTCGCGGCTCGCCTCCTCGGCCAGCGCCCGCAGCTCGGCCGGGTCCCGCCGGGACGGGCTGGCCGCGACGTCCGGACCGAGCTTGACCAACCCGAGGTTGGCCGCGACAACGGGACTCATGACTGCTTCCCTTCGGTAGGGAGGGCGGTGGCGAGCAGGCCGGTGAACTTCACCGTGAAGACCCGGGCGCAGGCCCGGCACTCCCAGGCACCGTGCGACGCCTCGTTGGGTCGCAGGTCCTCCTCGCCGCAGTAGGGGCAGTAGAGGGGTGCGGCGCGGGTCTCAGCGCTCATCGCAGCTCCTCCTCGTCGACCCGGACGATCCAGTTCGCGAAGCTCTCGCCCTCGGTGCGACCGTCGAGGTAGCGGCGGGTGAGCCGTTCGACGTACTCGGGAAGCTCCGCCGCGGTGGTCTTCAGGCCGCGCAGCTTGCGGCCGAAGCCGGCGGACTGGCCCTGGGCCATGCCCAGGCCGCCGCCGAGGTGTACCTGGAAGCCCTCGACCTGGCGCCCGTCCGGCCCGACCACGAGTTGGCCCTTGAGGCCGATGTCGGCGGTCTGGGTCCGGGCGCAGGCGTTCGGGCAGCCGTTGAGGTGGATGCTCAGCCCTTCGCCGAGGTCGGCGCCGGCGAGCCGCTCCTCCAGCCGGGCCACCAGCTCCTGGCCCCGGGCCTTGGTCTCGACGATGGCGAGCTTGCAGTATTCGAGGCCGGTGCAGGCCATGGTGTCGCGCCGCCAGACCGACGGGAACGCCTCCAGGCCGATCCGGCGCAGCGCCGCGACCAGCGAGTCGGTCCGCTCCGCCGGCACATCCAGGACCAGGAGTTTCTGGTACGGAGTGAGGCTCACCCGGCCACTGCCGTGCTCGGCTGCGGCGTCGGCCAGTTCGGCGAGCTGGGTACCGGAGATGCGTCCCACCACCGGGGCGGCGCCGACATAGTGCCGCCCGTCCCGCTGCCGGTGTACTCCGATGTGGTCGATCGGCTTCGCCGGCAGCTCGGGCGCCGGCCCGTCGAGCAGGCTGCGGCCGAGGTATTCCTTCTCCAGCACCTCGCGGAACTTGGCCACGCCCCAGTCGGCGACCAGGAACTTGAGCCGGGCGCGGTGCCGCAGCCGGCGGTAGCCGTAGTCGCGGAAGATCCCGACCACCCCGGCCCAGACGTCCGGTACCTCGTCGAGCGGTACCCAGACGCCGAGCCGCTGCGCCAGCATCGGGTTGGTGCTCAGCCCGCCGCCGACCCAGAGGTCGAAGCCGAGGCCGTGCTCCGGGTGCTCGACCCCGAGGAACGAGATGTCGTTGACCTCGTACGGGGTGTCGGCCAACCAGGAGATCGAGGACTTGAACTTGCGCGGCAGGTTGGAGTATTGCGGGTCGCCGACGTAACGCCGGACGATCTCGTCGATCGCGGGGGTGGGGTCGAGCTTCTCGTCCTCGGCCACTCCGGCGACCGGGCTGCCGAGCACGATCCGGGGGCAGTCGCCGCACGCCTCGGTGGTCTGTAGCCCGACCGCCTCCAGCCTGCGCCAGATCTCCGGCATGTCCTCGACCCGGATCCAGTGCAGTTGGATGTTCTGCCGGTCGGTGATGTCGGCGGTGTCCCGGGCGTACCGCTGGGAGACCTCGGCGATCGTCCGGAGCTGCTCCAGGCTGAGCTGGCCGCCGTCGATCCGGACCCGGAGCATGAAGTATTCGTCTTCCAGCTCGTGCGGCTCCAGCACGGCTGTCCGCCCGCCGTCGATGCCCGCCTTGCGCTGGGTGTAGAGCCCCCACCAGCGGAACCGCCCACGCAGGTCCTGCGGGTCGATCGAGGCGAAGCCCCGGTGCGCGTAGATGTTCTCGATCCGGGCCCGTACGTTGAGCGGGTTGTCGTCCTTCTTGGTCCGCTCGTTGGGGTTGAGCGGCTCCCGGTGACCGAGCGCCCACTGCCCCTCACCTCGCGGACGACGGGCCGGTCGGGCCGCGCGTGCGCTGCTGCCCGCCGGAGCGCTGGTGGCGTCGGCGCCGGCCGGGGTGTCGCTGACCGCCATCGCGGCGTCCTCCGTTGTTAGGTGTAGCTCGGTGGACGCACAGGGCGACGGCCTCGGCCCGGGCGGGCCGGAGACGACGGTGTCGAGAACGACGGTGTCGGCGGAGCCGGCGCACTGCACGCCCGGGGTCGGAACAGGTCCGGGCGGCGTCAGTGGGCCGGACAGATCGCGCTGCGCACGCGGCCGTAGTCCACGTGGCGGCGGGAGGTGAATCCCGGCCTCGCGAAGCGGCGCACGGCGGCGGTCATACCCGCCATGCTGCCATATCACAATCGGCCGGACCACCGCCGCGATCACCGATCCCGCCTGGCGGACCCGCTGTGGTCGGCTTCACGCTACGATTCGGGATATTGGCACTAATGCGGCAAATAGCACCTCATCGCCCATAGATCGCGGTTCGGGTCGACCCCCTCGCCGGATCGTGCTGCCGGGTCGGTTCCACCGGGCGCTCTGGCTCTGGCCGGCCCTGGCCACCCTGCTCGTCACCGGCGTCCAGCTCGACCGCGCGCCGCTCTGGCGCGACGAGCTGGCGACCTGGAGCGCCGCCTCCCGCCCGCTCGGCGACCTGCTCCGGCTGATCGGCACGATCGACGCGGTCAACGGCCCGTACTACCTGCTGATGCGCGGCTGGCTGGCGGTTGCCGGGGACTCCGTGATCGCGCTGCGGCTGCCGTCCGCGCTCGCCATGGCCGGGGCCGCCGCGCTGACCACCGTGCTCGGGGCGCGGGTGGTCGGGCGTCGGGCCGGGCTGCTCGGCGGGCTGCTCTTCGCGGTGCTGCCGAGCACCTCCCGGTACGGCCAGGAGGCCCGCCCGTACGCCCTGGTCACGCTGCTCGCGGTGCTGGCCACCCTGCTGCTGTGCCGGGCGCTGGACCGGTCGAGGTGGGCGCGCTGGCTCGGCTACGCGGTGGCGGTCGCCGGGGTGGGCCTGGCCAACCTGTTCGCGGTCAGCCTGGTCGTCGGGCACGCGTTCGCCGCCCTCGGCGACCGGCGGGCCGGGGTACGGGTGCGCTGGGCGGTCGCGGTCGGCGGGGCGGTGCTGGTGCTGGTGCCGCTGGCCGTGCTCGGCCGGAGCCAGCAGGGTCGACAACTCGACTGGGTGGGCCGGCCCGGCCCGGCCGCCCTGCTGGGGCTGCCCGGCAGCGTGGTACAGGCCGGGATGGTCGGCGGACTGCTGGTCGGGCTGGCCGCCGTCGGGGTCGCCACCCGGGGACGCCGGGGCGTACTGCTGGGACTGACGGTGCTGCTGCCGGCGCTGCTGCTCTTCGGCGCCGGGCAGGTCACCCCGCTCTTCGTACCGCGTTATCTGCTCTTCGTGGTGCCGTTCGGCGCTCTGCTGGCCGCCGCGACCCTGGCCCCGCTCCGGCCGGCCGCCGCGCTGGCGATCGTGCTCGTCGCCGGGCTGCTCGGCGTGCCGGAGCAGGCCGCGTTGCGGCGTACCCACGAGTCGCCGCGCAGCGCGCCGGTGGACTATCCGGCGGCCACCCGGATCATCGCGGCGCACCGGCAGCCGGGCGACGGCATCGTCTACCTGCCCCGGGACGGCTGGGCGTTCCTCGACCTGGCCACGGCCTACTACCTGCGGGCCGACCGCCCCCGGGACGTGCTCCTCGCCGAGGACCAGGTACGCCGGGCCGACTTCTGGGCCACCGAGTGCGCCGAGCCGGCGGCGTGCCTGGCCACGGTCGACCGACTCTGGCTGCTGGCCTGGGGGGAACACCCCGATCCGCTGGCCCAACTACCCGAAAGCCGAGCAGCCCCCCTACACGCCCGCTTCCACCCCACCCGAACCTGGACCGTCCCAGGTCTCACCGTGACCCTGCTCTCCCGCCCCCCACCCGCCCGCTGAGCGCTCGCCGTCGGTGGGCTCGTGCTCTTTCCGGGTTAGAGTCCCCTCGGCCGACCGCTGAGGCCACGACGTCCCGGAAGTAGCTACCGGGCCAACGGGACCACGAGCAGCGCCTCGGTACCGGCGCCGGGGCGGTTGCGGAGTTCGATGGTGCCGCGCAGTTCTCCGGTGGCCAGCGCCCGGACGATCTGGAGGCCGAGCCGGCTGCCCTGGTCGGCGTCGAAGTCCTCCGGCAGGCCCTGGCCGTTGTCGGCGACCGTGACGTGCAGTTGCTTGCGGAACCGGTGCGCGGAGACGACCACCTCGGCCGGCTCAGCCGGCTCTACCAACTCGACCAGCTCGGCCGGGCGGTCCGGCTTCTCCTCGGCGGCCATCTTCTCCTCGGCGGCGATCGGCCGCTGCTCGGTCGGAGCGGACCCGCCCAGGGCGGCTTCCGAGGCAGCTTCCGGGGCGGCCCCGTCCAGAGCGGCTTCCGGGGCGGACGCTTCCGGGGTGGGCGTGTCCGGGGCGGCGGTCGGCGGCAGCAGCGCGCTCTCGGCCGGCTCCGGGAAGGCGTGTTCGACGGCGTTGAGCAGCAGCTCGTTCAGCACGATCACCAGTGAGGTGGCGATCTCCGCCGGCAGCACCCCGAAGCTGCCCTGCCGGCGTACCCGGACCGGGACCTCGGTCGCGGCCACCTCGGCGGCAGCCGCCGCCACCCGGTCCACGATGCCGTCGAACTCGACCGCCTCGTCGCTGGACATCGAGAGGGTCTCGTGCACCAGGGCGATCGAGGCGACCCGGCGTACCGACTCCTCCAGCGCGGCCCGGGCGGCCGGGATGCCGACCCGGCGGGCCTGGAGCCGGAGCAGCGCCGCGACGGTCTGGAGGTTGTTCTTCACCCGGTGGTGGATCTCCCGGATGGTGGCGTCCTTGGTGATCAGGGCCCGGTCGCGGCGGCGCACCTCGGTCATGTCCCGGACCAGCACCAGCGCGCCGATCGGCACCCCGGCCGGCATCAGCGGCAGCGCCCGGGTCAGCACGGTCGCGCCCCGGGCCTCGATCTCCCGGCGCGGCGGCGCCTCACCGCGCAGCGCGGCGAGTACCCGGTTGGACGCCTCGGTACCCTCCAGCGGATCGGCTGCCAGCCGGCCGTTCAGCGCCGCCAGGTCCTCGCCGACCAGGTGCGAGGCGTACCCGAGCCGCCGGTACGCCGACTGCGCGTTCGGGCTCGCGTAGGTGACCTTGCCGTTGGCGTCCAGCCGGACCAGCCCGTCGCCGACCCGGGGTGCCGTGGTGGTCTCGCCGGGGTGGCGTACCGGCGGGAACGTCCCGTCGGAGAGCATCTGGGCGAGGTCGTCGGCGGTGGTCAGGTAGTTCAGTTCGAGCTGGCTCGGGGTACGCGCGGTGGAGAGGTTGGTGTCCCGGCCCACCACGGCGATCACCTCACCCGACTCGCCGTCGCCGGAGCGCAGCCGGACCGGGATCGCCTCGTGCCGGGCCGGGGTGTCGCCGTACCAGACCGGGTCGCCCTCCCGCCAGATCCGCCCCTGGCTGTACGCGATCGCCAGGTGCGCCACCTCGGGACCGCCGAAGATCCGGCCCACCTGGTCGTCCTGGTACGCCGTCGGCGCGGTCGTCGGGCGTACCTGGGCGACGCAGACGAACCCGTCGGTGTCGCTGACCGGTACCCAGAGCAGCAGGTCGGCGAAGGACAGGTCGGAGAGGAGTTGCCAGTCGCCGGCCACCCGGTGCAGGTGGTCGATGTCGACCGGACGCAGACCGGTGTGCTCCTCGGCGAGATCGCGCAGCGTGGACACGGGGCAAGCCTGCCACGACCACGCCCGGTGCGGGTATCACCACCCGATGCCCGCCCCGCCCGGCGCGCCCGGTCCGCTCCCCAGCCGGCGACAGGGCGATCCGGAGAGCCGGGTCAGCGGCGGCTCGGTCCGGGAGCGGGTCAGAGGGTCGCGGTGACCTTGTGCAGGCCGCGCGGGGCGTCGGGGTCCTCGCCCCGGGCCAGCGCGAGGGCGAGGGCGAGCCGCTGCACCGGCAGGATGTCCAGCAGCGGGGCGTACCGCTCGTCGACCTCGGGCACGGGTAGCTGGGCGGCGGCCCCGGCGACCCCGGCCGGGCCGACCACGACCAGGTCCGCGCCGCGCTCGCCGACCTTGGCGACCACCTCGCGCATGGCGGTACCGCCGGGCCCGGCACCGACGACGGCCAGCACCGGTACGTCCGGGTCGGTCATCGCCAGCGGGCCGTGCAGCAGGTCGGCGCCGGAGAAGGCGAGCGCCGGCAGGTAGGAGGTCTCCATCAGCTTCAGCGCCGCCTCCCGGGCGGTCGGGTACGCGTACCCCCGGCCGGTGGTGACCATCCGGTCCGCGAATCGGTAGCGGGCGGCCAACTGCCCCGGTGTCGGGTCGGCGAGGGTACCGGCGGCCAACTCCGGCAGCGCCGCCAGCCCGGCCCGTTCCTCGGCGGGCACCACCCCGTCCCCGGCCCGGATCCCCTCGACCAGCAGCAGCAGGGCGAGCAGTTCGGCGGTGTACGTCTTGGTGGCGGCGACCGCCCGCTCGTGCCCGGCGGCCACGTCGACGGCGAGTTCGGCCGCGCCGGCCAGCGGGGAGTCGGGGGCGTTGGTCACCGCCAGGGTGAGCGCGCCGGCCTCCCGGGCCACCCGCAGCACCTCGGTCAGGTCGGGTGACCCGCCGCTCTGGCTCACCCCGACGACGAGTGCCTGGGAGAGGTCGGGCCGGGCGCCGAACACGGTGATGGTGCTCGGCGAGGCGAGCCCGGCCGGAAGCCCGAGCCGGATCTCGGTCAGGTACGCGGCGTACAGCGCCGCGTGGTCCGAGGTGCCGCGTGCGGTGAAGACCACGTGCTTCGGCCGGCGTTCCGCGATCACGGCCGCCACCTGCGCGATCGCGGACGTGGAGGCCGGTTCCAGTAGTCGCGCGAAGCCCTCCGGCTGCTCGGCGATGTCCGCCGCCATGCCGGATCCCGGTTGTGCCACGATGACCCCTCCTCGTGCGCGAATGCCGCGCGTTCCATGCTCAGTTTTGCACGATTGAACACGGTGGAGCAATCTAACGATCAGCTTTGCGCAGTAGATCACCAACCGCCGTCGCCATGCCCTAGGCTCCCCAACCCAGGGGAAATTCCACGTACGCGAAGGGTCGAGTCGGTGCCCGAGGGAACAGACGACCCCCGGCTCTCGGCCGAGGGGGAACTCGCGCTGGCCCGGCTGGCGCTGGACGAGGGCGACCTCCGGCACGCCGCCGGTCACCTGGCCGGAGCGATCGCGTACGCCCCGACCATGCCCGAGGTGCACGAGGCGCTCGCCCAGCTCGCCGCCCGGTCCGGTGGCGGGGTCGAGCTGTTCCCGCTCGACCAGCACCCGTTCATCGGTACCGTGGTGGCCCGCGCGCACCTGCTCGCCGCCGCCGGACGCCCGGGCGACGGGCTGGAACTGCTCGCCGCCGCCACCGGGCACGTCCCCTCGGCCGACTGGGCCGGCGTGCCCTGGGTGAGCGCCCCCGAACTCCCCGGCCTGCTCGACCCGGACCGGATCGCCCGGGTGCTGATGCAGGTCTGCGCCGGCATCTCCGACCCGGTGCCGGAGACCGCCCGCGAACCGCTCTGGCCCTACCTGCGGCTGGCCCGGCACGCCGTGGCGGTGCACCCCCGGCACGGCCTGCTGCTCGGCGCGGCGTCCGCACTGGCCCGCCGGGTCGGCGCTGTCGGCCAGGCCGTCGAATGGGCCGGCCAGGGCGCCCGGGAACTGCCGTCGAAGCTCTCCGAGGTGTGGCTCGGCTACGCCTACCGCAGCGCCGGGCGGACCGGTGAGGCGCTCGCCGCGCTGCGCCGGGCCGTCGACCACGACCCCGACGACCTCTCGGTGTACGCCGACATCGCCGGCACCCTCGCCGACCACGGCCGGCTCGACGAGGCACTGGACTGGATCGACCGGGCGCTGGCCCGGGACCCGTCCTTCGACTGCGCGGTGCACACCGGTCACCGGCTGCGCTACCGCCGGGACGGTGACCTCGCCCACCTGGTGGCGCTGGCCGACTTCCAGCGGGACCATCCGGACGACTCGCACGAGCACAGCGACCTCGCCGAGTGCTGCCAGAGCCAGCCGTGGCTGGGCCGGGTCCCGCCGGCCAGCGAGGCGGTGGCGGTGGCGCTGCGGCAGCGGCTCGCCACCGGCGCCCCGGCCGACGGCGCCCGGCTGTCACTGAGCGGACTGGAGCCGCCGAGCGCGATGCGGGCGCTGAGCGAGGCGGCCCCGGCCCTGGTCGTCACGGTCGCCGCCACCCCCGAGCCGGATCTACGCGAGCCGCGCCGGCCGGTCGAACACCCGCTCTGGCGGTACGCCGGCATCACCGCCGTACCGGCCGTGCCGGTGCCGCCCGACACGGCGGTACGCCGGATCCAGCAGTTGGCCCATCCCGCCTGGCCGCATCCGCCGGCCGCCTACGACGCGGCGGTCGGGCTCGCCACGCTCGAACTCGACGACCTGCTCGGCCTGCTGGCCCATCCGCCGGCCCCGCCACCGACCGAACTGGGCCGGACCCTGAGCCGGCACGATCCGACGCTCTGGGTGCGCTGTGTCCAGGTCTGGGTCTGCCTCGGGCTGCTGCACCACCGCACCGACGAGCCGTGGCCGGACTCGACCCGGCGGAAAGTCCTGCTCGACCTGGTCTGGGGCATCGAGGACTGGGTTACCGAGGCGGCCCTGTTCGCCCTGGTCACCGCCGCCTGGGTGGACCCGTCGGTGCGTACCGAGGTGGCCCGGGTCGCCGCCGAGCGGTTCGGCGACGCGGTCGAGGTGGCCCAGCGGCGGCCGGTCACCGTACTGCGTTCCCTGGCCCACCTGGTACTCGCCACCCCGTACGCCGAGCCGGCCTCGGTCGAGACCGCCCGGCTGCTGCTCGCCCGGGACGGTGCGGCGGTGGCGCCCCGGCAGCGCCGGTTCGGCCGGCTGCTGGACCGGATATGGCGGCGGTTCGCCCGGCACGGCTGAACCGCGTCGCTTCGAGGTCTCCACGACCGAGCCCCGCACGGCTGAACCGCGTCGCTTCGAGGTCTCCACGACCGAGCCCCGCCGGCCCCGGAGCAGGCCCCCGCCGCCGACGAGTCGGCCGCCCCGGTACCGCCGGTCGGGTCCGCGGAACAACGGCGGCCGCCCCCTGTCACCAGGAGGCGGCGCCGCGTCGGAGGTCAGCGTACGGGTGGAGTGGCCAGGGCGGTCTCCGCCTGCTCCTCGGGGGTGTCGGCCCCGGCGGCCGGGCCGCCGCGCAGCGGGATCTCCTTGACGAACCAGGCCAGCACCGCGACGACCAGCGCGAACGGTACCGCCCAGACGAAGACCACCCCGATCGCGTCGGCGAGACCGCTGAGTACCGCGTGCTGCTGCTCGGGCGGCAGTGCACGCAGCGCGGCCGGGTCGACTCCGGCGCCCTCGCCACCGCCGGCCATCATCGGCCCGGCCGGCGAGTCGGCCAGCCGGTTGGCGAAGACCGCGCCGAAGAGCGAGATGCCGAACGAGCCGCCGATCGACCGGAAGAAGGTGGCCGCGCCGCTCGCCGCGCCGAGGTCCTTCTGCTCGACGCTGTTCTGCGCGATCAGCATCGAGGTCTGCATCAGGAAACCCATCCCGACGCCGAGCACGATCATGTAGAGCGAGGACTCCAGCTTGCCGGTGTCGACGTCGAGCATGGCCAGCAACGCCATCCCGGCGGTCATCACGATCCCGCCGACGATCGGGAAGGCCCGGTAGCGGCCGGTCTTGGTGATCGTCCGACCGACCACGATCGACACCACCAGCATGCCGAACATCAGCGGCAGCAGCAGCAGTCCGCTGTTGGTCGCGGAGGCGCCCTGCACGGTCTGCTGGAACAGCGGCAGGAAGTTCATCGAGCCGAACATCGCGAAGCCGAGCAGGAAGCCGATCACCGAGATCACCGCGAAGTTGCGGTTGGCGAAGAGACTCAGCGGCAGGATCGGCTCCGGCACCCGCCGCTCCACCAGGGCGAAGGCGACCAACGAGAGTACGGCGAGGGCGGCCAGGCCGAGGATCTGGCCGGAGGTCCAGTCGTACTCGTTGCCGCCCCAGGTGGTGACCAGCACGATCGCGGTGATGCCGACCGAGAGCAGCGCGGCGCCGAACCAGTCGATCCGGTGCTCGGTGCGGTACTTCGGCAGGTGCATCCGGGTGGCCAGCAGGATCAGCGCCACACCGCCGAGCGGCAGGTTGACGTAGAACGCCCAGCGCCAGGAGAGGTGGTCGGTGATGAAGCCGCCGACCAGCGGACCGGCCACCATGGCGATGGCCATGATGCCGGCGATCATGCCCTGGTAGCGGCCCCGCTCCCGGGGCGGGACCAGGTCGCCGATGATCGCCATCACGCCGACCATCAGGCCGCCCGCGCCGAGGCCCTGCACCGCGCGGAAGGCGATCAGCTCCATCATCCCGTCGGCGGGGCCGCCGAGCAGCTCGGACCCGGCCATCCCGCAGAGTGCCGACCCGAACAGGAACAGCACGATCGAGCTGAGGAAGACGGTCTTGCGGCCGTACAGGTCGCCGAACTTGCCCCAGATCGGGGTGGAGACGGTCGTGGCGAGCACGTACGCGGTGACCACCCAGGTGAAGTGGTTGAGCCCGCCGAACTCGCCCACGATCCTCGGCAGCGCGGTACTGACGATCATGTTGTCGAGCATCGCGAGCATCATCGCGATCATCAGGCCGCCGAGGACGACCCTGATGTTGACTGGTCGTGCCGGCGCGTCCGCCATCGTGGTCATCGGTAGGCTCCCCCTGAATGTGACTCGCTTACTTGCCGCCCGGCTAGTGGTTTCTACCTGCCGTACGGTAAGTTGGTCGCCGGGTGCCCGTCAAGCGATTACGAGAGGTGGTCCGGGTGACCGGCAGCACAGGTGACACGCGGTCCCGGATCCAGGCCGTGGCCTTGGAACTCTTCACCGAGCAGGGCTACGAGAAGACCTCGCTACGGGAGATCGCCGAGCGGCTGGGCGTTACCAAGGCCGCCCTCTATTACCACTTCAAGAGCAAGGACGACATCGTCGACAGCTTCGTGTCCGACCGGCTCGACCGGCTGGACCGGCTGATCGAGTGGGCCGCGGGCCAGCCGGTCGACGCCATCGGCCGCCGGACGACGCTACGCCGCTACGCCGAGGAGTTCTTCGGCGACGACGGACGCAACGTGATGCAGTTCTTCGAGCAGAACCGGACGGTGGTCAAGCACCTCTCCTCCGGCCAGATCATGCGGGACCGGCTGCTGCGGATCGCCGAGCTGCTCTCCCGGGCCGACCCGACGCCGTCCGGGCAACTCCGGGCGACGCTGGCGCTCTTCGCCGTACACGGCAGTCTCTTCGCACTGCGCGGCGAGATCAGCACCAGGGAGCGGCAGGAACTCGCGCTGGAGATCGCCAACGAGCTGCTCGACCGGCTCGGCGAGGACCCGGCGACCGGGCACGGCGAGGCGGAATCCGAGGCGGACACCGGCCGGATCACCGAGGCCGGCTAAGCCTCTCCGGCTCCGGGCTCAGCTCGCTTCCGGCGCGGGACTCCGGGTTCAGCTCGCTTGCGGCTCCGGGTTTCAACCGCGGCTCGACTCCGCCAGCGCGGGCGGCGCGGGGGTCAGGTCGAGGCGCAGCGCGAGCAGGTCGACACCGGGGGCCGGTGACCAGTCCCGGTCCGGAATACGGACGAAACCGAACCCCGCGTAGAGCCGGTGCGCGGGAGTGGAGAAGCTGCGGGTGCAGATCACCACCCCGGAACAGCCGAGTGACCTCGCCCGGTCCAGGCAGGCCCGGACCAGTGCCTTGCCGGCGCCCCGGCCCTGCGCCCCCGGGTCCACCGCCAGCATCCGGAACTCCGCCTCGCCCGGCGCGGACAGTTCGGCGTACGCCGAGCCGGGCAGCACGAACAGCACGGCACCGAGCAGTTCGCCGGTCACCTCGTCGGCGGCGACCAGCAGCTCACCGGCACCGGCCCGGGCCGGTACGTCGGCGAGCGCCTCCTCGTACCCGTGCTCGCCGTCGAGCTGCCCGTCCTCCCGGTACGCCGCCACGGTCAGCCGGGCGACCGCGTCGAAGTCGGCCGGCTCGGCGAGCCGGATCAGCAGGTCGGTCATCGGATTCCCTTCGTGGCTCTTCCCGCCTCCAGGCGGGGGAGGTGGCCGGGTTATTCGAGTACGGCGATCAGGTCGCCGTCCTGCACGACGTCGCCCTCGTTGACGGCAAGCTCCCGGACCACCCCGTCCGACTCGGCCACCACCGGGATCTCCATCTTCATGGATTCGAGGATCACCAGCGTGTCGCCCTCGGACACCGAGTCGCCGGCCGTGGCCACGACCTTCCAGACGTTCGCCACCATCTCGGCGCGGATCTCCTCGGCCATGGGTTCCCCCTCGTCGTGACTGTGCCCTGCGACGGTATCCAATCATGCGACGACCGCCGGGGCAGGCACTGCGGCCATCAGTCGCCGAGCGATCCCGCCGAGCACTCGCGGGCGGGGGTGTGCGGACTCGCGTGCCGACCGTGTACTCCCGGGCGAGGTGTGCCGAGCACACCACCTCGGCGGGGCCGTACGGCGACCATGGGAGGATTGCCCGGCGCGAGCAGAAACGGGCGGTCGCGCGCCGCCCCCGGAAGACCGACGGAGGTCAGCATGGCGAAGAAGTCACGGAAGAAGAAGGCGCGGAAGAAGAGCGCCGCCAACCACGGCAAGCGCCCCAACTCCTGAGCTCGGCGCCACGCCTGGGCGGCCGGGCGGGGCACGGGATCTATCGGCGATCGCGGCAGAGCGCTCGCCACCCCGGCCCGCCCGGCGATCCGCCACGACGGTCAGTGGCCCGACCGATCGCCCGCGTCGTGAACCTTTCTGAAAAGGTTCAGTCGGCGAGGTACTCGCGGGAGTCGGTCTCGAAGACCAACTCGGCCAGCCGGACCCGCAGCCGCTCCCGAAGCTCGACCGGCGCGGTCTCGTTGCCGCAGCAGCGCGCGACCAGCGCCTTGACCTCCTGCTCGATGCCGTACTCGCGCAGGCAGGGCGAACACTCGTCGAGATGGTCCCGGATCAGGTTGCGCCGCTCGTCCGCGCACTCCAGGTCGAGGTAGAGGTATACCTCGGTGAGGACCTCACGGCAGTCCGTCTCGTGCGGTTCACCGCAACTCATTCGCTCACACCTCCCGGCCAGCCGGAGCGGACCTGGTCGACGGGGCGGACGAGAAGCCCCGCTCGGCAGCGTAGCGCTCAAGCAGCTTCCGTAGGTTCCGCCGGCCACGGTGCAACCGGGACATCACGGTGCCGATCGGCGTACCCATGATGTCGGCAACCTCCTTGTAGGAGAACCCCTCGACGTCGGTGAGGTAGACGGCGAGCCGGAACTCCTCCGGGAGCTGCTGCAGCGCCTCTTTCACGTCGCTGTCGGGGAGCCGGTCCAGCGCCTCGGTCTCGGCCGAGCGCAGCCCGCTGGAGGTGTGCGACTCCGCCTCGGCGAGCTGCCAGTCGGTGATCTCCTCGGTGGGCGCCTGCACGGGCTGCCGCTGCCGACGACGGTAGGAGTTGATGTAGGTGTTGGTCAGGATCCGGTAGAGCCACGCCTTGAGGTTCGTACCCTCTTCGAACTGGTGGAACGCGGCGAACGCCTTCAGGAAGGTCTCCTGGACCAGATCCTCCGCGTCGGCGGGGTTGCGGGTCATCCGCAGGCCGGCGGCGTACAACTGGTCGACGAAGGGCAGCGCGTCACGCTCGAACCGGGCCCTACGCTCGTCCGTCTTCTCCGCTGTCAACCGGCCGTCTCCCTCGCCTCGGTACCGAACCGGCGCGGTGACCTTCTTCCCCAGCACCGCAGCGTTATTCGGCTGTCCCGCCGAGGATACGCGGAAAGCGCGGCCCGGCGACTCGGTTCGGGCGGTGCCGGTACCCACCCCGGGCCGGTCACCCGACGACCGGGAGGGAGGACCGTTCCGCCTCCGGTCGGGCCACCGCGCCTCGCGGTCGTGCTCCAGGCTCCGCGTCTCGGTCGACACCGGGCAAACCCCCTTGTGGCTCCACTGGCTTCCGGGAGTTGTAACCGCCGCGCCCGGCGAGGCATTCCGTCCACCGCCCATCCCTGGCCCCGGCCGTGGCCGATCCGTTCGGACTGCCCACGACTGGGACCAGGAAGGGCCTGGGAGGATGAAACCGGGCGCCACGTCCGATTCGCAGAATCGCAGGCGGTGTCCGGCATCAGAAGGAGCAACGATCACCCCGGCGGGACAGAAACGGCCGATCCGCCGCCGCGTCAGCCCGCCCAGCCCCGCTCTCGCAGCCAGCCGACCACCAGCTCGGCCGTTCCCGCCGGGTCGACGCGCAGGTCGTGCCGTTCGCCCGGCCGCACCTCGACCCGGACCCCCGGCTCGACGGCCGGTACGCCGAACGGGTCCCGGTCGCCGTTCACCACCACGGTCGGCAGCCCGGTACGCAGCTCCGCCGCCCGGGACCGCTCCGGCCGGCCGGGCGGATGGAGCGGAAAGGCGAGCGCGACGACCCCGGACGCGCCCAGGACGCCGGCGGTCCGGCAGGCGACCCGGGCGCCGCTGGACCGGCCGCCGACGACCAGCGTGGGGGTCGAGCGGCACCGGCGCAGCAACTCGGTGACGACCGCCACCCACGCCTCGTCGAGCTGGCCGGCGGGGGCCGGTGCCCGCCGACCGGCCACCCGGTACGGCTGGGTCACCCTGGCCACCGCGACCCCGGCCCCGACCGCCGCGTCGCGGAGCGCGACCAGGTCCGGCGCGTCCACGCTGCCGCCCGCACCGTGACCCAGCACCAGCAGGGTCCCCGGTTCGGGACGCGGCAGGTCGACGTCCACCCGGGCCGGGCCCCGTGGAGTGTCGATCTCGTCGCCGCGCCGCACGGCGCCACTGTATGGCAACCGTCGACCGGGATGGCCCGGATCGCAACCGTCGACCGGGTGCTCTGGATGGCAACCGTCGCGTGGGTGGTCCGGTGTCACCACCGGTACCCGGTCGGGTGCCACCACCCGCACCCGGTCGGCGGTCGGCGGTGCACGGGTCAGCGGCGGCTCGAACTGAGCGGGACGAGGGTCAACAGACGGTCCCGGACCGGTGGTCCGGCGTCGCCGACCGCGTCCGGGTCACGCTCCACCTGGTCCCGCCAGGCGACCAGCATCGCCCGGCGTTCACGCGGCGTGGTCGCCCCCCATACGCCGTGGCAGTCACCCACCTCAAGCGCCCAGGCGAGGCAGGGACCCTGTACGTCACAGGTCCGGCACAGCGCGACGGCCGAGTCGGCCGGCTCGCTGGGTGCCGGGAAAAACGTCTCCGGATCCACGCTCTGGCACACCCCCCGGGTACGCCAGGCATCGTCCAGACGCCGCTCGCTGAGTGCCCGAAGCAACCTCGGGTCTCGACGCGCCGCGGCAACCTCGTGCGGGCGTGGCATCCGCGCCCGTGTCATTCACCCACCTCCCCCGTGGGACCGACGAAGATCGATGAGTGTCGCCCGCCCTGTGCGAGCTGACACCCACTGCCGGCGCTGTGTTCTATCGCACCACCACTATGCGTGACAAGGGCTCTCGGCAAAGGTGTGGAAAACTCCGGGCGACGATCCACCCCGAACAGTGGCAAATCGGTGCAGGCGAATACGCGGTTCCGAAGTCAGAACAGTGTCGATGCGACCGGGTCTTCTGGTAACGCCCGCAGCGGCGCGGCGGCGACCCGGGCGACGAGTTCCGGGCCGTCGTTCCGGACGTCTCCGACACCCTTGCCGACCGGCCGGATCTCGATCCCGGCCAGCGTTTTCTCGCCGGGCGGGGCGAGCAGCAGGGCCGGGTCGTCGTCGCCGTCGAGCCAGTCGGACCAGCGCTCCCGGGGCAGCAGCAGCGGCATCCGGTCGTGCACCAGGGCCAGTTCGCCGAGCGCGGCCGTGGTGACCACACTCGCGGTGAGCAGCGGGTCACCGGTACCGCGCCAGACCGACCAGAGTCCGGCGAGGGCGAGCACTCCACCGTCGCGCGGAGTCATGAAGTAAGCCTGCTTGCCGCCGTCCTGGCGGACCCACTCGTACCAGCCGTCGGCCGGGACGAGGCAGCGGCGCCGGGCGAACGACTCCGCGTACGCCCGGGTGGTGGCGACCGTCTCGGCGCGGGCGTTGATCATGCGAGCGGCGCCCCGGGTGTCCTTCGCCCAGTGCGGCAGCAACCCCCAACGGGCCACGGAGAGGACCGAACCGCCCGTGTCGGCGGAGACCCGCACGATCGGTATCGGATCGGTCGGCGCGACGTTGTAGTCGGCGGCGAGCCGGCCACCGGTCTCGTCGAACGCCTCGAAGAGGGCACTCAGATCGGTCGCGCTACGGGTGGTCGCGTACCTGCCGCACATGGTGGCCACGCTAGCGCCTCCGGCGCCGGCCGGCCGACCCCGCGCCACCGCCCCGCCGGCTGGGCTACTGGAGATCGAGACGATCCGGGACATCCGTGCCGTCCCGTCAGGCGGGAGGGACCGGGGCTCCGATCCGGTACGCCCGCCGGCGGGGCAGAATGTACCGGTGCCGAACCTGACGGCGGTCCGCCCGCTCGAACCCTGGACCGCGCCGACCGCGACCGACCCGGTCGCCTCGACGCTGCGGCTGCCCGGCTCCAAGTCGTTGACGGCCCGGGCGCTGGTGCTCAGCGCGGTCGCCGACGGCCCCTCCACGCTGCGTCACCCGCTGCGCGCCCGCGACACCGAGCTGATGGCCGGCGGGCTGCGCGCGATGGGCGCCCACGTTTCCACTGTGGACGACGAGCGGTGGCTGATCCGGCCCAATCCGCTCCAGGGCCCGGCACACGTCGACGTCGGCCTCTCCGGCACCGTCATGCGGTTCGTGCCACCGGTGGCCGGGCTGGCCGAGGGGCCGGTCACCTTCGACGGCGACCCGCACGCCCGACTCCGCCCGCTCGGCCCGCTGGTCGGTGCGCTCCGCTCCATCGGGGTACGCATCGACACCACCGAGGGCGCCAGCCTGCCGCTGACCGTCCAGGGCGCCGGTCAGGTGCTCGGCGGCGAGGTGGTGATCGACGCCTCGGCGTCCAGCCAGTTCGTCTCCGGGCTGCTGCTCGGCGGGGCCCGGTTCGCGCGCGGGATCGTGGTCCGGCACGTCGGCCCGCCGGTCCCGTCCGCGCCACACCTGCGGATGACCGTGCAGATGCTCCGGGCCGCCGGAGCCGCCGTCGACGACACCACCCCGGATGTCTGGGCGGTCGAGCCGGGTCGGCTCTCCGGGCGCGGCTGGGACATCGAGCCGGACCTCTCCGGCGCGGTCCCGTTCTTCGCCGCCGCACTGGTCACCGGGGGCGGGGTGACCCTGCTCGGCTGGCCGCGCAGCAGCCTGCAACCGGTCGACACGCTGCGCGAACTGCTCTCCCGGATGGGCGGCGAGGTGACCCTGGGCACCGACGGCCTGACCGTACGCGGCACCGGGGTGATCCGAGGGCTGGACGCCGACCTCTCCGACGTCAGCGAGTTCACTCCAGTGCTCGCCGCGCTCGCCGTACTCGCCGACTCGCCGTCCCGGCTGCGGGGGGTGGCACACATCCGGGGCCACGAGACCGACCGGCTGGCCGCGCTGGCCCGGGAGCTGAACGGGCTCGGTGCCGACGTCACCGACACCGCCGACGGGCTGGAGATCCGCCCCCGGCCGCTGCGCGGCGCCGCCTTCCGCACCTACGCCGACCACCGGATGGCACACGCGGCGGCGGTGATCGGGCTCTCCGTTCCGGGCATCGAATTGGACGACGTGGCGTGTACCTCCAAGACCATGCCCGAGTTCCCGGCACTATGGTCGACGATGGTGACCGGCGGCGACGGGCGCCAGTAGCCGGGACCGGTCCGACCCCCGCGCTGACCGCCGCCGCCGGACGACGAGACGGGGAGCGGAGCTGGCGGGCAAACGGCGCGAGTACGACGAGGACGACGTACGGGTCAGACCCGGGCGTTCGTCGCGCCCGCGTACCCGGACCAGGCCCCAGCACTCCGACGCCGTCGACGGCTTCGTGATCGCCGTCGACCGGGGCCGCTACACCTGCGTGGTCGGCGACGACCCGACGGCCGGCCGGGGTGACCGGGCCGGCGGCGGGACGGTCACCGCGATGCGGGCCCGCGAACTGGGCCGCAAGTCGGTGGTGGTCGGCGACCGGGTCGCCCTGGTCGGGGACACCTCCGGCGCGGCCGGGGCACTGGCCCGGATCGTCCGGATCGCCGAGCGCAGCTCCGTGCTGCGGCGTACGGCCGACGACGACGAGACCACCGCCGAGGGGCGGCTCGAACGGGTGGTGGTGGCCAACGCCGACCAACTCGTGATCGTCAGTTCGCTGGCCGACCCGCCGCCCCGGACCGGGTTCATCGACCGCTGCCTGGTGGCGGCGTACGACGCCGGCATCGAGCCGCTGCTCTGCCTGACCAAGGCGGATCTGGCGTCGCCGGACGGGGTACTCGGCTACTACGCCGAACTGGACCTGCCGCACGTACTCGTCGAACCCGGCTCGGACCTCGACGAGCTGCGCGGGCTGCTCGCCGAGCGCGTCTCGGTGCTGGTCGGGCACTCCGGGGTGGGCAAGTCGACGCTGGTGAACCGGCTGGTTCCGGAGGCGGACCGGGCGGTCGGCACGGTCAGCGCGATCGGCCGGGGCCGGCACACCTCCACCAGCGCGGTCGCGCTGCGCCTGCCGTCGCTGCCGGGCAACCGGCGCAGGCATCCCGGCTGGATCGTCGACACTCCCGGGGTACGCAGCTTCGGCCTGGCGCACGTCTCCGCCGAGAGCCTGCTGCACGGCTTCCCCGACCTGGTCGAGGGGACCGTCGAGTGCCCGCCGAACTGCGAGCACACCCCGGACGAGGCCGACTGCGCGCTCGACGCCTGGGTGGCGGCCGGCAACGCCGACCCGCGCCGGCTGGCGTCGTACCGCCGGCTGCTGGCATCCCGGGCCGGCGAGATCGAGTAGTCCGGGGACGATCAGCCCCGCCCCGGGTCGCTGGTCGGGCAGGCCGTCGGGCGCGCTGGTCGGCAGGCCGTCGGGGCGCTAGTCGGGCAGGCCGTCGGGGGCGGTGGCGGTCGGGCCGGGGTCGAGGTCGACCGGGCCGCCGCTGCGCCAGTAGACGCCGTCCCGGCGGGTCAGCAGCACCTCGTCGACCAGATAGCGGCGCAGCGCGGCGTAGTCGTCGTACCAGGCCCGGAGCAGGGCGTTCACCTCCCGCTCGGCGTAGCGTACCCCCGGCTCGAAGGTCGTCACGACGTGTTCCAGCAGCAGTCGCCGCCTGCCGTGTACGGCCGGCATCTGGGTGATCCGGCCGTCCCGGACGAAGGCCCGGAGCACCGCTGCGGTGGCCCGGTCCGGGTCCAGCTCCGCGTCGGGCTCGCCGGAGGCGGGCGGATGGGCGCGTACCGCCTCCTTGAACGCCCCGACGACGGCGACCGCCCGGCCGTCCACCGTCTCGACCAGGCCGCCGGACTCCAGCCGGCGCAGCGCGGCGTGCACGGTCCGGGCGGGCAGCCCGGTCCGCTCCGCCACCTCGGCCGCCTCGCCCGCGCCGAGCACCACGGCGGCGAAGGTCGCCAGCCGGTCCGGCTCGGCCAGCAGGCCGATCAGCATTTCGGGGGACGCGTCGGAAATCGGTTCGGTCGTCACGGCGCGGGATGCTAACGCACCCGACTGGACCGGATCGAGTAGGTTTCCGCCATGGCCCGGTACGCGGACGACCTGTCCCTGGCGCACATGCTCGCCGACACCGCCGACTCGATCTCGATGGCCCGGTTCCGGGCCCTGGACCTGCACGTGGAGGCGAAGCCCGACCTGACGCCGGTCACCGACGCCGACACCGCCGTGGAGAAGGCCGTCCGGGCCACCCTGGCCCGCACCCGGCCCCGGGACGGCGTGCTCGGCGAGGAGTACGGCGCCTCCGCCCCGCCCGCCGGGGCCGGCTCCCGGCAGTGGGTGATCGACCCGATCGACGGCACCAAGAACTTCGTCCGGGGGGTGCCGATCTGGGCCACCCTGATCTCGCTGATGGACGGCGACACCCCGGTCGTCGGGCTGGTCTCCGCACCGGCCCTGGGCCGCCGCTGGTGGGCGGCGACCGGCCTCGGGGCGTACGCGGGCAAGCACCAGGCCGCGGCCAGCCCGATCCGGGTCTCCGGGGTCGGCCGGCTCGCCGACGCCAGCTTCTGCTACTCCTCGCTGCACGGCTGGGAGGAGACCGGCCGGCTCGACCCGATGCTCGACATCATCCGGACGGTGTGGCGGAGCCGGGCGTACGGGGACTTCTACGGCTACATGCTGGTCGCCGAGGGCGCGGTCGACGCGATGGTCGAGCCCGAGCTGTCGCTCTGGGATCTGGCCGCGCTGATCCCGATCGTGACCGAGGCCGGCGGCACCTTCACCGACCTGGCCGGACGCCCCGGCCCCGGCGGCGGCAGCGCGATCGCCAGCAACGGCAAACTGCACCAGGATCTGCTCGACCGGCTCGGCTAGGCGGCCGAGCGAAGCGGCGCGGCAGCCTCTATCCTCGCCAGGTGGTGTCCCCCGGTTGGTGCTTCCTCGCGGCCATGATCGCCGCCTACGGCGTGGCCAACCTGCTCCAGTCGGTGGCCGCGACCCGGACGACCCTGCACCACACCTTCGACCCCGGACTGCTGCTGCGGCTGGCCGGGCACCGCAGCTATCTGGTCGGGCTGACCTGCCAGATGCTCGGCTTCGTCCTCGCCTTCCTGGCCCGGCGCGACCTGCCGCTCTTCCTGGTCCAGGCGAGCGTGGCGGCGGGGCTGGGCGTGACCGCCCTGCTCGGGGTGCTGGTGCTCAAGTGGCGACTGCCGGCCGCCGAGGTGCTGCTGCTGGTACTGCTGCTGGTCGGGATCACCGCGCTGGTGCTGGCCGCGAAACCGGCGCCGTCCCGGCAACTCGGGACCGCCGGGGTGGTCGGGCTGGTCGTCGCGCTCGGCGTGATCGGCGCGCTCGGCTTTCCCGCCGTACGCCTGCACGGCGTACCCGGCTCGGTGGCGCTCGGCGCGCTGGCCGGGCTGGCGTTCTCGGCCGCCGCGGTGGCCGCCCGGCCGCTCGCCTCGGTGCACTCGTTCGACGCCTTCCTCCGGCATCCCCTGCTCTACCTGCTGATCGTGCACTCGATCGTCGGCCAGTTGCTGCTCGGCCTGGCGATGCAGCGCGGCTCGACCACGGCGGCTGTGGCCGCGATGGACGCCGCCGGGGCGGTACCGGCGGCGGTCGTCGGGCTGCTGCTGCTCGGTGACCGGATCTGGCCGGACCGGGAGTGGCTGGCCGGGGTCGGCTTCGTGGTCACCCTGGTGGCGGTGCTCGCCCTCACCCGGTACGCCGAGCCACAGCACCAGCATGGCCTGCTGCCCGACGGGTGTGGCCGGGACCGGACCGCGCGGCCCCGGGCGGCGCTGCCGACCCGACCCCGCCCACGACTGCCGGGCTCGGCGGTCGCCAGCCGGCGCCGGTCCACCTCGATCGCCCCGGTCCCCCGGCGCTGACCGTCACCCCGGTCCCCCGGCGCTGACCGTCACCCCGGTCCCCCGACACCAGCGTCACCGCGCGGCCGGAATCGGTCAGCTCGTGGCGGGCTGGCGGAGGCGTACCACCCGTTCGTAGAGGCGTTCCAGCGCGCTGGCCGTACGGTCCCAGGTGTAGCTGCACCGCACCCGGTCCACGGCCGCGTGCCCGTACGCGAACCGCTCCGCGTCGGCGGCGAGCAGTCGGCGCAGCGTCACGCCCAGCCCGCGTACGTCGCCGGGCGGGACGAGCCGGCCGGTGACCTCGTCGACCACGGTGTCCACGATGCCGCCGAGCGAGTAGCCGACCACCGGCACCCCGCAGGCCATCGCCTCCAGCGGGATGCGGCCGGCGGAGGCGTACCGGGGAGTGCAGGCCACCACGTCGGCGGAGCGGTACCAGGTCGGCATCTGGTCGTGCGGCACCGAGCCGACCAGCCGGATCTGATCGGCGACCCCGCTCTGCTCGGCGACCTCCCGCAGCCGGCGGGCCTCGGCGTGGTTGCCCAGGTTGTCGGCGGGCGGCCCGCCGGCGATGACCAGCTCGACGTCCCCGACCAGCCGCAACGCCCGGATCAGGTCCTCCTGCCCGTGTCCCGGCTCCAGGCCGCCGGCGGCCAGGATGCGCGGTCGCCGGTCCCGGGTCACCGCCTCGCCCTCCGGGGCGAACAGTTCGGTGTCCACGCCCGCCGGCACCACCACCACGGAGGCGCGCTGCAACCCCATCCGGGTCAGCTCGTCGACCTCGTCGGTGCACTGCGCCACCGCCATGTCGACCGCCCGGGTCAGCGCCAGCTCCAGCGGAATCCGCTCACCCGGCCCCCGGTACGCCTCGCCGAGGTGGCGGAGCTGCTCGACGCCGAGCGAGTGGAAGGTCTGCACGACCGGGATGACGCTGTCCCGGACGGCGCTGGCCGCCGCCAGTCCGCCGATCCAGAAGTGCCCGTGCACCACCTCCGGCGCCCAGTTCCCGGCCCAGCGGTCGGTCAGCCAGCGGCCGAGTTCCGGCACGTGCGGCACCAGTTCGCCGGTGGCGGTACGCCGGGACGGACCCACCGGCACCCGTTCCACCCGATAGCCGCCGATCTCGGTACTCGGCGGCACGTCCGGGTCGTCGAGCCGCTCGTACACCCGCACGTCGTGGCCCCGTCCGGTCAGCTCGGCGGCCACCCGGGCCACGTGCTGGTGGGTACCGGCGAACTGGCCGCGACGCTCCGGCGGCGGGCCGGCGTGTGCGCAGACGAGGCCAACGCGCATCGGTCACCTCCAGCGACGGCTACGGCGGGCTAGGGCCGTTCGATCAGAGGCTCCCATTAACCACGGCGGGCCGAGCGGAAACCTGGCAAACCGGTCCGCCGACCCCACCGGCCCGACCACCCGTCGCCGACGGCCGGCGTCGCGGGAGCCGGTCACCGACCGCGCCGCCGCCGTCCTTCCCGTTTCGCCGCCGGCTAACCCGCACCGGGCCGGCCGGCTTGCGCGGTGGGCGAGTCCCACCGGATCCGCCGGTCCCGCATCGGCCCACATCTGCCCCGGAACAGCGCGGCGGCGGGGCGCACGGTCCGGCTTCGCCCGGTTACGGGTACCCGGGGAACGGGTAGTGACCTGTCATGCGCGATGACGAGTTTCCGACGCCCGTGTCCGACCCGGAGGCGGAGGGCCTGCCCGACACCGCCGACGACGACTCGACGGCCGGTGACGACGTCGCGACCGGTCGGGAGGCGGACGGCTGGGATCCCGCCGCGCTTCCCGCCGACCGGCCGCTGGCGGTGGACCGGTACGGCAACACCGCCGAGGAGCAGGCGGACGGCGAGCCGCTGGACTACAAGCTCGGCCAGGAGCGCCCCGAACTGCCGGTGGACGATCCGCGGGCCGGCCCGGTCGACCAGGCGATCTCCGGCGAGGCGGACAGTGACGAGGCCGCCGCCGAGGCACAGCTCGACGCGGACGTGCTGGACGCGGGTCCCAGCTCCGACCCGCACTCCCCGGTGTCGATCTACGACCACGGCAGGCTGGGCGACGCGCCGGGCGGCGGTCCGGTCGGTCGGCTGGTGGAGCCGGACGAGGGTGCCCGGGACGACGACGAGACCGACTCGGTCGCCTTCGACCGGGGTACGGCGGGCGGCGGTGCGAGCGCCGAGGAGTTGGCGATCAACGAGACCCCGCCGCCGCCCTGACCCGGCCTCCCCAACCGATCACCGGCCTCCGCAGTCGATCAGTCGTCGAGCCCCTGCTCGATGGCGTAGCGGGTGAGTTCGACCCGGTTGTGCAGTTGCAGCTTGCCGAGCGTGTTCTGTACGTGGTTCTGCACCGTACGGTGCGACAGCCCGAGCCGCCCGGCGATCTGCCGGTAGGACATCCCCTTGGCGACCAGCCGGAGCACCTCGGTCTCCCGTTCGGTGAGCCGGGGCAGGTCGTCGCCGGGGGGTGCCGGCGCGGCGGCGATCCGCCGGTACTCCCCGAGTACCAGACCGGCCAGCCCCGGCGTGAAGACGGCATCCCCGGCGGCGGTACGCCGGACCGCGTCCAGGAACTCCGCCGGACCGGCCGACTTGAGCAGGTAGCCGGTGGCCCCGGCCTTCACCGCGTCGAGCACGTCCTGCTGTTCGCCGCTGGCCGAGAGCATCAGCACCCGCACCCCGGGCAGTTCGGTCAGCAGTGCCCGGAGCACCTCGACGCCGGAGACGTCCGGCAGTTGCAGGTCGAGTACGACGACGTCGGGTCGGGTGGCCGGGGCGACCCGGACCGCCTGCCGCCCCTCCCCGGTGGTGGCGACGACGTGGTAACCGGCCTCGGTGAGGTCGCGGGCCACCCCTTCCCTCCACATCGGATGGTCGTCGACCACCATCACCCGGACTGCCGGCACGCCCTCGTCGTCCACACCGGCGAGCCTAGACGAGCCCGCGCTGTCCGTACGGTCACGAATCCGTGCACCGTGCCAGGGCCGGGCGGTCGTCCGGTCA